>CAVZGP010000024.1:0-169410 GCA_963774765.1 Ilumatobacteraceae bacterium
ACACCCGGCGAGATCGCCACGCCGCCGTCCCACTGCTCCACGGGGCGGTCGCCGATCCGTGCCTGAACGTCCGGCGGCAGGAACTTGGACGCTTCCTTCGGGTCGCGCTGGACGCGGTAGCAGCTGACACCTTCCGGTGTCTCCTCGATGGTGGTGGGGAGCTCGAGGAAGCCATCGTCGAAACCTGTGCTGTCGTGGTGCAGGTAGGCGAAGTGGGTGAGGTCGTTCAGGTTCTCCTGCATGAGCAGGTAGCTGCCCTGCAGATGATGCTGGCCATGCAGCGTCAGCAGATCGGAGTCGGCGAGGAACGGGAGGTCGGGAAGCCGAGACATGCCGGGAGCGTCCTCGTCGCCCATCCAGATGAACACGAACGGGCCCAGCTCGACGACGGGGTACATCCGCAGCTTGCGGTCGGGACACTTCTTCTGGCTCGGGATGCGGACGATCAGTCCCTCTGGGTTGTACCGGATGCCGTGATAGGCGCACACCAACTCGTCACCGTCGAGCTTGCTCTCGCTCAGCGGGAAGGCGCGATGCAGACATCGGTTCTGCGATGCGACGAGCTGCCCCTCGGTCGTGCGGTAGAACACGATCGAGCGCTCCAGCAGCGTCCTCGCCTTCGGTGTGCGGTCGAACTCGTCGCACAGCCCGGCGACGTACCAGTGGTCGTACAGCAGGGGGAGTCGCACGTAGTCGGCGACGTGTTTGATGCTGTCGGCATAGTCAGTCATGGTGATCCATCCTTCGGGTGGGTCTCAGGGCCGTGGCCAGACGACCGGGTAGGTCGTGCTGTCGAGGGGGTCTCCGTCGCGGAGACCCGGGTCGGTCGGGAATTCTGCTGGTGCGCTCGGACGGTGCAGTGAGGTGGCGTCGTCGCCGGCGAAACGGAGCGAGACCGCCCGTCGTGTGCGATCGAGCGAGGTGTTGCCGCGTGCGCCGTGGACGGTTCGGTAGTTGTGGACGATCACGTCGCCGGGCTCGACGTCGAAGTAGACGATGTCGTAGTCGTCCTCGTGACCCTCGATGTCGGGCAGCACGGGAAGTCCGTTGTCGCCCATGGGCGCCTGACCGACGAACACGTTGGGGGAGTGCATGTCCCAGCGGTGTGACCCGCGGATGTAGCCCATGCCCCCGTTGTCCTTCGCGACGGCTTCGGCCGCCGTCCAGAACGAGGCCACCTGCTCGCCGTCGACGTGGAAGTAGCCCCAGTCCTGGTGGAACGCGGTGCGGGTATTGGCGCCCGGCTGCTTGATGAAGATCTGGTCGAACAGGAAGTTCACCTTGTCAGCACCGAACAGCTGGGCAGCCAGTTCGCCGAGGGGGCTCTCGACCGTGAGACGCTGGACCGCCGGGTAGTCGAGGACGGCATTGTTGACGAGGATGAACTGCCCATCGGAGGCACCGGCGTCACCATCGCGGAGCACCTCCGCCCCCATCCCTTCGAGCATCTCGCCGAGACGACTCATCGCGTGCAGGTTCGAGGCGTCAGGCGTGGGCTCGAAGAGTTCCTCGCCAGACGACTGGTCGTAGCGGCGTTCGGCTTCGTCGACCGCCTCCTTCACCACGGCCACCCACGCGTCGTTCAACACTCCTCGCAGACAGACCACGCCATCGCGGCGGTAGGTCTCGATCTCGTCCGGTGTCAGCGCTCGCGCCGATTCGTCCATGTCGTCCCCCATCATTCGGTCCCCCTTCGATCGGCCAGCGCTGGTCCCGCGCCACTGATTTGACGTCGGTCACATTGTCATACAATATGGCGCCCAGGGCAAGCCCCGAGTTGGGGCGCTGACGCAGGGGGAGAACATGACGACTGACGACCTGATCCGTCCGAGCGGCGAGCGATGGGCAGCCGAGTACGAGGCGTCACGCCTGCGCACCACGGCCCTGCTCGACGGCATCTCCGCCGACGACGAGCTACGCATCGTCCCGACCTGCCCCGAATGGCGAGTCCGCGACCTGTTGAGCCACGTCAACGGCCTCGCCGAGGAACTGGCAGCAGGGCGAGGCCCGACGGGCGACCCGCAGGAGTGGGCAGACAAGTTGATCACCGATCGCGCCGACATCAGCGTCGCCGATCAGCTCGAACAGTTCGCCACGAACGGCCCAGCGTTCGAAGCGGTGCTGCGCGACGTGCCGCAGCTCGGCCAGCTCGTGATCGACCTCGTGACCCACGAGCACGACTTCGCCGGAGCGCTGGGCACGCAGTCGGACCGATCCTCGTCGGGCATCGAGCTGGTGATGTCGGCCAAGACGAGCTTCGTCGAGAAGGACCTCGCCGCGAACGGACTCGCGGCGATCCGGCGTGATCGGCGGCGACCACGTCTTCGACTACGGATCCGGTGACATCGAGCTCGAGGTCCGCGGCGAACTGTGGGAGATGTTCCGCCTCACGGGCGGGCGACGCTCGATGGCCCAACTCCTCGCCAGCGATCACGACGGCGACATCGAACGATACAGCGCCCGGGTTGGTGCACAACCCGCTCGCCGAGACCGACATCATCGAGTGACAGGACCAACAGCAATGACCCACGACGACTGCATCCAGGCCGCCCGCGAGCTTGCACCGCTGCTCCGTGAGAAGGCCCGAGAGGCCGAGATCGCCCGCCGGCCGCTCGACGACGTGATCGAGGCCGGTGCGCGACAGCGGGTTGTTCTCGATGATGGTGCCCAAGCGCTACGGCGGCTACGAACTCGACGTCGACACGTTCTTCGAGGTGGTGTTGATCCTGTCGGAGGCCGACGCCGCGATCGGGGTGGATCATCGGCTTCTACATCGAGCACGCCTTCTGGCTCGCCGAATTCCCCGAAGCGGTGCAGGACGTGGTCTACGGCGACGCGAACCACGTGCTCGCGCCTGCTGCGCTCAACATCGGTGGCGGTACCGCCGTGCCGACCGATGGTGGCTATCGGGTCAACGGTCGCTGGGCGTGGGGGACCGGCATCGTGCACGCGACGTGGGTGATCGCCGGTTGCCTGGCCACCGATTCCGATGGCGGCGTCACGCCGATGATGTTCCTGCTCCCAGCGCGGTGACGTCGAGACCATCGACACCTGGCACATCTCCGGAATGTGCGGCACCGGCTCACTCGACTTCACGATCGATGACGTGTTCGTTCCCGCCGATCGTGCCGTTCCGTTCCTCGGCCTCCTCGACGGAACCTGGGGGATCGCCGAGCGCTACGACGCCCCCTTGTACTCGACGCCGCTCCTGCCGATCCTCGCACTGGCCGCCGGCCTGCCGTGCCTCGGCGCAGCGCGCAAGTGCTCGGGCAGCGTTCGCCGAGCAGGTGAAGGCCAAGATCGAGGCCACCGGGGTCGTCAAGGGCGAAGGAAACTTCGGGCTGATCGCGGAGGCGTCGCTGTCGATCGACGCCGCGGAGCTGTTGATGCGCGACATGCTCGCCGGCCTCATGGCCGGCCGTGCCGATGCGGCCGTCGAGGAGCGCAGCGCCTGGATCACCAAGGTGTCGCACGCGACGTTCATGTGTCGCGATGCCACGAACGCTGATCGCGTCGCTCATCGGTGCCAGCGGGGCGATGCTCGACAACCCGATTCAGCGGTGCGCTCGCGACATCAACACCGCAGCGAACCACGTCATCTTCGAGCGAGAGTCGCGCTACGGAGATCACGCCCGTCAGCTGTTCGGACAACCGATCACGAATCGGCTCGTCTGATGACGTCGATCCTGTGGGTCGAGGGCAGCCCGAAGGGCGAGCGATCGCTGTCGTCGTCGTGTGCCCGAGCGTTCCTCGATGCACTCGGCGACGACGTGTCCGTCACCCACGTCGATGTCTGGTCCGACGAAGCTCTCTCGTTCGGTCGGGAGGCTGCGTTGGCGAAGTTCGCACCGATCTTCGGTGAAGCCCGAACGCCGGAGCAGGAGGAGATCTGGGAACAGGTGAGCGCCCAGATCGATCAGGTCGCCCGCCACGACGCGCTGCTCATCAGCTCGCCGATGTGGAACTGGAGCATTCCGCACGCCCTGAAGGCCTGGATCGACGTCGTCGTCCAACCCTTCCAATCGTTCACCCTCGACGCCGCAGGACGCCACGTCGGCACACTCGGCGTCGGCAAGCGGGCGCAGATGATCCTCACCCGATCCGTCGGCCTACGACGGGCGCAGCCCAGAGATGCAGGATCACCAGGAGCCATACCTGCGCTACCTGGTCGAACTCCTCGGCTTCGACCTCGCCGAGTCGGTCGTCGTCGAGCCGACGACTGCATGGACGCCAGAGGATCGAGCGGCCATCGCAGCCGACGCCCTCGAGCGATCACGCGCCGCGGGACTCGCGTTCCGGTAGCCGGTTGCGAGCCTCAGGACAGGACCGGGAGCGGTCCTGTGAGGGAGGCCCGTTGCGAGATCTCGAGCCATGTTCCGTCGGGCGCTCTGACGAACGAGATGCAGGCGGTGTCGCCGAGGCGGACGGGCTGACGCGCCGACTCGTAGCCGAGGGCGACCAACCGTGCGTGCTCACGAACCACGTCGCGCACCTGCACGGTGAGGTAGCGGAGACCCAGGCCGTCGAGTTCAGCGGCTGCGTCCGCAGCGGCGGGATCAGCGTCGAGCACGAACCAGGAGGTGCCGACACGCCAACGTGCTCCCTCCCGCACGCCGCCCAGCCCGGCCTGCAGGAACTCGGCGACCTCGTCCGGCCGGTGCGTGCGCCACCGCACTTCGACGTCGACGATGGCGTCGGTTCCGACGGGCACGACCTCGATCGGCACGCCATCGGCGGTGACCCGAGCCGTTGGTCGCTCGACGGCACCGGCCATACGCAGCCCGACGAGCGTCGACGGGGTCGTCGCCAGCGCATCGCGATGGCTGTTCACCTTCAGCACGGAGTCGCCGATTGCGTAGCGATGTTGATGGATGCCGCTGCCGACCTTCAGCAGATGGTCGTACTGCGCGCCGACCTCGGCGAGGAGTTGCCGGTGCGACGGCCAATCGTTGGTCATCAGTCCCACGTCGACGGCGAGCTTGGCGAGATCCATCGGGTTCGTCACGGCGGTCACGCCTCGGTTCTGCCGAACGCGGCGGCCACCTGGGCCGAGTCCATGTACTCGTCGATCCGGGTGACCTGTCCGTCGCGAACCGACACGAAGATCGCGATCGGCAGGTCGGCGGTGCGGCCGTCGGCGAACGTGAGATGGAGGACGTGGCGCTGCACGAAGCCGGCAGCGGTGAGGTCACGGACGATGTCGCGGTATTCGATCGACGCGGTGTTGGCGATCATCCAGCCGAGCACGGCGAGGTTCTGTGCCTTGTCCTGCACGACGCCGTCGTTGCTGTGCCACACCTCGATGTCGTCGGCCCACAGGGTGGTGAGCAACTCGATGTCGCCGTCCTCGATCGCGCCGAAGACGGCGTCGGCGACCTCGTCTGCTGTCCGTCGAGTGGTCATGGGTGAACGAGCTCCGTCGAAGAAGATGTTGGACGTTTCGGGTCGGTCATGGTCGCTGGTCCCTTCAGGTTGCTCGCGGAGATGACAGGAGCGAGTCGGCGAGGTCGACGATCGGTTCCACATGGTCGCCGAGCAGCCGCAGTCGCTCGTCGCTGCTGTCGCCGACGACGTATCGGTGGTGCAGCTGTGCGAGGACGACCGCGTGCTTCCACAGCGCGAACGCCTCGTACCACTGGATGTGCTCGACGTCGTGTCCGGCCGCGGCGTACCGCTGGATGATCTCGTCGCGCCGCGGGAAGTCGGCCATGTCCAGCGCGATCGTCGGCGCCCGGTCGATGGCGTCATCGGCCTGCTTCCAGTAGCCCACGAGCGTGCCGAGGTCGACGAGCGGGTCACCGAGCGTGGCCATGTCCCAGTCGAAGATCGACGACACGCGGTCGGGTTCGCCCGGCGTGAACATGGCGTTGTCGAGTTTGTAGTCGTTGTGGAGGATCGAGACACGCTTCGTCGTCGGACGAGTCGACACCAGGAGCTGGTGGACCTCGTCGAACCGCGAATCGGCGCCATCGTCGACGCGGTGCCAGCGGTCGTGCCACCCGGCGAGCTGTCGTTCCACGAAGCCGTCGGGGCGTCCGAGCCGTCCGAGCCCGACCTCCTCGGGATCGATCGCGTGGAGATCGGCGAGCGCGTCGACCAGTGCCATCGAGATCCGGTGGGGACATCGTGGGCCTCCGCGAGCAGCGCAGGCATCGCGTCGCGCACGACGAGTCCGCGGCGTCGTTCGACGACGAGGAACGGTGCGCCGATGACCGACGGGTCGTCGCAGAACGCCAGGGCCCGGGGCGCCCGGTCGAACACCGGCCCCAGCCCGTGCAGCACCCGGTGCTCGCGCGCCATGTCGTGCGCGCCAGGAGCGATGTCTCCGAACGGTGGACGGCGCACGACCAACTCGGTCGTGCCCATCGTGACGCAGTACGTGAGGTTGGCGTGCCCGCCGGTGAACTGCTCGACGCACAACGTCCCGTCGAGCTCCGGCACCTCTCGTCGGAGCCAGGCCTCGAGGGCGGCCCAGTCCTGCTGATCGGACACCGGCGAGGTGTCGCGGCCGGCCGCCGCGTCCGGATCCGTCATCACGTCGGCTCCATCACATCAACGTGATCCCGCCGTCGACGAGCAGCATCTGGCCGGTGATGTAGCTCGCCATCGACGAGGCGAGGAAGAGCGCGGCGTCGCCCATCTCCTCGGGTTCGCCCCATCGACGCATCGGGATGCGGCTGATCGTCGAGTCGTAGACGTCGGGGTCGTCGTG
Source organism: Ilumatobacteraceae bacterium (assembly GCA_963774765.1). Lineage (GTDB taxonomy): Bacteria > Actinomycetota > Acidimicrobiia > Acidimicrobiales > Ilumatobacteraceae > Sva-07. Next base: position 6,713 of record CAVZGP010000024.1, read on the forward strand.
GCTCCGGCTGGTGAGCTTGGTGTTGACGAAACCGGGAGCGACGCCGTTGACGCGGATGTCGTGCTTGGCCCACGCCGCGGCGAGCGACTTGGTGAGTGTGACCAGCGCGCCCTTGCTGGCGGAGTAGGCGGGTTGCCCCGGCGTGGCGATGAAGCTCGACGTGGAACCGATCATCACGATGCTGGCCCCATCAGCATCGGTGAGTTGAGGTCGGAACGCCGTACACAGCGCCATGACGCCGTTGAGGTTGACGTCGATGACGTGCCGGAACGTGTCGATGTCGTACTCGGCGCCCCCGTAGGCGACGGTACCGACGCTGGGTACGAGCACATCGAGCGCGTCGAACTCGGCGGCGAGTTCCTCCGCGGCGCCGGGGTCGGCGACATCGAGCCGATGGAACGCGAGTCCATCCAGGTCGCCGCCGGGATACTCGGCGGCGCTCGCCCGTGTTCCCGTGACGTGAACCTCGGCACCTGCGAGTTCGAATCGCCGCGCCGTGCCCAGCCCGATACCGCTGCTGCCACCCGCGACGAGGACGACGCGTCCGGCGAAGTCGATCATGATCGGCGCGTCAGTCGCCGACGGGGACCGGCGGGGTGTTCTCGCTCATGGTGGCGGTGACGACCTCGTCCGGCATGCCGATCAGACCCTCGTACATCTCCTGCGGGATGCCGCGCGGCCAGGGGCGGTCGGCATCGAACGCCGGCTGCGGAACCGGGGTGTCCGAGGCTTCGAAGGCTTCGGGGTTCCGGTAGCGCTCGAGTTCATCGGCGTTGATGCCTGCCAGCCCGACGACCTCGGGGTCGATCCAGGCATCTCCGTCGATCGGGGCGGCCGAGGTGGCGACTTCGAGGGTGAGGTCTTCGGGTCCGGCGAAGTAGATCGAGTGGCACATGCCGTGGTCGAGCGGTCCGAACACGGTGATGCCGCGCGAGCGGATGCGGTCGCGCATGGCGAGCAGGTCGTCGAGCGTGTCGACGTTGAACGCGACGTGCTGCATCGTGCCGCCGGCGCAGGGCCCTCCGCCGCTGCCGGCGTGCGTGACGCCGAGGGTGCGATCGATGCCGGCGATGTCGGGGGTCTGGACGAAGGCGAGATAGCAGGTGTCGTTGAGCTTCAAGAAGCCGTGCCAGGCCCCCTCGACGCCGTGCATCCAGTAGAGCGCGACGAGTTCGCACCCGAGGACGTCGTTGAAGAAGTCGATCTGGGCCTTGATGTCCTTTGTGGCGACGGCCAGGTGGTGGATGCCGTTGTTGGTGCTCATGGTGTGTCTCCCATTCCGGTGTTGTCGATTTCGTGTCGTTTCGTGGTCACCGAGTCATCCAGGTCGAGGCCGGCCAACTCGCAGCCCTTCTTGAAGTCGACGAAGTGTTTGGTCATCCAGTCCTGGGCCGTGTCCGCGTCGCCGGCTTCGAGGGCATGGAAGATGCGGCTGTGGGCCTCGAACAGACGTCGCCCCGGGCCGATGCGACGGATCACGGTGCCGTACGCCGGGAACAGGAGCGCGCCCAGGGGCTCGCGGGCGAGCAGCAGCGCGTGGTTGCCCGATGCCTGTGCGACGAGTTCGTGGAACTCGACGTCGGCCTCGGCGAGCGCGACCGGATCGTCGAGGCAGTCGGCGGTCGTGTCGAGGTTGGTCCGCAGCTGGTCCAGGAGTTCGGCGGTGATGTTGGCGGCGGCCAAGCGGGCGGCGAGCGGTTCGATCGCCGTCTGCACTTCCCACAGCTCTCGGAAGGAGATCCCGTGGAGCACGATCGCTTCGTGCATCGCGGTGATGACGACGCTCTTGGCCGGCGCCGTGACCGCCATCCTCCGACGTGCGCCGCGTTCGATCAACCCGGCCGACTCGAGCGACCGCATCGCCTCGCGCACCGTGGGGCGGGTGACACCGAGTTGCTCGGCGAGATCGTGCTCGGGAGGCAGCAGGGTGCCGGGGGCGAGTGACCCGTCGAGGATCCGTCGCCTGATGGTCTGCTCGGCGACCCGATAGGCCGGGAGTCGCTCGAGGGTGTCGAAGACGGCGTCGCTCATCGGTTCATCCCATCTCTCGCAGCACGTTGCGCCGGAGCTTGCCGGTCACGGTCTTGGGCAGTTCGTCGGCGAAGCCGATCGCTCTCGGATACTTGTACGGAGCGGTGCTCTGCTTGACGTGGGTCTGCAATTCGGTGACGAGGGCGTCGTCGCCGACTCGGTCGTCGGCGAGCACGACCCACGCCTTGACGATCTCACCGCGGTCGGCATCGGGAACACCGACCACCGCACACTCCTGCACCGCAGGGTGGCGCAGGAGCGCGTTCTCGACCTCCTGCGGTCCGATCCGGTAGCCCGCCGAGTTGATGATGTCGTCGGCGCGTCCGGTGTAGAAGACGTAGCCCTCGCTGTCGATCTCGACGTTGTCGCCGGTTGCGAACCAACGGGCGTCGCCGAGATCGAGCTGTGACGACGCCGTACGTTCCGGGTCGTCCCAGTAGCCCAGCATCAGCTGAGGGTTGGGGAGCCGGATCAGGAGCTCGCCCATCCCTGATGCATCGGCGGTGCCATCGGCCGTTCGTACCGCGACACCGACGCCGGGCAGCGGACGGCCCATCGAGCCGGGCTTGACCGGGCGGCCCGGTCGGTTGGTCACCGTCATGAGGGTCTCGGTCTGCCCATAGCCGTCGAGGACGGTCGTGCCGCTGATCTCGCGCCAACGGTCGATGATCTCGGGGTTCACCGACTCGCCAGCCGACACCGTGGCACGGAGCTTCGACAGGTCGACACCCGAGGTGTCCTCGAGGATCAAGCGGCGCAGCTCGGTCGCCGCGGCGCAGAAGCAGGTGATCTCGAAGCGCTCCAGCAGACGGAACCGCTCCGCGGGGACGAACGGGCCGTCGTAGAACAGCACCGACGCGCCCTGGCTCCACGGGCCGAAGAGGATGCTCGTGCCAGCCTTCGACCAGCCGGTGTCGGCGGTGCACCAGATCTGTTCCTCCGTCGAGAGGCCGAGCCAATGGACGGCGGAACCCGACCAGGCCCACAGGGCTCGGGCCGCATGGGTGACGCCCTTGGGCGGTCCCGTGGAACCGGACGTGTAATAGAGGATGGCGGGGTCCTCGGCGGCGACCGTGGCAGGAGCGAACTCCGCCGAACGGTCGTCGGAGTCGGCGAAGCCGACCCAGCCCTCGGGGGCGTCACCGACCGCGACCCGTACGGTCAACGAGTCGAGGCCGTCGAACTTGGCGCACTCGTCAGCCGGGCAGATCGCCCCGACCGCCCCGCTGTGCTCCACCCGGTAGGCCAGGTCGGAGGAGGTCAACATCGTGATGCAGGGGATCGGCACCACACCCATGCGGGTCGCGGCGACCATGGCGATCTGCCACTCGACGATGCGGGGCAGCATGACGACGATCCGGTCGCCCTGTCGGAGGCCGAGTTCGGTGAGCAGGTTCGCCAGACGAGCTGCGGCATCGGCGATGTCGGCGTAGGTGTGTCGGCGTTCGTTGCCCACCTCGTCGACGGTGATCAGCGCGAGACGGTCCGGCTCGGACGCCCAGCGGTCGACCACGTCGGCGGAGAAGTTGAACGTGGCGGGGACGTCCCACTCGAATGTGTCGTCGATTGTTGCGGCGGTCATCGGGACTCACGATCAAGGACTTGTGGGTTCGGTTATATTGTATGACAATGGTGCCGTTGTCAACCGGCCGACCGTCGTCAAGCGGCGAACCAGGGGGAATCGAGTGATCGACTTCGAACTCACCGACCAGCAGACGGCGCTGCGCGATCGCACCGCAGCGTTCGTCCGCGACGAACTGATCCCGCTCGAACACACGGGCGAGCCCATTCGGATCGACGACACCTTCCGACGTGAGCTCGTCGCGCTCGGCCATGGGCAGGGGCTCGTCGCCCCGCACGCGCCCACCGAATGGGGAGGGCTCGGCCTCGACCACGTGTCGATGTCCGAGGTGTTCATCGCCGCCGGATACTCGTTGCTGGGCCCACTCGCGCTCAACTGTTCCGCACCCGACGAGGGCAACATGAACCTGCTGTCCAAGGTCGCCACGCGGGAACAGAACGAGCGGTGGCTCAGGCCGTTGGTCGCCGGTCAGATCCGCTCGTGTTTCGCGATGACCGAGCCTGCCCCCGGTGCTGGAAGCGACCCGCGTGCCATGCAGACGACGGTCGCCCACGACGGCGACGAGTACGTCGTCAACGGCACCAAGTGGCTGATCACCGGAGCGGACGGTGCCGGGTTCGTGATCATCATGGCCCGCGAGGCCGATGACGACTCAGGGCGCCGGGCCACGATGCTGCTCGCCGACATGGACAACCCCGGCATCACCATCGAACGCGAGGTCGCCACCCTCGATCGCAGCTTCCCCGGTGGCCATCCCGTCGTGCGCTTCGACGACGTCAGGATCCCCGCCGACCAGGTCCTCGGTGAACCGGGGCGTGGCTTCGAGTACGCGCAGGTCCGCCTGGCTCCCGCACGGCTCACCCACTGCATGCGCTGGCTCGGTGCAGCCATCCGCGCGCACGACATCGCCACGGCCCACGCCACCGAGCGGCATGCCTTCGGCAAGACGCTGATCGAACATGAAGGCGTCGGCTTCATGCTCGCCGACAACGAGATCGACATCCAGCAGTGCCGGCTCGCGATCTGGCACACCGCCTGGCTGCTCGATCGGGGTGAGGCAGCCGGTCGGGAGTCGAGCATGACCAAGGTGCTGTGCTCGGAGGCCACCGACCGGATCGTCGACCGCTGTCAGCAGATCCTCGGCGGGCTCGGCTTCACCCACGAGACCGCCGTCGGCCAGATCGCCACCGAGATCCGAGCATTCCGGATCTACGACGGCCCGTCCGAGGTGCACCGCTGGAGCATCGCCCGCCAACTCGCTCGCCGATGACCCGAACGCCACCCACCGAGCCCCGGAGGACGTCATGTCCGTGAGCCTCCGAACCTTCGAGTTCCTGCGCCTCGACCGGGTCCACATCGCCGCACCACTCGCAGACGCGGTCATCGACGAGGCAGACCGGCGAGGCGCCCAACGGGTTGCCATCGTCGCGTCCGGCACGCTGTCACGTTCGACACCGGTCATCGACGACCTGGAAGCGGCGCTCGGGGCGCGCGGCGTCGGCCGGTTCGATTCGGTCAGGGAACACGCGCCGCGTGAGAGCGTGTTCGCGCTCGTCGAATTCATTCGAGCCACGGACGCCGACCTCGTCGCGACGGTCGGCGGAGGCTCGCCACTCGACGCCGTGAAGACCGCGCTGGTTGCACTCGCCGAAGGGCTCACCGAGCCCGACCAACTCGAGACATTCGCCATCACCACAGGACCCGATGGTGAACGGATCACGCCGGCGGTCGGTTCGCCACCGCTGCGTCAGATCGCGGCGCCGACCACGCTCACTGGCGCCGATTTCAGCGACCTCGCCGGGTGCGTCGACGAGCGGACTCAGCGAAAGCAGCTCTTCAGCGGCGCCGAGATCGGGCCAGCGGCGATCATCCTCGATCCGGCGATCACGGTGTATACCCCGATGGGCCTCTGGTTGTCGAGTGGCATCCGTGCCCTCGATCACGCCGTGGAGACGTTGTGTTCCGGCGCACCGGAACCGCTGGCCGACGCCGGAGCGCTCCACGCCATCAGGCTCCTGTCGCGCGGCCTGCCCGCCACCCAGGCCGACCCCGACGATCTCGCCGCTCGCCTCGAGTGCCAGCAGGCCGTCGGCCTTGCGTGCGCCGGGCTGAACCGTGTCCCGTACGGTGCGAGTCACGGCCTCGGCCACCAACTCGGCGCCGTGTTCGGCATGTCGCACGGTCACACCAGCTGCGTGATGATGCCGCACGTGATGGCCCACAACCTGCCGGCGACCGCCGAGGCCCAGCAGCTGATCGCGGAGGCGATGGGGCGACCGGACGTGCCCGCCAGCGTCGCGGTTGGCGAACTGATCGCCCAACTCGGTCTGCCCACTCGACTCCGCGACGCCGGCGCCACGCACGAGCTGTTGCCGACGGTCGCCGACGGCAGCATCGCCCACCCGTGGATCACGGACAACGCCGTACCGATCACGTCCACCGACGAGCTGCTCGGCTTGCTCGAGCGTGCGTTCTGAGTCGCCCCATCCATCAACAGCACCATCACCCGAGCAAGGAGTCCCCATGCAAGTCGAGACCCATCTCCTCAACGAGTTGCACTGCTTCCGGTACCCGGCGGCCGACGCGTCCGTACGCGCTCGTCGTCTCCCACGGTCTCGGTGGGCATGGCGGCATCTACAACACGTTCTGCGAGCACCACGTCGCGCAGGGCGCTGAGCTGTGGTGCTACGACGCACCCGGACACGGTCGATCCACCCCAAACCGCCCGCGGGGTACCTGGACGATGGGGGAGTGGGCGCAGGCCAGCCGCGACTGGGCGACCCACGTCCATGAACTCACCGGGCTGCCGGTCTTCACGCTCGGCTCGAGCCTCGGCGTCGGCGCAGCGATGTCGGCGATCGATTCCCCCGCAGTGACGGGCGCGATCCTGATGGGCTCTGCGGCCGTTCCCGGGAGTCCGCTGATCAAGGCGTACGGAGCGGCGTGGCGCAGCGATGACGTCAGGGCGGTGCTCGACCAGATCGGCCGAGGCGCACGGCTGGACATCCCCACGTTCTTCAACTTCGACGTCGACTACGGCTTCCAGGGTGCGACCGAACAGAAGAAGCTCGATCCGTACAACACCTGGTCGTACGACCTCGCGTCGTGGGCGAGCTTCATGCAGTACGACCCACCGCAACCGATCGCCGACAACACCAAGCCGGTGCTCTATGCGGCCGGTGCGAAGGACCCCAACATCACGCCCGAGGTGCTGCAGATGGTCGCCGACACGATCGGTGGGCCGGTGCGAGTCGAGATCTTCCCCGACGGTGTTCACCAGCTCATGCTGTTCGAGACCGAAGCCTTCTCGAACCTCGTCCACGAGTTCTGCACCGGCGTCATCAGCACCGGCTGACCGGCCAGACCCGTGGCACCCGATAGTCCCCACCGGCGAGCGCCATCAGCCGGATCTCCTCGCCGCACGTTGTACGGAGAAGCTGCCGAAAGGTCCCGGGATTCGCCGGCACGTAGCGGATTCGGCGACGTGGGACGGACGAGCCGCACGGCGAACCCGCACAGAACAAGGAGATCCGGACGGTAGGGGATCGGACGGACGCCAAAGCCCAGTCTTGAACCCCCCTTCCACTCGCGTGGAGTGGGGGTTCAAATCCCGCCTCGGGCACCATATCTGTACGTTTTGCGTCGCTCCCTGATGTACACTTCGCCATATGGATGTTGCCGTGACTGAGCTCCGAGCCCACCTCGGTCAGTGGATCGACGCTGCGCGTGGGGGCAACGACGTCGTCATCACCGATCGGGGGACGCCCGTCGCCCGAATCGTTGCGCTCGACTCCACTCCGGTCCTCGACCGCCTGACCGCCGAAGGCGTGATCAGTCGACCCGCACGATCGTCCCGCCCGGTTGCCGGCGGTCGGTCCCGGCCGAAGCCCAAGCGACCCGTGGCTGACATCGTCAGCGAGCAGCGTCGCTGAAGGTGGCCATCGTCTATTTCGATTCGAGCGCGCTCGTCAAACTCGTACTCGACGAGACCGGATCTGACGTCGCAGCAGCAGTGTGGAACGCTTGCGACGCTGCGTTGTCGAGCCGACTTGCGTATCCCGAAGTCTGCGCAGCTCTCGCAGCAGCAGGCCGCAATCACGACCTCACCGAACCCGAAGCGTCCGCTGCAGCAGGCGAATGGGACATCTTCTGGTCGTCGATGCGTCCAATCGAACTCTCGCCCGACGTCGAGAGAGCGGCTGGCGAGTTGGCTGTCCTGCACCGACTGCGCGGAGCCGATGCAGTTCATCTCGCAAGTGCCCTTGCTCTCGGCTCGCAGGAGGTCATCGTTGCGGTGTGGGACAAACGTCTCCACGCTGGAGCCGCCGCCGCTGGACTTCCCGTGGCGCCCGCGACGCTCGACTGAACCCGAAGCGGGACGACGACCATCTTCTCAAGGTCGTCGCGTCGACGCACAGATCGCAGCGACCGCCTCCTGACGTTTCCCCCGGCCAGCCCGTCGAAACGTTCCGCTCGTGCGATGCCGAGCAAGCGTGAACTCTCGACGCGGCGCACCGAACCACTCTTGCGAGCATGTCGAGCACCTGGACGGTCCAAGACGGCACAGCCGTGTGGGGCGGCGGCGCTGTCAGGAGCTCTGCAGGTCGCGGTGCAGGAACGCCCACCAGCCCGCGAGGAGTGACACTGTTGCCGTCGCGAACGGGATGGCAACTTCCCAACTGAGCCCGTCGATCAGCATGACGTCGTCGACGTACCAGTGCCACGGTGACAGCCACGTGAGCCAGTCGAGACTGCCGGTCATGTTCGACAGGGTGTAGATCACGTAGCCGAAGATTCCAATGGCGGCGGCACCGCCCGTGGCGAGACCCTTGCGGCCGGTCACCGCTCCGATCAGGAAGGCAATGCCGGTGATGCCAATCGCGGCAGAGAACGCTGCGAACGTGCCGTTGAAGATGTCCAACGCAGTCGCGCCGTCGGATACCGATGTGGTGCCGTCGGGCAGGGTGGTGGTGGTCGAGTCGGTGAGTTCGAACATCGGCATCGTGACCACGAGGGAGAGCCCGGACAACAACGACACTCCGAACAACACGGTGATCGCGGCGGCGAAGCGGCCGAGGGCGACTTCGGTGCGGGTGATCGGGCCGGACAGCAGGTACTCGAGGGCACCGGTGTCCTCGTCGCCGGCGATCGCGGCGCTGCCAAGTGCGACACCGAGTGCCATCAGGGTCCACGGCAGGATGTTCGCGTAGAGGGCGATCCACAGGTAGCCGAGCGGCGAGCTGGGGTCGATGCCGGCGCTCAGGCCGAGCACGGTGCTCATCGCTTCGCTGCCGCCACTCGCGAGCGCTTCGGTGGAACCACTCAGCGACGGATAGAACGCGGCGGTGACCACGATGACGAGAACGAGACCGACGGTCCAGCTGAATGTCGACAGCCGGCGGTCGCGCAACCAGCGCCGGTACACCGAGAACGTGGCACTCATGACTTGTCCTTTCCGGACAGCAGGTCGATGAAGATGGCGTCGAGGTCCTGCTGTTCGGTCTCGATACGGATGGCGCCGAGGTCCCCGGCGCGGGAGAGCACCGCGGCAACAGGGCCTTGCAGCGTGATCGCGACGTCGGTGCCGTCGACTTCGACTCCCGTGACCGAGGAGACGGCGTCGAAGCTGTCGGCCGGAACCGGTTCGGCGAAGCCGATCGTGATCTTGTTCGTTGCCTGGTGGCGGAGTTCGTCGAAGGTCATTTCCTCGATCAATTTGCCGTCGTTGATCATCCCGACACGGTCGGCGACTCGGGCGACTTCGGCCATCACGTGCGAGGTCAGCCAGATCGTCGCGCCCTGCGCTTTGCGCTCGGCGAGCAGGTCACGGAACTCCTCCTGGAGCACCGGGTCGAGGCCGCTGGTCGGCTCATCGAGCACCAGCAGTTCCGGCGAACTCATGAACGCGAGGATCAAGCCGACCTTGCGCCGGTTGCCGGTGCTCAATTCGTGCACCGGACGTCGCGGGTCGAGACCGAACCGTTCGATCAGCGAGTCGCGCTCGGCAGTGGAATCCATGTGACGGAACTTGCCGAAGTACTCGAACGCATCGTTGCCGGTCATCGACCGCGGGAGGTTCAGATCGCCGGGCAGGTAGCCGACCCGCGACCGGATCGCCGGGTCGCTGCCTTGGCCACCAAGCACGTTGCAGGTGCCACCGGTCGGACGGATGAAGTCCAACAGCATCCGTGCCGTGGTCGACTTGCCCGAGCCGTTGCGTCCGAGAAATGCGTAGCACTCGCCTGGTTGGACGACGAGGTCGAGTTCGTCGACGGCGCGTAGATCGCCCCATTGCTTGGAGAGACCCCGAGTCTCGATCGCAGCTGTCATCAGTTGTGCCTTTCACGGACGTTTCGTCGACTGGCTGAGCGGCGGCATGCGTCGCCGGGCGCAATCGAACCAGATGCTGGAGGTCCTTACTGGGAAATCCATGAGAATCGAGGAAGAGTTCCCCCAGAGCCGACTCGATACAGGCGCGAGCGACTGGGTCCCCCTTCCACGCACGTGGAGTGCGGGATTCAAGTCCCGTCCCGCGCACGCAGACTCGGCGTGGAGTCGGTAGCGCCGTGAGGTGTTCGTTGCGGTAGAGGCCGGGGCCGGCGACGTGCAGGGTGTCGAGAAACTCTCGGGCGGCGTCGTAGGCGGCCTTGACGAGTGTGGGCGTGTGGTCGAAGTCGAGTGGCGACATCATCACTGGGGCTGGTCCGGATGTCGAGTGCTTCGAGCACCGGGACGTTGACGACGAGCCCGCCGTCGTAGAGCTGGCGCCCGCCGCGCTCGACCGAGGGGAACACGCCCGGGATCGCCGAACTCGCCAAGACGGCGGTGGTCAGTGGTCCGTCGATGAGACGCACGGCGTGACTGGTCTCGACGTCGAGCGCCATCGCGGCGTAGGGGAGTGCGAGGTCCTCGATGCGGACGTCGCCGATCTCGTCGATCATCAGTTGTGCCAGGGCTGGTGTCTCGTACAGCGAGGTCTTCGATCGCCACAGCGTGACGGCGCGCCGGAACAGTCCGCCGGGCAGCACGGTGTCGACATCGAGTGTGTGCCAGATGTGTGAGAGGCGGCTGGCGGCGCCGAGACTGCCACCCCCGCCGAGGACGAACCCGATCGGGTGCGGGAGCTGGGCCAGGAGGTCGTTGTGGATCATGTCGAAGGTCATGGGCGAGGGCGTTCGAGTTGAGCGGCGATCATGGCCGAGTCGTCATCGTGCCGAGGCGTTGGTCACCGGAGCTGGTGGGCGACGAACGAGCAGGTCGATTCCGCGGGCCACGAGGTACCCGACGCCGAGCGTCATCACCCCGAGGAGTGCATCGATCCAGTAGTGGTTGGCCGTGACGACGATGGTGAACATCGTGGCGATCGGATAGGCGACGATCAGGACCCGACCGGTCCGGTTGCGGATTCTCGGAAACACGACGAGCGTGCACCACAGTGCCCACGCGATGTGGAGGCTGGGCACCGCGGCGTACTGGTTCGAGACCGATGCCATGGCACCCGAGCCGAACGACCACAGGCCGCCCACCTCGGCGACTGTGTCGACCATGCCGGGGCCGGCGCAACCGCCGAACGGACCGCAGTCGGCGAGCAGCCGGGGTGGCATCACCGGGAAAAAGCTGAATCCAATGATCGCCAGACCCGTCGTGGCGGCGAGCGTGTTTCGCCACCGGCGGTAGTCGAGCGGACGGCGGAAGAACAACCAGATCAACACGCCGCCGGTCACCACGAAGTGGAACGTCCCATAGAAGACGTTGAGCATCCAGACGAACGCGTCGTGGTCGATCACCAGACGTTGCAGGGCCGGCTCGAAGTACAGACCGAGGGATTGCTGCACGTCGATGATTCGTTGGGCATGATCGAGCGCCACCGCGGGGTCCACCGCCGCCGAGCCGAACGCGTTTCGTGCCGCTGAGTACGCCACGTAGAACACGGCGATCGTCGCCACCTCGACAGCCATTCGTCGCCACCGCAGCGGTCCGTTGGCGGTCTCCACCGCAACGTCATCGTTCTTGGCGCTCGCGATGCTCATGGTGCTGCGGGAAAGAGACGACATCACTACGCCTCACGCCGCGTTGTCGGGTTGAGGGGTCGTCGTCGGTCCGATCAGGCGCACGAAACCGCCCTCGGTTCGCAGCTGCTCGCTGATCTGTGCGATCTCGAGTCCCAGCGGCGACGTGGGGTCGACGGCGGGGTCGACGTGCAGGTGAATGCGGAGGTAGCCGGCAGCGGCGAGCGTGTGGAGACGTTCCCCGACCTCCTCGCTGCCGGCCTGATCGAGGAGGCCGGACACCACGAGGGTCACTGCATCGTCGCCGATGTGGACGATGTGCGCGGCGTTCATGATGCGTGTTCGTGCGGTTCGAGGTCGAGGATCCAGATGTGACCGCTCGCGGCGAGGCCCCAGGTCACGGTGTTCGCTCCTGCGAACGCGGTGGCGATCTGTCGGACGAGTTTGCGGAACTCTCGGCGATTGCAGCGACCCGACGGCACGTCGGAGCGACGGATCGAGGCGGGCCGGTCGGGGCCGACGTCGAAACGGCCTGTCTCGATCGGGGAGACATCGTGCTGGACGATCAGGGCGGTCGGCTGTCCTGCCAGGCTCGCGGTGGCAGAGAACCGGCGGGCGGTGTGGAGCAGTTCGGATCGCGTCGTGATACCTCCGAACGAAGCGATCGGCGCGGGATGGCGATCGTCGTCGATCGGCGACATGCTCACGATCAGCGGTCGCCGGCCCGCTGCGCCGAGGCTCAGGAACAGTTCGTCGAGCACGTCGTTGGTCGTACCGTGCGGTGCGGTGTCGTGTTCGTCGTCGATCGGCCCGGTCGCCGCCGAGGTCAGCACCGCTCCGTCTGGCACGGGAAGTCCGAGTCGTGCGGCCCGCGCCAGGCGGCTGGCCCGAGCGCCGATCAGTCCGGGATGGGCGTCGATCACGTCGCCCACTTGCACGACCAGCCGGGGCAGTCCGCCCGGGCTGGCCGTCGAGGCGATGGGGGTGGGGCGACTGGTCACCTTCGGAACCATAGAAACCGAAGCTCAGAGATTGCTCAGGATGTCCTCGGGCCTGCTGAAGAATCGGAACGTGGCGCCTCGGTCGTTTCGCTGTGCACCGACGCGGCTCGGGGGAGTCGGACCGTGAAACGGGCGCCCGCACCGGGTTCAGTGACCAACTCGATGGTGCCGCCGTGCGCTTCGACGAGCGAGGCGACGATGGCCAGGCCGAGGCCAGAGCTGCTGCGTGTCGATCGCCTCGATTCGTCGGCGCGGAAGAAGCGATCGAAGACGTGCGCGGCGACCTCGGCGGACATCCCGGGGCCGTCGTCGGCGACGGTGAGTATGGCGTCGCTGCCGGTGGCGTCGAGTGTGACTCTCACGATGCTTCCCGGGGCGTGCAGATCGGCGTTGACCAGCAGATTGACGATGATCTGACGGAGTGCATCGGCATCGCCGATCACCTCGACGTGACCCTGGGGGACGGTGCAGTCGATGCGTTGCTCGGGGTGGGCCACGCGGTGGTCGCTGATGGCGTCGTCGACGACAGCGACGAGGTCGACCTCGCCTGAACTCGATGCCTCGGCCCTGGTCGAGCCGGGCGAGGGTGAGCAGTTCGTCGACGAGTCGCGCCATGCGGTTGGCCTCGCTGTTGATCCTCGTCATCTGTTTGGTGACGGCGAGATCGTCGGTGGCCGCGCCTGAGAGGTACAGCTCGGAGTACCCGCTGATCGTCGTGAGTGGTGTTCGAAGTTCGTGTGAGGCGTCGGCCGCGAAGCGTTTGAGGCGTAGCTCGGCGGCCGACTGGGCGTCGAACGACTCCTGGATCCGATCCATCATCGTGTTCAGCGAGTCTGCCAGACGTCCGATCTCCGGGTCGCCGGTGGATGGAGCGGCCCGACGATCGAGGTCGCCGGCAGCGATGGCCTGGGCGGTCTCGACCATGTCGTCGTAGGGCTTGAGACTTGCCCGCAAGATCAGCCAGAACACGACGCCGAGCACGCCGACCACGCCGAACAGGGTGAGCAGCAACACCTGGGACAACGCCGTCAGGGTGGAGCGGACGTCGTCGAGCGGCTGCGAGAGCGCGACGAAGCGGCCGTCGTCGAGCCGACCGACCACGACGCGGTAGTCGGGCCCCCCGTCGGTGCCGCTGACGGTGAAGTGTTCCCCGTCACGATCGATGACGCGGCCCGGTGGAAGATCCGGTGCAGGCGTCGGGTCGGCCGTGAGACCAGCCGGTTGGAAGAAGTCGAGGTCGCCGGTCGGGGTGACGATCTTGAGTGCCTTCTCATTGCTCGCCACTTCGAAGTCGCCGAACTCGTCGAGCGACTCGAACTGGTTGAAGAACAACAGGTTGAGTTCGAGCCCGGCATCGAGGTCCTGATCGACGGCGTCGATCAACTGGTCGCGAACGACGAGGACCGTCAGCACCGAACCGAGCAGGTACACCGCGATCAGCGCACCGAAGATGGCGCCGAACAGCCGTCGTCGGGTCATGCTCAGTCGTCGCAGCGGATCGTGTAGCCGACGCCGCGGACCGTCTGGATCAGCTTCGGCTCGACGTGGTCGATCTTCTTGCGCAGGTAGCTGATGTAGGTCTCGACCGAGCTGGCGTCGCCGCCGAAGTCGTACTGCCACACGTGGTCGAGGATCTGCGATTTCGACAGCACCCGCTCGGCATTCAGCAGCAGATACCGCAGCAGCTTGTATTCCGTTGGTGACAGTTCGATCAGTTCGTCGCCGCGTCGCACGCGGTGGGCGTCTTCGTCCATCACCAGGTCGCGGTAGCTGTGCACCTGCGAGTCGGTCTGGCCGGCTCTGCCGCTGCGTCGCAGCACGGCATGGATCCGAGCGACGACCTCTTCGAGACTGAACGGCTTGGTGATGTAGTCGTCGCCGCCCTTGGTGAACCCGCTGAGCTTGTCCTCCTTGGTGTCCTTCGCGGTGAGGAAGATCACCGGCGTGAAGTCGCGGTCGGCGCGCATCCGCCGGCACACCTCGAAGCCGTCGATGTCGGGCATCATCACGTCGAGCAGCACCAAGTCGGGGTTGAACGATCCGACCTTCGACAGCGCGTCGAAACCGGCAGCTGCGGTCTCGACCTCGAAACCCTGGAACCGCAGCGACGTCGACAGCAGATCGACGATGTAGTCCTCGTCGTCGACGACGAGGATGCGATGAGATGGCGTGGCACTCGATGCGTCGCTCATGGAGACTTCAGTACAACACAACGACCTGAGAATGTCCTGAGAATGCACTGAGAACCCCATTCGACACACAAATGGTTCACGACGCAAGCTTCCGAGCCGTTGTCGAGGACGTTCTGAGCCAACTCTGAGGTGGCACGACTCGACTGGTGTCCACTCGGGGAACCGCCCCGGCGACGAACCCCCCTGTCCGGAGGCATCACCTCATGTCCACATTCCTGTATCGACTCGGCAAGTTCGCCGTGCGTCACCGCAAGGCGATGCTGTTCGGCTGGCTCGGCCTGTTCGTGCTCATCGCCGTCAGCTCCGTCGCTGCCAGCGGCGAGACCAGCGACGAGTTCAGCATCCCCGGTACTGAATCGCAGGATGCCTTCGATCTCCTCGACGAGCGCTTCCCCGCCCAGTCGGGTACGTCGGCCCAGGTCGTGTTCGCCACCGAAGACGGTTCGGCGCTCGTCGACAGCAGCGATGGTGTCGAGGGCACGCTCGCCGCGATGTCCGGTCTCGAGGGTGTCATCTTCGTGTCCGACCCGTTCGCCGACGGCACGATCTCAGAAGGCGGCGACATCGGCTACGCCAACGTGCGGTACAGCCTCGAGACGACCGACGTCGGCATCGAGGGCGTCGAGACACTCGAGGAGACCGCATCGATCGCCGAACAGTCGGGCGTGCAGGTCGAGTTCGGCGGCGAAGTGATCTCCGGCAATCAAGAGGGCCATCCGCCATCGTCCGAGTTGATCGGCATGGGAGTCGCCGTGATCGTGCTGCTGTTCGCCTTCGGCTCGGTCATCGCGATGGGCCTCCCGCTCTTCACCGCGATCCTCGGCCTCGGCATCGGGCTCACCGGCATCACCCTGATGTCGGCGTTCTTCGACCTGTCGTCGACCGCTCCGACACTCGCCACGATGATCGGCCTCGCGGTCGGCATCGACTACGCGCTCTTCATCGTCACCCGACACCGTCAGAACCTCTCCGAGGGACTGAGTGTCGAGGAGTCCGCCGCTCGAGCAAACGCAACCGCCGGCTCGGCCGTCGTCTTCGCCGGCGGCACCGTGGTGATCGCCATTTCCGGCCTCGCCATCGTCGGCATCCCGTTCCTCACCGTCATGGGGCTCGCGACCGCTGCCACCGTGGCGATCGCCGTGATCGTCGCCGTCACCCTGCTGCCGGCGTTGCTCGGCACTCGTCGGGACGAACATCGACCGCTGGAAGGCACCGTTCACCAAGACCCGCACCAGCGAGGTCGACAAGGAGACCTTCGGTCACAAGTGGGCCGAGAAGGTTACCCAGCGTCCGGCACTGTCGTTGGCGGCAGGTCTGGCGGTGATGCTCATCCTGGCGATCCCGATGCTCAGCATGCGCCTCGGGATGACCGACGCCGGATCGAAGGCCGAGGGCACCACCGAGCGTGAGGCCTACGACCTGCTCGCCGACGGCTTCGGCCCCGGCTTCAACGGTCCGTTGACCGTCGTGGTCGACGCCGCCGGGTCCGACGACCCTGAAGCGGTGGTGGTGCTCTACAGCGACGCCATCGTCGCCGACGACGGGGTGCTCTCCATCGGACCGGCATCGTTCAACGAGGCCGGCGACACCGCCGTGCTGTCGGCCATCCCGACCACCGGGCCCGCCGATGCAGCCACCGACGACCTCGTGAATCACCTGCGAGACGACGTGTTCCCGGTGATCGAGCAGTCGACCTCGACGACCGCATCGCTCACCGGTACCACGGCGTCGAACATCGACATCTCCCACAAGTTGAGCAGCGCACTGCCGGTGTTCATGGTGGTGGTGCTCGGTCTGACCTTCCTGTTGCTGATGGTGGCGTTCCGCTCGATCCTGGTGCCGCTCAAGGCGTCGCTGGCGATCCTGTTGAGCATCGTGTCCAGCTTCGGTGTGGTCGTCGCGGTCTTCCAGTGGGGTTGGATGAAGGACCTGATCGGCCTCGAGACCACCGTGCCGATCATCAGCTTCATGCCGATCATGCTCTTCGCGATCCTGTTCGGCCTGTCGATGGACTACGAGGTGTTCATCATGAGCCGGATCAAGGAGGACTACTCCAAGACCGGCCAGCCCAAGGAGAGCGTCGTGTCGGGCCTGACCTCGTCGGCCCGGGTGATCACAGCGGCAGCCATGATCATGATCAGCGTGTTCGCCGCCTTCGTACTCGGCGACGACCCGATCATCAAGATGTTCGGTGTCGGCCTCGCCGTGGCGGTGTTCCTCGACGCCACCGTGGTCCGCATGATCATCGTGCCCTCCGCGATGTCGCTGCTCGACAAGGCCGCCTGGTGGTTGCCGAAGTGGCTCGATCGGATCATCCCGAACGTCGACATCGAAGGTGAGCAGCTCATGGAGCAGCTCGAAGCCGCCGAACGCGACGAGCTCGATGCGTGTCCGACGACGACAGCGACCGCGAGCCGGTGCTCGTCTGATCTGCGACATCGCGCGCACGGTGAGGTCATGGCCCCGCAACCTGGTTTCGATTGACGGCGCGGTCACCGGTGCCAGGCCGCAGCTGCCAGTCGCTCGTACGACGGGACGTTTCGCAGCACCGTGGTCTATGACTTTCCCGACTTGTGCGCCACGACGAGCATGCTGGCGATGACGACGACCGTGACCGTAGCGACGACGATGACCACGAGGGCGGGCATGGCTCAAGACGCTTCCTGGTGCCCGGGCGGACTGCCGAGCTCGAAGCACCACCATGCCATGACAGGAGAACCTAGTGGCCGGTCGGCGCCGTGGCCGGTGCCGGCTCCGCGGTCTCCCGCGGTTGGAGCGGACGTCGAAGTGGCGGGGAATCGCGGCAGCGTCGCTCCGGAGGGCCCGTTCCGAGCGGGCTCCAAGTCGCCCCTCAGCAGATTCCCAGGTGAGGCGGCTCAGATGAACCCATGCAACTGCTCGATGCCGTCGCCCACGGGCGACTCCGACGCGAAGCCGTGGCCGATTGGCTACGCGAGCTCGCGGACTCACTCGTCGACGACGGCGACCTGGTGTTCGACCACGACGGCCGCCGCTACGGCATCGCCATGCCCGATCAGATCGACCTCGACGTCGAATTCGACGTCGAAACAGTCGCCCAGCGCACCACGCTCGGCATCGAACTGCGCTGGTGAACGTGGCCGCACTCGTCTCGGGGCGATCTCCCACGTACTCCCCAGGTGTTCTTGAGTCCGCCGGATTCCAATGGAACTCCAACACCAAACCCCAACGACAGGAGTCGACATGAACATGAAGAAGGTTCTCGGAGCACTTGCGATCGTCGGTGTGGCAGCCCTCGCCGTCAAGGCCGTCCGCGACACATCACGCGTGGCGGATCTCCCCTGATCGGACGCGCTCGATGATCCCGAGCGATGAGTTTCCGCGCGGACAGGTCGCGTGGAAACTCATCGCTTCGGTGACATGGTCGTCGCCGTCGGTCTCGGGGTGTTCGTGTCGATCTGCTCCTGGCGGCGATGCTGCGCGGGCCGGTGACATCGAGTCTCGACGACTGGCACATCCGGTACGGAACCGGCATCACCGCCGCCGTGCCGATCGTCGGCGCGTACATCGTCGCCACATGCGGTTCGTTCGTGTTCTCGGCGAACAAGGTGCTGCAACGCTTCGGTGTCGTCAACCTGTCGCCATCGTCGCCATCGTCGCCATCGCCATCGTCGTCATCGAGGGTTTCGCTTCCGTGTGGTGCATGTGGGCGGCGCTGGCCAGTGGAGCCTTTGCGTTCTGGTTGCGCCGCGATCGCGTCGCCAGCCGACGCAGCAGCAATCACCTGGTGCTTTCCGGTCGCAACGGGCAGCCGCTCGTCTGACCGGTTTGCAGCAGACTGTCCGAGTCCCGATCCAAGGAGTCCCCCATGCCCGAGTTCCCCGACTACGACGCCTCGATCGCGCAGGCCGCTGCCGGCTACCGAGACCAGACAGGGATCGGAGCGTTTCTCGGCATCGTCACCGACGACGTCGGCCCCGGCACGATGCGCTGCTCGGTGACGGTCCGTGACGATCTGCTCAACCCGTTCGGCGCAATGCACGGCGGGGTCGTCTCGGCGTTGTGCGACCACATGCTCGGGGCGGTGTGCTTCCCCGTGATTCCCCGGGGGACGTGGAGCGCCACGCAGGAGTTCAAGCTCAATCTGCTCGCTCCGGTTCGCGACGGTGTGGTCAGCGCTGACGCACGGATCATGTCGGTGTCGAAGCGGGTCGTCGTCGTTCGCATCGACGTCACCAACCAACGCGCCGACGACACCGAGCGACTGGTGGCGCTCGCCCAGGGCACCGTGTCGCTGCAGGCTCCTCGCACCTGAGCGTCGCTGCGTCTCAGCGACGCGAACTCTTCCAACCGCCGATATTTGTTGCGCGCGCGAACTCTGTTACACCCCCTGATCATGATGGAGCCATGTCCGGTTCCGGTGCCAGCGTTGTGGAGGCGGGGGGCGGTATCGCCTACCTCGATGCGTGGCGGGCTGCGGTGCGACCGTTTCCGGGGTCGGTGCCCCCGTTGGCCGGCTTTGCTCCAGCCGACGTGGACGAGGCGAACGATGACAGCACCGACGTGGATGCCTCGATCGCCGGCGCCGTGCACGCCACCGAGGCGCTTGTGTCGATCGATTGCTCGATGCTCGATCCTCAGGCGCTTGCACGGCTGGTCGAAGGTGTCGAGCAGACGCGACGGATGGTCGACGCCGCCGCCACCCAGGTCGCCTGTGCCATCGACGCCCGTCACCCGTTCCGGCCGCAGGGCTACCTGAACGCCAAGACGTTCTTGCAGCAACGTGCCCAGCTGTCGGGACCCGAGGCGTACCGCCGCATCCAGACCGCCCACATGCGTGACCGCTTGGTTGAATGGGCTGCTGCGGCTCGTTTCGGGTCGGTTGGCGTGGCGCAGAGCGAGGCCATGGCGCGTGTTGCTGCGAACCCCCGGATCGAGCCCGAAGTGCTGGCACGCGATGCCGGGATGCTGCTCGACGAAGCGATGGCGTTGCCGTTCGAGGAATTCGACCGGAACCTGCGCACGTGGGAAGCACTCGCCGACCCCGCCGGTGATGACGCGAAGAACGACCGGGCCAAGGCCCGACGCCACGTCGAGCTGATCCCTCGGCCCGAAGGAGGCTGGAACCTCACAGGGTTCCTGCCGGAGCTCGACGGGGTCGAGTTCGCGGAGATCTTCGCCTGGTTCTGCGAGGCCGAGTGGCGCGTCGATTGGGCCGAAGCCCGCTGTCGTCTCGGCGACAGAGCGACCCTGTCGGACCTCGTGCGCACCGAGGCGCAACGTCGAGCCGATGCGATGCTGGCGATGGCTCCGCGTCGGTGAGCCGCGACCCAAATGTCGCCCGGCCGTCAACCAGTGCGGTCACTGTCGACATCCTGCTCGATCACGACTCGATGGTCGCTCGCGCCTCGGGCGAGACCCCCGACCCGCGACGCTTCCGCAACGTGGTGTGTCGCACCCGGTCGGGACGCCGCCTCCATCCCGACGACGCGATCAACGCTGCGATCGTCGGCCACATCCGCCGAGTCGTCTACGACGGCTCGGGCACCGTCATCGAACTCGGTCGTCGCTCACGGCTGTTTCGAGGTTCCAGCCGCGAGGCGGTGATGCTGCTGCTCACCACCTGCGTCTGGATCGGCTGCGACCGACCCGTTGCATGGTGCGATGCCGACCATTCGCTCGGCTGGAAAGCCCACGGAGCCACCGTCCCCCGCAACGGCCAACCACTCTGCACCTGCCATCAGAACCTCAAGGAAGCCGGTTACCGGGTGTTCCGCGACGACCACGGCCACTGGCACATCATCGACCCCCACGGCAACAACATCGAGTGACGCACCGCTGCCCACCGCCGTCGACTCGAAGCAAACGCTGAGCAAATCCTCAGCTTGATGTGCTTCGCTGAGTGCATGGCTCGAACCGGCACCCCCGTCGCGCCGACCATCGGTCCACCCACTCCTCGACGGCGTGGATGGGTGATCGGCGGCGCCATCGTCGTGGTGGTGTTGATCGGCGCGCTGGTGCTGGTGGCGACCTCGATCGACGACTCGAGTCGCGACGTCGGCGTCGACGAGGCACTCGACCGGTTCCGAAACGAGACGATCGCTCCAAGTGAGACCGACGACATCGTCGACATCGGCGACGTCGACGACACCGGCGTGTCCGGCGGCCCGACACCAGAGTCGGTGGTGCTGCCGTCGATTGGGGTGTACACGTACGGCACGGTCGGCGCCGAAGGAGTCGACGCCCTCGGCGGTACCCAACACGACTGTCCCGCCGAGTCGACGATCACGGTCACCACGTCCGACTGCGGTGTGCATCTGCGTTGGGAGCCGTTGGTGGAACGACGCGACGAATGGGAGTTGTGCTCGACGACCGATGGCGTCGAGCTCGGCACCAGCGGGGTCGCCTACCACCAGTTCTACGGCCAGGACGAGACCGAGACGTTGACGTGCGATGAGCCGATCCCGGTGACGGATGCGACGGCTCGTATCGAGCGATCCTGCATGCTCGCCGACGAGCCGTGGCCGTCCGTGTGGGAGTTCGTCGGCACCGACGTGCGCACCATCGGGTCCGAGACCGTCGAGGTCACCTTGCTGCGCATGACGATCGACGACAACGACGACTACTGGGAGCACACCGTCATCGACTGGATGCTCGCCCCCAACGGTTTGCCGATCGAGGTGCACGCCCGAGCGAGTTCTCGGTCGCCGTCGATCGCCGGTCCCGTGGTCTACGACGAGACCTACGACCTCGAACTCGTGTCGTTGACCCCGCAGTCGTGACGAGTTCAGCCTGCGACGGGACCTGTCGCTCAGGCGGCTGACCAGCCACCGTCGGCGGACAGCACCGCGCCGTTGACGTTCGAGGCTTCCGCGCATGCCAGCCACGACATCGCCGCAGCGATCTCGTCGGCTTCGGCGGTGCGTCCGATGGCACCCATCGAGGCCATGGCCCGCTGCATCGCCCAGTCGCTGCGGGGTGCCGCCGTCGCGGTGATGCCCATGGCCACACCGCCAGCGAGGACGGCGTTGCAGCGGATGCCGTCGGGGCCGTAGAAGTAGGCGACGTGGCGGGTGAGGCCCAAGAGCCCGTGGTTCGAGGCGGCATACGACACCCCCGACGCTCCGCCGGAGATGGATGCCTTCGAGGCCACGTTGACGAACGCTCCAGAGCCCGCAGCTCGCATGAGCGGGAGCATGGCGCGGCTCACCCGCATGGCGCCGGTCAGGTTGACGTCGATGATCCGGTTCCAGGCGTCGTCGTCGAGTTCGTCGAGCGGGACGAAGTGGTCCATGATCCCGGCGACATTGGCGACGATGTCGATCCGATCGCCGACACGCGAGACGAGTTTGTCGACGTCGGACTGGTTCGTGATGTCGGAGGTCACGACGGTGATCTCGATGCCGTCGGCGCCGAGTTCGGCATGCAACTCGCCGAGGCCTGCCGCGCTGACGTCGGACTCCGCCGCACCATGAACGGTAGAACCACTCGCTCAGAGCCACCTGAGAGTCGACTCAACGGTCCGGGTCCGGCTCTCGCCGATTGCGGTCGGCCTGACAGTCTCGGGCCGTGGCCGTCGTCGTGATTCCGCTCGCCCCCGCCCTCGGCGCTGAGGTGGTCGGTTTCGAGCCCGGCGCTGCCGATGCCGGCGAGGTGGCGATGACATTGCTCGACGAGCACCAGGTGATCGTGCTGCGCGGTCACGACCTCGAACCGGGCGATCTCGTCAGTTTCGCCGAGCGGCTGGGCGAGCCGACGGTGCATCCGCTCGTGCCGCATCTCGCTGGCCACCCAGCGGTGCAGGAGATCAAGAACTACGGCAAGGCCGTGACGCTCAACGAGCACTGGCACACCGACGTCAGCTTCGTCGAGCGGCCGCCGAAGTACACGATGCTGCACGCCCGTTCGGTGCCAGTGCTCGGTGGCGACACCCAGTTCGCCGACCAGTACGCCGCCTACGACGCGTTGAGCGACGGCCTGCGCGCATTCGTCGACGGCGTTCGCGCCGAGCACCGCGGTGACGGCCTGGCGTTGGCGATGGGTCGCCCGGTCGCCGACGCACCAAGTGCCGTGCACCCCGTGGCGCGCACGCATCCGTCCACCGGCCGCAAGGCGTTGTACGTGTGTGCGGCGTTCACGCGTCGCTTCGAGGGTTGGACCCCGCAGGAGAGTGCGGGGCTGCTGCGCCACCTGTTCGAGCATGCCAGCAGGCCGGAGTTCACCTATCGCCACCGATGGCAGCCGGGTGACGTCGTGATCTGGGACAACCGCTGCGTGCAGCACTATGCGATCCACGACCACGGCGACGCCGAGCGAATCCTGCACCGCATCACGATCGAAGGTGAAGTGCCCGCCTGACCGCCCACGCATCTCGAGCGATGAGTTTCAGCGCGGACAGGTCGCGGCGGAAACTCATCGCTCGGGGTGGGTTTGCCGGAACGGGCGGTCGTCAGGCCAGGTCGCGGCGGCGGAACACGGCGAAGCCGGCGGCGGTGAACGCGCCGGCGAGGGCGAGCAGCACCACGAGCGGCAGCGCGGTGAACGGCGAGCCCGGCAGTTTCGGGATGTGCGCGAACGGCGACAGGTTGATCACACTCTCGGGGAGTTCGAAGATCGCTCCGAACTCGCCGAGCAGCACGAAGGTGACCAACGCGATCCAGCCGATCAGCGCGAAGCGGGGGCCGAGGCCGTAGGCGGCCACCACGATCGCGATCACGAACCACACCGCAGGGAGTTGCACGAGCGTGCCGGCGAGCACGTCGAGGAGGTCGGAGAAGCTGCCGGTCTCGATCGCTCGGGCCCCGCCGGCAGCGACACCTGCGACCACGGCGAGCACGACCGTGCCCGCCACCGCGACTGCGAGATGGCTCGTTGCCCAGTGAAGGCGAGTCACCCCGGTGGCGAGGAGTTCCTCGGCGCGGTGCGACTCCTCCTCGGTGCGCAGCCGCATCGCCGCGTGGACCCCGTACGCGGCGATGACCAGGCCGATGAAGCCCACCTCGGCAGCGAGGTACGAGTCGATGATGCCCTTCTCGCCGCCGAGGCGCCGGATCAGGTCCTGGCTGCTGGCGCTCTCGAAGAACGAACCGACGTCGCTGGCGATCGCTCCGAGCACGGCACCCACGATGGCGAATCCGATCGCCCAAGCGATCAACGAGCCGCGTTCGAGACGCCAGGCCAGCCCGAACGTGCCCTGCAGTCGCGGGCCGGCAGTGTCGGGCCCGGGGCGGTCGGCGATCAACCCGGCGCCGAGGTCGCGGCGGGCGTTGAGCGCGAACGCCACGCCGGTGGAGGCGGCGGCGAAGCCCACGAAGATCAGCATCACCGCCCAGCGGTCGCCGGCGAAGGCCCGCATGCCGTGCACCCAACCCAACGGTGACGCCCACAGCACCCACGACAGGCTGTCGGTGCTGTCGCCGATGGCCCGAACCACGTACGCAAGTCCGACGAGTCCGATCGTCAGGCTCGTGGCGCCGCGTGCGGTCCGCGCCAGCTGCGCAGCGATCGCCCCGATACCAGCGAACACAAGCCCAGCGCCGAACCAACTCGCGCCGAACACGAACGAACCACCGGCGGGCAGCCCAGCGGCGATCAACCCGATCGCCGTCAACAGGCCCGTCACGGCGCTCGCAGCCCAGATCACGATCAGCGCTGCGGTCAGGGGTGCGTGGCGCCCGACCACGGTGGCGCCGAGCACCTCGAGACGGCCCGCCTCCTCCTCGGCGCGGGTGTGGCGGATCGTGATCATCCCGGCCAGGATCGCCATGCCGGCGCCACCGAACGCGGTGAGCTTCACCGAGCGCGATCGCGCCGAGCGAAGTGGGGTCGTAGATCCGCCCGAACATCGCAACGAGCGCTGGTGAGCCGTTGACGGCGTCAGCGGCGGCGACCCGCGAGGCGATGTCGGGGTACAGGCCCTGCACGGCGCTCGCCGACGCGGCCGCCATCAGCACGAACACCGAGATCCATGCCGGGCAACAGGATCCGGTCGCGTCGCAACGCGAGTCGGACCAGGCGGACGGTGCCCTCACGTTCGGAGAACATGGCTGACACCGTCCTCAGGCGCTCGGCGCCGCGACGCTGGGAGCTTCGTAGTGGCGCAGGAAGAGGTCTTCGAGCGTCGGGGGAGTGCTGGTGAGCATCGACACGCCGGCGGCGGTCAGCGCCGCGAGCACGTCGCCGACGTGGGCGGTGTCGACCTGACACCGCAGCCGAACGTCGCCCCCGCCGCCAGGGATCTCGTCGACCACGAGATCGTGCACGCCGACCACCGTGTCGAGGTCGGGCCGTCGTTCGAGGTCGGCGGTGACGGTCATGCGGGTGAGGTGGCGCATCTCGTCGAGCGTCCCGGTCTCGACGGTGACGCCCTGGCGGATGATCGAGACCCGGTCGCACAGCGCCTCGGCCTCGGACAGGATGTGGCTCGACAGCAGCACGGTGCGCCCGCTGCCGCGCCCGGCCACGATGAATTCGCGGAACGTCTCCTCCATGATCGGGTCGAGACCCGACGTCGGCTCGTCGAGCAGCAGCAATTCGACGTCGGCCGCCAGCGCCGCGACGAGGGCGACCTTCTGGCGGTTGCCCTTCGAGTAGGTGCGCCCCTTCTTGGTGGGGTCGAGGTCGAAGCGTTCGAGGAGGTCGGCGCGTCGAGCGGGGTCGATGCCGCCACGCAGGCTGCCGAGCAGGTCGATCACCTCGCCGCCGGTGAGTTCGGGCCACAACGCGACGTCGCCGGGCACGTAGGCGAGACGCTGGTGCAGTGACGTGCGGTCGTGCCACGGGTTGCCGCCGAGTACCTCGACAGCGCCGGCGTCGGCGCGCAGCAGCCCGAGCAGGACGCGGATCGTGGTCGACTTGCCCGCGCCGTTGGGGCCGAGAAATCCATGCACCTCGCCGGTCTCGACGCGCAGGTCGAGGCCGTCGAGCGCCCGGGTCGATCCGAACGTCTTGACGACGTTGTCCATCTCGATGGCGAGGGTCATGGGTGGGTCCTTGTCGTGATGGGGGAGAAGGGGGACGATCAGGCGTTGATCTCGCGACGCTGAAACAGTGGCACCGCCGCAGCGAGGACGACGACGCTGAGGCCGGCGAGCACACCGATGTGTGCCCAGTCGACGCCGTTGGTCAGCGGATCGGAGCTGTTGTAGTAGTACCAGGGTGTCACGCGGGCCCATGAGGCCGTCGACTCGTCGATCAGCAGGATCGCGTTGACGAGATAGCAGACGAGCGCGAACGACGCTGCCGAGATCGTGGCGGTGCGACTGCTGGCACCAGCGCCGATGGTGAGTGCCAGCGACCCGAACAGCACTCCCAGCATTTCCAGATGGAACATCGCGGCAGCGATGTTGGTGATGCCGAGGTCGAGCCCGCCGATCAGCGACCCGATGGCGATGCCGACGCCGGTGATGACGGCCACGCCGAACACGACGAGCAGCATCACGAGCATCTTCTGGACGACGACGCTGGTGCGGGAGATGGGCGCTGACATCAGCATCCCGAGGGTGCGGTCGTCGTCCTCACCTGCCAGCGCCTTGGCGCCCACGACCATGGCGATGCCGATGATCGCGGCGGGCGCCATGATCGAGAGCATCTCGGCGTTGATCCAGCCGGTCGGCGATGCGATGTCGCTGGTGCCGATCAGGCCTGACAGACCCTCGGGTAGGTCCTCGGTGAGGGATTCGAGCATGCTCTGAATTCCGTCGTACATGGCACCCACGGCGATGGCCATCAGTGCGAGGGCACCACCGCCGATCGTCAGGATCGTGACGCGGTCGGTCATCGACTTGGCGAACACGCTGGTCACCCGGGGCTTGGTCACCAGGTCCACGGCGGGGATCTCGAAACGTGCCCGACTGGAGCCACCCGAGCGGATGTCGCGGCGCAGCGCACCCCACATGGCGACGCCGTAGCCGATCGCGGCGAGGCCGAGCAGGACGGCGATGCCAACCGGGGAGGCGCCGTTCACGAGGGGGTTGTGGCCGTTGTAGTAGTACCAGGGCGACAGGTAGCGGCCCCACGCCAGGCTGTCGACGAGCGGGAGCACGCCCGCCATCAGGTTCGACACCACGGCGAGTCCGGCACCGGCACCGATGGCGGCGGCGGTCGAGCCGGTGACGTTGGCGACCGCGAGCGTGATCCCTGCGAAGGCGAGCCCGAGGGCGAACAGGTGGATGCCGATCGCCAGCATGTTCACGGTGGAAACGCCGGCGTCGGCAAGGGCGCCGCCGAGAAGTGACGCGAGTGTCAACGCCCCGGCGGTGATCGTGAGGTGCACCACGAGCATGGCGGACTTCGAGCGCACGACATGGCGGCGGGTGACCGGCTGCGCGAGCAGCAGCTGTGCGGTGCGGTCGCGTTCCTCTCCGGCGAGGACGGCTGCCGCACCGGAGATCGCGACGACGAGCACCACGATCGGGTTGATGAGGCCGACGAACTCACCGAGCGCGTAGTTGGACGAGCCCGACAGGCCCATGATGCCGTCGAGTGCTTCGGGAAGGTCCTCGAAGATGCCGTCGAAGGCGTCCATGAGCGACACGACCCAGACCGCAACGATGCCCAGCAGGCCGACCGCGCCCGTCAGGATGCCGACGAACGGCAGCCGTTCGCGGAACGTCTTCGACTCAACGCTGGTGGGCCACATGGCGGTCCTCCGTGTCGTCAGTCGCGGCGGTTGCCGTCGGAGCGTCGGGGGCGTCGCGGTAGAACTCGAGGAAGATCTCCTCGAGGTCGGCGTCGCGTGTGTGCAAGTTGACGAGGCCGTGGCCGGTGGCGGCATCGAGGATCGGTTCGATCGAGCTGTCGAACGCGATGTGCACGAAGTTGGCCTCGACGACGACGTCGCGAACACCCTCGATCGAACGGAACACTCCCGGGTCGACTGGGTTGGCGAACTCGAAGTCGAGTTTGCGGACCGCACGCGCCTTGAGGTCGCCGATCGCGGCGACCTCGACGAGTTTGCCGTGGCGGATGATGCCGACGCGATCGGCGATGCGGTCGACCTCCGACAGGGTGTGGCTCGACAGGAACACGGTGCGGCCGCTGTTGCGGACCTCGCCGACCAGTTCGTGGAACGACTGCTGGACGAGTGGGTCGAGACCGGTGCTCGGCTCGTCGAGGATGACCACTTCGGGTTCGTGCATGAACGCCTGGATCAGGCCGACCTTCTGGCGGTTGCCCGACGAGTACTCGCTGCAGCGGCGCGAGAGGTCGGCGTCGAAGCAGTCGGCGAGTGAGTCGATCATCCGGTCGTCGACCCCGCCGCGCAGGTTGGCGAAGTAGGCGATCTGCTCGCGGCCGGTCAGCTTCGGGTAGAGCGCGAGATCTCCCGGCAGGTAGCCGACGCGACGACGGATGGCGAGCGAGTCATCGTGGGTGTCGAGCCCGAGGATCGACGCCGTCCCCGCTGTCGGGCGGGCGAGGTCGAGCAGACACTTGATCGTGGTCGACTTGCCGGCGCCATTGGGTCCGAGGAAGCCGAACACCTCGCCGGTGTGCACCTCCAGGTCGATGTGGTCGACGGCGGTGAGATCGCCGTACACCTTGGTGAGGCCGACGGTCGAGATTGCTGCGTTCATGGTTCCTCCGAACAGTCAGGTCACGGCGGAGCGCCCGACTCCACTATCCCACCCGACCGACCTGGGAAGTTCCTGAGAACTCCCTCATGACGGACGAGGAGTCGTCCGATCTGCAAGCCGGCGGTGAGCGACGAGCTCGGGTCCCCGGGATCTCCCAGCATCCGCCCAGGGCCCTCCCAAGCACACCGGGTTCAGTGAGGGTCACATCAATCGGGAGGAACTTCCATGAACCATCGCATCGTCGTCGGGATCGACGACTCCCTCGGTGCTCGCAAGGCACTTCGTTGGGCGCTCGATGAAGCCCGTCTGCGCACTGCGTCGGTGACCGTCGTCCACGCTTTCACCTCGTCGGTGTCGTGGATCGACGTCGGCTCCGGCGAAGTCGCCAAGATGCGCAACGCCGAGCATGAGCGCCAGACCGCCGCTGCGCTCGACATCGTCGGCCATGTCCGCAACACCGATGACGCCGACACCTGCATCGACGTGGTCGCGCTGGCGGCCGAGCCGCAAAAGCTGCTCCTCGAGCACGCCGCGGACGCGGCGCTCCTCGTGGTCGGCTCGCGAGGCCGCGGCGGCGTACGGAGTGCGCTGCTCGGTTCGGTCAGCCAACGGTGTGCGGTCCACAGCCCGTGCCCCGTCGTGATCGTGCCCGACAATGCCCGTGTCGCCACCTGAAGCTTCACGGGTGTGGTCGGCGACGCAGTCGGCAACACGGTCGGTGCGTGACCGCTTCGACGACGTGCTGGCAACTTCTGCCACGTTGGGTCTGCACGTCGAACTGAGCCTGACCGGCAACCTTCAGCACATTCCGGCGCACCTGGTCGACGAAACGGTTGTCACGCTCGACGCCGACGCCATCCGCTCGGTCGACGAGGTCGTCGACTGGCGAGCAGAATTCTGACCCACCTCCGAACACCTCGGTCCAGAGAAGGACGTCAACATGGATCTGATCGATATCCGCTGGTGATCGACGCCCTGGTCGCCTGTGCATCAGATCGACACGACGCGAGTGACGATCGGGGGCAGCCCGGATGGCGGCGACCGTAGGCGAGTCAGGCCGTCGATTCGGTGCGCCGAGCAACATGTCGGCGGTGATCGGGCTGTCGGCGTCGAGTCGACGCATCGAGTCGTGGAACCCCCGAGCGATCGCCAAACTGTTCACGCTGGCGGCCAACAACGCACCCAGCACCTGGCGGATTCGAACCTCGCTGACGTGCTCGACGTCGAGGTCGAGTTCGAGCTGACGGATCATTCGGACCTCGCTCGACAGATGGTCGACGAGCACGGCCGACACGGTCGCCAGCGACACGTCGGGCGGACTCTGGGCGGGCATGGGGCCATGGTGGACTCCGGCGCTGGGAGCGGCATTGCAGCCGCTGGGAATCGTCGCAGAACGAGGTGGGCGCCATCATCGGTCAGGCGTCCGCGCCCGGACCAGTTCCGAGCGGACTCTGAGGAAGCTCTCAGCACGGGTTCCTACGTTCCGGTCCACATGAACACGCAGCGCCCACAGAAGGACCTCCCATGACGCTCAGCCCTCCAGCACCCAGCCCTCCAGCCCCGACAGGCACGCAGATCGTGCACAGCGCCGACAACGCCGTTCCCGACGGAGTGAACCTCGCGGCTCGGGCCACGGCCGCACGCAAGATCTACGGCAAGGCCGAGGCCGAGGTACGCGCACTCGACGGCGTCGACGTCGGTTTCGCCGACGGCCAGTTCACCGCCATCATGGGCCCGTCCGGCTCGGGCAAGTCGACCCTGATGCACTGCATGGCCGGCCTCGACACGCTCACCTCGGGCACCGTCTTCATCGACGGCGAGGACGTCACCGCCATGTCGGAGAAGGACCGCACGCTGCTGCGGCGCGACAAGCTCGGCTTCATCTTCCAGGCCTTCAACCTGGTTCCGACCCTCAGCGCCCGCGAGAACATCGTGCTCCCGCAGCGTCTCGCCGGCCGCAAGCCCGACGAAGCATGGTTCGACCAGGTGGTCTCCACCGTCGGACTGACGAACCGTCTCGATCACCGGCCGAGCGAACTGTCCGGCGGTCAGCAGCAGCGCGTCGCGGTGTCGCGCGCCTTGGCGAGCCGACCCAGGATCGTGTTCGCCGACGAACCGACCGGCAACCTCGACAGCACCACCGGCGAGGAGATCCTGACCTTCATGCGCGACGCCGTCGACAACCTCGGCCAGACGATCGTGATGGTCACCCACGACCCGTACGCCGCTGCACACGCCCACCGGGTGGTGTTCCTCGCCGACGGCCACATCGTCAGCGAGATGGCCAACCCCACCGGTGACGCCGTGCTCGACCACATGAAGACGATCGGCCACTGAGCCATGTTCCAGATCGCCGTCCGCGGCCTCCGCCAGAACCCCTTCCGCTACTTCGCGACCGCGCTCGCCATCGTGCTCGGCGTCGCGTTCTTCATCGCCACCTCGGTGATGACCACGTCGTTCCGCGACACACTCAACAACTCGATCGGTGAGGCCTTCGCCGATGTCGACGCGTCGGTGCGCTCCTCCGAGAGCATCGACCTCGACTTCTTCGAGATCCGCCAACAGATCCCGGCGGCGACCGCCGACGAGATCGCCACGATCGACGGCGTCGACTCCGCGGTCGCGTTTCTCACCGGCTACGCGCAGGTCGTCACCGCCGACGGCAAGGTCCTCGACGACGCCGGCGGCCCGCCGCAGGCGTTCGCCTGGATCGACAACGACCGGCTCAGTCCCTATTCGATCGTCGACGGGCGCACCCCGCAAGGTCTCGACGAGATCGTCATCGACAGCCAGTCGTTCGACGACGGCAACTTCACGATCGGCCAGCAGGTGCGGGTGCTCCCCGTGCCCGAGGACCAACAGTTCACGATCGTCGGCACGATCGAGGCCGACACCGACGACAGTTTCGGCGGCCAGCTGCTCGCGTTCAGCGAGCAGGGCGCGGAGACCGTGTTCGGCACCTCGAACGTCGACCAGATCTTCGTGGCCGCCGAGGAGGGTCTCAGCCAGACCCAACTCGTCGCCAACATCGACGCCGCACTCCCCGCCGGTCTCGAGGCGGTCACCGGTGACGAACTGGTCGACGAGTTCCAGGACCTGATCGGCCAGGTCACCGGCATCATCAACACGGCACTGTCGGTGTTCGCCGGTATCGCGCTGTTCGTCGGTGCCTTCGTGATCTACAACACCTTCTCGATCACCGTCGTACAACGCAGTCGCGAGATGGCGCTGCTGCGAGCCATCGGCGCGTCGACCAAACAGGTGTCGCGCAGCGTCATCATCGAGTCGCTGATCATCGGCGTGCTCGCCTCGCTCGTCGGTGCCGCCGTCGGCATCGGTTTCGGCTGGGTGCTGCTGCAGCTGCTCGGCTCCCTCGGTGGTGGGTTCGATGTCGATCTCACCATCCCCACCGGCACGATGGGCGCCGGCGTCATCATCGGCACGATCATCACGCTCGCTGCTGCCTACCTCCCCGCCCGACGCGGCGCCCGTGTCGCCCCGATCGAGGCGCTGCGCGACTCGTCGGTCGAGAACGTCCATCCGTCGCCATGGCGTACCCGCATCGGCCTCGGCCTGCTCGTCGTCGGCGTGGTGATGTCGGTCACCGCCGTCACCCGCGGTCAGCTCTCCTCGCTCGCGATCGGCCTGCCATCGGTGATCGTCGCACTGTCGCTGCTCGGCCCGGCCACCATCCGGCCGCTCAGCCGGGTGATCGCGGTGCCGTTCGTTCGCAACGGCTCGATCACGGGAGAACTCGCCCGTGAGAACGCGTCGCGCAACCCCAAGCGCACGAGTACCACCTCGCTCACCCTGGTGATCGGCGTGGCACTCGTGGTGACCGCCACCGTCTTCGCCGCCACGCTCAGCACGTCGCTGCGCGGGCAACTCGAGGACCAGATCACCGCCGACGAAATCGTCACCATCGGCGGCCAGATCGCCCAGCAGGGTGGCGGCCTCGACCCGACGGTCACCCCGTCGATCCAGGAACTCCTCGGGGTCGAAGCGGCGGTGCCGTTCCGGCAGACGTTCGCCGAGATCACCGGCGGATTCGATCAGATCACCGGCACGGACACCGCCCAGGTCGATCAAGTTCTCGACCTGCAGGTCACCGACGGGCGCATCACCGACCTCGGCCCGACCGAGATCGCGGTGCAGCAGGGTCGAGCCGACGACGAGAATCTCGCCGTCGGCGACGTGGTGGCGGTCAAGCTCCAACAGCAGACGGTCGAGCTGACCATCGCCGGCCTGTACGAGCAGGACGAGTTCGTCGGCTCGTGGCTCGTCGACAACGCCGTGTTCGAAGCCAATCTGCCACGAAGCCTCGACACCCAGATCCTGATCTCCACCGCCGACGGCACGGACGATCAGGTGGCTGCCGAGATCACGGCACTCGTGGCCTCCGACCCGACCGCCACCGTCGACACCGTCGCTCAGTACATCGACGATCAGGCCGGTCAGATCGATCAGCTCCTGATCCTGCTCTACGGCCTGCTCGGCATGTCGGTGTTCGTCGCCCTGATCGGAATCGTCAACACGATGGCGCTGTCGATCCACGAGCGCACCCGTGAGTTGGGACTGTTGCGAGCGGTCGGCATGACCGCCAGCCAGCTCCGCAGGACGATCCGCTACGAGTCGACGATCA
The DNA here is from genome assembly GCA_963774765.1 of Ilumatobacteraceae bacterium. Taxonomy (GTDB): domain Bacteria; phylum Actinomycetota; class Acidimicrobiia; order Acidimicrobiales; family Ilumatobacteraceae; genus Sva-07. The sequence goes on from CAVZGP010000024.1 coordinate 39,723, forward strand.
TCGCGCTCATCGGCACCTTCACCGGGTTGTTGCTCGGCGTGTTCTTCGGGTGGATCGCCAGCGAGGCGGCCAACGACGTCTTCCCGGACTTCGCCGTGCCGATCAGCTCGCTCGTGATCATTGCCATCGTCGGCGTCGTCGCCGGACTTGCCGCCGGTGTCCTCCCGGCCCGGCGAGCCGGAAAGCTCGACGTGCTCGACGCCATTGCGACGGAGTGACGGAGCCGCCGTCGGCGGCGCGAGATCGCCGACGGCCCACCGCCCTACAGGGAGTAGAGGTTCGCGACGTTGGTGCGGGTGATCTTGTCGCGGGTCTCGGCGGAGTAGTCCTCGAACATCTCGTCGAGGACCTGTGTCGAGCACGGCCAGGTCGAATCGGTGTGTGGGTAGTCGGAACCCCACAGCAGGGTCTCCTCGCCGATGAGTTCACGCGTCCGCAGCGCCGCCGTGTCGTCTTCGATCGTCGCGAAGAACTGTCGCTTCCAGATCTCGAGCACGTCGACGGGCGGCGTGCTCGACGGGTCCTTGGCGTACTCGCGTGCCCAGCCCTGTTGCACCTTGTCGAGCCAGTGGGCGACCCAGCCGGCGTTGAACTCGGCCAGCACGAACTTCAGGTTCGGGTGCCGTGCACACACGCCTCGCACCATGAGTTCGACCATCGTGTCGTGGATGAGCGCAGGGCTGCCGGCGTACTGGACGACCGGGATCGCGGTCGCGCCATTGCTTTCAACCAGTCGGGAACATGCGACATGCAGGCGACGTGGAACCCGACGGGCAAGCCGGCCTCTTCGGCGAGGGCCCACATCGGGTTGTACTCCTCGTCGCAGTAGCGTCGGCCACGCGGTGCGTTGCTCGGAATGACGACGCCCTTGAACCCCAGGTCGATGATGCGTTCGAGCTCAGCCACGGCGACCTCCGGTCGCTGTACCGGCAGCGCGGCGAGCCCGACGAGGCGGCCCTTCGATGCCATCGATTGGGCGTGCATCCAGTCGTTGTAGTTGCGCTGCAGGGCGACCATGAGGTCGAGGTCGGCGAGGCTGAACATCGGGAACCAGCCGGGGTAGAGGATCTCCGCAGAGATGCCGTCGATGTCCTGGTCGTCGGGTCGGCGTGCGCCGTCGGTGAGTCCAGGTCGCATGGCTGCGTAGCCGCCGGTGATGTAGGCCTGGACCTCCGGATCGTCGATCGATCCGGCGCCGGGCTTCGAGGCATGTTCGCGCGGAAGTGGTGTCTCGTAGTCCAGTCGAGTGCCCGCCAACGCCATGTGGGCGACGTTGCGTGAACGATTCGGCATGTTCGGCACGACGATGAAGTCGCCGCGGCCGTCCTTGCTGACAACTCGGGGGGCGTCATCGCCGAATCGTTCGGCGAGCCCATCGAACACGTCGGGGCCTTCGAGGGCGTGCGAGTCGGCCGAGATCGGTCGCGGGTCGTCGAGCAGGGTCATCAGGTCTCCTTGTTGGCGATGGACGGCGTGGCGGTGGAAGGGGTGGTGATGGAACGGGTGAGCGTGGCGATCATCTCGGTCGCCACGCTCGGGCCGTCGATGAGGTCGTAGGTGTCGACGTTGATCGGCAGCGCCAGCGCGCCGTGCACGCCGGACCACAGCAACTGCGCCAGCAATCGAGGGTCACCGTCACGGATGAGCCCAGCCAACTGCCCGGCCTCGACAGCGCGTCGAATCGACGCAAAGAGCGCCAGTTCGTCGGGATCGTTGCGTGCATCGGTCGTCGAGTCAGGCGCGCGCACGAACAACAGCAGGCCACGATGGGTCTCGTCGTTGGCGAGAGCGAAGTCGACGTAGGTCTGCAGCAGGCGTCGGATGCGCTCGATCGGATCGTGCTCGGTCTGTTCGACGGCCGTGAGCGAGGCGCCGAGTTGGGAGATCGGCACCTGCCACAGCGACCGCATCAGGTCCGACAGGTTGGCGAAGTAGCTGTAGAGCAGGCCTGTCGACACGCCGGCCCGCTGTGCCACCGCTCGAACGGTGATCGAGCGGAGCCCGCCCTCGCGATGGAGCTCGGAGGCAGCGTGGCGGATCCGCTGACGCTGTTCGGCTCGTTGTTCCTGGGTGGCTGCAGGGCGAGGCACATCCTGACCCTACCACGTTTGCTGAACATGTTCAGCAAACAGGCCGACCGGCGTCATCCGCCCGTCGAAGGTCCCGAAAAGGTCCCGGGATTCGCTGGCACAGGTCGGATTCGGCCGCAGGGGACGGACAGTGCGGACACCGCACCCGTACAGAACAAGGAGATCCGGACACGACTCGCCCTCCTGAGCGTCGTCATTCTCGTGCGGTGCCGGATCCGCCTCGAGTATTGCAATGAAGCGCGCGACCGGCATGGGTACTCGCCGACCGAACCGCGCGGTCGGGATCTCTCGCAGCAGCCTCCGCAGAGCGGCTTCGCCGGAAGCCGAGGGCGTGCGCGTCACGTCCGGCTCCCAGCCACCGTTCACATTCGGCGAGCAACGACGCGGCGCACTATTGGCAGCGTGTGACGCTTGACCATTGCGGACGGGGCCTGGGCCTGGGAGCTTGATGAAAGGCCATTGCGGGGGCAATGACCACAACCAATGAAATGGGGATTCATCATGCTGATATTCAACCGAATGCTGCGCGTTGCGGGGGGCGCCGCTGCAGCGGCCTGGGCCGCTGAGGTCACGGCTGGAGTGAACAAGCACTCGGCGTCCGAGGTCTCTCTCTGGCGGGCCGCCTTCGGTGCGCCAGTCGGCACGATTGCGTGGTCGGCACCCGTCGAGTCACTCGGTCAGGTCGACGACCTGAACGCAGCGATGGCCGCGGACGCCGACCTCACCGCGCTGACGGCCAAGGGAGCGGAGTACGTCGCCGAGGCCGAACCGGACCGCCTGCTCACACTCGTGCACGGCGAGGTCACCGGCAGCGCACCGGTCGGCTCCTACCTGGGTGCCGTACGTGCAACAGCAGCTCCGGGCCAATGGGTCGGTGCGGGCGCCTGGGCGGCACACATCGCAGGCGTGTACTCGGAGGTGACCGGCCTCGACGTCGTGGTGGCATCGACGGTCGCTGGGCCGATGGGCGAGATGAGCTGGTTCGTCCGACACGAGGACTCCGCCAGTGTCGAGGCGGCAATCGCAGCGACGATGTCGTCGGAGAACTACATCAACGAGGTCAACAACGGCGGCGAGTTCTTCCTGCCAGGGGCAACGCAGATGTACGCCCAGCGCATGGCCTGACGCCAAAGCATCGGTCCGTTCGGAGGTCGAGACTCCTCTGAACGGATCTTCAACCCCACGAGGATGAACGACGAAGCAGGTAGGTCGGCGCCGACGATCTTCTCGTTGTCGGCCATGTCGCCCCGGAAGCATGTGTGTGTTCACTGGTCGCTGGTGCGGTCAGGGTGTCGACGTGCTGGCGTCGCGCTGCTGTGCGACCCGGGTCTCCATCTTGTCGATCGCCATGGTCCAACCCTGGCCGCCGGGGGAGTCGGCGGGAACGCCGAGGTGGGTCATGACCATCTTGGTGCGCTCACCGAGATCGGTGAGTTCGACGACGATCGAGGTCTCCATGTGGGCGCCGGCAGGCATACCCATCTGTTCCGGGGTCATTGCGTTGCCGTCGGCGTCGGCCAGGGCTTCGGTGTAGACGAGGCGGGTCTTGGGGTTGATTTCGCGGTATTCGCCGACGAAGAACATCTGCATCGCACCGCCGGGTGTTTCCATCTCCATGGCGATGTGGCGGCGGCCACCAACGGTCACGTCCATCTCGGCTTTGGGGATCTTGGCGCCCATCGGTCCGTACCAATTGGCGAAGTGCTCGGCTTCGGTCCACATCGCCCAGATCAGGTCGATCGGTGCGTCGAAGGTGCGTTCGATCTTGACGTCCTTGGTGTCAGTCATCGGTGGTTCCGTCTGTCGTGTTGTCGGTCTGTTGAAGGTCTCGGACGTCGTTGGTCATCCGGTCGAACCGGTCATCTCAGATGTGGCGGTACTACTCGGCCCCGCCCGCCACCTCTGCGAGGCGCGTCGGGTTGATGGTGCAGGGCCGGAACTGCGCTCGCCGGCCACGCGTGACGAGGCCGGCGCGCTCCAACACCTTGATGTGTTTGGAGATTGCAGGGAGCGTGAGGTCGAACGGGGCGGCAAGGTCGTTCACGTTCGCCTCGCCCTCGGCCAGTTGGGACAGGATCACAGTCATCACCGGATCCCTTCCTGAGCTTTCCGCTTTCATTGAATAACCATGTTGGAAATTACGCGAGCGCAGGGTGTCGGTCAACCCGGGGGCCGCAGCGGCCGTCACTGCCCTGACTCCCGACGGGTCCGAGGTTCACGACGGCGCCGACGAGTCGACCCAAGGCTGGCTTCAATCTTGACTATATAGTGAGATTCATATATAAAGGAATCCATGAACGCCGAGCGAATCGATGAGGTGGCCGTCGCGGAGGACCGGGCGTTCAAGGCGCTCGGCCACCACGATCGCCGGGCGATCCTGCGGCTGATCGCCCACGGCGAGGTCCCGGTCGGTGAGCTCGTCGAGCGAACCGAGCTCGATCAACCCGTCGTGAGCCAGCACCTGAAGGTCCTGCGAACCGCAGGTCTCGTCACCGTCCGCGTCGACAACAACCGCCGGCTCTACTCCATCGACGTCGGTCGATTCGCCGAACTCCGTCAGTTCCTCGACTTCTTCTGGAACGACAAGCTTGCCGCGCTCAAACAAGTCGCCGAATCCCGGGCACGACCAGGGGCGCGGCCTGCACCTTCACAACCATCCGCCCCAGCGAAGGGAGTCGACCGATGATCGGTCTCGCCGAAGCCTCGATCCACATCGAGGCACCGCAACACGAGGTGTTCGACCTCTTCACCACCGAGCAGGGACTGGCCTCTTGGATGGCGAAGGAAGCGGCCATCGACCTCCGGCCAGGAGGCCGATGGCGATGGGTTCACGACAACGACGTCGCTGCGTCCGGCGAGTACGTCGAGGTCGACCCGTACGGACGGGTGACGTTCACGTACGGCTGGGAGTCAGGACCATACGCCGACATGGGACCCGGCTCGACGACGGTCGAGGTCCTGTTCGAGCCGACCGGCTCCGGGACCGAGGTGAAAGTGACGCACTCCGGCGTGCCCGAAGCGTTCGGCGAGGCCCATCTCGGCGGCTGGACGTACTTCCTCGGTGTCCTCGCCGACGTCACGCGCGGTCACGGCGCACCGGCCATCAGACTTCCGAACACCGCCACCGGCGATCGACGGGAACAGTGACATGGCTGCGAGAGGCACACGCGCCCCCGAGCATGAGCAGTTCTGGGAACTTGCCGAACCACACCTCGCCAGCGGCCGGCTGATCGAGGGCACGATGATGGGCCACCAGTGCCTGCGCACGGCGGCCACCAACGGCTTCGTCGCCACCGTCATCCGGACGAGCGGCAACGTGGTCGTGAAGCTGCCGAAGGAGCGGGTCGCCGACTTGATCGATCAGGGGGCCGGCCAGCCGTTCGCTCCCGCCGGGAAGATCTTCCGTGAGTGGGTCGAGCTCCCCGAGGTCGACGAGGCCACCTGGGAGACACTGCTCGCCGAGTCGATCGCGTTCGTCGACGGAGCGTCGTAGTGCCCGCGGAATCCTTCGCCGGCTTCGGGCCCGACGCCGTCGGTTTCCTGGCCGGGCTCGAAGTCGACAACAGCAAGGAGTACTTCGACGCCAACCGGGGCGTCTACGACAAGCAGGTTCGCCAGCCGCTCCAGCAGCTGTGCCTCGCCGTCGGCGATCAGCTGGCGGCCGGGCCGGTGCCCGAGATCCGGTACGAGCCGAAGGTGGGCCGGTCCATGTTCCGGATCAACCGCGACCTGCGGTTCAGCAACGACAAGAGGCCCTACCACCCACATCTCGATCTGGCCTGGTGGCAGGGCGAGCACCCCAAGACGAGCCCGGCACTCATCATGCGGATCCGCCACGACGAGATGCTGACCGGCGTCGGCGTGTTCGCTCTCACCGACGACCGCCTCGATCGATATCGAGCTGCCGTCGTCGACGAACCCGGGCTCGAGCTGGAACGCGCCATCGCCACGATTACCGCTGCGGTCCCGACCGCGTCGCTGAGCGAGCCGAGCCGAAAGCGGGTGCCGAAGGGGTTCGACGCCGACCACCAGCGAGCCCGATACCTCCTCCACGACGGCCTGCACCTCAGCGGCACCGAACCGACCCCCACCTCGATCACCACCGATGCCTTCGCCGACCACGTCGTGGATCGCCTCGGCGCATACGTCGAGTTGCACCGCTGGCTCGTGACCCACACCTGACACCCCCACGTTGCTCCCAGGAGCGGGTGAGTTGCCACGACAACTCGCTCAGACCTACGGGTGAGCCGTCGGAGCACGGTCAGGTTGAGCTGCGGGATGCTCAGGGTCTGATCGAACAGCATCCATCCTGCGATCGTCGCGACGAGCGCGCTGAGGAGCGCGAGGAAGCTGACAACGGACACGGGGAGCAGTTGGATTCCTCGGAACCAGTTGGCGTGGGTCAGTCCGGTGAAGGAGATGAGCTCGACGGGCGACCCCAGTGTTTGGTGAGTACGACGCCGGTGGCCATCGACACGGTGCCAGCAATGGCGGCGGCCGCAACTCCGTGAGTCCTCGCGATTGAAGACGGTCAAGGTGCGATCCGGTCCGAGAACCCTCCCGGCAATTCAGTGGTGCCCGCACCCAACCAGATACGGAGCCCGGGTTCGGCGTTCACGCGACCAGTGTCCGCCCCTGGCGACACGGACGTCAACTGCTCGGCGTCGCAGCGCTCGATGTCGACGCACAGAATCCCGATCTCTGGTGAGCGTGACGCGCCGCATCAATCAGGCCCAGGCGCGACACGAGATGTCCCGCCTTGCCGGATCGCCATTCATGTTCGGAACCTTGGAGCTGGTGGCGGTGTCGGAGGGGTATCAGACTGTGAGTTCGATGCGCCCTGCCGAGTTGACCGAGTGCGACGACGTCGTGTTGTTGTCGCGCTCGCGCGGTGGCGATGTTGCGGCGTTCGGTGAGTTGGTGCGGCGTCATCAGGATGCGGCGTTGCGATTGGCGGCATTCATTGGCGGTTCGACGGAGGAGGCGAAGGACATCGTGCAGGACGGGTTCGTGAGCGTGCATGCGAATCTTGCGTCGTACCGTGGGACGGGTTCGGTGCGTTCGTGGATGCTTCGTGTGGTCGCGAACCAGGCGAAGAATCATGTGCGCAGCCAGACCAGGCGACTGCATCGCGATGATCGACACGCCCGGTTGAGCATGCGTCCGTTGGAGGGCGCGGACGTACCCGCAGAGCGCAGGCTCGAACTCGAGGCGCTCATCGCAGCGCTGCATCGTTTGCCACGCGATGACCGTGAGGTGTTGGGGTCGCGGTTCGTCGCGGGTCTCAGCGAAGCTGAATGTGCCGAGGTGTTCGGCGTCGCCTTGGGAACGGTGAAGTCCCGTACGTCACGAGCCTTGGGCCGACTGCGGGACGAACTCGAGCTCAACGAGCCAACCGGGGTACGTCGATGACTGATCACAGCGACCTCGTCGAGCGTCTCGAGTTGCTCGGTGATGCCCTGGACTTCGACGACGTCGATCTTGCCGGTGCCGTCCTCCTCGAGATCCGCTCGCGTCGGAGCAGAGTCCGGACGCGCTGGCTCGTCGCGGCAGGTGTGTTGCTGGTTGTTGGCGCAGTTGCCGGCTCTCCCGATCCGCGGCAGGCGGTCGCTCGTTGGTTTGGATTCGACGGTCTCAGTGTGGAAGTCGATCCGGAGCTCGCGGTTCCGGCTGCCGAAGGACCATTCGAGGTTCCCGGACCAGGCGAAACGCTCGTCCTTGACGTTGATGGTCGTCCGATCACGGTGTCGACGGTCACGGGACGTTTGAACACGGCGGTGGTCGTCAAGACGGTGGGTTCGCTTGACCAGATCGAAGAGGTCACAGTTCAAGGTCAAGACGGCTTGTGGATCTCGGGGGCACCGCACCAAGTCGGGTACGAAACGCTCGACGGATCGATCGTGGTCGAGCGCGTCGCTCAGAACACCTTGGTCTGGCAGAGCGGTGACGTCCTGGTGCGTGTCGAGGGCTTCGTCGAGTTGTCAGATGCGTTGGCGTTCGTCGATGGAACCTGAGTGTGACTCGCGGTGTCGGACAGGCATGTCACGCACCTCGCTTCGCCAACGGGCTCGACTCGCCACCGCTGTACTGGCCGCCCTCGTCATCCTCGCTGGCTCCGGATCGTCTGCGTCAGCGGGCGGGTGGGCGATTGGTTCGATTGATGCCGTCCCCGATGCGCGGGCGGGACACACCGTCGATGTCGGCTTCACGATCCTGCAGCACGGCCTGACACCGGTCGACCTGGCAGACGACGTAGGCGTCGAGATCGTCCTCGCTGAAGGCACCGTTGAGTTCTTCCCTGCAACGAACGCCGGCGCGACGGGTCGCCACGTCTCTGAAGTGACGTTCCCGTCGACGCCAGGCGAGTACTCCTGGAACCTACGGATGGGATGGTTCGGAACCCAGGAACTCGGCACCCTCGACGTTGGCCCCACGAGCCACGGCGACGACTCGAACACCTGGACCTGGGCCATGACCCGCTGGGTGACGCTGGGTCTGGCAGCTGCACTCGCCGCCGTCGCTGCCTGGGACATGACTCGAACCCGCCGGAAGCTCCCAGCAACACAGCCGTGAGCACCCTCGGCCGGTGGGCCGCCGGCGCTGCCCTCTTTGCTGTGATCGGTGTCGCGACATGGAACCGACCTGGCGCTACGACGGTGATGGGGACCGAATCCGACGGAGCCCAACTGTTCCTCGCCAAGGGCTGCTCGAGTTGCCATGCCGGTCCAGACACGACTGCGTCGATCGGGGCCGGGTTTCCTTCGCTCGCCGATGCTCCGACGTGGGCGGCTGACCGGCGGGCGAACCTGAGTGCCAAGGACTACCTGACAGAGTCCATCGCCGCCCCGAGCGTATTCATCGCGCGAGGCTTTCAGCCCGGCCAAAGCGGACCGACGACTGGCATGCCTCAGCTGCGCCTCACCAGCGACGAGATCGAAGCGCTCGTGGACTACCTCCTCCGACGATGACACCTCACCGGGAGCCTCATGTTGGGGCGATGAGTGGCCACGGCCGTTCGCGTTCGACGGTGAGGGCGACGTCGAGCAGGAGTTCTTCGCTGAAGTGTGGGCCCATGACTTGGAGCCCGATCGGCAACCCGTCCGCGCCGGTTCCGATCGGGATCGAAATGGCGGGGTTGCCGTAGATGTTCGACGGGATGGTGAGTGTGCCGTGGTTGGCGGTGGATGCTTCCTTGCCGCCGAAGGTGCTGGGCAGTCGACCGTCCGCGCCGAAGGCCACATCAGGGTTCGTCGGGGCGATCACGAGATCGACCTGCTCGAAGAGGTCGGCCATTGCCTCGTTCAGTTCGGTGCGGGTGTTCTCGGCTCGGATTGCAATGTCGGCGTTGTAGTGCTCGACGGTGGCTGCCATGCCGGCGCGCATCGAACCGCTGAGTTCGTCGGCGCGCTCCGGCCAGCGATCGCCGAGTTTCTGGAGGACGAAGACTGCGCCGGTGATGCCCCATGTGGCGCCGGTGGGTGGAAGTGCGGGTTGCACGTCGCGCCGAGTCATACCGAGCAGGTCGATCAACCAGGCACCGGCTTCGGAGACGATCTCCATGGTCTCGTCGGCGACGACGCTGCCCCCGAACTCGGGCAGCACGGCGACTCGAAGCGAGCGCAACTGGTCGGTGTGCGAGCCGAGTCCGGCTTCCCACCCCTCGACCCGGGGCAGGCTGAGTGGATCGCGCGGGTCGAACCCGTTGGTCACGTCGAACCAGCGGGCAGTGTCACGTACCGAGCGAGCCTGGCAGCCGAAGACCTCGGTCAGGTTTCCCGGCCCGACCTTGGGGCCGACCGGTGTCCGCCCGAACGTGGCCTTCAAGCCGACGAGACCGCAGAACCCGGCAGGAATGCGGACCGAGCCGCCGCCGTCACTCCCTGAGGCGATCGTGAACACACCGCCGGCCACGGCAGCGGAACTTCCACCGGAGGAACCGCCCGGTGTCCGCTCGGGGTTCCATGGGTTGCGGGTCACCCCGTGCAGTTCGGTGGACGTCTGGTTCGTGGCCCCGAACTCGGATGCGGTCGTCTGTGCCGCGAGCACCGCTCCGGCGGCGGTCAGCCGGGTGAACATCGTTTCGGTGTACCCGGAGATCTGATCGGACAACGCCACGGCCGCCTGTGTTGCCGGCCACCCCTCGATGTGGTTGAGTTCCTTGACCCCGATCGGGACACCGCCGAACGCAAGCGAGACATCGGCCGAAGCTGCTGACTCCCGTGCCGCGTCGCGATCGGTGTAGCTGATCGCGTTCAGGTCGGACGCGTCGATCGCCGCGTAAACCGCCTCGAGCTCCTCGACGGGCGATCGTTCGCCGGATCGGAACGCATCGACGAGCGAGACGGCGTCGCCGGTCCATGGCCGGTCGGCTGGGGAGGTGGAGGTGGTGGGATCAGACACTGTGCAGGTCCTTCAGAGTCGTGGATTCGGTGGTGGGGCGACATTCTCTCATCGCAGCGGGATCAGGCGTGCGGGGCCGCCGGGCTGTAGCCGCCAGCCACCGATCACCTCGTCGGGCACATCGGCGTCGGCGATGGCCACGACGCACCCGCCGAACCCGGCGCCGGTGAGGCGGGCTCCGTGGACGCCGTCGACCTCACACAGGCGTTCCTGCACGGCATCGAGCTCGGGAATCGACACGTCGAAGTCGTCTCGCAGGCTGCGGTGGCTCGCCACCATCAGCTCCCCGAATCCCGTGACATCACCGGATTCCAGCGCTTCGGCGGCGTGTCGTACCCGATCGATCTCGGTCACGACGTGCCTCGCCCGACGACGGATCTCGGGGTCGTCGATCGCGTCGACATCGGCGAGCGTGGCATCGCGCAGCGGCCCGATCAGCGCCTCGGCCTGCTGGCACGAGCGGCGACGTACGGCGTACTCCGAGCCCGCCAGGCGCCGCTCGACGCCGCAGTGCACGGCGTGCACAGCGAGACCGTCGGGCAACCCGACGCGGACGAACGTCTCGTCCCGGCAGTCGAGCAGGACGGCGGTTCCCGCTTCGGCACCGAGGATCGTGAACTGGTCCATGAGCCCGCTCTCGAACCCCGAAGCCCGCGATTCCGCCTGCCGTGCGAGGTGCGCGCCGACAACGGGGTCGTCGAACACCGCACCGAACGCGAGGGCGGTCGCGATCGTGAGTGCCGAGCTGGACGACATGCCGGACCCGATCGGCAGCGTCGTCGACACGGTGCCCTTCCCGCCGGTGGCGAGGCCGAACTCGATCGCCGCACCGGCGAGGAACCGCGCCCACTCGGGCTGCACCGTGGAGGGGTCGGGAATCGGCAGGGTGAGGCGGGCAACCTCGGGTCGGTCACTCGAGCGCATCTCGAGGATGTCGCCACCGGCGGTGAACTCGATCGTCGTACCCAGTTGCACCGCCATCGGGAGCACGAGCCCCCCGACGTAGTCGACGTGGTCGCCGATGAGGTTGACGCGTCCGGGGGCGAAGGCCCGCACGGTCATGAGCGCAGCACCCTGATGCGCTGGCGTGCCACCTCGAGGTCGCCCCGGTTCGTGATGCCGATCCACGGTTCCGCGGTCGGTACGACGCCAACGGTGAGCTCTCCCGCGGCGACCGCCTCGCCGACGACAACCGGCAGGTAGAACTCATCGTTTCCATCCGGGTTCGGATGGGCGCGGTGGAACGCGTCGAACGAGTCCGACAAGTGGTCCATGAACGACCCGTGGAACGCCCACAGGTTCATCGACACCAGCGTGTCGGGCGAATGCTCGCCGGGCGGATCGGTCGACACGACGACCTCACCGGACCATTCGAGTCCGTGCGTCTCCACGAGTGACACGAGCTGCCCGCCATCGATGGTGCACACGCCGCGGCTCACCGCACCCTGCGCCGGAGTCGTGGGTCCCAGTGGAAACCCCGCCATGCACGCATGGCCCGACCTGATGCCCCGCATCATCCTCGTCAGCGCCGGATACGTCGACGCGCCGTAGTAGTCGTCGGCATTGCAGGCGAGGAACGGTCCGTCGACCGCGGATGCCGCCGCCAGCACCGCATGCCCGGTACCCCATGGCTTGCGTCGCGCCGGTCCGAACTCGTCCTGGCGGACGAACGTGGAATCGAGGCCAGGATGGTGCGCGGCGACATGGGTACGCACGTCGGCGTCGATCTCGGATCGCACGACGAGCACGACGTTCTCGACACCGGCAGCGATCGCGTCCTCGATCGCGAAGTCGAGGAACGTCGCGCCGTCGTCGGTGATCGCCTCGAGCTGCTTGGTGCCGCCGAACCGGCTGCCGAGTCCAGCCGCCAACACCACGAGGGAATGCGTCACGCCGACACGCTAGGTGGACGGTTCATCCCAGCGGTACCTCGACCCGGTGGCGTCCCCGTCACCGCAACGTCAGCGATACGTTGCCAGCGTGGCGTCGAGATGGGCGACCGAGTCTTCCAGCCCGCCGGGCCGGCTTCGTGCGAGCCACACCTCGCGGTACTCGTCGATGAGCTCCACCAACTCGCTGCGGAGGTCGTCGTCGGACGGTGCCGGCGCCCCCTCTCGCGCCAGGAGTCGGAATGCCCCGTGGCGTGCCATGCGGGCAGCGAGCGTCACCTCGCGGACGACGAGCGCCCCGTCGACGCACGTCGGCTGAGCTCGGCCGAGGTCGCGGATCGCACCATCGATCGTCTCGACGATCGATGCGACGCTGTCGGGGTCGGACTTGCCGAACACGAACTGGAACTGCGCGACGCACAACGCCGCCTGGAGCGGGGAGCCGTTGTGTGCGCTCCGGCCCGTCCGCGACCACTGCCGACCGAGCGTGTCGAGCGCCCCACCGAGCACGCCGGCCTCGTCACCGAAGACCCGGGTGTCGAGGACGGCTGCCAGGTCGAGGTCGGCGTTGGTGTCGGCACACCAGGAGACCGCACCGCCGTACATCGCCGGCCCGAAACTCACCGACAGGGGCTGGAGATGGCCGTTGTCGCCCCAGTCGGTGTTGAGGTAGCCCGTCGCTCCGGCGTCTCGTCCCGCCACCGCAGCGTCGAGCAGGTTGGCCATCGCGTTGTCGATCCGGCCGACGATCGAGTTCCAACTCGACGTTCCCGGCGCCACCCAGAACTCGCGTCCCAGACCTGCGAACGAGTCGAGCCTCGGACCGAAGCCCGAGCTCATCCCGGCGGGGTCGATCCCCAGACCGGCGAAGACCGCCTGGACGCGTTCGGGGAGCCGGTGTGCCTCGCCGGGAGCGAGCGGTCGCTCGTAGGTCCACAGCACCGGAACCAGGTCGCCGTCGGGCAGGTCCGTGACGAGTGCCGGATCGGCTTCGAGGATGTCGCCCCAGAACAGGACGCGATGGCCGTCGGCGAGGAGCGGGGCCACCAGCCGAGCGAGGTGCTCGGTGTACACCGCCTCGCGTCCACGCTGTTCGACCGCGGCGCGACTGCGCCCCTTGCCGAGCTCGAACGTCTCGTCACACCCGATGTTCACGGTGCGAGACGCGATGTGCTCGGTCTGGTTCCGGACGAGTTCGAGGCCGAAGGCGGCGTTGTCCTCGGTCGGTTCCAGCACCCCGGGTGGCATCACGACGCCCGGGACGAGTTCGTAGCCATCGGGCGCCTCGGCCCGGTCACGGTAGGGCTCGTGCTGCAGCCAGCGGTCCATGTGACCGAAGCAGTTCTGGTTGGCGACGAGCTCGATCCCCACGGAGCGACAACGCTCATCGAGCCATCGCAGATCGTCGACCGTGATCGGCGACGCCTACTCCCACACCACGTCGTGGCCAGGGTGCTCGAACGTGTGCTCGGTGTAGAGCTCGAAATGGTTGTACCGGGCGTCGGCCAGGAGGTCGACGAGCCGTTCGAGCGTCGCCCGCGTCGGGACCCGATCCCGCGAGATGTCCAGCATGAAGCCGCGGGAGGCGAAGTCCGGCCAGTCCTCGATCGCGACTTGCGGCCGACCGAGCTCGTCCAGTTGGGCGAGGGTCTGGCGCGCGTAGCGAAGCCCGGCATCGTCGGCATGGCGGACGCGGGTCTCGGCGGGGCCGACGTCGATGGTGTAGCCCTGCTCGGGGAGGGTCGGATCATGCTCGACGACCGGGTCCGTCGCCGCGCCGACGCCATCGCGAACGGTGAGGTGTCGCGGCCGGGGAACCAGGCTGGTCTGGCCGAGGAGCGTCATGTGATCACCACGTCGCGAGCCTAGGTTCCACATCCCCACACACGAGGAGTGGCGGTCTCGATCCCCGGGTTCGATCATTCACCGGGTGCTGATGGACTCGAGTTGCGCCATGAGCAGAGGACGACCGACGTCGCCGGCGAGGGAGGTGGCTCGGAGTCGAGATCCGCAGTCTTGGCGAATCCTTCGAACATGTTCGGTATGTCGTTACTCGGCGGCTGAACACTGCGATGCATGCCTCACAGAACCGATTCCGGCAGGGCTGTCGCGCTCCTGCTTCCGTTGCAGCTCTTCCTCGCCGCCGGGTGGCTGCGAGCAGGTGTCGAGAAGATGATCGACGATGAATGGTGGACCGGTCATGGGCTGCTCGGCTTCCTCGACGAGCAAGCAGCGGAGATGTTGCCCTACTTCGGCCCGTTTTCCGACGGCGTGATCGAACCGTGGGCCGGTGGCATCGCGTGGCTGGTTCTCGTCGCGCAGCTCGTCGTCGGCGGTTGCCTGCTCAGCAATCGGTACGTCCGGCCTGCGTTGTGGGCGGCAGTGATCCTCAACGTGTCATTCGTGATGGCGGGCAGAGTGAACCCGTCGGCGTTCTATCTCGTGATGGAAGCGGCGCTCCTCTTGGCCCTGAGTCGGCCGGTCTCGGTGCCCATCGCGCAACGCCGCGCCGTGCTGTGGGTGTGCGTCGCGTCATTGTCGCTTCCGTTCGTTCGGACGCTGCACCCTGCAGAGGCGATCGACGATCCCGCGCTGATGCTGGCTTTCGTGCCGATGCTGGTGGCAGTGGCGACGGTCGCGATGGCCACTCGCTCGGCGTCGCTCGGCGCGCTCGTCGAGGTCTACCTTCCAGAGGCGTGGTGGCCGGCCCCTCGGGCCCGCCGCCTCGAAGGATCAGGCGACCGTGAATCCGACATCGGCGCCACCGCCGGGGTTCTCGTCGGCCGACGCGACGCCTCCGTGGAGTTCCGCGATCTGCGCAACGATGGCGAGTCCGAGGCCAGATCCGGGCTGTGAGCGGGCTTCGGCCGACCGGTGGAACCGATCGAACACCCGTGTTCGTTCCGCGACCGGGATTCCTGGGCCATGGTCGCGAACCCTGACCCGGTGGTCGCGAAGTGACACCTCGATTGGTTGGTCTGGTGGGCTGAACTTGTGCGCGTTGCCGAGCAGGTTGCTGACCGCCCGCTCGAGCAGTGCTGGGTTGCCGAGGATCGGGGTGTGCTCGGTGTCGATCGTGACCTCGCGTCCGGTCCGGATCGTGAACCGAGCCGCTGCATCGCGAACGACGTCGGCGAGATCGATGGCGACGTCGAGGCTGCGCTGTTGGCCGGTGTCGCTCGACAGTTGGATCAGTTCGTCGAACAGCTGGCCGAGCTCGTGCACCTCGGCGGTCAATGCTGCGAGTACGGCGTCGAGTTCGTCGGCCGGCAGGTTCCGGGCGCGGTCGAGCAGTTCGATGTTGGTTCGCAGACTGGTCAACGGCGTGCGCAATTCGTGGGCAGCGTCCTGCACCAGCCGTTGCTGCTGATCGCGACTCAGTGCCAGCGCAGCAAGCATCCGGTCGAAACTGGTCGCGAGGCGACCGACCTCGTCGCTGCGGTCGAGGCGCAGTGGTGTGAGATCGCGCTCGGCGGCGACCCGTTCGGTGGCCGCGGTCAGGTCTTCGAGCGGCTGGGTCGTCCTGCGCATCAAGAGCCAACCGCTGCCGGCGGCGACGACCGCGAGAATCGCACCGAAGACGACGAGCTGGAGCCGCAACCCGGCGAGGACGTCGTCGGTGGCGCTGGTGTTGCGGGCGACCTGTACGGCCCCGCCCCCAGGATCGGGTTCGGTGATCATCCGGTAGGGCCCGTCGTCGAGGTCGATGTCGCGGATGACGCCCTTGGTGCCCTTCGCTCCGGTCGCGATCTCGACGTCGATCGGCTCGACCGGTAGTTCTTCACCGCTCGACGCCGTGACGCGACCGTCGCGATTCAAGGTTTGCGACAGCGCGTCCGGGTCGGCGTCGAGCTTCTTGCCGTCGGAGGGTTGGTCGTTCTTGGGGTCGCTGCCGTTCTGCGGCGGTTGCCGGCGCCCGTCGAGCAGTTCGTCGGCGCGCGTCTCGAGGAAGTCGTCGGTCGACTCGACGAGCTCGCGTTCGGTCGAGCTGTAGGCGACGTATGACGCGATGGCGATGCCCGCGACCACCAGTGCCGACACGATCAGCACCACCCGGGTGCGCAACGTCACGCGGTGCCGTCCTCGGTGCGCAGCACGTAGCCGACCCCGTGAACCGTCTGGATCAGCCGTGGTTCGCCGTCGGCCTCGAGTTTGCGGCGCACGTAGCGGGTGTGGACGTCGAGCGACTTCGACGAGGTCTCGAAGTCGTACCCCCAGATCTCGGCGTACATTGTCGCCCGGTCGAGCACCTTGCCGGCGTTGCGCATCAGGAGCTCCAGGATCTGGAACTCGGTGCGGGTGAGTTCGATCACGCGGTCACCACGGTGAACCTGGCGGCCTTCGGCGTCGAGGACGAGGTCGGCGAACACCAGCGGGCCGTCGGGGTTCGGCTGCGAACGGCGCAGGAGCGCACGAAGCCGGGCGAGCAGTTCGTCGAGGGCGAACGGTTTGGCGAGGTAGTCGTCGGCGCCCGCGTCGAGTCCTGCGACCCGGTCTTCGACCTCGACGCGGGCGGTCAGCATGAGCACCGGGGTGCGGTCGCCACGCGCCCGCAGGCGGCGACACGCGCTGAGCCCGTCGACGAGCGGCATCATCACGTCGAGGATCACGGCGTCGGGCTGGTGGTCGTCGATGGCGGCGAGGGCGGCCGCGCCATCGTTGGCGGTGAGCACGCCGTAGCCCTCGAACCGCAGCACCCGCTCCAGGGCCTCGCGAACCTGGTGGTCGTCCTCGGCGATCAGGATCGTCGCGCTCGTCACGGCATCCATCCTTGCCGATGGGTTGATCGAGGCCAGGGCCATCGGCTCAGGCGTCCCGCCGGCCGCCGCCTCCGCGCCGTCGCTCGCCGTCGCGAGTTCGGTCGGGACGTTCAGCACGCTGCTCGGAGTCGGCAATGGTCGAATCGTCGACGGGTGTCGGCACTGCGTCCGGTGCCGTTTCCTCGTCGGCGGGCGTGCTGTCCGAGGTGGCGGTGTCCGAGGTGGCGGTGCTCGTGGTGGCGGTCGTTGTGGTGGCCACGGGCATGGCGTCGAGGAGGAACACGTTGGTGGCGAGTTCGTCGACCTCGACATCGGTGTTGGCGGCGATCACATCGGCCAGGGTCATTCGGTAGTCGATGCCGTACTCGTCGGCGATCGCGTCGAGTGTCGGGTCGTTGGCGTAGAAGAACCGGTCGCCGTCGCGGAGTGCTTCGAACTGGCGGGTCCACATCGCGAGCTGGAGTTCGCCGAACTCGGTGCCCTCGACGTGCGGTTCCGACACCATCCCGGTGAAGGCATCGACGGCGTCGATGTCGCCGAACACGCCGCGAAGGCGGGCGGCGATCGTGGTGCGCCGCTCGGCGTCCACCGCGATCGTGTCGCCCTCGACCGTGCCGGGTTCGAGGTCGTTGCCCGCGGCGTCGGTCAACGACACCACGTCGAGGATCGCCGGATCGTCGATGGTCAGGCCGTCGGGGAAGTCGTCGGTCGACTCGCCGGTCAGCTCAGCGAACGAGGAGACCCGCGCCAGACCGTAGGCCTCGCGGAGGTCGTTGTAGGTGGGCATGCCGTGGTCGTAGCCGCGCATCACGTCGAGAGCGCCGAGGTCGTTGACCCCGCTGAAGCAGCCGGCGATCTCGGTACCGTCGAGGCACTCGAGCGGGTTCTCGACATCGGGGCCGGGCACCTGGAACAGCACGCTGCGGAGTTGGTTGTCGATCTGCTCGTCGTTGGCGTACTGCGCCTCTGAGGCGAGGCCCACCAGGAGGTTGCCGAGGCCGACGTCAGCCAGCAGACCCGGGTTGCCGAACGCGACACCCAGTGGAATCGCAACGTCGACGGCGTCACCGTCGACGCTGACCTCGACACCGGCGGCTTCGAGCTGGTCGATGTCGTCGTCGGTCAGGGCGGCACGGTCGATCGTGGCTTCGAACTCGCCGTGGATCTGCGAGTGCGCCCGATAGCCGACCGTCGCGAACTCGTTGGTGATGCTGGGATCGACGGTCGGGTCGTAGCCGTCGTAGGCCGCGAGGTCGACGCCGAGGCTCGGGAGGAACTCGGTGTAGGTGATGTATTGCTGGAGTGCACCGATCACGCGCCGAGCGATCTGGAACTTCGTCTCCTCGTCCAGGTCTGCGGGCAGCGCATCGACGATTCGATTGTGTTCGCGCACGAACAGGGTCTGTACCGCGGTGAGTCCGATGTTCTCGTTGACGCGGACGTCGCCAGCGACGACTGCTTCGGTCGGGTCGGCGAAGAGGCGACCCATCAGATCGACCTCCGGTGTCTCGGTGTCCGGGCGAGCAGCGCCGGTCGGCAGGTAGCCGTCCTCGGTCAGCAACGTGGCGGCATTGTTGGTCGGATCGCCGTCCACGAGACCCTCGCGCAGCCAGTCGAGGCGCTCCTCGTCGCCGCCGTACACCGCCCAGGCGTCGATGTAGGAGCTGATCGTGTTGACCTGCTCTCTCGGTGTATCGACTCCGGTGCCGGTCGCGACCGCGGTACGGGTCATCGAGATGGCACCGAGGTCGTTGGTGAACTCCTCGAGCGGATCGGAGGGGTCGAACCCGATGTCCATCGCCTCGTCGCCGGACTCGCGCAGGCCGATCGTGTGGTCGATGAACTGCCCCCAGACGAATCCCCAATGGGTGACGCCGCTCTCGGTGAAGATGTTCTGATTGGTGTCGTTGAAGATGCGATTGCTGAGGTAGCGGGCGTCGGGCGAGTCGACCGGCTCGCCGATGTCGTCGGCGTAGTAGGCGTCGGTCTCGCGGGGGTAGACGAGACCGGCTTGGCCGAGCGTCGGGTCTTCGGGATTGTTCTGTGAACCGTCGAGGGTGCGCCCTGCGGCGATCAGTGCGTCGAGGTCGACAGCACGTGCGGCGACCGGAATGGCTGCGACAAAGTCGTCGTCGACGCCGGCCACGGTGCAACTGGCAAGGAGCATGGGAACGCCGAGCGCGGCGATCGCCATGCGTGGCGTTGCCGGCCGGCGTCGGTTGGGTGATGGTGTCTCGTCTGGTTCGGGTGATGGCGGCGCGCTGGGGAACTGGGTGGTGGACAAGGCGGTCTCCTCGGGCTCTGGTTGTTGGGCGGGGTCGGACACTGGAAGGGAGGCCCGGGGCGGCGACGAAGGCGACGCCGCCCCGGACCTCGGGTGATCACTCGCCGGGTGTGCGGTTGACGCGCTCGACGGTGCGGGTTTCGAGATCGGCGAGCTTCTCGTCGGCCTCGGCCTGGGTGATGTCGCCGGCGGCGACCTTCTCGGCGATGTGCTCTGCCTTGTCGGCGACGATCGCCTCGACGACGTCGTCGACCGCAACACCCACCTCGGTCGCGATGTCGGCAAGGCTGTTGCCCGCCTCTCGCTCGGCCCGCAGCTCGTCAACGGTCAAACCGAGCACCTCGGCCACCGCCTCGTTGTCGCATCCGCCGCGGCCGCCCCGACGCTCGCCGTGCTGCTCCGGCGTGTCGGCGGGGGTCTCGGTGTCGGTCTCGACCTGAGCGACGAGACCTTGCGGCGAAGCGTCACTGATGTCGTCGGAGGGGGTGTCGTCGGGACTGTCGACCGTGGTCTCGATCGGAGCCTCGGTGTCGTAGGCGCTGGCAACGAGGTTGCCGGCACTGATGATCCCGGCTCCGGCAATCGCTCCGGCGAGAAGGGTCTTGGTGATTCGCTTGTTCATGTCGGTGGTTCCTCTTCTTGAAGTGGGTTCCGCCGGTTGAGCGGCGGGCTGTCGGTGGTGACGGAAACCACGATGACGGTCAGGGGTAAGCGGCTTCGGTGGCCAAGCCGAAAGACCTTCGAAAGAACCGTCAGACGGACGCGCCGGAGACGGCACCCCGCGGTCACTCAGTCGACCGGCCGGTCCGAGTCCTCCCTACAGTGACAGCGGATGTTTGTCGACCTCATCGTCGTCGGAGGGGGTGCCGCAGGGTTCTTCGCCGCGATCACGTGCGCCGAGAACTCCGGGAAGTCGGTGCTTGTCCTCGAGAAGACATCGCAGCTGCTGCACAAGGTCAAGATCTCCGGCGGTGGTCGCTGCAACGTGACGCATGCCTGCTTCGAGCCGCGTGAGTTGACCCGGAACTACCCCCGCGGTGAGAAGTCGTTGATCGGACCGTTCCATCGCTTCGGTGCCGCTGACACCGTGGACTGGTTCGCAGGTCGCGGTGTCACGTTGAAGACCGAGGCGGACGGCCGCATGTTTCCGGTCACCGACGATTCGCAGACGATCGTCGACTCCCTGCTCGGCGCCGCACGCGCCGCCGGGGTCGAAGTCCACACCTCCGAGGGGGTGACCTCCGTCGTCGAGCACGAGGAGAGCTTCGAGGTCGTCACCGACGCCGGACGGTCGTACACGGCAGCGAACCTCCTCCTCGCGACCGGCGGAACGCGGCTCGCCGCCGGGGCGAAACTCGCCGCGTCCCTCGGTCACGAACTGCAGCCGGCGACACCTTCACTCTTCACCTTCAAGATCGAGGATCCCCGCATCGACGGGCTGCAGGGCCTCGCTGTGACGGCCGCCGAAGTCAGCGTCCGGCAGAGCAAGCTCCGCAGCACCGGCCCTGTCCTCATCACCCATTGGGGTCTCAGCGGGCCAGGGGTTCTGAGGATCTCGGCGTGGGGTGCACGCGAACTCGCGGAGCGCAACCACCGGTTCGACATCTCCGTGAACTGGCTGCTCGACGCCGACCCGACGGCCGTCGTCGCCGAGAAGCGGCGCGCCGAGGCAAAGCGCCAGCTGTCCAGCCGCAGTCCGTTCGACGCGATCCCCAAGCGCCTCTGGCTGCGCCTGCTCGCAGCCGCCGACGTCTCCGACACGACGACGTGGTCGCAGCTCACCAAGATGCAAGCGGCACAACTGATCGACCAACTCACAGCGTCGACGTTCACGGTGACCGGCAAGAGCACGAACAAGGACGAGTTCGTCACCTGTGGTGGTGTCTCGCTCGACGAGATCGACTTCCGCACCATGGGGAGCAAGCTCGTGCCCGGCCTCTACTTCGCTGGAGAGGTCGTCGACGTCGACGGCATCACTGGCGGCTTCAACTTCCAGAACGCGTGGACGACCGGCTTCCTCGCCGGAACGGACATCGCTGCGCGCTGACCGTCTGGCGAACGCCGGGTAGAGGCCGCGACACCGGAACGACCTAGATTCCGCCGCATGGAGAGCAACGGACATCTGGATGGACGCGTCGTCGTGATCACCGGCGGCGCCGGCGGGTTCGGGCGGCTGCTGGCAGCCGGTGCGGCGCGGCGTGGTGCGAAGGTGGTCGTCACCGACATCGCGCAGACCGGCGTCGACGAGATCGTCGGCCAGATCGCCAGCGACGGCGGTACCGCACTCGGGGTCGTCGCCGACGTCACGCGGCTCGCCGACATGAAGGACATGGTGGCGACTGCCGTGGCCGAGTTCGGCGCGGTCGATGTGATCGTCAACAACGCCGGCACGATGCCGCTGGCGTTCATCGCCGACCACGAGCAGGCGGCCGAGGCGTGGGACCGCTGCATCGACATCAACATCAAGGGTGTCCTGCACGGCATGATCGCCACCCACGACCAGATGATCGCCCAGGGTCGGGGCCACATCGTGAACGTCTCGTCGATCTACGGCAACTTCCCGGTCGCCGGGGCCGCTGTCTACGGCGCCACCAAGGCGGCGGTCAACACGCTGTCGGAGGCGTACCGGGTCGAGTCGCAGGGCACGATCAAGGTCACCACGGTGCGCCCGACCGGCGTGCCCGCGACCGGCCTGGCATCGTCCGTCGTGAACCCCGCTGCGGCGGTCGGCATCCTCGGCCAGAACTTCCAGGCGTACCTGCCCGCCCTGATGGGGCAGCTCACGCCCGAGCAGACCGACCGCAATTCGCCCGAGTTCGCGGTGCTCCCACCTGACGACATCGCCGAGCAGATCCTCTACGCGATCGATCAGCCGTGGGGTGTCTCGATCGGTGACATCACCGTGCGCGCCACCGGTGACCGCTACGTGATCTGAGCCAGGCGACGTGGCTGATCACCGGTACCTCGACGCGGGCCTCGACATCGACGTCCGGACCATCGATCTGCTGAGTCGCATGTCGATCGAGGAGAAGGCCGGCCAGTTGTTCCAGCAGATGGCGCTGTTCCACAAGGGGGCGGTGATCACCGAGCCGGCCGAGGTCGTCGGCCTCCCGGCGGTGGCCGAGATGATCGCCGACCGGCACATGACGCACTTCAACATGCTCGGCGCCGGGGACGTCCAGGCCATGGCGAACTGGCACAACGCACTGCAGGACGCTGCGCTGGCGACCCGGTTCCAGATCCCGGTCTCGCTGTCGAGTGATCCCCGGCACGGTCCCGGGTCCAACATCGGTACCGGCATCGCGACAGCGGCGTTCTCTGCGTGGCCCGAGGCGCTCGGTCTCGCCGCCCTCCGGGACGAGGCGCTCGTCGAGCGGTTCGCCGACATCGTTCGACGCGAGTACCTGGCGGTCGGCATCCGCGTGGCACTTCACCCGCAGATCGACGTCGCGACCGAACCGAGGTGGTCTCGCACGTGGGGCACCTTCGGCGACGACGCCGATCTGGTCGGCAGGCTTGGCGCGGCGTACGTCCGTGGCCTCCAGGGCCACACGATCGGACCGGCGTCGGTGTCGGCCATGGTGAAGCACTTCCCGGGCAACGGCCCGGTCGAGGACGGTGAGGACCCGCACTTCCCGCACGGCAAATGGCAGGTGTACCCGGGTGCGAACTTCGAGGCGCACCTGGCGCCATTCCGACGGGCGATCGCATCGGGCGCGATGCAGGTCATGCCATCGTACGGCGTCCCCATCGGCCTCGGCTTCGAGGAGGTCGCGTGCGGGTTCAACCGCGACGTGATCACCGGGCTGCTGCGCGACACCCTGGGTTTCGACGGCGTCGTGTGCACCGACTGGGGCCTGATCACCGACTCGACGATCCTCGGCGAGCCCATGGAGGCCCGGGCGTGGGGCGTCGAGCACCTGTCACCGGTCGAACGGGTCGCCAAGGCGTTGGACGCCGGTGTCGATCAGTTCGGTGGCGAGCACTGCCCGGAACTGATCGTCGAACTGGTCGAACGCGGCGACATCGCCGAGTCCCGCATCGATGAGTCGGTCGCCCGGCTCCTCCGCCAGAAGTTCACCCTCGGGCTGTTCGAGCGGCGTCACGTCGACGCCGATGCGGCCGAAGAACTGCTCGCCGACAGCGAGTATCGGACGGTCGGACGCACCACCCAGTCGCGTTCGGTGACGGTGCTCACGAACCATCCGGTGACTCCGGACGGGCCGACGACGCTGCCCCTCCGACGAGGCGGCCACATCCATGTGGTCGGGGTCGACGCCGAGGTCGCCGGACGGTACGCCACGGTCGTCGACAAGCAGGCCGAGGCCGACGTCACGATCCTGCGCACACGGGCGCCCCACGAACCGCGAGCCGGAGCGTTCGAGTCGCACTTCCACTCCGGATCGCTGGCGTTCGGGCCCGACGAACTCGACGAGCTGCTGTCGACGATCGGCAGTGGTCCGACCGTCGTCGACGTCTTCCTGGAACGCCCAGCAGTCGTGACCCCGCTCGCCGATCACGCCGCGGCGCTGACCGGCACCTACGGCTGCACCGACGAGGCCTATCTCGACGCCGTGTTCGGCGTGGTGGCGCCCGAGGGTCGCCTGCCCGTCGCGCTCCCACGCTCGATGGACGATGTCGAAGCGAGCCCCACCGACGTTGCCGTCAGCGGTGACGCTGCCCTGTTCCCACACGGCGCAGGCATCGACCTCCCCTGACCGCAGGTCGACGTACAGCCGCGGGGCCACATCGTCGGGACGCTGTGGGCGGTCACGCTGAGTGAGAAGATTCTCAAGTCGGTCAAGTCTCTTGCCGATACCTGGAATGTCATCGGGTTCCGGAGTTCAGGCATCGGAGCCCACCGTCCAAGAGACAGCAGGTTCCGCCCATGACCGAGCACGACTCCACCAACACGTCGCTTCCCCCACTCGGAGCGGTTGCTCCGTCCGGTTCGACGCCGCCGCCCCCACCGCCCCCGCGTCCGCCCATGGCGACTGCAGCGGTCGCCGGGGTCGGTCAGCCGGCAACGACGCCGCCGGGTCGTCGTCCACGGCGTTCGCTCGTGTTCGCCGCATTTGCTGTCCTTGCCGTTGGTGGGGTTGGCGCCATCGCGCTCGTCGGCCCCGGCAACAACGACTCGTCCGACAACGTCGATGACGCGGTACTCGCCGCGTCGGACGCGACGCAGCCACCGGCAGTCACGGCGGCTCCGGCAACGACGGCAGTTCCCACCACCACGGCAGCTCCGACCACGACCGCAGCTCCGACCACCACGGCAGCTCCGACCACGACCGAAGCCCCCGCCACCACCGTCGCCGGCCCCACGTACCCGACGCTGCCCGACGGTTCCCCCGAGCCGATCGTGGCAATTTACGACGGTCCGACGATCCGAGCGTCCGGATGGGTCCCGAGCCAGGCGAAGGCCGAGCAGCTCGAAGCGCTGGCGCTGGCCAACAGCCAAGATCCGAACGCTCAGGTCGACGCGAACTGGTCGATCGATCCGTCGGTGCCGCTGAACATCGGGACGCGGGTGATCGAGATGAACTCCCCACGGTTCCCGACGGGCAGCTCCGATGTGACCCTCGAACACGCCGTCCAACTCAACCGTGTGGCGAACGTGATGAACCTGCTCCCGAACGTGACCGTGACCGTCGTCGGACATGCCGACCAGCTCGGCGACGCGACCGCGAACTACGCGCTCTCCGAGGCCCGTGCGGTGTCTGTGGTGCGCTACCTCGTGGGTCAGGGCGTCGACCCCTCGCGGCTGTCGGCCCGAGCGATGGGTGAGCAGGACCTGCTCTCTGAGGACAAGTCCGAGGCGTCGCTGGCTCTGAACCGACGCACCGAGTTCATCTTCTACGGCCTCCTCGCCGACTGACCCTCCGGTGGTTCCCCGACCTGGGCTCGGGGAACCACGCACGGCGTACGCTCACTCGGCGTGAGAGCACACGTCGACGCTGACACGCTGGTCGGCGATCGGCGTCGCAGCCTGCAGGTCGGACTCGTCGCCGTCGTCACGCTTGTCGCATTCGAGTCGCTGGCAGTCACGACGATCCTGCCCGACATCGAGACCGACCTGGGCGGTGTTGCCTGGTACGGCTGGGTCACCAGTGCGTTCTTCCTCGGCACGATGATCGGCATCGTGTTCGCCGGCGATCAGGCCGACCGCCGTGGCGCCGGGCGCCCGTACGTGATCGGGCTGGTGCTGTTCGCTGTCGGATTGGTGATCGGTGGGCTCGCTCCGAGCATGCCGGTGCTCGTGGTGGGTCGATTCGTGCAGGGCTTCGGCGCCGGCGTCGTGCCGGCGATCGGTTACGTCGCGATCGGTCGAGCGTTCTCCGTGCAGGAACGACCGAGGATGTTCGCCATCTTGTCCACGGCGTGGGTGGTGCCGGGTCTCGTGGGGCCGGTGCTCGCCGAGCGGATCGCCCAGGGTGTCGGGTGGCGCTGGGTGTTCCTCGGGCTCCTGCCGTTGGTGTTGGCCGCGGGCCTCGTCGTCGTGCCGGCGATGATGCGTATCGGGCCGGTCGCGGACCGTGAGCATGTGGCCGTACCGTTCCGTCGACGTCGACTCGTCGAAGCGGTCCGCGTGGCGATCGGCACCGCGGTGATCGTCGCCGGACTCACCTTCGACCGCCTGCTCTTGATTCCAGCGCTCGTCGTGGGCCTCCTGATCGGCCTCGGCTCGCTGCGACGACTGACTCCGCCAGGCACGTTGCGAGCGGCGCCGGGCCTGCCGGCGGTGATCGCGTCGCGTGGCGCGATCACGTTCGTGTTCTTCGGGCTCGACGCATTCGTGCCGTACGCGTTGACGAGCGGGCGTGGCCGATCGACGCTCGTCGCCAGCATCGCGGTCACCGTCACCACCGTCAGTTGGACGATCGGTGCGTGGATCCAGCAGCGATTCATCGCCCGAACCGGCGAGGCGAGGTTCGTGCGAGCCGGCTACGCGATGCTCGCGCCGGGTGTTGCCCTCGCGGCTGCCGCGGCGCTCTTCGACAACACGCCGTTCTGGATGATCCACGTCGGTGGGCTCGCCGCAGGACTCGGGATGGGGTTCGCCTACTCGGCCCACGCCCAGTTGATGTTCCGCAGCGTCGAGGAGCGCGATGTCGGATCCGCGACCTCCTCGCTCCAGCTCACCGACAACCTCGGTGTCGCGCTCGGCACCGGCGTGGTCGGCGCCGTGGTCGCGTTCGGCGACGACATCGGTTGGGACCCTGCGACGGCGGTGGCGATGGCGTGGGTGGTGCCGGTGGTGGTCGCGGTCTGCGGCGTACCGCTGTCGCGCCGCCTCCCGAACTCGCCCGCCGCCCGCTGACGTTGCGTGCATTCGGTTGGACCGGACCACCCGAATCTGCACGCAAACGGGGTGGGGCAGGGGCTGCCCGGTACGGTGGATCACAACCGAAGCAACCGAGACGAGACATCATGGTCAAGAAGAAGGTTCCCGCCACCCGTTGGCACGATGGCAGCACCCCGATCGAGGAGCTGCCCGCCGACGAACAGCTGGCGCACCAACTCGTCAGCGAGCGAGCCGATCTCGCGCCGTCGGTCGAGCGGATCATGAACGCCGAGCTGAGCGAGGATCAGCGCACCCACGCACTGAACGCCTTCAACGTCTCGCTCGACAACCCCGGTGATCCAAACCGCGATCCCCGCACGGCGATCGCCAACGCCCTCAAGGCGGCCTGAACACCACTCGGCAGCGCCATCGCCGCCATGCTCTCTGATGGATGCGACTGAGAAAAGCTGAGTCGCCCTATAGCATGTTTGCATGATCTCGGTCGATCTCGTCGGAATCCACGTCGATCCCATCAGCGGTGCGGCCGCGCTCGTGTTGCGCGAGCACGACGCGCCCAATCGACTGTTGCCGATCATCGTCGGCCAGGCCGATGCCAGTTCGGTCGCCATCGCTGCCAGCGGTGCGCGACTCCCGCGGCCGATGACTCACGACCTGATGGCCAGCGTGGTCGACGCGCTCGATGGTCACCTCGACGCCGTCGAGGTGACCGAACTCCACGACGGTGCGTTCCTCGCCAACCTCACCCTGAGCGGCCCGACCGGTCAGCGTCGAATCGACACCCGACCATCCGACGCAATCGCGCTCGCGGTGCGCCTGCGGGCACCGCTGTTCGTGAGCGAAGCAGTGCTCGACGAGGCCGGCGCGTTGCCGGTCGACGAGCCGGAAGCCGACCAGTTCGCGCTCGAGGCCTCGATCGATGCCGAGGTCGACCAGTTCCGCGCGTTCCTCGACGAAACCGATCCGACCGACTTCATCGACACCACGGCGACCGACGCCGAGAATCCGGGACGCGACCCCGACGACGCCTCGGATGACGACGCGCCATCGCCCGCCTGACGGAGCGGTCGTCGGTAGGAACCGCGGCGGGCCGGGTCACTAGGGTGACGGCCGGACCCGGACCGCCCGGCGTCGCTCGACCAGACAGGAATCCCCATGCGCGAAGCAGTCTTCGTCTCCTATGCCCGCACCGGACTCGCGAAGGCCGGCCGTGGCGGTTTCAACATCACGCCGGCGATGACGATGGCGGCACACGCCATCAGCAGCGCCGTCGACAAGGCGGGAATCGAACCCGAACTCGTCGAAGACGTGGCGCTCGGCAACGGCGCGCACGGTGCCGCCAACCTCGGCCGCCTCGCCTCGCTGCTGGCAGGGCTGCCGGTCACCACTGGCGGCAACACCATCCAGCGTCACTGCTCGTCGGGGCTGAACTCGATCGCCGTCGCCGCCAACCACATCCGCATCGACGGCGTCGACTGCGCGGTCGGTGCTGGCGTCGAGTCGATCTCGATTCCGGGTGGTGGCTTCGGTGGCATGGTCAACATGGACCCCAAGCTCACCGAGATGTACCCGGCGGTCTACATGGCGATGATCGAGACTGCCGACATCGTCGCCGAGCGCTACAACGTGTCGCGCGACTATCAGGACGAGTACTCCTACACCTCGCAGATGCGCATGGCCGCTGCCCAGGAGAACGGTCTCTTCGAGGACGAGATCGTCCCGATGGCCACCAAGATGAAGCTCGTCGACAAGGAGACCAAGGAGGAGTCGATCGTCGACTACACCGTCACCGGCGACGAGTGCAACCGTCCGCAGACCACGCTCGAAGGCCTCCAGAAGCTGCAGCCCGTGCGCGGTGAGGGCAACTACGTCACCGCCGGCAACGCGAGCCAGCTCTCCGATGGTGCGGCCGCCGTGGTGATGATGTCCGACGAGGAAGCCTCTCGCCGTGGCATCGAGCCGCTCGGCGCGTTCAAGGGTTGGGCCGTCGCCGGCTGCGAGCCCGACGAGATGGGTATCGGGCCGATCTACGCCGTGCCGAAGCTGCTGAAGCGCCACGGACTCACGGTCGACGACATCGACATCTGGGAACTGAACGAGGCCTTCGCCAGTCAGTGTCTGTACTCGCGTGACACGCTCGGCATCGACCCCGAGAAGTACAACGTCAACGGCGGCTCGATCGCGATCGGCCACCCGTTCGGCATGACCGGCACCCGTTGCGCCGGCCACGTCCTGCTCGAGGGCAAGCGCCGCAACGCCAAGTACGGCGTGGTCACGATGTGCATCGGCGGCGGCCAGGGCGCCGCCGGCCTCATCGAGATCTACTGACATCCGTCCTCTCACCGATCGCAGCGCTGCGGGGTCAGAGCTTGCTCTGACCCCTGGCGTGCAGCGATCGCGTCGCATCGAGGAGCAATGCCGGGCATGCCTCGGCTACGGGATTACTGTTCCGCCGTGTTCGACAAGCAGGTGCCTTGACATGCCCAGTGTGGCGCTGAACGACATCGACCACATGCGCGAGGCCGTCTTCTTCGACGGCCCCGACGTACAACGAAAACTGAGCCGATTCTGGATCCTGCTGATCCTCGCATCGGTGATCGCTGCTGCTGGCGTCATCGCCGACTCGACCGCCACGGTGATCGGGGCGATGATCGTGGCGCCGCTGATGACTCCCATCCTCGGCACGATGCTCGGCGTGGTGCTCGGCGATCGGGCCAACCTGGTCCGGTCGATCCTGCTCGTACTCGGCGGTGCCACCGCCGCGATTCTGATCGGCTATCTGCTCGGTATGGGCATCGTCAACCCGGTGACGGCGGCGACCAACAGTCAAGTGGCCGGGCGTGTCAATCCTCGTCTGATCGATCTCATCGCGGCGCTTGCAACCGGCGCCGTCGGCTCGGTGGCCCTGGTGCGTCGCGACATCTCCGACACGCTCCCTGGCGTGGCGATCGCGATCTCGCTCGTTCCGCCGTTGTCGGTGGTCGGGTTGACGGCCGAGTCGGGAGCGTGGGACGAAGCGTTCGGCGCGCTGTTCCTGTTCGGCACCAACGTGGCCTCGATCTTGACGACCGGGATCATCGTGATGGCGTTGTATCGGGTGTACCAGATGGTGACACCGGCAGCGACGGCCGAGAAGCGGGCGGTCAATCGACGCAATGCGATCTTCGTGATCGTCGCGTTCTTCGCCGTGATCCTCATCCCGCTCGTGGGTTCGGCGGTGCAGATCGCCACCGATCGCACCCGGGAGAGCGAGGTCCGCACGATCACCGATGAGTGGGCCGCCAGCGTCGGCTGGGAGGTGGTCGAGGTGTCCAACACCACGAGCGGTACCGATGTCCGCGTCATCGGGTCGCCGCCGATCCCCTCGACGTCGTCCTATGCCGAATCGCTCCAGGCGGGCGGCATCGACCCCAACACCGTGGTCGTCGAGTTCATCCCCCGCACGCTCGTGCAGGTCGGCAGCGCCGACGAGGGACTCGTGCCCGACTGAAGGCCGAGGCGTTCAGGTCAGGCCCTTGTCCATGATCCGTTCGAACGTGCCGGTGTAGCCGAGCTTGCGGAGCAGGAACGGCGTCAGGCCGGGTGCGATGTTGGCGAGCACGATCAGCGGCCGCACCGGCGGCGTGTTCACCATCACCTCGGCCCGGTTCTTCTTGATGCAGCCCACGGCGACCGCGGCGACCTTCGCGGGCGTGGAACTCCCGGCGATCCGCGGTGCCTTCACGCCGCCTTCGACCCAGCGGTGCGCCATCCCGACGTCGGTGACCAGGCCGGGGCAGACGACGGAGAAGTTCACGTTCGTGCGCTCGTATTCGGCTCGCAGTGCGTTGGTGAATCCGACGAGGCCGTGTTTGCTCGAGCAATACGCCGACTCGCCTGGCACGCCCACCTTGCCGGCTCCCGAGGAGATGTTGACCACGTGGCCGCGGTCGCGTTCGAGCATCCCGGGCACGATGGCGCGAGTGAGCAGGATCGGTGCTTCGAGGTTGATGCGCAGGGTGTCGACGAAGTCCGACGCGGGAGCCTCGTGGAAGTGACGGACAATGTCGATACCGGCGTTGTTGACGAGGATGTCGATCGGTCCGAGCTCGGCCTCGGTTCGCTCGATCAGCCGGGCGCGGTCGTCGGCGATCGAGACGTCGCCGACCGTGGCGATCGCCCGCACACCCATCGACTCGATCTCGGTGCGCACCTGTTCGAGTTCGTCGCCTGATCGGGCGGTCAACGACAGGTTTGCTCCCTCGTCCGCGAGCGCCTTGGCGATGTACACACCGATGCCTCGCGACGCCCCCGTCACGATGGCTGTGGTTCCCCGGAGATCTTTCATGGCTGGACCGTAGTGCGCCTGCCGCACATGATGTGTCGGCACATCGTGGACCCGGCCAAGCGGTCGCGGGTGTTGTGATGAGCGAAACCGCTGTATCCGGTCGGTTTGCTCATCGGTGGGGGATTGTCGGGGGTTGCGATGAGCGAAACCGCTGTATCCGGTCGGTTCGCTCATCGGTGGGGGATTGTCGGGGGTTGCGATGAGCGAAACCGCTGTATCCGGTCGGTTTGCTCATCGGTGGGGGATTGTCGGGGGTTGCGATGAGCGAAACCGCTGTATCAGGTCGGTTCGCTCATCGGTGGGGGATTGTCGGGGGTTGCGATGAGCGAAACCGCTGTATCAGGTCGGTTCGCTCATCGGTGGGAACGCGGCGTGAGAGACCTCCGCGGCCGCTCGTGCGATACGTCAGCGGCCGGTGAAAGTGGGGTCGCGCTTGTCGAGGAAGGACTGGACGCCCTCTCGGTGGTCGTCGGTGCGAAACAGCTCGGCGAGCGACGAGCTCACCCAACGTCCCAGATCGTCCCAGTTCGGATCGAGCGCCTCGCGCAGGCCGCGCTTGAGTGCCTGAACGGCGAGTGGGGGATTGGCGGCGATTGACTCGGCCAGCTCCAGCGCCGTCGGCAGGAGGTCGTCGTGGGCGACGACTCGCGACACGAGTCGTAGTTCGCGAGCTTCGTCGGCATCGATGACCCGGCCCGTGTACAGCAGCTCGGCGGCATGTTCGCGCCCGACCAGCTGCGCCAACCGGGCCAGGCCGGCGACATCGCAGCACAGCCCCCGCTTCACGAAGAGCTCGCCAAACTTGGCTCGCTCGGACGCGATCCGGATGTCGGCCATCAATGCGAGTTCCATACCCCACCCGACCGCGGCGCCGTTGACGGCCGCGATGATCGGCACGTCGGTGCGCAGCAGACTGCCGGCAGCGGGCGTGAGACGCGGTTCGCGGTCGGCGCGTTGGAGGTCGCCGCTGGCGGCGACCATCACCTGCTTGACGTCGTCACCCGAACAGAACGCCGGGTCGCGGCCGGTGATGATCAGACACCGAGCGGAGGTCGCGTCGACCGCATCGGCGAGTTCGGCGTAGGTGGTGAAGGTCAACGCATTGCGGGCCTCGGGTCGATCGATCGTGATGATGCCGACATGGTCGCGTTCTTCGTACTCGATCTCGGTGTACACCCTGCCAGCCTGGCATTCGGTGGCGACACGACACGTGGTGGAGCCCTGGTGGACCGGCAGATTCTTGCCCGCCGATCACCCGGCTCTCACCTTGTTCTGACCGAGAACCGAGAGGCTGGTGCCGTGGAAAATCCTGTCGCTCCTCCCTACCTGAACCCGCTGTCCGGCATTCCCGGGGAACCTCCCGCGCCATGGGCGCCGCCCGCAGCCTCCCGGTCCACGACCCCTGCGCCTCGTCCCCGCGGCCGCGCCCGGTTCGGTGCCGGTGTGCTCGTCGGCGTGGCGCTCACGGGCGCCGCGGTGGGCGGATACGCGATCGGTCAGCAGGACGAGTCGACAACGGCGGCCACGAGCGATTCGGCGAGCCCGACAGCGCAAACCGTCAGCGTCTCGACCGGGTCGATCGGTGACCTCGTCGAGGCGGTGCGGCCGTCCGTCGTCTCCGTGCGCCAAGAGGTCACCCAGACAAGTCCATCGGGTCAGACGTCGAGCGGCCAGGCAGCCGGGACCGGTTTCGTGTTGTCGGCAGACGGGTACATCGTCACCAACAACCACGTGATCGCCGAGGGAGACAGCCCGGTTGTCACGTTCGCCGACGGCACCACCGAGCCCGCCACCATCGTCGCCGGTGACCCGAGTCGCGACCTCGCCGTGCTCAAGGTCGAGCGCACCGACCTCGTGCCGCTTGCGGTCGGCGACTCCGACGACCTCCGCCTCGGCGACCAGTTGATCGCCGTCGGCTACGCGCTCGACCTCAACGGCGAACCGTCGGTGACCGCGGGGATCCTGTCGGCGAAGAACCGTACGATCACCGAGGAGAACGGTGCGCAGCTCGTGAACCTGCTGCAGACCGACACGGCGATCAATCCTGGCAACTCGGGGGGTCCGCTGCTGAATGGTCGCGGTGAGGTCGTCGGCATCAACACCGCGATCGCCGGTCAGGCCCAGAACATCGGGTTCGCCATCGCGATCACGCCGGTGATCGACGTCATCGACGAACTCCGCGGCGGGACGGTGCCCGATCGAGCGCTGATGGGCGTCACGACGCAGCCGACCGGTGAGGGCCTCGGCGTCGAGATCGTCGAGATCGCCGATGGGTCCGGCGCCGCCGACAGCGACCTGCGAGTGGGCGACGTGATCATCGCCGTCGACGACACCGACGTCACCGATCCGACCTCGCTCGGCGCGGCAGTCGCCACGTATCAGCCCGGCGACACCGTCACCGTCACCGTCGAGCGCAACGGCTCGACCCAGGACATCGCCGTCACCCTCGGCACCCGCCCCACCTGATCCGGTCGAGGCGCGGGGCCTTCGGTCCTCCCCGGCCCCGTCCCCGCCCGGACCGTCAGGCAACGGGGAGGGCGGCGAGGAACTCAGCTCTCGTTTCCGGACCGAGTGACGGTTCGGGCGGACGCTCGTCCTTCATCTGCAGCACGGCGAAGACGCGGGCACCGAAGTCGGCGTCGGTCAACAATGTATCGGGAGGCGAGAGCAGGTTCAGGTTGCGGATGAACGCCCGCAGCACGACCTGGTCGCAGCGCAGTGCAGGCACCAGCCCGTCGCGGAGCACCGATCGCGTGAACGCTCTCGGGTCGGAGGCGTTGCCGTAGGGATCCTCACCGGCGAGCAACGCTGCAGCGACTCGACGGGCCTCGCGATCCTGCTCGACCGACGAGCGATACCAGGGGTGGATCTCCGTCAACAGCGCCTCGTCGTACGCGACCGCCATCGCGCGCAGGTCATCGGAATGGGTGGCGATCGCGTCTGCGAGCAACTGCGCGCTCCAGTACGCCGTGCTGCAGCCACGCCCGTACAGCGGGTTCGTGCACAGCACCGCGTCGCCGACCGGGACCAGGCCGACGGCGGCGGGCTCACCGTCGACGACGTAGTCGCTCCACTTGTTCAAGAGCCCCGCCATCAAGTGGACCTCGGGCGTGATCGGTTCGGCCCGGCCGTCGAGCCACGGCGCGGTGGCCGGCAACGAGCGGGCGGCAGCATCGAACACATCGGGGTCAGCGAGACGGCGTCGCAGTTCGTCGTCGTCGGTGGGTACGGCGAGGGTGATCGAGAACGTGCGGTTGTCGCCGACGAACGTGCCGTACTTGACGTAGCCGAGATCGCCGCCGATCGGGCCGCTGCGCGGCGGCAGGTCAGCGTCGGGTAGCAGTCGGTAGAAGCGGCTGGCGTACACGATGCCGGTGTCCTCCACCGTTTCGGTCACGGGTGGTGCACCGATCTCGGCGAGCCAGTCGGCAACAGCGCTCCGGCGACCGTTCGCGGCGACCACGAGATCGGCCGCGAGTTCGCTCCCGTCGTCGAGTCGAACCCCACTCACGACGGCCGGGGAGGCCTGGCGGGCGGTGGTCAGGCCGACCGCGGCGACGCCGGTGCGGATCTGCACGTTGGGCTCGGCGAGCGCGGCGCGCCGGAGTACCCACTCGAACGTCGTGCGGCGACAGGCGATCATCACCAGATCGTCGTCGCCGGGCTCGGGATCGAATTCCATCTCGGTCGGCACACCGTCACCGAACCGCATCTCGGTGGCCCCTTCGTCGAGCAACGCCTCGAGAATGTCGGGCTGCTCGTCACGCAGCAGGTTGCGCAAGCGGGCGAGGAACGCATGGCTGTGACGAACCTGCGGCGCGCCACGGCGGTTCCACTCGAACGCCTCGTCGGCGGTCGCCGGCATCGGCGTGTCGTCACGTTCGATGACCGTGACGGTGTGTCCCACCCGGCCGAGCTGCAACGCCGTGGCGAGGCCGGCCACACCACCGCCGACCACGATGACGTTCACGTGGCGAAGTCCAATCCGTCGAAGTCGCCGGACGATCGCCACCGATCGATGTACTGGAAGTACGCGACCGCTCCCTCGGGGAAGGCCATGGAGTTCAGCACCGCCCTGCGACCCTCGATCGGCTGGCCCTCGTTGTTGTAGTACCCGGGCGTGCAGTCGGGAAGCTGCGTCATCCTCATCTGTGCGCCGGCCTCGAGGCGCTCGATCCACCTCTGTTCGGCCTCGGGCGACACTTCCACTTCCTCGGCGCCGACGTCGAGCGCGTGCCGCACGATCGCGGCGATCGTGGCGCCGGATTCGAGGTAGTTGTGCGGGACGTTCGAGATCAGGTTCGCCGCGTGGCTCAGGGTGACCATGAACAGATTCGGGAACCCGTGCACGTGGATGCCGTGCAGGCTCTGCATCCCGTCGGCCCACCGCTGCGTGAGCGTCACGCCGTCGCGGCCCGTCGTCTCGAAGCCCGCACGGCGCGTCAGTTCAGTGCCCACCTCGAAACCGGAGGCATAGATGATGCAGTCGAGCTCATAGTGCCGCCCGTTCGCCCAGATCCCGGTGGCGTCGATGCGCTCGACACCCTTGCCGCCGGTGTCGATCAGATGCGTGCCGGGCTCGTTGTAGGCGTCGAGGTACTCGTCGTGGAAACACGGCCGCTTGCACAGCTGGCGATACCACGGCTTGAGCGCCTCGGCGGTGTCGGCGTCGGTGACGAGCGCATCGACGCGGGCGCGGATCTCGGTCATCTTCTCATCGTCGGAATCCTCGTAGGCCTCGATGAAGGTCTCGCGGGTGAACGCCTTGCCGCTCGACAGCACCTTGTCGCGGATGCGCTTGGTGATGTCGGTCCAGCCGTCCTGCACGAGGTCCTCGTCGGCGAACCCACCGGTCTGCAGCGTGGTGAAGTTCATCAACCACTTCGCCTGCCAGCCGGGTTCGAGCTCGTGGAACCAGTCGGGATCGATCGGATGGTTGTTGCGCACGTCGATCGACGACGGGGTGCGCTGGAACACGTTCAGCTCCTTGGCGGAGCGAGCGAGGTGGGGGATGCACTGCACCGCGGTCGCCCCGGTACCGATGATGCCGACGCGCTTGTCGGCCAGCCCGGTCAGCGCCGCACCGCCCGGATCGCCACCGGTGTAGTCGTAGTCCCAACGACTCGTGTGAAAGCTGTGGCCCTCGAACGTCTCGATGCCGTCGATGCCGGGCAGCTTCGGACGGTGGAGCGGGCCGGTGCCCATCGCCACGAACTTGGCGCGCATCTCGTCACCGCGGTTGGTGCGGATGATCCATCGCCTGGCCGCGTCATCCCAGGTCAGCGACGTCACTTCCGTCGAGAACACCGCGTTGTCGTAGAGGTCGAAGTGGCGTCCGATGCGGCGCGAGTGCTCGAGGATCTCTGGACCGTGCGTGTACTTCTCGCTCGGCATGTGGTCGGTCTCTTCGAGCAGCGGGAGGTAGACGAACGCCGCGGTGTCGCACTGCGCGCCCGGGTAGCGGTTCCAGTACCACGTACCGCCGAAGTCGCCGCCTTTCTCGATGATGCGCACGTCGTCGACGCCGGCCTCGTGCAGCTTGGCGCCTGTGACCAGCCCGGCAAATCCGCCGCCGATGAACGCGACGGTGACCTCGTCGAACAGCGGCTCACGCTCGACGGCCCCGACGTAGGGATCGTCGACGTAGTGCTCGAAGACCCCGGTGACCTCGATGTACTGCTCGTTGCCGTCGGGTCGCAGCCGCTTGTCGCGCTCCTCGCGGTACTTGCGTCGCAGCGCCTCGCGGTCGATCTCCGTCGTGATCCCGTTGCCGTTCCCCATGCTTGCACGGTACAAGTTTCCTGGTCGCCGATGCGAGGTTGAACCGTCGGAGCGGTTCGGTGAGATCCACCGGTGCGCGAAGATCAGTAGGTGCAGGTTGCGCTGGCGTCGTATCCGGGGGTCTCGGCGAATGAGTGCGAGGCGTTCACGCTCGTGTTCGAACGCCTGGCCGACACCGATCTCGTCCGCGTCGGCGAGCGCATCGGACACGTCGGCGGACCGGGCGGTGGTGTCGTCGTCGATCGCATCTTCGACGAGGTGTTGCGCCCTGATGTCGTGCTCGTGCCTGGCGGTCTCGGCTGCGCACGCGCGGCGGAGGATCCCGCACTGCGCGACTGGCTGTGCATCGTGGCTCAGCGATGTCGATGGCTGGCAGCCAGTTCGACCGGCACGGTGATCGTCGCCGCCGCCGGACTCCTCGACGCTCGCGCCGCTGCCACGCACTGGCTCGCCGGTGACCTGCTCGCCCAGTACGGCTCGGCGGCCTCGGCGGAACGGATCGTCGAGATCGGCCACGTGATCACCTGCGAGGGCGAGATCACGGCGATGCACGTCGCCCTGCTCGTCGCCCTGCGATTGCATGGGCCCGGTGAAGTCGCCCGAGTGCGCGCCGAACTCGATCGGTTCGGTCGCGATGATCCGTCCGCTGCACCCCGATCGTGGTGGCGCCGTCGCCAACCCGCGCCGCGTCGCCCGCGAAACCCCGAACTCGCCGCTCCCGACGTGATCGAGTTCGAGCCATTGCGGATCCATCCGCGTTGAGTCCGTTCCGCGACGGACTCGTACGCTGAACCCATGCGCACGCTGTATGACGCCGACCACGAAGCCTTCCGCGAATCGTTCGCCTCGTTCGTCGCCAAGGAGGTGTCGCCGCACTACCTCGAATGGGAGGAGGCCGGCATCGCTCCACGCGAGATGTACACCTCGGCCGGGTCAGTACGGCTTCGTCGGTCTGGCGATCCCCGAGCAGTACGGCGGCGGCGGCACGGACGACTTCCGGTTCAACGCGATCCTCAGCGAGGAGTTCAACGCAGCCGGCATCGGGGGAGCGGGTCTCGGCCTCACCCTGCACAACGACATCTGCACGCCGTACTTCATCGAGTACTGCACCGACGAGCAGGCCGAGCGTTGGATGCCCGGCATCGCGTCGGGCGAGCTGATCACCGCCGTCGCGATGACCGAGCCGGGCACCGGATCCGACCTCGCCGGCATCGCCACCACCGCGATCCGCGACGGCGATGAATACGTCGTCAACGGCTCGAAGACGTTCATCACCAACGGCATCAACTCCGACCTCGTGATCGTTGCCGCGAAGACCGATCCGAGCGAGCGCCACGCGGGCCTGTCACTGCTGATCCTCGAACGCGGGATGGACGGCTTCGAGCGGGGTCGCAACCTGGACAAGATCGGCATGCACAGCCAGGACACCGCCGAGCTGTTCTTCAACGACGTTCGGGTACCGGTGAGCAATCGTCTCGGCGACGAAGGGAAGGGCTTCACCTACCTGGCCGCGAACCTCGCTCAGGAGCGCCTGTCGATCGCCGTCGCCGGTGTGGCGGCTGCGCGGGCCGCGCTCGGTTGGACGCTCGACTACGTCGGCGAGCGAACGGCATTCGGCAAGTCGATCGGCACGTTCCAGAACACCAAGTTCGTGCTCGCCGAGGTGGCCACCGAGATCGACGTCACCCAGGCGTACGTCGACCAGTGCATTCTGCAGCTCAACGCCAAACAGCTCACGCCGGCGATGGCCGCGCAGGCCAAGTACTGGTGCACCGACGTGCAGAACCGGGTGGTCGACCGCTGCCTGCAACTCTTCGGCGGCTACGGCTACATGACCGAGTACCCGATCGGGCGCGCCTACGTCGATGCCCGCGTCACCGCGATCTACGGCGGCACCAACGAAGTGATGAAGACGATCATCGCCAAGTCGATCGGTCTGTGAGGAGCGCGTCATGATCCGCCACGTCGTCGTCTTGCGTTGGAACGCGTCCGTCACGGACGAACAACTCGTCGCGATGTCGGCCGCGCTCGATGCTCTCCCGTCGGCCATCGCCGAGGTCGTCACCTATCGTCACGGCCGCGACGTCGGGCTCGGCGCGACGAACTTCCAGTACTCGATCACGGCAGACTTCGCCGGCGTCGACGACTACGTCGTCTACCGCGACCATCCCGAGCACCAGCGGTTCATCGCCGAGTACATCACCGGCCACGTCGCCGACCGCGCTGCCGTCCAGTTCGAGTTCGCCGACTGAGCGATTGCAGCAGGGGTCAGACCCCTGCTGCAATCGGGTCCCGCTTGCGGAGTTGGAGTTTCCAGAGGCCGAGGGCGCCGAGGCCGACGGGGATGATCGACAGCCACGTGAGGATTCGGAACACGAGAATTGCGGCGGTGATCTGGTTGACGTACTGCTCGCCCGCGGCGGTGGTGAGCATGCCGATGTAGGCGATCTCGCTGACACCCGCATCACCGGCGGTGATCGGGAACACGGTCAGGCCCTGCACCAGGGCGAACACCACGAACACCTGGGTCCAGGGCAGAGCAGTCTCGCTGACCCCGGTGAACCGCAGGCACATCAACAGCAGACCGAACTTCGTCGCGGAGGTGAGCACGGTCGCCCACGAGGCGACGAGCCAGCGATCGCGTAGCGTCTGCACCGCCTTGGAACGAGCGGCGACCATCTGCGCCGGAAGATCCTCGGGGATCGGTTTGCGGAGTAGACGAAGCACCCGAGACCACACCGGATCGATCAGCCGACTGGCCTGCTCGGTGCGCTTCTCCGAGCCCAGCACGAATGCGAGCACGACCACACCGAGGCCCACGATCATGCAGATCGTCACCACCGTCTGCAAGGTGTCGCTCAGTGGTGCATCCGTCACGACCAGCCCCACCGCGGCGATGATCGGTAGCAGCAGCTTGATGCCGATGCTGAAGATCCCGCCGGCGGCCACTGCGAGCGTCGCCTCGGCGGTGGTGTGACCCCACGAGGTCAGCATCCGATAGCGGATCGGCAGATCACTCGGACCCGGCACCACCGAGGTGACCGACGCGGGACCGAGGAACGCGACGATCCCGTGCCGCACCGCCAACCCGGGCACCAGGGACGCGGTCAGGAGACCCTGTGATGCGATCCACAGGATCCACAGGCTCAACAGCGAGATGATCTCCGCGTCGTTGAGCGAGCGGACGGCGTCGAGGATCGCGTCGAGGTCGAGATCGTCGAACGTCCGTACGAGTATCCAGAACGAGATCCCGAGAGCCGCGACGATGAAGAAGACCCGGAACAGGATCTTGCGAACGCTCGGCCGCGGAACCTGGGGCATCTCGCCGTCCGCTGGTTCGGCGTCGAGTGCCTCGGCGTCGAGTGCCTCGGCGTCGAGCGGCGTGCCATCAGGTGTGGTCATCGTCGCCTCCGACACTCTCACGAACCGCTGTCACCACTGCTGATCGTGCTGCGATGACCGGCGGTACGAGTCCGATCCGGTCGCGAACCTCGAGACGGCCGATCAGGACTCCGGCCGCACGACTCAGGGGTGGCCACACGATCAGCGCAACGAGCCCGCCCATGGCCACCGCGGCTGCTGCGGCCACCGCCATCCATCCGTCGGCCAGCCACATACCCGTCAGCGTCCACGTCGCCAACAGCGCCACCAGGCCCAACAACAAGCGCACCGTTCCCTTGGTCGCCGTCGAACGCACCAGGCCCGTTCCGACGACCACGAGCAACAGCGCGGGGAGGTGGACGAGGGTCACGGTGACGATCAACGAGCCGGCCACGATCAACAGCACGGCCGAGAGCACGAGCCGGGTGATCGAGATGGGTTCGGGACGAAGTTGGCCGGCGGTGACACCGAGCAGTTGCAGCCTGGTCGCGAAGTCCCGATATGCGTCCATGATGCGTTCCCGCTCGGTGGTGTCGGCGCGCGCGAGTCGACGCGCCACGACCTCGGCGTCGCCGAACGAGGTCTTGCCGTGGCCGATCGCAGCACTGCGTTCCTCACGAGCGGCGGCGCGCAGCATCTCGCGTTCGTCGAGGCTCGCGAACTGCGGCGACACCCGCTCGAGCGCGTCGGTGATCTGGGTCGTCAGCGCAGCCGCGTCGCCTCGATCCGGCTCACCGTCGCCACCGAGCCCCGCGCCGACGAACTCGGCCACTTGGATGGGTTCGCCGAACAACACGACGGCTCGACTGCGCGTCTCGACCTTGCTCTCGAACGCCATGCCGACCGGCACGATCACGACATCGGGCGCGGTCGTGAGTGCCCCGAGAGCGATACGCGCCGCTCCCGACTTCACCCGGTCGAGCGCCGGCCGATCTCCGGTCGTGCCCTCGGGGAAGATCGCCACCGTGGCACCTCGTGCGAGTTCACGGTGGCACGCGTCGAACACCGACGCATTGTCGCTCGCCCGATCGCCGTCGGCGGTCCGGTACACGGGCAGCACGCCGGCCAACCACAGGAACGGACGGGCGACGACGACCTTCCAGAGCGCTGCCTTCGCGAGGAATCGGGGCAGGCGACCGAGTACCCCGGCCACGACGACGGGGTCGACGAAACCGTTGCCGTGGTTGGCGACGATCAGCACCGGACGATCGCGGGGGAGTCGTTCGCGTCCGCGGACCTCGACCGATCGGTGGAATGCCAGGACGAGACCGCGGGCAACCAGGCCGATGGTGCGGTCCGTGAAGCGACGCATGAGGCGCGGGGCGTGCGCGGGATCGACCGCGCCGTAGGCACGGTCGACCCAACCCAGGGCGACGACGGCGGTCAGTACATGCCACAGGCCGTGTGGTTGGAACCACGAATCCGCGTCACACAGCGGCGAGCCAGGTGTGCCGAGACCCCACATCGAGACCGCGATCGCGCCGAGCACGAACAGCGGCCACGACCACACCGCAGCCAGCCGGCGGCGACGGGCGACCAGCGAGGCGATCACGATGACGGCAACGGCCACCGCGGCGGTCGCGTTCGTCGCGTCCGGTGCCAGCGCCCACATCGCCGTCGCGGCAAGAAGGCCCACTCCAAGGCCGACGAGCGACCCGACGTCGGCCTGGCCGCGCAGCCGGCCCGCGTGCCACCCGGCGACGAACGCGAGCGCGCCGATCAGTGGGACGTCGTGCAGGAACTGGCTGACGTCGCTCGCTGCGCCGTGGTACAGCAGGCTGCCGATGCCCTCGACGGCCACGACTGCAGCGAATGCGTAGACCGCACGCGGCAGCCGCGAGCGATGCACCTCCCAGGCCAGCAGCACTCCGGCAGCGACGTAGGCGAGTGAAGTCCAGGCGTTGACGTCCTGTTCGAGGAACCAGTCGTCGCGCAGTTCGCAGTCCGAGGTGTCCGAACTCAATGCGGGGCTCCGCTCACGTGCCGGACGTAGGGTCCGAACCCGTCGAACCGATGCCGGTCGACCAGGCCTCGCGCAGCGTGTCTCGTCGACGGTCGACGTCGGTGAACTGGGCGATGAGGCCACCGACGACGAGCCCGCCGTAGATCACGAACCACCACCAGTCGTCGGCGACATATTCGGTGGTGATGCCCACGTCGAAGTCCTCGGTGTCAAACGTGCCGAACAACAGCATCAGTCCGCCGACCATCGTGCTCGCGCCGGCGAGCGCGGTGAGCACCGTCAGCAGAACCATCGGCAGATCGCCGGCGATGGCGACGAATGCCAGCACCGCCGCCAGCACGACGCCGCTCAGCACGATCACCCACGACCACGTCACGCCGAGCGCCACCATCAAGCTGGTGCCGAGTACGAAGCCGATTCCCAACATGGCGATGACGACCGCGACCTCGTAGTACAGGTAGGCGATCAGACCAAACACGATGGCGAGACCGAAGCCGACCAGCCATCCGAGGGCGTTGCCGAGGAAGCCGGCGTCGCCGGACACCAGCCCCGCGCCGAGCATGAACCCGGCGAACGCTCCCCACAACGGGATGATGAGACGCATCGCGAGATAGCCGCGAAAGCAGAAGACGGCTCCGGTCAAGATGGCGATGACGCCGACCACGATGTCGTTCATGGCTTCACTCTTGCAGAGCCGTCGGATGCTGGCGTGGTCATCGTGGTGGTGCGAGACTCGGTCCATGGCTGCATCTCTCGTCCTGCTGTGCACCGACGGCTCCGACCTCGCCACCAGTGCGATTCGCCAGGGGCTCGACCTGCTCGCACCACCCGACAGGATCGTGCTGGTGTCGGTGGCATCGCCGATCGATCCCACGCTGGTCACTGGCACCGGATTTGCCGGCGGGGTGATGACCTACGACGAGAAGAACGACCTCGTCGACGCCCAGCATTCCGCCGCGCAGATGCACCTCGACGACACGGTGGCCGAACTCGGACTGACCGCTGCCGAGACGATGGTGGTTCTCGGCGACGCCGGCCGCGAGATCTGTGCTCTTGCCGAGACACTGCCTGCCAGCGTGGTGGTGCTGGGCACCCACGGTCGCAGTGGCATCAAACGGGCGATCATGGGCTCGACGTCGGACTACGTCGTGCGCCACTGCGTCTGCCCGGTGCTCGTGCAGGGCGCCGGCTGACGGCGATGAGTTTCCGTGCGCACAGGTCGCGCGGAGACTCATCACCGGTTGTGGTGGTGACGACGCGTCCAAGCCCGGACGCGACAACGGCGCCGCATCGGGTCGGATGACCTGACGCGACGCCGTCGTGACGGGTGTTCGTGTTCAGCCGACGACTTTGGCCTTGGCGGCCGCGTACTCGGCGTCGTCGAGCTTGCCCTGGGTGTGGAGGTCGGCCAGCTTCGCCAGCTCGTCGGCAGCGCTGCCGCCCGTGGTGGTGGCAGTGGTCCGGATGTAGTCGTCCATCGCTGCCTGCTGCTTCTGAGCGGCCGCCAGCTGACGCTCGCCCATCTTGTTGCCCCGGACGATGAGGTACATGAAGATGCCGAAGAACGGCAGGAAGATGATGACGATCGACCAGATCGCCTTCGCCACGCCGCCCATGTCGTCGCTGCGGATGATGTCGCCGAAGATCGTGAAGATCAGCATGATCCACACGAAGAACAGGAAGAACCACAGGATCGACCAGAAGACCTGTCCGGTTCCGAATTCAGCTGCAAGTTGCAAGGTGTTGCCTTTCGTTCGGTCGGGGCGTTCGTGCTCCGAGCTGCACCAGCATCGCCCCACCGGCAGCCGAAATCAACCTGTGTCCTGGTTGACGTCCGATCGGTAGGGTGCGCTAACGTACTGCCGCTCTATTCGCTCGCGGCATCTGCCGTCATCTGGAGGAATGCATGACCCTCGGACCCATCGAAGTACTCGTCGTCAGTTTCCCTGGCAACGAGTTCAACGGCGAGATCATCCCCGAACTCGAACGGTTGGTCGACAACGACACGATCAGCATCGTCGACGGTGTGCTCGTGCGCAAGGACGCCGATGGCGAAGTGACGTTCACCGAGTTCGAAGAACTGGGTGGCAACGCCGACGCCGAGCGCCTCGCCGGTGTGATGGACCAGCTCGACTCCTTGATCTCCGACGAGGACATCGAGGAACTCGCCGCGACTCTCGAACCCAACTCCTCCGAAGCGATCCTCGTGTTCGAACACACCTGGGCCAAGCCGTTGCGCGACGCGATCGTCGACTGCGGTGGCGTGCTCGCCAGCAACTTCCGCGTTC
Organism: Ilumatobacteraceae bacterium; assembly: GCA_963774765.1. Taxonomy (GTDB): domain Bacteria; phylum Actinomycetota; class Acidimicrobiia; order Acidimicrobiales; family Ilumatobacteraceae; genus Sva-07. The sequence continues at coordinate 84,189 of CAVZGP010000024.1, forward strand.
CCGGCCTGGTCGTCGACGAGTTGCTCGATGCGCTCGCCGACCTCGACGACTGACGCCGAACGCTCCGTTCATTCCGCAGACCCGATCAACACCTCACCAAGGAGAATCAGCATGCGACGTCGTATGGGACGCCCAGGACTCGTCGGAACAATGGCACGCACCGCCGTCGTCGCCGGTACCGCGACCGCCGTTGTCGGCCACTCGCAGAACAAGCAGGCTGCCAAGCAGCAGGACGCCGCCGAGCAGCAGGCAGCGGAACAGGCTGCGTTCGAATCGCAGGCACAGCTCGCCGACATGCAGGCCCAGATGAACGCGATGCAGGCCCAACAGGCACAGCAGGTCGCCCCGCCGCCTCCGCCGCCCCCCGCCGCCGCTCCGGCCGGAGACGACCTGATGGGCGAGTTGACCAAGCTCGCCGACCTGAAGGCCGCCGGCGTCCTCACCGACGCGGAATTCGCCGCCGCCAAAGCCAAGCTGCTCGCCTGAGCCGATGAGCGACACACCTGACCAGACTCGAACGACTCGAAGTGCCGGACCGGGTTGGGCCATCTGGCTGCTGATCGTGCTTGCCACGATCGTCGGGATGGGTGCCACGCTCAACGGCTGGGTGTCCCGTCAGGCGCTCGACACCGACGAATGGGTCTCGACCACCGACGAGATGCTCGCCGACGACGACATCCGCGAGGCGCTGTCGATCTACATCACCACGGAGTTGTTCGACAATGTCGACGTCGCCGGCGAACTCGAGACGGTGCTGCCCGGACAGACTGCGCAGCTCGCCGGTCCGCTCGCTGCGACGCTCGAGTCCAACGCCCCCCGCCTCGTCGATCAGTTGCTCGCCAGCGATGAATTCGCGTCGCTGTGGAGCACGATCAACCGCGTTGCGCATACGGCGTTTGTCAAAGTGGCCAATGGCGATGACGCCGGCGTGCTGTCGACCTCGAACGGTGCGTTCGTCGTCGACCTGCGTCAGCTGCTCGTCGACGTGGCCGACCGTCTCGGCCTGCCCGGCACCGCAGTCGACCGCATTCCCGAAGACGCCGGACAGGTGGTCGTGTTCGAGTCGGACCAGATCGACGCGGTCCAACAGATGGTGCAGGTCGTCGACCTGCTGAGCATCTACCTTTTCGCGCTCGTCATCCTGCTCTACGGCGCAGCGGTCTACTGGGCCCTCGATCGCCGCGCGACGCTGCGCAATGTGGGCGTATCGATCGTCGTCGGCAGTCTGCTGCTGCTCATCGCTCAGCGACTCACGGTGAACATCAGCGTCGAAGAACTGGCTCGCGCCGAGAACGGTCGAGCGGCCGTCGACTCTCTCGTCAGGATTGCGACGAGCCTGCTGAACGAGCTCGCGTGGGCATGGCTTGCGATCGGCGTGGTGACCGTGGTGTATGCGATCCTCATCGGACCCTCGCGAGCGGCCGTCGCGGTCCGCCGATTCATCACGCCCGTGATGATCAACCCGATCGGCGCGTGGGCGTTGGCGCTCGGGTGCCTCGGGCTCTACCTGTTGTTGGCGCCCGGAATCTCGATCGATCGCTGGTTGCCAGCGCTCGTGTTGATTGCGCTCTTCGTGACCTCGGTCGAACTGCTGCGACGGCAGATCGTGCGCGAACACGCCGCCGAATCGGAGCCTGCCGAGTCGGTGACCGCCGAGCCGGAACCCGTCGAGGCGGCATCTGTCGAGTCCTAGACCAGCGATCTCGTGGCGGTGACGTCTGCGATCATCGCGGTGGCCTTCGTTGGGTTCGCCGTGGTCTCGCGGCGCCTCAGCCGCTCCGCCGTCACCGGCACGATGATCTTCACGGCGCTCGGCGTCGCTCTCGGGCCCGAGGTGTTCGATCTCCTCGACTACGAGGGACTGCTCGATCGATCGGAACTGTTCGGGCTGGTGCTGACCGGCACGCTGGTGATCGTGCTGTTCACGGATGCGAGTGCGATCAACTCGTCGAATTGGCGCGACGACATCCTGCCGGCGCGACTGCTCGGCATCGGGCTGCCCGTCGCCATCGGGCTCGGCTGGTTGCTGGCCGCCGTGCTGCTGGGCACGCTCGAGATCTGGGAGGCGGCCGTCCTCGGCACGATGCTGGCACCCACCGACGCTGCACTGGGCAAGGCGGTGGTGTCCAACGAACGGGTCCCGCTGCGAGTGCGCCAGGCGCTCAACATCGAGAGCGGGCTCAACGACGGCATCGCGCTGCCTCTGTTCCTGGTGTTTCTCGAAACGGCGCAGGCCGCAGAGGACTCGTTGTCGATTGCCGACCTCGCCATCACACTCGTCGAGCAGGTCGGCATCGCACTCGCGATCGGCATCGCCGTCGGCTGGTTGGGAGCGCTCGCGATCGCGTGGGGCCGCTCGAGCGGCGCGGCACTCGGCTACTGGCTCGAGATCGGATTGGTGGGCCTGGCGGTCGGTGCCTATGCGATCGCGACGCCGCTCGGTGGGTCCGGGTTCATCGCGGCGTGGGTGGCCGGATACGTGTTCGGGACACGGTTCGTGTCGGCTCGCCGACGATCCGCTCCCGGACTTCTCCGAAGCGTTCGGTGACCTGCTCACGATGGTGAGCTTCTTCGTGTTCGGCATCTTCCTCGGCCCGGTGCTGGCCGAACTCACGTGGCAGATCGTGCTGTACGGAGTGCTCAGTCTGGCAGCGGTGCGAATGATCGCGGTGGGGGTCTCGCTGATCGGCGCCAAGATGCAGTGGCAATCGGTGCTCTACATCGGTTGGTTCGGTCCGCGAGGACTGGCGACGATCATTCTCACGATCGAGGTCGTCGACGAGAGCACCCTCGACGGGGCATCGACGATCGCCGACGCTGCGTTGTTCACCGTGGCGCTCAGTGTGTTGTTGCACGGCCTCACCGCGTGGTGGGGCTCGAACGTGTATGCCGACTTCGTCGAGTCGCACCCACTTCGGACCGATCAGGCCGAGGGCCTCGAACCGGAGAGCAAGGTGCGTGTGCCATTGCGGGCACGTCACCAGCCCGTGAGACGGCAGCAGTCGCAGTTCTAGTTGATGACGATCGACTTCGCGGCGGCGTACTCGGCGTCGTCGAGCTTGCCCGCTGCGTGCAGGTCGGCGAGCTTGGCGAGCTGGTCAGCGGGGCTGCTGGCCTCCACGGTCTGGCGGATGTAGGCCTGCGTCATCGCCTGCTGAGCACGCGCCGTCGCTGCTTGGCGCTCGGCCATGCTGCCGCCGCGGGCGATCAGGTAGGCGAAGATGCCGAGGAACGGCAGGAAGATCACGAAGATCGACCAGATCGTCTTGCCCCAGCCCGACAGGTCGTCGCTGCGGAAGATGTCGGCGAAGATCACGAAGATCAGCCAGATCCACATCATGAACAAGAAGAACCACAGCATCGACCAGAACACCTGGCCGACGCCCCATTCGGCGGCGATCAGCACGGCGATCAGTCCCGCACCACGAACGTCGGCGACGCCGCGGATCCGAGCAGGACCGACACGAGGATGCCGATCGGCAGGGTGCCCCAGTAGCTCACGCCGAGCCCGACGTTGCCGAGGAAGAGCATCAGCAGCCACGTCGCCGGGAAGGTGGCGACGAGGAAGATGATGAGAAATGCGAGTATGCCTTTGATCATGAGTCCTCTTCTCATGCCGTGACCGTCCGCTGACGGTGCTGATGCTGAATGTAGCGACTGCGATAGGTTGCCCACGTGCTCATCATGGGAATCATCGTCCTCGGCTGTCTCGTGGGCTGGTTCGCCCAGTTCATCCTCGGGCGGGCCGCCTACACCACCGACTGGGCCATGGCGTTGGTCGCCGGTCTCGGAGGTTCGTTCGTCGGCGGACTGCTCGCCAGCCTGCTCGCAGGCGATGGGCTGGAATTGAAGCCGAGTGGCCTCATCGGTTCGATCGTCGGGGCGGTGATCATCACCGCGATCTGGCAGTTCTACGCCAACAAGAAGCGGGCCGACGCTCGTGAAGCCGAGAAGAAGGCCGCCCGCTCGGGCCGTCATCACTGAGGCGCGGTTCGGTGCGCACCCCTGACTCCACGGCGGGCCTGGTGTGCGCCCATCACCACCTGTACTCGACGCTGGCGCGCGGGATGCCCGTCGCCGCCGCAGCACGCCGACGACGTTCCTGGGGGTGCTCGAACAGATCTGGTGGCGTCTCGACTCGGCGTTGGATCTGGAGATGCTGGAGTGGTCAGCGAAGCTCGGCGCGCTCGAGGCGCTCGAAGCGGGCTGTACCGCGATCGTCGATCACCACGAGTCGCCGAACGCGATCGAGGGATCGCTCACGGTGATCGCGGACGCATGCACCGAGGTGGGAGTGCGTGTCGTCGCCTCGTACGGGGTGACCGATCGCCACGGCGCCGAGGGTGCCCGGCGCGGTCTGGAGGAGAACGACCGCTTCCTGGCGGGCGGTGGGCGCGGGATGGTCGGGGTCCATGCCGCGTTCACCTGCACCGACGACACGCTCGTGGCCGCATCTGAACTCGCCGCGCGGCACGGCGCCGGTGTGCACATCCACGTCGCTGAGGGCCCAGACGATGCCGGCGCGGTCGAACGGCTGGCGGCGTTGGCCACCGACGACTGGTTGCTGGTGCACGGCGTGCACCTTCCCGACGACCACGGATTGCGGGGCACGATCGTGCACAACCCGCGTTCGAACATGAACAACGCCGTCGGTTACGCCCGCCCGGTGCGTTTCGAGAACCCGGTGGCGCTGGGCACCGACGGCATCGGCGCCGACATGCTCGCCGAGTTCCAACTCGCGTTCGTGGCCGCCCGGGCCGATGACGTGACGTTCAGTCCCGATACCGCATGGTCATGGCTGGAACGGGGCTGGGAACTCGTTCCCGAGGCCCGCGACGATCGGGTCACGTGGTCGTACGATCCGATGGAGCCGTGGCACCTCGCCTACACGCCGACGATGCGAGCGATCGATGTCGACATCGCCGGCGAGGCCGCCCTCCGCAACGGTGTGGCGACCAGGATCGACCCCATCGAGGTCCGCGCCAGAGCCGCCGAACAAGCAGTCCGCCTCCACGCCCGCCTCTGACACCCGATGGCGACGCGGTGCCTGGGGCGTCAGCGGATTGGGCAAAGCGTTTCGGGACCAAACGAGTCACGCGCCGCGGAGATTCTCCTACCGATGAGCGAAGCGACCGGATGTGGCGGTTTCGCTCATCGCAACTCAGGAGATTCTCCTACCGATGAGCGAAGCGACCGGATGTGGCGGTTTCGCTCATCGCAACGCCGCCAACTCCCGCCCAATCCGCTGAGGCCCCTGGCACCGGCGTCACCCGTCAGGTGACGACGACGGTGGTGCCGACGGGAGCGAAGGCCCAGAGGAATGCGGCGTCGAGGTCGTGTTGACGCTGACAGCCACCCGACAGTCGAGTGCCGAGTTCCTCGGTGGTCTGATACGGCGAGTTGTCGGAAACGTGGGTGGGAATCCCGTGGAAACCGATGTGGCCGATCTCGGTCTGCTGGTAACGGATCATGTTGGGTAGGAACGCCTTGCCGTTCCATGCCGTCGACACCTCAGACCGGCTGTAGACGGTGTGAGTACCGGGTTGTTCGTTGCTGTACTTCGAGCCTGACACGAGCCACGAGCGCACGATCTGCTCGTTGGCGTCGACCGCCCACACCCGTTGTCCGGCCCGGTCGTAGACGACGCGACGTCCCGATCCGGAGTTGTCGGGAAGCGGCGGGGCGTCGGCACCCGTGCTGGCGACCGGTGACAGGTAGAACCCGGTCGAGTCGAGCGTGTTGGGCGCCGGGGCCGGAGTACGCACGACCAATGCGTCTTCGTCGGGCCAGATGTCGAGCTCGATGGCGCTCTCACGGCCGACGACACCGTCGACGAACAGGCCGACCTGGGTTTGATAGGCGACCACGGCGGCGAGCGTCGGGTCGTCGAAGTCGCCGTCGATCGCCCCGTCGTAGAACCCTTCGGTGGTGAGTGCCTGTTGGAGGCAGACGACCCCGTCACCCTTCGAGCTCAGACGGATCGACAGTGCTCCGATGGTGCATCCTCCGTCGGCGCGCTGGGGCTCGATCGGTGCGGTCGGCTCGGCCTCGTTCTGTCCCAGCTCGCCTTCGAGGTCGGGCAGCACAAGGCCTGCGGGCGTTGCGGCGGCGTCGGCAGGCGGAACGGTGCTCTCGCTACTCGCTGCCAGTACGAGGGTGTCGGGCTGACCGTTGTCGGCGGTGACGATGGCTCCAATGGCGGCGGCAGCGATCACGGCTCCCAAGGCGAGACCGACGCCCACGCGGCGTCGGTGGTCGGCGGCGGGCGTCATGTGAGGAAAGGCTACTGCGGTCGCGCCGGTGCGAGAGGTCGGGCGGTGATGTCCCGATGCAGCAGGGGCACGTCGGGTACGTGCGGGATCAGCGCGTGAGGGTGACGGCGACTGCGGCGACCAGGCCGAGGCCGGTACCGGCGATGGTCGCGAAACCGACCCAACGCACCGCGGAAGGGTGCACCACGTCGGTGCCGCTGCGAAGCGCGCCGTGGAGATCCTCGTAGTGGGCTCCCGACCACACCAGCACGGCGGCGCCGAACACCACCTGGGTCATCCCTGCAACGGCGAGCAGCCAGAAGCTCTCGAGCGCGGCGAACCGACTCAAGACCAAGCCGGCCACCATCATCGAGATCGCCGTTCGCTCCCACGCGAGCGAGGTTCGTTCGTGCTGCAGCCCGGTGTCGAACACCGTCGTGGGTCGTTGATCGGTCACGCCCGGTCGAACACCAGGATCACCGCGGCCACGACCGCGACCACGGCAGTTCCGATCGCCATCATCATCGGCAGGCGCGATGTCGGCAATGGCTCGTTCAACCGCATCGAACGCTCGTTGAGGGCCCACCGTCGGTAGGCGCTCGCCGCGGTGAAGAAGCTGAGCGTCAGCAGCAGGATGCCGAGCGTCTCGCCGAGTGCGAACTCGTCGAGCAGGCTGACCGCTGCGAGGCCGCCGGCTGCCAGCGCGAGCGCGGTACGGATCCATGCGAGAAACGTGCGCTCGTTGGCGAGCGTGAAGCGGTAGTCCGGCTCGTCGCCCACGCCGCGAGGATCCGGTGGTACGACGCGGTCACGAAACGTCATGCAACATCGCTCAGTGCAACGGTGTCGTCGATGGCGGCGCGCAGGCAGCGCGCCATCAGACCGAGGTCCTCGACCGCCGCCCGGTCGCTGTTGACACCGAGGTGCACCGTGCCGTCGTAGCTGAACAGCGTGATGTTGATCGCTGCACCGGCGAGCGGCCCGAACGCGTAGAACTCGTCGACGCGGGCGCCGGCCATGAACACGGGGAACGGCGGCCCGGGCACGTTCGAGGTGGTGATGTCGACGCCCTTCAACATCGCACCGAGGATCGACACCGCCGCTGCAGGCCCGAACCGGGAGATCACCCCGGAGATGTCGTTGACGTGCGGCAGCGCCGGCTCTGCTCGGATCTTGCGCAGCAACTGCTTGACCTCGCCGATGCGCTCGGCCGGGTCGGCCTCGCTCAGCGGCAGCACCATGCGCGCCGGCACGAACTGGTTGTCGAAGTTGTTCGACCCATCGCCACCGCGGACGCTGATCGGCATGTTCATCCTGATCGCCGTGCACGGATGTCCGAGCGCGTCGTGGTACCGCTTCAACGCGTCGAGCGTGATCGCGACGAACGCGTCGTTGAGGGTTCCGTCGACCGACCTGGCGGCCATCTTCAGTGCGGTGAACGGGACTTCGATCGCCTCGAAGTGGGTGTTCAGCGAACGTTCGGTCATCGCGGGGCTGAGCGGTGTGGTCGCCGGCTTGACGACGCGCACGATCGAGCTGGTCGTGCGACTCAGTTGCTCGATCGTGCCTCGCGGGTCGCGCAGCAGGTCGGATGCGGTCCGCAGCGATGCCTTACCGAGGCGAGACCCGGTCCGGGCCTCGGTGGCGATCCGATGCGCGACCGATCGAGCGCCGGGGATCGCCCACAGCGGCGCCTCGATGCGCAAGCGTGTATCGGCGGTGGGGGAGTCGGCTGTGCCACCCGGCATCGCGTCGCCGGCCGGCGGATCGGCCTCGAGGTCGACCATGTGCTGGAGCAGTTGCACCATACCGAGCCCGTCGGCGATCGCATGGTGGACCTTCATGATGAACGCTGCCCGCTTGCCGGGCAGACCCTCGACCACGCACAGCTCCCACAACGGTCGGTCCTTGTCGAATCCACGCGCCGCCATCCGCTGCGCGTAGTCGAGCACCTGACGTCTGCCGGGTCGACGACCGGACAGGCGCGCCCAGGTGTAGTGATAGTCGAGATCGACATGGGGATCGTCGGCCCAGCGCGGGGGAGCGACGCCTGGCTGTGCGTCGATGACCCGTTGGTGGAGTCGGGGGATCTTCGCCACGATCCGCTCGACGACGGCGTCCATGCGCCGGTGGTGGGGCATCGAGTCGAGGAACCAGACGCTGGTGATCGTGGATCGCAGCAACGGGTCGCGCTCGATGTGCCACAGCACAGAGTCGCTCTCGCTCATCCACTCGTCGTAGTGCAGCTCACCCACCTGTTCCCCCAGCCCGAACCGACGACGTGTGACATCTGGGGTCTGACCCCAGATGTAACACCAGCGCTGCGGCTGTCGGCGACCTCACTCGCGAGAACGTACACCGATCGTGCGCTACCTCTTGCCGTCCGGGGATGTGGTCGATGCGCCGTCGGCGCGAGACTGTGTGTGTGAAGCAACTGTCCGGCCTCGACGCGAGTTTCCTCTACATGGAGACCGCCAACACCTACGGCCACGTGAACGGCCTCGCGATCTACGAGCGACCGGCAGGGAACTTCGATCCGTACCAGGCTGCGTATGAGCGTTTCGACGCGCTGATCGGTCGTCTCGAGCCGATGCGTCGGCGCCTGGTCGAGGTGCCGTTCAAGCTCGATCACCCGTACTGGATCGACGACCCCGACTTCGACCTCAACTACCACGTCCGTCACATCGGCCTCGCCCCTCCGGGTGGCGCCGACCAGCTCGCCGAACAGGTGGCGCGCATCGTCGGTCGACGCATGGATCGCAGCCGCCCGCTGTGGGAGGCCTACATCATCGAAGGCCTCGCCGATGGTCGATGGGCGATGCTGACCAAGACGCATCACGCCACCATCGACGGGGCAGCAGGCGTGCTGCTGCTCGGCATGTTGACCGACCCGGCGCCGGACATGGCGATGCCCGAACACGTCGACTGGGTCGGCGAAGCGGTCCCGTCCGATCGCGAGTTGCTCGAACGGACGATGCGCAACCTCGCGACGAACCCGGTGAAGGGCATGCGCCTGTCGTTGCGGATGGTCCGCAACTTCGCCGAGGCCGCGGGAATCGACAGCATGTCGGCGATCGCCGCGCAAGCGCGCGACGCACTCAAGTCGGTCGCGATCGGTGGCGCGATCGACACGCCAGAGCCGGCGCATCGCGTCCGCATTCCGCTGTCGCCCGCGCCGCCGACGCCGTTCAACCGCGCCGTCACCCCGCACCGCCGGTTCGCGATGCGTTCCACGGCGCTCGGCAACATCAAGGCGTTGAAGGAAGCAACCGGATGCACGGTCAACGACGTCGTGATGGCGATCTGCACCGGCGCGCTGCGCGAGTACCTGCTGCGTCACGACGCGCTCCCCGAAGCTCCGTTGCGGTCGATGGTGCCCGTGTCGATTCGCACCGGCGACGAAGAGGACCCCTGGACCAACCGCGTCGGTGGCATCATCGCCGACCTGCCCACCAACTGCGACGATCCGCTCGAACGACTGCACCGCTGCCACGAGGCGATGAACGAAGCGAAGCTGCAGATGGACGTGCTGCCCGCCGAGGACATCGCCGAACTGGCCCAAGTGGCGCCACCGCTCGCAGCAACGGCGGCGATGCGTCTGCAGTCGCGTCTTCGACTCGCCGATCGCATGAATCTCCCGGTGAACGTCGTGATCTCGAACGTGCCCGGGCCGCGCCATGCGCTCTACTTCGCCGGCGCCAAGATGACGAACTACATCCCCGTGTCGACGATCGCCGACGACATGGGGCTGAACATCACCGTGCACAGCTATCTCGATCGGCTGGACTTCGGGCTGATCGCCGACCGTGAACTGGTGCCGGACCTGTGGGACCTCACCGATCTGCACATCGACGAGATCGGCGTGCTGTTCGAGGCGACGGGCGCCGAGTGGGCCGAACCACAAAAGGCGCCGTCGATGCGACGCGGTACCACGAAGAAGAGGGCGCCCGCCAAGAAGGCGCCAGCGAAGAATCGTGCGGCAGCCAAGAAGAAGGCGCCAGCGAAGAAGAAGGCGCCAGCGAAGAAGTAGGCGCCAGCCATGGGCGGATGAACGCCCGAATCTGACGGCGTCGGGCCGACCGGCAAGACTTGACGGCGATGGACTTCGACCTGCCGCCAGCCGATCACCCGACGCGTCGCCTCGTGCTCGACTGGATCGCGCAGAATCCGCGTCCGACAGCCAAGCAGCTCGCCGAGGCGGGCTATGTCGTGCCGCACTGGCCCAAGCCGTGGGGCGTCGAAGCCGACCCGATCGACCAGCTGGTCATCGACGACGAGTTGGCCAAGGCCGGCATCCAACGACCGGGCAACCACATCGGCATCGGCTGGGCGGCGCCGACGATCTTTCTCGCTGGCACGCCCGAGCAGCACGAGCGCTACCTGCCCAAGATCTTCAGCGGTGAGGAGATCTGGTGTCAGCTCTTCTCCGAACCCGATGCCGGGTCGGACCTCGCGAGCCTTGCGACGAGGGCGGTCAGAGACGGGGACGAGTACGTCGTCAACGGCTCGAAGATCTGGTCGAGCGGGGCACACCACTCGCAGTACGGGATCCTGATCGCCCGCACCGATCCCGATCAGCCCAAGCACAAGGGCATCTCGTACTTCATCTGCCCGATGGACCTGCCCGGCATCTCGATGAGCCCGATCGTCGACATGACCACGGCGCATTCGTTCAACCAGGTGTTCTTCGACAACGTACGGATCCCCGCATCGTTGCGCGTCGGTGAGGAGGGCGACGGGTGGCGACTCGCGAAGGTCACCCTGTCGAACGAACGGGTGTCGCTGTCTGCGGCCGGGTCGCTGTGGGGTGTCGGCCCGTCGGCTGACGATCTGATCGACCTGATCCGACGTGACGGCGGTGTCACCGATCCGGTCCTGCGTGACCGTGCCGTCCGATTGCACATCGAGGCGAAGCTGTTGCACCTGAACCGGATGCGCAGCCTGAGTGCCCGACTGAAGGGCAAGACACCCGGTCCGGAAGCCTCGATCCAGAAGATCATGGCCGACGAGCACGGCCAGCACGTGATGGAACTGGCCAAGGATCTGGCCGGCGCCGACGGCATGCTGACCGGGTCGGGCCCCTCTGGCGTGATCGTGCCGTCGTCGCGGAACGGGCCGACGGAGAACAACCTCGCCGGCGACCGGCAGTTCTCCGAGGTCGAACCGGTGTGGCACTACGGCTACCTGTTCAGCCCGGCGCTCACCTTGGGCGGGGGCACGTTCGCCGTGCAGCGCAACATCGTCGGCGAGTTCGTGCTCGGCCTGCCGCGTGAGCCGAACCTCGAGCAGGGCCTCACCTGGTCCGAGGCGCGGCAGCAACGTTCCTGAGCGCCGCGGAGGGCTAGTTTCGTGCCGGTGACTTCGCTCGGATTCGGGATCGACATCGGTGGCTCGGGCATGAAGGCGGCAATCGTCGACCTCGACACCGGCTCGCTCGCGTCCGAACGTCTTCGCATCCCGACACCCAAGCCGGCGACGCCTGACGCCATGGCCGCGGTGGCCGCCGAACTGGTCCACCGCCACGAGTGGTCCGGGCCGGTCGGTATCGGATTCCCCGGCATCGTGCGCCACGGTGTCGTGAAGTCGGCGGCGAATCTCCACGCAAGTTGGGTCGGCGTCGACGCAGATCGTGTGTTCACCGACGCGTGCGGTGTCGACGCACACATGGTCAACGACGCCGACGCCGCCGGTCTCGCCGAAGCCCGCTGGGGTGCCGGTCGCGACGTCGCCGGGGTCGTGCTCGTGTTGACGTTCGGCACCGGTATCGGCTCGGGCCTCTTCGTCGATGGGATCCTCGTCCCGAACACCGAACTCGGTCACATCGAACTCGATGGCCGCGACGCCGAATCACATGCGGCGGCCAGCGTCCGCGAACGCGAGGGCATCGGGTGGGCCGAGTGGACGCCGCGGGTCGAGCGCTATCTCCGCCATGTCGAGATGCTCTTCTCGCCTGACCTGTTCGTGATCGGTGGCGGCGCATCGAAGGTGGCCGACAAGTGGTTGCCCGGTGTCTCGATCGACACTCCGATCGTTGCGGCGGCGATGGCGAACAACGCCGGCATCGTCGGCGCGGCGCTGGTCGCGCGCAACGCCGATCGTTGACGATCGGGATCAGCGCAGTTCGGCGGGCCCGTCGTTGCGGCCTCGGTACCAGAGCGTTGCGATCGTGAGCGCGACGATCGGTACGACGAAGTACAAGACCGCATTGCCGTATGAATCGCGCGTTGCGTGCTCGGTCGCATCGAGCACCAGCCAGATGAGATACCCCGCGTAGCCGATCAGGAACGCGACGCCCTCCCACCGGGCGAGGACGTGGCCGTTGGCAAAGATCGGCAGACAAGCGACGGCCACGGCGACCATCACGGGGATGTCGACCTGGACCGCGCTCACCGCCACCGGAATCGCGTTCGGCGACACGACGGCCGTGACTCCGAGGACGGCGAGGAGGTTGAACAGGTTCGAACCGATCGCATTGCCGACCGCGAGGTCGCGCTGGCCGCGTATCGCCGCGAGCACCGAGGTGGCGACCTCGGGCAACGACGTTCCGATGGCGACGACCGTCAAGCCGATGACGAGGTCGCTGACCCCGAGGTCCGTTGCGATGTCACTGGCGGAGCTGACGAGCGCCTGCGAGCCGAACACCAGCAACGCCAGGCCGAGCAGGAGAAACCCGATGTCCGACAGGACCGAAGCTCTGGCCAACGCTTCGGGGTCGAGCGCCTCGTCGTACTCGGTGACGATGTCGGGCGCCGAGCCGTGCGTCGCAGCGATCACCGTCCACGTGAGGTACACCGTGAGCGCGAGCAGCAGAACCACCCCTTCGATCCTGCCGAGCGACTCGTTCAGCACGAACACCAGCACAAGTACCGACGCGCCGATCATGATCGGGACGTCGAGACGCACGATGCGCTGCGCGACGAACAACGAGCCGCCCACGGCCGCTGCGGTTCCGAGCACGAGCAGGATGTTGGCGATGTTCGAGCCGACGACGTTGCCGATGGCGATCGATCCGGCATCGTCGCCCCCACGCAGCGCGTCGCCGACGCTGACGGCGAGTTCGGGTGCGCTGGTGCCGAACGCGACGACGGTGAGACCGATGACCACGCTCGACATCCCGGTGCGAGCCGCCAGGCGCGATGCGCCGCGAACGAGGAATTCGGCTCCGGCGACGAGTGCGACGAGCCCCAGGATCAAGAACGCGATCGTGCTGGGTCCCATGGCGGCACGAGGTTACGACCGAACACCCAGCGTCGCACGGTGCTGGGCCTACCGTGACGTGGCGGCGATGCGGCGGGCGAGTTCTGCGCGATAGGCGGCTACTCGTCGAAGCTTGATGTCCTCGTAACCGCGAACCTGGTCGGGGAGCGAGGCGATCTCGACCGATTCGTCGTAGCTGTCGGCGCTCAGCCGTCGGTTGAGGGTGTCGATTGCCCCGAGGTATTCGGGGATCAAGGCACGCTCGACGCGGCGCACCTCGGCCCAGCGGAACGGATCGGCGAGCGTTCCGCGAAGCGCCTTGGCCGCGCGCAGCGCGCGCAGTGCCGGCGCGGCCGAGCGCTGCAGCTTCAGTTTGCGGTCGAGGCCCAACGAGCGGAGCATCGGCGGATGAAGGTGGTAGGTCACCGTGGTCTTCGCACCGCCGACGGCCTCGTACCCGGCTCGTGCGTCATCGTCGAGCAGGAGGCGGGCGACCTCGTACTCGTCCTTGTACGCCATCAGCTTGTGGAGGTTGCGCGTGACCGCCTCGCTGTACCGCGTCGATCCGACGCCGCTCGCCCGCTCCGCCGCCCGGGCCGCAGAGATCGCCGATCGGAACCGGTCGGCGTACGCGTCCGACTGATAGTCGACCAGGTCGGCGGCCAGCCGTTCGACGAGATCGTCGAGTGACTCAGGCTCCGCGGGCCGAGCGAGCCCGGCCGCGCCCTCGACGAGGCGGGCGTCGGACACCCATGCCCGACCCCAGCGGAACGCGGCGAGGTTGGTGTCGACGGCAACGCCGTTGAGGGCAATCGCCTGCTCGATCGCCCCGGGCGCAACGGGGATCGCCCCCGCCTGCACGGCCGCTCCGAGCAGCAGGATGTTGGCTGTGGTGGTCGAGCCGAGCAAACCGTCGGCGAGGCCCGCCGCGTCGAGGAAGAGGTTGTCGCCGCTCCGGCTGACCTGGCCGACCCGCTCGGCGAGCACGGCATCGTCGGGCGGCGCGATGTCGGGGTGGGTCACCATCTGCCCCGTCGGCACCGCCTCGGTCGAGGCGATCACCACCGTGCGGTCGGGACGGACACCGGCGAGGTTGGCATCGCTCGCACCGACGAGCAGGTCGAACGCGAGGAGACAGTCGACGCCCGACGCATTGGCATGGTTCGACACGGCCGTCTCATCGCGGGTGACTCGCAGGTCACTGACCACCGGCCCGGCCTTCTGCGACAGTCCGGTCTGGTCGAGTCCACGCACGTGCAACCCAGCGAGCATCGCCGCGGTCCCGAGCACCTGGCTGACGGTGACCACCCCGGTGCCGCCGATGCCCGTGAGGCGAATGGTGACATCGTCGCCGTCGACGAGCCCGACTGTCGGGGCCGGTAGGTCGGTGGGGGCGTCGAGGCGCACCGGTCGGGCAGAGCGGGCGGGCCGGTCGGCATCGACGGTGACCGTGGCGAACGACGGACAGTCGCCCTGCAGACACGAGAAGTCGAAGTTGCAACTGGTCTGGTGGATGCGGGTCTTGCGACCGTACGGCGTGTCGATCGGCTGGACCGACAGGCAGTTGCTCTTGTCGCCACAGTCGCCGCACCCCTCGCACACCCGCTCGTTGATCACGACCCGGAATCCGGGCGTGGCGATCGTGCCGTGGGCGCGGCCGCGGCGATTCTCCGCTGCGCACGCCTGGTCGTGGATGTGGACGGTGACGCCGGGGAGTTCGGCGAGGATCCGCTGGGCCTCGTCGAACCGGCTGCGATCCCACACATCGACCCCGGCTGGGAACGAGCCGTCCGGGTGGCGATGTGGATCCTCGCTCGTGACGATCACCCGGGTCACCCCTTCCAGCAACAGCAGCGACGCGACGTCAGGAACCGACATCTGACCCACGGGATCCTGTCCGCCGGTCATGGCGACGGTGCCGTTGTAGAGCAGCTTGTAGGTGATGTGGACGCCGGCGGCCACGGCGGCCCGGACGGCCAACGAGCCGGAGTGGAAGAAGGTGCCGTCGCCAAGGTTCTGCACGAGGTGGTCGCGGCCCACGAAGGGTGCCATCCCGATCCATTGCGCCCCCTCGCCACCCATGCATGTGAGCCCGACGATGTTGCCGACACGTTCGGGGTCCATCATCGCCACCATCGCGTGGCAGCCGATACCGCCGCCGACGAGCGTGCCGGGAGCGGCGCGCGTGCTGCGGTTGTGCGGACATCCCGAGCAGTAGAACGGAGCGCGGTTGACCGTGAGCGGGATCCGGGTGCGTCGCGAGCTGACCACCTGGTCGAGCGGACGCAGCCGGGTGCTGAGCCGGCCCGACAAACGGGCGTGCAGCGGGGCGAGCAGCGTGTCGACGTCGAGCGTTCCGTGGCCGGGGATCAGCAGCTCGCCGCGTTCGTCGCGGCGCCCGACGACGGTCGGGTGGTGGGGGCCGTCGTAGAACGAACTCTTGAGCAGACCTTCGAGCGTCGGGTTCTTCTCCTCGACGACCACCACCTCGTCGAGGCCCTCGGCGAACTCGCGGGCCTGCACCGGATCGAGCGGCACCGGCATCAACAGTTGAAACAGTCGGACGCCTGCGGCGCGGAGATCGTCGTCGCTGACGAGGCCGATGACGCGGAGCGCCTCACGGACCTCGTGGAACGTGTGGCCGCTCGCGGCGATGCCGATCCAGTCGTCCACGGTGCGGGTGACCACCCGATTCAGCCTGTTGTCGACGCCGTAGCGACGGGCGAGCGGCCAACGGACCTCCTGGAACTCGCGCTCCATGTCCAGCGTGTACGGCGTGATCAGCCGTCCGTTCGGTCGCGGATGGAACGGTTGGCCGTCGACGTCGACCACCGGGGACGACGCATGCACACGATCGGGATGCACGTCGACCGTTCCCGTCCCGTCCGCGACGGCGGTCACCAGCTTGAGTCCGGCCCACAGCCCGCAGGAGCGAGACAGCGCGACGGCATGGCGGCTCAGATCGAGCGCTTCCTGCACGTCGCCGGGAAACAGGATCGGCATGTGGAGATCGACCATCGTCGCGTCGCTCGACGACGGGAGCGTCGAAGACTTCGCCGCCGGGTCGTCACCGACGACGGCCACCACGCCGCCGTGCATCGACGTGCCGGAGAAGACGGCGTGACGGATCGCGTCGCTGCTGCGGTCGAAGCCGGGGCCTTTGCCGTACCAGATGCCGACGACGCCGTCGTAGGTGGCGTCGTCCAGCGTCATCGCCAACTGACTGCCCATCACGGCGGTCGCGGCGAGTTCCTCGTTCACCGCCGGCTGGACGACGATCGGAAGGTCGGCAACGGTTGCCGATGCGCGGCGGAGTTCCTCGGTGAGTGTGCCGACCGGTGAGCCCTGGTAGCCCGATGCGAATGCGGCGGTGGTGAGCCCGAGACGCCGGTCGACGCGCAACTGGTCGACCGCGAGACGGGCCACGGCCTGGACGCCCGACAGGAACACGGTGCCGTCCTCGAGCCGGAACCGGTCGGTGAGTTCGTACGAGCGACCGGCATCCGCCGTCTCGGCCTCGCTGTTGTCGATCGTCACGATTCCTCCCTCGGTCAGGCGCCCCGCACACTGTTGTACTCCAACCGCAGTACCCGGTCGAGCGACGTGAGAATCAGACGAGGTGGTGGCGCACGCCGAGGCGCTCGGCGGAGTCGTCTCCTGGCACCGGGAGTTGGGCGACCACGCGCAGCGAGGGCCACTCGGCCGGGGTGAGCTGCTGGTACTCGAACGTCAACTCGCCCGCCGTCGGGTGGCGAAATCGTCGCAGGCGGGTCTCGAACCCAGAGACGTCGTGCTCGGCCCACCACTGGGCGAACTCGTCACTCTCGTCGCGCAGCACGGCGATCAGCTCGGTCATCGCCTGGTCATGGCGTACTGCCGAGGTGGCCGATCGGAACTCGGCGAGCGCTTGGCGCGCATGGATGTCCCAGTCGACGATCAGCTGGCGGATCGCGGGGTCGGCGAACAACACCCACAGCAGGTTTCGCCGAGGTGGTTCGAGTTCGACGATGCGCGGATACAGACGGGCCTGCGCGGCGTTCCATCCGACGAACTCCCAGTGCGGGCCGAGTACGTAGGCCGGCGCGGGCATCAACGAGTCGAGCAGCCGCACCAGCGCGCTCGGCGGCTCCGCGGGCGCGTCGACCGTGGCTGTGCCTGGCTCGGTCAGCGAAAGGAGGTGATCGAGGCCTGCCTCGTCGAGACGCAGCGCCCGCCCGATCGCCAACAGGACGTCGTCGGAAGCGTTGATCCGTCGACCCTGTTCGAGCCACGTGTACCAGGTGAGCGAGACGCCGGCGAGCATCGCCACCTCCTCACGGCGCAAGCCTGGTGTACGCCGTCCGCGCGCCGACGGAAGCCCGACCTGTTCCGGACGCGTCGCCTCGCGCCGGGCGCGCAGGAACTCGGCGAGTTCCTGACGATGGTCGGCGGTGGGGCTCGGGGGCATCGGGCACAGTCAAGCAAGATCCGAGGCGCTGCGGGGACACCGGAGCCAATACGGTGGGTGCGGTGACCACCCCCCTCGCACCGATCGACGACATGCTCGACGACCTGCGCACACTGGTCGAGATCGAGTCACCGTCACTCGACCTCGACGCCCTCGCGCGGTCGGCCGACGCTCTCGCGGCGATGATCGAGCGCCATCTCGGTAGGCCGGCGACAGTGATCGACAGCGCGTCCGGACCGCACGTGCACTGGTCGGGCGGCGGAGAGCCCACGGTGTTGCTGTTGGGGCACCACGACACGGTGTTCCCGATCGGCTCGCTCGCCTCCCGACCGTTTCGCGTCGCTGACGGCAACGTGACCGGTCCGGGCGTGTTCGACATGCTGGCGGGCATCGTGCAGGCATTGCACGGCCTCGCCACACTCGACGATCTCTCGGGTGTCGAGTTGCTGTTCAGCGCCGACGAGGAGGTCGGCTCCGCCGCGTCACGAGCGCTGATCGAGGAGCGGGCGTTGGCCTGCGGCGCGGTGTTGGTGCTCGAGCCGTCCGCCGATGGGGGAGCATTGAAGACCGGTCGCAAGGGATGTGGGACGTTCGACGTGGTCGTCAACGGCCGTGCCTCCCACGCGGGGCTCGAACCGGAGAAGGGTGTCAACGCACTCGTCGAGTTGGCCCATCAGGTGTTGGCCATCAACCGACTCGGGCGGCCCGACGTCGGCACGACCGTCACGCCGACCGTGGCCGCCGTCGGCACGGCCGACAACGTCGTGCCGGCGCAGGGCCGGATCAAGGTCGACGTGCGCGTCGAGTCGGCCGACGAGAAGGAACGAGTCGAGGCAGCGATGGCCGCGCTGCATCCCGTCGATCCCGACTCGACGATCGAGGTGTCGGGATCCGTGAACCGTCCGCCGATGCCCGAGTCGGCTTCGATGACTCTGATGCCGCTCGCCGAGGCGGTCGTGCCCGGGATCGAGGGCTACGCCGTCGGGGGTGGCAGCGACGGCAACTTCACCGCAGCGATCGGTGTCCCGACGCTCGACGGCCTCGGCGCCGTCGGTGGCGGTGCCCATGCCGACCACGAGTACGTGGTCGTCGACACGATGCCCGACCGCGCGCGCCTCATCGCCGGCCTCGTCGCGCTGATCTGCAACTCGTGAACAACTTCACCTCTCAGAGGTGAAGTTGTTCACGAGAACGGTCAGTCCGGGCGGTCGAGGGCGGGGGTGATGTCGCCGGAACCCAACGAGCCGACTCTGCGGTAGACGTCGAGCTTGTTGCGCGTGTCGACGATGTCGAGGTTGCGCATCGTGAGCTGGCCGATCCTGTCGAGCGGTCCGAACGCTGCGTCCTCCACGCGCTCCATCGACAGGCGGTCGGGCTCGTACGTGAGGTTCTCGCTCACCGTGTCGAGGATCGAGTAGTCGTCGCCGCGGCGCAGACGCAGCGTGACCTCGCCAGTGACGGCCGAGCCGACCCAGCGCATCAGCGGCTCGCGCAACATCAGGCTCTGAGGGTCGAACCAGCGGCCCTCGTACAGCAGGCGGCCGAGGCGGCGACCCATCGTGCGGTAGTTCTCGATCGTGTTCTCGTTGTGGATGCCGGTGACGAGGCGTTCGTAGCAGATGTGCAGCAGCGCCAGCGCAGGACCCTCGTAGATGCCACGGCTCTTGGCCTCGATGATCCGGTTCTCGATCTGGTCGCTCATCCCGAGGCCGTGGCGTCCGCCGATTGCGTTCGCCTCCATCACGAGGTCGACAGGGGAATCGAACGCCTGGCCGTTGATCGCAACGGGCCAGCCCTCCTCGAAGCGCACCGCCACGTCCTCGGTGGCGATCTCGACGGCCGGGTCCCAGTGAGCGACGCCCATGATCGGGCGGACGATCTCCATGCTCGTGGCCAACTCCTCGAGCGACTTCGCCTCGTGAGTCGCCCCCCAGATGTTGGCGTCGGTCGAGTACGCCTTCTCGACCGGATCGCGGTACGGCAGGTTGCGTTCGGTGAGGAACTCGCTCATGCCCTGACGGCCGCCCAGTTCGTCGACGAACGTCGGGTCGAGCCACGGCTTGTAGATCCGCAGATTCGGATTCACGAGCAGCCCGTAGCGGTAGAAACGCTCGATGTCGTTGCCCTTGTACGTCGAGCCGTCCCCCCACACGTCGACGCCGTCGTCGGCCATCGCCCGCACCAGCAGTGTGCCGGTGACCGCCCGGCCGAGCGGTGTGGTGTTGAAGTACGTCTTGCCGGCGGTGGTGATGTGGAACGCCCCGCACTGCAGGGCGATCAGGCCCTCGCGGACGAGCTCGTCGCGGCAGTCGACCAGCCGCGCCTCCTCGGCGCCGTAGACCTTGGCCCGATCGGGGACCGTGTCGAGTTCGGGCTCGTCGTACTGGCCGAGGTCGGCGGTGTAGGTGTAGGGGATCGCCCCGCGGTCGCGCATCCAGGCCACTGCCGCGGACGTGTCGAGGCCGCCGGAGAAGGCGATCCCCACGCGTTCGCCGACCGGCAACGACATCAGGACCTTCGCGTTCGAGGCGGGGGAAGACGCAGCGTCGGACATGGCCGACGACGCTACCCGGCGTCGCCGGATCCCGCTTGGCGATACATGCCCGTGAACGACGCTGCCGAGACGAGCGCGACGGCACCGGCGATTGCGAACTCGATCGCTGCGAGACCGGCCGAACGCGACAGGTCGGGGATGGCAATGGCGGCCAGCAGGGCCGCGCCGATCAGCCCGATGAGCGGCATGCGGGGCACGTTGTAGCTGGCGAGGATGCCGAACACCGCAGCGACGACGAACGGCACGAGCCGCACGATCAGCGGCTGGGGACTCGATCGTGGCCCGAGCCACCAGGTCGCGATGCCGAGTTCCTCGCTGGCCTTCCACATGGCCAGGTAGGCGACGAACACCCCAACCCAGGTGGCCACGACCATCGCTCGCCAGGCCGTGGTCAGTTGTCCTGGTTGTGGCTGTCGTCGCGCCGGTGACTCGTCGGTGGCGATGATCGCAGGCGTCGGCACCGACGAAGGTGCGGCACCTGGTGGGCCCGGCGGCGGCAATGCGCCGCTCTGCGGAGTCGTGGTGTCCGGCACAGGTTCGCACACTACGGCCAGCCGCCGGGCGATGCGACGCGGCCCGCGGCGCGGAATGCCGTCGGCTCGCGAGCGCTCACGCGTGGCGTGGTCGCTCACCACGAATTCGATGATTCGGTCGATGTCGGGCTCGTAGCCATGATCGGTGGCGATCTGCATCGTCGGGATGTCGAACTCCGTCTGCATCTCGCCGTGGACCAACGCCATTCGTGACTTCGCCGCAGCGGTGTGTTCGTCGATCGTGGCGTGTCCCAGTGCTTCGAGCACGGGTTGTCGATTGAGCAGTCGATCGGTGCGGTTGCGTCGAGCGAATCTCGCCGGGGCGTCTCGACACGCGGTCTGCAGCACGACACAGTCGGCGACCGCACTGATGCGCTGAAGATCGTCGGGTCGGCCACGACGTACGACGTACTCCACGATGAAGCTCACTCCAAGACCCGCCATGGTCTCGATCATCCGCAGCAGCGCTTCGACCGCCTCATCGGAGCTCGGCACATGTCGCGGCGTGCCGGTCCACGATCCCTGGGTGAAGAACAGCCCGCCCCGGACATCGTCTCGGGCGAGGAACGGGATCCGGAGCGCACGTGCAAGTTGCCCGCCGAGTTCGGTCTTTCCACTTCCGGGTGGCCCGGTGAGCACGACGACTCGTACCTGTTCGTCGGCGGCGCCCGTCTGAGTCATCATTCGGGTGTCAGCTTTCCAGCTCACCGCAACGATCACCGCCTCCCGCCACTCCCAGCTACCCTCGCTGCGATGTCCTTCGTCGACACCACACTCGGTGCGCCCTTCGAGAAGTTGTCGATCTTCTACCCGATGTGGAACGAGGAGGAGTATGTCGAACGGGCGCTCACGGCCGGACGGCGTGCCTGCGAGCAGCTGATCCGTAGCGGCGACATCGGCGACTACGAGCTGATCGTCGTCGACGACGCCTCGACCGATCGAACGCCGGCGATTGCCGACCGTCTCGCCGCCGAGGATCCACGCGTCGTGGTGGTTCACCATGCGCGCAACCGCAAGCTCGGTGGAGCGATCAAGACCGGGTTCGCCACGGCGACCGGCGACGTGATCTTGTACACCGACGCCGACCTGCCCTTCGACATGAACGAGCTGCCACGCGCGGTGCGCCTCCTGCGCGAGTACGACGTCGACATCATCAGCGCCTACCGCTTCGACCGCACCGGCGAGGGCTATCTCCGCTCGATCTACACCTTCGTGTACAACCTGCTGATCCGCACGCTGTTCGACGTGAAGGCCCGCGACATCAACTTCGCCTTCAAGCTCTGTCGTGCCCGCGTGTTCGATCATGTCGAACTCCACAGCGAAGGGTCGTTCATCGATGCCGAGCTGGTGATCCGAGCGACGCGGCTCGGCTACGAGATGCTGCAGTTCGGCGTCGACTACTTCCCACGGACGCGTGGCGAGTCGACGCTGAGTTCGCCGTCGGTGATCACGACGATCCTCAAGGAGATGTGGCAGCTGCGCGGTGATCTCGAGGAGATCCGTCCCGTCGTCGAACGGTCCTGAACCCGCGATCAAGCAGCGGTGAGCCCGCGGACACCCGCGTGGCAGCGGTTGGTAGCGTGGCGGCTCGAACCAGCCGGACGGGCCCTCCCGTCGCACCGAGACCCCCGTGAACGATCGCCCCCGACTCTCCCCCGAAGCCCGCAAATGGATGCCTGCCGCAGCTGCGGCAGGCATGCTCGCGATCGTGGTCCTCGCTGGCGTCGCGCTCGGCGGCGGCAGCGGCGACCCAGCGTCGGACGCATCGGCCGACGCGATCGATCCGGCCGCCACGCTCGCGTCGGTGGCCGTGATCGAGACAGTCGAGACGTCGAGCCCCATCGTCAAGACCCAACTCACCCGAACGCTCGCCAAGGGAATGGCGGGCGACGATGTTGCCGGCGTACAGCAGCGCCTCACCGATCTCGGGTTCTGGCCGGGCCCGGTCGACGGCTATTTCGGCGACGAGACCCGCCGGTCGGTGTGGGCGTACGAGAAGCTCGTGCTCGGAGTCCCCTACGACGAGCCGACCGGTCAGGTCACCGCCGCGATGTGGGACGAGATGCAGAACCCGTTCACGATCCTGCCGCGTCGCCCGAACTCGACGCCGAACCACACCGAGATCTACCTGCCCGAGCAGGTGATCGCGGTCTTCCACGACGACACCCCCGTGTTCATCAGCCACATGTCGAGCGGCGACAACAAGGAGTGGTGCGAGGAGGTCACGATCAGCCCCGGTGAATACGGCAACGAGAAGGGCGAGGAGCCGCTCGTGCGCGGCGAGTGCGGCAGATCGTTGACGCCGGGCGGCGTGTACAACTACACCCGTCGCGTCGAGGGAGTCCGACAGAGTTCACTCGGCGGTATGTGGGACCCGGTGTACTTCAACTACGGCATCGCCGTGCACGGGGCACTGAACGTTCCGTTGCATCCCGCTTCGCACGGCTGTATCCGCATTCCGCTGCCACTGTCGCCGACATTCCAGGAGTTGACCGCCACCGGCGATCAGGTCTTCGTGTTCGACGGCGTGCACGAACCCGAGTACTACGGCGCCCAGAAGCCCCGCTTCAATTGGATCGATCCCGACTACTCGACCACCACCTCCAGCACGACGACCACGACCACGGTGCCGTCGTCGACGACCACGACGGCGCCCCCGACCACCACGCCCCCGGCGACCACCACCAGCTCGCCGCCGACCACGACGCCGTCGACGACCACCACCACAGCCGCCGCGCCCGCCGACCCCTGATGGCCGCCGCGGCAATTGCACCGGGGGTCAGACCCCTGGTGCAGTCGCGGTTCGTCGGACCTCGAACGTTCGTGACAACGTGCTCTGCGTGACTGACTACGACGAGTTCGGGCTCTTCCACGAGAACATCGCCGAGTTCGAACTCGACGTTGCCGAGGTGCTACCGGTCGAGCGAGTCGAGACCGCGGTCGGCGACGAGGGATCGATTCGAACGGTGAGCGCCTTGCGGTGGGGCAGTGGTGAGCCTGAGCTCGTGCTGCTGCACGGCGGCGCCCAGAATGCCCACACGTGGGACACGGTCGCGTTGGCGCTGGGAAGACCGCTGCTGGCCGTCGACCTGCCCGGCCACGGTCACTCCGAGTGGCGCCAGGACGGGGCGTACAGCCCGATGAACCTCGCCGACGATGTCGCGGTCGTCGTTGCCGCCCATGCGCCACGGGCAGATGTCGTGGTCGGGATGTCGCTCGGCGGACTCACCGCGATGGAACTCGCCGTGCGCCACCCGGCGCTCGTGCGCTCGCTCGTGATGGTCGACATCACCCCGGGCGTCAATGCCGCCAAGACCAAGGCGATCA
This sequence comes from Ilumatobacteraceae bacterium, assembly GCA_963774765.1. GTDB lineage: Bacteria > Actinomycetota > Acidimicrobiia > Acidimicrobiales > Ilumatobacteraceae > Sva-07. The sequence continues at coordinate 108,498 of CAVZGP010000024.1, forward strand.
CCGACTTCGTCGACGGACCACAGGACTTCGCCAGCTTCGATGACTTGCTCACGCGCACGAAGGAGTACAACCCGACGCGTTCGGAGTCGTCGCTGCGCCGCGGCATTCTCCACAACGCCCAGCAGCAGCCCGACGGCTCGTGGCAGTGGCGCTACGACCGCGGCAGTCACGCCCGGGCGCGCGAGTCCGCGCCAGCGGCCTCGGAACCGACAGAGATCGACGAGACGGCGAGTGCGTTGTCGCCGCTGTGGGGCGACTTCGGCTCGATCTCATGTCCGGTCACCCTGGTGCGCGGATCGCTGTCGCCCGTGGTCGACGACGACGACGTCGCCGAAGCGCGGCGCCGCCAGCCCGGCCTCGCCGTGCACGTCGTCGATGGTGCCGGCCACAGCGTGCAGGGTGACCACCCGATCGAACTCGCCGCCATCGTCGCCGCGCTCCTGGACGCCTGAAACCCGAGAGCGATGAGTCTGCGCGCGGACAGGTCGCGCGGAAACTCATCGCTCTGAGTTGGGGACCGCGGGTGATGAGTCTTCGCGCGGACAGGTCGCGCGGAAACTCATCGCTTGGGGGTCGAGGCGTGGTCAGAGCTGCGCGAGACAGCTGTCGGTGCCGTCGATGACACCGCCGCGGAACGCGCCGATCTTCTCGAACGCGTTGCCGATCACGTCGTCGTCGATCCCCGAGTCGCCGAGCCGCAACACGGTCTGGATGGCCTCGTCGAGGTCGCCGGCCGAGATGCGTACCGAATCACGTGTCGCGAGACGCGGCTGGGGGAGCGCGTAGTCGACCGGCGTGACCGTCTTCACCCACCCACCGGTGAGACAGTCGTTGAGGAGCGCCCGCGGTTCACCATCGAGGTTCGAGCGCAGCGCCGTCTGCACCGCTTCGCTCCACGCGGTGCCGAGCAGGTACCCCACCGCGAAGTCGCCGAGCGTGAGGTAGAGGTCGAAGGCGGCGGGCTCGTTGAAGTACACCTCGTTCGTCGGGGCGCACAGCGCCGTGCCCGTCGAGAGGTCGCCACGAAGGTCGTCGCACGACACGTCATCGGCCGTCTCGACCACCACGACGTCGAGAGGATCGAGTCCGGCGATGGCGAGTTCCTCGTCCCAGTACCGGTTGAGGTCTTCGGGGAGGAAACCGATCAGGTCGTTCTCGCCGTATCCGAATGCGGCGTTGCCGCCGCTGACGACGTCGCCTTGCGTGAACTCGTTGGGCATCAACGGCAGCGGGATGTCGAGGAGCTGCGAGCAGCGGTCGGGACCCTCGTTGAACCCGACCTGGAACGCACCGACTCGATCGAACCCGGAACCGTGTCCACCGGCGACGAACTGGTCGATGCCGACGGGGTCGCTGACCTTGGTCATCGCGATCAGGCCGGCGCGGACGTCGCCGTCGCTGAACAGGACGGTGGCGGCCTCACCACGGGAAGCCCTCCCGGTCCACGCCCCGGCAAAACAGTCGGCTTGCTGCTCGGTGGTGATCGTGGGCAGCGCGCGGTCGAGTGCGCCGACGCGCAGTTGGATCGCGTGGGCGTACTCGTGGGCCAGCACGGTGCCGATGGTCGCAGCGCCGTATTCGCGGGCGAGTTCGGCCAACAAGCCGTCGTCGCCGTCGTCGTACACCATGAAGTCGCCAACCCCGCAGTAGAAGGCGACGTACTGCTGGACGTCCTCGTAGGTGGTACGGGGGCTGCCGCAGCCCGGGATGTCGTCGGGGCGGCCGGGGTAGGCGGCGTAGATGTCGCCTTCGAGTCGTGTGAACGTGCCGCCGTAGATCGACGGATAGATCTCGTCCCACCACAGCTCGAGGTCGGTCATCACCGCCAGGAGGAAGTCGTCGTACGCTCTCGCCGGCTTGTTCGGCCCGAAGTTGATCGCGGTTGGATCGACATCTCCCGTCGGTGCCGCCGGCGCGACGGTGGGCTCGGGGCCAGGGTCGTCGGGGGTCGGCTCGACGATCGGGTCGTCCGGCGGAATGAGCGTGATCGTCGGATCCTCGAGCCGAATCGGATCGGCACGCTCGGCGGTCACGTCCACGCTCGCCGAGCACGCGCTCAACGCGACGGCGCCAGCCGCGGCGAGCCACCTCCAGCGATGCATGATCCCGATGCTACGTGTCCGACGACTGCCACCGACGGCGACTCGGCGGTCTTCACGTTGTTCTTACACAGCTACAGCGGCGGGCCGGGAACTGGGACGCCCGTCGCGGCACTGCTACGGTGGCGCCCGCTCGGCCCCTCACCAGCCGACGGGGAAGGAAGTTCTGGTGGCACTACTCGAAGTCGATGAGATCTCGGTCACCTTCGGTGGCATCGTCGCGCTCGACGGGCTGTCGTTCGAGATCGCCGAGGGCCAGATCTGCGGCCTGATCGGACCGAACGGTGCCGGCAAGACGACGATGTTCAACGTCGTGAGCCGCATCTACGACCCGACACGTGGTCAGTCTTCGCTTCGATGGCCAGGACCTCTCGGCGGTCGCCGCCCACCGGATCGCCGGGCTCGGCATCGCCCGCACGTTCCAGAACCTCGCCCTGTTCCCGACGATGACTCTGCTCGAGAACGTGATGATCGGAGCACACCATCTGGGCAAGGTCGGCTTCGTCCGTGCGATGATCCGCATCGGGGCAGCCCGTGAGGAGCGCGCCTCGGCGGCCGATTCGTTCCGGGACCTGCGGCCGCTCGACCTGCACGACTCGCCTTCCGGCCGGCTGCCGGGCTGCCGTTCGGCACGCTGAAGCGCCTCGAGACTCGCCCGGGCGCTCGCGTCGCCAGCCCGCCGTTCCTGCTGCTCGACGAACCGGCGGCTGGACTGACCCACGACGAGGTCGACGAACTCGGCGCCACGATCCGGCGGGTCCGCGACGAGTTCGGCCTGACCGTGCTGCTCGTCGAGCACCACATGGGCATGGTGATGGGCATCTCCGACCGGGTGGTCGCCATGGAGTTCGGGCGCAAGATCGCCGAAGGGCACGCCGGCCGAGGTGCAGCGCGACCCACGGGTGATCGAGGCCTACCTGGGAACGCCCGCATGAGCGACGAGACACTGCTGAACGTGACCGGGCTCACGGCGGGCTACGGCCCGATCGAGGTGCTCCACGGCTCGACTTCACGGTCGCCGAGGGCGAGATCGTCGTCATCCTCGGTGCCAACGGCGCCGGCAAGACCACGACGATGCGAGCGATCAGCGGCATGATCGGCCGCCAGCGGCACCGTCGAGTTCGCACGGCACACGACATCAGCGGAGCCAAGCCCGACGCCATCGTCCGCGCCGGGGTCGCCCAGGTGCCGCAAGGTCGAGGCACGTTCCCCGACCTGACGGTGGAGGACAACCTCCGTGCGGGCGGTTACACGGCGACAGCGGATCACTCGACGACGACATCGAGCGCTGGTACGACGTCTTCCCCCGTCTGGCCGAGCGACGCGACCAGAAGGCGGGCATCCTCTCCGGCGGTGAGCAGCAGATGCTGGCGATCGCGCGGGCGATGATGAGCCGAGACCGAAGCTGCTGCTGTGCGACGAACCGAGCCTCGGTCTGGCGCCGCTGATCACCCAGGAGCTGTTCCGGGTGCTCGGGTCGCTCCGCGACGAGCACGGCATGTCGCTCCTGATCGTCGAGCAGAACGCCAATCTCGCGTTGGCCCTCGCCGATCGTGCATACCTGCTCGAGACCGGCAGCATCGTCGCCACGGGGACCGGCGCCGAACTGCTCGCCGACGACACGATCCGAAAGGCCTACCTCGGAGTGGTCATCTGATGTCACTGTTCCTCGAACGACTCGTCGACGGCCTCGCCGACGGCTCGATCTACGCGCTGCTCGCGCTCGCGCTCGTGGTGGTGTTCCGCTGGACCGGCCAGCTCAACTTCGCCCAGGGCGAGATCGGCACGTTCGGGGCGTTCGTCGCGTCGACACTCATCCTCAGTGGGCTGCCCACCTGGTTGTCGATCCTGCTGGCGATGGGTGTTGGCTTTCTCGTATCGGCTGGCGTCGAACGGATCGTCGTGCGACCCATCGAGCACCGGAACCCCGGCGCCGTCATCGTCGCGTTGATCGGAGTGTTCCTCGCCGTCAACCAGGCCGTCGCCATGATCTGGGGCATCGACGCCCGTCCCCTGCCCAGCATCTTCCCCAATGATGCCGACAGCTTCGTCACCGTGCTCGGAGCCCCGGTGCGCGTGGCCCGACTCGGCACGATCGGGGTGTTGATCGTGGTGCTCGTGCTGCTGTGGCTCCTGTTCACGAAGACCAAGATCGGCCTCGCCATGAGGGCGGTCGCCAACAACCAGGAGTCGTCGAATCTTGTGGGTATTCGCGTCGGGACCATCCTGCTGTTCGGATGGGGACTCGCTGGAGCGATCGGGGTGCTCGCAGCAGCGATGCTGGCCCCGTCGGCCGGCCTCAGCGGGACCCTGATGCTCGGCCCGTTCCTCCTCGCGTCCGTGGCCGCTGTCCTCGGCGGACTCGATTCGCCGATCGGCGCGGTCGTCGGCGGCCTGCTCATCGGTGTCACCGAAGCGTTCATCGTCGGTTACGTCGATTTCCTCGGGGCCGACATGCTGTTCCCGGTGATGCTGGTGATCCTGCTCGGCGTCCTGCTTCTTCGGCCATCAGGCCTTTTCGGCTCCGAGCGAGTGGAGCGCGTGTGATGCGGGTACCACGGCGATTCGAGCGAGGCAGCTGGCAGAACTGGGCTGGTCGCATCGTGCTCTTCGGCGGCGTCGGACTGTTCATGTTCCGCGCGGTCAACGAATGGAGCCGCTCGGGCCTCGGCCTGCTCGTCGACGCGTTGATCATCGCCATCGCGGTCACCGGCCTCAACCTCATCACCGGCTACACCGGCCAGCTCTCGCTCGGCCATGCGGCGTTCTTCGCCATCGGCGCATTCACGTCCGCAACGCTCGTGACGGGCAAGATCTGGACACCGTTCATCGACGGCAACGTGTGGACGCCTGGCTGGACATTGCTGGCCTCAGCGTTCGTCTGTTTCCTCATCGGGATGGTCGTGGGCATCCCGGCGCTGCGGCTCAAGGGCATCTACCTGGCGCTCGTGACCATGGTGTTCACCGAGGCGGTTCGGGCGATCTTCAAGTACGACGAGTTCTCGGGCGTCACCGGCGGTGCCACCGGGATCAAGGGGTTCAACTATCTGCCGCCGTCGTGGACCGGCCTCGACGGACGCGCCGACCTGATCACCTGGTTCTTCTACCTCTCACTCGCCATCCTCGTCGTCGTGTCGATCCTGTCGGCGGGCCTGCTGCGCAGCCGGATCGGTCGCGCCATGGTGGCGGTGCGCGACAACGAGACCGCCGCCGCGGTGATGGGCGTCAACCTGTTCACCACGAAGACGCTGGTCTTCGGCTTGTCCGGTGCGATCGCCGGGGTTGCCGGCAGTCTGTACGCCCTCAAACTGACCCTCGTGGAAGCCGACGTCCCGCTGTTCGGGCTGTTCGGGTCGGTCACCCTCCTCGTGGCGCTCGTCGTCGGTGGTGCCGCCCAGAACTGGGGACCGTTCGTCGGCGCCATGTTCTATGTGTTCGTGAACGACTACGCCCGCAGTATCGGCGAGGACCCGTCGAACAGCCTGCTCCTCGGGTGGTTCGTCGACGCTGGCACCAAGATCAACGGCCTCGGTGGTGTGACCTTCGGCGTGATGCTCATCCTGTTCGCCCGATTCGTGCCCTTCGGGGCGGTGGGCACGATGCGGATGTGGCGTTCGAAGGTGGTCCAGGTGGTCCCGCGGCTGCCGGCGCTGGCCGGAGTCGATGGCGAGCCGACCGCGGAGCTGTTAGGGCACGAGGGCTCTATTGGTGCGGACCAGGCGGCGATTAGCATTGATGCTGACGACGTCACCGGGCCGTCCGATGAGGATCCGCCCGGCATGGCGACGTGACGACACCCACCCACCCAACACTTCATCACCCACCCAGAGGGGGAACTCTGATCATGGTCAGGACCAAGAAATTGCTCGCGTTCGCAGCAGTAGGCGCACTGGCGCTCGCCGCGTGCGGGAGCGACGACGACTCGTCGTCGAGCACCGAGGCGCCGGAATCCACCGAGGCGCCGGAATCCACCGAGGCGCCGGAATCCACCGATGCGCCGGAATCCACCGATGCGCCCGAATCCACCGATGCGCCCGAGACCACCGATGCCTCGTCCGGCACTGCATACGTCGTCGACACCGAGGCGTGCGACGATCCCGACGCAGCGACCGCGCAGATCGACGTGCTCAAGATCGGTACGTCACTTCCGCTCTCCGGTGCCCCCGCTGCAGTGTTTGCACCGCTCGCCGCTGGCCAGCAGGCCTACATCGACTACTTCAACGCAGAGTTCGGTGGCATCGAGGGCCAGCCTGTCGAACTGGTCGTCAAGGACGACGAGTACGCCGCGGACAAGACGAAAGTGAACGTCGATGAACTCGTCTTCGACGATCAGGTCACGATGCTCGCCGGAGTGGTCGGAACGCCGAACAACATTGCCGTACAGCCGGACATGAACGCGCAGTGCATCCCGCAGCTCTGGTCCGCGACGGGTGCCTCGGACTTCGGAAACATCGATGAGTACCCGTGGACCACGGGTCTGCTCGTGCCGTACTCCATCGAGTCGAAACTCTGGGCCGACCACGTCGCCGACGAGCTCGGTGAGGGTTCGACGGTCGCGCTGTTCTACGTGAACACCGAGTTCGGTCTCGCCTACGCCGATGCCTTCACCGAGTTGGCGGCTGAGCAGGGCATCGAGATCGTCGCCGAGGAGACCATCGACGTGTCCGACAGCGGTGCGCCGAGTGGTCAAATGACCAACCTGGTGCAGGCTGACCCCGACGCGATCCTCGCGGTGCCGTCCGGAACCCAGTGCAGCGCATTCATGACCGAGTTGGGCAACGTCAAGGCGGCGAACCCCGACTTCGACCCGGAGGTCTACATGACCGCGACGTGCGCCAACCCGCTGTTCTTCGACGTGTTGGTCAGCAACGGCGGCAGCGACGGCGTGTACACCTCGAGCAACGCGAAGTTCGTTCTCAGCCCGGAGTACGCGGACGACGAGGACGTTCAGACCTTCCTCGCCGCGATGGCGGCATATGCGCCCGAAACGAACGCCGGCGACCAGTCGGCTCTCGCTGGATGGCTGTCGATGGAACTGGCGATCTACGCGGCGCAGCAGGCCGTCGCGGCTGGTGACTACAGCCGTGCCGGCATCGTGAACGCCGCTCGGAACATCGACTACACGCCGGGGCTGCTCGTCGACGGCTTCACCACGTCGATGGACGCTGAGGATGCCTTCCTCGCCGAAGGCACCCAACTGGTGCAGTGGTCGGCGGACTCGAAGTCATTCGTGATCGCTGGCGACGTCAAGGACTACAACGGCTCACTCGGCACCTACACGCCCTGAGCACGCATTGACCAGCGGCACCACCCGCTGAAACAGGCGCCCGCCGACTCGGAGTCAACTCCAACTCGGCGGGCGCCGTCGCGGTTCGCGGACCGGTCGGGTCAGGCGCCGTCGGGGCGGCGTGCGACGTTGACCTCGTACTCGCTCGACCCGGTGATGACGATCTCGAACTCCCACGTCGCGCCGGTGCTGTCGGTCGCGGTGCACGGGAACGTGGTGCCCTCGTCCTGGTTCGCCGGTTCGGCGCACGTCGCCGTCGTGAAGCTCGTCTCAGGGTCGTCGAACAGCGCGTCTCGCAACTCGGTGTTCTGTTCGATGAAGCCCTCGGCATCGTTGCGGAAGTCGGCTGCGGTCGTGAAGCATCCGGCCAGCACCACGATGAGCGCCCAGAAGGAAACTGCGGGAACGAGGCCCCGGGCTGAACGTCGCCGGCGAGTCATGCCCGGACGGTAGCGCGGACCCCGCTCGTCCACGACGCCGCTCCCTCCACCGATGAGCGAACCGACCGAATCCGGCGCGGCTCATCGGAGTGGTCGCACGTCGACGCTCAGGCAACGGGTTCTGGAATGGCGGATCGTCGGTGCATCGACACTCGGTCCCACATCACCACGATGAGCGCGACCCACACGATCGCGAAACCGACGAGCCGTTCCGCGGGCATCGGTTCGTCGTAGAGCAGCCAACCGAGCCCGAAATTGATGATCGGCACGAGCAGGTTGAGCGGGCCGAGCAACGTGAACGGGATCGACTGCGCGGCCGCCGCGAACAGCATCAACGGCACGGCGGTGACCACGCCGGTGCCGAGGATCAGGATCCAGTCGGCCGCGTCAGCGGTCTGCGCCACGCTGTCGGCTTGCATCGAGAACGCGATGACCGCAAGCACGGCTGGTACGAACAGAACGAACGTCTCGCCGGCGAGGCTGTCGACCGCGCCGAGCGGGACCCGCCGCTTCGCCAGCCCGTACAGGCTCCAGGTGCCGGCGAGCAGGATCGCGATCCACGGCGGACGTCCGTACGAGATCGTGAGGACCACCACGGCGACCGCGGCGAGTGCGAACGCGACGCGCTGCGCGGCGGTCGGCTCCTCGTCGAGGACGAACACGCCGATCGCCATCGTCGCCAACGGCGCGATGAAGTAGCCGAGTGCCGTCTCGATCACGCGGTCGTTGGTGACCGCCCAGACGTACGCGCCCCAGTTCGAGGTGAGCAACACCGACGCCATCAGCAACCGCCGTGCGGTCGGGCCGTGACGTAGCGCGGCGACGATGTTCGGCCAGGTCCGGCGAGCCGTGACGATCACCGCCATCACGACACCTGCGCACGACATCCGCCATGCGATCACCTCGAACGCGTCGAACGCCTTGAGCTGCTTCCAGTAGATGGTCAGGAAGCCCCACAGCACGTACGCCGCCACCCCGAGCTGGACGCCACGCTGCACGGTGCGGGAGTTCGGGGCTGCGTCGGACACGGGTGCGTACAGTACGAGTCGTCGGTCGTCTTCGGGAAGGCGTTGAGTGGATTCGTCGGTGTCTACGGTGGGTTCGTGGAACTCAGGGTGACCGACGATCCGAGCACCGATGCCGCCACATGGTTGGCGCGACGCCTTCGCGATGCCGTGCACCGGCGCGGACACGCTGCGGTGGCGGTCAGCGGAGGTGGCTCGGCGCCGCCGATGTTCGATGTCCTGCTCGTTCAGGACGTGCCGTGGGACGCGATCACGGTCTGGCAGGTCGATGAGCGGGTGGCGCCCGACGGGCATCCTGAACGCAACGCCGGTCAGCTCGCCGAGTTCCCGTGCAGAGTCGAACTGATGCCGGTCACCGACGACGACCTCGACGCGGCCGCCCGCCGATATGCGGCCGGCCTTCCCGACCGCTTCGACGTCGTGCACCTCGGTCTGGGCGACGACGGCCACACCGCGTCATGGCCGCCCGGCGATCCGGTCGCCGACAGCGACCGGGCGTGCGAGACGATCGGCGAGTTCAACGGATTTCGCCGCATGACGCTCACACCTCCCGTGGTCAACGATGCGCGCGCTCGCCTCATGCTCACGTTCGGTGCGTCGAAGGCGCCGATGGTGCAACGATGGTTGCAGCGTGATGCGTCGCTTCCCGTGAGTCGTCTCCGCCGCGGCGACACCTGGGCGATGCTCGACCCGGCGGCCGCCTCCGAATCGCCCGCCACGTCGTCGCGATAGGTTCGACGTCGATGCACCTTTCTGATCTTCAGTCGGCCCTCGCCGAGCTGCCCCGTCCCGCCCACCTGCGCCAGTTGTTCGCCGACGATCCCGGGCGCGCCGAGCGCTACGTCACCGAGGTCGCCGATCTCCGCATCGACTGGTCGAAGCACCGCATCGACGACACGGTGCTCGCCGGGCTGCTTGACATCGTCGAACGTACCGGTGTGCAGGCACGCCGCGACGCGATGTTCGCCGGCGAGCACGTCAACATCACCGAGGATCGCGCGGTGATGCACGTGGCGCTCCGAGCGCCTCGCGGAGCCGAGATCATCGTCGACGGTGTCGACGTGGTGGCGGAGGTCCACGAGGTGCTCGACGCGATGAGCGCGTTCGCCGAGCGGGTCCGAGCCGACGATCGGATCACCCAGGTGATCAACATCGGCATCGGCGGGTCCGACCTCGGGCCGGCGATGGCCTCTCGTGCGCTCGACGCTTATCGCCACGAACGGATCCGCTGCTCGTTCGTGTCGAACGTCGACGGCGCCGATGTCGCCGGTGTGCTGGCCGACTCCGATCCGGCCTCGACGTTGTTCGTCGTCGCCTCGAAGACGTTCGGCACGATCGAGACGCTCACGAATGCGCGCACCGCCCGGACGTGGCTGGTCGACGCGCTCGGCGAGGGTGCCGTGCGCGACCACTTCGTCGCGGTGTCGACCAACGCCGAGCGCGTCGCCGAGTTCGGCATCGACACTGCCAACATGTTCGGCTTCTGGGACTGGGTGGGGGGCCGGTATTCGGTCGACTCGGCGATCGGTCTCTCGTTGATGATCGCCATCGGGCCAGAGCGATTCCGCGAGTTCCTGCACGGTTTCCACCTCGTCGACGAACATTTCCGCACGGCCCCGCTCGCCGAGAACGCGCCGGTCATCCTGGCGATGCTCGGAGTCTGGTACGCCAACGGGCTCGGCTTCGATACCAAAGCGGTGCTGCCATACGCGGAGGAACTGGGTCGTTTCCCGGCCTACCTTCAGCAGCTCGACATGGAGTCGAACGGGAAGTCGGTGCGACTCGACGGTTCGATGGTGTCGGGCGACACCGGCCCGATCGTGTGGGGTGAGCCCGGGACCAACGGGCAGCACGCGTTCTACCAACTGCTCCACCAGGGCACCCGGATCGTGCCGGTCGACTTCATTGGCTTCGCGACGCCTCAACACCCGTACCGCGAGCATCACGACCTGCTGATGGCGAACCTGTTCGCCCAGTCCGAAGCGTTGGCGTTCGGCCGTGACGCCTCGCCCGACGAGCCGTACCGCCAGTTCGACGGCGACCGTCCCAACACCGTCATCCTCGCCGAGCAGCTCACGCCATCGGTGCTCGGCCAGCTGATCGCGTTGTACGAACACGTCGTCCACGTCCAGGGGACGATCTGGGGTGTGAACAGCTACGACCAGTGGGGCGTCGAGCTCGGCAAGGAGTTGGCCAACCAGATCACCCCGGAACTGACCGGCGAGCCCGACCCGTCTGCCCACGACGCGTCCACCAACGCCCTCATCGCCTGGTACCGCACCCACCGCTGACCCGCACGACCCATCCGAGCTGATCCGACGTCGCCCCGAGCCCGAAAAATGCCTGGATCTGCGCGCTGAGCGCGACAAACGAGGCATTTTTCGGGCTCGGGTGACCGATACGGGGAGGGGTACGATTCCGCGATGCGATTTCCGGAGGATGTCAACGACGACGTGTTGAAGCGGTTGCGCCGACTCGAGGGGCAGATCCGCGGCGTGCAGCGCATGATCGAGGAGGGCCAGAACTGCGGCGACGTCGTGACGCAGTTGTCGGCGTGCAAGGCGGCGCTCGACAAGGTCGGCTATCGGTTGGTGGTCGCCGGGATGCGACACTGTGTGAACGTCCCCGAGGGCTCCGACGAGCAGCCCGACCTCGACGCCGACGAGCTCGAACGCCTCTTCATGAAGCTCAGCTGATCAGCTCGGCGGTCGCCGACCGAACACCTCGGTTGCAGCATCTCGTTGCTGATGGGCAAGACTCGCGCCATGCGCGACTACACCAACATCTACATCGACGGTGCCTGGGTTCCCTCTGACGGAACCGGCACGATCGAGGTCATCAACGCCGGGACCGAACAGGTCATGGGCTCGATTCCCGAAGGCACCGCCAGCGACGTCGACAAGGCCGTTGCCGCCGCCCGCCGGGCGTTCGAGTCGTGGGCCGCGACCCCGGTCGAGGAGCGTCAGAAGTACATGGTGCGCCTGAATGAGGCGTTGCAGGCCCGCTCGGCCGAGATCGCCGAGGTGATCTCCGGTGAGGTCGGCATGCCGATCACCTGGTCGACGATGATCCAGGCCGGCCTGCCCGCAGGCAACATGCAGACCTACGCGACGCTGCTGGACACGTTCGAGTTCGAAGAGACCATCGGCAACAGCCTCGTGGTCAAGGAGCCCGTTGGCGTCGTTGGTGCGATCACGCCGTGGAACTACCCGCTGCACCAGATCATCTGCAAGCTCGGCGGCGCGCTCGCCGCCGGCTGTACGTTCGTGCTCAAGCCGTCCGAGGTCGCACCGCTCAACGCGTTCATCCTCACCGAGATCATCCACGAGGTCGGCCTGCCCGCCGGCGTGTTCAACATGGTCTCGGGCACCGGCCCGGTCGTGGGTGCGGCGATCTCCGAGCACCCGGATGTCGACATGGTGAGCTTCACGGGCTCGACCCGCGCCGGCAAGCAGGTCGCCGCGGCCGCGGCCGGCACCGTCAAGCGGGTTGCGCTCGAACTCGGTGGCAAGTCGGCCAACATCATCCTCGACGACGCCAACCTCGAAGAGGTCATTCCCAAGGGCCTGTTCGCCTGCTACCTCAACTCGGGCCAGACCTGCACCGCGCACACCCGCATGCTCGTCCCGAACAGCCGCTACGACGAGGCCGTGGCGCTCGCGGCCGCCGCCGCCGAGAACATGGGCGTCGACGACCCGACCAAGGAGGGCATGCACCTCGGCCCGCTGATCAGCCAGGCCCAGTGGGACCGCGTGCAGGGCTACATCCAGCAGGGCATCGATGAAGGCGCCGTTGTCGCCGCCGGCGGCCTCGGCAAGCCCGAAGGCCACGAGACGGGCTACTTCGTCAAGCCGACCGTTCTCGCCAACGTCACCAACGACATGACAGTTGCCCAAGAGGAGATCTTCGGCCCCGTGTTGTCGATCATCGGCTACGACGACGAAGACGACGCCGTGCGCATCGCCAACGACAGCCTGTACGGGCTCTCGGGTGGTGTCTGGTCGGCCGACAAGGACCGTGCGATCTCCGTTGCGCGTCGCATGCGCACCGGTGCGGTCGATGTCAACGGCGGCTCGTTCAACATCGCCGCTCCGTTCGGCGGCTACAAGCAGTCGGGCTACGGCCGCGAGAACGGCCCCTACGGCATCGACGAGTTCCTGCAGACGAAGTCGCTGCAGCTCTGATCCGACTCGCCGTGTTGCCCGCGGCGTCCGACGCCACGGGTAACGTCGACGGTTGATGGTCGACCGCATCGAGCGCCTCACGAACCTGTTGGCGCTGCTGCTCGAGACCGTCGAACCGCTCAGCCTGGTCCAGATCGCGAGCGAGCTCGGCGGCCAATATCCCGACAACGACAAGGCCAGGCGAGCCGCGTTCGAACGTGACAAGTCGGCGTTGCGCGACATCGGGGTGCCGATCGACACCGAGATCGTCGGCGGCGGTCCGATGGCAGGTCAAACCCGCTATCGCGTCGACCGCCGCGCCTACGAACTCGACGATCTCGACCTGGCCCCCGACGAGATGCGAGCGCTACAGGTGGCGGTCGCCGCCGTTCGAACCGACGCTGGACGTGACGCACTCTGGAAGCTCGGGGCGCGCTCGGTGACGAGCATCCGCCCGTGTCGGCGGTGCTCCCCGAGCGCCCGGAACTCCCGGCGATCCGTCGAGCCGTCGCCGCTCGCTCCTCGATCGAGTTCGCCTATCGGGGTGAGCGTCGAGTCCTGGATCCGTGGGGGCTGCTGTTGCGCGGCGGATTCTGGTACGTGATCGGCCACGACCACATCCGCGGCGAACGACGGACGTTCCGCGTCGACCGGTTCGAGGGCGGGGCCGACGGAATCGATGTCGGTGCGGGCGGCTCGTTCGAACGTCCGGCATCGTTCGACCCGCGAACGGCGTTTCCGGCCGATCCCAAACAGATCGGTGACGGCAGCGATGACCGCATCGAGGCACTCGTTCGGATCGACACCTTGCGTGCTGCCGCGATCGAACGCGAACTGGGCGCTGACCGTGTTGTCGAGCGTGGCAACGACAACAGCATCCTGGTGTCGGTGCCGGCGGGAAATCTCGCAGCATTCAGGTCGTGGGCGCTCGGCCTGCTCGATCATGCGGTGATCGAATCGCCTCCGGACGTTCGCCAGCACGTGATCGACTGGCTCACGGCGGTTGCCAGGCCCACCAGTGAGGGGGCCGAGCCTTGAGCGGACCACGCAACGCCGAGGATCGGCTGCGACGTCTTCTCGTGATGCTGCCATGGCTGATGGAGACCGGCGAGGTTCCCCTCGATGAGGTCGCCCGACGTTTCGACATGACCGAGGCGCAGGTGCAGAGCGATCTCGAGCTGGTGGCGATGTGCGGTCTCCCTCCGTTCATCGACGAGATGATCGACGTGTTCATCGATGACGGCATCGTCGTCGTGGGCGTCCCGCGCCTGTTCACCCGACCTTTGCGTCTCACCGCGCCGGAGGCGTTCTCACTGCTCGCCTCGGCTCGGGCAGCGATGCAACTGCCGGGAGCCGACGCCGATGGGGCACTTGGTCGTGGGCTGGCGAAGCTCGCGGCGGTGCTTGCCGACGCCGGGATCGACACCAGCGCAGGCACGGACGACACAGGCGGCGTGGTGGTCGACCTTGCCCGTCCCGAGCTGACCGACGTGCTCGCGGAGGCTGCTGCCTCGGGTGCCGAGTTGGCGATCACCTACTACTCGCCGGCGCGCGCCGAGATGACGAACCGTTCGATCGTGCCACGCCACGTCTTCGCCGACGGTGGAAACTGGTATGTCGTTGCCGACGACGACCGTTCGACATCTCGGCGGACCTTCCGTGTCGATCGGATCGAGTCGGTCGCGACAACCGGTCGGACCGTGGACGTCGAAGCCACGTTGCCGCCCGAGCGCTTCTTCGACGACGTCGACGTCGAGCGCGTCACGATCCGTCTTGCGCCGAATGCCCGCTGGGTGTTGGACCAGTACCCCGTCGACGAGATCGTGGAGCTGCCCGACGGATGGGCAGAGGCCCGGCTCCCTGTGGCGAGCAACCGTTGGATGGCCCGGCTCCTGATCCGCCTTGGCCCTGATGCCGTGCTTGTCGAGCCGACACACGACAACCCGGCCGTGCCTCTCGCCCGTGACATCCTCGCGCGCTACGGCGCGGTTGCGCTGCTGCCAGGCACGCCGTAACCGGTGACGCGGTGCCTGGGGCCTCAGCGGATCGTGTTGGAGTTGGCGTTGTGATGAGCGAAACCGCTGTATCCGGTCGGTTCGCTCATCGGTGGGGGGTTTTCGTGGGTTGTGATGAGCGAAACGGCTGTATCCGGTCGGTTCGCTCATCGGTGGGGGGTTTCGGGGTTGTGATGAGCGAAACCGCTGTATCCGGTCGGTTCGCTCATCGGTGGGGGGTTTTCGTGGGTTGTGTGATTCGTTCGGGTCCCGCAGCACTGTTTCCCAACCCGCTGAGGCCCCTGGCGAGGCGTAACCGCTCAGCGGACGTAGAACGGTTCGAGCTGATCGGCGTCGATGATGCCGTGGGCTGCGAACAGGTGGGGAAGGATCGCTGCCGTGGCAGCTGCGTCGCCGAGTGCGTCGTGGGGTCGCTCGAGAATCACGCCGTAGCGCTCGCAGACGTCGCCGAGCCGGTGCGAGAGCTCACGGTCCGGGTCGAGACGTCGTGACATGCGCAGCGTGCACAGACGCGGCTCGAGACTGAGGCGCACGGGATCGTCGCTTGGGCGGCGGCGAATCGCGCGAACGATGAAGTCGCTGTCGAAGCCCGCGTTGTGGGCGGTGAAGACAGCTCCATCCATGCGGTGGCCGAGTTCGTCGAGCGCATCATCGAGTGACGGGGCGCCCCGCAGCGTCCGACGGGTGATGCCGTGGATGTGGGTCGGGCCGACTCGCTGGAGCGGCCATCGCAGCTTGACGAGCGACGACCATTGGTCGACGACGGTGCCGTCGGCTTCGACGACGACCATCCCGACCTGCAGGATTCGGTGCCGCCTCGTGTTGAGACCCGACGTTTCCAGGTCGACGACTGCGAAGCGGGGGAGGGCCACACCACCACCCTAGACAGGGGGTGTCACAGCGCCCGCTGGCCGGTCAGCCCGGCCGAGAGGCACCCCCGCTGCTCGAAGTACCACGAATATGCGTCGCAAGGAGCACAACCGGATCCGCGTCGTATCGGGATCCCGCGTGATCGCGTTCGTCGCGCGGGTTGCTCAGAGCAGTTCGGCGGCGAGGCTGGCGACGTCGCTGCGCTCGCAGGCGGTCAGCGTGATGTGTCCGAAGCACGGCTGGCCAGCGAACGCCGAGGCCAGCACGCTCGAGCGCGTTGTTCGACTCGCCGAGATACGGCGCATCGATCTGGCTCGTGTCGCCGGTGAAGATCACCTTGGTACCGTCGCCCACGCGCGTGAGGATCGTGCGCAACGTCGTCGGTTCGAGGTTCTGGGCCTCGTCGATGACCACGAACTGCTGTTGGAGCGAACGGCCACGAAGGAAGGTGACGGACTCGAGTGAGAGCTGTCCCCGAGTCGTCAGTTCGTCGACCATCGCCCGGGCGTCGTTGATGCTGCCGCGGTCGGTGAGGGCGACCACAGCGTCATGGATGGCGGCCATCCACGGATCGAGCTTCTCGTCGAGGCCACCAGGCAGGAAGCCGACGTCGGCGCGCCCGACGGGAACCAGTGGGCGGTAGACGGCGAGGCGTTCGTAGCGGTTCTGTTCGACCACCTGCTCGAGGCCCGCAGCGATCGCCAGGATGGTCTTGCCGGTGCCGGCGCGTCCGTCGAGGGCGATCACGGCGATGTCCGGGTCGAGCAGCAGTTCGAGGGCGAAGCGCTGTTCCTTGCTGCGCGGCCGAAGACCCCAGGCTTCCGGCGTGTGCTGCGACAGCAGCACGAACTCGCCGTGCACGGCGCGTACGAGTGCCGACTGCGAACCGGAGCGCAGGACGGCGAACTCGTTCTCGTTGAACTCGATGGCGGTGTCGGCGACCACGGCATCGACTGCCACGGCACCGGCCGCGTACAGACAGTCGATCGTCTCGTGCGGTGCTTCGATGGTGGTCCAGCCGACTGCTGGCCGATCGCGGTCGGATCGGGTGAGGCGGTGTTCGGCGGCGTTGACGCCGAGGTGTGCTGCCTTGATGCGCAACGCCGCGTCGTTGCTGATCATGGTGGTTGGGCCGAAGTCCGACTGCCCGATCGCCGCGCCGATGATCCGGTTGTCCGGCACGCTGGGGTCGAGTCCGTGCTCGACGAGCAGATGTTTGCGGATGTTGTTGATTTCGATCTGGAGCGTCGCGGACCCGTTGCCGGTCGGCACCGGCTCGGCGAGTGACCCGCCGTGGGCGACGCGCAGCTCCTCCAAGGTGCGCAGTGCAGTGCGTGCGGCTCGTCCAACGTCGTCGGGCCGGCTCTTCAAGCCGTCGAGTTCCTCGACGACGGTGAGCGGGACGATCACGTCGGCGTCCTGGAACTCCAACACGCACGTGGGATCGGCGATCAACACGGACGTGTCGACCACCAGTCGGGTTCGCTGCGCCTCCCTCGTCGGCTCGGACCCGCCTGGCGCCGGGTTCGGCGTGCGGGTCGGTGCATCAGCGGACGGAAGCAGGTCGGTCACCATGTCTCCTCGACGGATCGTCTGTCATACGCAACGAGACCAGTTTGTAGCGCAGCTGTCGCGTGCCATGGTGGATCCCGCTGATCGCCAATACCGGCAAGGCCCAGAAGGGTATGTCATTGCAAATGCAATGACATCGGTGCTTGAACAGCGGTGGGCGCATTCGGTCACATGGTCATGTTCCGCAGCAACAAGGCGGAAACGGTCTCGGCGCCCGGCGCCGGGGTGAACAGCTTCAACACCCATCCGAAAGAGGACTCCATGGCAACCAAAGCAGAACTGATTACCGCAGTGGCCGACGCCGCAGGCGTGTCGAAGACCGACGCAGAGAACACGCTCGGCGCCTTCTTCGACCATGTGGTCACGACGACCAAGAGCGGTGAGAAGGTGGCGTGGCCCGGCTTCGGCTCGTTCAGCACCACCAAGCGCAGCGCTCGCACCGGCCGCAACCCGCAGACGGGCGCACCCGTTCAGATCAAGGCATCGACGGCGATGAAGTTCTCCGCCAGCTCGACGCTGAAGTCCGCCCTGAACAGCAAGTGACCTGATGGCCGTCAAGAAGGCTCCGGCCAAGAAGGCTCCAGCGAAGAAGGCTCCAGCGAAGAAGGCTCCGGCGAAGAAGGCTCCAGCGAAGAAGGCTCCGGCCAAGAAGGCTCCGGCCAAGAAGGCTCCGGCGAAGAAGGCTCCGGCGAAGAAGGCTCCGGCGAAGAAGGCTCCGGCGAAGAAGGCTCCAGCGAAGAAGGCTCCAGCGAAGAAGGCTCCAGCGAAGAAGGCTCCAGCGAAGAAGGCTCCAGCGAAGAAGGCTCCAGCGAAGAAGGCTCCAGCGAAGAAGGCTCCAGCGAAGAAGGCTCCAGCCAAGAAGGCTCCAGCCAAGAAGGCTCCAGCCAAGAAGGCGCCAGCCAAGAAGGCGCCAGCCAAGAAGGCGCCAGCCAAGAAGGCTCCAGCCCGAAGGTAACGCTGAATCGCTTCAGCTACGGTTGACGAATGAGGGGCCCACGGGCCCCTCGTTCCGCGTTCAGAGGTCGGCGATGAGCTTGAAGACCTCGGCGGCATCCATGTCGAATGGCCGTCCGAGGTCCCCGAGGCGGTTTCGGATCCGCTGACCGAACGCCTCCAGTTGTTCGTCGTCTCGAGCCTTCATCGTCGACTCGAACTGGCTCTCGTGAGCCGCCAACGCATCGAGCTTGGCGTCGACGAAGCAGCTGACGTCCTCGGCGTGGTCGGGCGCGTCGGCCTCCCACAGCAGCAGCGCGTCGGGACGATGGTGGTCGATGCCATGGTCGCGGAAGAAGTGAGGGTCACGCGCCGCCACGATGGCTTCACAGGCGAGCAGCCCGGCGTGACGATGATCGGGGTGCAGGCGGTAGCGCTTCCACGGATCATGACCGAGCACCACTTGGGGCCGCAGTTCGCGGATGATGCGGGCGACTTCGCTACGTGTGGCCAGGTCGCTGTCGAGTTCGCCGTCGACGCGCCCGAGGAACCTGACCTCGCCGGCGTTCGTGCCGGCGAGCCGCCGAGCCGCCTCGCGCTGTTCGTCCTGGCGCCGCGCCACGAGCACGACCACGTCGACATCCGGGTCCCAGGTGCCCTTCGAGCCGTCCGTGCACACCAGATGGTGCACGACGCAGCCATCGGCCGCCCACTTGGCGAGCACACCACCGGCGCCGAACTCGACATCGTCGGGGTGGGCTCCGATCGCGAGCGCCGAACGGGGTGTGACGAGGTCGGTCGTCGCTGGTGTGGCGAGCGGGGCGGAGTTCAGCGGGCCGGGTTGACCGGGTTCGTTGGCAGCCATGAGGCGAGCACCTTCTGGATCAAGGGATGGGCGAGGTCGCGAGGCGTGTCGAGATCGAGCGAGAGTTCGGGATCGCCACGCACCTCGACCGGGACGGTCGACATCGCCAACGCCTGGTCGAGGTGTCTTGTGAACGAGCCGCCACCGTAGGCCGCGGCGCAGGGGATGGGCGGCGGGGAACGACATCACGTTCGTGCCGTCATGTCGGCGGTCGGGGACCAACGTGATGCATCCGTCCTGCGCCACGTCGAGCAGCGCTCCGGGAAGGGCGAGGTCGGCGTGACTGATCAGCACGTGGTCGTAGCCGTTCGAGGTGATGTGGGCGACGCCGTCGTCGACGGCGCCGTTCAGGCCGAGGCCTGCCCCCCAGATCACGTGAGCCCCCATGCGTTGCGCCCAGGCAGCCACCTCGTCGTCGTCGCAGGCGACGAACGTCGGGATCTCGGCGACGATGTCGAGCACGCCGCCGGCCATCCATTCGGCGAGGCGGGCCCGTTCGCTGTCGGCGAGCACGCCGGTCAGGCGGCCTTTTGCCGCCGTGAATCGCTTGACCGGGACCAGAACGGCGAGACGCACCGGAGCCACTGTACGAGGCAACGGTCGCAGCGGCGATGCCGCAGTACAGTGGCTCGCAGCGCCGCAGGACGGCGGCGCGGATGCCCGCAGTCGCGGGGACCAACATTCGGGGGACGACATGAGTGCATCGACGATCAATGTGGCGGTCATCGGTGCCGGATCGTGGGGAACCACGGTTGCGGCGCTCGCCGCCGTCAACACGCCGACAGTGCTGTGGGCGCGGCGCCGCGAGTTGGCCGACGAGATCAACGATGCTGGCGTCAACCCCGAGTACCTCCCGAACTTCGCGCTGCCCGAGGCGCTGCGCGCCACCGATTCGCTCGCCGACGCCGTGTCGCATGCTGATGTCGTCGTCATGGCGGTGCCGTCGCACGGTTACCGCGACGTGGCCGTCGAGGCCGCCGCGTCGATCCGTCCCTGGGTGCCCGTCGTGTCGTTGTCGAAGGGCTTGGAACGCACGACGTTGAAGCGGATGAGCGAAGTCACCGCCGATGCCATGCCTGGCCATCCTGTGGCGGTGCTCACCGGCCCGAACCTGGCCAAGGAGATCCTCAGCGGACAGCCGGCAGCCAGCGTCGTGGCGATCGACGACGTCACGATTGCGAACGAACTTCAGCGCATCTTCAGTCGGCCGAGTCTGCGTGTGTACACCAACGCCGACGTCGTGGGCTGCGAGGTGGCCGGTGTCGTCAAGAACGTGATCGCGATCGCCGCCGGCATGGCCGAAGGGATGGGTTTCGGCGACAACACCAGGGCGACGCTGATCACCCGCGGCCTCGCCGAGATGACGCGCCTCGGCGTGGCGATGGGTGGTCAGCCCGTCACCTTCGCCGGTCTCGCCGGGATGGGCGACCTGATCGCCACGTGTTCGTCGAAGCAGAGCCGCAACAACCAGGTGGGCCTGCAGTTGGGGCAGGGAAAGACGATCGAGGAGATCCTGGCGGCGACCAACATGGTCGCCGAAGGTGTGAAGTCGTCGCCGAGCGTGCTCGACCTCGCTCGCCGGTACGGTGTCGAGATGCCGATCACCGAGCAGATCGTTGCCGTCTGTCACGACCATCGCCTCGCCTCGGATGCGCTCGCCGCGTTGATGCAGCGCAGCCACAAGGGCGAATTCGACGCGTGAGCACGGTCGAACTCGACACTGCCGAACTCGCGCTGATCGGTGCCGTCGGCACCCCGTGCCGCTCGTGGGTGTCACCGTGTGGTGACGTTCAGCCGGAGCAGGGTCGAGGTGACAGATCCGTGCTGCAGTGGTTCGTTGCCGCCGAGGATCGCTGGCACGTGCCATCTGGCGAGGCGGCGGTACGCCAGCGACGCATCGACGGCACGCCGGTGATCGAAACCAGGGTGCGGGTACCCGAGGGCGATGCGATCCAGCGCGTGTGGTCGGTGCCCGATGCCGGTGGCCTGACGGTGATCGAGGTCGAGAACGCGTCGGCGCTGCCATTCGCGGTTGCCTTCGCCGGGCTCCGTGTGCTCACCGAGCGTCCGCCGGCCGACGTCCCGATCCAGGGGATCGACCTGCCCGACGGCGCCATCGTGCTGCCCGTCGCCCACCGAGCCTCGGTGCGCGTGGCGATCCCGCACGACCCGGCTCGATTCTCGACGTGGGCGCTTCCGACCTTGGCCCCGGCAATGGCGGTCGTTCGTGGCTGGGAGACGATCGTGCATCGTGCCAGCCGACTCGTGTTGCCCGATGCCGGCCTCGGTGAGGCGGTCACTGCGGCTCGCAGCGACCTGCTCCTCTCTGGACCCGTCGGTGTCGATGACGACTCGATCGGGTTCCTGCTCGACGTGGCCGAACTCGGTCGTCTCGGCGACGATGCCGATGCCTGGATGCCCGAGATCGTCGAGCCGATCGCCTCGATTGCCCGATCCGGTGGCACCGAGGTCGATCTGGCGCTGCGCGCCTGCGAGCGATTGGCGGTTGCGGCAGGCGACGACCGTGCAGTCGGCGACATCGCCGCGATCCGCCAGCGCCGTGCTCGCGATGGTCGGTCCGTGCCGTCGACCGGCGCGACGCAGTCCTTCTCCGATCTGCAGCGCGGGGCGTCGGTGGGACGGTTCGTCGCCGAGGTCGAACGGCGAATCGCCGACGGCGGCAACCTGCTGCCGCTCGGGTTGCCGCATCGGTGGCTCGGGTCGAACTTCGAGGTCCACGGCGTGCCCACGGGCGCTCGCTCCACCGTCGGGTTCGCTGTGCGCTGGCACGGCGATCGCCCCGCGGTGCTGTGGGAGCAGCACGGCGACACGCAACATCTGAGTGCTCCCGTCGTCGACCCGGGCTGGTCGAGCGACGACGTGTCCGGCGAGGCGCTGTGGGCCGCGCCGCCCCAGCCGAAGCGCATCGGTGTCAGCATCGACCTCGGCGATCGCTGAGGCCCATGTGGCGTCGAAGAAGCGCGCGCCGACGCGGGCGATCGAGAAGGAGATGTGGGCGCGTGGCCACGAGGTTGTCGTCGGCATCGACGAGGTCGGACGCGGCGCATGGGCAGGGCCGCTGTCGGTCGGCGCGGCAATTCTGCCGCGCGACACTCGCGTCAACGGCGTTCGCGACTCGAAGCTGCTCTCTGAACGTGAACGCGAGGCGCTGTTCGACAAGCTGACCGACTGGTGCGTGACATGGGCGGTGGGGTCGGCGAGCCAGGACGAATGCGACCAACTCGGCATGTCGGCCGCACAGAAGCTGGCGGCGCGCCGTGCGATCGAGGGGCTCGGCGTGGCTCCCGACGTCGCCGTCACCGACGGCAAGTGGGACTTCGTGTCGCCGTCGGTCCCGCACGTCGAACTGGCGGTGAAGGCCGACCTGCGCTGCCTGAGCGTGGCGACGGCGAGCATCCTCGCCAAAGTGGTGCGCGACCGCGAGATGCGTGCGCACGCCGAGAGCTATCCGAACTGGTCGTTCGACACCAACAAGGGCTACCCCTGCCCCGTGCACAAGTCGGCGCTGGTCGGCTACGGCCCGTCCGCCATCCACCGCCGCACGTGGGTGTTCATGGACCACTACGTCCCCTGGACCGCGATCCGCCGCACCCCACCTGCCGGCCAATCCTCCCTCTTCTGACGCACTCCCATCACGTTTGCGTCGCATTCCCGGTGGGGCTGGCCACCGAGAATGCAACGCAAACATGGTTTGTCGGGCGCACTACCGGTCGGGTCGACGGGAGAAGGTGCCGACCCGACCGGTCGCCGTGACCAGCGGCGTCTGTCAGCCGAGTGCCTGGGTCTGGCAGTAGTCGACCCAGCGTTCGGCGGAGTCTGGGGTACCGGCGGCTCCGCGATGCACTCGACGTAGGCCTCGTCGAGCACGGCCTGGCATGCCAGGGCCCGGCGCTCCAGCGAGTCAGCGCTGCCCTGGCTGGTCGGGGCGCACCGATTGTCGTACTCGTCGTTCGCTGCGGCGTGGGCGGCGAACGAGATCGACCCCGCGACGAGCGTCGCTGCGGCGACGGCGGCGAGTGACCAACGCCTCGTCGATCGACCGTGGTTCGGAGACGTCCCGCTGTGGGACACTGGCCCGGTGGGGGCAGTGGTGATGTCAGCGTTTCTCGTGTTCATGATGACTCCCTTCGTCGTGCCCGTCGGGGTGACGAGCGGTGTGGGAGTCACGTTCGTCAACGACGCCCAAGGGGTGGCCAAGACCCGCCAACGGCCTGAAAAACCGATCCTTAACCGGTGTCGACGACGATCCGACGAACGGATTCGAGCCAGCTGAACGGAACGACGATGTCGACACCTCACCTCACCGACCACATCGGCCTGGCGGCCGAGGCCGAGGTGTCGACCGCGCCTGACGCGACGGTGGAAGCGGCGGCCGTGCACGTGCTCGGCCCCGTCACCGTCCTGGTCGGGGGGCGACCTGTCGATGTCGGAGGACCGAAGCCAACGCTGCTCTTGGCGTTGCTCGTGGCGTGCGCCGGTGCGGTCGTGTCGTGGGAGGCGCTGATCGACGGGTTGTGGGGTGAGGACCCGCCGCCGACTGCGCGCAAAGCCGTCCAGGTGCACGTTTCGAATCTGCGTCGAGTGCTGGGCGACGAGTTCCCGTTGCACACGTCATCTGGTGGCTATCTGCTCGACGCCGACCGGGTCGCCATCGACGCCATCGAGTTCGAACGGACCGTCGACACCGCCAGTCGGGCGATGGAGCGCGATCCCGCCGCCGTGGCGACGGAGCTTCGAGACGCCCTCGCATCGTGGAGCGGCCCTGCGTACGCCGGCTGCGGGGACTGCGACGCCCTCGCCCCGACGATCACCCGGCTCACCGAGTTGCGACTGCACGCCCAGTCGCTGCTGTTCGAGGCGCGTCTGCGGCTTGGTCAACACGTCGAGATCGTCGGCGACCTCGACGCCCTCACCACCGATCACCCCTACCGCGAAGACCTGCGTCGGCTGCAGATGCTCGCGCTGTACCGCGCTGGGCGACAGACCGAAGCGCTGCGGGTGTATTCCAGGACACGGACGCTGCTGGTCGACGAACTCGGCATCGAGCCATCGGTCGAGCTCCGCGAACTCCATGGCAAGATCCTCGACCAGTCGCCCGACCTCGATCTCGTCGTCACCCGGGCGGTCGAACAGCGCGACGGTCGCAGCGACGATGGCCGCCGAGCCAACGGCTACGAGCTGCGCGACCGCCTCGGTGCTGACGACATCGGTGTCGTCTACAGCGCCTATCAGACCTCGACGGGTCGCGAGGTGGCAATCAAGGTCATTTCGGCCGAGATTGCGAACCGGCCGGAGTTCGTCGAGCGGTTCGAGGCCGACGCTCAGCACGTCGCCGGGCTCGAACACCCGCACATCGTGGCGCTGTACGATTTCTGGCGAAGTCCCGAGGGCGCCTTTCTCGTGATGCCGTACGTGCGCGGGGGCAACCTGCGTCGCTCGATCGAGTCCACTCGGTGGGATCCTCCCGCAGCGATGCGCATCCTCGACCAGATCGGCTCAGCGCTCGGGTACGCGCATCGCCGCGGCCGGGTTCACGGCGACCTGAACTCGACCAAGGTGTTGCTCGATGACGACGCCAACGCGTATCTGTTCGACTTCGGTATCGCCAGAGGCGATCACACAGCGGGGCGGGACCAGGACCGTGGGGTCGCCGGCGACATCCGGGCATTCGGGATGCTCGTGCACGAGCTGTTCACCGCAGGACGCTGCGCTGCCGGCACAACGCCGGACTCCGTGCACTGGATCCGCGACGATCTGCCGAGCGGCCTCGATGACGTGATCGCCGACGCCACCGACATGGTCGCCGCACGGCGGTATGACCGTGTCGAGGACTGTCTACGAGCGTTGCGTCAGGTGTTCGGCGCAGATGTCACTGCGGGGCCAGTGTCGCCGACCACCGATGTCGAGGTACGCAATCCCTACAAGGGCCTGCGTGCCTTCGCCGAGGTGGACGCCGAGGACTACTTCGGCCGTGATCGCCTCGTGGAGCAACTGTTCCAGCGGGTCGCCGCCAACCGCCTGACTCTGGTCGTCGGGCCGTCGGGATCCGGTAAGTCGAGTTTGGTCAAGGCGGGGCTCGTGCCGCGCCTTCGCCGCGACTGCATCGGTCCCGGTCGGCCCATCCTGGTGACCGAGATGTACCCCGGCTCGTACCCGTTCGAGGAGTTGGAGGCGGCGTTGCTGCGTGTCGCCGTCGACCGTCCGGGCGAGCTGCTCGACGAACTCATCGCCGACGACCGGGGATTGTTGCGTGCCACCAAACAGATTCTTCCCGACGACGACAGCGATCTGGTTCTGGTGGTCGACCAGTTCGAGGAACTCTTCTCGCTCACGGCGGATGCGTCGGTGCGCCGGTTGTTCCTCGACAATCTGGTCACGGTCGGCCATGACGAGCGGTCGCGCGTGAGGGTGGTGCTGACGATGCGCGCCGACTTCTTCGACCATCCGCTCGAGCATCCAGCGTTCGGAGAACTCATGGCCGCAAGCCTGGTGACCGTCGCGATGCCCGATCACGACGACCTCGCCCACGCGATCAGCGAGCCGGCACGCGCTGCCGGCCTCGAACTCGAGGCCGGTCTGGTGCCGATCATCACACGCGACGTCGCCGGCGAACCGGGTGCGCTACCGCTCATGCAGTACGCCCTGACCGAACTCGTCGGCGCCCGCGTGGGACGCGAGTTGACGATCGAGGCCTACGAACGCACGGGGGGAGTGATCGGCTCACTGTCGAGCAGGGCCGAGGACATCTTCGTCGGGCTGCCGCCGTCGGCCCAGCGCGTCGCCGAGGAGGTGTTCGTCCATCTCGTCGCGGTCGACGAGGACAGCGACGACACCCGCCGGCGCGTCAGACGTAGCGAGCTCGATGCGATGGGCTTCAGCGCGCCGGCGCTCGATGCGGTGATCGGTGCGTTCGGATCGTTCCGGCTGCTCTCCTTCGACCACGATCCGGTGACACGCGGCCAGACGATCGAGGTCGCACACGAGGCACTCATTCGAGAGTGGCCACGCTTCCGGGGCTGGATCGATCAACGGCGTGAGGGCTTGGTGCTCCAGCGGCGCCTCCAGGTGGCGGCGGCCGACTGGGACGCCAGTGGCCGCGACACGAGCTTTCTGCTCAGTGGCGGCAGACTCGAACAGTTCGAGCGGTGGGCTTCAACGACCGAGCAACGTGTGGGCACCCTCGAGCGGGAGTTCCTCGACGACGCTCGTCGGTACGAGGCCGCCGCAGTCGACGCAGTCGTGCGTCGTCGCCGACGGTTACTGGCGGGTTTCGGCGCGCTCGCCGCAGTGGCCCTCGTCGTGGCGGCGATCGCTGTGGTCCAGCGGGGCCGAGCCGACGATGCTGCCGCGGTCGCCGAAGCGCAGCAGGCTCGTGCCGAAGCGCAGCAGGCTCGTGCCGAAACGGCGGCCGACGAGGCGGACGCTCTGAGGACCGAAGCGGAACAGCGAGCGCTGATCGACAGTGCCCGCGCGCTCGGTCTCACCGCGGTCGACCTCGCCGACGAGGATCCCGAGGCAGGAGTCCTGGTCGGGCTGGAAGCGGCCGCCGTCGCCGACGAGGTCGGCGCACTCATGCCGGAGGTGGTCAGCGGGCTGTGGGCGAGCGCGAGCACCCAGCGCATCACGATGCGTCTCGACGTGGGCATCCAGGCCTTCGGCCAGTTCGGTCAGGGGGTGAACCCGTCGCCCGATGGCCGACTCGGCGTCGTGACGACCCTTGATCTGTCCGACATGACCGACGCGATTTCGTCGACCCGAGTGCTCGACCTCGCCACCGGCGAGACCGTCAGCGGCTGGGACGACGCACCCCTGAGCCTGTACTCGACCTGGGACGTCACCACCGGTGAGGTCGTGACCGCGAACGGCAATGGATCGGTGAGCTGGTTCGACCCTGCCACCGGTGAACGGATGCGCACCGAGCAGCTCACCGACTCTGCGTTGTGGCACGTCACGCTCGACGCGAGCCGTCTGGCGACATCGGAGGTCGTCGACGTCGACACCGGCGAGTCCATCGCCGTCCTGCGTGATCGGTCCACACTTCAGGTGCTCGCCGAGCGATCGGGGATGCTGTGGTCGACGCTGTCGCCCAACGGACGGTGGTGGGCGACCTACTCGATGACCAGTGAGATCGTCTTCCACGACGCCGCGACCGGCGTCGAGGTCTTCCGCGTGCCACACGACCTGCGGCCCCAGCAAGCGGTGGCGTCGAGTGATTGGGCGGGCCTCGACGACGCGATGTGGCTGTTGCGCCTCAACGGGACCTTGGCGCGCATCGACCTGGGCCCCGAGGCCGTGGTGACCGACGTGTCGCCCGACCGGTTCATCGGCATCAGCAGCGAGAGTTTACGGACGAGCCCCGACGGTCGACTGATCGCCTACGGCGACTTCGACACCGGGGTCTACGTGCACGACGCCGACTCCGGCGAGGAACTGCTCGTCCTCGACGGCCACGCGAGTCCGGTGAACGCCGTCGAGTGGCTGCCTGACGGTGCCGGCCTCGTCACCGTCGATCAGGCCGGCACCTCGCTCGTGTGGGATCTCGTACCGCGCAGCGCATCGACGCTGCCGTTCCGACGAGTGACGGAGTACCCGATGACGAGCGCCCACTTCGGCGACGACCTCGTGATGATGTCCAGCCGACGGTCGCGTGGGGTGCTCTACGACACGTCGACCGGCGACGTCGTGGTCGAGTTCGGTCTGACCGACGAGCGCCAAGACCTGCTCGCCGTCGCCAACGAGACCGCTGGTGCCTTCGTCGTTCCGGCCGACGTGGGCATGCGGATGTACGACGTCGGCGAGCGGCGCTGGACGAGGGAGTTCGACATCGAAGGGATCGAACGGCCGCTCGCATTGTCCGACGACGGAGGCCGACTCCTCGCGACCAGTTCGCCGTCGCTGGAGGTCGGCGACCGGCCGGCCACGGTGATGATCGACACGACGACGGGTGACGTGCTGTGGCGGTACGAGTGGCTGCTCGCCGACACCGCGGTGATGGCCGACGAGCGCGTCGTCGTCGCCGGCACCCGCAACAACGGCTTCAGCTCGCCGAGACTGCTCGTGCTCGACCTGGCGACGGGCGACGAACTGGCGGTCAGCACGCGTTCGTGGACGACGCCCGCACTGGCGCTTTCACCCGATGGCGAGCGGGTCGCGGCGATCCGCACTGGTGGCGGCATCGACGTGTACGACATGGATCTGCTCGTCGACGACCCAACCGGCCAGGCGGTCGTTGCCTCGACGAAGTCGCTGGCGACCGCGAGCGCGGCAGAGATCGTGTATTCCTCGCACGGCACGACGCTGTTCACCGGCGGCTTCGACGGGGCGTTGCGTGCGTGGGATGCGGACACGTTCGAGCCACTCTGGATGATCAACAACGGCTTCTCGATGGCCGGGTTGCGGGTCACCGACGATCTGGTGTGGTTCGGTGTGCCGGCCGACGTGCGCGCTGGATCCGGCGACGGTGGATTCGGTCTCGCAGCGATTCCTTTCGATCAGTCTGCGATCGCCGACTGGGCTGCAACCACCGTCACGCGCAACCTCAGCGACGACGAATGCCTGCAGTACCTCGGGCGTCCCTGCGCGATCCGCGTCGACGTCACCTGATGCTGGCGTCGCTCGGATCGGGCAACGCGAAGCGATGAGTCTTCGCGCGGACGGGTCGCGGCGGAAACTCATCGCCTGTGGGCGAGGGACTGGAGGAAGACCAGGACGGCGGCGGGGTCGGCGATCCGGTGGGGGGCGATCGTGTCTGCGTCGCCGACCTTGATGGCGATGTCGGTGCTCGACAGGCGGGCAAAGGCCTCCTCATCGGTCACGTCGTCGCCGACGAACACCGTGGTTGCCGCGCCGAGTTCGTGAGCCAGGCGCACGAGGGCGGTGCCCTTGTCGGCGTGGCGGGCGAAGACTTCGAGGACGTTGCTTCCGACCTTGCTGGTGGCACCAGCGATCCTCTCCGACTCGGAACGCAGGTGGTCGATCGCCTTGCGACCGCGTTCGGCGTGTGCGGCTCGGACATGCAACACCACACTGGCGGGTTTTCGTTCGACCCACGCGCCGTCGCCAGCGTGTTCGCAGGCCACCGCCGCCAGCGCGTCGAGGGTGGCGAGGCGGTCGCTCTCGTCGTCGTCGAGCGGGTCCATCGGTCGGTCGCGGGTCTCCACTCCGTGGCTGCCGATCATGTCGACGTCGTCGCCGAAGCCGAACTGCGCGAGCCCGGCGAGTGATCGACCGGACACGACGGCGACATGCACCGAGTCGAGAGCGGCCACGGCGCTCACGGCAGCACTCATACCGTCGAGCAGCACGGAATCGTCGGCGTGATCCACGAGCGGTGCGAGCACTCCGTCGACGTCGAGCCCGACGAGCAGCGGTGTCGGTGAACTCGCGACGAGGCGTGCGATCGCATGAGGCTCGTCGTAGACGGTCACGCCGGTGGCGAACCCGCCGCGGCGAGTTGAGACAAGAACCTGTCCGCCCAGCCCTGCACGTCGCTCTTGCGGATCTGCTCGCGAAGACCGTTCATGCGGCCGCGCCGCTCGTGGCGGTGCATTTCGACGGCGGTGACAATCGCCTGCTGCAGCGCCCGATCGTCGTGGGGGTTGACGAGTACCGCGTCGGTCAGCTCGTCGGCGGCCCCGGCGAACTCGGACAGCACCAGCACGCCATCGCCGTCGATGTGCGACGCCGCGTACTCCTTCGCCACGAGGTTCATGCCATCACGGAATGGCGTCACCAACATCACGTCGCCGGCGCGGTAGAGCGCGATCAGCTCGTCGAACGGAAGCGTCTGGTACAGGTAGTGCACGACCGGCAGCCCGATTCGGCTGTAGCGGCCGTTGATCGCACCGACCAGGCGCTCCACTTCGTGGCGTTCGTCCTGGTAGTGCTCGACGGCTTCACGGGTCGGCGTGGCGACCTGCACCATCACATGCCGTTCGGGGTCGAGTTCACCCGATTCGAGGAGCGCGGCGAACGCCTTGAGGCGCAATCCGATCCCCTTGGTGTAGTCGAGGCGGTCGACGCCGAGCAGGATCACCTCGGGATCGCCGAGGCGGGCCCGGATTCGGCTCATCCGCCGCCGGGTTGCCCGGCCCGCCGCCATCTCCTCGACGTCGCCGACGTCGATCGAAATCGGGAACGTGCCGACGCGCGTGACACGGTCCGGATGTTCGATGGTGTCCTCGCCGTGGGTCTCGACGCCGACCAACTCATGAGCGGCAGCAACGAAGTTCGCAGCGTCCTTCGGTCGCTGGAATCCCACCAGGTCGCATCCCAGCAGGCCTTCGACGACTTCGGTGCGCCACGGAAGCCGCGAGAACAGTTCGTACGGTGGGAACGGGATGTGCAGGAAGAACCCGATCGTCACGTCGCTGCGCTGCTTGCGCAGGAGCTCGGGGACCAGTTGGAGCTGGTAGTCGTGGATCCACACGATGGCATCCGGCGGGGCGATGTTGGCGATCGTGACCGCGAATCGTTCGTTGACGGCGACGTAGGCGTCCCACTGCTCACCGGAGTACGTCGACTCGCGCAGGGCGTCGTGATAGAGCGGCCACAGCGCGTCGTTGGAGAAGCCCTCGTAGTAGAGCTCGATCTCGTCAGCACTGATCGGCACCGGATGGAGATCGACACCCTCCACCTCGAAGGGATCGGTGTGATCGTCGGAGTTGCCGGTCCAACCGACCCAGGTGCCACCGGTGTCGCGCAGCATCGGCAACAGTGCCCGCACGAGACCGCCCGGACTGGCGGTCCAGCCGTCGTCGCTGCGCATCACCGGGAGTCGGTTGGCGGCGACCACGATCGGTCGATCCGGTTGCGGCGTCTCGTGGGTGGCCGGGAAGTCGGGCGGCAAGCTCATCGGATTCGCGCGAGGGCCTGTTCGAGATCGGCAACGAGGTCGGCCGCGTCCTCGATGCCGACCGACAACCGCACCAGGTTGTCGGGCACTTCGAGTGGCGAGCCTGCCGCGGAGGCGTGCGTCATCGCGCCGGGATGCTCGATCAGGCTCTCGACGGCGCCGAGCGATTCGGCGAGCGTGAACACTTCGGTCGAGTCGGCAACGGTCATGGCGGCGGCCATCCCCGCTTTCACCGTGAACGACACCATCCCACCGAAGTCGCGCATCTGCTTGGCGGCGGCGGCATGGCCGGGATGATCGGGCAGCTGCGGGTACAGCACGCGGTCGACGGCGGGATGGCCGACGAGCAGGTCGACGACGGCGCGGGCGTTCTCGCAGTGACGGTCCATCCGCACAGCGAGCGTCTTGACGCCACGCAGCACGAGGTAGCAGTCGAACGGGGCCGGCACTGCACCGGCGGCGTTCTGGGTGAAGCGCAACCGGTCGGCGAGATCGTCGTCGTTGGTCGCGACGAACCCGCCGATCACGTCGCTGTGGCCACCGAGGTACTTCGTGGCCGAATGCACCACGATGTCGGCGCCGAGGGTGAGCGGCTGTTGGAGGTATGGCGTGGCGAAGGTGTTGTCGACGACCACGATCGCTCCGCGGGATCGGCCGATCTCGGCGATCGCCTCGATGTCGAAGCAGGTCAGCAGCGGGTTGGTCGGGGTTTCGAGCCAGACCATGCCCACGTCGTCGGGCCAGTCGGCACGCAACGCGTCGAGGTCGGTGAGGTCGACGGCCGTCCACGGGAACCCGAGCGGGCTCCACACCTTGGAGATCAGGCGGAACGTGCCGCCGTACGCGTCGTTGCCGAGCAGGATCCGCTGGCCTGGTCGCAGCAACCGCAAGATGTTGTCCTCGGCGGCGAGCCCGCTCGCGAAGGCGAGGCCGTGAGTGGCGTCTTCGAGTGACGCGACTTGCGCTTCGAGTGCGGATCGGGTGGGGTTGCCCGAGCGCGAGTACTCGAAGCCCTTGTGGCCGCCGACACCTTCTTGCGCGAACGTCGTCGACAGAGAGATCGGCGTGACCACCGCTCCGGTGGTCGGTTCGGGTTCCTGTCCGGCGTGGATCGCGCGGGTGGCGAATCCGTGGCGTGCGGTCGATTCGTCGAGATCACCCATCGCTGGACACGGTACCGGAACCGTGTTCCAGGGCGTCCTCGGCAATGGCGGTGAAGTACGACAACACGTCGGTACGGGTCAACACGCTCAGCGGGCGGCCACCCGACAGCACCAGCAGGGCGGGCGCGGTTTCGAGCATCTCGACGGCGAGTTCGACCTTCTGGCCGACACCGATCGTGGGGAGCTTCGGGCCCATCACCTTCTCGACAGGGGTTGCCATCACACCGGGGTCGCGGTGGATCGCCTCCATCAGTTCGAGTTCGTCGATCGAGCCGGAGACCTCGGCGGCGGCGAACGGCGGCGTGTTCTTGCACACCGGTAGCTGGCTGACACCATTGGAACGCATCAGTTCGATTGCCTCGGACACCAGCTGCTGCGGGTTGATGTAGAGCAAGTTCTCGATCGACGCGTTGCGCGCATCGAGCACGGCGCCGACGCACTGGTCGCACTCCCGCAGGAACCCGAAGTTGGCCATCCAGTCGTCGTCGAACACGCGCGTAGAGGTAGCCGCGACCAGAGTCCGGGTTGAACACCACGACGACGTCGTCCGGACCGGCGGCCTTGGCGACCTTGATCGCCGCCGCAACAGCCATCCCACCGGATCCACCGATCAGGATGCCTTCGCGCTGGCTGACGTAGCGGGCGGTGAGGAAGCTCTCCTCGTCGCTGATCGGGATGATGTCGTCGAGCAGGTCCGGCTCCCACGCGGCGGGAAAGAAGTCCTCGCCGACGCCTTCGACCAGATACGGCCGGCCCGAACCGCCCGAGAACACCGATCCTTCGGGGTCCGCGGCGATGATCTGGATGTCGGGATTCATCGACTTGAGGTAGCGCGCGACGCCGGTGATCGAACCGCATGTGCCCGCCCCGGCGATGAAGTGGGTGATCCGCCCGGCGGTCTGGCGCCAGATCTCGGGCCCGGTGGTCTTGACGTGGGCCTCGGGGTTGCTCGGGTTCTCGTACTGGTTCGGGCGGAACGCGCCGAGCTCGTTCGTCAGTCGCTCGGCGACGCTGTAGTAGCTCTGCGGGTCGTCGGGCTCGACCGCCACGGGACACACGACGACTTCGGCGCCGTAGGCGCGCAGCAGCGACACCTTCTCGGGAGCGACCTTGTCGGTCATCACGAACACGCACCGGTAGCCACGTTGGGCAGCGACGATGGCGAGCCCGACTCCGGTGTTGCCGCTCGTCGGCTCGACGATGGTGCCGCCCGGCTGGAGCAGGCCCTCGCGTTCGGCGGCGAGGATCATCTCGAGTGCGGGGCGGTCCTTGGCCGACCCTCCTGGGTTCGTCGCTTCGTTCTTCATGGCGAACACGCACTCGATGCCTTCGAGTTCGCTGAGGCGCTTCAGACGGATCAGCGGCGTGTCACCAATGGTGTCGATCACCGAGTCGACGATCTCCGTGCCCTCGAGTCGTGGGTCGCTCATGGCCCCGACAGTACCTCTCACCCGAAGACGCGTGTGGCGAGGCGGCTGATGACGTTCGGTTCGGGCGCCTCGAAACCGTCCGGGAGGAGTTCGGGGTGATGGACGTCGAGGTAGGCGATCAGCTCGCCGGCCGACGGATTGACGAAACCCCGCTCACCGATCACGACGGTCGGCACCGTCTCGTTGCCATTGGCGTGTGCGCGCACGATCGCCGCGTCGTTGGGATCCTCCCAGATGTCGTGCTCGAAGCGTTCGATGCCGAGCTGGTCGAGCTTGCGCCGGAGCATCGAACAGAACCCGCATCCGGGCCGCCAGTACAGATCGATACGCGCGGGAGCGGTGACGTCGTCAGGCATGTCCCGTGCAACGACCCCACCGCCGATCTATTCCCACGTACGTCTCAGGCGACCAGGTGCTGCGATGAGCGAAACCGCTGTATCCGGTCGGTTCGCTCATCGGTGGGAGAGTCTCGTCGGTTGCGATGAGCGAACCGCTGTATCCGGTCGGTTCGCTCATCGGTGGGAGATTCTCTGGGTTGCGATGAGCGAAACCGCTGTATCCGGTCGGTTCGCTCATCGGTGGGAACGCAGCCCGCGCTGTGCGAGACTCGGGTGACGAACGAGTCGAGAGGGGACGCGATGACCATCGAGTTCGACGACATGGAACTCTCGGACGACGGCCGTGGTGCCGACCGCGGGACACGGCGTCGAGTTGTCGCTGCGGTGGCCGCCGCCATGCTGATCGCGGCCGCTGGCGGAGTCGGCTACGGCATCGGTCGTGGCATCGACCGCGATGCTTCGACGCATGATGCGGATGACCGTGCGGCAGCCGAATCGGCCGGCGCCGACGAGACGCCTCCGCCGACGACCATCCAAGTGCCGCCGGACACACTGCCGGCGACCTCCGAGGAGGTGGCCGACACGATGGCCGAGGGCGATGCGGGCATGGGCGCGTCGATCAGTTCGTCGGGCGGTGTCGGGTACGCCGCGTTCGGTTCGCAACCGATGGAGTCACTGTTCGAACGCACGACCGAGAGTGGGTTCGCGATGCGGGTGCGGCTCGGACAGATCTGGGAAATTGGCGCGCAGGACGATTGGGGAGCGGGCGACTGGCGTCCGGCGCCGTGGTGTTACGAGTCCGGGCAACTCCGGGTGTCCATGGCCGGCAACGGCATCGTCGACGTCGGTGGTGTGCCGTGGTACGCCGAACCGTTCAAGGGGCGCGCCGTGTCGTGGCTGTCGCTGGGCGGCAACGACGGGTCGCCCCAGTGGGTGATCGTTGCGCAGGTACCGGCCGACGCGACGAATGTGAGAGTCACGTTCGCAGACGGATCGACCGACGCTGTGGTGCCGCAAGGCGGAATCGTGGTGCTGACCGCTCCGGGCGAGGTGGCGACCTCGGTCACGGAGGGTGGCTACACCTACTACATGGATCCGACGCCGGCGTTCGAACTGACCGTCGAGGGCGGCGCCGATCCGACCACGATCGACTCCGCTGGCGTCGGCACGTGGGACGACCCCGAGTTCCGCGAGTCGTGCACCCCGCCGCCGCCAGCTCTGCCCGATGCCGGCGAGCAGCCCGCTGATCCAGCGGCCGCCGAGGCCGAAGTGCGCGCGGCGATGTCGACCCTCTACGGCGTGATCGGCCGGGAAGCCGACGGTTCGGACCTGATCGACGACCCGACCGGCGTTGCCGAGGCCCGCGAACAGGTCCAAGCCGGCGGATACGCCGACGATGCCGCGAGCGCCACCGCGACGATCGACGAGCTGGTGTTCACTGCTCCCGACGAGGCATGGTTCCGCTATTCGATCGACACCGACGGCAACGACTTCGACAACCGGTACGGCATCGCGGTGCTCGTCGACGGCGTGTGGAAGATCACCCGATCGACGATCTGTCAGGACCTGTCGCTGGCTGGCGGCGACTGCGGCGGCCGTTGGGACCCGATCTACCCTCCGGGCGTGTTCCCGGATGAGCAGCCCCTGGCCCCGGCGACCACGGTCCTGATCGACGACTGAAATCGCCGAGGGACTGGTCGGGTCGGACGGCAGACATGCAGACTGGAGAGATGGGTTCGCCGAGCGTCGCTTCGTCCGTGTATCTCGACCGGCTCGCACGGGTGCGATCCGCCATGGCCGAACGCCAGATCGACGCGTTGCTGCTGTCGGTCGGCCACGACCTGCCATACCTCACCGGCTACACGGCGATGCCGCTCGAGCGCTTGACGATGCTCGTGGTGCCCCGCGACGCCAGTGCGACGATGGTGATCCCCGCACTCGAAGCACCGCGGGTGCGCGAGGTGCCCGGTGTGTTCGACATGCTGCCGTGGGGTGAGACGCAGGACCCGACGTCGATCGTGGCCAGGCTGGCGGCGGGATCGCAGCGCATCGCCGTGGGCGATCAGATGTGGGCGCGGTTCCTCGTCGAGTTGTTGCCGAAGCTCCCGGGTGCCGAGTACATGCGAGCGGTCGACGTGGTCGGCCCGCTCCGGATGGCGAAGGATCAGGCGGAGATCGACGCGCTCGCTTCTGCTGCGGATGCGGTCGATCGGATCGCCGGCGAACTCCAGCGTGGTGAGATCCCACTCGTCGGACGCACCGAGGCCGACGTGTCAGCGCACCTTGGCCGCCGCATCATCGAAGAGGGTCACGAGAGAGTCAACTTCGCAATCGTCGCCGCCGGCGAGAACGCGGCGAGCCCGCACCATCATGCCGGGTCGAGGGTGATCGGGCCGAACGAGATCGTGCTCTGCGATTTCGGTGGGACGATGGCCGGTTACTGCTCGG
Organism: Ilumatobacteraceae bacterium; assembly: GCA_963774765.1. Lineage (GTDB taxonomy): Bacteria > Actinomycetota > Acidimicrobiia > Acidimicrobiales > Ilumatobacteraceae > Sva-07. The sequence goes on from CAVZGP010000024.1 coordinate 145,021, forward strand.
ACACCACGCGATGCGTGTTCACCGGCGAGCCGACGGCGGAAGTGGCCGAGGCCTACGCGGTGTTGCACGAGGCCCAGCGGGTCGGCGTCGATGCCGGTGTGGTCGGCGCCGCGTGCCAGGACGTCGACCGGGTGACCCGGCAGGTCATCGCCGATGCCGGGTTCGGCGACTTCTTCATCCACCGAACCGGGCACGGCATCGGGATGGAGGAACACGAGGACCCGTACATCGTCGAGGGCAACGAACTGCCACTCGAGGCCGGCCATGCCTTCAGCGTGGAGCCGGGCATCTATGTGCCCGGCAAGTGGGGGATGCGCCTGGAGGACATCGTGGTCGCCACCGACGAGGGACCGCGCCAACTCAACAACTCCGACCACGGCCTCGTCAGCGTCGAGGCCTGAGCGCCACGGTCAACTGGTCGCGAACTTGGTCTCGTCGGGGGTCGGGGTGGACGACACCAGCTCGATGACGACGTCGTTGCCGTCGTAGCGCGCGAGCGGCCCCGAGTCGAGCGCGGAGTAGGTCTTCGTACCACCGGACACGGGAACATCGGCGCACGTCGCCGGCTGACCGCCGATCGTGTCGGTGTAGCCGCGGGCGGGCGACAGGCTGCGGGTGGCGTCGACGCGAAGGCGGCGGGCAAAACTCGACCCGTAGAAGTCGTGGGTCACCTGCACGTCGCTGACCCGTGCGTCGTTGATCACTGCTTCGCACTCGGCGGTCATCAGGTCGCAGGTCGCCGCCGTGCCCGTGCCGTCGAGGAACCGCACCGAGTTGATCGTGACCGAGCGGCGACTGTTTGAGGCCTGCACGACCGTCGCCGTCGATTCCATGCCACCGAGGCGCGTCAGGATCGTGTAGCCGGCAGTGAACTGCTCGATGCCCACACGGTCGAGGCGTTCGAGGACGGCATCGATTGCCGGGTCACCGGTGGCCTGCTGACTGGGTTCGTCGGCGTCGAAGCTCGGACGCGGCCCAGTTGCGCACGCGGCGAGCGCCACCGTCGCGGCGAAGGAGAACATGAGTGTTCGAGCGAGCGTGATGCCGGCGTGCCGGCGGTGGCGGGGGGAGGCCATGGCGCCGCCAGGCTACGGCGTTACCGTGGGCGAACGTGATCAACCTCGACGCCGCAACGGTGCTGTTGCAGTGGGCCACCGGCGGCATGTTGTTCTGCTGGTTCACCACGCGTCGCCGTATCGCCAGCCTCGGCTACGGCTGGCTGCTGCGCATCGTCTACTTCTGCTTCGCCGCCGGTGCGCTGGCCGCCGGTCTGGCGCTCGGGGCGGTCCCCGTGCGCGAAGCGGCGTCGATCGGCGTCATGATCTCGTGCGCGTTCGCTCTCGGTGTGTCGGTACGGCGCAAGGCAGCGGGCGTGAGCGGTGCCCGCGCGGAATTCGACCGTCGCAGCGAGCGCGTCGCGGCCATGACGGGAATCGACCGAACCGTCGATACCCCGGGTTCAGAACTGACGGCGGAGCCGGTCGGGCCCGAGTTTCCGCCGGTCCTCGACCTTGTCCCGGTGTTCATCGGGACCATCGGGCTGATCGCGGCTGCGTTCGACGCTGGCGGGAACCCGGCGGTCGTGTTGGCCAGGACGTTGGTCGGTGCGGCGTTCATCGGTGCGATCTCCGACGCGATGCTGCTCGGGCACTGGTACCTCACCCAGCCGGGCCTGCCGCGCGTGCTGCTCAACGAGATGGTTCGCGCGCTCAAGTGGCTGTGGCCCGCCGAAGTGTTCGTGATGCTGCTTCCGACCGGCATGATCGCCGTGCTCAACGGAACGGTCGACGACGGTTGGGGTGGCATGTTGGGCTGGATGTGGCTGGCGTGCACCATCACGACGATCGTGTTGATCTTCGTCACCGAGGCGGCGCTGAAGGAGCGGGCGTACTCCGCGGTGATGGCGGCGACCGGACTGCTCTACCTGGCAATCCTCACCGGCTTCGGCATGGACATCGTCCCCCGCGCCATTCTCGCCCCGTAGTGGTGACGCCGGGCCGCGAGGTGCCAGGGACCGCAGCGGATTGGGCTGGACAGCTCGAGGTTCTTGGTCCCGCGGGTTTGTGCGAGCGACAACGCACTCGCAGGCGATCGTCGCTCACGCAAACACCAACGACCTGCATTCTCGGCGATTTGGGTGAGCGACACGGGTCCACCGAGACGATCTGTGCTCACACGAACGGCACCCGCGGGAGAGCGCTCCGTGCGCCCTCACTCGTCCTGAATTGCCCCAATTCGCTGACGCCCCAGGCACCACGTCACCAGTGGGTTCGACGGGTCTGCGAATGTGGTTGACTCTTGGCCATGGCACGGCCGGTGTGGAGTGGAACGATCTCGTTCGGATTGGTGGCGATCCCTGTCAAGCTGTTCCACGCGGTGCGCCGCCAGAGCGTGTCGTTCAACCAGCTCGACGAGCGCAACATGGCCCGCATTCGCTACCGCAAGGTCAACGCCGAGACCGGTGACGAGGTCGGCGACGACCACATCGTCAAGGGCTACGAGATCTCCAAGGGCCGCTATGTGGTCGTCGATCCGGACGAGCTCGAGCCGTTCATGCCGGTGGCGACCAAGTCGGTCGACCTCGAAGAGTTCGTCGACCTCGCCGACATCGACCCCGTCTTCTTCGACACCGCCTACCACCTCGCGCCCGACGGTCCACCGAAGCCGTATGTGCTCCTTGCGCGCGCGATGGAGGCCAGTGGCAAGGTGGCGATCGGGCGATTCGTCATGCGTAACAAGCAGTACACCGCGGCGATCCGCGCCGAGCAGGGCCGGCTCGTGATGTCGACGCTCGCCTACGCCGACGAGGTGATCGATCCTGCCGACATCGACGAGCTGCAGGGTCTCGAATCGGTCGAGGTGAACGACAAGGAAGTGGCGATGGCCGAGAGTCTCGTCGCCTCGCTCGCCGCGGACTTCGAGCCCGAGAAGTACCGCGACGAGTATCGCGAAGAGGTCATGGCGCTCATCCAGATGAAGGCCGACGGCGAAGAATTCGAGGTGCCCGAGGCCGCCGCGGAGAAGCCGAAGGTCGTCGACATCATGGCCGCGCTCGAAGCGAGCGTTGCTGCGGCCAAGGAGGCCCGGACCCGGCACCCCGCCAAGAAGTCGGCAGCGAAGAAGAAGTCGGCCTGACGGGCTGACGTCGGGACTCGGCGATGGCCGCTGCGATCGAGGTCGACATCGAGGGCCGCACCGTCCGGTTGACCAATCTCGCCAAGGTGCTGTATCCGTCGGGGTTCACCAAGGCCGAGGTCGTCGACTACCACCTGCGCATCGCTCCGACGATCATTCCGCACCTTGCCGGGCGCTGCATCACGTTCCGTCGCTATCCCGACGGCACCGACCACGACGGGTTCTTCGAGAAGCGATGTCCGAGTCATCGACCCGAGTGGGTGCCGGTTGCTCTCGGTCCCGGTGATCGTCGTGGCGGTATCGAATACTGCCGCCTCGAGGAGGCGGCAGCGATGGTGTGGGCAGCGAACCTCGCAGCGATCGAGCTGCACGCCCCGATGGCGCTGGCGGCCGATCTCGATACCCCCCGCGCGCTGGTGTTCGACTTCGATCCGGGCCCGGAGACATCAATCGTCGATTGCTGCGAGGTGGCCCTGGGCGTGCGGGCCGTGCTCGACTCGGTGGAGCTGGAGGGCTGGTGCAAGACGTCCGGCTCGAAGGGGCTGCAGCTGTACGTGCCGCTCAACACGCTCGGCGTCACCCACGAGGCGACCGCTGACTTCGCGTTGGCCGTCGGCCAGGTGATGGAGCGTCAGCTTCCCGGGCGGGTGACCACTGTGATGGCCAAGGTCGAACGACCCGGCAAGGTGTTCGTCGACTGGAGCCAGAACTCCCACCACAAGACCACCATCGCGCCATATTCATTGCGCGCCCGCCACGACCCGACCGTGTCGACGCCGGTGGCGTGGGACGAGGTCGAAACGTGCGCTGCCGATGGCGTCGAGTTGCGCTTCGACGCCGCCGACGTGTTGGCGCGTGTCGACGAGTTCGGCGACCTCTTCGCCCCTGTCCTCACCCTCGAACAACGCCTCCCCACCGCCTCCTGACGATCCGGCGCGCCGGACACTCGCAGCGATGAGCGAGACCGCCGTATGTGGTCGGTTGGCTCATCGGTGGGTGGGTGGTTGGGGTTGTGATGAGCGAAACCGCCGTATGTGGTCGGTTGGCTCATCGGTGGCGGAGTCGGTGGCGGAGTGGGTGGCGGGTCGGGTGCCGCCGGCAGGGGGCGTTGGGCGGTCATCATGGAGCGATGTCTGCTCGCCGACCGCTGCGCCATCTTCGCAGTGGCGCCGCTGTCGGCGTGCTCGTGCTCGTGCTCGCAGCGTGTTCAGCGCCGACGGCGGAGTCGGAGGGACCGCCCACCGACACCGAAACGGCGCCGTCGTCGACCGAGCTGTTCGACATCGCCGACAGCGATCCGCTGCCGTTCCCGGGGTACGCCATCGATCGGGTGACGATCGCTCCGCTCCCGCGGCCGGATGCCACCGACGCGCCGATCCTCACCGGCTGGGCGGCGTTCGACGCGACGCTCCACAGCGCGACTCTCGGCGGTGGGTCCGATGCCGTGTCGGTAGCGGTCTCGATCGACGGCGAAGTCGTGCACGAAGCGGCCATGGGTGTTCGTGTTCCCGACACCGTCGAGCCCGTCGAGACGACGGACAAGTTCCGCATCGCCAGCATCTCCAAGACGATCGCTGCGATCACGGTGCTGCAGTTGGTCGAGGAGGGGATCGTCGGCCTCGACGACCCCGTCGGAGCGATCGTCGCCGATGCGGTGGGCGTGAGCTCGCCGAGCGCCGCGGTCGCCGACATCACCGTGCGTCAACTCCTCACGCACACCTCAGGATTTCCCCAATACGAGGACCTGTTCTTCCGCAATCAGGTCGATTCGTGCGAGGAAGCAGCCGCCGTGGGTGTTACTCGATCGCTTCAGGGCCAGAGCTTTCGCTACAGCAACATGAACTACTGCGTTCTCGGGCTGCTGATCGAGCAGCTCACCGGCCAGGACTTCGAGCAGGTCGTCTACGAATGGCTGCTCACGCCGCTGGAGATCTCTGGCATGCGGCTGGCGCCGACCTACGACCCCGGGCCCGGCGAGGTCGTGCACCGCAGTGTGCCGGGCCGTAACTACATGGAGGTGCTCGGCGCTGCGGGCGCGTGGGTCGCTGCGCCGTCCGACCTCGTGCGGATCCTCGATTCGCTCGATCTGGACACGCCCGGCTGGAAGCCGCTCGAGCCCGACACCGTCGCCGTGATGAAGACCGCCGTCAACGACCCTCTCGCGCCTGATCGTGGGTACGGCATGGGGCTGATCCTCTATGGCGGTGGCGCCGCCGGCCACACCGGCACGGTCGAGAGCACGCACGCGATGGTGCTCGATCGGGCCGACAACGTGACGTGGGCCGTCACCGTGAGCGGCGAGAACCCGAGCGAGACGGTCCGCCTGGCGGGAATCGTCGACCGGGCACTCGCCGCGGGCGGTTTCGTCGCCGGTTGACCGCGCCATCGACCGGGTTGCGATGAGCGAAACCGCTGTATCCGGTCGGTTCGCTCATCGCGGGGCGGCGAACACGGGTTGCGATGAGCGAAACCGCTGTATCCGGTCGGTTCGCTCATCGGGGCGGCGAACACGGGTTGCGATGAGCGAAACCGCTGTATCCGGTCGGTTCGCTCATCGCGGGAGGGGGGTGGGGAGGTGTCATCATGCGGGGCGTGCCGCGTGAACCGATCCCGCTGACGATTGTCGGTGGGTACCTCGGTGCGGGAAAGACGACGCTGGTGAACCATCTGTTGCGACACCCCGGCGGTCGGCGGCTCGGGGTGATCGTCAACGACTTCGGTTCTCTCGCCATCGACGCCGACCTGCTCGCCGACGTTGCGATCGACGGCGTGATCAGCCTGCCGAACGGCTGCGCCTGCTGCACCGTTGGCGCCGGACTCCACGAGGCGCTCAACACGCTCGCGACCAGCACTTCGCCTCCCGACCACATCGTCATCGAGGTGAGCGGCGTCGCCGACCCGTCAGCCGCCGCGGCGTGGGGCACGGTGCCCCCGTTCGAGCCGGCCGGCGTGATCGTGCTCGCCGACGCGACGTCGATCATCGAACGATCCCGCGACCGCTACATCGGCGAGGAGGTGCGTCGCCAGATCGTCGGCGCCGACCTGATCATCGTGACCAAGTCGGACGCCTGTGACGACGTGCGGTTGTCGCGTGTCGATGGGTGGGTGGCGGCGACGAGCGGCGGAGTACCGGCGATTCGTGTCGTCGACGGACAGATTCCGGCCGACCTGATCCTCGGTGTCCGGTCGCACCGATCGTTGCCGCACGGGGAAGCGGCGACGCACGACGATCGGTACGCGTCGTGGTCGTGGACGTCGACCGAAGCGGTGACCCGCGTCGCTCTGGACCGGTTCGTCGAGACGCTGCCGAACGAGGTGCTACGCGTCAAGGGACGCGTGCTGCTCGACGATGACACCTGGGTGCTCGTGCAGGTCGTCGGTCGCCGGCGGGCGGTGACACCGAGCGCACCCGGCGTGCGCTCCGAGTTGGTGGCGATCGCCGTCCAGGACGCCCCGACACCGGTGCACAACCCGTTCGTGGCGTATCTCGGGTGATCTGGATCGCCTCCGCTCATGGTCGGGCGGCCTCGAAGGGGTGGCCGCCGACGACGGTGCCCCACACGTCGATGTCCTTGATCGCCATCGGATCGACGGCGAGCGGATTGTCCTCGAGCACGGTGAAGTCGGCGGCCTTGCCGCATTCGATCGTGCCGAATTCGGCGTCGAGGTGCAGCTGGTAGGCCGAGCCGAGCGTCACGGCCCGGAGTGCGGAGTACGCCGAGATCTGCTCGTGCTCGCCCAGCACGCGCCCGGACGGCGTGACCCGGTTGACCGCACACCACATCGTGTGGAGATGTCCGAGCGGAGTGACGTTGGCGTCGGAGTGCAGCGAGAAGGAGACCCCTTCGCGCTCGGCGGTCGCGGCCGCCTCCATGCGTCGCGCCCGTTCAGGGCCGACGGTGATGTCGTGATGCTGGTCGCCCCAGTACCACAGGTGGTTGGCGAAGATGTTGGCGCACATGCCGAGCTTGGCCATCCGCCGGAACTGCGCCGCTGAGGTCAGTTGGCAGTGCTGCACGGTGTGGCGATGGTCGAGCCAGGGGTGCTCGATCACCAGTTGCTCGACGGTGTCGATCCAGGCGTCGATGGTGAGATCGCCGTTGCAGTGGGCGTGGATGTTGATGCCACGCTCGTGGAACGGCCGGGTGATGTCGAGCAACTGCTCGGGGGCCACCATCCATTGACCGTGGTCGGTGCCGTTGTAGTAGCCGGGCCATCCCATCTTGGCGGTGAACCCCTGGATCGACCCGTCGAGCACGAGCTTGAGGCCGGCGGTGCGCATCTTGTCGGTGTCGTTGGCCGCCAGCCGGAGTAGGGCGTCTGCGGCATCCGCCCAGTCGGAACTCCCGGCGGGCAGCGCATGCACGTGCCGTTGCAGGAGCCGCGCCGGGAACTCGGGTCGATCGACCACCTGGTGCAGCACGTTCTGCTCGTCGGGTCGGCTGAGCCCCGATGATGCGAGGTCGCACAGCATCGTGACGCCGACGTTGGCGCAGATCTGTCCGAGCGCCTCGATCGCCCGTGGGTCGCTCAGCAGCCTCAGGATCACACTCGCGCCGGACAGCGCCAGGGCGATCGCCGGGAGTTCCTGGAGCTCGCCGTTCGGTTCGCCGTCGGCGTCGCGGGCGACCCCCGGAGTCGCGGAGTCGCGGGTGATCTCGTGGCGCTCCAACATCGCCGTGTTCACCGTGGCCAGGTGGGCGCTTGCGTGGAAGACGAAGATCGGCCGTTCGGTCGACACCCGGTCGAGGTGCTCGCGTGTGAGCCGCTCCTCGTCGGTGAAGTAGATCGGGTCGAACCCGCCGACCACGATCGGTTCGGCCGAACCGGCCGTCTCGTCGTCGAGCTCACGCAGCCGATCGAGGAGCGCCCCGTATGTGCGGATGCCGGGCGAGATTCCCCCATCCACCCGGTGCCGGTCGAACCAGCCGACGTAGGGGATCATCGAGAACGCGCCTTCGAGCGTGTGGGCGTGCGCCTCGATCATCCCCGGCACCAGTACGTGGTCGGCGAATCGGCGGTCGACCTCGTGTGGACCCCAGCTCGCACACTCGTCGAAGGTCCCCGCGGCCAGAACCCTTCCATCGCTCACCGCCACCGCCTCGACCTCCGGCTGGGAGGGATCCATCGTGACGATGGCGCGGGCCGGCAAGACGGTGATGTCGCTCACCCGTTCGACCGTACCGCGCCTGCTCGCGTGGCGTCGGCGTCAGCGACTGGTCCGCCAGGGGCCGACGCGCTCGACGGTGACCCGGATCGGGACGGCGACGCCCGGGCCCGGGCCCGACTCGAGCACGAGTGGGGCGTCGGCCAGTACCTGCTCACGGCTGAACGATCCGTCGACGGTGATCTCGCCGAGCCCCGTGGAGCCACGGCCGCTGCAGTCCGATTCTCCTGTCGTGGTGATGTTCATCCGGACCCGTACCTCGAGTTCGTTCGGCCGGAGGTAGATCAGCTGTGGTGCGCCGCCGCGAGACCGAGCGGTTGTTCCCGACAGCCCCAAACACGCCTCGGCAGAGCCGCGGCTGCCGGTCCAGTCCCACCAGTACGCCGTCGGATTCTGACCGTCGAGCGTCACCCCGAACCGATACATGAAGCCGTAGTTCGGGGTGTCGGGGCCCCCGAGGAAGTCGACGCGCACGGTCATCGGGGCAGCGAGCGATGGCGCGAAGTACGACCTCGACAGGTCGATGTCGTACACGTGGCCGGCCTCATCGGTGACCTGGAACGGGAACTGGTAGCCAACGCCCGCGCAGAACCCGGACATCTCGAAGCTGAACGTGTCGCTGAACTCGGTGACCGAGGCCGGCGTGAGCGCGTCGCCGCACCCATCGGGCACCCCCTCACCTGGTGGCATCCACGCCGCCGGGGTCATGACGATCTGCAGCGGTCGGTCGGCGATCATCCTCACCCGCGCATCCTGATCGAGCGCGTCACCTGTGCTCGATTGGGTGAAGTCGACGGACTGGACCTCGAACCGGGGAATGCCGCTCGGTGCCGCGGCATCCACCTGGTCGAGCAAGGTCACCGTGCCGCGGCCTGCCGGCGGCGGATCGGGCGGTCCTGCGACCACCGGGTACTCGACCCTGATCACCGCGATGCCGTCGGGAGGACTGGGCTCGCAGTCGCCGCTGCCGAAGCCGGAGCCGCACATTCGGCGGTCGCCGTCGGGGATCGGGATCTCGTACCATTCCCGGGGACGGCTGCAGCCGCTGGGGTCCGCGCATGGCTGGAGGCGGATCGGTATGGCCACTTCCTCCTCGAGCACCTCGGCCGACGATCCCGTCCCGAACGTGCGCGTCACCCTGACTGGAACATCGATCGCACCATCGGCACCGACAGGAAGCGCAGAGGTGTTGCATTCCCACAGCGTCTGCTCGACGGAGTGTGCACGTCCCGGTTCCAAGGGGTCGGAACTGCGGTACCAGCTCGCACATGGGTCGTCGTCGAAGCCGCTGCGGATCGTCAGGCCGGGCGAAATCGTGCGGTCGCCGATACGACGGATTCCCTGCAGCACGATGCGGGGTCGCTCCTGTGTCGGCGCCGAGAACAGCAGCCGGTCCGTCGCCAGCGGTCGGAGCCGATTCGAGGTCGGGAAGATGTCGGCGCACACGATCATCTGGCCGCCGGGAGGGATCGGGATCCGGGCAACCCACGGCTGGCGGTATGCGGGGTCGTAGATGCCGATCGGGCTCACTACTGACGTTGCGCCGCGAGCGACATCGACCTCGGCGGTGCGGTCGCACGAGAGGTCGTCGTCGGGGCCCGTCACGTTGCGGCTTCGGACCCTGACCGTCCCGCCGTCGATCGTTCGTGCGGTGACCACGGCCGTCGAACTCAGGCCGACCACATCCCCGGTCGTCGGCGGTCGACGGTCGGGATGGTCCAACGGGATCAAGCCCCGGTAGGCGGTGACGGCCTGGTCGAACACGTCGATGCCAGTCGCTTCGAGTTCGTAGGCGAAGGCAGGATCCCGCGGAATGTTCAAGCAGATGGGCACGATGCCCCAGCCGATGTCGTACTCGAGCGTCTCGAATCGTTCCATCCACCACGGCAACTGGTCGGGCGGCGCCGCGGGGACGGGCATCGAGGTCCAGGCGTCGCTCGATCCGTAGGGGCGGTAGCGCAGCTCCGCAGAGGCCAACGGTGTGCGCGAGAACAGCGTCATTGCCGCCTCGTCTGCGCCGGCCGGGGGAGTGTCGGCGGGGCACGCGAGCCCGTCGGCTTCGGTGAGGGTCAGGTAGTGGCCCCGGGCAAAGAACATCTGCGGAGCGGGCGGCGTCCGGATCGCGAAGTCCATCGTTGCGGGATAGCCGTCGGGACAACCGTCCGGTGTCGGGCTCCCTGGTTCGATGCCGGCGCATGGGTCGAACCGGATGACCCCGATCAGGTCGGCGAGGCCGGTGAAGAGGTCGAACGACCACAGCGACGGCGCCCCTGGCATGTCACTCGCGCCGGTGGTGTCGGGGTCCGTGCCCGCCGGAAGGGATCCGATCGATTCCGTGCCGGTCGGTTCCGTGCCGATTGGGTCTGCGCCAGCGGGTGCCGACGCACTGATCGGCGTGGCACCAACGATCACGGGTGGTTGGAATCCGAGTCCGCCGGCCACGCCGATGTCGCCGGGCGTGGTCGGGGCAGCGTCGAGGAGTTGTTGGCCGATCTGGTCGTGGTAGCCGACGGCCACCGGCTCGATCACCGGCGCCAGCCGCACCGGCGGTTCGACGACGTCGCCGCGTCCGGGTGGGAGCGCGGCGTCGTTGCTGGTGTTGTCGCGGACCGGCACCGGCGCGCCCGACTCGTCGAGCACGATCGTTTCCATCTCGGCCGATGGTGCGGGTTGGGATTCGCCCCGGAGCGAGCGCCCGACGGTGACGCCGACGATCGCGGTCGTGGTGGTGATGGCGATGGCGAGCAGGATTCGAAGTGGGGTGCTCATGAAGAGTGCCTCATCCGAAGTCGCAGTTCGTGCCGACGACGAAGATGGTCAGCGTGGTGGAGCGCGCATTGCCGGCGCTGTCGCGAGCCGCCAGCGTGACGGTGATGTTCTGGGCGAATTCGGGTGGGACGCCGTTGAACGGGCCGATCGTGGCCTGCCACGTCCCGTTCTGGGCGTTGCCGCCGACTCGACTCAGATTGGTGGAGCCGGACGGCGATGGCCCCCAACTCGCGTTCACCGAGCTCACCCCGACATTGTCCTGGGCGGACACCGACAGGGTGGCCGCCGTGGTGTAGGTGGGGCAGACACTTCCCGCCGGGGCAAGCTTGCTCGACGACGTCGACGCCTGCAGCGTCGGTTGCTGCGTGTCGGCGGGCGGGGGTGGTGGTGATGGAGAAGTTGTCGTCGGCGCGGGCGGTGGTGCCGTGGTTGCAGGCGCCGGTGCGGTCGGATTCGGTGCAGGCGGAGGTGCGGCGGGCGTCGGTGGTGGTGTCGGGGTGCTGGTGCGTGGCACGGTGGTCGACGGTCCCGGCTGCGAGGTCGTCGGAACGGTCTCCTCGGGCTCGGTCGATTCGGGAATGCTGTCGGGCAGCGTGGTGTCGGGGACACTGGACTCGACGGACTCGGTCGATGGCAGGGCGGCGACCAACAACTCGGGTTCATCGGTGCAGTCGACCACTGGGACGTCGGTGGGCTCGTCGTCGGGCGACAGCACGTTGACGGGGACCCACACGACGGTGTCGATGTGATCGGGTCGGCGGATCGCCGACCAGGTACCCCCGTCGTCGCGTCCGATGACGAACACGCGGTCGCCCGAACGCAGCGACCCGACGGTCGCGCCGTTCGGGCAGTCGAACGTGGCGGATCCACGCACGTCGATCCCCGCCGCGATCACTGCAACGTCGGCCTCGGGCCGTAACACCGTGGCGCCGAGGATTGCCCCGGCGACGAGCCCGATGGCGCCCAGGCCGCCGATGATCTTGAGCGTTGTGGCTGCACCAGCCGCCGACGACGATGTCGCGGATGCGACCCGAGCGGCCGCCGCGGCAGGATCCGCGTTGGTGCCGGCCTGCTCGGCGGCGTTGCGCATCCGGTCTCGGAGTTCGTCGTCGAAGCTCATGCGACACCTCCCGATCGATCTGCGTCGAGTTGTTCTGCGAGGTGCGTTCGCGCCCTCGACAGCAGCGTCTTGACCGTCCCGTCGGTCACGCCGAGTTCGGCGGCGACGTCGACGACGGACAGGTCGTGCACGTAGAACAGGACCGCCGCCTGGCGTTCACGCAGCGGCAGCAAGGACAGCGCGGCGAGCAGGTCGGCGTCGATGTCCGTCGTCGCGGTGTCGGAGTCCGGCGCCCGACCGACGCGTGCGAGCGCCCGCTGTTCGGCCCCTCGTCGACGGTGGCCGCTGCGTGCCTTGTTGCTGGCGGCAACGGTGACCCACGCCGCGAGACGATCGATCGGTTGCTCGCGGCGGCGCCATGCGGCGACCAGCGCATCCTGTACGGCGTCTTCAGCGCTGGCCAGATCACCGGTGATCAGAGTGACCGCACCGACGACAGCGCGGTAGTCGCGCTCGACGAACGCTCGAAGCTCGATCGCTCGTGGATGCTCCTCCACGACGGCCGTCGGTTCCTCACTCACACCGCTACGACGCACCGGACCCCCCGTCCGGTTGACACGCTCGCGCATTTTCTCCGTCGTTGTCCACGACACTTCCACCTGCGCGGGCCGTGTGCGGCTAGTTTCGATGATCGTGCCGCGACGGGTCGATCGAATAGCCGACGCCCCGGGACGGGTGGTGCGCAATGTGTCGGTTGCCAGTCGCCTCGCGTTGGTGATCGTGCTGGTCGCTCTGGTCTCGGTGATCGTCACGTCCGTCGTGGGTCTCGATCGCGGCAGGACCCTTGCGAACACCGAGATCGACGATCAGTTGTCGGCGGTGGGTGCTGCTCGCGCCGACCAAGTGAAACGGTACGTGGCCAACCTGAAGCGAACGGTCACCGGGCAGGCGTTGACTCCTCGGCCGGCCACGGTCATCGAGGAGTTCACGAAGCGATTCCGCGAGCTCGACGCCGAACCCGCCAGCGTGCGCAACGAGGAACTCGTGGAGGACTACTACCGCGACGTGGTTGCTCCGGAGCTCTCCGTGGCGCGTGGCAAGACGGTCAGTCCGGCGTCGCTCGTGCCGCTGTCGGACGCGGCGATCACCCTGCAGGCGCAGTATGTGGTGCCCACGAGCGACGGATCACCGCGCAGCGGTGACACCGAGTGGGACGCACTCCACAATCCTCTCGACGACGCCCTGAGCGAGTTCGCGCTCCAGGCCGGATTCGACGACTTCTATCTGATCGAGCCGTCGGCACACGTGGTGGTGTACTCGACGGCGAAGAACATCGACTTCGCAACAAGCCTGCGGGGCGGCCCGCACAGTGGGTCGCAGCTGGCATCGCTGATCTACGAACTCGCCGACGACCCGGCGCCCGGTGACGTCGCGATCCGCGACTTCGCCGCCTATGCGCCGGCCGGTGACCGGCCAAGAGCGTTCGTCGGCGCGCCCGTGTTCGCCGACGGCGACCTCGCTGGGTTCGTCGTGGGCCGATTCTCGCCGGCGGACATCACCGCCATCATGACCAACGACGCGCAGTGGGGAGCGCTGGGCGACACCGGTGAGACCTATGTGGTGGCGTCGGACGCGCGGATGCGATCCGATTCGCGGATGTTCCTCGAGGATCCGACGGAGTTCTTCGCTGACGTCGAGGATGCCGGTACTGCGAAGCCCGACGAGATCAGGTCGATGCAACTCTTCGACACGACCGTGCTGTTCCAACCGATCGATCGTCGCCAGGTCGAGGCAGCGTTCGACGGATCGACAAGCGTCGACACCGTGACGAACTACGTGGGACGCGAGGTGATCTCGACCACACGACCGCTCGACATCGTCGGTCTCGACTGGACGGTGTTCGCCCAGGCCGGGGTCGCCGAGATCGAGGCGCCGATCGACGAGTTCACCCGGAATCTGCTGGTGGCGATTGCGGTGTTCATCGTGCTGGTGACCTTCCTCGCGGTGCGTTGGGCCGACCGGTTGCTCGAGCCGCTGCGGATCATCTCGGCGCGCCTACGGGCGATCCGCGACGGCGGCGACTCTGCTGCGCGAACGGAACTGCCGGCGTCGAGCGCGGTGGAGTTCGTCGAACTCGCCGACGACATCGACACGATGCTGGCAACGCTGAACCGTCGAACGGCCGCCGCACGGCGACGGGCTGACGAGCGCCATCTTGTGTTGCGGCGCCTGCTGCCGGCGTCGATCGCCGAACGCGCCGAAGCCGGCGACCGCGATGTCGTTGAACAGATCGCGATGGCGACCGTTGCCGTGATCGTGATCGACGGACTCGGAACACTCGTCACGGGCGGTTCGCCGGAGCGGGCCCGTCAACTCCTCGACCGCTTCGTCGACGAGGCCGATGAGTTGGCCGGCGAACGTGGGCTCGATCGGGTCCAACTGACGGGCGACGCGTACGTCGCGGCATGCGGGGTGAGTCGACCGCATCTCGATCATGCCGCACGCGCCGCCGCGTTCGTCCTCGACGTCCGCGAGTCGCTGCTCGATCTCGATCCCGACGGGCAACTGTCGGTGCGGGCCGGAATCGATGTCGGGCCGATCACGGTCGGTCTGACCGGCGGCCATCGCCTGATCCACGACACGTGGGGCGTCACGATCCAGCGGGCGACCGACCTGGCACGCAACGCCCGGTCGGGGCAGGTGCTCGTGTCCGCCGAGTGCGTCGCCATGTTGCCCTCGAGCTATCGGTTCGAGGCGACCGGACGTGACGACGTGAGCGTGCTGAGCGACATGGCCGAATCGAGCGAGGTGCCGACGTGACCGGCTCGTTCGAAGCGTCGAACGTTCTGGTGGCGGCGATCGTCATCCTGCTGCTGCCGGCACTGATCATCGGCGTGGGCGAACTCGAGGAGCGGCTCCGCCAGCGTGATTCCGATCTGCGACCGTCGGTCGCCATCGTGCGCGTGTGGGTCCTGCCGCTCGCAGCGGTTTGGTTGTTCGTCTGGACGTTGTTCGAGGTCGACACCGAACGATTCCTGGTTCGCCTCCTCGAAACAGCGCTCCTGCTGGCGATCGCAGCCGCGTTGCTGTCGGCGTTCCGTGTGGTCGTCGCCCGGATCGTCGATCGACCCCGCCGCGGCGGGCAGCGGTCGGTGCCGCGTCTGCTCCTCGCGGTTCCTCGGCTGGCGGTGATCATCGTCACCGCGTGGTGGCTGATCGCCGGGGTCTGGGGCGTCGATCTCTCTGCTGCGCTGACCGCGCTCGGCGTCACTTCGTTGGTGGTGTCGTTCGCGCTCCAGGACACGCTGGGCGGTATCGCCTCCGGCTTCACATTGCTCGCCGATCAACCGTTTAGTGCTGGTGACTGGATCGAGTCCGGCGACGTCGAGGGCCGTGTGATCGACGTCAACTGGCGCAGTACGCGCATCGAGAATCGGGACGGCGATCTGGTCGTCATCCCGAACGGCCAACTCTCCAAGGCGACGATCGTCAACTTCGACCAGCCGAGTCGATTCCACCGCGTCATGGTGCCGGTCCAGATCGAACGAACCGCTCCGCCGACCGCAGCGAAGGCGATGCTGATCGACGCCGCCCGCTCGACGGCCGGCGTTGTGGCGGATCCGCCTCCGATCGTGTTCGTCACGAACATCGCCGATCCGGTCGTCGACTACCAGGCGTTCATGTGGATCGACGACTTCTCGATCGCGCCTCGGGTGCGGGCCGATTTCGCGTCGCTCGTCTGGTATCTGTCGTACCGTCACGGCGTCCCGCTCCCGAACCCCGCCCAGGACCTGTATCTGTTCGATGGGGTGCAGACGGCAATCGCATCGCAGGTGTCGCCGGCAGACGTACGGCGTGCGCTGTTGGATGCCCCGTTGCTCGCGGAAGCCATCGACGAGGTGCTCGATCGCCTGGCGGCCGAGTCCTCGATCGCGACATACGAGGCCGGTGAGGTGATCATCCCGCCCGGCAAGCAACGCGACGTGTTCGTGCTCGCCGACGGACGGGCGCGGCTGTTGTTGCGCGGTGGCGACGAGGAGAACGATCTCGACGTGCTCGACCACGGCGCTGGCGAGCTGCTGGGCGTGCTCGGCGAATTCGATGTGCCCGATCGCGACGTGGTCGTGGTGGCAGTGGGCGACTGCCGGGTGGTGCGCATACCTGCCGACGCCGCCGCGACGGCCTTGGCTGCCTCGACGGAACTCGCGGCCGCGTTCGAGCAGCTCGGCATTTCTCGTCGGCGCCGATGTGACCGCGTGTTGCGACGATCCCAGCGGGACGCGACGTGAGCGCGCGTGGTCGCGGCACGCTGCGCCGCCGCCTCGAGTTCACGCTGGTCGGCGTGGCGCTGGTCTCGGTGCTGCTGCTGTCGGGGCTGAACTATGTGTTTGCCCGGGTGCTGATCTCCGACAGCGTCGAGGCGCAACTGAGTTCGCTGCGCGACACGCGCGTGCAGGCCATCGAGCGCGGCGCCGAGCGCGTGCAGTCCTCGGTCTCGACGCTTGCGGTCACGCCGAGCGTGATCACTGCGTTCGACGCGCTGTCTGACGGCTACGCCGACGTCGAGGATGCGCTGTCGGCGGAGGAACTGGCCGAACTCGAGGCCGCCTACGACATCGCACTCGAACCGCTCCGCGAATCCGGCCAGGACGTCTCGACCTCGGCGCTGCTGCCGGAGTCGGGCAGCGGCCAGTTCGTCCAGTACGAGTACATCGCCCGGAATCCCGACCAGTTCGACGACCGGGATCGCCTCGACGATGCCGGCGACGGCTCGAGTTACAGCCGGGCGCATGCGGAGTATCACCCGCTGCTGCGAGCGCTGGTGCGCAACTCCGACCTGAACGACTTGATGTTCGTCGATGTCGACACCGGTGAGGTCGTCTATTCGGTGATGAAGCGGATCGACGTCGGCACGAACGTGGCCACGGGACCGTGGGCGTCGGGAGCGTTGGGCTCCGTGGTCGACGCACTGTCGACGGTCGCTGTCGGTGAGACCGTGATCTCCGACACCTCGTTCTACGTACCGGCGCGGGGCCAAGCGGTCATCTTCGTCGCAACGGCGATTCGTTCGACGTCTGATGCGACCGGTGCCCTCGTCGCCGAGATCCCGGTGACGACCCTGACCAACCTCGCGAACG
This sequence comes from Ilumatobacteraceae bacterium, assembly GCA_963774765.1. Lineage (GTDB taxonomy): Bacteria > Actinomycetota > Acidimicrobiia > Acidimicrobiales > Ilumatobacteraceae > Sva-07. Next base: position 162,290 of record CAVZGP010000024.1, read on the forward strand.
CCGGTCAGGACTGGGATCTTCTGGGTCTCGGCGACACCGGGGATGTGTTCCTGGTCGGCGCTGACGGCACGATGCGAACCGATCCGCGGGCATGGCTCGAGGATCCCGAGCAGTTCCTCGCCGACGCGTACGAACGCACCGGTGACGAGGCGCTCGTCGACCAGATGCGTCTGGTGGGCTCCGCCGCGCTCACCCAGGTGGTCGACAACAGCGCCGTCGATACGGCCCTCAGCGGCGACACGTTCGTCGGAACCGTGACCACCTACAGCGGGCACTCTGCCTTCACGGCGGCTGGGCCTGTCCGCGTCGGTGACCAGAACTGGGCCGTGGTCGTCGAACAGGACCGGTCCGAAGCAACCGCGGGTCTGTCATCGTTGCTGCGCAGCACACTCGCGGTGATGGCGATTCTGCTCCCGGTCACCGCGGTGCTCGGCTGGTGGATGGCGCGATCGTTGACCCGCCCGTTCGGTCGGCTCGTCGACGCGGCAGGTCGCATCGCCCAGGGCGAGCCGGCGTCGGGGGTCGACCAACTCGGCAACAACGAACTGGGCGATGTCGGGCGTCAACTCGTCAACGTGGCCGCCCGGCTCGAGGCGGAGGAGGCCGCGCTGGCCGTCGAGGAGGAGCAGATCAACGCCGTGCTCGGGGCGGTGGTGCCCCCTCGACTGGTCGATCGCGTCCGCAGCGGCGAGCAGGACATCGCCGATTTGCTCGACACAGCGACGGTGATCGCGTTTCTGGTCGATGGCATCCCCGAGGCGACCGGATCGGATCAGGACATGGTCTTCGAGATCACCGAGCAGTTGGTCGACGGTGTCGAGCAACTGCAGGACGAGTTCGGCGTCGAGCGTATTCGCCGGTCGTCGATCAACGCCCTGTTCGCGACCGGGCTCGGGGAGGATGACGCGCGAATCGACGCGGCCGTGCAGTTCACCGCCGGCGTGATGCAGATGGTTGAGCGCATCGGTACCGAGTACGGACAGAGTCTGTCGGTGCGCGCTGGTCTGGCCTCGGGTGACGTCGCGAGCGGCGTAATCGGCCAACAGCAACTCGCGTTCAGCATGTGGGGCGAACCGGTCAGCACGGCGTTCACGCTCGCGTCGTTGGCGCAGACCGGCGAGGTCCTCGTCGAGTCTGCAATTCGTGACGTGCTCGGGTCGGAATGGGGCGCCGAACGGCGCGAGGGGCTGTTGGGCCTCGACGACAACGTCGAGGCGTGGTCGGTGCGTCCGTCGCACTCGGCCGACTCGTAGAGCGCGCACGGGTCGGGCATCCCTCCCAACAGCACCGTCGCTCGATCGCGACCCGTGCGATGAGCCAACCGACCGTATACGGCGGTTTGGCTCATTGGAGCGGGTGTCGAGTGGTGTGCGATGAGCGAAGCGACCGTATACGGCGGTTTGGCTCATCGGAGCGGGCGTCGAGTGGTGTGCGATGAGCGAAGCGACCGGATTCAGCGGTTTGGCTCATCGCAGCGGGATGGCCGCTGCCCGAGTCAGTTGACTTGGCGGTTGACGTCGGTCCAGAAGGGCTCGCGGAGCTTGAACTTCTGGAGCTTGCCGGTGGCGGTGCGGGCCAGTTCGTCGCGGAACTCGACGCGTTTGGGGCACTTGTAGCCCGCCAACTTGGTCTTGGTGAATGCGATGAGCTCGGCGTCGGTCAGCTCGCTCCCCGGAGTGGTGACAACGAGAGCGGTCACCAGCTCGCCCCACTTCTCGTCGGGGATGCCGATCACGGCCACCTCGGTCACGTCGGGGTGCTGGAAGACCGCGTCTTCGACCTCGATCGACGAAACGTTCTCACCGCCGGTGATGATCACGTCCTTCTTGCGGTCGGAGATCGTGACGTACTGATCGTCGTCGATGAACCCACCGTCGCCGGTGTGGAAGAACCCATCGTGGATCGCAGCGTCGGTCTGGTCGGGCTGCTCCCAGTAGCCGGCCATGATCATGTTGCCCCGCGCCATGATCTCGCCGTCCTTGCTGACCGCCATCGTGCAGCCGACCACCGGCGCTCCGGCCCGGCTGAGTTTCAGGGCGCGCTCGGACGGACCGAGATCGTCGAACTCGGCGCGTGACCGGTTCATCGTGATCACCGGCGTGGTCTCGGTCAGCCCGTAGATCTGGACGAACTCCCAGCCGAGTTCGGTCTCGGTCCGCTCGATCGTGCGCGTCGGCGGGGGAGCGCCGGCCACGACGATGCGCACCTGGCCCCGCCCCGGAATCGGGCGTCCCGTGTCGGCTTCCCACGTGGCGGCGGCGTCGAGCACCATGTTGAGCACGGCGGGCGCACCGCACATCAGGGTGACACCGTGCTCCTCGACGCGGCGGAGGATCTCAGCGCCGTCGATCTTGCGGATGATCACGTGCTTCGCTCCCATCCCGGTGACGGCGTAGAGCATGCCCCAGCCGTTGCAGTGGAACTGGGGGAGCGTGTGCAGGTACACGTCGCGGTCGCTGACGCCCATGTGCCACCCGAAGACCGAGGCGTTCAGCCACAGGTTGCGATGGGTGAGCTGCACACCCTTGGGTCGGGCGGTCGTGCCGGAGGTGTAGTTGATCGTGGCGGTGGCGTCCTCGTCGGCCTCCCACGGTTGAGGTTCGACGCCGAACTTCAACATCGCGGCGTCGGCGTCGGCGCCGATGGTCATCTTGTGTTCGCACTCGACGTCGGCCATCGCGTCGGCGAGTTCAGGATCGATCAGCAGCACCCGGGCACCGGAGTGGGCGACGATGTACTTGACCTCCTCGGCGACCAGGCGGAAGTTGATCGGTACAAGTACCCGGCCGGAGCCCGACACGCCGAACAATGCGGTCAGTAGCCGAGCGGAGTTGTGGCTGACCATCGCCACCCGCTCGCCGACACCGATGCCCAGAGCGTCGAGCCCGGCGGCCATCGCCAGGGCCCGTTCGGCCATCTCGGCGTAAGTGATCGCGCTCCACGACTCGGCGGGCTGGTCGGGTTCGTCGACGATCGCCACCCGGTCGGGGTAGACGAGTTCGGCTCGGCGGAGGAAGTCGTTGACGGTCAGTGCCACCTTCATGGCTGGCAACCTATGCGCGTGCTCCATGTCGCAGGTACCCGGACCGTCGTCCAACCCGAAGCGATGAGTCTTCGCGCGGACGGGTCGCGTGGAAACTCATCGCTCGAGGGCGTGGCCACCGCGCGATGAGTCTTCGCGCGGACGGGTCGCGCGGAAACTCATCGCTCGAGGGCGTGGCCACCGCGCGATGAGTCTTCAGCGGACGGGTCGCGCGGAAACTCATCGCCCCGCGGTGGTGGCGGTGTGAGACGTGAGGGGCCAGGGGCGGTTGCGTTCGATCGTGAGTGCGAGGTCGAGCAGCAGAGGCTCGGAGAAGTGACGGCCGACGATCTGCAGGCCGATCGGAAGACCGTCGAGGAATCCAGCGGGAACCGAGATCGCTGCGTTGCCGTGCAGGTTGGCCGGGAACGTCAGCCGGCCGTTGTTCGCGGCGCCGACCTCGATGCCACCGAACACCGACGCGATCGGCCCCTCGGCGTCGAACGCGATGTCGGGGTTCGACGCGGTGATCACGAAGTCGACGCCGTCGGACGGGTCGAAGATGCGCGCCATCGCCTCGTTGACCTCGGTCCGGCGACGCTCGATGCGCGCGAGCGGTGGCGTCGTACTTCCCGGCGGTCGTCTCGAGGCCGAAGCGCATCTCGGGAGTGAGGTCGTCGGCGCATTCGGGCCACTTGTCGGCGAGCTGCGCGGCGATCGAAATCATCCCGGAGATCGACCACGCACCGCCCATTCGGGGCACGTGCGTGTCGAGTCCGGTCACTCGCGTCATCGCGCAGTCGGCGATCAGCGCGCTCGCCGCCTCCTCCAGCAGTTCCCACATGACCGGAGAGACAACGGCGCCACCCCAGTCGTCGACCACTGCGACGCGTGCACCGCGCAGTCCGTCGAGGTGCGTACCGAGGCCGGCCTCCCAACCCTCGACGCGTGGCAGACTCAACGGGTCTCGTGGGTCGTGGCCGTTGGTGACATCGAACCAGCGAGCCGTGTCGCGCACCGATCGCGCCATGCACCCGGTCGACACGGTGAGGTTGCCGTACTCGGCATGCGGGCCTCGGGGGATCCGGCCGAACGTGCCCTTCAGACCGACCAGCCCGGTGAACCCGGCCGGGATGCGAATCGATCCACCGCCGTCGCCGCCCGTGGCGATCGGATAGATCCCGCCGGCGACCGCCGACGCGGAACCACCCGATGATCCGCCCGGCGTCTTGCCGTGCTGCCACGGGTTGTGGGTGGCGCCGTGGAGTTTGGTGCGGGTGAGGTTGACGCCGCCGAACTCGCTCGCCGTGGTCTGCCCGGCGAGGACGGCGCCGCCACTGTCGACGAGGCGTCGCACCATCGTGGCGGTGTGCGCGGCGATGCCGTCGCGCAGCGGGATCGATGCCTCGGTGTCGGGCCACCCCTCGACGGGCGTCAACTCCTTCACGCCGACGGGCACCCCGCCGAACGGCAGCGACACGTCGGCGCCTGCCGCTGCGGCTCTCGCTGCGTCACGGTCCTCGAAGCAGACGGCGTTGAGATCGCTGGCGTCGACGGCGGCGAACGACGCCTCCAGCTCCTCGCCGGGCGAGCGTTCACCCGCCCGGAACGCCTCGACCAGACCGACCGCGTCACCAGTCCATGTGTCAGAACTCATGGGTCAGGACTGTAGGTGGCGCCTACGATCGGCGTCGTCATGGACTCACGCACATTTCTCGGGCTCGAACCCACCCACAACCCCTTCCGTTGGAAACTGCCCGTGACCGAGGGCATTTCGACCGCCGGCAACTTCCTGTTCGGTGGATCGGGCCTCGCCGCGGCGATCTCGGCGATGGAAGGCACCTCGGGTCGTCAGTGCGTGTGGGCGACTGCGCAGTATCTGTCCTACGCGAAGCCCGGCGAGGTGGTGGACATCGACGTGACGATCGCCGTGAACGGCCACCAGATCACCCAGGCGCGAGCGGTGTGTCACGTCGCGGACCGCGAAATCCTCACCGTCAACGCGGCGCTCGGCGAGCGTGATCTCGAGGCGTCCGGTCAGTGGGAGCAGATGCCTGCGGACGTTCCATCTCCGGAGGAGTGCCCGGAACGTCCTCGCCACGCGTTCATGTCGGGCTCGATCAACGATCGTCTCGATGAACGCATCGTGAAGGCCCGCCCGTTCGAGGTGCTCGACGGCAGCGAGCCGGGCGATGGTCAGACGCTGCTGTGGGCCAGATTGCCCGACGTGATCACCGGCGTCGATGCGACGACACTGGCAATCCTCGGCGACTTCGTGCCGATGGGCATCGGCCAGTCACTCGGAGCTCGTGCCGGCGGCAACAGCCTGGACAACACACTGCGCGTCTGCCGGATGGTGCCGACGAAGTGGGTGCTGATGGACATCCGGGTCCACGCGGTCGAGCGGGGCTTCGGTCATGGCCTCGTGCACATGTTCGCCGAAGACGGCACGCTGCTGGCCACTGCGAGCCAATCGGTGATCGTGCGTTACTGGAAAGGCTGACGTCGCGGGCCGCGGATTTCAGCAGGGGTCTGACCCCTGCTGAAATCCTGATCCCGGTGGCGGTTCTGCGTAGTGTCGCCGCCATGGCACTCCCGATTCGACCTGGCATGACCGTCCCGCTTCCCGGCCCGTTGCACAGCCACCGCGAGAAGCTCGGCGTACTCGCCGACATGGGCTACACCGACATCTGGTCCGCCGAATCCGACGGCGCCGACGCATTCACCCCACTCGCCTTGGCCGCCGCGTGGGAGCCCCGACTCCGGCTCGGTACGGCGATCGTTCCGGCCTACACCCGTGCCCCCGCCTGCATGGCCCAGAGCGTCGCCGCGATGGCCGACGCAGCACCCGGGCGTTTCGCGATCGGCATCGGGTCGTCGAGCAACGTGATCGTCGAACGCTGGAACGGCGTCCCATTCGACGAGCCGTACAAGAAGGTGCGCGACGTCGTTCGATTCCTGAAGGACGCGCTCGGCGGCGAGAAGATCAAGCACGCCTACGACACGTTCGAGGTCAACGGCTTCAAGCTCGGCGTGCGTCCGGAACAGACGCCGCCGATCCTCGTCGCGGCACTGCGCGAGGGAATGCTGCGCCTGGCAGGTCGCGAGGCCGACGGTGCGATCATCAACTGGCTGTCGCCCGAGGACGTGTCGACGGTGGCACCCGTGGTGCGTGACGCCGCGGGCGGTGAGGAACGCGAGATCGTTGCCCGGATCTTCTGCTGCCCCAGCGAGAACACCGAGGTCGTGCGCGCCGCCGCGAAGTTCGCGATCGCCGCCTACCTGAACGTTCCCGTCTACGCCGCGTTCCACGAGTGGCTCGGCCGGGGCGATCAGCTCCAGGGCATGTGGGACGTGTGGAAGGCCGGCGACCGCAAAGCAGCGCTCGCGGCGATCCCCGACCGGGTCGTCGACGACCTCGTGGTGCATGGTTCTCCGGCCGACTGCAGAGCGAAGATTCAGGCCTATTTCGACAATGGCGTGACGACCAGTTCGCTGGCGATCCTGCCGCTCGACCCCGACCTCGACTACTGGCAGGCCGTCACCGACCTGTCACCGTCGGCGGGCTGACCTCGAAACCATCGCCGGGAGCCGGCCGAGGTCATGCGGCCCGGTCGTGGTGGTGTGATGCCGCAGCGGAGTGGGCGTCGGTGCGGGCGGCGAGCATCTGGCGGATCTCGGCGACGTGGCGCAGACCACGCTCGCGTGTGTCCTTGCTGAGGCGGAAACGGGCAGGGGTGGCGGGCGCGACGGCCGAGGGGAGCAGCGTGAGCTGTTCGGCCGACGGAAGTGAGGTGCGGGTCGCTGACTTCATGGATCCCATCATGACGAAGGGCTGTCACAGAGTGCCCGGACTGCCTCGCCGAACCCCCTGCGATCAAACAAACTGCCACAGGATTCCCGTGGTCACTGCAGGTCTCCGAACGGTCGGCGAGGCGCACGATCGTGGCGTCTGACCTGCGGTGATCGTGTGAGGCGTGATGTGCGACGCGCCAGTTCGATCGCGCGGGGGTTCGGGGCGGCGACCCTCGATCGCCTTCAGGTCGCGAAGCGGTGCAGTGCTCGTCGACGGATTGCCGAGTGACGGAACGAAGCCGCC
>CAVZGP010000025.1:0-64240 GCA_963774765.1 Ilumatobacteraceae bacterium
GGCGTCCGCTTCACCGAGTGTCACCTTCGAGACGACCGCCTTGACGTGCTGCTCGTACGACGACGGCGTCACGGCAAGGCGGGCGTTCGCGAAGACCTGCTCGGCGTACGCACCGCACGGGACTTCGGGGGCGCATTGCACCACGACGAGGTCGTCGTCGGCGAGGTCGGCCACGCCGGTGATGCCAAGGGGATTGCCCGCCTCGACGATGACCTCGGCGACGTTGGTCGCGAAGACTGCCGATTCGCCCTCGGTGAGCCCGGCGTCGGTCAGTTTGGTCATGTTCGCCGGGTCGGCCGACGCGAACACGTCCACCGGGGCACCGTCCGCGATCTGCGCCACGAGATCGGACGAACCGGCGAAGTTGAAGGTGACGTCGGCGTCGGGATTGGCCGACACGAACGCGTCGCCCAATTCGGTGAACGCGGCCGTCAACGACGCAGCAGCGAAGACGGTGACGTCCGTCGGCGCGTCGCCGCGCGCGGCATCGTCCGACCCGCACGAGGCGGCCACGACCACGACGACCGCCAGGAGCATGGTGGTCACGTTCCTGGAGCGCATCCATCCGACAATAGTCAACAGCTGACTATTCAGCGGCGCCGGCCTCGATGCTCCACGTCGGCGCGGCGACGACGCCCGAAGTACGTTCGCGCCCATGTGGTCGTTCGAGACAGAGCCCGAATTCCAGCAGAAGCTCGACTGGGTCGAGCAGTTCTGCAAGGAGGAGGTCGAGCCGCTGCACTACGTGTTCCCGTACGCGGTGCGCTCGCCTGACCCCAAGGTGCGTGAACTCGTGCGCGGGTTGCAGCAACAGGTGAAGGATCAGGGGCTCTGGGCGATCTTCCTCGATGAAGAGTTGGGCGGTCCCGGATTCGGCCAACTCAAGTTGGGGCTGCTCAACGAGATCCTCGGCAAGTACCCGGCGGCGCCGCAGCTGTTCGGTGCAGCCGCACCCGACACGGGCAACATGGAGATGCTCGCGGCCTACGGCACCGACGAGCAGAAGGAGCGCTGGCTGACGCCGCTGCTCAACCAGGAGATGTTCTCCGCGTACTCGATGACCGAGCCGCAGGGCGGTTCCGACCCGAACCTGTTCCGCACCACGGCTGTTCGCGACGGTGAGGAGTGGGTGATCAACGGCGAGAAGTGGTTCACGAGCGCCGGCCGCGTCGCCGACATCTTGTTCGTGATGTGCACCAACGGGATGTATGTGGTGCCACGCGAGACGCCGGGTGTCGAGATCATGCCCGAGCCTCGCAACCACAACCACATCATCTACACCGACGTCCGCGTCCCCCTCGATCACCTGCTCGGCCCGGAGGACGGCGCCAAGGTGCTCGCCCAGCGGCGCCTCGGCGGCGGTCGCATCCACCACGCCATGCGCACCATCGCCCAGTGCAAGCTCGCCTTCGACATGATGTGCGAGCGGGCCTTGAGCCGCGAGTCGCACGGCAAGATCATCGCCGAGCACCAGATGGTGCAGGAGAAGATCGCCGACAGCTACGCCCAGATCCGGATGCTGCGCCTGCTCGTGCTCGAGACCGCGTGGAAGATCGACCAGAGCTCCACCCAGGAGGCCCGCACCGACATCGGCGTCGTCAAGTTCACGATGTCGCGGGTGCTGCGCGAAGTGTCGTTCAACGCACTGCAGATCCACGGATCACTCGGCACCACGAACCTCACGCCGTTGCAGGACATGTATGCAGGCGCCCCCACGATGGGCCTCGCCGACGGCGCCGACGAGGTGCACAAGTCGACAGTCGCCGCGGCGCGTCCTCAAGGACTATCGGCCGCACGAAGGCTATTTCCCACGCGAATACATCCCCTACAAGCGTGAAGCGGCGTGGGAGTCCTACCAGCCAAAGTTCGCCGCCGACCCCGAACTCAAGGAAGCCGCCGAGCGCTACCGCAAGTACTTCGCGAACCGCAGCTGACCATCCCGATCTGCGCCCCGAGCGTCCCAGCGCACGATCTGCGCCCGTGGAGTCCCGGTTTCCGGGACCGGAGGGGCACAGATGGCGCCCCGGCCCCGTCGGACTCATCCCGATCTGCGCCCCGAGCGTCCCAGCGCACGATCTGCGCCCGTGGAGTCCCGGTTTCCGGGACCGGAGGGGCACAGATCGTCGCGTAGAGTTCGGGCATGCCGAGTGAGGAGCAGATCGAGCGCGATGAGGTGGCGACGGTGCTCCGGTTCCCGTCGAACCCGCGGCATCGCGACGCCGACGGCGCGACGGCGCTGCGCACGGTGATCGGTGACGTTCTACGCGACGAACGACACGCCCAGGAACGAACCCTCGCCGACGTCGCCGCGACTGCGGCGGTGTCGATCGCCTACCTCTCCGAGGTCGAGCGAGGACGTAAGGAGATCTCCTCCGACCTGTTGGATGCCGTCGGCGGAGCGCTCGACCTGACGCTCGTCGACGTGCTGCAACGCTGCGTCGAGCGGCTACGGCCGGAGCGCGGTTCGGGCGTCCAGCTCCGGGCGGCCTGAGACTTCGGCAACCACGTCGGCCACCCCATAGCCGACCGCCGTCGACCCCGGCAGCACCAACGCTCGATCGGTATCGGCGCGGACCTCCTCCACCGAACGGCCGGTGTGACGTGCGAGCAGACCTTCCGCCTCGATCCTCACCCGCGACAGCTCCGCCGCCTCGATCGCGAGGTCGCTCATCGACCCGCGGGCGCCCTCGCTGTGCGGTTGATGGAGCAGGACTCGTGCGTGCGGCAGCACGGCACGCTTGCCGGTACACCCGGCAGCGAGGAGGATCGCGGCGGACGATGCGGCCTGTCCGACGCACAGCGTGGCGACGTCGGGGGCAACGAACTGCATCGTGTCGTAGATGGCCATCATCGCCGTGAAGGACCCGCCTGGCGAGTTGATGTAGAGGTGGATGTCGGACGACGGCTTGTCGGCGGCGAGGTGGAGCAGCTGGGCGACCACGACGTTGGCGACACCATCGTCGATCGGCGTGCCGAGGAACACGATCCGCTCGGCCAGCAACCGGCTGTAGATGTCGGTCACGCGCTCGCCCCGTGCCGTGGTCTCGATCACGGTCGGGATCGTGTAGCTGCTCACGCCGTCACCCCGATCGCACGGTGACGCATGAACGGCCCGATGTCGTCGAGCGACGCCACGACCTGATCGACGAAGCCATAGTCGCGTGCTCCGACCGCGTCGAACCACCGGTCGCGGCCGACGTCTCGGACGACGTCGTCGAGGGGGCGTCCGGTGTGGTGGGAGATGATCGAACACATCCGATCGAGCGTGGCAATCAGGTTGGCCGCCTGGATCTCGACGTCGGACGCCGATCCACCGAGGCCGGCCGAGCCCTCGTGCATCAGGACCTGCGCGTTCGGCAGCGCGTAGCGTTTTCCGGCAGCACCTCCGCAGAGCAACACCTGGCCCATGCTCGCGGCGAGCCCGATGGCGACGGTGCTCACGTCGTTCGGCACGAGCTGCATCACGTCGTAGATCGCCAGACCGGCGAGCACCGACCCTCCGGGTGAGTTGACGAACAGACAGATGTCCGCGTCGGGATCGTCGGCGGACAGCACCAGCAGTTGTGACACGACCCGGTGGGCAGATTGGTCGGTCACCTCGTCGCCGAGCACGACGATCCTGCGGTCGAGGAGTCGTTCGGCGAGTCGTTCATCGATCGATGTCGGCATGACGCCATCGTGGCTCGGGTTGTTGCGTGCCGCAGCCGATTTTCGCTGCAGGCAGAACGCTCGATCAGCGAATCAGGCGGGCGAGCCGTGGTAGAGCGCAGGGGCGCCCCGAACATGCGTCCCACGTCGCGAGTCCGCCACTCAACTCCTTGAACCCGCCCAGGTCGCAGACCTCGGTGGCGAGCTTGAGTCGGGCGGCCAGTTCCTCGGGCCGGTAGGCAGTCCACTGCTCCGGGTCGCTCGCAGCATCGTCGGAGACCGCAGCGCCATCCGAGCAGTTCCAGCCGTCGTCGTCCGCCGTGCCGCGACCGCAGGATCCGTACGTTGCCGGCCGGGCTGACCAGCACCATCCCCGGTTGCAGCGCAGTTCGCAGATCAGCCACAACTGTTCATCGGTCACACTTCCACCCGAGTTGAGCCCGATCGAGACCCCGGCGATGAGCGAACCGACCGGATACGGCGGTTTCGCTCATCGCGAGGTTGGGCTCAGTCGTTGATCGCGCCGTACACCAGCGATCGGAGCTGGCCACGGAAGTCGAAGACGCCGCTCGGGATGAGTTGGGTCATGAAGACCGCATACAGGTCCTCGACGGGATCGATCCAGAACGACGTCGACGCGGCGCCGCCCCACATGTAGTCGCCGGCCGGTCCGACGCCAGCCGTCTCGGCGGGCCCGAGCCCGACGGCCACCTGTAGGCCGAACCCGTTGCCGTCGAAGCCGACCTCGCCGTAGCCACCCGGCATCGCGAAGTCGCGAAGGCTGGCACCGCCCGGCAGATGGTTGGTACTCATCATTTCGACCGTCGGCCTCGACACGACCCTCGGACCGCCGGTGGTGCCACCGGCGGTCAACGACGAACAGAATCGGACGTAGTCGTCGAGCGTGCCGACGAGACCACCGCCGCCCGACTGCATCGCGGGCACACGACAGAGTCGATTCTTGGCGCGATCGTCGAGGAGCCGCACCTCCTTGCTCGCTGTGCGCGCGTACAACGAAGCAACCCGATGCGCATCCTGCTCGGGCACGTGGAAACCGGTGTCGACCATGCCGAGCGGCTCGAAGACCGCGTGTTGCAGGTACTCGCCGAACGGTTCGTCCGCGATCACCTCGACGAGGCGGGCGCAGATGTCGGACGACCACGAGTAATACCAGTGCGCGCCGGGCTGGAACCACAGCGGCTCGGTGGCGAGCAGACGACTGAGATCGGCGAGCGTGGCTGACGGGTCGAGCGACCTCGACCCGCCACCATCGACGAGCGCCTCGAGGTTCAGCCGCGCCTCTTTGGGGCCGGTACCGATCCCGGTCATGTGCATCAAGGCGTCCTTGACGCTGATCGGCCGTTCGAGCTCGACGAGTTCCACACTCCCGTCGGCCTGCTTGACACCGACCTTCACGTCGCGCCACTCCGGCAGGAACCGATGGATGGGATCGTTCAGCTTCACCCGCGCCTGCTCCATCAACGACAACAGCGCCACACCGGTGATCGGCTTGGTCATCGAGTACAGCCGCCAGATCGTCTGGTCGTCGAGCGGCGTTCCGGTCTCGAGATCCATCGTGCCAACCGTCGTGCGATAGGCGAGGTGCCCTCTCCGCCCGACCGCGACCTGGAATCCGGCGATCTTGCCCGGCTCGACATAGGCGGTGCGGAAGTGCTCCGCGATCCGGTCCAAGCGCTCGGCGTCGAAGCCGGCGGCCGTTGGGTTCAGCGTGGTCTCCATGGATGTCCCTTCGTCGGCGATCGGGCACGGTCGGCCCGTCTCGCCGAAACGTAACCACTTCGTGGCAAAAGGTCGGGAGTCGGAGCGTTCGAAGTCGCCCACGCGCCTGAGCGAGAATGCCTGCGTGACAGGAGATCACCTCCTCACTGCACCGGCAGGGATCGACTGAGGTCCCGATGCCGCGCGTCTTCCGCGATCGCGCCGAGGCGGGCGTCGCACTCGCCGCCCACCTCGACGGCCTTCGCGGTGACGACATCGTGGTGCTCGGTCTGCCACGAGGAGGGGTCCCCGTGGCGTTCGAGATCGCGACGGTGCTCGAAGCTCCGCTCGACGTGATCGTCGTCCGCAAGATCGGCGCTCCCGGTCAGCCGGAGTTGGCGATGGGCGCGATCGGCGAGGACGGCGTACGCGTTGTCAACGACGAGATCGTGCGGCTCGTCGGCGCGTCCGAGGCCGACATCTCCCGAGTCGAACAGCGAGAACGCGACGAACTACAGCGACGAGCGAAACGGTTCCGTACGGCAACGTCCCGTGTGGACCTGACCGGGCACATCGCGGTGATCGTCGACGACGGAATCGCCACCGGGTCGACGGCGCGAGCTGCATGCCAGGTCGCCCGCGCCCACGGAGCGAGTCGGATCGTGCTGGCCGTGCCCGTCGCGGCACCCGAATCGGTTGCCGCGCTCGCCGACGACGCCGACGAGATCATCTGCGTCGAAACGCCGACGTGGTTGCGTTCGGTCGGCGAGTGGTACGACGACTTCACCCAGGTCGACGATCAGACGGTGGTCGACCTCCTCGAACGAGCCTGCCGCCCTGGTCACTGAACGTAACGAGCGATCCGATCCTCGGCCTCGGGGTCGACATGCTCGGCACCCGCGGTACCGAGCACGACCTCGACGATGCCACCGGTGAACAGGAACGGCGACTCGTATTGCGGCCACACAGCGGTGCCGGTGTCGGAGCCGATCTCGAGTCCCTCGGCGATCGCGTAGATCACCGGGTTGGTGCGTTCGACGTGGCCGTCACCGACGCGGACGCCGTCGACGAACAGGGCCACGTCGCCGGCGAACGACGTGGTCGTCCGCCACTCCACCGCCACTTCGACCCGTCCGGCCGGGAGTGGATCGGCCGACCGGACAACCGTGTGTTCACGGCCGAGGTAGTTCGACACGTACACGAGATGGCCGTCGTGCACCACGAGCGCGTAGCCGCCCTTCAGGCCGCCGTTGGAGACGAGGACACCCTCGCACCCTCCTCCCGGAACGTCGATCAACGCGCGAATGTGATGGTCACGATTCATGACGCTTGGCGACACCGACCGCGCAGCCGGACCGGTGACGTGAACCGGTAGACGTCGTGGGATTTCACCAGCCGAGGGCGGGGCTCCATCGACCGTTCGATCACGCGATCATCGAGCGGCAACACGTTGAAGCGCCGGGCGTCGTCCCATCACATCGCTTGCAGTTCGGCGAGCTTGTCGGGATAAGTGGCCGCCAGATCGTGCGCCCCGGGCGCGAAGTGCAACATGAACGGTCGGCCAGGATCGATCGTGTGGTGCTCGTTGAGCCAGGTGATCGCCTTGTCGGTGAGGGCGGCGGTCAGGTGGTAGGCGTCGCAGCGTGCGTCGGTCTTGGGTGGATCGATACGGTGGTTGTCCTCCCAGAGATCGGGCGTCCACTGGTCGGTCTCGCCGGGCAGGAATCCGTAGTGGCGGGTCGGACCCCTTGCCGAGCACCTTTGGAAGCATCGCGCTGTCCTCGGGGATGCGGGCGTGGTAGCCGGGAAAGCCCGTCGCCCGCTCGCAGATCGTGCCGATGCCCACGCTGTGATGGTTGAGCCCGGTCAGCAACGCCGCCCGCGTCGGCGAACACGACGCGGTGGTGTGGAAGTTGCGATAACGAAGCCCGCTGGCGCCGAGCGCGTCGATGTTCGGCGTGCGGATCCGATCGCCGAGGCCGCCGTAGCAACCGAGCTGCGCATACCCGAGGTCGTCGAGCACGATCCTCTGGCGAGGGTGCGGCGACCGGCCACGACGGTGAGGAGTCGTCGCGTGTGTCGCCGATCACGCCATCGAACTCCGTGCCGTCCGGTAGGTGTTGAGTTCACTCATCGGATCCTCGGTTCACTCGGCGAGCGATCGGTCCGCAGCGACACCGTAGGTTGCCATGACCGGCCCGCTCGACTGATGACTGGCGGAAGGAGGGACCTCCGGCTCTGGTCCGAACGTCGCGATCTGCGCCACCGTCGAAGTAGACCGTTCCTCATGAAGGGAGAGACAGATGGTGTTCGAAGAGACCGTGGTCGTCGATGGACCGTTCGATGACGTTCTTGCATCGACGAAGGCCGCACTCGCCGCGCAGGGATTCGGCGTGCTCACCGAGATCGACATGCAGACAACGTTGCGCGCCAAGATCGACAAGGTGATGGACCGGTACGTCATCCTGGGCGCCTGCAACCCGAAGCTGGCCGGTGCCGCGCTCGACGTCGAGCCGCAGGTCGGCGTGTTGTTGCCGTGCAATGTGGTCGTGCACGAAGTCGACGGAACCGTGCACGTCGACGCGCTCGACCCCGGCCTGATGGTGTCGATGACGAGCGTCGACGAACTGGGATCGATCGCCGCCGAGGCCCGCCGCCTCATCGGCAACGCCCTCGCCTCCCTCACCGCCACCTGACTTCGGGCTTGCGCGCGGCATCGGGCGGGAGGCCCCACCGAATCCGTGTGCGCACGACACTGGACTCATGCTCACCGCCATGTCGCTGCGCCTGACCGACGTCCATGAACGCGCCGAACAGCTTGCGTCGTCCCTCGCAGCGCGCGCCGCTGAGGCCGAGCGCGAGCGCCGCCTTGCGGATGCGACGATCGACGAGGTCGAGGACCTCGATCTGTTCCAGTTGGTCGTGCCGACATCGCTGGGTGGTCACGGCCTCGGTGTGCGGGAGCTGGCCGACCTCACGCGCATCCTCGCTCGGGCCTGTCCCGCTTCGGCGTGGACGATCTCGTTCCTCGTCATGCACAGCTGGCTGCTCGGCAAGTTCCCGACCGAGGCGCACGCCGATTTCTTTCCTCCCTCCCGGCCGTGGGCGTTGGCGCCCGCACCGCTCGCTCCGACAGGTACAGCGACACCGGTCGACGGAGGATTCGTGGTCGACGGACGTTGGGAATGGGCAACGGGTGTGCACCACGCCGAGTGGGTGATGGTGCACGCGGTGCAATCCGAGCCCGAGTTCGCCACCCACTTCGTCGTGGTCCCGCGGTCGGAGGTCGGCATCGAGGAGGTGTGGCACACGTCGGGCATGCGGGCGACCGGCAGTGACACGGTCGTGCTCGACGACGTGTTCGTTCCGCTGTACCGGATGCTGCCGTCGCACGAACTCCTGATGTCGACCGGTGGCGTCGAGGGCGACGGCATGGCCGACCTCCCCGTCGCTCCCGTGCTGGCACTCGTCGCCGCTGCGCCCGCTCTCGGCGCAGCCGAAACCGCCGTCGAGTTGTATCGCTCGCGTATCGCCAAGCGCGTGCTGGCCTACTCGATGGGCGATCGCGCGATCGACCAGCCTGCCGCCCAGATCCGACTCGGCACGGTGGTCAGCGATCTGGCCGCTGCGCGCATCCGGTGGGAGGCAGCCATCGACGAGCTCGACTCCTGTGCCGGTGTGGGAGATGTTCCGATCGAACGCCGCATGGCGATGCGGTTGACGGCCGCGGCGACCGTGCGGGCCTCACGTTCGATCATCGCCACGATCGCCGACGGCGCCGGTGCGAGCGTGTATTTCGAGTCGAGCCCGTTCCAGCGCCTGCAACGAGATGTCGAGGTGTTGAAGGGCCACGTCATCTTCGACTGGGACCGCACCACCGAGCTGGCGGGCCGCGTCGAGTTGGGTCTCGCGCTGGCTCCGACCGACATGGTCTGATCGAATTGCAGCAGGGGTCAGACCCCTGCTGCAATTCGGTCAGCGGAGGTCGAAACGGTCGAGGTTCATCACCTTGGTCCACGCCTTCACAAAGTCGGCGACGAACTTGTCGCCGCTGTCGCTCGATCCGTACACCTCGGAGATCGCCCGCAGTTGCGAATTGGCGCCGAAGATCAGGTCGCATCGCGTGCCGGTCCACTTGACCTCGCCGGTCGCCCGGCTGCGGCCCTCGAAGACCTCGGCGTCAGCCGACATCGGGGTCCACTCGGTGGAGAGGTCGATCACGTTGACGAAGAAGTCGTTCGTCAACGTGCCAACGCGGTCGGTGAACACGCCCCGGTCCGAGCCGTCGTGGTTGGCGCCGAGGACCCGCAGGCCGCCGACGAGGACCGACATCTCCGGGGCGCTCAGCGTCAACAGCTGGGCCTTGTCGACCATCAGAGCCTCGGCCGACATCGCCGGTGCCTTGCCGACGTAGTTGCGGAACGCGTCGGCCGTCGGCTCGAGGGGAGCGAACGATTCGGTGTCGGTCAGTTCCTCGCTGGCGTCGGTACGACCCGGCGCGAACGGCACCGTCACGTCATGGCCGGCCGCCTTTGCGGCTGACTCGACGGCGGCACACCCACCGAGCACAATCATGTCGGCGAGCGACACCGGCTTGGCGGAGCCCGCCCTGATCCCGTCGAGATTGGCCAGCACCCGGCGCAGCTGCGGTGGATTGTTGACCGCCCAATCGTTCTGCGGTGCGAAGCGGATGCGAGCACCGTTCGCTCCGCCACGCTTGTCGCTGTCGCGATAGGTCGATGCCGATGCCCATGCCGTCGACACCAGCTCGGAGATCGTCAGGCCCGAGTCGAGAATCGTCCGCTTGAGCGTTGCGATGTCGGCCTCGCCGATCAGTTCGTGGTCGACGGCCGGCACCGGGTCCTGCCAGATCAGCACTTCGCTCGGAGCCTCGGGACCGAGGTAGCGAGACACCGGGCCCATGTCGCGGTGCAGCAACTTGAACCAGGCACGGGCGTAGGCGTCCGCAAACTGGTCGGGGTGCTCATGGTAACGGCGCGAGATCGGCTCGTAGATCGGGTCCATCCGCAGCGCCATGTCGGCGGTGGTCATCATCGGTGCGTGGCGCCGAGACGGGTCGTGCGCGTCGGGCACGATGTCCTGCGCCTCCGGGTTCGACGCCTTCCACTGTTTGGCGCCGGCGGGGCTCTCGGTGAGCTCCCACTCCCAGCCGAACAGCGTGTCGAAGAACGAGTTGTCCCACGTGGTCGGCGTCGGCGTCCACGCCCCCTCGACGCCGCTGGTGGTGGTGTCGACGCCCTTGCCGGTGCCGAACGCGTTTTTCCAGCCCAGGCCCATCTGCTCGATCGGTGCGGCTTCCGGCTCCGGTCCGACGAGGTTCGGATCACCTGCGCCGTGCGCCTTGCCGAACGTGTGGCCACCGGCGATCAGCGCCACGGTCTCCTCGTCGTTCATCGCCATGCGGGCGAACGTCTCTCGGATGTCACGGGCGGATGCCAGCGGGTCGGGGTTGCCGTTCGGACCCTCGGGGTTGACGTAGATCAGGCCCATCTGGACGGCGCCCAGCGGATTCTCGAGTTGACGGTCGCCGTGGTAACGCTCGTCGCCGAGCCACTCGGTCTCGGGTCCCCAGTAGATGTCCTCCTCAGGGGCGAACACGTCGGCGCGCCCACCGGCGAAGCCAAACATCTCGAGCCCCATCGACTCCATGGCCACGTTGCCGGCGAGTAGCAACAGGTCGGCCCACGAGATCTTGCGACCGTACTTCTGCTTGATGGGTTGCAGCAGCATGCGTGCCTTGTCGAGGTTGCCGTTGTCGGGCCAGCTGTTGAGTGGCGCGAACCGCTGCGTGCCGGTCGAGCCGCCGCCGCGTCCGTCCTCGATGCGGTACGTGCCCGCGCTGTGCCAGGACATCCGGACGAACAGCGGGCCATAGTGGCCGTAGTCGGCTGGCCACCAGTCCTGCGAGTCGGTCATCAACGCGGTGAGGTCGGCCTTGAGCGCGGCGTAGTCGAGGCTCGCGAACTCGGTCGCGTAGTCGAAGTCGTCGTCCATCGGGTTCGACGCGGGCGAGTGCTGATGCAGCATCCGCAGGTTGAGCTGGTTCGGCCACCAGTGTTCGTTGGCGGTCGAGCCGACGGCGGTGTGTCCGGCATTGGGTCCGTGCATGACCGGACAGCCCATCTCGTTGTCGTTGATCTGCCAGACGTCGGTGTTGTCGCTCATGGTGTGCTCCTTCGGGTGTGGTCGGTGGAGTTGTCGGGATGTTGTCGGGTGTCAGGCGGTGGATGCGGTTCGGCAGTCGGGGCAGCGACCCCAGTAGACGACTTCGGCCTCGTCGATCTCGAAGCCGTGATCATCGGCCGCGGTGAGACACGGCGTGTACCCAACCGCGCAGTCGATGTCGACCATCGAGCGGCAGCCGCGACAGATCAAGTGGTGATGGTTGTCGCCGATGCGATTCTCGTAGCGCGCAGCCGAGCCGGCGGGCTCGATACGGCGCAGGAGCCGCTTGTCGACGAGAACGCCGAGCGAGTCGTAGACGGCCTGGCGCGAGACGCTGCCGATGCTCGCTCGCACCGCGTCGATCACGTCGTCGGCCGTCGCGTGCGGGTGGCCGTCGACCGCCCTCAGGATCGCCAGACGTTGAGCGGTCACCTGCAGACCATTCCGGCGGAGCAGCGCATCGGCCTCGATCACGGTTTCCAGACTACCACCAATTCTAGATTGTGTCCACACTCGGGAGAGCCCCGATGAGTGAAACCGCCGCATACGGTCGCCTCGCTCATCGCAAGGACGGCAACCACCCCTTTGATGAGCGAAACCGCCGCATACGGTCGCCTCGCTCATCGCAAGGACGGTGCGGCGTGGCGGCGCAATGATTTTCGGCCACGCGAACATCGGACCGGCTTCCCGCGCATCTGCCCTGAACGATCACGACTACGACGCTGGCACCGCGACTCGCGCAATAGCGTCGGGGCCCATGAGCGAGCATGTGCCACATCGAATCGAGCGGCACTGCGACGTCGCAATCATCGGTGCAACGGCTGCCTGCATGTCGGCCGCGCTCGATCTTCGCTTCCGACACCACACGGTGCTCGTGATCGACAGCGACGATCGCGGCGACGCGGTCGAGCCGACGCAGATCGAAGCGACAACGCGCGATCAGGTTCGCCGACGCGGTGTCGAGGTGCTGGATGCACGAGCCGTCGACGTGGCCCGAACGGACGACGGCCGATTCCGGATCGACCTCACCGGTGGCCACGCGATCACCGCACGGTGGGTGCTCGACGATGACGACCTGAACGGCCATGACGACGTCATTCTGCCAGCCGAGTCGACCGGCTGTGATCTCGACCCGGGCACCACCGCCAACGAGACCGATTGGGACCAGCGCTACAGCGGCGACCAGCTCTGGAGCGGCAATCCCAACGGCACGCTGGTCAACGAGATCAGCGGAACCCGGCCCGGCCGGGCACTCGACGTCGGCGCGGGTGAGGGAGGTGACGCAATCTGGTTGGCCGAGCAGGGTTGGCAGGTGACCGCGTCGGACATCTCCCGGCGTGCGCTCGACCACATCACCGCCGAAGCAACGAGGCGCAACCTGAACCTCGAGTGCCTCCACGTCGACACGAACGCGCT
Organism: Ilumatobacteraceae bacterium; assembly: GCA_963774765.1. Lineage (GTDB taxonomy): Bacteria > Actinomycetota > Acidimicrobiia > Acidimicrobiales > Ilumatobacteraceae > Sva-07. The sequence goes on from CAVZGP010000025.1 coordinate 12,970, forward strand.
CGATCCATTCCAGGTCGAGGCGTTCGATCTCGTGACCGCTCACTACGCGTCGATCCCGCGAACCGCCGAAGACCGCGCAATCGCGAACATGCTCGGCGCGGTCGCACCCGGCGGCACGCTGCTCGTCGTGGGCCACGACCTCGAACCGATGCGGCACCGGATCGACACCCGTCAACACAGTCGGATGTTCGACGCGGACGCGTACGTCCGAGTCGACGATTTCGTCGACGTGCTCGCAACGTCCGTCGGCTGGCACCTCGAGACGAACGAGAAGAGACCCCGACCCCAGGGACACGCCTCGGCCTCGCACCACGTCGACGACGTCGTCATGCGTGCCCGACGGCTGCCGGGCGACTGACGCCGACGGTCCACAACACCCGAAAAATGCCTCGTTTGTCGCGCTGAGCGCGCACATCCAGGCATTTTTCGGGCTGGGGGCACGGATCGGGTGGACGGGCGGGAGGCTGGTACGTTCGCAACTGTTCGTCAGTACCACACATCTCCCCTGGAGGTTGACCGTGATCGACTACGAGACGCTCGACGGTGTGATCGGTGAGAACTGGTTCGACCTCGATCCCGGATTGCAGCGCCGGGTGGCGACCGACGCCCCGCCGGCAGATCGGGACTGGTCAGCCCAGAAGCTCCATGACTTCGGTGAGTTGTGCGGCGGAGACATCGCGCGCAACGCCGATGTCATCGACCAGAACCCCCCAGTGCTCGTGCGGTATGACCGGTGGGCCGACGAGGTCGACGAGATCGAACACCACCCTGCCACGATCGATTCGAAACGCAAGCTCTGGAAGACGGGATACGTGTCGCTGTTCGCGACCGACGAGACCCGACGAGGACGACCCGCCCCAGCGGTGGTGCTGGCAGGTGTCAACTACCTCTTGTCGCAGGCCGACACCGGAATGGTGTGTTCGCTCGGAATGACCAGTGGAGTGGCAGGGCTCGTGGCCGCGTACGCACCACCCGACCTTCGCGACGACCTGCTCGCCAAGCTGCGCACCGACAACTTCGACGACGGCACCGACGGGTCGATGTTCCTGACCGAACGCGCCGGCGGGTCCGACCTCGGGCGCACCATCCGGTGCGTCGCCCGCGACATCGGTGATGGTCGTGTGCTGATCGATGGCGAGAAGTGGTTCTGTTCGAACATCGACGGAGAGGCGATCGTCATGCTGGCACGCCCGGACGGGGCGTCGGAGGGGGCGAGCGAAATCGGCTTGTACCTCGTTCCCAAATATCTCGACGACGGAAGCCGCAACCGGTTCACCATGCGGCGCCTCAAGGACAAGTTGGGCACCAAGAGCGTGCCGACCGGCGAAGTCGAGTTCAACGGGGCGCTGGGTTACGCCCTGCGGCCCCAACACAGCGACGGAACCGTCGAGACCTCCGATGCCGGTGGCCTCAATCGGATGATGGAGATGGTCAACGGCTCGAGGTTCGGTGTTGCCATGATGGGCCTCGGCATCGCACGGCGCAGTGTGCTCGAGTCGTTGGTCTGGGCGCATCAGCGAGAAGTCAAGGGCCGGATGCTCGTCGACCTCCCGCTCGCGCGGGAACAGCTCGTCGACCACTTCGTCGAACTCGAAGCTGCGTTTGCGCTCGGGTTCGAATGCGGTGCCGCCGGAAGCCAGAGCGACGGTGCCCGGCTGCGACGAATCCTCGTACCAGCAGCCAAGGTGCGTCTGTGTCGACTGGGCGTCGAGGCCGCCGGCTTTGCCGTTGAACTCGTCGGGGGCAACGGGTACTGCGAGGACTGGGGTCTCACCCGACTGCTGCGCGACGCGCAGTGCCATCCGATCTGGGAGGGCAGCGAGAACATCTGCATGCTCGACGTACAGCGCGCGATTCGCCGTGACGCCGCTCACGAAGCGGTCCTCGATCGGATCGACGCGGCGCTCGATCGTGCCGGATCCGGACCCGATTGGCTCGCCGACGCCATCGACACCGTCAGGGAGTCACGCGATGCGCTGGCGACGCGGATCGCCGACCTCGACCTCGTCGATGCCGATTGGGTGGGCGCCAACGCGGCCAGGTTGACGAATCTGCTCGTCCAGACGACCTCGGCGGCACTGCTGCTCGAGCAAGGCGCCGACGACATCCGAACGTCGCTGGTGGCACTGCGCTACGTCCGCCGACATCTCGCACCCGAGCAACGCTGGGGCGATCGAATCGCGTTCGTTGCCGGCCGCGAGATCATGGCGTACGGCGACCTCGACGAGCGTCTGGCCATACAGGCCGCGACGACGTCAGCCTGAACACGGCTGCGACCGCGACCGTGGCGCTTCCAGATTCGTCCGATCACGGCGCGGGTGAATAGACGTTGAAACCGTTGGGTCGCACGAAGGCGGCCAGGGTCATTCCCGCCTGGCGAGCGGCATCGACGGCGAGCGCGGTTGGCGCACTGACGGCGACCAGAGTGCCGAATCCGGCCGCCCACGCCTTCTGCACCATTTCGATGCTGGCTCTCCCACTCACGAACAAGCCCCAGTCGGGCGGCACCATCGTGCAGTCATCGAGGTGCAGACGCCCGACGACCTTGTCGACCGCGTTGTGCCGACCGACATCCTCTCGCAGCACCAGGACGTTGGCATCGCTGTCGAATGCCGCAGCGCAATGTGACGCTCCCGTGTCGCCGAAGAGGTCCTGTCTCGACCGCGCCATCCCGGCAACCTTCATCAGGACCTCTGCGTCCATCGCGGTGACCGCTGGAAGCGACTCGAGGCGGGCGGCCAACGCCTCGAGCTGCTCGCTTCCACACCACCCGCAACTCGACGACGTCGTTCCGAGACGAGGTGTCGGTACCGGTGCGCGGCCGCCAGTGCGAACTGTCACGGTGTTGGCCTGCGTCACATCGGCGTCGCCCGCCGCCGGACCAGCGTGACCGAGCGGGCGGCTCGGTCCTCCCGGGGACGGGGCCGGGGAGGACCCAAAGGCGCTCGCACAGCGCGAGCGAACGCAGTGGGCCACGTCGACGACGAGCTCACCGTTCAGCAACCCCTCGGTGAAGCAGAAACCCACCGCGAGTTCGAGATCGTGACCGGGCGTCCGCATCGTCGTGGTGACCAGCGTGTCGTCGAGCCGGATCGAAAGCGGCTCCTCGACGATCAGGCGATCCTGGTACACGCGGCTGTGCAGGCCCCCGTTGACAGTTCGGTGCTGGGTGACGACCACATCGACGACGGCGGAGTTCTCAGCCGCAGCAGGCGTCTCACCGAGTGTGTCGCTGTCCATGATGGCTGCCTTGGTCCTCCTCGTCGCCGCCACCTTACGCAACGGCACGCCGGCTCGCGGGTGGGCGACCGTTTGACCGATCGCACGGACCCGGTCGAACCGGCGTCAGCGTTCGAAACGCAGGCCGATCGCCTCGCCCACACGCTCAGCGAACATACGCAACACTCGGTGGATCTCGGTCTCGGGCAGGGCGACATCCGGGTCGGGCAACGCGCCCCTGACCGACGCCACGCCTGGTTCGTTCGGCACGACGACGGCGCCGAACGACCGGAGGCCGTCGAGCAGCGCCCGGTTCTCCCACATCACGCTCGCCGTGAAGGTCGAGATGCCGTGTTGCCGGGCCTCGTCAGCGAGGCGGTGGAGCAACACCGTTGCGATCCCCCGGTTCTGATAGGCGTCGAGCACCGTCACCGCGGCTTCTGCGCAGTCCGGCTCGTCGCGGCTGCGCGAGTAGCGAGCCAGCCCGACACCGGGCGTCCCCTCGTCGTCGATCGCGACCGCGACGAGCGCACACCGCTCGGTTCCGTCGACATCCATCAGGTGGTCGAGCAGCCGCGTGGAGAGGTGGTCCGGAGCGTTGAAGAAACGCAACCGGCGGGCGTTCGGCGACAGTTCGAGGTAGCGCTCGGCGAGTTCGTCGCGATCGGCCGGCACGAGAGGGCGCACCAGGATCTGGCCACCGTCGGCCAGCGTGACCACCTCCGCCTCGGGTGCGGACTGGTCGATCGTCTCGGACATGGCGCGACAGATCCTCGTCAGGTCCCGTAGATCGACTCGATGGCCGTCTCGTAGCGCGAGAGGACGACGGCTCGACGCACCTTCAGCGTCGGTGTCAGCTCATCGGCCTCGATCGTCAGGTCGCGCGGAAGGATCACGAACTCACGGATCGACTCGGCCCGCGAGACCGAAGCGTTCGCCTCGTCGACCGCCGCACGGATCACCTCGCGGAGTTCGGCGCCCTCGGCCGCCTCCGCGACGGTCGTTGCCACCAGACCGGTTTCGCGGGCCCACTCGGAGAACTCGTCCTCGTCGATCGTGACGAGCGCGGCGATGAACGGGCGCTGGTCGCCCACGACCACGGCCTGGCTCACGAACGGGTGCGCACGAAGACGATCCTCCAGCGGAGCGGGGGCCACGTTCTTGCCCGCCGCGGTGACGAGGAGTTCCTTCTTTCGCCCGGTGATCGACAGGAAGCCGTCGTCGTCGAATTCGCCGATGTCGCCAGTGTGGAACCAGCCGTCGTCGTCGAACACCTCTGCGGTCGCCTCGGGGTTGCGCCAGTAGCCGGGAAACACCTGCGGCCCCGTTGCGAGGACCTCGCCGTCGGCTGCGATCCGGATCGTGGTGCCCGCGACCGGGCGGCCCACCGACCCCGGTCGCCACGCGCCCGGCCGGTTGATCGTCAACAGGGGGCTGGTCTCGGTGAGCCCGTATCCCTCGTAGATACACACTCCAGCCCCGTCGAAGAAGCGGGTCAGACGCACACCGAGCGGGCCGCCGCCGCTGAACGCGAACCGCATCGCCCCACCCAGCGCCTGGCGGAGTCTGCCATACACCAGCCGGTCGAACAGCCAGTGCTCGGCGGTGGTCCACGGCCTTGTCGATCCGGCGTGATGCTCCTTCGACCAGCGGACGGCGACCGCTTCGGCACGGTCGAAGATCGGCCCCTTCCGAGTGGAGTGCGCCGAACGGTGGGCCGCGTTGTGAACCTTCTCGAAGACGCGCGGCACGGCAGCGATGACCGACGGACGCATCATCGAGAGCTCCCCAGGGAGGCGCGCGATGTCGGATGTGAACCCGACCGGTAGACCCATCTCGAGGCAGAAGAGCAGATTTCCCTTGGTGAGCGAGTGCGCGAGTGGCAGAAACAGCAGTCCGGTGTCGTCCGCGCGAATCTCGGGGCCGATCGCATCGACGGTCTGCGCGACGTTCGAGCACAGATTGCGGTGCGTCAGCATGCACCCCTTCGGGCGGCCGGTGGTCCCGGAGGTGTAGATGACCGTCGCCAGATCATCGGCACCGAGCGCATCCGTGCGACGTTCGATCTCGCCGTCGTCGACGTCCATGCCGAGTTCCGCCAAACGGTCGAGACCCGGTTGGCCGTCGACCGGCTCGATGATCACGACCTCGCTGCAGTCGGGGCCACGATCACGCACGCTGTCGAACAGCGAACGCATCTCGGCGTTCTCGACGACGGCAACGACGGCACCGCTGTCTTCGAGAATCCAGCCGAGCTGCTCGCCGGAGGACGTCTCGTAGACGGGCACGGTGACCGCGCCCGCTGACATGATCGCCAGGTCGGCGATCATCCAGTCGAGTCGGGTGTGCGACATGAGCGCGACACGGTCACCCGGTGCAACGCCGCAGGCGACGAGACCTTTCGCGACGGCGCGTACCCGCTCGGCGGTCTGCCGAGCGGTCCAGTCGACGACCCGGTCGCCGGCGCGCTCCATCGCAACGACGCGGTCCGGTTCTCGTTCGGCCCACCGCCGCAGAGGTTGCAGGAGGTTCGCAGTCGCGGCGACTCCCTCGAACGTTGCTCCACTCGCTTGTGCGCTCATGGCTCTCCTCCCGTGACCGTCGGGTTCGGACACAACCATTGGGCCACCCGGTGCATCACACCACCAGGGCCCAACGTCAGAATTTGTGAAGCGTCGCTACCCACCTGGACGATCGAGATCGACGCGCGACGCCAACAGAACCAACCTCCTCGTCGCCCGCCGAACCACGCAACGGCATGCTTGGTCGTGGTGGGCTACCGTTTCGCGATGGCTGCGAGCGCCCACCATCGGCATCGTCACCGTCCGCTCGACCGTCTGACCGAGCCACTCGTGCGTGACGGGGGCAGCCTTCGCCCGGCGACCTGGCACGAGGCACTCGAACGAGCGGCTGCAGGATTCGCACCCAGCACGGCCAACGGCGCCTCGTCGGTCGGTGTGTTCTCGTGTTCGAAGTCGACCAACGAGCTGAACTTCATCGCGCAGAAGCTTGCCCGGGTCGCTCTCGGCACCAACAACATCGACAGCTGCAACCGAACTTGACACGCTCCCTCCGTGGTCGGTCTGGCCACCGTGTTCGGAGCCGGTGGTGGCACCTCCTCGTACGCCGAGGCCGAGGCTGCCGATGTCATCGTGATGTGGGGCTCGAACGCGCGCAACGCGCATCCGATCTTCTTCCACCACGTCCTCCAGGCGGTACGCGCCGGCGCCAGGCTCTTCGTGGTCGATCCGCGCCGTACCGAGACCGCCCAGTTCGCCGACCGGTGGCTCGGCATCGAGGTCGGCACCGACATTGCGCTCGCCAACACCCTCGCCCGTGAGATCATCGCCTCTGACCTTGCCCACCGTGACTTCGTCGAACGAGCAACGACCGGGTTCGACGAGTTCGCGGCCTCGGTCGACGGGTGGACCCTCGAGCGCGGCAGCGCTGTGACCGGCGTACCCGCGGACGCGATCCGCGAACTGGCGCATTCCTTCGCGGGTGCCACGGCGGCGCAACTGTGTTGGACACTCGGCATCACCGAGCACCACAACGGGGTCGACAACGTGCTGTCGTTGTGCAATCTGGCGCTGCTGACCGGCCAGGTCGGCCGGTACGGCGCCGGGCTGTCTCCGCTGCGTGGCCAGAACAACGTGCAGGGCGGCGGCGACATGGGTGCCCTGCCCGACAAGCTGCCCGGCTTCCAGAACGTGAGTGATTCTGATGCCCGGGCGAAGTTCGACATCGAATGGAACGCCATGGTGCCGCCGACCGAGGGGTGGCACCTCACCGAGATGTTCGACGCGATGGAGCGCCGGGAGCTCCGATCGCTCCTGGTCATCGGCGAGAACCCGGCACGGTCCGAGGCCGACGTGAGCCGGGCGGTCGAACTTCTGCAAGGCCTCGACCATCTCGTCGTGCTCGACATCCACCTGACCAAGACCGCGGAGCTCGCCGATGTCGTGCTGCCCGGATCCGCGTCGTGGTGCGAGTCCGACGGAACGGTCACCAACTCCGAACGTCGCGTGCAGCGCGTCCGCAAGGCACTCGACCCGCCGGGCTCGGCCCGGGACGACATCGACATCCTCGTCGACCTCGCCCGACACCTCGGCCACGACTGGCACTACGACACCCACGAAGACGTGTGGAACGAGGTGCGACGCCTCTCACCGCTGCACGCCGGGATGTCGTGGCAGCGCATCGACGAACTCGGCGGCATCCAGTGGCCCTGTCCCAGCGACGACTCGCTCGAACCGTCGTTCCTCCACGGTCGACTGTGGGCAGACGACCCCGCCGACCGCGGTCGACCCGCACCCTTCAGCGTGGTCGTCCACGACCCGCCCGTCGAGTCGGTCAGCGACGAATTCCCGTTCCGACTCACCACCGGCCGACGCCTCGACTCGTACAACACCGGCGTCCAGTCGGGCGGCTACCGCAGCCCGAACCGTGTCGGCGAGACGATCGACCTCTCACCCGACGACGCCCGCTCGATCGGTGTGGTCGCCGGCGATGTCGTGCGGGTGGAATCGCGGCGCGGCGCCGTGAAGGTGCCAGTACGGATCGACCCGGGTCTGCGCACAGGGCTCGTGTTCATGTCGTTCCATTTCGCCGACGAAGTCGACGTGAACCAACTCACCATCGATGCCACCGACCCACGGTCCGGCACCGCGGAGTTCAAGGCGTCAGCGGTTCGCATCGAGAGGCTCACGTCACGATGACGACCACGATCGAGTCGATGCCATGGATCTGAAGATCCGAGGCATCGCCGCAAACGCGTCGGAACGGGCGGCGATCGAGTCGGTGCTCGGCGTGCAGGACGGCGGCGCCAGCCATGATCGTGTGGGCGGCGAGATGTTGCGTGCCCGACGGCATCTGTTGCTGCCGACCTTGCACGCGGTCAACGATCGGGTCGGCTGGATCAGCCCGGCGGCGATCGACCACATCGCCGAACGTCTCGACGTGTCGCCGGCGGAGATCTACGGCGTCGTCACGTTCTACGCCCTGTTCTCCACACAGCAGCGTCCCGAGCGACAGGTGCACGTCTGTGTCGACCTGGTGTGCCGCGCGCACGGCGTCTCCGAGGACCGACTGCCCGAGGGGGTGCACCCGTCACCGTGTCTCGGGATGTGCGACCAGGCTCCAGCCGCGTTCGTCACCGAGGCGGGCGGACCGGCCCGTCGCGTGTCGTTCGGCAACGTGCCCACGGACCACCTCGACGATCTCAGGGCCATCCCGATGCCCCGGCTCCCGATCCCCCAAACCGGCGATCCCGACCTGGTTCTGCTCGCCCGCGCCGGACGGGTCGAGCCGCTCGACTTCGGCGCCTGGGTCGCCGACGGCGGCCTCCGCGCGCTCGATCGGGCACGCCAGATCGGCGCCGACGCGGTGATCGACCTCGTCGACGCCGCCGGTCTGGTCGGTCGGGGCGGCGCGGCGTTTCCGACGGCGAGGAAGTGGCAGGCGGTCCGGAGCCAGACCGCGTCGCCTCGCCATCTCGTGTGCAACGCCGACGAATCGGAGCCGGGCACGTTCAAGGACCGGGTACTCATCGAGAACGACCCGTTCGCGCTGCTCGAATCGATGACGATCGCGGCGCTGGCTGCGGACTGCTCCCACGGCTGGATCTACCTTCGCGGCGAGTACCCGAGCGCCGAGGCCACCCTGAGATCGGCGATCGACACGTTCCGACGCGAGGGCATCCTCGGCGAGGGATTCGATGTCACCCTCCGGCGCGGCGCGGGCGCCTACATCTGCGGCGAGGAGACAGCGATCTTCAATTCGATCGAAGGGTTCCGAGGCGAGCCACGCAACAAGCCGCCCTACCCGTTCGAGGCGGGCCTGTTCGCGCTGCCGACCGTGGTCAACAACGTCGAGACGCTGATGAACCTCCCGTCGATCGTCCTCGGCCGGACGACATCGAACCGACGCCTGTTCTGCCTCTCGGGCGCCGTCGTCCACCCTGGCGTCTACGAGGTCGAGTTGGGGCTGACGCTCGGCGAACTGATCGATGGCGCCGGCGGACTCCGAACCGGTTCCGAACTCCAGGCCGTTCTGCTCGGAGGCGCCGCAGGGCGGTACGTCTCGCCACAGTCGCTCGACCTCGTCCTCGATCGCGAGGCGGTGAGCGCTGCCGGTCTCTCCCTCGGCTCGGGTGTGGCGATGGTGCTCGACCAGCACGTCGAGCTCATCGACCAGATCCGCCGCATCGCCGCGTTTTTCCGTGACGAGTCATGCGGTCAGTGCGTGCCCTGCCGCGTGGGCACCGTCCGCCAGCAAGAAGTGCTCGAACGACTCGCGAGCGGCGTGCGCGACGGTCAGCTCGAGTTGCTCGCGGACATCGGGCGGGCCATGACCGACGCCTCGATCTGCGGACTCGGCCAGACCGCCCATCACGCCATCGAGTCTGCGGTCGTCACACTGGGAGCATTCGGACGGTGAGCGACGAACAACGCATGCTCACGGCGACGATCGATGGCGCCGAGGTGACCGTCGCCGGGGGCACAACGATCCTGCAGGCGTGCGGCGGACGCGACGGCAAGATCCCGACGCTCTGCTTCGGCGAGACGATCACCCCGAAGAACGCCTGCCGGCTGTGCATGGTGGAAGTCGAGGGATCGCGGGCGCTGGTGCCCGCGTGCTCGCGCCCGCTCGAAGCCGCCATGGTGGTGCACACCCGCTCCGAACGTGTCGACCATGCCCGCCGGATGGTGCTCGAGTTCCTCGGCTCATCGGTCGATCTGTCGCTGACGGCGAACGTCGCCGACTGGAACGCCGAGTACGGCGCCGACCCCGCCCGTCACGGCGCCGAGGCTGCGACCGTCGCTCAATCGGTCAAGATCGACAACGACCTCTACGTCCGCGACTACGCGAAGTGCATCCTCTGCTACCAGTGTGTCGACGCCTGCGGCGAGCAGTGGCAGCAGAGCTTCGTGATCGACATCGCCGGTCGCGGCTTCGAGGCGCACGTCTCGACCGAACACGACGTCGCCCTCCCCGACTCGGCCTGCGTCTACTGCGGCAACTGCATCCAGGTGTGCCCCACCGGCGCGCTGATGCCGACGACCGAGTTCGACATGCGGGCGAACGGCACATGGCACGAGCATGATCAGGTCGTCACCGAGACGATCTGCGGATTCTGTGGGGTGGGCTGCGCACTCGAACTCCACGTGCAGGACAACACGATCCTGACGGTCACCTCGCCGACCGACAACCCGATCACCCACGGCAACCTGTGCATCAAGGGCCGGTTCGGATTCCAACACGCTCAGAACCGCCCAACCACCGACGGTCCCTGACGAGGCTCCGAGTGCCTGACGCCGCTCCCGGTGGCGACGCTCGGGCACGACTGGGTGCTCGACGACACCGTCCTGTCCCCGAGGCGACAGACTGGCGTGATGTGGTGGCTGGCGCACGGGGAGCACGAGGTGCCAGCTGCGACCGCCTGGCTCACTCCCCACGAACGGGAGCATCTCGACACGATCCGGTTCACGAAGCGGCGCACCGAGTATCTGACGCGCCGTTGGACCACCAAACAGGCGGTCGCCAGCGTGCTCGATCTCGACCGATCGCTCGAGTCGGTCGCCCGCATCGAGGTACGGCACCGTCGCAGTGGCGCGCCCTACGTGCTGCTCGACGGTGACACGGCCGATGTCGACGTGTCGATGAGCGACCGGGCGGGGTGGGCGGTCTGCCTGGTCGGTCCGCCGGGGAGCTCGACGTCGCGCACCCTCGGCATCGATCTCGAACTCGTCGAGCCGCGCACCGACGCGTTCACTGCCGACTTCTTCACCGCCTCCGAGCACGACTACGTGCGAGGCCTCGACCACGTCGACGATCGCCACGCGGCCGCCAATCTGATCTGGTCGGCCAAGGAAGCGGCACTCAAGGTCCAACAGGTGGGCCTTCGCGTCGACACGCGCACGGTCGAGGTCGACCTCGGGGATCACCTCGGCGTTCGAGGAGCGCGGCCCGACGGGTGGCGACCGATGACCGTCACCGGCTTCGACGGGGCGATGGCGGGATGGTGGCGGCGCGACGGAGTGTTCCTGCTCACGATCGCATTCGCCGCTCCCTCGGAACCGCCCACCGTGCTCGCCACGGGGACGGACCTGGCCACGGCGGAACCCTCCCACTCGTGGATCGAACGTCCGGTGTGGCGGCCGTGACCGTTCAGACGTGCTTGGCCATGCCGCGCTCGAGCGCGTCGACGACATAGGGCCGCAGTTCCGCCGCGGCGATGATCCGGTCGACCGATCCAACCTGCAATGCACGTTCGATCGTGTGGATCGCGTCGAACTCGTCGGCCACCTCACCGAGCTTCTCGGAGCGCACCTGCCCGGTGAGGCGCGCCACTGCCGTACGCAACCGTGCCGCCTCGAGGCCGGTGGCCTCGGCTGCTGCCGCGGCAGCTTCATGGACCCTCGAATCGGCTTCCGTTCGCTGTTTGACCTCGCGGGCGAACACGGTCGCTGCTGCCGGCGCACCACCGATCACCGAGGCGAACGACCCCTCGACCGCCGCGATCTCCATCGACGAGTTCAGCGCCTTGGAGAACACGACGAAGGCCCCTCCGTGATAGCGCGACACCACGATGAACACGATCGGGCCGTCGAAGTTGGTGACCGCCCGGCCGATCTCGGCACCGAACTCGAGTTGGCGACGGCGCATCGACTCCGGAGATCCGTCGAACCCCGACAGATTCGCCAGCACGACGAGCGGACGGTTTGCGCTTGCCGCGTTGATCGCCCGGGCCGCCTTGCGCGACGCGTGCGGGAACAGGGTGCCCGACGTCCACGACGGTGGCCCGTCGGCGGGGACGAACCCCTTGCGCCCGACGGTGTGCGACTCGATGCCGAGCAGGCACACGGAGATGCCGCCGATCGTCGTGTCCCAGACGATCGAGGTGTCGGCGTCGGCGAGGTCCTTCCATCGCTCGAGCGGCTCGACGTCGGCGTCGGCCACGGCGCTCATCACCGACCGCATGTCGAAGGGCTGCTTGCGCTCCGGGTTCAACTCCGCCGAGAACACGTCGCCGACGGAGGTGAACACGCAGTTCGCCAGGTCGGCGTGCGGGCTGGATCGGACGTCGCGTTCGACCGGGTCGAGGGTCGGTCGACGGCGGGGGAACCGTTCGCCCGGCACGACATAGGTGAACTCGTAGTGGCGCAGCAGGAGCGCACAGGCTTCCGCGAACGACGACGCCCAGTACTGGGCCTGCCCGTTGGGTCCCATCACCCGGTGATATCCACCGATGCCGTGGTTGTCCTCGGCGCTCACCGCGCCGGAGAAGTCGAGGGCCTGCTTGCCGGTGAGCACCATCGTCGACGCAGGCGTCATCACCAGGATTCCCTTCGTGTGGGTCAGCATCGTCGCCTCGGCGTTCCAGTACGGCTGGCCGCCGACGTTGATGCCGGTGACCACGATGTTGACCTCGCCGCCCGCCTGGGTGAACTCGATGATCCGTCGCAGCGTGAGCGCGATCCAGTCCATGTTCTCGGTGCCGGAATCCATCGCGATCAGCGCGCCGCTCGACACGGCGAACCATTCGACCGGCAGCCGACGTTCGAGCGCGTACGCGAGCGCAGCGTTGATGCGTCGACACTCCGGTTCGGCGAGATTGCCCAGCCCCTGGGTCGGGTCGGAAAGGATTGCCACTCTGGTCATGCCCTCGGGTACGACGTCGGAGTGATTCGTCAACAGGCCGACCACGAGGTGGGCGATGTTGGTGCCCGGAGCGCGCCGCACGGGGACCAACCGGTCGTCGACATCGAGGTCGAGTTCCTCGAACGAACCCTGCGGGAGCCCGCTCGACGTCGGCACGCTCGTCATCAGACGCACGATCTCGTAGGGGTACGGCGAACCGAACCGGGCGGCGGTCAGCACCTTCTGCTGATACGCGCTCGAGCGGTCGGACGGGCTCATCGCCTGCGCGGTCCTCACGGATCAAGATGCGATGTCCGACGTCCTCCACGTGCAGCACCGCTTCGCGCAGCCGGTCGGCGTGGCGGCCCTCCGGAATGCGCACCTTGAGCACCAACTTCTGCAGCCCGACGCGAGCGGCGAGCGGCGCGAAGCGGTGAGCCAGGCGTTCGGTCTCGTCGGCGGGCAGGGTCCACGGCGCGCCGACGTCGAGGACCAACCGATTGGCCAGCGGGCGCTCACGCGGCGCGTGGCGGGCGAGTTCGGAGCGCATCGCAGCGAGGGCGAGCAACCCGACCCGCTCGAGGCGGGGGTAGGTCAGCTCGCCCGTCACCGGGTCTGGCGCGGCGCTGAGATCACGAACTTCGGCCAGTGCGAACAGCCGATGATCGCGCGGGTTCGTCCGCGCGACGCCCTCGAACAGGTACACGTCTTCGGGTGACGGTCGGCGCTCGAGCACGAAGTTCGACAGCCGCCAGAGTTCCAGTCGTTCAGCCAGCATCGGGTGCAGGTTGCGGTAGAGGATCTCCTCCACGAACGATCCATCGCCCGACGGCGACAGCGTCACACTCTGCAAGCGGAACCGCTCCTCGGTCGGGCCATGGGTGCTGCTGACGGTCACGTCGACGCGCCGAACGCCATCGTCGAACGAACAGCGATCTGCGAGCGCGATGACCTCGGCGGCCGTGTCGGCGATGTCGGGGCGCTCACCTTCGCGCCACGTGACGACATCGATCACCGTGGCGTGGTTCGCTCCGCCGCTGCCGACGGCGTCTTGTCGGAGCGTCGATGCCACCCGATCCGACCACTCTGGCATCTCCCCGAGGGGCGTATAGCCGACCACGACGCGTACCGGGCCGTCGGCGTCGGTGCAGTCGGCGACGGCGAATCGGTAGCCGCCCGAGTCGTGGAAGGCGACGGTGCCGAGCTGCCAGATGCGGTAGAGCCGACGCAGGTAGACCTCGAGGACGAGCTGCTGCGCCAGCGGCGAGTCCGCGTGCGACCTCCAGATGTCCAGCAGCATCGACCGCATCGGCAGCGGGCACCACACCAGTCGGTCGAGCCGGTCGGAGCGATCGCTGCTGTCGGGATTCGCCGCCAGGTGATCCAGGTGGTCAGCCATCTCGACCCACACCTCGATCGCGGAGGCCATCATCGGTGGTTCGTCGAAGTAGTGGAACCGCACGTCGCGTGCCAGATCGGCGATGGCCTGTTGGCGTCCCTGGGTGGCCGCCACCACACGGTCGAGTCGCTCACGCATCGACGCGTCTGCGTGGTTGCTGAGCGCATCGCGATACATCAGACGACGCTCGAGAATCGCAGTGACGACCGGGCTCAGTTCGCCCAGCCGCGCGAACGACCGGAACAGCCACATCATCGCCGCCTCGAGCGCCGGTGTCCGCTCCAGGCTGCGCACGCCGAAGCGGTCGAGGGCCCGCTGTAGCCGCTTGCGATACCCGCTCGGTAGGCCCGCCGCATCGGGATCGAGCCACTGCAGGAACGCCACCAGGAACTCCTGGGTGTGCTCTGTTCCGATCAGATCGTCGGTTTCGGTCTCCGTCTCGGGCCGGTACAGCGCGCCGAGTTCGGCATAGATGTCGAGCAGTCCGTCTTCACAGGCGAGCAACGAGGCGTCGTCGGGATCGGCGATCTCCGCCAGCCTGCGTTGCTGGGTCATCAGCTTTCGCAGCGCGGCGGGCGACAGGTCGTAGCCGAGGAGGTAGTCGCCGAGGGGCGAGTAGACACGATCGCACGGCTTGCGGGTGGGGTCGAACCGGATGGCCAGGCCCGCCAGGTCGACGCGGCGAGGCACGCCCGACGACGACGACGGCGGTTGGTCGGTCGGTCGGGTCCGGATCCGCACCAGCGGGGCGCCGCGGTCGACTTGGGCGTTCGGCATGATCGACACCGCCATGACCCGCCCGGCGATCGGTGCGGTCACGGTCGTCTCCATCTTCATCGACTCGAGTACGGCGATCGGATCGCCCACGGCGACGTCGTCGCCTGGCTCGACGAGCGCGCTGACGACGAGCGCCGGCCAACCGGCGCGAAGCACGGCACCGTCTTCGCGGTCGACCGTGTGGCTCGCCCCGTCCAACTCGACACGGAACCCGTCGAGCGTCGGGGCGACCACCAGCCGATGGCGCCGATCACCGATCGTCAGTCGCCGCTCGAACGCGTCGAGTGCGTCGACGGTGACGTCGGCAACGTCCGACCCGTGACGCACCGAGTAGCGATGAGGTCCGACACAGTCGACATCGAGCACATAGTTCTCACCGAAGTAGCCGAGCTGCAGCGCCGATCCGACCTCGGCGGGTTGCTGCGGTCGACCGCGCTCGGCCGAGGCGTAGAAGCTCCGCTGCACGTCGGCGCGATCGCTCTCGTAGGCCTCGACGGCCGCGGCAAGCAGGGCAACGACGCTCGGAGTCGACAGCGAACGTTCGGCGAGCGTCCGGTCGAGCCACGTCGTGTCGAGATCGTTGCGAAGATAGTCGTCGCGGCCGAGCAGGTCGACGAGCAACATGCGGTTGATCGTCGTGCCGTCGATCACGACGGCCGTCCGTTCGAGGGCCCGACGCAATCTGGCCACCGCGACGCCCCGTCGGGGTCCCCATGCGGTGACCACCGCGACGAGTGGATCAGATCGATCGACGACATCGCCGACACGGCGGTTCGCGTCGACCCGGACACCCGTGCCGATCGGAAACGAGAGCAGTGCGATGCGACGCGACGCCTCGCCGACATCGGGGAGGTCTGCGAGCAGACGGGCTTCGATGACGATGCCGTCGCCCGCCGGTTCCTCCGTCGGGAGCCGCTCGCCGCGATGGACCCTCAGGCGCCAGCCGATGACGCTGGCACCCGTGCGTTCCTCGGTGGTCGCGTGATCGGGAGCGGCGACGCAGTCGAACCCGATGACGTCGAAATCGGTTCCGTCGTGGGAGAACTCCACGACGCCAGCGCCGCGGTAGCCGACCGTTCGGGCCAGTTCGGTCGCCGAGTGCCTGATTCGATCGCGCGAGGTCGGAACCCATCGCCGAGCACGGTGCTTCCGCGATCAGTGGTCCGCCGTTGTGGCCGATGCTCACGTCGCGCCCCCCAGCACCCAGACGGTCCCGTGGTCGTCGGCCAGAATGTCGACCTCGACACGACGGTGTCGGGTTGCGGACGTGTCGGCGTCGGCGCCCGGCCCGCCTCGAGCGTCGCGGCGTTGACGGGCAGCCACCTCGGACACCCGTCGATGCGTCGACGAGTCGGGTCCGACCACGGCGATCCCTGCTGCTTCGCATGCCTCCAGCAGCTCGATTCGTTCCGTCGGCAGTCGCCCCCCGAGCCACACCGTGTCGATCTGCGCCTGCCGAAGACATCCGACCACGTCGTCGATCGTCGGCGACGACCCGCACGTACGGACTTCGTCGGCCTCGCGGGCGAACCACGGCTCCGGATCGAGCCCGTCGTGGATCAGCACGGTCGTGATCGGTGGTGCGTCGCCGGCGTTGTTGAGGCCACCAACGGCGTTCAGCACGCGAACTGCACACTCGCCGGTCTCGATCAGGCCGAGCCGATCGATGGTCACGGTGCCGCTCACGGTGTCGCTCACGAGATGAACGTCGCGTGAAGGTCAGCGGCGACGTCCATGGGGATCGGTACGGGAAGGGCGATCGTCTCGTAGCCGTCGAGGCGAACGATCACGGTGCCGTCGGCATCGACGACGACGCAGTCGAACACGCCGGCTGCCACTTCTCGGGCGACGGCGTGGAGCTGCCCCGCAGCGGTCGCGGGGTCGGCGAGTACGCGGGCGCTGCCGACTCGCATCGGCAGGGCGAGTCGATCCTCGAGACCCGCCTGCCAGAGCCCGGCCGTCTGGAAGCACAACTCGACCAGCCTCGGCGAGGTGATCACGGCGAGCTCGCTCGGCACATGGTTGTCGGGGAGCGGATCGGTCATGGCGGCGACCGCGCTGTGGTCGGCGCGCCACGCCGAGGACACCACCTGATACGCGGGGCCGTGGAAGTAGAACGAGTACACGCGATCTGTCCCGATCGCCGAACCGCTCGGCTCGCCGGGGGGTGCGACAGCCTCTCGGGTCGGTGCATCCGTGGCCAGGCGTACCCGGCCGGTGAAGTGCACCGTCCGTTGGGGCTGGTCGGAGCCGGGCAACATCCGCTCGGCGCTCAAGCTGCACTCTGCGACAAGGCCGCCGGTGGGGTCGTCGCCATCGGGACGGACGACTGCCCGGACGGTGAGGGTGCGGGGCTCGTCACGGTAGAACTTCAGCGGTGCCGAGAACGTCACGTCCTCGACCGCGACGACGTGCAGGTCGGGAGCGACCAGGAGCGCCACCTCGGCGAAGGCTTCCATGCCCATCACGCCGGGCAGCACCGGGGTGCCGTCGATGCGGTGGTCGTTCAGGAACGGTTGTGCGAGCGGATCGAGCGTGGTGAGTACGACGACGCCGTCGTGCACGCTCATCGTGACGTCACCGATCATCGGCCCGGGCATCGCATCACCGACGAGTGATTCGGCGTCGATGCCTCCCCGGTCGTCGTACTCGGCTGCCATCATTCCGAGGGTGCCGGCGACGATCACCTCACCGCGCGCTTCGCTGGACACGAGTTCGCGCCGGATCCATGCCACCCCGGCCTCGGGCGGCAACATCTGGACCCCTGCCATCTCCATGATCTTGGGGATCGACCCGCGTGTGGCCATGCCGATGCCTCCCCATGCGGTCCAGTCGAGCGCGATCGCCCGGGTGTCGGGACGGGTGCGGCGGAAATGGCTGGTGATCTTGCAGAGCAGGTCGTTGGCTGCCGAGTAGTCGGTCTGGCCCTGGTTGCCGAATCGTCCTGCCACCGACGAGAACACGACCGTGGCCCCGATCGGCAGGTCCTGCGCGGCGTGGAAGAGGTTGAACCAGCCGTCGCTCTTCACGTCGAAGACGAGGTCGTACTCGGCGGGCTCCTTGTCCGGGAGGTTACGGCTGATCTCGAGCCCGGCCGCATGCAGCAGCACGTCGATCCGGCCGTTGCGCTCGCGCACGTCGGCCATCGCCGCGGTGACCGCATCGGCATCGGTGAGATTCACGCAGTGGTAGTGAGCGGTGCCACCGACCGCCTCGACCGCCTGCACCGCGGTGAGCGCCGCGTCCAGTCGCTCGAAGCGGGCGAGCTCGCGTTCGATCGCGACCGGGGTGGCGTGCTCGCCCGCCGCCTTCATCCGTTCGGCGATCGTGACCTTGAGTGCGTTCCGGTCGCTCCGGAACGTCACGAGATCCGGGTCGGCAGGATCGGGGGTCGGTGTGAGGTCGAGGAGGTGGAAGGTGCCACACGACGCCGCCGCGAGGTCGGCCGTGATCGCCGAGACGATGCTTCCCGCGGCGCCGGTGATCACGAACACCGAGTCGGGTCCGAGCTTCATTCCGCCACCAGCCGTCGGCTCACCGTGTTCGTCTCGTTCCGGGAATGGCGATTCGACGAATGCGACACCGAACCGGCGGCCATGGACGCGTCCGATCTCGACGCAGCCCGGATCGGCGGTGGTCTCCTCGATCAGCCACTCGGCGATCGCCTTCGTCTTACGACTGACCGCCACGTCGACCGCCTTCACCAGCGAGTCGGGGCGCTCCTTCTTGTACGACTTGGTGAAGCCGACGACCGGACCCCCCAACGGATTCGTCGCACCAGCGTCGTCGTAGCCGTGGTACCCGCCGAGGCGGGTGGCCGACACGAGGAACGGGCTGGTGTCGTACAGGTGGCGCATCGTGGCGTACAGCGCCTTGACGCGTCGACGCAGCGCTTCGCGCCACCGTTCGAGGTCGTAGTCGGCGAGATCTCCGTCGTCGTCGAGCGCCGCCAGCCAGTACACGCCGTCGATCGGTGCCTCGTCGTGCCATGCGCTGACCGTGGCGACGAGATCCTCGGTTGCCTCCCCCGGCTGCAGCTCGAGCGGCGTGGCTCCCGCCGCGGCGAGCAGCTTGACGAGCGCATCTCCGACGCCGCCTTCGTCGAGCATCACGACCACGCGTGCGCCGTCGAGGCTCACGCCCGTCGGTAGGCACTGCGACACGCCGGGGCGCAACGATGGCACCGGGATCCGACGTGGCAGGGCGTCGACGGCGTCGAAGTCGCCCTGTACGACCTTCGGCGCCGATGCGGGCATGTTCTCCGCTCCGGTGGCCGCCGGTGGTGCGGCCGTCTCACCGAGATCGGCCCGATCACGCACCCACGCCGCCACATGCCTGAGCGTCGGGAAGTCACGCAACTGCAGATCATCGTCACGTTCCAGGTCATAACGACCACGCACCGCCGCGAACACCTCCGCCTGCTTCACCGTGTCCACACCCAGATCCGCCTCCAGATCCAGATCCGGCTCCAACAACTCCGACGGATACCCCGTCATCTCCGCCACCACAGCCGTCACCACCGCCAACACCTCATCACCAGCCGACGCCGCAACAGCCACGGGCACAGGAGCATCGACCACCACGACAGCTGGCGCCTCACCGAGATCGGCCCGATCACGCACCCACGCCGCCACATGCCTGAGCGTCGGGAAGTCACGCAACTGCAGATCATCGTCACGTTCCAGGTCATAACGACCACGCACCGCCGCGAACACCTCCGCCTGCTTCACCGTGTCCACACCCAGATCCGCCTCCAGATCCAGATCCGGCTCCAACAACTCCGACGGATACCCCGTCATCTCCGCCACCACAGCCGTCACCACCGCCAACACCTCATCTTCAGTGGCCACAACCGGCGCAGGATCGGGGTCGGCCATGGCCGCTGGCGAAGTCACCGGTGCCGGTGCAGTCACGACCGCTGGCGCAGCCACCGGTGCCGGAGCCGGCGTCGCCGTGACAGGCGCAGCGACCGCACTCACTGTGGTCGCAGCTGCGTGCAGCACACCGCCGTCGAGTTGGCCGGCATAGGGCACCGGGACCGCCGAGTGGTGCTCCGATGTCGCGGGCGCTCCCACGTCGACGACGCGCAAGCGGCGGTGATCGACTTCGAGGCGAGCCCCGTCATGACCGGCGAGCGAGTCGACCCACCGCTGCCAGGCGCCTTCGTCGACGATCCGGTAGCCGTAGCCGAGCTCGTCGGGCGCACGATGGCGGCCGTCCGCCAGGGGCGTCCATCGAAGCAGCGCCATCGCCACCTGCGAGCCGAAGCCCGCGGCGAGCCGGAGCGCATATCGCACGGGTCGCGAACCACCGGTCGAGAGGTTGAGGTCACCGAGGTCGGGGTCGGGCTCGCGGTAGTTCGGCACCGGTGGCACGATGCCCGTCTCGAGCGCCTTCACCGCCACGACGTCCTCGATCCCAGCACCCATCGCGTGGCCGGTGAACCCCTTGGTGTTCGTGATCACGACGCGGTCGGCGTCGGGGCCGAACACACGTCGCAGCGCGTTGATCTCGGCGGCCGCCGAACCACCGCGAGCCGGTGTGTAGGTCTCGTGCGACACGAACATCGCCTCGCGCGCGATCGCATCTCGTCGCACACCGCGTGTCTCGGCCTGCTGGACGACGGCTTCCATGACCGCGCCGATGTGTTCGACGTCGAGCCGTGTGCCGTGGAAGGCCGAGTTGGCGGTGATCGCGCCGAGCACCTCACAGATCGGCTGCAGCCCGCGCTCGCGTGCGGCCTCTGCCGACTCGACCACGAACGCCGCGGCACCCATCCCGACGATCATCCCGTGGCGACGCCGGTCGAACGGCGTGGCGGCGTCCTCGACGTGTTCGTCGGTGGCGGCGGCGCCACTGGCGAGGAAGCCGCTCGCGATCCACGGCATCAGCGAATCGGCGGTCGCGTCGTCGGCCGACACGACCACGACCCGCCGGCAACGCCCAGCACGGATCCAGTCCTCGGCCAACGAGAGCGCCTGCGTGGTCGATGCGCAGGCGGCGTTGACCTGAGTGTTCGGTCCGCGGGCGCCGATGATCTCGGCGAACTGCGAATGCCCCATCGACAGCACGCGGAACAGGAACCGCCGATCGAAGGCGTACGGGTGGGCTTCGATCTCGGCGCGGAGGTTGGCGATGAGACGATCGACCTCGGCGACCGCCGGTTCGCTGCCGTCCATCCGACTCCTGACGCCTTCGAGGGCGAGGAGGTGTTCACGCCGGGCGCGGTCGGCGGTGTAGGCCTCGACGTCCTCGGCGAAACGGTCGTAACCGGGGAAGGCGCTGGCGAAGATGACACCGGTGTCGTCGCGCAGCGAATCGGGGAGCCCCCAGCGATCGGGCAACTGGGTGCCGAGCGTGGTGGTCTTGTAGCGCATCACGAGGGGGATGCCGGCGTCGCGGAGGGCGTCGAATCCAGCACCGATGGCCAGGCGCGAGGTGGTGTCGAGCGCTTCATCGCGGGCGGTGTCGACGGCGAACTGCTCGGCGATGTCGAGGGGTGCGCGCCGGCCGGCCAGCTTGATCACCTCGGCGGGGTCGTCGATCGTCTCGAAGCTCGCGCCGCCGGACTCGCTCTTGACGAGTCGCGTGATGTGCATGTCGGCCATCCGGGCGCGCGCCGACTCGGGCAGTGCATGGATGAACTGCTCGCCGGCGAGGATCCGCGCGATGTTGGCGTCGTCGAAGACCTGCTCGACGCCGGGCAGCCCGAGGGCGGCACCGGTGATCACAACCGGTTGGGCGTCGAAACGGCCGTTGCCGTTCCGGCTCGGCGTGGGCGCTGAAGCGGTCGTCGGTGCGGCGGGCTCGGCACCGTAGATCCGCAGGCCCTCCTCGATCACGCCGGCAAAGAGGTGCCCCAACTGCATGATGCGGTCGTCGACCGCGGGAGCGACGACCGCGGAACCGACGACCGCGGGAGCGACGACCGCGGGAGCGACGACCGCGGGCGGCGCCGGCACCGCCGGCTCGTCGAAGCCGACGCCCGACGCCCAGAGTCCACACAGCGCCTGGTTGATCGAGACCGAGTCACCGAGCTTGGGATGGTTGGTGAACAGCGCGAGCACATCGGCGTGCTCGCCGAGCACGTCATCGACGAATCCGTGCAACGCCCGCTTCGGGCCGACCTCGACGAACACGCGCACGCCCGCGTCGTAGAGGGTGTGCAGCCCCTTGACGAACTGCACCGGCGACGCGACCTGCCGACCGAGGTGGTCGAGCATCGTCTGGCTCGTGGCGCCGGATGGGTAGAACTCGCCGGTCACGTTGGCGACCAGCGGGATCTGCGGCGGCTGCACGTCGAGACGTTCGAGCGTCGCGACCAATGGCACCGAGGCAGGGGCGACGATCGAGGTGTGGAACGCGTGGCTCACCGGGATGCGAACCGCCTGCAACCCGGCGGCGCCGAACGATTCGATCGCAGCGAGCACTGCGTCGGTCGCCCCGCCGATGACGGCCTGGTTGTTGGAGTTGATGTTGGCGATCACGGCGTACCCGGGGGTCTCGTCGACGATCCGTTCGATCTCCGTGAGCGGCCCGAACACAGCGGCCATCGCACCGTTGTCCTCGACCGACAGGCGCGCCATCTCGCGTCCGCGGGCGCTGACCGCTTCGAGTGCGGCGGCGAAGGTGAGCGAGCCGGCGGCAACCAGCGCGCCGTACTCGCCGAGGCTGTGGCCCATCACCATGTCGGGGCGCATCCCGTACGCGCCGAGCAGCCGGCTGATGCTCGCATCGGCCGCGAGGACCGCCGGTTGGGTGATCTCGGTCTGCAGGAGCTGCTGTTCGAGTTGCGCCACGGCGTCGGGGTCGTCGCCGTCGATGAAGATGTACGACGAGAGCGACCGGCCGAGCAGTGGCGTCATCACCTCGTCGGCTTCACGGAACGTGTCGGCCACGATCGGTTCGCTCGCCCGTAGATCCTGCAGCATGTTGACGTACTGCGATCCTTGGCCGGTGTAGAGGAACGCGACCTTCGGCGCGGTGCCGCGGCCGACGAACACACCCTGCTGGCGCAGCATCCGGAACACCGCCGGGTTGTCGGTGGTGAACGCGGTGACCGCCTTGTCGAGCTTGGCGGCGAGGTCGGCGGCGTCGGCGAAGTCGACGGCGATGCGCACTGCGGCGCGTCCGACGGCAGGGTCGGGCCGAGCCGGGGCCGGTGCCCGACCTGCCTGGGCCTCCGCGAGCAAGCGGCGGATCTGGCCAAGTAGATCGGCGTCGTCGCGGGCGCCGAGCACGAGAGCGCCGCGCGGGGGCGCCTTGGTCGGATCGGCCGACGCGACCGGGGCACCTGCTGATCGGCCCAGGGCATCGCCGCCGTCGTCGTCCGAGCGCCCAACCGAGGCGCCGGCGAAAACCCGTGGCGCCGGCTTGTGACGGCCCGGCACGTGCTCTTCGAGCACGACGTGGAAGTTGGTGCCACCGAACCCGAATGCGCTCACACCGCCACGGCGCACGCCCCGGGGCGGCGCAGGCCAGTCACGCAACTGCGTGTTCACCGCGAATGGCGCGGTGTCCCAGTCGACGTTGGGGTTCGGATCGTTGAAGTTCAGGCTCGGCGCGAGCACCCTGTCGTGCAGGCTGCGCACCATCTTGAACATGCCCGCCGCACCGGCTGCTGCCTTGAGGTGCCCGATGTTCGACTTCACCGAACCGAGGGCGATCGTGTGTCGACCGGCCCCGGCGGCACCGAAGACATCGGTGAGGCTCTGCAGTTCGGTGGCGTCGCCGACGCGTGTGGACGTGCCGTGTGCCTCGACGGCTGTCACCGTCGCCGGGTCCTCGCCGGCGTCGCGCCAGGCACGCTCGACGGCGAGACGTTGGCCGATCGGGTTGGGCGCGGTGATGCCCTTGCCCTTGCCGTCGCTGGATCCGGCGATGCCGAGGATGACGGCGTAGATCTTGTCGCCGTCGCGCTCGGCGTCCTCGAGGCGCTTGAGGACGAACAGCGCTGCACCTTCGCCCATGACGAAGCCGTCGGCACCGGCATCGAACGGCCGGGTTCCCGTTGCCGACAGAGCGCCGATCTTGCAGAACTTCACGAACGCCGAGACGCCCATGTTGTGGTCGATGCCTCCGGTGATGGCGGCGTCGAAGCGGTGGTCGACGAGCCCCTCGACCGCAACGCTCATCGCCGCGAGGCCCGACGCGCACGCCGCATCCGTCGTGAAGTTTGGACCGCGGAAGTTGAACAAGTTGGCGATGCGCCCAGCCATGACGTTGGCCAACTCGCCGGGCATCGTGTCTTCGTTGATCTCGCCGTAGTGGGCGAGGAAATGTGACCGGGTCTCTTCGATGATGTGTTCGCGCTGCTCTGTGGGCAGTGCTGCGAACGACTCGGAGTCCTGGAGGTCGCGCAGCACTTCGGGCAGCTCGATGCGCATGTTCGTCTGGTAGTGCTTCTCGCCGCCGATGGCGTTGCCGATGATGACCGCGACGTTGTCGGAGTCGATGTGCCAGTCCGGCCATCCTGCGTCGACGAGCGCCGAGTGCGCTGCGCTGATCGCCCAGCGCTGGCCGTCATCCATCTGGTCGGCGACCTTCGGCGGGATCGGGAGCTTCCAGCGGACCGGTTCCCAGGGGTACTCGCGCACCCACCCCCCGATCGTGGAGTAGGTCTTGTCCGGGTCGGCGTGGTCGGGCGAGAAGTACAGCGCCGGGTCCCAACGTTCGGTCGGCACATCGGTGATCGAGTAGCGACCACCGGTGATGTTGGCCCAGAACGCATCGGCGTCGGGGGCGTCGGGCATGATCGCTCCGACGCCGACCACGGCGATCGGAGCACTGGACGCGGGCATGGGCGTGGGGTCGGCAGCGTGAGTGTTTTCAGACATCGTCGGGTGCTCCTGGAGCGGGCGGGCGGGCGGGCGAACGGGGGGCGAAATGAGACATCACGTGGCGCGGCCGTAGAGCAGGTCAGCAACGCGATCCATGTCGGCGAGCAATCCGGCCTGGGCGCTCCGGATGGCGTCGTGCGGAATCGTGGCGAGCAGCGCGGACACCTCGGCGCTGTCGACCGATCCGGCCACCCAGCGCACGCCTTCCTGGCCGACCTTCTGCGCGGCCTCGCGGCCGAAGACCCGGCTCATCGTGGCGAGCGCGTCGCCATCGAAGCGGTCGACGCTCTTGTCGTGACGGGCGCCGTCGAGCGCGTCGGAGGCTCGCCGAGCAAGTGCCTCCGCGCACTCGGTGTGGGTGATGAGGTCGCCGAGCCGGAACAGGATGTGTTGGTTGCGGGTGAGTCGGGCAACCCGACACGATTCGAGCACCGCAGCGAGCGCTCGGGCGGCGAGCGCGGCGTGGTCGGCGCCGACCGTCGGGTGCGTGCGGTGCAGCAACTCGAGCGATGCCGCCCGATCGTTGTAGTACTCACCGCGGGTCTTGAGGTGGTGTTGCCATCGATCACGGGCGATGGTCATCTCCATGATCTCCGAGGTGCCCTCGTAGATCGTGGTGATGCGGACGTCGCGCTTGATCTTCTCGACGACGTACTCGCGGGTGTAGCCGTATCCGCCGTGGGCTTGGATGGCGGCGTCGGCGGCGGCATTGCCGGCCTCGGTGGCCATCAACTTGGCGATCGCACCTTCGGTGTTCATCGCCCCGTTTTGGCCGAGGCCCCGGTCGATCTTGTCGGCGACGTCCTCGATGTAGCTGCGCGCCGCTTCGAGGCAGACGGCGTGCGGCACGATCAGCTTGTGGGTGAAACCCTGCTTCTCCGCGAGCGGGGCGCCACCCTGTTCGCGTTCGAGCGAATACGCGATCGCCCGGTCGAGAGCCTCCCATCCGCCGCCGAGGCCGAACGCCGCCACCATCAGCCGCGTGTAGCCGAAGACCTGCTGGGCCTGGACGAGCCCGTTGCCCTCGACGCCGCCGATGAGGTGGTCGGCGGGCACCTCGACGTCGTCGAGGAACAACGCCGCGGTGTTCGACAGGCGGATGCCGTGCTTGTCCTCGGGGTGCGCCGCAGTGAACCCGGGGGTGTCCTTCGCGACGACGAACCACGATGGCCCGTCGGGTGTGCGCGCGAGCACGGTGACCATGTCGGCGATCGATCCGTTCGAGATCCACTGCTTGCGACCGTTGATCCGGTACCCGGTGATCTCGCCATCCTCTTCGATACGCACTGCGGTCGTCTTCATGGCACCGAGGTCACTGCCCGCGTCGGGCTCGGTCGCCCCGTATGCGAACACCAGGCCCTGCTCGGCGATGCCGCCGAGCCAGCGTTGCTTCTGGTCCTCGGTGGCGCCGACCAGGATCGGGTCGCTGCCGAGGAACGTGGCGAACACGGCCGTGGCGAGCCCGATGTCGTGACGGGCCATCACCTCGCACACCCGGTACGAGTCGAACGCTCCACCGTCCATGCCCCCATACGCCTCGGGCACGAAGATCAACTGGACTCCGAGCTGCTCCGGATCGCTCATCGCGCGGACAATGTCCTCCGGACAGCGGTCTTCGTGGTCGAGCTCGAGCTGAAGCTTCGGTGGCAGGGCGTGCTCGACGAACTCGTCGAGCGCGTCGAGCATCATGCCCAGTGTCTCGGTATCCAGACCTCCGCCCACGACGTGGCCGGTTGCAAGCGTGCGCGAATCCGTCATCCGGACTTCCCCTTCGATCATCGAACCTTTCTGTCGATGGTACGTCCGGGCTCTGGCCCCTGGGAACGGCCGAACGTCCCCATCGGGCGCTCAATACGGCAACCACGCAGCGGATCGAGGCCACGACCGATCGACACATGCGCCGCAATCGACCACCGAGACTCAGTGGTTCGACCGCCGCATGTATTAGCCTCATCACTTCCCCCAACGAGTCAGGATGATCCAGTGAAACGCGTCGTACTTCTCGCAACCACATCGTTGCTCCTCCTCGCCGCCTGCGGCGGAAGCGACGAGAGTTCCGAACCGGTCACCAGCGAAGCCAGCGAAGCCAGCGAGTGTTCGTTGACCATCGAACAGATCGACGACGACACGATGGATGTCCTCGGCAGCTACCTCATCGACGGAGACACGCTGCTGTGCGACCCGCCGCCGGAGTCGGTGGAAGCGTTCGCGATCTACACCGATCTGATCCCCGCTGAGTACCGCGGCGGAGTGATCGCCTTCGTGGCGATCGACCAGGAAACGTCAGGCGGAACCGACGGGGCCATGCAGAACGTCACCGGCACCGACGGCGAACCGACCGGCGAGCGATACCTGGCACTCGACGTCACGGGCTCGAGCACCGAGATCGAACGCACCATCGTCCACGAGGTCGGCCACACCATGTTCGTCGACCCCGTCACCAGCGAACCGATCTCGTACGGAATCGACTTCAACGAGGAATTCCCTCCTGGCGACGACTACAGCGCCGACGAGTTCGTCAGCGAATACGCCTCGACCAGCCCCGAGGACGGAGCCGAGGACATCGCCGAGTCATGGGCGATGTTCGTGTTCGGCGGCACCGAGTACGCCGGCGATGCCGACGAGGACGGTGAACTCGACGTCGTGTGCAGCGACTGCATCGCCGCCGACAAGGTGTCCTTCTTCGAGGCCTATCCCGAGCTCGTGGCGCTCGCGGAGCAGATCCGTCAGAACGCCGGGGTCTGACGATTCGGCAACGACGGTCGGGCGGTCAGATCGCGCAGGTGAATGCCGCACATCACTACACTGGCCACCTCACCACGGGACAACGAAGAGAGGGATCTGACCGATGGGGCTCATTCAGGCGGCAGTAGGCGCAATCGGTGGCACGTTGGCCGATCAGTGGAAGGACTTCTTCACGGTGCCCGACGGCTTGGCGCCGACGGCAGCGCTGTTCGCCGCAGTCAAGCAGGAGCAGAACGCGGGTCGCGGTTCGAACACGAAGGGCTCCGACGACATCATCACCAACGGCAGCCGCATCGTCGTGCCCGAGGGCTACGGCCTCGTGCTGATGGAGCAGGGTGCGATCACCGGCTTCGCTGCCGAGGCGGGCGCCTACGAATGGAACAGCGAGGATCAGAACTCGCAGTCGATCTTCGCCGGCAACGGCATCGTGAGCCCACTGATCAAGACCTCGTGGGAGCGCTTCAAGTTCGGCGGCCAACCCGGCAGCCAGCAGCGCGCCTACTTCGTGACGCTGAAGGAACTGCCGAACAACCGCTTCGGCACCCAGTCGGAGATCTACTGGGACGACGCGTACATGAACGCTCAGGTCGGTGCGGTCACCCGCGGCACCTACACGCTCAAGATCACCGACCCGATCCTGTTCGTCAAGGCGTGGGTGCCGGCGACGTATCTCCAGCCGGGCAAGGTGTTCGATTTCACCGATCTCGACAACGACGCCGCCTCGCAGTTGTTCAACGAGGTCGTCGGCTCGCTCGCCCCCGCGTTCTCGATGTACACCAACGATCCGTCGAAGGGCAACCGCATCACGAAGATCCAGCAGGACTCGATCGGGTTCGCCCAGAGCCTGTCGGCGGCGGTCGAGCAGAACTACCAGTGGGCCACCGGACGCGGCCTGGAGATCGTGGCGACCGCGATCATCTCGATCGAGTACGACGAGATGACCCGCGAACTGCTCCGCAACGTCCAGCGCGCCGACGCGCTGTCGGGCGCCCGCGGCAACTCGAACCTGCAGGCGTCGGTCGCGTCGGGCTTCGAAGCGGCGGGCGAGAACACCGGTGCAGCCGGCCTCGTCGGCCTCGGCATCGCTTCGAGCGCCACCGGGCTCGGCGGACTGCAGCAGCCGGTACCGGGCATCGGCGCACAGAGCACGCCGCCGCCTCCACCCGCAGCGGCCGCCCCCGCACCTGCACCCGCGCCAGCGGCACCGGCTGCTCCCGCCGCTGCGGCCGACGACCCGATGGCACAACTGGCGAAGTTCAAGGAGATGCTCGACGCGGGTCTCATCACGCAAGAGGACTACGACGCCGCGAAGAACAAGGTGCTCGGACTCTGAGTCGGAGCGGACGGACCTGACATGACCGGCCTGCCGCCTCCAGGCGACGGCGACCACGCTCGCGCCACCGACACTCCAGTCGACCCGCTGGTGGCAGCCGCCGCCGACCCGATCATCGACACCCAGAACGAGCGCCTCGACGACGGAGTCAACCGCTGCCCCCAGTGCGGTGCCACTGACATCCAGTTGCGACCGTCGGCAGGCATGCTCGTCTGCCTGTTCTGCCGCCACGAGTGGTCCGAAGCGCGCCTCGACGAGACGATCGCGAACGGCGACCTGACCGAACTGCGCGGGACCACGCTCGGCTCGGGTGCCTCCGACATCGACACGGGCGCCGACACGCTGATCACCATGAAGTGCGCCGGCTGCGGCGCCGAGGTCATCGTCAACACGGCGGAGCAGATGGGATCTCGTTGCCACTGGTGTCGTCATGTGCTCACGATCAACGAACAGGTCCCCAACGGTGCGGTGCCCGATGCGGTGCTGCCCTTCAAGATCACCCACGACGACGCGGTTGCAAGGATCGACGCGTTCGCCGGCAAGCGGCGCATCTTCGCTGATCGAGCGTTCATACGGGACTTCAAGCCCGAAAACATCGTCGGCGTCTACATGCCATACATGGTGGTCGACAGCAACGCGAGCGCCGACGTGTCCGGCCACGGCGAGATCGAGACGCGCAAGTACACCAAGGGTTCGGGTGACGACAAGGAGACGTTCTACGACGCCGACGTGTACGAGGTGCAGCGCCACGTCGACTTCACCGTCGACGATCTCACGATCGAGTCGTCGACCGAGCGGGCGAACATCGACGCGTCGAGCAACACGAACAACATCATCAACACGATCCTTCCGTTCGACACGGAGAACGCGGTGAAGTGGAACGCCAGCTATCTCACCGGATTCACGTCAGAGAAGCGTGACCAGGACATCGCCAACCTCGTACCGGTGGTCGAGAACCAGCTGCTCTCGATCGCCCGGTCGCAGGTCGAGTCGAGCATTGATCGCTACGACCGCGGCGTGCGCTGGGAACGCGAGCGCATCGACATCCACGGCACGCGCTGGGTGGCGATGTACCTGCCCGTCTGGCTGTACTCCCACTACCACGAGTCGGGCGGAAAAGGGATGGTGCACTACATCGCCGTCAACGGCCGAACGGGTGAGGTCATGGGCAGTGTGCCGGTGTCGCATCGCAGGTTGCTGGCCGCGGCGCTGTCAGTCGGTGCGGTCATCGAGGCCCTCGTGATCGCCATGTTGGCGGCCGCCGGATGATTGCGATGATGCTGGCCGAGCTGGCCACAGCGGTGTCGTCCACGGCACTCCTCGCGGCCGACGACGGCGCACCGGCCTGGCTGCTCGTCCTCGGTCCGGCAGGCGGTGGCGGCGTCTACTTCCTGTCGTGGCGGTACTACCGCAACACGCACACGTCACACGGCTACGAGCACGAGACGCGCATCGCGGCGCAAGCGGTCACGGGCAATGACGCCAAGGTCAACGAGATCAAGGGCACCAAGAAGTCGGGGATCGACGGCGACAACCACACCAACCACCGCAAGCGGGTGCAGCGGATCGGCTAGCGCGCAGGGTGACCCGATCTGCGCCCCCTCCGTCCCGGTATCCGGGACGCCACGGGCGCAGATCCCACGACGGCTGGCAGGAGTACGCCTGCCTCGAATGACGAGTGCCGTCGCAGCTGTACGCACGTCGGGACCCGGTGTTCGAGTCGATCCGGGTGGATCGAGACGGCACGATCGAGATCGGGATGCCGATGTCGCAGCAGGACGGGTCGCTCGAGTTGTTCGTCGGCCTCGACCAACGAAAGCTCCGCTGTCTGACGCACTACTTCTCGATCGTCGACGTCAGCGATGGAGCGGCGCTTGCCCGTCAGGGCGACCCGTCCTGCGAATTCGTCGTGGTGCTCGCCGGCCGGATCGCCGTCTCGCTCGACGGGCTGCCGCTCGCGGTCTTCGACGCCGGCGCGCAGTTCGGTGCACTTCCGATGCTCGACGGTGCCCCTGGCCGTTTCAATCCAGCGTCATTCGACGTGCTGGAGCCGTCGCGGGTCGCCATTGCCGACCGCGACCAGTTCTTCGAGATCCTGAAGAGATTCCCGGTCGTCGGCAGACGAATCCTGCAGACCACAGAGATCCATCGCGCCCACCTCCGGGGCCACGCCGATGCACGAGCCCACGCCGCCGACCGCGAGGAGTCCCCATTCCCGGTGCATCTGCTCGATCGAGTTTGAGCGAGCAGATCAGCCTGACGTGATGGGCGTGGCCTTTCGCGACACCACCATGGAGGGGCGAGCGTCGATCAGCGGGCGCCGGGCACCACGATCGTGGGAACCGTCGGGTGGTGGGCGAGCGCACTGACGACCGACCCCAACAGCAGGAGGTCGAGAACACCGTGCCCGCGAGCACCGACCACGAGGAGATCGACGCCGATGCTGGCGGAGCGCAGCACCGTACGCGGGTCGCCCGCGAGCACGGCGGTCACCACCGGAGGGTGCCCTGGCACTTCATCGAGCACCGCTGCAACGCCGCTCTCGAGTTCGACGCGCGCGGCCCGCTCGGCGGTTGCCGCCGAGGGCGCAAGGACTTCGCCGGCAACTGATTCGTCGGTGAACGCGCGCACGACGGTCACCCGCGCCGACCGGCGAAGGTGCGTCAGCGTCCAGCGCAGGGCCTCCTGGGAGTGGAGGGATCCGTCGAAGCCAACGACCACGTCCAGGTGATCGTGAAGCACTGGCACGTCCGCCGGGATCAACGCGACAGGAACCGTGGAGTGGCGGGCGCAGTAGCTGCCCACCGATCCGACCGA
Source organism: Ilumatobacteraceae bacterium (assembly GCA_963774765.1). Classification (GTDB taxonomy): domain Bacteria; phylum Actinomycetota; class Acidimicrobiia; order Acidimicrobiales; family Ilumatobacteraceae; genus Sva-07. Next base: position 44,741 of record CAVZGP010000025.1, read on the forward strand.
CAGGTCTGCCCGGTCTCCCCATCCGCGAGTACCGACGACGAGCAGTTCCGAGGCTGCCGCCGCCTTGACCAGGCCGGGGCCGGCGCGATGCTCGATCACGACACCGGCATCGACGAGCCACGGCGCGTGGCGCTCGAGGAACGCCCGCAACTGACGGGTCGTCTCGCTTCGATACGGTTCGTCTCCGGCATCGGGCGGTCCGGCCTCACGCACCATTGGGCCGGTCACGAAGGTGGTCACGGGCTCGATGTCGCCGAGCTGGTCTGCGTGGTCGAGGGCCCATCGCAGCGCGACCGCTGAACCGTTGGAACCGTCGACCCCAACGACCACGAAACGTCTCATTGCGTCGGTCATGGTTCCACCCTGACCGATCCCCACGACAATGGTCAGAGAACTTCGTCCCTGACCGGATCTGCGCCCCGTCCGTTTCGGAAACCGGGACGCCACGGGCGCAGATCCCGAGTAGGGACGGCACGGGCCTCAGGGGACGGAGTACGACAGGACGTTGCCGGCTGCATTGGTGAACGAGCCATCCTGCCACGTGAGGTCGTAGCTCTCTTGGTACCCGAAGCTGCTGGTGATCACGAGCGTGAAGTCCTGTGGGTTGGTTCGGTTGACAGCATTGCCGTTGAACACGTCAGCGAGGCACACGTAGTCCTCGGTGCCAAAGCTGCTCAAGCCCTCCTCTGAAGTCGTTTCGTGTGTCGTGGCGCACGTGCGCAAGTCCGGGAAACTGGGATCGATGAGTTCGACGCGCAACCAGCCCGGGCCGACCATCGCGTCGCCGTACTCGACACGGACGATCAGGTCATCGGTGGCTGGGACGAACGCCGACCCGCTCGAGGCGCTGTCCACGGCACCCGAGTTGGGCTCGACCGGCCCACCCTCGGGATGGGCCTCGATCGCTTCATTGACGTTCGCGTTCGGATCCGGCTCTTCGCTGGAGCACGACAAGGTGCCTCCGAACGCGGGATAACACGACACGACCAACGTACTGAGCGCCACCAGCCCAACGATTCGATGCAGCTTCATGAAACGCTCCCTTCGGACGACCCGACCGCTGCGGGCACTTGGTGAGCGGTGACGCCATCGGGCGTCCCACACCATCCATTGTCCGACCGAGGGGGTCCCGCGAGGAGGGCCGAACTGCCCGATGTGCCGTCGGCGATCGCACTGCCTGCTCCAGGCGCCCGACGTCGAGGGTGCGAATACCGGTCATGACCACACGAGCGGGCCCCTGGCGATGACCCCCGACGGCTCCAGGCGGTCGTCCCACCCCGGCGGACAACGATCGGGAGCGATCTCTGCCAGCGGCCTCAGCACGAACCGCCGATCGGCGAAACGCGGGTGCGGGATCACGAGATCATCGGACTCGATGGCGACACCGTCGTAGAGCACGATGTCGACGTCGAGGGTCCGTGGACCCCACCTCACCACGCGCTGGCGCATCGCTTCGGCCTCGATGCGCTGACAACGCCGGAGCAGCGCGTACGGGTCGAGGTTCGTCTCGATCTCGACCACCATGTTCAGGTAGGCGCCCTGATCGTCGGGGCCACCGACCGGATCGGTCTCGTACACCTGCGACATCGCCACGACATCGCCGAGCCCGCTCACACCCTGGCGCAGGAATCCCTCACGATCGCCGAGGTTCGATCCGAGCGCGATCCATGCATGCGCGGAGTTGGGTTGCGGTGCGTCGTTCTCCCACAGCGAGCGACGGATGCGAACCGCTGTCGTCGTCACGTCGACGTCGATCGGTGGTCTCAGCTTCGTCAGGGTCACTTCGACGGCTTCGACACGCGCGAACGTGAGCACCTCGTCGGCGAGACGCGAGGCCAACCGCTCGAGCAGCGTGTCCTTGGATTCGACCGCGATCGCGACGACGCGGTCTGCCACTGTTCCATAGTCAACGGTGTCACCGAGGTCGTCGGTGACGCCAGGGTCGTGCAGATCGACTTCGAGCGTGAGATCGATCTGCAACGGCTGGGCGATCTCGCGTTCGTGCTCCAGCGCTCCGACGATCGTGACGGCGCGGAGTCCGCTGATGAGGATGTGGTCAGCCACACATTCCTTCCGGGTTGGAACTGAGGGAAACGTGTCTAGCCCAAGGTTGCTGCGAACGCACCTCGAAGAGCCTCATCGGCGACTACCGAACCAGGCGAGGGACACCGAGGTGTTTCGCCTGCCCGACCGTCACACGATCAGTCCGCCGGCGCGGAGTGTGTCGATCACCTGATCGGCAGCCTCCTCGGCGCTCACCGACGTGGTGTCGAGGTGTACCTCCGGCGTCTCGGGCGCTTCGTAGGGCGAGTCGATACCGGTGAAGTTGATCAGTTCGCCTGATCGTGCCTTCGCGTAGAGACCCTTCGGGTCGCGCTGTTCGGCGACCGCCAGCGGTGTGTCCACGTGCACCTCGATGAACTCACCGGCCTCGACGCGATTGCGGGCCAGTTCGCGTTCGGAGCGGAACGGTGAGATGAACGACACGAGCACCACCAACCCGGCCTCGACCATCAGCCCTGCGACCTCGGCCACGCGGCGGATGTTCTCGACCCGGTCGGCGTCGGTGAACCCCAGATCACGGTTGAGACCATGACGCACGTTGTCGCCGTCGAGCAGGTACGTCCGCACCCCGAGCGCATGCAGCTTGGATTCGACGATGTTCGCGATCGTGGACTTCCCGGAGCCCGAGAGCCCCGTGAACCACACGATCGCAGGTTGGTGGTTGTTCAGCTCCGCACGGGCGGCTTTGTCGACGCGTACGTCCTGCCAATGGATGTTGTGGCTGCGCCGGAGAGCGAAGTGCAGCATGCCGGCGCCGACGGTGTTCTGCGTCAGCTTGTCGATGATCACGAACGACCCGGTGTCCCGGTTCCCCCGGGAATCGTGCACGGGATACGGGTCGAACGGGATCGCCCGATCGAGACTGATGTTGCACACGCCGATCTCGTTCAACTCGAGCGTGTGCGCGGCCAAGTGTTCGAGGCTGTTGACGTCGACTCGGTACTTCGGGTTGGCCATCGTGACTCCGACCGTGCGGGTTCCGATCTTCATCAGGTACGGCCGCCCGGGAAGCATCTCGTCCTCGTGCATCCACACGACGTGCGCCTCGAACTGATCGGCCACCTCCGCCGGTGCACTACCCGCGCAGATCAGGTCACCGCGGCTTGCGTCGATCTCGTCGGCGAGTGTGATCGTGACCGACTGGCCGGCGACAGCGACATCGAGATCGCCGTCCATCGTGATGATCCGATCGATCGTGCTGGTCGTGCCAGCGGGCAACACACGGATCGCGTCGCCCGGCTCGATCGTGCCACCGACCACGCGGCCGGAGAAGCCACGGAAGTCGAGGTTGGGGCGGTTGACCCATTGCACCGGCATCCGAAAGGGACCGCTCGCGACCTCGTCGGCGACCTCGACGGTTTCGAGGTACGTCATCAATGCCGGGCCGTCGTACCACGGAGTGTTCGGGCTCGCCTCGATGATGTTGTCTCCCTTGAGCGCCGACACCGGAACGTAGATCACCTCGTGGAATCCGAGCTGCGCGGCGAACGCCGCGTAGTCAGCGCGGATGTCGTCGAAGGTGGCTTCGGCATAGTCGACGAGGTCCATCTTGTTGATCGCCACGACCACGTGTTTGATACCAAGCAATGACACGAGGTAGCTGTGGCGGCGGGTCTGGGTGAGGATGCCCTTGCGCGCGTCGACCATCAAGATGGCCACATCTGCGGTCGACGCGCCCGTCACCATGTTGCGGGTGTACTGCTCGTGGCCGGGTGTGTCGGCCACGATGAACTTGCGCTTCTCGGTGGAGAAGAAGCGGTACGCGACATCGATGGTGATGCCCTGCTCACGTTCGGCGGTCAGCCCGTCGAGCAACAAAGCAAAATCGAGATCGGTCCCCTGCGTGCCCACCTTGGCCGAGTCGGCCTCGAGCTGCGCGAGGTGATCTTCGAACACCATGTGCGACTCGTACAACAGCCGCCCGATCAGTGTGCTCTTGCCGTCGTCGACGCTGCCGCACGTGATGAACCGCAACAGGCTCTTGTACTGATGTGAAACCAGGTACTCCTCGATGTCCTCGGCGATGAGGTCGGACACGTGCGCCATCAGAAGTACCCCTCTTGCTTCTTCTTCTCCATCGAACCCGCCGAATCGGTGTCGATCAAACGACCCTGACGCTCCGAGGTGGTGGCCAGCAGCATCTCCTGGATGATGCCGGTGAGACTGTCCGCGTCGCTTTCGATCGCGCCGCTCAGCGGGTAACACCCGAGTGTCCGGAAACGGACGTTGCGGATCTCCGGCTCCTCACCATCGCGCAATTGGAAGCGTTCGTCGTCGACCATGATCAGCGTCCCGTCTCGATGTACGACCGGCCGAGGCGCCGCGAAGTACAACGGCACGATCGGAATCTGCTCGAGGTGGACGTATTGCCACACGTCGAGTTCGGTCCAGTTCGAGATCGGGAACACCCGCACTGTCTCGCCGTTGCTGCGCCGGGCGTTGTAGATCTGCCACAACTCCGGCCGTTGACGCTTCGGGTCCCACTGATGCTGCGCAGAACGGATCGAGAAGATGCGCTCCTTGGCCCGCGACTTCTCCTCGTCGCGGCGGGCACCGCCGAAGCACAGATCGAACTTGTTGTCATCGATCACCTGCTTGAGTCCATCGGTCTTCCACATGTCGGTGTGCATCGCGGAGCCGTGATCGAACGGATTGATTCCACGCTCGATGCACTCGGGATTCTGATGCACCACGAGATCGAGTCCGAGACGGGCGGCCGTCGCATCGCGGAACGCGTACATCGCACTGAACTTCCAGGTCGTATCGACGTGCACGAGTGGGAACGGCGGAATCGACGGGAAGAACGCCTTCATCGCCAGGTGCAACATGACCGAGCTGTCCTTGCCGATGCTGTACAGCATCGCCGGGTTCTCGCTCTCCGACACCGCCTCGCGCATGATCTGGATCGCCTCCGCCTCCAGGCGCTGCAGGTGGGTCAGGTCGCTCGACAGTCGATTCTCTATCATGTTCACGGACAATAGACTAAACCACTACCAGCCGAGGCGCAACAGGCAGTTGCCTTCGATCCCGTTGTCGGACACGGTTCGGTCCGGCGACCGCGACCTGCTCCCCGCGGGCCGTCCGAGGCGAGCCGGCGACTCGCCCAAGTGGCAATGGGCAGGCCCCTCAACCCCGCGAGCCGGTTCGTACCGCGTCGCGGATCGCCCAGAGCGCATCGGGGTTGGCGAGTGCTTCGACGTTTCGCACCTCGCGCCCGTTGACCACGTCACCAACAGCGAGTTCGACAAGCTTGCCCGACCGGGTGCGCGGCAGTTCGTCGACCGCCACGATGAGACGGGGGACGTGGCGCGGCGAGCAGCCCGACCGTACGGCGCTGGCGACACGCGATCGCAGCTCGTCGTCGAGGTCGACGCCGAGCTCGAGCACCACCAGCAGCACGATGCGGACATCGTCGTCGACGTTCTGGCCGAACGCGAGCGACTCGGCGATCCCGTCGACCTGCTCGACGACTCGGTAGATCTCGGCGGTTCCGATGCGGATCCCGCCCGGGTTCAACGTCGTGTCGCTGCGGCCATGGATGACGACACCACCATGTTCGGTCCATGCCGCGAAGTCACCGTGGTACCAGACGTCGTGTGCGGGAGCGAAACGGTCGAAATAGGCCGCCCGGTACCGCACGCCGTCGGGGTCGTTCCAGAAGCCGAGCGGTTGGCTGGGGAACGGTTCGGTGCACACCAACTCGCCGCGCTCGCCGGCGCGCAGCGACTCGCCGTCCTCGGACCACACATCGACCGCCATTCCCAGGCCTGGGCGCTGGATCTCGCCGGCGTACACCGGCGATGTCGGATCGCCGAGCACGAAACACGAGCACAGGTCGGTGCCACCGCTGATCGAAGCAAGGTGCACGTCGGCCTTCACCTCGTCGTACACCCACTCGAACCGTTCGGGGCTGAGCGGCGAGCCGGTGGAGGCGAGCGTGCGCAGTGAACCGAGGTCGTGGCTTCGTCGCGGTGAGTGCCCGAGTCCCGCGAGCGCGTCGAGATACTTCGCCCCGACACCGAGCATGTCGACTCGGTGCGCGTCGACCAGATCCCACAATCGTCCGGGGCCAGGGTGCATCACGTTTCCGTCGACGCACACGATCGTCACGCCGGAGGCCAATGCCGACACCATCCAGTTCCACATCATCCACCCGCACGTCGTGACGTACAACAGCCGGTCGCCGGCACTGAGATCGCAGTGCAGCTGGTGTTCCTTGAAGTGTTGCAGCAGCACCCGGCCCGTCGCGTGGACGATGCACTTCGGCGTCCCCGTGGTTCCGCTCGAGTACAGGATGTACCACGGATGGTCGAACGGTCGTCGCACGATCGGCACCGGTGTGCCGCGGTGAGGTGCGAGGTACTCGTCGAATTCGCCGAGCGTGACGACACGCCGGACCGTCGGCAGACCCGCCACGATCTCGTCGCGCACCGTGCGTCGATCGAATCGTTTCCCCCCGTAGTCGTAGCCGTCGACGCCGAACAGCACGGTCGGCTCGATCTGACCGAACCGGTCCACGACCCCGGCAGCACCGAAGTCCGGGCTCGTGCTGGAGAACACCGCTCCGATCGCCGCCGCGCCCAACATGGCCACCACGACTTCGATGCCGTTCGGCAACCACGCCGCAACTCGATCGCCCTCGCCGACGCCGTCAGCGCTGAGCGCTGCGGCCATCGCCCCGACATCGGCGGCGAGCTCATCCCATGACACCGAGCGTTCGCCGGTCTCGGTGATCGCGATGATCGCCGGATGGTCGCCGACGTGACGCACGACGTGCTCGACGATGCTCAACCGAGCATCCGGGAAGAATCGCGAGGCACGCATGCTGGCGCCACGCTCGACCACCCGCTCCCCCGGCTCGCCGACCACCGCGCAGTGCTCCCACACGGCGCTCCAGAACTCGGTCGGCCGACCGACGGAGATCTGATGCAACGCCTGATAGTCCTCGACGCCGAAGCGTTCGAACATCGCGGTGATCGACGCCCCAGCACTGTGTTCAGGTGAGGGAGTCCACAGCGGCGTCGACGGGTCACGCATCGTCGTCAGTCTTGCCGAGACGCAACGTCCGGCGAACGATCAGGAGTGTGACGCCGTCGAGCGATCATCGAGCAAATCGGTGGCGTCGGATCCAGAAGTTGGCCACGATGGGGGCGTGTCCACACCGACCGCCGCGCCAACCTCGTCGCCCACCGGCCAACTCGCCACGCTCGAGCGCATCCAGCAGCGCGTGCTGTGGTTGGCGGTGCGGATGGTCGACACCGCCAACCACGACCGGCCAGCCGGCGAGATCAAGGTCGGGGGCCATCAGGCGTCGTCTGCGTCGATGGTCACGATCATGACGAGCCTCTGGTTCGGGCACCTGAACAGTGACGACAAGGTCGCCGTCAAGCCACACTCGTCGCCCGTCTACCACGCCATCAAGTACCTCACCGGCGAACTCGACGCCTCCTACCTCACCACCCTGCGGGCCCTCGGTGGCCTCCAGGCATACCCGAGCCGCACCAAGGATCCCGACGTCTCCGACTTCTCGACCGGTTCGGTCGGCCTCGGCGTCACCGCCCCCTTGTTCGCCGCCGCGGCACGGCGCTACATCGACGCCCAGTTCGGACGCCACGACGAGACGCCGTCGAGGTTCATCGCACTCGCGGGCGACGCGGAGCTCGATGAGGGCAACGTGTGGGAAGCGATCAGTGATCCCGCACTCCACGGCCTCGGCAACGTGATGTGGGTCGTCGACACGAACCGTCAGAGCCTCGACCGGGTCGTGCCTGAGCAGAAGATCAAGAAGCTCGTCGAGTTCTTCCAGGGTGCGGGCTGGCACGTGGTGGAAGCGAAGTACGGCTCGCTGCTCGAAGCGGCGTTCGCCCGACCCGGCGGCGACGTGCTGCGCGCGCACATCGACGCCATGTCGAACGAGGAGTACCAGTCGCTGTTCGCCGTCACCGGCGCCGACCTGCGGCGTCAGTTCCTCCAGAACGCTCCGTCGGAACTCGGCAAGTTCCTGGCCCAGTGGGATGACGCCGAGATCGCACCACTCGTGCTCAACCTCGGCGGACACGACATCCCCAAACTGCTCGACTGCTACCGCCAGTGCGACGAGGCCACGAATCGGCCGAGCGTGGTGTTCGCGTACACCATCAAAGGGTGGGGCCTCCCGATGGCCGGCGATCCACTCAACCACGCGGCGCTGCTGTCGACCGAGCAGGTGGCGACGCTGCGGGCGTCGTTCGGGCTCACGGCCACCGATGAATGGGACCGATTCGATCCGGCCTCCGCCGAGGGCGTCCTGTGCGAACGGGTCGGCAGTCGGATCAACAACGTCGACCCCGGTCCGCGTCGGGCGATCGACATTCCGACGTCGGTCGGCACGGTTGTCGGCAAGAAGCCGGTGTCGACCCAGGAGACGTTCGGGCGACTCTTGGCACGACTGGCCGACCGGCCCGACATCGCCAAACGCATGGTGACCACCTCACCGGATGTCAGCGTCAGCACCAACCTCGGAGGCTGGATCAACAAGGTCGGTGTCTTCCACCCGACCGACCAGCCCAACTATCTCGGCGACGACCGCCTCTTGAAATGGGACCAGTCCGCCGGGGGGCGCCACATCGAACTCGGCCTCAGCGAGATGAACCTGTTCCTGATGCTCCACGCGCTCGGCCTCGGCCACGAACTGCACGGCGAGCACCTCCTGCCGATCGGCACCGTGTACGACCCGTTCGTGTGCCGCGGGCTCGACGCGCTGATCTACGCCCTCTACAACGGCGCCAAGTTCATCCTCACCGGCACGCCCGCCGGCATCACTCTCGCACCCGAGGGCGGCGCCCACCAGAGCAGCATCACCGCGTCGATCGGCCTCGAACTCCCCGGCCTCACCTACGCCGAGCCGGCCTACGCCCGCACCGTCGACTGGCTGCTCTGCGACGGTCTTGCCCGACTCTCCGACGTCGACGGCACCAGTCTGTATCTGCGCTTGTCGACACGACCGATCGACCAGACACCGTTCGAATCCCTCGTCGAGCAGCGCGGTGAGGACGCGCTGCGGCGAGACGTGCTCGCCGGCGGCTACCGCCTCAGGGAACCTGACGACCGCCCCGCAGAGGTCGTGATCGCCACCTGTGGCCCGCTCGTGCCCGACGTGCTCGACGCTGCCGCGGCGCTCGAAGCCGAAGGGGTCCCTGCGATCGTGCTCGATCTCACCAGCTCGGACCGGCTCTACCACGAATGGCGCGGCGAGCTGCGCGATGCCACTCGCGGTGCCCGGTCCGCCGCACCGACGTTCCACCTCGCCACGCTGCTGCGACCACACGAACGGCGCCTGCCCATCGTGACCGTTCACGACGCGTCCAGCCACAACCTCGCGTGGCTCGGCAGCGTGTTCGGCGCCCGCCTGCTCCCCGTCGGCGTCGACAGCTTCGGACAGTCCGGCACCATCCACGACCTCTACGACGCCTTCGACATGACCAGCGGGCAGATCGTCAACGCCGCCCTCGTCGCGGCCTCCTGACCCATGTCCGACGTGAACCGCGTCCCGGTCGACCCCGTGCGGACCGAACACGACCACCGATCCGGCGCAAGCCACCACGACGCCGAGACCAGGGCCGCTCGCGGACGAGGAACCGAGATCAACCGACTCGATCGCGGCCGATCGACACCGTGTGCGCTGCTTGGGAGATGAACGTGAACGACCTGCTCGCTCGTGGTGGGGCCTGTGAACATGTCGTTCACACCGCACCGGACCGCACTACTCGGTCAGTTCCATGAGGCCGCCGGGAACGGGCTGGAACCCACATGCGTCGATGTAGAAGGCCCCGAGGTCCTGATCGAACCCGACGTGGAGGAACTCGCATCCGGCGTCTGCGGCGCCACCGCGAGCCCCGGAAACCAGGGCGACACCGACTCCGTGGTGCCGGTAGTCGGCATCGACCATGACGTCTTCGATGAATGCGTGGACGAGGCCGTCCCAGAGCACGTTGACGAAGCCAATGAATCGGCCTTCGTCTCGGGCCACAACCCAGCCGAGGCTGTATCGATTGGTTTGGTCGACCCAGTCCCATTCGGACTCGTCGAAGAGTCGTGTTTCGAAGGCGGCTGCATGAAGTCGATGGATCTCGCGATTGGTGAACGGGTCACGCCACGCGTAGGTGATGTTGCCGTGAGGCATTGACACTCCTTGATGTACGAAAGTGGTTGCCCCGGCCCGCGAGCCCCCGTTGTTCACCGCTGTGTGCCGTGACGCTGGTACATCGTTGCATGGAACCCCCCCATTGCAGTCGTCGCCGAGTGGTTGGCTGCCAGAACGACGCTGATCGATCTGCGCGCGTGATGGCGGCCATCAGGAACTGCCCACTGGTGGCCACGAGCAACCGTCGAGAGTGGGCCACTCTGCGTGACCGCATCGAGGGCTGGGTACCGCACCCACGCGTCCGCGGACGCGTCGCCGTCGCGGTAACCCTGTGACAGCCCCGACGTAGACTTGGTCGCGTACGCGACCGCAGCAACCGCAAGCGCAACCGCAAGCGCATGCGCGATGAACCGCCCCATCCGAAGCTGACGTCGCCATCACGTGATCGTCGCAGCACTCGGTGCTGAACACCTCCGTGTCGACACCGCGTCGCGCGCGTCCGCGGGCGCGTGTCGCGGTGCTCGATGTGCGCGGCGGCGCGGCGCGGCGGTCTCAGCCTTGTCCTGGGGCCCCGCCGCTCTTGCCGCGCTCTCGGTGGGGCTTTGGCGCGACAACGCGACCACCGAACGTGACCGGATGGCCGTGCATGGGCAGTTGCTGCTGTCCGTCGGTGGGCAGATTCTCCTGGTCGCCCACACGCGCGTTACGCGACCCGAAAACCAACACCGAACCAAGCCCCTTCGTCAGTTTCGATGCCCCGGTGGGTACGGGCGATGCGACGAGTCCCCGGGATGGTGGAACGATCGCATCGGGACGCTCGGACCGGAATGCGACATCGGCGCTTGCTTCGGCCCCCAAGACCAGGCACCATGCGCAAGTGCCGCAAGTCCAGGATCGACGAGCTCTTCCGCTGGTCGGTGTGCTGGCAGCGTCACTCTTCGTCTTCATCGTCGTCGTGTCCTTTGGTGTCAACACCTCGTGCACGAACGCTTGGTCATGCACCTCGAGTGACTGCTCCCCGTGCCGAGTCGTGTCGATCGCAACGGTTGGGGGTCTCGCACTCGGCGCGTTGGTGAGTGCCGGGGCGATTCTCAGCCCCTGGCCGAGGCGCGGTCGCCGCTTGATCTACGTCGTCACCATGGTCGCTACCGGTGTCGCCGTCCTCGTCGTGGCGCGATCGTGGAGTGCACCGGGAGCGTGAAGCGGGGCGCGGCAGGCAACCGCTGAACGCCTTGTCGCCGCCTTGGAGGTGCGATGACGGGCGCCGCATCGGGCCGAAGTGGAGTGGTCGTTGTCGGCCTGACAACCGAGCGCGCGCCGTCGAACGCCGGGAACTCCCGCCCGACGCCGACCCCAACCTGATCATCGAAACCCTGATCGGCCCGATCTGGGTTCGGCTTCTCCTCACCGGGGAGCCAATCGACGACGCGCTCGCCGACCGAGTCGCCCTCCTCGTCATGCAAGGCGCCGCGCAACGCGGCACACAGCCAGGCGTCGCTGCCAATCGGCCCCCAGTACGGCCGCTGTCTCAGTTGGTCGGCATTCGATCGGTCTCGTAGGCCCACATTGCCAGCTCGACGCGGTTGCGAGCGCCGAGTTTGGTCATGAGGCTGGCGAGGTGGGTCTTCACGGTGCTGAGGCTGATGTGGAGGTCATCCGCGATCTCTGCGTTGGTGCGGCCGCGGGCGACGGTGACGAGCACCTCTTCCTCCCGCTCGGTGAGAGGGTCGACGGGCTGCGCCGCCTGCTCCCTGGTGGACGCGCCGAGTTCGGAGAATGCCGACAGCAACCGGACCGTGACGCTCGGAGCGATGAGCGCGTCGCCGGCAGCGGCGGAGCGCACCGCCTGAGCGAGTAGCTCGGGACCAGCGTCTTTGAGGAGGAATCCGCGGGCTCCCGCCTTGAGCGCACCGTGGACGTATTCGTCCATGTCGAACGTGGTGATGACGACGACGGCCAGTGGGTCTGCGACGTCCGGTCCCGCGAGTCGGCGGGTGACCTCGATTCCGTCGTACTCAGGCATCCGGATGTCGAAGAGGCACACGTCGGGGCGCAAACTGCGAGCGAGCTCGAGAGCGTCGCGTCCGTCGACTGCCTCGCCGACGACCTCGATGTCGGGCTGGGCGTCGAGGATCATGCGCAGTCCGGTGCGCACGATGCCCTGGTCGTCGGCGATCAGGACCCGGATGGTCATCTGGTCACCGCTTGACGGGGCAATGTGGCCTCGACGGTCCAGCCGCCGCTGGCGCTCGGGCCGGCGGTGAATGTGCCGCCGAGGAGCTTGGCCCGCTCGGCCATTCCGATGAGCCCAAACCCCGACGCGGAGGGCGTCGATGCGCCGGCGCCCTCTCCGTCGTCGACGACCGTGAGCCGGACGAGGTTCTCGCCGCCGTCGACACGCACCTGCACCTCCGACGCTCGTCGGGCGTGACGGAGGGCGTTGGTGACCGCTTCCTGTGCGAGGCGAAAACAGGCGGCGTCGACCGACGGACGAAGATCGTCGACCTCACCGGCGAAGGTCACCCTCACTCGTGGTCCCGATCCCTCGCCCAGACGCTCGAGCCGGCACAGGTCGCGTACGCCTTGCTGCGGCCGGAGATCGGCCTCATCGCCTCGGCGCAGGGAGCCGACCATCGATCGCATCTCCTCGAGGGCACGGCTCGCCTCTTCCTCGATCACCCAGAGCGCTTCGACCGCAGCCTCGGGTCGGGTGGCAGCAACGACCCGACCGGCCTGGGCCTGAACGGCGATGGCGGAGACGTGGTGGGCGACGGTGTCGTGGAGCTCGCGCGCCAGCTCCTCTCGCTCACGCGACCGCATGGCGGCGATCTCCTCGGTTCGCAGCTCGCTCGCGTATCGAACGGCGAACCCGACAGCGCAGGCGAGCAGCAGCACGACGGCACCGCCAACGGTGTCGCCGACCGGATCGCCGGCAACGGCAGTGAGGATGACCGGGACCGACATGACGAGGAGACCGACGCCGACCTCGCGTCCCGAGGCCCAACGCGCGAGTGCGTACGGCAGCAGCAGCAGGAACAAGGCGGTGTTGAGCCCTTCCCATTCCACGCCTCGCGCGAGCGACACCACCTCGACGGCACTCATCGTCCCGAACGCAAGGGCGACGACCAACAAGGGATGAACGCGGCGCCACGGCAACAGGCACGCGGCGCCAACGGTCACGACCAGCGAGACACCGTTCCACACCAGCTGGTCCCTGGCAAACGTCTCGATCGTTGCTGCCCCCACCAAGACCGCCACGAGCAACCAGTCGCGCCGAGCCGGCCCGGGCGGATCTGCCGCCCGTGGTTCCGACCAGTACGGACGGCTCATGTCCAAGACCACGGCGCAAGCGTACGGAATCCGAGTGTCGAGCGGATCGGCCGAAAGAACGATCCACGGACCGGCCGATCAGACGGTGTGCAAGTGACCGGACTCCTGATGTGTCGCCGGCGCACGATCCGGAGGATGGTGGCCATGCCGACAGCGCCGCCGGGTTCGCGGTGCTCGAGGAGGCAGCACTGCTGCCTGCCGATCTCACCATCAACAACGAACAGGAATGGACATCAAGATCATGATCACCGTCTCAGGACTCACGAAGTACTACGGCGACCGCGTCGCGGTCCACGAGATGAGCTTCGTTGTCGCTGCCGGACGAGTCACCGGATTCGTCGGCCCGAACGGCGCCGGCAAGTCGACGACGATGCGGATGATGGTCGGGCTCACGCGTCCGGACCACGGCGACGTCCGCTATCACGGCGTTCCATACACGCGACTTCTGCGGCCCGCGCGCATCGTCGGCTCGGTGCTCGATGCACGCTGCATGCATCCCGGCCGGACAGCCAGGAACCATCTCCGGGCGACGGCAGCGCTCAGCGCGATTTCCGTGGATCGAATCGACGAGGTCCTCCGCGAGGTCGGACTCGAGAGCGCGGCGGACCAACGCGCCAGCAGCTTCTCGCTCGGCATGCGCCAACGCCTCGCCCTCGCCGGCGCCCTGCTGGGCGAGCCCGAGGTGCTGTTGCTCGACGAACCGTCCAACGGCCTCGACCCCGACGGCATTCGCTGGTTGCGGCACTCCCTGAGCGCCTTCGCGACACGGGGCGGCACGGTCTTCGTGTCGAGTCACCTGATCGGTGAACTCGAGATGTTCGCCGATGACCTGATCGTCGTCGGCGGGGGAAAGGTCCTCGCCGCTGAATCCGTTTCCAGCACGCTCGCCCGTGGGCGTTCGACCGTCATGGTCCGGACAACCCAGGCTGCCGAGCTCGCCAGCCTCCTGCGTCGAGGCGACATCGAGTTCGGCATCTCCCACGACCGACTGTCGATTCACGGCACGACCACGGCGGCGGTGTCCCAACTCGCCTTCGATCATCAGATTCGGGTCGTCGAGATCACCGAGACCTCGCAATCCCTCGAAGAGATCCTGCTCGAGATGACGAGCTCTGCCACCGAGTTCGCCTCGGTCTGAAGCGCCGAGCACATCTCACCCACCGCATCCATCCGCCGCGACCCATGTCACTGCCACGACGAAGGAACCCATCCCCATGACCAGCACCACTCACTCCACAGCGTCGGCCTCGGTCGCTCACGCATCGCCCACCGTCCAAGTCCACCATCGATCTCATCGCGACGACACCGCCTCGATCCCGACCGCGCTGCACAGCGAATGGATCAAGGTGTCATCGCTTCGCTCGAATGTGACGATCCTGGTACTGAGCCCTGTCGTCGGCGTCGCGCTGTCGTGGATCCTGGCCACCTTCGTCAAGATCGATCCGGACACGGATCTCCCGTTCACGGTCGGTCTGACATTCATCTTCTCGACCTGGCTCACTGCCGTCCTCGCGGCGATCATGGGCACGCTGATGTTCACCTCCGAGGCGCAGCACGGAACCATCGCGACCGCAGTTGCGGCACAACCCGCCCGATGGGTGATCGTTGCGTCCAAGACGGCCGTCGCGGCGAGCTTCGGGCTGGCGATGGGGATCCTCGGGATGATCGGTGGTCTCAGTGGAGCCATCCTGGGCGGACTCGCGAAGGGCGACACGTCGGGGATGGCATCGACCGCGCTGTGGGGGCTCGTGCTCACCGCGCTCGCTCCCGTACTCGGCCTCGGTGTCGGCATGATCCTGCGTCACAGTGCTGCTGCAGTGTCGATCCTGCTCGTCTGGGCATTCGTGCTGGAGAACATCGTCCGAACCCTCATTCCGGTGAGCACGGCCCGGTACATGCCCTTCAGCGCGGCCACCGGAATCCTCGGCATGAGTTCGGCAACCGACACACCCGAGTCAATCGCTGCTGCCCTGACCCCGTTGCAGAATGGGGTGCTCTTCGGTGGCTACGCGTTCGCCACGCTCGCGATCGGTACCACCCTCTTCTACCGCCGCGACACGGACTGAGAACGCCGGCGTCGGGCCACGGGGATCGTCGGGGCGTCGTTCACGGGGCGCCATCGCGTCTGCCTCTCGCCGCGGGTTGACCCGCATCGGTGCTCCTCCCGTCGAGGGTTCACGACCACACGATCGAAGAGCCGGCCCCGGTCGTTCGGAACGATGTCGGTCAGGGCCGCGTGTGGCGGCGCGCAGCTCGTCGAGGTCGGCCTTCGGCGTCCGATCTACGCGGAGGAGTCCGTTGACCGCCTGGTAGGTGTCGCTGAGTTGGGTCAAGCCGTTCGCCGAGACGCGATCGAGGTCGGCGGCCTTGCCGTCGGTGCGTCGCCCGGTGAGGAGCCGATCAACGGCGTCCGTTTCTCAGCCGTCGTTCGTCGAGACCGGGCGGGTCCCGTCGAACGCGTCGGCGATGTCGCGCAGCGCCGTGAGCAGGGCGCGTTGATTCGGGTCTCGGGCGCAGTCTCGGTCGACGGATTCATCGATTGCGTGCGGCCGTGGCGCGCCATGTGATGGCGGGTCTTCAGCCGCCGCCCTGGTTTCCCTCGATGTCAGCGTTGGCGCTGACCAGAGTGAAGTTCTCGTCGAGTTGCACGTCGACTGCGTTGCCGTTGTCGAGAGTGACCTCGACTTCGTAGTAGCTGTCCTCGTCGCCGACCTCGGTTCCGGTGACGCGTCCGCCGCCGAGATGGTCGATCGCGACGGCGGTTGCTGTTGCGAGCGCATCGCCGGTGATCGGCGTGTCGGTCTCGTTGTCGAGCCCGCCGGTCGATGCGGCCACCGCACCTCCGACGGCGCCGAGCGTGACGACGGCGAGCGCGGCGCTGCCGACGATGTATTTCGTGTGCTTCTGCATGGTTGCTCCATTCCTCGTGGGTGTCGTGCGGTCACTCGCCATTGTGCAGGTCGTACCTGTCTGCCACCTGACCCGGCCTCGCCGAGCAGCAACGTCGACGTTCAGCTGCGAGTCAGGTAGGACGTGCTGTACTGCAGGTGGCACGACCTGACGGGAACGACGTGAAGCTGCTGATGATCGAAGACGACAAGAAGATCGCGACGGCGGTCAAACGCGGTCTCGAAGGCGAAGGCTTCGCAGTCGAAGTGGTCTTCGACGGCGTCGACGGGCTCTGGTTCGCGAAGGAGGGGTCCTTCGACGCTCTGATCATCGATCTGATGCTGCCGGGAATGAACGGTTTCGAGATCTGCGCCGCGTTGCGCGAGGCCAACATCTGGACGCCGATCCTCGTGTTGACGGCGAAGGATGGCGAACTCGACGAGACCGAGGCGCTCGACAGTGGCGCGGACGACTACGTGATGAAGCCGTTCTCGTTCCCGGTGCTGGTTGCACGGTTGCGGGCGTTGCTACGTCGAACCGCTCCCGGAACTCCAGTGCCGTTGGACGCCGGCGATCTTCGGATCGATCCGGTGACGCGACGGGTGTGGCGCGGTGACGTCGAGATCGTGCTCACGACTCGCCAGTTCCAGGTGCTGGAGTTCCTGGTCCGGCGCGTCGGCGCTGTGCAGTCGAAGGACGACATTCTGGCGGGCGTGTGGGAGTACGACTTCGACGGTGACCCGAACATCGTCGAGGTCTACATCCGCCGGCTGCGCACCCGTATCGACGAGCCGTTCGGACGCCACGCGATCGAGACGATCCGCGGGTCCGGGTATCGGCTCGCCGCCGACGGGGGCTGAGAACACGATGCAGATGTCCAGCGTGCGTGGTGGATCGATCCGGTTCCGCCTCACCGCAGTGGCGGCAGTCGTGGTGGCCATCGTGCTCGCGATCAGCGCCGTTGGTTTGGTGCGCCTCGAACGCCGTCAGCTGTCGAACAATCTCGACGCCTCGCTCCTCCAACGAGCCGACACGATCATTGCGTCCTTCGACGCGGTCGAGCAGTCCGGGGTGATCGCCAACAGCAACGCCGAGGACCAGGCGGCCCAACTGGTGTCCGCCGTCGACGGCGATTCCACGGTGATCGCCGCTTCGGTGAACCTGGTCGGGCAGCCGGAAGTGGCGACCAGCCTCGCAGCCGGTGAACCGCAGCGCTTCGGCGACCTGAACGATGTTCCGCTGCCCGAGGCGAACTACCGCATCTTGAGCCGACGCGTCGACACTGCATCGGGTCCAACGACGTTGCACGTGATCGAGAGCACCGACGATGTCGACGACACGGTCAACGAACTCATCTGGCGGCTGGCAGCGTCACTGCCGGTCGTGCTGTGCCTGCTCGTCGCGCTGATGTGGTGGCTCGTCGGACGAGCACTGCGGCCCGTCGAGGCGATCCGCCGCGAGGTCGCCGACATCAGCGGTACCGATCTCGGTCGGCGGGTGTCCGTGCCGGACCACGGCGACGAGATCACACGACTGGCCTCGACGATGAACGCGATGCTCGATCGGATCGCGGAGGTGACCGAACGCGAGCGACGATTCGTCGCAGACGCATCGCACGAACTGCGGACCCCGCTCACCCGGATCCGCGCTGCGATCGAAGTCGACGCATCGAACCCCGACCGGGCTGATTGGGAGGACACGAACCGTCTCGTACTCGACGAGACCGACGCGCTCCAGCGCCTCGTGGAGGATCTGCTGTACCTCGCACGGAGCGACGCCAACGCCTTGACGCAGAACCGATCCCCGGTCGATCTGGACGACATCGTCTTCGACGAAGTCCGCCGGCAACGGGTACACACGGCGATCCGCTTCGACCTCAGCCAAGTCTCAGCAGCCCACCTCGTCGGTGACCCGGCCCAGCTCGCCCGAGTCGTCCGCAACCTGCTCAGCAACGCGGAACGACACGCGACGACCGGTGTCGTGATCTCCTTGATCGAAACCGATGACATGGTCGAACTCGACGTGATCGACGACGGTCTCGGGGTACCACGTGGATCGGAGGACGTCGTGTTCGAGCGGTTCGGCCGTGCGGCCGACGACCGGGGTGCCGACACGGGCGGCACCGGGCTCGGTCTGGCGATCGCTCGCGACATCGTCGAACGTCACGGTGGTCACATCGTGCTCGACGAGAACTGGACACCGGGCGCACGGTTCGTTGCCACCTTCCCCACCTCCGGGCGGTGACGATCGCCGGTCAGCGTGCGGTCAGGTCGACCTGCGTACAAACGAACCATGACCGCAGCACGATGTCATCACCTCGTCAACCGCACCAGCCGGCCGGTGGGTCTTGATGATGCTCGCGTCAACGCCCATCACAGCCGCCGGTTGTGGCGGCGGCTCCGGCGGGAAGGGATCGTCGAGCAGCACCTCAAATCCGCACGAGGACACACGAGTGGCCTTCGATCCGGCCAACTCCGTCGACCCGACACTCGACCCAACCCGTATCATCCGCGAGCCGGGGTTGCAGTGTGTGCGTGGGGGGACCACCGAAGTCGGCTCACGCGTTGTACCGAGTTGTTTCGCCCCTGCTCACGGCCGATTTCTCGTTGACATTGTTTCACCACTCTGCGTGGCGGGCGCTTGGGAGCGGTCGGTTTCCCGCGTGGGCCCCTGCCTGGCGTCGACCGTCGACTACTTGACCGCGGTGACCGACGCGACGAACTCCTCGTAGCCGAGCCAACCCGCGCCGCTCTCGTGGCACGCACACCTACATCGCCAGCCGTCGACTTCCGGCTCGGCTGATGGCCACCAACCAACGCATCCTTCATGCCTGACGCGTACCTTCGCCCAGGGGGCCGGCACGAGCGTGATACTTGGATCACATGCAAAGCCGTAGTCCGTCCCGGCACGTGTTCGATCGGGTGGTTCCCGCCGGGTTGTGCGGTCAGAGTTCGAATCCATGCGTGAGAATCGGCCACAGCGAGGCGAACAATGAGGCATCTTGACTCACTCCTCACAAGCCTCTCGCTCCGAACTGATTCACGATCGACCGGGACGTGCGCCCGATCTGCCCCCGACGCCAGTTGCGGAACCTG
>CAVZGP010000026.1:0-38000 GCA_963774765.1 Ilumatobacteraceae bacterium
TCAATCTGATCGTGAGCGGACTCACGGTCACCCGCCAATGACCTCAGCGAAGTATTCGCCGCGTTCGCCCCGGGTGAACGACGAAGCCGATGCTCTCCCCACATGTGGTGACGCGTGATGATCGGTGCAGGATCGCTTGACTTGGTGCGTGCCGTCGATCACGACGTCAGCGCGCTCCCGAGTGGGGTCACGACCGTAGTGAGCGTCCTCGTCGGCGATCCACGACTCCCAGTCGTCCAGTGCTGCGATGCCGTCGCAATCGACGCCGCGACGCAGGCGCTCCTTGCGCGGGGTTCAATCCAGACCAGAAAGCTGAGGTGTGCCGCCCACTCGCAGCGACTCGCCGAGCCTCCTCGAGGATGACGATCGTGGCCCGGCTCGGTCATGTGCCATTCGGCCAACGTCTCTGACGGCCAGTCGTAGCGCTGGTAGTGCGCCGCGCCACCCCGAGCAACGGTTCGATGACCTGTTCGAGCAGCCGGGGCCACCAGTCGATCGCCATCGATCACGTACCCGCCAAACGGAATCTGAGGCACACTTCCCGCAGAGCATCTCGAGCGCGGATAGCACGCCACCGCGACCTGACCCGACGCCCGAGTCGAGCCATGCGCCGAGCGTGCGACGTCAGGCGGTTCGACCGAGAATGTCGAGAAGCATCTGGACGAACTTTGGCTCGTCCGCGTCGGTCGCGAACTGGACGTTCGCTGGCTTCTCACTCCGCGTCCTGAAGTCGCACACCGTCCGCCCGACCGACAGTTCGGCATTCACCTCGACATCAACAGGAATGAACTCGGTGGTCAGGATCGTCGGGTCGATGATCGCGCACACCGCCAACGCGTCATGGATGGGCGCCGCCCCGGACCGGTGCGCGACCGGTTGCGTCGCGTCGTACCCCTCGATCCGCTGCAGCACGAAACGCGCAGCCGCCTCACCCGCCGGTGTACCCAGAGCACGCAATCGCTCAGCATCCTCCGTCGACAGCAAAGCGCGATGGGTGGCATCGAGCGGGACCATCCGGATCGGTCGGCCACAGTTGACCACGACACGAGCCGCTTCGGGGTCGAGCCAGATGTTGAACTCCGCCGAATGCGTCAAGTTCCCGACCTGATGAGCGCCACCCATGATCACGATCTCGGGGATCGCGTCGAGGATCCGAGGCTCCTTCTGCATCGCCATCGCGACGTTGGTCAACGGCCCGACCGGACACAACACGATGTCACCCTCAGACGCCAGATAGGTCTCGACCAACCAATCGACCGCATGCTGTGACTGCAGCACCGCTCCGCCCGACACCGGTGGAAGGTCCAACAGGTCTCCATGAATCCGTGCCGCCATACCCAGCTCGGGCTGGGCACGCACCAACGGTCGGTCCACACCTCGAAAGACCGGCACCTCCGACATACCGATCCAATCGAGCACACGCAACGTGTTCTCCGCCGTGTAGTCGACGCCGGTGTTGCCATTCACCGCTGTCGCACCGACCAAGTCGATGTCTGGGGAAAGTGCCGCTGCCATGAGCGCCACCGCATCATCGGTGCCCGTGTCAACATCCAGAATCACCTTCGTCGCCATCGCGACAGTATGCAGCACCACCACACTCGGCTCGGGCGAACCCGCGCCGCGCAGCACCCGCCGGCGACTCCGTGTTCTGGGACCGTTACGCCCAGGCGCAGGAGGGCGTCCCGGCATTCCTGCACCAGTTCGCTCGCCGAGCGATCGAGCAAGCTCACCTCCCAGCCGATTCACGGGTACTCGACGTGGCCACCGGCACCGGAGCTGTTGGTGAGAGTGGCGCGGTCGTCACAGCTCGATTCCCCTGAGAGCACCGGGGGAGCCATCTCGTCACCGGCAGCATCCACGTGTCGAACCCCCCGATTCCGATCAGGTCGTCCACATTGCCAATGAGATCGAAGCCGTCGACGACGTCATGGGTTGCTCCCGCGATGCGATGGTCGCTGTCGGTTCGTCCGAGGGTGTCATGCCGACCCCTGTCGGCGTGCGCGAAGTGCCACGACGGCGGTGAGTGCGGAAGCGACAGCCGTCGCGGGCCCGAACGCCCACCGCTCGACGCCACTGGACGACGCAAGGTTGCCGACCGTGTTGAGCGCGAGGTAGCCGGCGATCGCCCATGTGGCAGGCGAGAGCCAGGGGGCGGGTCGGCCGATCAGGCCGGCACGGCGGGCGACGGTCGCCGCTGCGGCGGCCAGCGCGATGGCTGCCGCACCGGCGACTGCTCGCATGCCGGTCGGGAGCACTCGGTCCTGCGTGCCGCCCCAGACGTGTTCGCCGAGCGGTGCGCCGGCCGCCAGTGCGACTTGCAGCCCGGCGAATCCGAGCAGGATCCCGCCTGCACCGATGGCGGCGGTCCGGGCCGCAGTCGTACTGGCCAGCCGAGATGAGGTCTCTTGGGTGAAGGCGGTGGTCATGACGTCACCTCGGCGGTCTCGCCGCTTCGCAGGAGCGTGGCGCCGATACCGATGAACCAAACGATCGAGCCGAGCCCGAAGACCATCTCGATCGCTTCGAAGGCGGGGACGACCGTGATCAGCCCGGCGACAGCGGTGACGATGCCGGTGATGTTCAGCCAGCGAGGAAGTCGTGCCGTGAGCAGTCCGGCGATCGAGACGAGCAGAATCCAGATTCCGCCGACGAGTTCGTTGCCGCCGCCGAGCCCGTTGGTGACGGTGTCGATCGTCGACCACACGGTCACGGCACGGTCGGGATCGGTTTCGGCCAGGTCGGCGACCGCTTCGATCCCGATGTTCGAGATCATCCCCGTGGCGAACATGAGCGCCGCCCAGATCGCCGCGAAGACCATTCCGGCGTTCGCAAGCAGCGGTGTTGCGTCGGCGAGGCGCTGGCGCAGGGCGAGTCCCATCGGGACGAGTGCCGCACCGAACACGATGAAGATACCGATGTACCAGGCGAGCAGGGATCCTTGATGGTCGACGAGGAAGTCGACCGACTCGGCCGAGGTGGCGTCGGGGTCGGTGTAGTCGGCAAACATCGTTGCGAACATCGCGATGCCGTAGGCGAAGGTCGCGGCAGCGAGGAGTGCCGCGGCGCCGCCGATTCGTTGAAGTCGGGTGGTGGAGCTCTTCGATGAGCGATTCGGGGTGGAGAGTTGGGTTTGGGTGGTCATGGCTGGGTGCCTTTCTGTTGGTGGGAGTGTCGGATGGGTTCGGTGTTCGAGGAAGGGTGGGAGTCGGTCGGGCAGTCGTCGAGGCGGCGCAGGCCGACGACTTCGGCATTCATGGAGGTGAAGTGGGCGAGGAGACCGTTGAGGTGTGACGGGTCACGGATCTCGCCCGTCAGTCGGGTGTTGCCGGCCGGGGTGTTCTCGATGGCGAAGTCGTCGGTGACGGGGCGGAGGAGTCGTCCGGTCGCCCGGCCACGGATTTCGATCTGGTAGCGGTGGGCCATGACGCCATGATCGGTTCGAGCGGGGTGATGTCGCCTCGCTCGGTTGGCGATCTCACCCGGGTGACCGCGTGGAGTTGTGCTCGTCGTCGACCGGGTCCCCTACTGTTGCGGTATGGCCGATGCTCCGGCGGCCGTGTCCGCGACCAAGTTCATTCCCCCGCGGCCACCACACCGCTACCTCTCACGTGGCCGTCTGATCGACGGCATCGAGTCGTCGGTCGCAGTGGGTCGGGGTTTCGTGTTGGTGAGCGCGCCGGCCGGTTCGGGGAAGTCGACGCTGGTCAACGGTTGGCTCGAAGCGAACGATCGGCGCAGTGGTTGGTTGCAGGTCGACGACGGCGACGACGATCCGATCCGCTTCTGGAGCGGGGTCGCTTCGTCGCTCCAGACGCACGTGCCGGGGATCGGTGAGGCGACCGGATCGGCGATCGGCGACGGCCTGGATGCCGTGGTCGCTGCGGTGGTCAACGCGTTGTCGAACGTCGATGGGGAGGTCGTGCTGGTGATCGACGACTACCACCTGATCAGCAACGACGACGTCCACGACAGCGTCGAACGGCTGGTCGCCCAACGGCCGACGAACTGCATCGTCGTCGTGTCGACGCGTGTCGACCCACCGTTCCGTCTCGGACGGCTCCGTGTCCGAGACCAGATCACCGAGGTCCGCGCAGCCGACCTGCGGTTCGACGTCGACGAGGCGGCGTGGTTGCTCGACGCCGACGTCGTGGGTCTCGACACCGACGACATCACGCGGCTCGCCGGCCGAACGGAGGGGTGGGCTGCGGGGTTGGTACTGGCTGCGCTCTCGATGCGAGGCGGCGGCGACGTGGCCCAGTTCGTCGCGTCCTTCCATGGCGACGACCATCTGGTCGCCGACTACCTGAGCGACGAGTTCCTCGACTCGGTCGACGCCGCCGAACGACAGCGATTGCTCGACGTGTCGGTGCTCGAGCGACTCTCCGGGCCGCTCATCGACGAGGTGTGTGGCACCGACGATGGCGCCGTCTGGCTCGACTCGCTCGCACGCAACAACCAACTGGTGATCTCACTCGACCGAACCGGCACGTGGTACCGATTCCACCACCTGCTCCGAGATCTCCTGCGCGCCGAACTCGTCCGTGCTGCGCCGGAGCGATCGGCCGAGCTCCACGCCGCGGCCGGGCGCTGGCATGCGGAGTCGGGCGATCCGATGTCGGCCGTCGAACATCTTCTCGAAGCCGGGTGCAGGGTCGAGGCCGCCGACATCGTGGCGGACAACGCTACAACACTGCTGAACGTCGGGCGCACCTACACCGTGACCCGGTACATCGAACGACTCGGCGACCTCGTCGACGTCCACGGAGGCCTGGCGATCGTGCACGGTTGGGTGTCGTTCGTGACCGGCCGCTTCGCCGAAGCCGAACGAGCGCTCGACATCGCGCAACGCCTCGACGTCGACGGGGTCGACACCGGGCTGATTCAGTCGTTGTCGGCGATGATCCATCTCGCGAAAGGCGATGTTGCTGCCGGTCTCCGGGTCGTCGACGAACCCGCGCCGATGACCGAACCGACGCACCCGATGGTGCTCGGAGGGGTGCGCGTGATGGGCGGTCGCTTCGACGAAGCCCGACCGTTCCTCGCTCGAGCGAACGAGATGGCAGCAAGTCGGCCCGACCACTTCGTCGCAGCCGTCACTCCGGTCTTCGAAGCGATCGCCGAGATCGAAGAAGGCCGAGCGGCAACTGCGCGCGACCTTGCTGACACCGCGATCGCCTACGCCGACGAGCACCGGATCGCGGAGGCGTCGCAGCTCGCCCTCGCGTACAGCGTCGTCGCCCGAACCACCGACGATGCCACCGCTGCAGTGCCCGCTGCGATGCGCGGCGTGCAACTCGCGCGGCGATCACCGGAGAACGTCATGCTGACCTATGCACTCGCGAGCGCCGCCGACGTCGCCTTCGACCACGACCACTCCGATGCCGACAGGCTGCTGCTCGAAGCTCGGTCGATCGTCGATCGATGCGTCGACCCGGGTATCGCCGGCCGATACCTCGCTCGTGTCGAGTCCCGCCACGGCCACGCCGACCGGGTCGAGGCCAGCGAGTTGGTCGAGGAGCTCACCGACCGCGAACTCGCCGTGCTGCGCTATCTTCCGTCCCGACTCTCGCAGCGGGAGATCGCGAGCGAGCTGTACGTGTCGCTCAACACCGTCAAGACGCATTGCAGGGCGATCTACCGCAAGCTCGCCGTCGACGGGCGCAAGTCGGCCGTCCACGCCGCCCGCCAACACGGGCTGCTCTGACGTTCGTTCCTACTTCGGCGAGGTGCGGGTGGATGTCGGGGCGGCAGGAAGAGGCATGCGGAACATCAGCCTCTCCTTCAGCTCCGGACTGCGCTCATCTCGCCAGTTCTTTGTCAATCTGCTGCTTCATCCAGCTCGATGAGGAAGGTGCCGGTCGGTTCAGTCGGACGACGAGTCCGTGGACGGCAATTCCGAAGCCCCAGCCGATGAGGGCCCAGGCTGACCACCATGCGGACCACTCGCCGGTGATGCCGGCGGCGGCGTTGGTGGCCAGGTTGACGAGGAAGATGATGACCATGCCTCCGGCAAACACTCCGGCGTGGACGTAGAACACTTGTAATTGCTGCACGTACCGCCGTGCCGCCTCGACGCGTCGCTGTTCGGCGTGCCGATCAGCCGGCTGATTGGGGGTGTGGTCTGGGTGGGACATCTTGGATTTCCTTCGTTGTGGGGATCGGGAGTGCGGCCGCTCAGGCCGCCGGGCGACGGCGGGCCCGGGTGAGGAGCCAGAGTCCGAACCATCCTTCGGCGACGACGGATGGCACGGCGACCATCACGAGGAATGCGTCGGCGTGGTCGGCGTAGTTGGCGAGGACGGTGTGGGCGGTGGTGTCGATGATGTAGGCGACGCCGGCCACGATCATCAGCTGTCCGAGCCATCGTGGTGTCTCGACTGATCGGGCGACGAGGAAGCCGAGCACGATCAGGTGGAGTCCGAATGCCGCGAGACCGATGAGCCAGGCGGAGTTGAAGAGCTCGAGTCCGATGAACGCCTGGGCGTTGCGTTCGGCGGCGCCCATCACGTCGGTCACGGCTGCGGAGTCGTAGAAGGCGAGGGCTTGGAAGAAGAAGATGGCGGCGACACCGAGGAACACGGTGTAGACCAGTCGCGACCACGCTGCGACGAGCGACAGGTCGTGGTGCTGGGCTCTGAACACGATGTAGAGCGCCCACGCAACGACGATGTCGATGAGGAAAATGGCAAGGAACGCGACGAGACCGAGCCGGAACAGCGTGCTCGAATCGGCGATGTTCGCCGCGGTCGCCTGGGCGTCGTCGGCCACGACGAGACCTTCTCGGACGAAGAAGTTGGCGAACACGGCGAGGCCGAACAGCAGCACGTAGCCGATGCCGGCGATCAGTGCGGCTCGTCGTGGCGAGGTGTGTGTCCTCGTCGGATTGTCCTGCCTGATCTCAGGCGCCAGGATCGTGGCGGTCATCGGTTGCTCCTTTGAGGTGTGGGGTTCGTGTCGAGGCGGGTCTTCAGTGCGGTGAGCGGGCCGACGGTGGTGGCGATCCACAACGCGAGCGGCCACGCGAGCTGGTCGGTGACCAAGATGACGACGGCCCATGCAGCGGACAGGCCGAGCCAGAGCCACGGCAGGGCGTTCAGGAGGTGGGTACGGCGTCTCGCGCCTGTCGGTTCACTCGGCACGATCCGCTCCGTCGTTGCGGACGATGATGACGGTCTTGCCGGTCGCCTTGCCCATATCGAGCTGGTCGATCGCCTGAGGCGCACCAGCAAGGGGAGACGTTGCTCGGACCGATGGGGTGACGGCTCCGGATTCGATGTGAGCAGCGAGCCGCTCGATCAGGGAGTGGTGCGCACCGCTGATGAACGTCGTCAGACGCTGCTGCACGAACCGCGAGAGCACCATCGCTCGGACTTGGCGTCCGACGCCTCCGGTGATGCGGTTGCCGCCTTCTCCCCCGACGATGACGAGCGTGCCGGTGGAGGTCAGCACGCTGCGGAGGCGGCGGATGCTGTTGCGGCCGCCGATGTCGACGATGAGATCGAACGGCTCGCCGATCTCGGTGAAGTCCCGGGTGGTGTAGTCGATGACATGATCGGCGCCGAGCGAACGCACGAAGTCGATGTTTCGGGTGCTGGCGATCGCCGTCACCTCCGTGCCGAGGGCCTTGGCCAGCTGGACCGCGAAGCTGCCGACACCTCCGGAGGCGCCGACGATCAGGACTCGCTGTCCTGGCTCGGCGCGGCCGACATCGACCAGCGCTTGGAGCGCAGTGATGCCGGACACCGCCGACGCTGCGGCGTGCTCGAAGGACACATCGGCCGGTTTGATCACGAGGTTGTCCTCGTTGGCGACGGCGAACTCGGCCAGGGAACCCTTGGCGATCCCGAAGACCTCGTCGCCAGGTACGAACCGCGTGACGTCGGCCCCCGCGGCGACGACCCGCCCGGCGACGTCCGAACCGGGGACGCTGTTCTTCGGCTTGGTGAGCCCGTAGCCGGCGAGACGGACCAGGTACGGGGTGCCGGTCATGAGGTGGCAGGTGCCACGGTCCACTCCTGCGGCGACGACCTCGATCAGGACCTCGTCGGGCTTTGGTGTGGGGCGGACGACACGCGTGAGTTCGAGAACGTCGGCCGAGCCGTATCGATCTTGGGTGATGGCGCGCATCTGTGCTTCGGTGGTTGCGGCGTGGCGGGCGGCGGTGGTCTGTTCCTGGGTGGTCATGCTGTTCCTTTGTTGGTGGTGTCGGCATCCATTGCTGACGCCGGGGCGATCGAGATGATTTCGAGGTTCACCGAGGTGAGGTGGGCCACGATTCCGTGGAGGTGAGCGGGGTCACCGATGTCGCCGACGAGACGGGTCAGGCATCGAGCCGCACCGTCAGGTGAGGTGTCGATCGTGAAGTCGTCGAGGAAGGGCCGCAGGAGACGACGGCCGGGTCGGCCCCGCAGCACGATCTCGTAGGTGGTTGGTTCGGGCATGTCCCCATGCTGGAGGCGACCGGTACCAGGCCGCCTCGTACGATCGGTGATCTCACCCGGGTGAGATCACCCGCAGGCTCCGCGTTTCGCCGACGACGTTAGGGTCGGGCCCATGACCGGGCACCCGGACGGCGGTTTGGCAGCGACGAAGCTGGTGCCGCCGACGCTGCCCGATCGGCTCGTGCAGCGATCGAGACTCCTCGACCGGCTCGATGCCGGCCTCGCCGGCCACGTCAGGTTGGTGCTTGCGAGCGCACCGGCGGGTTCCGGCAAGTCGACGCTGTTGGCATCGTGGCTGGCCGAACGCCCTGAGGCCTTCACCTGGCTCCAGGTCGAGGATTCCGACTCGGATCCGGCCCGGTTCTGGGCCTACCTCATCGCTTCCATCGGCGAGGCGGTTCCGTCGTCGACGAGCTCGCTGAGGCAGCTCGTCAGCAGTTCGGACAGCGATGAGCAGACCTTGATCTCGGCCATCGTGAACGTCTTCGCCGAGCTTCGCCGAGCCGCTGGTCGTCGTGATCGACGACTACCACCTGATCGACCATGCGTCGGTGCATCGAGGCATGGAGCGCCTGATCGACCTCTGCCCGCCAACCGCCACGATCGTCGTGTCGACGCGAGTCGACCCGCCGTTTCGGCTCGGTCGACTCCGTGTCAGAGGTCAGATGATCGAACTCCGGGGCGAGGATTTCCGTTTCGATGCAACGGAGGCGCCCGGTCTCCTCCTCCATCACGACGATCAGATCCTCGACGAGCGCGTCGTCGAACGGCTGTGTCGTCGGACGGAAGGGTGGGCGGCCGGCCTGGTGCTCGCCGGGTTGTCGCTGCAACGCTCAGGCGACCCCGAACGATTCATCGAGTCGTTCCACGGCGACGATCAGCTCGTCGTCGACTACATGACCGACGAGTTCCTCGCAGAGGAAAGCGACGAGCAGCGTCGGATCCTGCTCGAGACCTCCGTGCTGGAACAGTTCAACGGCGCACTCCTCGACGCCGTCACCGACAGCACCGGTGGCGCACGCTGGCTGCTCGAGACGGCGAGGACCAACCAGCTCCTGATCGGGCTCGACCGCACCGGCTCGTGGTACCGCTACCACCACCTCTTCCGAGACCT
Organism: Ilumatobacteraceae bacterium; assembly: GCA_963774765.1. GTDB lineage: Bacteria > Actinomycetota > Acidimicrobiia > Acidimicrobiales > Ilumatobacteraceae > Sva-07. Next base: position 9,556 of record CAVZGP010000026.1, read on the forward strand.
CCTCAGGCTCGAAGCCGGAACAGCTGCTGACCGCCGAGCATCTCGGCGAGCTCCACGGCGCGCGGCTGCCTGGTTCGAGGTCGAGGGCGACCCGATGCGAGCGATCGGGCACCGTCTTGCAGCAGGTGAACACGAGGTGGCGGTCCGATTGATGTACGTGCTCGGGCCACAGCTGATCTCCGATGGCCAGATCGACACACTCCGCAGGCTGCTCGAACGGATCGGCGAACCAGCGACCAACGACCCGGCGTGCGCCCTGACGTGGGGCTGGTGCGACTACATCGGCGGCAACTACGCCCGCGCCCACGAGTGGGTCGACACCACCCACCGACTCGCACCGCCCAGCTTCGATCGCACCATCACCGCGCCGCTGCGCATGAATCTCGCCCTCGCGGAGGGCGATGTCGGCACCGCGCTGGAGCTTGCCCGCCAGATGAAGGCGACCGACCAGTTCGCGACCCACCGCCCTGAACTCGCCACATCTGCCGGCGGTGTCTTCATGTGGGCCGGCCAGGCGGCCGAGGCACGGGAGGTACTCGAGATCGCCGTGCAGCAGTCGGCGGCCGCCGACTTCCGAGCAACCCATGTGCTGAGCCGCATCCATCAAGCCATCAACGACTTCGACGACAGCGGAGACGCCTCGGGAGGCGAGCGGGCGCTCGACACCGCTGGAGAGTTGGCGATGAGCTCCTACTACCGGATCGCACCGGCCTACGCCCTCAGAGGGCGAGGCGCCACCGACCCTGCGTCAGCTCGGGCCGATGCCAAGAAGGCGGTGGATCTCGCCCGGCAGATCCCCGGTGATCTCGCCCTCGCCTACACCCTCACCATCTGCGGCGACACGCTCCTCGATGCAGATGACCACACGGGAGCAGGGCTGCTGACCGAGGCTCGGTCGATCATCGATCGCTGTCCCGACCCAGGGATCGCCGGCCGCTACCTGGCTCGCATCGAATCGCGCCATGGCGTCGGCGGCCGAACACGATCGGTGAACAGCGACGCAGCCCGAGCCACCGACGCGTTGGTCGAGCAGTTGACCGAACGGGAGACCGCCGTGCTTCGGTACCTCCCGACCAAGTTGTCGCAACGCGACATCGCGTCCGAGCTGTACGTGTCGCCCAACACGGTCAAGACACACTGCGCTGCCATCTACCGCAAACTCGGCGTCGGCGACCGCAAGGCCGCAGTCCAGGCCGCCAGAGACCTCGGCGTCCTCTGACGCCAGGTCCGCACATCCGTTCAGCGGTCGGGTGGCGTCGGGGGCCAGGGACCGTGAGTCCCCGATGTTCACCAGCCGATCAGCAGGTGTTCCTCATCCGCCGGGCTCACCCGAACCGACATGAAAGCCGCCCTGAGTGCAACCTCTGAGTCCCTGTTTGACGAATCACAAGGGAAGCAGTAGCTTCCTTTTGGGCAACCGACATGAAGGGGATCTGACGATGACGGCGCTCGAACACCTGGAGACGACGTTCGCGGCACAGCGCGCTGCAGTCTTGGCGGACCCGCTGCCATCGCTCGAGAAGCGACTCGACCGCATCGGACGAATCCGCCACATGCTCACCGAGGGCGAGGACCAGGTACGCACTGCCATGCAGAGCGACTTCGGCTCGCTCCACCCGTCAATGGTCGTCATGCTCGACACCTTCCCGGTCATCGACCGGGTGAACCACTTCGAAGCGAATCTCGAAACTTGGATGCAGCCGAAGGTCGTGCCTCTCGGTGACGAGCACGGCTCGTCGACCGCGGAGATCATCCGGGTTCCCACGGGCGTCAACGGCAACATCGCCCCGTGGAACTTCCCGATCGAGTCAGCGCTCGTCATGGCCGTCGACATGCTCGCCGCAGGGAACACCGTCATCATCAAGCCATCCGAGCTCGCTCCGGCGACCTCCCAGTTGTTGGCCGACCTGGTCGCCGAGTACTTCGACCCGGCCGAGATGAGCGTGGTGCAGGGAGGCGTCGACGTCGCTCAGGCCTTCTCCGAGATGCAGTGGGACCACCTGACCTACACGGGCAGTGGACGCGTGGGGCGATTGGTCGCACAGGCCGCTGCCAGGAACCTCGTGCCGGTCACGCTCGAACTCGGCGGCAAGAACCCCGCGCTGTTCGCTCCCGACGGTGTCACCGCCGAGCTGGTCGATCGCTTCATGGCGTTCCGGCTGCTGAAGGCCGGTCAGATCTGCACGTCACCCGACTATGCGCTCGTTCAGCGCGACCAGATCGACACGTGGGTCTCGCTCGCTGAAGCGATGTTGGCGCGAACGTACCCGGATGGTCTCGTCGGGCATCCCGACGCCACGGGGATCATCAACGATCAACACTTCCGACGCTTGATGGGCTACCTCGACGAAGCACGCGATCGCGGCGTCGCCGTGCTTCCCCTGTGCAACGACGAAGCCGACGCAGAACTGCGCCAGGTCCCGGTCACGCTCGTCATCGATCCGCCCGACGACCTCGCGTGCATGACCGACGAAGTGTTCGGCCCGATCATCCCTGTCGTCGGGTACGACACCGTCGAGCAGGCGATCGCATGGATCAATGCGAGACCCTCCCCGCTCGGCGCCTATCTCGCCAGCCGCGACGAGCAACTGGCCGACCACTTCAAGGTGGCGGTCAGAAGCGGCGGCACCGGCATCAACACCTTCGGCCTGCAAGGCGGCAACGTCGCCCTGCCGTTCGGCGGGTTCGGGGCCAGCGGACAGGGGTGCCACTCCGGCTACGAGGGGTTCTGCAACTACAGCCACACGAAGTCCGTGTTCCACGGCGCAGACGATTCGTTCGTGCATCAGGTGATCACCCCGCCCTACGAGCGAGGTGAGCCATGAGCACGCGAACGGCAGACCCACGTGCGGACGCTGTCGAGCACGAGATCCACGACGCCTACCGCGCTCGCACACCGAACAGCGCTGCCTGGTACGACCGTGCTTCCGATGTCCTCGTCGGCGGCGTGTCGGGAACGGTCCGCTACTTCGCCCCGTACCCGTCGTACTTCGCGAACGGCCAGGGCGCGTACGCCACCGACATCGACGACAACACGCTGATCGATCACTTCCTGTGCGGCGCGACGCTGCTGCTCGGTCATCGACATCCAGCACTGATCGAGGCGCAACAACGCGCTGCGTCCGCAGGGTCACTCGTCCTCAATCCGCTGCTCGTGACCGAGGTCGCGGAACAGCTGCAGTCGATGGTGCCCGCCGCCGAACGCGTGCGATTCCTCAACAGCGGCACCGAGGCGGTGATGACCTCGTTCCGATTCGCTCGGGCCTTCACCGGACGAACCAAGATCGTCAAGTTCCTCGGCACGTACCACGGCATGGACGACCAGGTGCTCGTCGGGCTCGACACGCGCGGCATCCGCCTCGGCCAGGGCATCCCGCCGTCACTCGTCGAAGACATCGTGAACGCCGACTTCGCAGACCTCGATCAGCTCGCAGCGATCCTCGCCGACGGTGACGTGGCGGCGGTACTCGTCGACCCGTCGATGCACCACGGCGGACTCTGGGCCGGCGACACGGCCCACTATCGGGCAATCCAACAACTGGCCATCGATGCCGGGTCGTTGCTGATCTTCGATGAAGTGATCAGCGGCTTCCGTCTGGCCGCCGGTGGAGCTCAGGAGTACTTCGGCATCACGCCAGACCTCGCGGTGTTCGGCAAGGCACTGGGCGCGGGAGAACGCTTCGGCGCCGTCGTCGGGCGCGCCGATGTGATGGGTGTCGCCGACCCGTCGACGCGTCGCAGTGGACCATTCGCCTTCCAGAGCGGCACCTGCAACGACTCGTTCGTCGCCATGACGTCGGCCGCGGCTGCGCTCGGCATCTACGCCCAGCACGGCCGGGAAGGTCGCTACACAGCGATCGCCGAGCGCGCCGAACGCCTTGGGCGCGGCCTCGCCGCTGCTTTCGCCGAGCACGGAATCCCCTGCTTCGCGAACACGCTCGGCCCGATGGTGCGTCTCTTCTTGACGGACGGGCCGCGCGACTACGTCCATTGCTCGCGCCTGCCGAGCCGACCGATCAATCTCTTCCACCTCGCGCTCCTCACCGAAGGGGTGTTGACCTTGCCCGGCTCCAACGACTTCTTCCTGTCGTTCGCGCACACCGACGACGACATCGACCAGGTCATCGCGGCGGCACGACGAGCGCTCGAACGATTCGACATCGCCGCACTCATCGACGACCAGCACGAAGGATCACCGCAATGACCACACGAGAACCCATCATCCCCGCCGGCCACGAATCCGCGTACGAGCGCTTCCAGTTCGCTCCGGCGTTCCGAGTCGGTGACACCATCCACGTGTCCGGCGTCATAGGTCGCGATGCAGACGGGAAGGTGCCGGACGATCCGGCAACGGAATACGCCGCGGTGTTCGAGGGCCTGGCGCACGTGCTCGAAGCGGCGGGCAGCGGCCTGGCCGACATCGTCGAGATGACGTCGTTCCACACCGACTTCCCCGACACGATGGCTGCGTTCATGAAGGCGAAGAGCGCTGCGCTCGGTGCTCCGTTTCCCGCCTGGACCGCCATCGGTTGCACCGCACTCGCGGCACCGGGGGCCAGGGTCGAGGTCAAGGTGACCGCAGTCCTGCAGACAAAGCAGGCGTGACGTTGCAGATCGCCGACCGGTGGTTCGAGCGGGTGCGCGTCGACGATCAGATCACGCTGCTCACCGAACCCGGCCGTCCACCCGCTGTTGCGCTGCAACATCTGGCACGTCCGGGGTCGATCTCGCGACGCCGTGATCGACACGGGACTCGGTGTGGCAAGTCTGGCCGAGGCAGCCGCCGACCTGTTCGGCGCTGACGTTCTCGCTGTCGCGACGCACTCGCACATGGATCACCTCGGCGGTTTCCACGAGTTCGAGCATCGAGCGATCCACGAGGCGGAAGCGGAGTCGGCGGCGACCGCGGCCGAGCACCTTCCCCTCGACGTCGACGCGTACGACGCCGACACGCTCGCCTGGTTCGCCGAGGTCGGCTACGACATCTCCGCCGGCTTCCTCACATCGATTCCGCACGAGGGTTTCGATGTGGCCACCCACGCAATGGTCGGCGCCGAGCCCACGATGACATTGACCGAGGGCGACGTGATCGACCTCGGCGACCGAGCGTTCGAGGTGCTGCACCTCCCCGGTCACTCTCCGGGGAGCATCGGGCTGTGGGAGGCGAAGACGGGCGTGTTGTTCAGCGGCGACGCCGTGTACGACGGCCCCTTGCTCGATCAGATCCCGGGCTCCGACGTCGACGCGTACATCGCGACGATGGAACGACTCCTCGACTTGCCCGTGACCGTGGTCCACGGCGGGCACGATCCGAGCATGACTCCCGACCGATATCGAGCGGTGATCACCGACTACCTCACGACCCGGCGACCAGACCATGGCTGACCCGTCGAAGCACCTGCACGTGTGCACGCTGTGCGAGGCGGCCTGTGGCCTCGAGATCACCGTCGAGGACGGCGATGTCACGCTGATCCGCGGCGACCGCGACGACGTGGCGAGTCACGGATTCCTGTGCCCGAAAGGCACCGCCCTCAAAGACCTGCAGCACGACCCCGACCGCCTCCGCCGGCCCTTGATCAAGCGCAACGGCGAGTTCGTCGAGGCCACCTTCGACGAAGCATTCGCCGAGATCGAACGCCGACTGCTGCCGATCCGCGAAGCGTCGGGTCCGTTGTCGACCGGTCTCGTCATCGGCAACCCGGTCGTCCACCGAACCGGCCTCGTCCTCTACATCGAGGAACTCGCTGCGGCGCTCGGGTCGCCCAACGTGTTCTCGTCGGCGTCGCTCGACCAGATGCCGAAGCACGTGTCGGTCGGGCGCATGTTCGGCGACTGCTATTCCATCCCGGTCCCCGACATCGACCGGACGGATCTGCTCGTGGTGATCGGCGCGAACCCGATGGTCTCGAACGGGAGCATGTGGAGCGTGCCCGACTTCCGAGGACAGCGCCAAGGCACTCGCGGCCCGAGGCGGCCGAATCATCACGATCGATCCGCGGCACACCGAGACCAGTGCCATCGCCGATCTCCATGTGCCGATCCGGCCGGGCGCCGACGTGTTCCTGCTGGCCGCGATCGTCCATGTGCTGTTCCGGGACGGCCTCGTGACGCTCGGCCGTCTGGCTGACGTCGTCACCGATGTCGAACCGCTCCGTGATGTCGTCGCGGCGTTCACGCCCGAGCTCGCCGGCGCCCGTTGCGGCATTCACGCCGATCAGATCGTCGAGCTCGCACACGATCTGGCCGAGACGCGACGCGCAGCTGTCTACGGCCGCCTCGGCACGTGCCTCCAGGAACACGCGACCCTCACCAGTTGGCTGATCGACGTCGTGAACATCTTGACGGGTCACCTCGACGAGCCCGGCGGCGCCATGTTCACCACGCCTCCGGCCTTCGCCGGCAACACCACAGGTCCGCCCGGAACCGGCGCAGGGTTCGCAACCGGCGCCTACACCTCCCGCGTGTCCGGCGCCCCCGAGGTGATGAACCAGTTCCCGCTCGCCTGCCTCGCCGAGGAGATCGAGACACCAGGCGACGGCCAGGTGAAGGCGCTCGTCATGCTCGGCTCGAACGCAGTGCTCTCGTCGCCGGACGGCCCGCGACTCGCGAAAGCCCTCGACGGTCTCGACTTCCTCGTCTGCTTCGACATCTACCTCAACGAGACCACCCGTCACGCCGACGTCATCCTCCCCGGCCCGTCGCCGCTCGAGGAGTCGCACTACGACGTCTTCTTCTCCCAGTTCTCCTGCCACAACCACGCACGGTTCTCGCCGCCGACGCTCGCCCGCCCGGACGACATCCCCGACGACTGGGAAGCAATGGTGCGTCTCATCGGCATCCTGCGCGGCCACGGCTGCGACGTCGACGTCGCTGCGTTGGACGACGAGGTGCTGATCGAGCTGCTCGGCGAGATGGGTGACGACGAGTTGGCTGTGGTCACCGCAGCGCTGGAGTCGCGGACAGGTGCCGAGCGGCGTGTCGATCTCGGCCTCCGTACCGGCCCGTTCGGCGACTGGTTCGGGATGAACCCGGACGGCATTTCGCTCGACTCGCTGGTCGCGGCGCCGTCGGGCATCGACTTCGGCCCGCTCGTACCGAGAATCCCCGACGCACTGCGCACACCGTCCGGCCGCATCGAGCTCACCCCCGACGCGTTCGTCGAGGCGCTGAGCGACGCAGCCGGCGCGCTCGACGAAGCACCGCCCGACTGCGTCATCATCGGCCGCCGCCAGCTCCGGTCGAACAACAGCTGGTTGCACAATCTCCCGATCCTGGCGAAGGGCAAGTTCCGCTGCACGCTGCTCGTCCACCCCGACGACGCCGCACGGTGGTGCGTCGCCGACGGCGAACTCGCAGCGGTCACCGCCGACGCGACCGGCGCCCAGGTCGAAGTCACCGTGCAGCACGACGTCGCGATGATGCGTGGAGTCGTCTCTCTCCCACACGGCTGGGGCCACGATGAACCCGGCACCCAACTCAGCGTCGCCTCCGATCGACCCGGCGCCAACATCAACGCGCTGACCGACCCGAACCGGCGGGACACGCTGAGCGGTAACGCTGCGCTCAATGGTGAAGCGGTGACGGTTGGCCCGCTCCCATCGAGGCCAACCGCGGCCGACCGATGACGGGCCGCGTACCCTTGATGCTCGTGCCCGCAGTCGATGACGTCACCGACCTCGAGTTGCGGCGGCGCCCAACCCAGGCACGTGCGCTCGCCACGTTCGACCTGATCTTGGACACGACCGCCTCGCTCCTCGAAACCCACGGGTTCGACGCATTGACGACCAACCTGATCTCCGCTGAATCCGGCGTCAGCATCCGCGCCATCTACCGCTACTTTCCGAACAAGCACGCAGTGGTCGGCGAACTCGCACGGCGGATGGAACAGCAGTGGGGCGCTGCGCTCGAAGCTGCCGGTGATTTCGACGACCCCTCCTCACCATGGCGAGATGTCTGGAATGCGTACATCGACGCGTTCGTCCAGTCGGTCCGAGCGACCAGAGGTGCACGAGCCGTCCTCAACGCAATGCGTGGCGACCCAGAGCTTCGCAAGGCGGACGAAGAAGCCAACACCGCATACATCCGCAACGTCAGCGCAGCGCTCCGATCCCGTGGAACCGGAGTCTCGGCGGAGCAGGCCACCGCGGTCGCGACGGTGTTGATCCGCTCGACGGTGGCGGTTCTCGACGAGGCATTCGAAACCGACGACCTCGCCGCGGCCCAGCTGATCGCCGTGATGAAGGACATGCACGCCGGCCTGATCAGTCAGTACTTGGACTGACGAGCAGTGCATTCGCTCCCGCCAGCCTGGTACGTCGGTCACGCGAGATGCCCTGAGGGCACCGCTGGCGAAGGACGCGACTTCATTGCAGAAGCGTGAGCCATTCCGGGTAGCCCATCGCTCGAGCGGTGCGGGGCTCGAACGGTTCAGGGCATGGTGCTGGGGCCACCAACGCTTGCCATGAAGCGAGCAGTGCCTCCCGTCGCGTCGCGGGCGGGCCGAACGCGGCGAACGCGAACGTCCACCAAACGGCGTCGCCGACAGTGACACCAGCGACCTCGACGTCGCATCCCGCACCGGTCGCCTCCAAGACCGAGGCGAACGCGACCTCGGTTCCGTCCAACAAGAACCGCCGTTTCACAACCGACTTGCGGACGTCGACCCAGCGTCCATCGACATCGTGCTTATGAGGTCCTCGGCCGGGCTCCACCGTCGCCACACCTCGAGCGATCCTGCCAGACCGTCACCGAACTCGATGCGCCCACCGCGTGATTGGCGAACCTTGAGTTCCACCGTCTCCCTGAAACGGCGCTTCACGCCGACGTCGCCACGGCCGTCGAGGAGGTACGTGTCGCTCCGCTCCTCGAGAACACCGGTCGAGCCGGTGAACCAGCCGCCGACTTCGGCAGGCAACGACTCTGGGACGAACCATCGGAGCTCGGTCGTATCGAGGACCGACGGCGTGGGCGGGCCGGCTCGTTCCAACCCCGCCGGAACCCGCGCTGCGACGAGCGACGCCCTGGATTCCGCAACTGCCACTACTCACTCCCAACGGTGTACTGGACCGACTGCTCCCTCGACATGCCGAGCGGCATACCGGCGCCATTGTTCCCCAGCGTCGTAACGCGCGCCAGAGGACAACGTCCGTGTTGTCGGCGTCGCCGACACGACAAGCCAAGATCGGTGCGGCCACGTCCAATGCCGAGAAGGTCGAGAAACCGGCTGATGGCCGAGTGAAGTCCAACGCAACGATTCACTCGTGATCAGGGGTGGGTCGCAGTCCGGACGTGCTGCACGCATCTACACTGCGCTCGGCGATCAGGGCGAGGAACAGGGGTGGTGTGATGACGGATGATGGTGCGTCGATCCGGGGCCGGGTTGATCATTGGATCGAGGTGGACGTCATCGCCCCGATGGAGGACTTCAAGGATCCGAAGCAGGAATGGCGCCGCCTCTTCTCCGAGTTCCTCGGCACGTTCTTTCTTGTGCTCGTCGCAGCTGGTGGCGGGATGATGAGCCAGGCGTTCCCGAACACCATCTTGCGGGAGGCGGCGGTCACGGCGCCTGGGCTGATGGTGCTGGGAATCATCCTGTTCATGGGCAAGGTGTCGGGTGCGCACCTCAACCCGGCCGTCAGTTTGGCGTTCGCGGCGCGTGGCGATTTTCAGTGGCGGCGGGTGCCTGGGTACATCGTGGTGCAGTTGCTCGGGGCGACGGTGGCGTGTCTGTTCCTCCAAGCCGTGGTCGACGTGTCGGCCACGTACGGGTCCAACTATCCCGCCGCCGACTATTCCGCTGGTGCTGCGTTCTGGATGGAGGTCGTCCTCACGCTCGGCCTCGTGAGCGTGATCCTCGGCACGGCATCTGGCGCACAGAACATCGGGATCATCGGTGCGTTCGGGGTGGGCTTCTACATCATTCTTGCCGGTCTCTGGGGCAGCCCGATCTCGGGGACATCGATGAATCCTGCTCGAACGTTCGGGCCCAACCTGGTCGGTGGTGACTTCAGTGACTACTGGGTCTATGTCGCGGGTCCGATCCTCGGGGCCGCGCTCGCGGTCGGGTGTGCGTTCGTTCTGCGCGGTCCAGGCGGTGGCACGGCCGGATCGGGCGCGGCCCAAGGGGCCATCGACACCCAGGTTGCCAGGCCGGACGACACCTGATTTCGACGGGCACAGGTCGTGCGCCGTCAGGACCAGCTGCGCCGGGTGGCCGGCATCTCACTGCGACCGTCGTCGTGGAGGCGGACGCCGAGCGTCTGGTGCAACTGAATGCTGCCGTCATCGAATCCGTTGATCGAGCCGGACATGTACAGCAGCCACACCCGGGCGCGGGCTTCGCCGACGAGGTCGACCGCTTCGTCCCAGTGGTGTTCGAGATTGTCGACCCAGTGCCGCAGAGTGCACGCGTAGTGCTCGCGGCAGGTTCTCGACGTCGCGGACCTCGAACCCGGCGTGCTCCATGAATCGGACCGTGTCGCCCACGTCGAGGAGTTCGCCGTCGGGGAACACGTATCGGTTCACGAAGCCCCGGCGGGCAAGACGCGTTCCGCCGACGGAGGAAATCGCATGGTTGAGGAGCCGTCCTCCCGGGCGAAGCAGGTCATGAAGCCGCTCGAAGTACACCGACATCGAACGTTTGCCGACATGCTCGGCCATCCCGATCGACGAGATCGCGTCGTAGGGGCCGTCGCTGACATCGCGATAGTCCTGCACTCGGATCTCGACGCGCCCGCCGAGGCCGGCCTCGGCGACGCGCCTGGCCGCGTATGCCGCCTGTTCGCGACTGATCGTCACGCCGACGACGTCGACATCGTCACGACTCGCAGCGTGGATCGCCATCGACCCCCAACCGCACCCGATGTCGAGGAGCCGCCGTCGCGAACCCGGGTGCGTTGGAGTTGATCCCGGTGGGTCGGCGAGTCCCAGTTTGTGACAGATCAGTTCGTGTTTTGCATCCTGCGCCTCGGCCAACGGGGTGTCGGCGTCGACGTACCTCGCGCACGAGTAGGTCATGGCGGAGCCGAGCACGAGTTCGTAGAACCGGTTGCCCACGTCGTAGTGGTGACTGATCGACTGGCGGTCGCGTTGGCGCGAGTGGCGGATACCCCTTGGCACGAGCTCCTCGGCAGGTACCGGAGGCCGCCTGCCGAAACCGCCCAACGCTCGGATCGCCCGTAACGCATCCGGCGTGGCACTCAACGCCGACGCACTCCTTCCACGGAGGCGACTCTTCAGCGTTGCGAGCAGGTCCGCGACGTTGCCGGACACCTCGACGTCTCCCGCAACGTAGGCCCGCCCGACGCCGAGCTCGTCGGGTGACCACGCGATGTGGCGCAAGGCCGCCGGACTTCGGAACCGCAGTCGACCGACGGTGCCGTCACCGATCACCGAACCGTCCCAGAACTCGAACGCGACCGGCGGTGGGTCGAAGAACAGTGCATCGAGTACCGGCTCCACAGCGCACGCGATCGACGTCGATGCCGCCGTGTCGAGTGACGGATGAACGAGTGTTCCCATGGTGACTCTCCCAGTTCCCAGGTGCGCTCGCGGTTCCAAAATCATCGCAGAGCACCTGTCTGGGCTTCAACACGGATCGCGACACGCGTGACAGCCGGGGTCGAGATCTCGGCGTGCGTGGTCGCGGACCCCGGCCCTACTGGAGGCCGGCCTTGTCGAGCATCGCGATCAGCGTGGGTCGACGGCGGTGATGCTCGCGCAGGGCGGCCACGTAGTCGTCGAGCTCCTCGGACAACCCGGCGGCGCCTGCTGCTCGGCGTGCGCGTTCGAGGTCAGCGGTCGCCGCGCGGTACGCCCGTTTGTCGGCCTTGGTGAGCGTCGACTCGACGAGGCGTAGGTACACACCCATCGCTGCTGCCGGGTCGGTGGGTTCGCGGGCCTCGGCGAGTCGTGCCCACCGATGCTCGCCAGGGTCCCACCCGGGATCGCTCGTCGCCACCTGCCATGCCTCATCGAAGTCGCCGTCAGCGAGCAGGACGTCGACGAGCGCGCCACGGTCCCGGACAGCGAGAACTTCTCGGGCCGCTGCCTGCTCCGCGGGCCAGTCCTCGCCCGGCGCCGCTACCCGCAGGAGGGCGTAGCTCGACGTGCTCGCCATTCGCCGGTGCTGGTCGCGCCGCAGGTCGAGCACCCACTCCAGGAGGGCTCCACCTTCTTCGGGCATCCTCGGCGAGAGCCGCGCCCCGATACCCGGCACAGGCTCCGAACCGCAGACAAAGATTCGCTGACGGTGGATGATGCGCAATCCGAAGACCTCCATCAGATCTTCACTGAACCATTGACTTCACTGTTCTGCGATTGCGATACTGAAGCGAATGATTCAGTACGAAGTCGACACAGTGTTTCGGGCGCTCGCTGACCCAACGCGACGAGCGATGCTCGAACGACTCGATGACGGACCTGCATCGGTCACCGCGCTGGCAGAGCCGTTCGAGGTGAGCCTGACCGCCATCACCCAGCACGTGCGTGTGCTCGAACACGCACGACTGATCACATCGACCAAGCAGGGCCGCCAACGCATGTGCTCTCTCGAGCGGGACACGCTCGGGCGAGCTGAGAGATGGCTCGCCGAGCGACGGCTTTCCTGGGACCGGCGCCTCGACCGTCTCGAACACCACCTCGACAACATCAACGAAGGAACGAAGGACCCCGATTCATGAGCACCGAGATCGTCCACGACACACTCCGTTTCGAACGAAACTTCACCCGACCGCCGAGCACCGTCTTCGCCGCGTACGCAGACGTCGACCAGCGGGTGGTGTGGAGTGCTCCGTCCGATGACGAGATCGTGATTTTCGAGTCCCACGACTTCAGCGTCGGCGGTGTCGACACCTTCATCTGCGGACTCAAGGAATCGCCGAGCTTCGCCGGCACGACTCGCTACGAACACATCGTCGATCACGAGACGATCGTCTTCACCGAGCGTCTCGTCACCACCGCGGACGACCTGCTGGCGATGTCGCTCGTCGCTTGGGCCGTCGCAGACAACGGCTCGGGCGGCACGCTCTTGACGATCACCGATCAGGTCACGTCGGCGTCCGGTGACGGACCGATCGAGGGCAGCAGACACGGCTACACCGCAATGTTGAACCAACTCGATGCCTTTCTCGCAACACGATGACCACGCACTCAGCCGATGAGATGACCGTCTTGCGATCTGCACTCGACGGAGCACGCAAGCACGTGTTGGGGATCGTTGACGCCCTCGACGACGACCAGCTCCGGACAGCTTCGCTGCCGTCGGGATGGACGCCACTCGAACTGCTACGACACCTCACGCTGGGAGACGAGCGCTACTGGTTCGCCAGCATCATCGGAGGCGACGACCTCAGCTGGGTGCCGACCGGTGAACGAGCCGACTGGAACGTCACCGACGACTTGGCGCCGACGGCGATGATCGCCGCCTACCGCGACCAGATCGCCGTCTCGAACGAGGTGCTCGACGCAGTGACGCCGGACGATCCGCCTCGTCGTCGCGATCCGCTGTGGGACACATGGGGCGTCGACTTCCAAAACGTCCGCGTGGTCGTGGCCCACATGATCGTCGAGACCGCCACCCACGCCGGCCACCTCGACGCGGCGGTCGAACTCCTCGACGGACGCCAACATCTCGTCATGGACTGAACACGCTCTGCGGCGCGGATGGCGCAACAGCCAGCGGAGGCAGCTCTCCTACCGTTCGCCCATGGAGCCGCCGCAACCCTTCGCCCGGACCGAATCCAGCCAAGCAGATCCGGCGGCGAAGTGCGCCTCGCCGACTCCATGCGACACCCGCACGATCTGGGCGGATCTCAGCGATCGGACGTGTGCCGATCTGCTTGGTCGACGCTTGAGCACATCCGACGGTCCATTGCTGCTGTGATCCCGGAGGCGGGGCAGGGACTGTCCTCTGGCGTTCCCGTGTTCAGAATTGCTGGCAAACCCGTGGCTGGGTTCTCGGCTGCGACGAACTGGCCCAGCTACGTGCCGCACAGCGGCGACATCCTGGCCACCATGTCGGACGAGGATCTTGGAGGGTTCGCAGCATCGAAGGGTGCTCTCAAGTTCTCGATGACCAGCCACTGCCAGACTCACTCGTCCGCGGACTCATCGACGCTCGACGAGCCGAAACACGCCGTCCAGGTTCACGGCGCAACCGGCTTCGTCATCAAGACGACATCATGGTAGATGACGCCCACGCTTGACGGGCGATCCCGGATGCGACCGCATGCGACCGCATGCGACCGCGACTGTTTCGGCTAGCGCCACTGGCAACGGTTCCTCAACCAGACGGTCGCGCACCAGATCAAGGACGGGCGACGACGATTGCGCTCGCCCAGAGGTCCACGAGGGCCTTTCGCTACGAGTGTTCCTGCGGTCTCGAAGGTCCGGGGCCAGAGAAGGAGGAATCACCCTCACGCCATCTACCAAGCATTCGTCCGCATCGTGAACAACGCCGATGTCAGACGGATCCGGTTCCAAGACCTCCGCCACACCCACGGCTCACTGCTGATCCAAGCCGGCGTCCCGATCAAAGTGATCTCCCACGGACCCCGCGACGTTCGAGGCGACCGCGCCGACATCGGCATGCCCAGTGAGCACCGCGACTTCGCCGATCAAGTCCTGTCTCGAGTCGGGCTCACCGACGATGCGCTGCAGCAAGCTACGACGACCGAAGTGCCGATGTCACTCGGCAGCTAACCCTTCGATCTCTTCCGAGGCGCCACCTGCGTCTGGTCGCTGACCGGACCAACGCCGTGAACATCGGCGATCAAGCTGCCCAGGACGAACCCGCCTCGGCAGTCGCCACCACGATCGACGTGGCCAACAGAACCGGTTTCGAGCGAGCGGCCAGCGTGAACGCGGTGCCACTCCTGCAGACAACCCGCGGAGAAGCCCCAACCACCGAGAGCGGCTACACGGCCGAGTGCCCTGACTGGGCGCGCAACGGCTGACGACAATTGGGCGGTGCTGACCGTTGAGAAGATCTGTCGGGTGCTACGGAACGATCTCGAACGCAGCGACATGGCTCGGCCGCACGACGCTGAAGTGGCGGCGATCCAGAGTCGCAATCGCAGTGGCATTGTGACGCTCCGCGAGCGCGATCACGCTGGCATCGGTGCCACCGAGGGGGAGATCAACGTAGGTAGCGACGAGTGCAGCGATCCGTCGCACGTCGTCCGCCGTCAACTCGTCGATCACCACGCTTCGCTCGGCCACGGACTCAAAGAACGCTGCTTCAGCGGTTGCACCGAGTTGTCGACCGATGAGGTATGCGGTCTCGGCGATCACGAGCGCAGTTGTGACCAGATCGCCGGGCTCGCCGAGGAGCAGCGCGGCGCACGTGTCGTGGTCGGGATCGTTGGCGTCTGCCGCTGCCAGCAGCACGCCGGTGTCGACGATCAGCACTCAGTCGCGGCCGAAGCCCTCGGCCAGCAGGTCATCAGCATCGGCAGCCGATCGGCCCGAGGTGGAAGCACCCAAACCGATCAATCCCTGGCGACGCGCTCTCGCACCCTCGTCCGGCAGACGTGCCGCGAGTTCGTTGATCACGACATCGACACTCACCCCGCGTCGCGCCGCTTCGGCCTCGAGACGAGCCAACGCCTCATCGGACAACTCCACCGTCACCGGCATCTCAGCAGTCTACGTCGAGGCGGCGACGCGTCACGGGGCCCCACGGGCCTCACGGTGGCGGCGACTGACCTTCGGGTTGATGACCCGAAGGATGGTGTTCGCACGCTGCAGCGATACCGCACTTCTACCGATGTCTTCCACCAGCCGGCTCCTATCGGAAGGTGCCGGGACATCACCGAGGAGGACATCATGAAGGGATACGTCGCACGCAAGGGTGACCGCTACTACGCCGTCATCTACGAAGGGATCGACCCGATCACCGGGCGTGAACGCCGACGCTGGCACCCCGCCGGCACCGACCGCACTCGATGCTGAACGTCTCGCTACTGATCTTGCTCAGCGTCGTCAGCGACGACGGGTACGAGCGCTCATCTCTCACCGTTGCCGTGTACCTCACCCAGCGCTGGCTTCCATCCAAGAAGCTCACGCCTGCGAGCCAGCACCTACGACTCCTACCGACGCAACATCGACCTCCACATCACCGACGCCGATCGGACGGGTACCGCTACGCCGTCTCCGCCCCGATCACCTCGAACGGCTCTACGCCGAACTCGCCGACCACGGCCGCGCCGACGGCACAGGCGGCCTCAACCCGAAGACGATCGTCGAGATCCACATGATCCTGCGCCGCTCACTCGACGACGCCGCCCGCCGCGGGCTCATCGTCTCCAACCCGGCCCGCCTCGCCCACGCCCCGAAGCGACGGCCTCTGTCGAGCCCGACCTCGAGCGTCTGGACCGCCGCCCAGCTCAACCAGTTCCTCACCGGCACCAGCGACCACCGCTACCACACCGCCCTCTGGGTCACCGCGAACACCGGGATGCGACGCGGCGAGATCCTCGGACTCCGCTGGGGCGACGTCGACCTCGACCAGGATCTGCTGTGCGTCACCCGTTCACTCGTGTCGGTCGGCTACGAACTCCACGAGACCCGCGGCAAGTCACGCACCGCCCGCCGCAACATCAACCTCGACCCCACCACCACCGCCCTCCTCCGTGCATGGCGGCAGCGGCGGAGCGAGCGAGGACCCCGAGTTCGACCCCGACGACCCGAGCGGTCACGTGTTCAGCCGACCCGACGGCGCCCCGACCCACCCACATCTGCTGTCGGACGCGTTCAAGAAGCTCGTCGCCCGATCCGGGCTGCCACCGATCCGGTTCCACGACCTCCGCCACACCCACGCCACCCTGCTCCTCAAGGCCGGCGTGCCGGTCAAGGTCGTCTCCGAACGACTCGGGCACTCCACCCCCGGCTTCACGATGGCCACCTACCAACACGTCATCCCCGGCATGCAACACGAAGCCGCACTCACCTTCGCCGCAACTCCTCCACGACGCCGCCTGACACCCACGCAGCCATGCTCGCTGCGTCCACCGACTTCTACCCGGTAGAGGTCCCGGTAGAAGGCAAGCTCGGCGTGCGTCGGCCGGAGAACGCAGAAGGCCCGGAAACGCAATGTTTCCGGGCCTTCCAATTGGTGGCGGGGGCAGGATTTGAACCTGCGACCTTCGGGTTATGAGCCCTCGTCCAGTAGCTCGCGTCGCCCCTGGTAGATGAGTTCCGCCCCTGCTCACGGCCAATTTCTCGTTGACCGTGAGTCCCCGTTGTTCACCACTGTTTACCGTGATGCTGGTACATGGTTGGTACATGAAACCGCTCCATCGCTCGACCACTCTGCGTGGCAGGTACTTTGGAAGTCCCCCGGGTTGACGGACACCGAGTCTGAGGCGACAGTGATCGTCTCGGGAAGGAAGTCCAGATGCCACGTCCACACCCACCTGAGTTCCGCCAACGCGCTGTCGAACTCGCTCGGCTCCGGGAGAAGCCGGTCGCGCAGATCGCGACCGATCTCGGAATCTCCGACAGCTGTCTGCGGAGCTGGATGGCCCAAGCCGACCGCGACGAGGGCCGCCGATCTGACGGACTCGCGACTGCCGAGCGTGATGAACTCGTGAAGCTGCGTCGCGAGTTGCGTGTCGCCAAGTTGGAGAACGAGATCCTGAAGCGGGCGGCCGCATATTTTGCTGCGGAGAACGTTCTCCCAAAATGATCTACGCCTTCATCGACGAGCGCTGCTCGGACCTGCCGGTCTCGACATGTTGTCGAGTGATGAAGGTGTCGACATCGGGTTTCTATCAACGCCGAGCACAGCCGGTCACCGACGGCGAACTCGCCGCCGCGTACGCGGCGAACGAGGTGCACGACATCTGGACGATGTCGCGTCACAGCTATGGGTCACCGCGGATCCGCAAAGAGCTGCGCCTCGGGCGTGGCGTGCGTCGCTCCAAGACGACGTGCGAACGCCTGATGCGACTTTGTGGTGCGGTCGGGACTCACTACCCGAAACGCAACCGGGGATGCACTCGAGCGGGCGCCGGCGAGATCAACGACGACCTCGTCAACCGCGCCTTCGACCCCGCCGGCCCAGACCGCTTGTGGTGCATGGACATCACCGAACACCCCACCGCAACCGGAAAGGTGTACCTCGCTGTCGTGATCGACGCTTGGTCGCGGCGCGTGGTGGGCTGGTCCATCGCGGATCACATCCGTGCCGAACTCGTCGCAGATGCGATCCAGATGGCGACCTGGAAACGCCAACCGCCAAAGGGTCAGGTGATCGCCCACAGCGACCACGGCGCGCAATACACCTCGTGGCTGTTCGGCAACCGGATCCGTGACGCTGGCCTGCTCGGATCGATGGGCTCCATCGGTGACTGCTTCGACAACAGCGTCGCGGAGGCGTTCTTCTCCGGGCTCCAGCGCGAGCTCCTCGACCAGCACGACTGGCACTCTCGTGACCAACTCGCAGCCGCCATGTTCGAATGGATCGAATGCTGGTACAACCCGCACCGCCGCCACAGCTACAACAACGGGCTCAGCCCCCTCGACTACGAGACCGCAAACGCGGCATGATCACCAACAACCAACCCGTCCGTCAGACCGGGGGACTTCCACTTCGGAGCCGTCCGTGAGAAGCGTCCGTCTCGCCACAGCTCGATGCCCCGAGAGTACCGGCGACGAACGTCCATCTCGTCACCAACCACACCCGGCTTGTCGGGATCAAGTGCCTGGGATTATGCAGTGCTCGGCTTGGGCCTGATTGATACTCGAGCTGCGTTGCGGCGGTTGTCGTAGCGTTCGGAGCGCCGGTCGGCGGGCTCTCACTAGGGCCTGTCGCTTTCGGGTTGACCTCAGTACGAATTGTCCGTCGGCTGGTGTTCTGATCGGGGTGTGGCTCGAAAGAGGCGCGAGCTCAACGAACACAAATCAGGAGTGCCCACCTCGGTTTCCCATCACCGAGACAAGGAGCATTCCCAATGACCATCACTATCGGCATCGACCCGCACAAGGCGTCGCACACCGCAGTCGCGATCGACGACAGCGAACACGTCGTCGACGAGATCCGGGTTCGAGCATGCAGCGCGCAGACCGATCAGCTGCGGTGCTGGGCGACACCGTTCCCAGATCGAGTCTGGGCAATCGAGTCCGCCCGCGGACTCGGCTATCTCCTCGCTCAACAACTCGTCGCCGCTGGCGAGACCGTCGTCGACGTGCCCGCTGTGTTGTCGACACGCACCCGGTTGTTGGGATCAGGTCGGGCGCAGAAGAACGATCCGAACGACGCCCGCTCCGTCGCGATCACCGCGTTACGCAATGACGCGCTCGGCCGTGTGAGGGTCGACGACCACGCCCAGGTGCTGAAGCTGTTGGTGAAACGTCATCGCGATCTCGGCCGCCTTCGCAGCAAAGCAGCATGTCGGCTGCACGTGTTGTTGATGGAACTCCACCCGGGTGGCATGGCCAAGGAAATGACCGTGACCAGGGCAAACGAGCTCCTCGACCGGGCCGTGATCGTCAACGCCATGACCGAGCATCGAGTCGCGGTCGGTCGCGAGTTCGTCGCCGACATCGACCGATACGACCAGCAGATGAAGGCGTCGCGCAAGCGGCTGCGGACTGCGGTCGCGGCGTCGGGCACCACGCTGACGGACATCCGAGGAGTGGGTGTCGTGGTCGCTGCGATGATCATCGGCCACGTCGGCAACATCGAACGATTCGCAGCGCCAGCGCACTTCGCGAGCTACAACGCCACCGCCCCGATCGAAGCGTCCTCGGGAGAGAACAAACGGCACCGGCTGAACAAGCGCGGCAACCGGCAACTGAACTGGGCCATCCACACCGCGGCGGTGTCGCAGCTCCGCTACCCGTGCGAGGGGCACGAGTACTACGACCGCAAACGCGCCGAAGGCAAGAACACCAAAGAAGCGATCCGCGCATTGAAGCGCCAACTCTCCAACGTCATCTACCGCACCATGGTCGCCGACGCCCACCGACTCGAGCAGTGATAGACGGGCCCGGGAGGACAATCAGGCACGACACGAAATCCAGCGTGACCGGCTCAACATCCTGAACGGCCGGCTCTTCGGATAGGTCACTCCCGGACCCGACAACCAACCCTACGACGCCACCTCCGGCTCCGCCAGAGGCTCCCATCGACGCGCCCGCAGACGCCCCAAATCAGGGGTTGACACAAAGAGGCTTCGAACTGTTGCGCGAGGAACCCGTCGACGGGCGGGTTATCGAGCGCCGCGTTATGTGGTCGCGCGGCCCGATCGGCGGCGATCGAAATTCCGGATCTCGGGCGGGTGAGAGTGAGGTCGATTGGGGTCGTGATGGGCGGCCCAACCGCCAGCAGAACGGCCACTGCCGATGGCGGCTGGCAATGCCGAGCAGACCGTTGCGCTGCGCCGGCGCCGCAGAATTCTGGACGCGTTCGGCGCTGCGCATGCGTCGCTCACGTCATACCGATCAGGGTTGTACGAGCCTGAAATCTGATGAGTTTGGATTGATTCGTGTAGCGCGAACTGGGCGCTCGATGGTCAATGGTGTGTGAGGCTGGTTGTGGAGTGATCGGAACTGAGGGCTTCGAGGCGTTCGTCGCACGGGTCGAACCCGGGCTGCGTCGGGCCTTGCTCGGCGCGGTGGGTGTCGACCGGCTCGATGACGCGCTGGCGGAGGCGTTCGCCTACACGTTCGAGCATTGGGATGCGGTGTCGGGGATGGACAACCCGCCGGGCTATCTGTTTCGGGTCGCCCAGTCACGTACCCGGCGCCGCCGCATGCCCCGCCTTTTTCGGCGCAAGCCGGTGCTGCTGCCCGAGGTGGAACCCGGTCTGGTCACCGCGTTGTGTGCGCTGCCCGATTCGCAGCGGATCGCGGTGTGGCTGGCTCACGGCTGCGGGTGGACGCACAACGACATCGCAGTGGTGCTGGAGGTGTCGACGTCGACGGTGGCGACTCATGTGAGTCGAGGACTGGACCGGCTGCGGTCGGAGTTGGGAGTGGAGAGCGATGCTCAGCGTTGAGGACCAGGTCGGCCGAATCGCCGACGCCGCGTTCGACGAGACCGTTCCCGCTCTATGGACGCCGCCGTCCCGTGGGACCAACCCGGGTCGGAGCCGGCAGCGTTCGCGTTGGGTGATGGCTGTTGCCTCCTGCGTGCTTGCAGTTGCGCTGCTTGGTGGGCTGGTGCTTCTCGCCGGGGACGTCGGTCAAGCGCCGGCTCCGCCGATCAGCTCTCCTGCTCCGTCGGGGTCACTCCCTGCGGGGTCGACGATCCCTGCGACCACGAATAAAACGCCGACAAGCTCGACGACCATTGCACCGTCCACGCCAGTCGCACTGCCGGTACCGCTCGGGCCGCTGAGCGTGGTGCCCTACGGGGTGACGGCGACCGAGGATTCGTTTTTCCAGGTCCGCGAGACGAACGTGAACTCGACCGCTGCGTCGGATGCGACGGGGCCGGGCGATGTCGTTCTCACCTACGACGTCGGCATCGGCTTCAATCCCGACGGACGCAGCAGCACGCTCGTCCAAGTGTCACCGACCTCGACGGACGGACAACTCGCGATCGAAGTTTCGTGCCTGACCGAGGGCTGTCTCGATCTCGAACCGGTGAACGACTTTGTGCAGACCTCGGTCCATCTCACCGTCCGCCGCACCGAGGCCGACCTCACAGAAGGCGCACACTCGACCGAGTTCGAGTTGCACTTCGACGACGGGACAATCGGCGCGTTTTCGATCGGCCAGTTCGCCGAGCCGAAACCGTCGGTCGCATTCGCGCAGCGGGTCGCATCATCGACGGGCCCACCATCGGTCGTTCAAGAAGTGTTCGGCCAAGGCACCTTCGCGTACCACGCGATCGCTGCGTTCGACTCGATCTGGGTCCTCGACAGAAACAGCGGCAAGGTCACCCGCATCGACGCCACCACCGGCGCCGTACTCGCGACGATCGACGCCGGAGATGGTGGCCGCCTCACCGCCTCCGATGAGTTCGTGTACACCTCGGGCTCACCGATCTACCGCATCGACCCACGCACCAACACCGCATCCCCAATCCCCGGCGCCAACGGCACCGGCATCGCCGCCACTGACGCCAGCGTCGTTTTCACCGGCGACTACGCCAACAAGCAGATCCAACGGATCGACGCGGACGGCTCGGTCACGACCCTGGATCTGCCCTCCGAGCGATGGATGGACATGACCATCACGAACGGAATGGTGTGGGCGCTCAGCCAGACCCCATCCGTGGGTCGTCTGATCGCCTTCGATGCCGACTCCGGCGAACTTCGCTACGACATCCCGATCGCTATCAGCGGTAAAGGTAGCGGGTACCCGGTGCGGCTTGTCTCTGACGACACCAGCGTCGTCGTGGGTGCCGATGGAGGGCTCGGAGGCAACGGCGAACTGTTCGTCATCGATCCAACAAGCGGCACTATCGAACAGACCGTCGCGCTCGCCACGCGCCCCGAAGGCATCGTGCTCACCCCAAACCACATCTGGACCAGCGCCGCCATCCTCGACCGAAACACACTCGAAGTGCTCTACGAGGGCAGCTTCGGCTTCACCATCACCCGTGGCCCCGAAGGCTCCATCTGGGGCACCAGCAGCGTCCCCAACGCTCAATCCGGCACCTTTGTCACCCGCCGCACCGCACCCGGCGACTACAAGGACTGAACAACACAGCCGACCTGGCGTCAGCACGAACAGAGCCTCCGGACCCGACCGGCCCGCCGGTGCAAGACACAGCTGCACTACGCCAACAGCGCCACGACCATGCCCCGCCGATCACGCCCTACAGGATGGATCCGCCACCCCAGTCACCCAGCTGCGTTCGCTTACCCAACGCTTCGAGGACACCTCTGAATGGGTGATATCGGCCCCGCTCGCGGAACAAGCAGGACACTGGCGATTCCAACGAGGCCGGCCGACAGCGTCCACCCTCGACAATCAGCAGACCGCGACGTGTCGCTCACGACCACACAGTACCGAAAGCACCGCAGCAGATACGCCCGCGTGCGCCGCAGACCGTGAACGGTGAGGCAACCACACGGATGTCTAACCGCGCTGATGGGCGAGCGGGTACAGTCAAAGCGATGCACGTCGATCGGATCTGGTCAGCCGCTGAACTCGAAGCGCTGACCCCCGACGAACGCGCTGCGACGATCCGGGCCGGATTCGTGTCCGACCCCGACGACGTCCCGACGGCTCTTGTCGATCGAGCCCGGCAGAAGGCTGATGCTCGCATCGCCGCCACCGAGGACCGCCACACCCGCCAGTGACACGGCGCACGGTTCGCGTCGATCCGCAGTTCTTCACCGAACTCGACGCTCAGCTCGGCGAGGCACGCGGACCCAACGGAGAGCCTTCGTCGAGCGACTTCTTGTTGATTGAACTCCCGACGATCGCCGAAGCGTTCGGCGAGCGCTTCGATGAACTACTCCGCCTCTACCCCGAGCGAGACGACTACCGCTACCTCGTTGCCGGCGGCCGTCTCGTGTACGCAGTCGTCGTTGTCGGCCAACTGACCGACGACGACTCGATCTCGCTGTTCGGCATCGAGATCGACCTGAGCGGACCCCAATAGCCGGCCGATAATTCCCCTGCGGAACCTGACTCGAGCTGCCACGCATCCGGCGGGATCGATCGTCGCTGGCCGGCTGCATGCAGCGCCCGGATTTGGTGGTTATGCCCGTGAAAGTGCGGCGTCACGGTTGGGCCGTTCTCGGGCGGTGTCCCGTCTGAGGATCTCGGCTTTATGGGCGGCGAAGTGTGGCAGGCCGCAATTCTGATCGGGGCGTGTCAAGCGGCTCCGCTATCCGAAGTCGAACGGATTGACGACCGTTGGGGTCAGTTCGAACACCGGCGACGTTGGAGCGTCGTTGTCCACTGTGGCGAATTGGATTGTCGGTGGACGCTCCGTGGCTGGGAAGGCCACGATGACGAATCGGCCTCGGTCGGTTTGGCTGTCCGCCACGATGGTGGCTGTGGTGCCGTCGATGTAGCCGTCGGCCGAGTTCAGGAAGTCCGATGGACGCACCGAGATGCTCGTGGATTCCGCCGGGCGCAGCACCTGGTTGGCCCCATCGATCTCGAGGTCGTTGGAGACCCAAGCGACCCCGATCATCGCGTCATCGACCGCAAAGGCGGCGGACCCATAGGTCTCGAATCCGTCGATCGCGCCGCCCTCGCTGATCAGCGGCGAGCAAACCGGACTCGAGGTTTCCAGGCAGATCGCGTTCGCTCCGCTGCTGCTTGGTCGTGAGCGTACGGTCACGTCAAGCCCGTCGGGAGTCGTTGTGCGGTCGAACACGTTCCAGCTGATGAGGTCTGCTTGTTCCTGCGCGGCGTTTGCTGCGACGATCGCTCGGAACTCGTCGGCGTCGGTGAAGCGGACACCTCGAATGATCTGGAACAGTTCGTCGTCGGTCATCGTCGTTGTCGACATGACAGTGACGTACATGTCGTCATCGAGCCATGCCACTTGTCGACTCCCGCCTGGGTTCGTTGCCACGCGGGCGTCTCGGTCGTCGATCCGAGACGGTTGCCAATCGAGCTCGGAACCGACGAGCTGGTCGAGGCCGTAGCCGAACGTGTTCGGTCGAGTGTTGATGATCACGCCGAGCGTGGACGACGTCGGCGACATCCCAATGATCGTGGTGACCGCATCGGGATCCGCAAACTTGAGTCCTGCCGCGGGAACGAGTCCGAGTTCGTCTGGAATCGACACGCTTCTGGCTGCCGGGTCGATCACCACCGCTTCAGCGATGGGCCGCGCCAGCGCTTCGGCCTCTCCGGTTGCGGTCAGGCTGATCTGTAGCGACTCCTCGACCCAGTCGAGGCCCGTAAACGTCACGTTCCCGGAGCCGTCGGAGTCCTGCTGGTACTCGTTGGCTGGGATGCCACGGACTGTGGTGTTGAAGTCGTCGGTTGCGTTCTGCGCTACTTCGGCGGTAATCGGGCGCGGTGCACGGACCGACACGACGCCGGTCACGGCACCGTCGTCGCCCAGAAGTGCCCACTGGGTGCTGCCGAACAGTGACCCGGTCGAGGTGGCTTTCATCGAGTCGAGTTCCCAGCCGACGGGAAGGTAATCCGCGACAGCAAACTTCGTGCCCGCAGCCAGGTCGACCTGCCCGCTCGCTGTGCTGTTGGCTTCGACGTTCGGATTCGCTTCCGCGTCAGTCGGAGCGGTCTCGAACGGTTCTGTAGCGGCCGGTGCGGTCGGATCGGCAGCGTCTGATGGAGCGACAGCGGTGTCACGATTCGAAACCACCAAGGCGGTTCCCACGAGTCCGACCACTGCGGCTGCGGTTGCCAGGAGTGCAGCGAAGCGCCGACTCTTGGGCCGGTCAACCGGTGAGCTGCTCCACTCCGAGTCAGCTGGACTGTCCTGCGAAGGCACCACCGTGTCAGGGTCGGCGTCGGTGTGTCGAGCGACGATTCGTGCCCAGACGCGTTCGGCGGTGGCGACGTCGAGGGGTTCGTCGGCTGGACGTAGACGGTCGTACAGGTCGCTCATGATGACTCTCCTCGTCGGTCAGTTGCTGCGCGAAGCCGGATTCGTGCCCGGCGGATCCTCGATCTCGCTGTTGCGGCTGGCATCCCGAGCGCGGCACCGGCTTCAGCACTGCTCATTGACTCCCAACCAGTCAGCGCGAGAAGTTCACGGTCCGTCTCATCAAGCCGACCGAGTTCCGCGATCAATAACTCGACGTCGCTGCCGGCATCCACACGATCGATCACTCCTGCCGGCGTCAACAGCGGATCGATCGGCGTCGCCGGTGCAGCAGCCTCGCGCGCAAGTGCGCGGAGCCGGCGCTCCTCGGTACGCCAGTGACGACGGACCAGGTTCGACGCGATGCCGAACAGCCATGGCCGCATGGACCCACGATTCGGATCGAAGGTCCCCGCTGAGCCAATAGCCGCTTCGAAGGTATCCGCCAGCAGATCCTGGGCGAGGTCCCGACCGACGCGTCGGACGAGGAAGCCGTAGAGGTCGGGGGCATGGTCGTTGTAGACCCGGCGCCACTCGACCAGATCGACTCCTTCGCCGGATTCCACCGTTCCACGTCCCTCCGACGACACGACCACCTCCACATCATCCACTTGCCCGCACGGGCCGGACTGTTGCACGAATCGTCCCAGCTCGCGAACAGACACGGCATCAAGCGTCGACAGGCACGTCGGGAAGGTCCCAACCTGCTCGACCGAACGACAGCGGTCGAAACCCGAACACCGGCACGTGGCGAGATTCCCGAGCGCTGCAGTGGGACCGAAGCGTGGGGTGTTGTGACAGCCCAACGCGGATTACTGGGCGCAGATTATCGAGTGCCATTTCGAAGCGTGCGATGGTCTGGTCGATGTCACCTGGAACGACCTCAACCCTCCCGGTAGAAGTTCGCTGTTCGACGACTCGGACGAACGCGTCGAACATCTGGCCGACCGGGTCGGCATGCTCCGAGCGGTTGGCCAGCGCTATCGCGTCGTGATGCGCTTGCGTGCTCGGGCTGCTCGACAGCCAGCGAACGCGGCGATCGCCGCCGGACCGGTCGCTGCGGCCGAAGCTAGATCTCGCAGCCCAACGCGGAATTTGCTTCTTCTCGACTAGGCGGCTGCGGTCCGGCGCCGGTCAGTACTCCTTCGCCGCCGTTGATGGCTTCGGCGTGTTGCCACACTTCGTTTGCCCATCCGCCTTGGGCTGCGATCTCTTTGAGCATTGCCCAGTCGGTAGAGGTGGCCATTGCGGTTGCAGCCTGGTCCTGGATCGTTAGGTCGGCGGATTCCTGTCCGGTGAACCATTGGTCGAGCCATGCACAGGTGACGGCGCTGCTGACCTTGGCGATGAACTGGTAGCGGCTGTTCGTGCTGCCGTCGTTGAGCGCCTCCGTATCGAAGCCGTCCGGGAGCGGGACGTCTTCGAGCAGGGCCGCGACGGTCGCCGATTGGGCGCTAGCGGAGATGATGTCGTCGGGGAGTGTCGCATCCCATGTGGCGTCGTCGACGGGATGGATTCCGGTGACAGTGTCCAAGAACGCGGTCGACGAAGTGAACGGTGCTCCGTCGAACTCCCACGTCCAGTCGCCACGCAGCACGTTCGCCCGGAAACGGGCGTCGCCGCCGCCTTCGGGCGTGGCGGCGTAGTCGAGAAGCGACCATTCTTCACCGTTCTCGGTGAGGGTGATCCGCTGATCGCCGCCGATGCTTCCCCTGAAGCCGTCCTCGCCGCCACCAAACGTGTGGATCTCGAGTGTGCGGCCGTCGGTGTGTTCGAAGCTGTACGAACCACCGAGGTCGGACTCCGACGCGTAAGTCATGGTCCAACCCGCTTCGTCGATCGCGAACCGGGGAAGCTCGCCCGCTGCGAACTGGGTCGCAGCGGCGGGTGTTAGCTCGCTGTCAGCGACGCCCGTGGACGCTGGCGGTGCTGATTGTGGGTCGGGCACGACCGCTGGCCGTGTCGGCTGGTCGGATGCGACCGGGGAGGTGTCGCGAGATGCGATTACTACGAGCCCTCCGACCGTCACCGCCGCGACGGCTGCGGCCGCTGCGAGGACGGGAACAAGGCGGCTGGACGGCTGGGGCGGTTCCGCAGCGAGGAGCATCGCGTCAGGGTCGAACTCGCCGGGATCGCCGATCGGGTCGGCGTGGGCGAGGTGATCGAGACCGGAGCGCAGTCGCGCCTCAAACGTGTCTGGGTGGTCGAGCACGTCGTGGGTGTTCATGACAGTTCCTTTCGGAGTGTGCGCAGTGCACGCGAGTGGCGAGATTTCACGGTGCCGGGTCGGCAGTCAAGGTCGTCGGCGATTTCGGATTCGGACAGTCCCAGCCAGTAGCGCAAGACAATGACCGCGCGTTGGTCGTACGGCAGGCGGCGCAGGCTGTGATCGAGGTCGTGTTCCCATTCTGTGAGCGAGGTGGCGTCGGGACCGTGGCGAGCCATTCGCAGCTCGGCGCGGCGTTGCCGGGTGTGCCAGCTGCGACACAGGTTGACGACGGTCGTGCGCAGAAGACCGGCCGGGTTCTCGATCGGTCGTTCGGAGTGCTCGGCGTATCGATAGACCTTCACGAACGCGTCCTGGGCGAGGTCCTCGGCGAGATGCACATCACCCGTGAGCAGACGCGCCAATCCCACGACGGACGCGTACTGCTCGGCGTAGAAGCGTTGGAAGCGGCGATCCACGTCAACCTGTGGTTGACGTGGATCGCGCCGACCAACCTCGGTGAAAGGGCTCACACCTACAAAGACCTCACGGAGATCACTTCGGTTCCATCAACATCCGCCCAGCGGACACACCGCAGCACGTTGCCGAGGCGACAACCGGTGCAGCGCGTCCTCATCTCGGCCAGATTCGTGTCGGCGTGCGCGAGCGGCGAAGATTGTGGCTGCTGTGGAATGCCGAGCTTCTGAGGTCCTGCTCGGGGCGGGTTAGCAGGATGCTGAAATTCGGGGTCTGAGGGTTCGGGGC
>CAVZGP010000027.1:0-20822 GCA_963774765.1 Ilumatobacteraceae bacterium
GTCGACGGCGGCAGCCACGTCGAGCATCGCCGGGTCCCAGGCGATCGGCATCACCAACTCGATCCCGCGTTCGGCCGGCTTCGTCGTAGCCCAGTTCCACGCCGCGCTCGCCACGGTCGAACAGCGCCGGGGCGATGGCCCGGTAACCGAACTCTGCGTAGCGGTCGACGACCGACCGGATGTGGGCGTTGACGCCGAAGATCTCCTGCACGATCACGATCGACGCGGTCGCGCCGTCGGGGTGCACTTCGTAGGCGTCGGTGCTTGCCATCGGCGGCGGTGACGATCTGCAGCGACGTGAACACCTGCCGTCGACCCGTCGCAACGGTCTGCTCCACCCAGGGGGCTGCTTGCGTCGAGGGTCTGCTTGGCCGGCCAATCGAGGTGCACGCGATGGATGGATGTGATGTGGGTGGGTGGTGGTTGGTGGTGGTGGGGGCGGCGGTGGTGGCGAGGGTCAGGCGCCGGAGGCGCGCGATGGTCGCGAGGAATCGGTCACGGTCGGCAGGTCGCATGCCGTGAGGCGCAGACGCTGGTGGCGGCTCATCGACCGAGCGGACGCTGACCGCCGCCGATCGCAGGCCGACATCTCGGCGACGACACCACCAGCGCCTCGTTCGCCCGATCGTCACGGCGCGGCCGCCGACCGGATCTTCACCGCATCACCATGGCGTCCAACGACCTCGTGCGTCGTGCACGCGGCTGGCATCACGAAGGGCATCACCGCCGCAGTCGACTGGCGTCGATTGGGGCGCGTGCTCGTCAGACACGTGACCGATCGCAGCCGTGGCGGCGCCTCGTGGGCGGTCTCGGCCTGGATGATGTAGAAGTCCATCTCCCGGGCGAGGGCGGGGCGGGGTGACGAGTATCCATTCGCGTCCGACCGTCGCCGCGCGCATCGTCGGGCGGGCGCGCGCCGGGCGAGGTCGAGGCAGGGCGCCCGGTGGTTGCTCGCCGACGGATGCGCGTGAGGTCGTCGTCCGGACCGATTCCGACGAGGTCGTTGTCGTAGGCCCACGCGCCGGCCAGACCTAGCCGAGACGGCGTGCGGCATCGGACGGCGTCAGGAGGTTGGTCCAGCGCCGGTATCGCCCGATCGGCGACTCCAAGACGGCCGCTGTCCGATCGTGGCACGACTCGATCGCTGGCAGGTCAGCTCGTTGACGCTTCTCGACCACGACGACACGCTCCGGCGGATCGTGCATCCGTGGAACACAGCACCCACGGGCTGGTCGCCGTGAACACCGGGAGGTCAGCGGAAGTGCGCCGTGAGCCGAGCCGGCTCCGACGACGGATCATCGACCAGACGAGCCCCCCCGTGGGCGACTCGGCCGCAAACGAACGGATCGACAGATCCCACGACGTGACCCGACGCCGTCGCGCCTGTCGAGAACGCCAGCCGCCACGACGAGTGGCGTCGTGCTGACAGCCGGTGGACCGAGGCGTCAGCGTCGGCGAAGGCGTCGCCGGCGACCAGCTCACCGCGGCATCGGCGGTGAGCAGGCACATCGACGAGGGCTGTTGCCGACGTTCTTCACCGGCGCACGACGCCGAGGGGACCAGACGAAGAACGTCGCGCCGCAGCCACTCCCGATCGCGGCGATCGACCCGGTCCGCGCCGGGCGGCGTCAAGGTCATCTGCCGCCGCGCGCAGGCGGCAACGGCGATGCCGAACATGCCGGCGTCGGCGAGCGCCGCGACCGTCGCCGGCCTTTTCGAACGTGCGACGATCCACGTCCTGAGCCCGGGGAACAGCACCGAGTCGGCGAGGGCCTGCGCTCGCTCGACGAACGGTCGACGCGTTCTGTTGCCACATCGGCCAGTGTCGCATCCGCAGCATGGCAGCGGCACCGTCCGATGACCCGCCGGTACGGTTCGGCGATGACGAACGAGCACGTCTTCCCGCGCGGTTCTTCAATCGCCCGACGGATGGGCCAACGCCGTCGTTCTCGACCGGACCCACTCGTCACGCGCATCACGATCGCCCCGATCACCGCGGTCGGCCAGTTGTTCGACGAACTGGAGTTGAACGGCGAGGTGCTCGATGTACTGGTGTCGTTGATCCTCGCACTTCCGGACAGCGCCTGGCCAAGCGGGTCGCGATCGGGATGAACGAGAACGACTCGGGTCAACGATCACGACGAGCTGGGCGATCGAGGATCTCAACGTCGACCCGACCCTGCCCATCGACGACGCGTCATCAACGCCACCTGTCGCGTCTCGGTCGACTCATTCGACTCGGCCGCTGCAGGCCTTCGCGGAGGTCGTCCGGGCTGCGCGCGGGTCGGCCCGTTCGGGTCACGTCGCAACCGGTGCTCTCCGACGAAGGCGATTCACCGCTGGCTGCGACGATGATGAGGGCCATGTGCGATCGTCGACGCCTCTTCGATCTACCGATCGCTTCGACCGCGCCGTCGGCCAACTGCGCGACCCGCAGCGCTCCACCCGCTCTGACGCGGTCGTCGCTCGCCGCTCAGGTGGGCGGCCGAGAATGGGTGAGCCGTGGTGGGCGAGCAGGCGCAACCCTCGCCTCGGTCGGCGTAGAGGTTCGTGGCGGCGACGGTACCGGTGCCGCCGCGATCGACCAGGTTCTCGTCGAGCGTCACCCAGGCGAAGCGGCCGTCGATCGCCACGGCATGGTTCGTGAGGATGAACTGGTTGCGTCCCGGGCCGGCGAGGATGCGACGCCACGAGTCCTCGACCAGCGGCCAGGTCGCAGGATCGGCCACCCGGGATGTACGCAGACCACGCGGTCGCTGGGCTCCCGACCGCTTGCATCGCCTCGAAGTTCGCGTTGCTCGTGGGCGTCGTAGAACGCCTGGTTGGCGGCCAGGACCGCTTCGATCACCGGGTCCATGGGCGAGGAGTCCATCACGCCGACCGTACCGCGCGCCGACGCGCACCGTCGCGCCACCGCGGGTGCCAGGCGGAGCTCCCCATCGGGGATACCGTCGCCGGATGACGTTCAACCACGAATCGACCACCGACGACGTCCTGGACGGATCGACCTGTCGGGGCGACCGTCGTGATCACCGGAGCTGCAAGTGGCTCGGGGAGGAGTCACCCGGGCACTCGCAGCCCATGGCGCATCGGTGCTGATGCTGGCCCGTGACCGGCCAAGAACGATGAGGCTGCCGCCAGCGTGCGCGCCGACGTGCCCGGCGCCGACCTCGCACTCGACACGCTCGACTGGCCGACCTCGCGAGCATTGGCGTTCGCCGCCGGTTCCTCGACGCCGGCGAGGCGATCGACGTACTGATCAACAACGCCGGCGTGATGGCGTGCCCATCGGGCATACCGCCGACGGTTTCGAGATGCAGTTCGGCACGAACCACCTCGGTCACTTCGAGCTCACGCGCCTCCTGGCGCCGGCGGTGATCGCCGGCAACGAGCCACGCATCATCAACCTGTCGTCGTCCCGCGCACAGCATCTCCGACGTCGACTCACCGATCTGAACTTCGAACACGTCGACTACGACGCATGGATTTCCTACGGCCGCTCGAAGTCCGCGACGCGCTGCACGCGTTGGCGCTCGCACGACGCCTCACCGACGATGGCGTCCTGGCGTTCTCCGTCCATCCGGCGTGATCATGACCAATCTCGGTCGGCACCTGAACGACGACCTGATGAACCAGATGTTCGATCGCTCCAAGGAACGCGGCTGCCAAGACCGGCGAATCGGGGGAGATGCAGTTCAAGACCATCGCGCAGGGAGCCGCGACGCAGGTGTGGGCCGCGACGTCGCCCGATGTCGTCGGCCACAGCGGGATGTACCTGGCCGACTGCGGTCTCGGTGTCGAGGGCGGCAACCCCGGCCGCAATGGCTTCGACACCTCCATCACCAACGAGTCACGAGCGTCCGAACTCTGGACGCTCAGCGAGCAGCTGCTCGCCGCGCTGACGGTTGCTGCACGCGACCGGCGTGGCGGCGGCGTGTCGAGGTCGGCGAACCGAAGGGCCACATCAGCGCTCACCGACACGGCGAGTTCGATGAACCGTTGGGCCGCCGGCGACACCGTGTGACCGCGGCGCCAGGCGATCGAGATCTCCCTGCCCGGGAAGGCCGGCACCAGCGGGTGCAGGCTGACGCGGGGGTCTTCGGGCTCGATGCACAGCAAGGGGAGGACCGCCACCCCCATCCCGGCGCGCACCATCGCCGCCACGGTGCCGTTGTCGTTGGTCCGGAACACGTAGCTCGGCTCGACGCCGGCCGACCGCAGGCCGGCCTCGTTGATGAGTTGGCACGAGTTCTGGTGCTGACCGACCAGTGGCTCGTCGGCCAGGACGCTGATCTGGACGGGGCCGGCCGGGAACTGACCGGGTCGGGCGAGAAGGCGGAACGGGTCGTTCAGCAGATGGCAGGTGTCGAAGCTCGGATCGACGTCGCCGACCACGAAGCTCAGGTCGAGATCGCCGGAGCCGAGCCGATCATGGAGCACCTCGTCGTAGTCGCTCTCGAAAGCCACGATCTCGAGGTTCGGCAACTCCTTGCGCATCGCCCCGATGAGCGAGGGGAGCACGGTGTTGGAGATGCTCTGGAATGTTCCGACGCCGCAGGCGACCGGCATCACCGGCGCGGAAGCGGTCGAGGTCGTCGGCGATTCGGTCGAGCTGTGCGAGGAGTGCTCGGCCGTGCTCGAGCAGGTGGGCGCCGAGAGGCGTGAGTTCGACCGGGCGGGGGCCACCGGGCCGGTCGAAGACCCGCTCGCCGACGATGCGCTCCAGCGACGCGATCTGTTGGCTGACCGCCGACTGGGTGTAGCCCAGGCGCTCGGCCGCTCGTCCGAAGGTGCCCTCGGTGGCGACGGCGTCGAACGCCACGAGCAGACGCATGTCGAGGTCGCGTAGGTCGGCCATTGAGCATAAGCATAACTGATCACTATGACGACAAAGCATCGCTGGTGATTGACCTCAACCCTCCGTAGATTTGAGTGCATGGAAACCAGCCCCGCCCTCCAACTGCTCGACCGGTTCGCCGCCGCCATCGAGGCGAAGGGGATCGCCGCGGTGCCCGCCGAACTGTTCATCTCGCTCGTCAACGTCGCCCGACGACTCGATGTCAGCCCAGTGGCGCTGCAGGTGCTGGTCGACCCGACCGAACCCGAGGTCGTCCGCGAACGCGCCTACTCCAGGGTTGCGATCCAGGTCGTCGGACGCGCCTTCTCGTCGCGTGCTGTCATCGAACCGATGGCGCGCCCGCTGCTCCCGCCTGACCCTCACCGAGAACGACGACAGCCGGGCGGCCGCTGTGTCAGCGCGACTCAGGAACGCTGCGATGGCAGCTTCGGGACGAGCCAGTCGACGAAGTCCGACGGGCTGCGGGTCTGGATGTAGACCCGGCCCGGTCCGGTGAGCTTCACGACGAGCCCCTCCCCGCCGAGTATCGAGGACTTCCAGCTGCCCGCCTTGGCGACCTCGTACGCCACGCCTTCCTCCCAGCCGACCATGTGTCCGGTGTCGACGGTGTAGCTCTGCCCGGGTGCGAGGTCGACGGCGTGCACGGCGCCATAGCTCGACACCACGAGATCGCCGGTGCCGGTGCACTTGAGCATGAAGAGGCCCTCCTTGCTGAAGAAGGTCTTTGCGCCGCCCCACTTGCTGTCGATGTCGATGGACTCGGGCGAGGCGAGGTACGAGCCGGACTGCAGGAACACGGTCCTGCCGCTGATCGGCCACACGATGATGTCGCCGGGGAGTGCCGGGGCGACGATCACGTGGGCGTCGGGGCCGGTGGCGGTGAAGGTGTTCATGAAGAACGACTCGCCGCCGAGCACCGACCGGCGCAGGCCCTTCATGATGCCGCCCTGGGTGCTCGTGGCGATCTCGACGTTCGGCGACATCGCCATCATCGCTCCCGCCTCGGCCTTGACCGATTCGCCTGGTTCGAGGTGCAGGCTCGCCATGGCGAATGCCGGGCTGAACGCAATCTCTGTGCGCATGCGGTACTCCTGGTCGTGTGACATCACGGTTGGTGAACATCGACCGTACCGCGCATGGGCGCACCGTCGCAGAAGTTCTCGGGTCCGACTGCACCTACACTTCAGCCGTGGCGACACGTGACGGCGGGGGGCCGTGAGCACGCAGGAGATTCCGGAGGGCACGGTCACCGTGCTGTTCACTGACCTGGTCGAGTCGACGCAGCTCAACCAGGCGCTCGGTGACGATGCCGCACGTCAGATCGGTCGCCAGGTGGAGGAGATGGCCCGCCAGGCGGTCGCCTCGAATCGCGGCGCCCTGATCAAGGAGATGGGCGACGGGCTCATGGCCGCGTTCGCGTCGGCGCGCAGGGCGATCGCCGCAGCGCGCGAGATGCAAGTGCAGATGCGCCAGCTGCATCGCACCGGCCTCGACGCTGCGGTGCAGATGCGCATCGGGCTGCACACCGGTGAGGTGATCGACGAGGACGGCGATCTCCACGGTGAGACCGTGATCATCGCAAAACGAATCGAGGGGCTTGCTCCACCCGGCGGGATCCTCGCGTCGGAGACGGTTCACGGAGTTCTGGGTACCGCCCGCGACGAACTCGTCGATCAGGGTGCGACGGCGCTGAAGGGGATCTCGGCCGAGTGGCACCTCTATCTCGTGCCCCTGCCGGAGGAGGAGGAGGCCGAGTCAGGACTTGCCGACACCGTGGCGACCCCGTACGTCGGCCGGGTCAGCGAGCGTGAGACGTTGCGCACGATGGTCGAGGCAGCCGCGTCCGGACACGGTGGGATGGTGCTGATCGGCGGCGTCGCCGGGGTGGGCAAGAGCCGTCTCGTGCGGGAGACCGCAGCGATGGCCGAACGTCTCGGGATGGCGGTCTACTCGGGCAACTGCCTCGACATGGAGTCGCCGCCGCCGTATCAACCGACGATCGACCACCTCGAGCAGGCTGCACGGACCTTCTCGTCCGATGGATTTCGCGCGGCCCTCGGCGTCAACGCTCCCGAGATCGCCAAGCTGCTGCCGGCGCTCCGGCAGCGTTACGACGACATTCCGCCCTCGCCCGATCTGACACCGGAGCAGGAGCGTCGGTACATGCTGCACGGCGTCGGTGAGTTCATCGAGCGCGCTGCCAACAATCAGCCGATGGTGCTCACCTTCGAGGATCTCCACTGGGCCGACGAGTCGACGCTGTTGCTGTTGCGCCACATCGGTGCTCGGGCCGCGAGTGTTCCGGTGCTCGTGGTCGGTACGTTCCGCGACGACGAACTCGAGCCCGGGCGCCCGCTCACGACGGCCATCGGCCCGCTGTTCCGCGATGTCGGTGCCACCGATCTCCGGCCGAAGTTGCTCGCCCGCGAGGAGGTGAAGACCGTGCTCGGTGCGCGGGCCGGAAGTGAGGCGCCGCCCGAGCTGGTCGACCTCGTCTACTCCGAGACCCACGGCAACCCGTTCTTCACCGAGGAACTGTTCCGGCACCTGCGTGACAGTGGTCGACTGTTCGACGACGATGGGCAGTGGCGCCCAGGGTTCGAGATCGGAGACACCGAGGTGCCCCAGGGGGTGCGACTGGTCCTCGGACGCCGGCTGGATCTGCTCGGACCCGAGCACCGCAAGATGCTCGCATCGGCCGCCGTGATCGGCCGCACGTTCACGTTCAACACGCTCGCCGCGGTGTCGAGCGCCGACGAGGACGACCTGTTCGATGCGCTCGAATCGGCCGAGCGGAGCCATCTGATCGAAGAACTACCCGCTGACCATCCGGCCGACTACCTGTTCGTGCAGGAGCAGATCCGCCAGACCCTGGTCGGCGAATTGTCGTTGGCCCGACGCCAGCGGGTCCACCTGCGCATCGCCGACGCGATGGAACAACTCGGGTCGGGATCGGCGGTCGAAATGGCACACCATCTGGTGTCAGCGGGCTCCGCCGCCCCGGCCGATCGCACGGTGACCGCGCTCGTCGCCGCCGCCGAGGTCAACATGGAGGCCCTCGCCTTCGAGGATGCCCTGCGGCAACTCGACGGCGCCGTGTCGCTCGTCGGCGGCGGTGAGGGCCGCTTCGAGTTGCGCCGAACGCAGGCGCGCGCATTCCGCGGTGCCGGTCGAGTCGACGATGCGCTCGACGTGCTCGACGACGAACTCGGACGCGCCGCCAACACCGATCAGGAGATCACGCTGCGGCTGCAACGGGTGCAGCTGCTCAACGACCAGTACCGGGCGGCTGAGGGACTGGCCGATCTCGATTGGCTCGTCGCCGCGGCTGCCGCGGCCGACGATCCCGAGTTGGAGATCGCGGTTCAGCTGGCGCGCGGGCGGGCGTACTACATCATGTCGCTCGACAACCCGGGCACCGCCGAGGTGTCGCGCGACACGTACGAGGCCGCCTACACCGCGGCGAAGGAACGCGACGACAAGGCGAGCATGGCGCTGGCGCTGCTGCCGACGACGTGGTTCACGGACTACTGGGCGGACTACCGGGCGACGGCGGTCGCCAACGTCGCCGAGTCGTTGGAGTTGGCCGAGGCGATCGGCGACGAAGACCTGATTCTCGATGCGATGGCAGCGTCGTTACGCACTGGCACCGTCGCCGATCAACTCGGCGCCTGCGAGGCGCTGATGGAGCGGCTCGAGCGTCGTCGCGATCCGGTGAGGTTGAACGCGCACTGTTTCTGGATGATGTGGCAGTACTTCGGTTTCGGTCGATTCGCCGACGCGATCGCGACCTGCGATCGTGGGATCGAGCTGGCCGACCTGATCGGTTCGGCGCCCGTGCAGTACGGCTCGATCAAGGCGATCGCGCTCACCGAGATGGGCCGATACGACGACGTCGATGCTGCGATCGGCCAGGAGGTGACCGATGACGACCACCCGTTCGGGCAGGCGATGGCGTCATTCGCCCGATCGGTCTTCCTCACGAGAGTGTGCGCATGGGGTCCGGCGGCCGAGTCGCTCACCGAGACGTTGGCGTGGGCCGAGCAGCTGACGCGGGTGTGGATGCAGTACTGGGCCGGGTCGTTGATGGCCATCGTCGGCGCCAACTGTCGGGTCGAGTCGGTCGGATCGGTCCCCGATCCCGAGTCGCTGCCGACATTCGGTGAATGGCGCACCGGGCTGGCCGCGGCGCAGGTCGCTCTTGTCGAGGACGATCTGACGCGGGCGGTCGATCTTGCCACTCCGGGTTGCCCACGATCCGAGGACGTGACGCCCGGCGGCGATCACGTGCGCTCACTCGATGTCGTGGCGCATGGCCAGCTCGGCCTCGGCGATCACGCCGCCGCGCTGGACGCGGCAACGCGTGGCCTGGCGTTGGCCGAGCCGATGGAGTTCGGCTCGCTGATCTGGCGTCTGCGGCGCGTGCAGGGTCTCGCGCTCGACGCGCTCGGTCGAACCGACGAGGCCTCCACGGCGTTGGCCCGATCCGGTGCCGAGTTCCGCGTGCTCGCCGACCGGATCACCGACCCGGCGTTCGCGCGAGTGGTTCGAACGCCAACCCCTCGCACCGTCCACCTGAACCCAGCGATGAGGGAGCGGCCGCCATTCGGGCCGTTCGCTCATCGCTCGGTCAGAGCGTGGCGGTGATCTCGCCGAGGAGGCGCCAGAACTCGACACGGCGGCGATCGGCGAACGCCCCGCCGTCCATGAGCAGCTGGCTCTGGGCGTAGCCGCAGCTGATCCCGCTGGCGGGATCCATGGTCAGAAACGATCCGCCGTAACCGCCCCAGTGCATCGATGTAGGGGTCGGTGCTGGATAGTCGTCGGTGTGGAGTCCGAATCCGAGGCCGTAGCGAACCCAACCGACCACCTCGTCGTCGGCGTAGCTGTGCTCGCTCCCGGCCTGCTCGACGACCGAGCGGCTGAGGTAGCGGTGGCCGTCGAGTTCACCGTTCATGGCGACCACCGCGCCGATGCGGGCGAGTGCCCGGCCGTTGGTGACGCCGCTGGCGGCCGGCATCACGACTGGCAGGCGTTCGGGATCGATCCATTCCTCCATCGCTGCCAGTTCGCCCATGACCGCGGCCCCCATCGGCGACTCGATGTCAGGCGGTTGGTCCGGCGGCCAGAGTGCCGCGACTCGGTTCGCCTGATCGATCGGAAAGTCGAACTGGAAGTCGGCGCGGAGGGGTTCGGCGATTTCGAGACGGAAGAAGTCCTCGAACGGCATGTCGCCGACCCGTCGCACCAGCTCGCCCAGCAGGAACCCGAACGTCTGGGGGTGGTAGCAGCTGATCGTGCCGGGCTCGTACCAGAGCGGCGCCTCCTCGAGCATCTCGAGGGCACCTTCCCAGGCACGCGAGGTCGTCGAAGGAGACCGACCTGCCGAAACCCGGGACACCCGAGCGGTGGACCAGCACCTGTCGCGGCGTGATCGTCCCTTTGCCGTGCTTTGCGAACTCGGGCCAGTACTGCGCGATCGGTGCGTCGAGGTCGAGGAGCCCACGGTCCACGAGCATCAGCACCGTGATCATCACCATGAC
The DNA here is from genome assembly GCA_963774765.1 of Ilumatobacteraceae bacterium. GTDB lineage: Bacteria > Actinomycetota > Acidimicrobiia > Acidimicrobiales > Ilumatobacteraceae > Sva-07. The sequence goes on from CAVZGP010000027.1 coordinate 10,402, forward strand.
CTTCGACGTGGAGAACACCCGCACGACCGTGTCGGACTCCCACGGGACGGCCTGTCCGTAGTCGCGTGTGCCGCCCCAGAGGTCGACGACGGACTCACCGCCGAGCGTGACGGCGAGCGATGCGCCCTTGTCGAGCCCGCTGTCGACGTTGCGTCGGAACGCGTCTTCGAGCGGTCGGAATCGTTCGTCGCAGAACCCGTGTACGTCGGCCATCGGCCCTCCCCGGCGTGCAACTTAGCTGTCGTCGGTGGCCCGCGCCTGTGGCGGGGGTCACCGACCCTGGCATCACCTGGGCGGGTGTGCGATCCTGCTGCAGGGGGAAGGACACATGGCCATCGAGACCGTTGATGCCGAGAGCGTGGGGATGTCGAGCGAACGCGTCGGCTGGGCGCGCGATCTCGTCGCGAATCATGTGGCGACCGGTCGCTCGCCGTCGGCGGTGGCGGTCGTCCAGCGGCGCGGCGAGGTCGTGCTGGCCGAAGCGTTCGGTGTGCGAGGGCCGCACGGCGCGCCACTCGACATCGACGACGTGTGGCCGATCGCGTCGGCCGGCAAACCGATGACGGCGGCGGTGGCGATGACGCTCGTGGAGGAAGGCCGCATCGGGATCAACGAACCGGTGGTCACCTACGTTGCCGAGTTGACCGGTCCGGGCGACGACGAGGTGCTCGTCCACCATCTCCTCACTCACACCGCGGGATGGGAGTCGGCGCAGAGGACACACCGGATCGAGCAGTTCGTCCGATCCGGGGAGATCACCCCGCCACCGCCGGGCGCGACTTCATCACCCATCTCTTCCTGTCGCTGGCGCTCGATCCGATCCGGGTCGCCGCGCCCGGCGACGAGATGCAGTACGACAACGGGCCGTACGAACTGCTCGCCGAGATCGTCCGACGCGAGACCGGCGGCACGCTCGATGCCGCACTGCGTTCGCGGATCTTCGAACCGTTGGGCATGGAGCGCAGCGCAGGCATCGTCGGCGACGATCTTCGGCCGCATGTCGTCACTCGGGCAGCAGGCCTTCCGTTCGGCCCGGGCGGACCGGTCGTCTTCGAGGGCGACCTCTGGGAGTTGTCGGATTCGGGAGCCGCCGCGGTACACACGTCGGCGCCGGACCTCGCTCGATTCGGACAGATGATCCTGAACGGCGGTGTCCTCGACGGCAGCCGCGTGCTGGCTCCGTCGACGGTGACGTCGATGGTCACCAACCAGATACCGGGGGTCCCCGCCATGTTCGGCGACGAGATCATCCCGGAGTCGAGCTGGGGGTACGGATTCACGGTGGTGCAGTCACTCAGGTTCCCGTACTTCACCGGTGGCCTCGTACCGTTGGGAAGTGCGCTGCATCCGGGGGCGGGTGGCGTGAGCTACTGGGTCGACTTCGTGAACGAGATCGTGGGCGTGTTCTTCGAGGTGATCACCGAGGTCGACGAGTTCCTGGTTCCGGTCTCCGGAATCGGGCATCGATTCCAGGACGTGATCACCGCGGCGGTGGACGAATGACGCTCTCGATGGAGCTGCACGATCCTGCCGAGCTCGGCATGTCGGTGAGCCGACTGGCCGATGCGGCCGCGCTGATGGACCGTCAGTTCGCTGATGGCCTCACTCCGACGGCGGTGGCGCTCGTTGCTCGGCACGGGCAGTTGGTGTGGACGCACGCCGTCGGAAACGCCCGACCGGGCGGACCGCCGGTGACGATCGATTCGGTGTTCCCGTTGGCCTCGCAGACCAAGCCGATGACCGCGGCGGTGATCATGGCGCTGGCCGAGCGGGGGATGATCGGGCTCACGGAGTCGGCGTCGCTGACACTGCCGGAGCTCGCAGGCGAGCACGAGGAGGTGATGGTGTATCACCTCCTCGCTGCACACGTCGGGCTGGAACGACGACGACCACGTCGCCGCTCGCGAGGCGAAGCTCGACGAGGCGATCGCCACGATCCCCGAGGGAACGGACGCGTTGACACACATCATGCTGTGGCCGGGATGGGGCGTGCCCCGGCGCCTTCCGGCCGGTGAGCGGATGCAGTACTGCAACTTCAACTACTCGCTGCTCGGAGAGATCGTGAGACGGGTCACCGGCGACACCCTCGACGCGGCGATGCGCCGGTACCTGTTCGAACCGATCGGGATGACGAGCAGCGCGGTGATCGTCGGCGCCGACCTGCAGCCCAGGGTGATCGAGCGTCCACCGGGGATCCCGGGCGGTCCGGATCACCCTGCTTCACCGATCTCGTTCAACAGCCACGTCTGGGCGGCGAGTGACGACGGCGGCTTCGGGGCACACGCGTCGGCGGCCGATCTCGCCCGGTTCTGGCAGATGTTCCTCGATGGCGGGATGGTCGGCGACGTTCGTGTGCTCAGCCGTGATGCGGTCAGGGTGATGACCACCAACCAGATCCCGGGGATCGCTGCGGACTTCATCGGTGAGGAGCGTGGTGAGGCATCGTGGGGCTTCGGCTTCGGTGTCGCTGGATTCGAGGCCTGGCCCCGGTACGGGGGCGGGACCTCGCGGCCGAGTGTCGTGCGCCACGGGGGTTCCGGGGGGATCGATGGCTGGTTCGATCCCGAAACGGGTGTTGCGGCGACCTACTTCGAGGTGGCCACGCAGGTGAGCCCCGAGGGGGCCATCGAGAGCTGGGCGGCGCACCGCTTCCAAGACGTCGTGAACGCCGCCGTCCTCGAACCCTGACTCGCCCGCACTCATCGCGATTGCGCTGCCCGCTCCGTTCGATGTCGCCGATTCTCTGCGGATCTGGTTGCGAGGGTTGAGACGTATTCCGCAGAGAAGTCCCTGGGTGCGGGCGGAGCCCTACGCTGCTGACCCGTGAGCGAACTCGACGAGCGTGAGGTCCGACGGCGGTGGTTCGAGGAGACGTGCGTCGACCTGCACGAGCGGTTCGGGCCGTTGCAGGACGGCGAGCCGGCGTCGTACATCCCCGAACTGGCCATGGTCGATCCCGACCGCTTCGCCATCGCGGCGATGACGGCCGATGGCGAACACGTCGGGGTGGGCGATGTCGACCACGAGTTCACGATCCAGTCGATCTCGAAGCTCCTGATGTACGGCTTGGCGCTCGAGATGCACGGGCGCGACCGCGTGCTCGAACGTGTTGGCGTGGCACCGACCGGCGACGCGTTCAACGCGATCGAACTCGACGAGGCCACCAACCGCGCTCCGAATCCGATGGTGAACGCCGGTGCGATCGCCATCACCGACCTGGTGGTCGGGGGATCGGTCGAGGAAGGCCTCGAGGAGATGCGGTCGATGTTCGAGCGGTACCTCGGCCGTCGACCGGAGATCGATCGGGCGGTGTGGTCGTCGGAACAACGCACGGGGAACCGCAATCGGGCGATCGCCTACCTGATGCTGAGCCGGGGCATCATCGGCGACGATGTGGAGGTCACGCTGGACCTCTACTTCGGGCAGTGTTCGGTGCTCGTCACCGCCCGCGACCTCGCCGTGATCGGGGCGACGATCGCGAATCACGGGGTGCACCCGATCAGCGGTGAGCGGGTGGTGCCCCGTGAGGTGACGCGAGACATGCTGACCGTGGCCCTGACCTGCGGAATGTACAACTACGCAGGTGAGTGGGCCTACTCCGTCGGGATCCCGGCCAAGAGCGGTGTCGGCGGCGGCATTCTCGGGATGCTGCCCGGCGTGGGCGGGTTGGCGACATTCTCGCCTCGGCTCGACGCGATCGGCAACAGCGTGCGCGGCTTGCGCGTGTTCGAGGAACTCTCGCAGCGCTTCGACATGCACCTGTTCGACCCCGACCGCCCGTGGCGACGCTGACCGTCACGTTCGGTGTCAGTTGGTGGCCGCGACGGTGATCATCACGGTCGATCACCACGAGGTCGTCGACCATGCCGTTGACGAAGTGTGGCGGCCCACCGTCGACCTCTGGTGGCCCGTCGCTGGTGGCGGCCTTCTGCAGGTACTCCTGCGGGTTCGCCCCGGTGGGGATCGTGCACAGCAGGAGGTAGCGGCCGGGTTCGGCGAGGACGCCGTCGCCGACGGCGTCGATCTGCGCGCCGCCGGGTGCGGCCAGCAGCACCGCCGCCGGCGGACCGGCTGAGAACAGGTCGTCGAGGCCCGTCGCGACGATCTCGTCCACCGAACGTTCGTCGCCGTCGGGAAGTCTGAGGGCGACCAACTCGTGCATCTCGCTCTCGGAGCTGTTGTCGACCCGTACCCGGGTGCCGGCAACGACCTCGTCGGGGAGTTCCCCGAACGAGAAGTCGCTGAGTGTCACATCGAGGACACCGTCGGCCGCGGTGGCATCCACGTGGTCGCCGCAGGCGGCGAACAGCAGCGGTGCACACAGGGCGAGCGCGAGGACGGTCCGCCTCATCGGGCCACCTCCAGGCGATTGGCGAGTACGGCGAAGTCGATCGGTCGCAACACCGATCGAGCCAGGCCGATGGTGGCGTCGAACGCCTCGGGCGGTGCCGCCAGACGCATGCCGGTGAACAGCTCGGTGCGGTCGTCGATGTTCATCGCCGGCAGCATGAACGCCAGGCTCCGGGCCATCTCGTCGGGAGGGATCGAGCCGACGATCGCGCCGTGCATCGCGGCGATCTCCTCGACGCCGAGCAGCTGCGGCAGCCGTTGCATCACCGTGCGCTCCTCGAGGTCGATGTGTCCGAGGTACGAGCTGGTGAATCGGGCGAGGTCGAGGTGGAGGAGCTGGAGCAACCGGCGCTGGTCGCTCGCGGCAGCGTCGATCGTGGCATCGGCGAGCTCGGTGACCGACGCGAACATCGCCTCGAGGTGCTCGTGGTCGGTGGTGATCTCGTTCGCGAGCTCGGGCAGGTGCCGTTCGAGCACCGGATCGATGATGCTGTCCTCGTGGTGGGCGTGCGATTCGAGGACGGCGGCAACCGACGTGATGTGGTCGGCGAGTGCCGCCCGGTCGCATCGGTCCGACGGATCGATGCTGCCGGCCGTCGATGTGACGGCGAACAGCTCGGCGCGGATACCCTTGTGGATGTCGCGGTAGAGGTCGACAGCCGGGATCCGGAACTCGGGCTCGACGATTGCAACCTCGTGAGTGATGGGAATTGGAGGGCTGATGATGGTCATGGGTTCCTTTCCGCCGACTCGACCGTCGAGCCGACGCCGACCATCGTGAACGGTTCGCCGGCTGCGCGTTCCTGAACTCCCCGTATGCGGATCGTGAGAGTTTCCTCACGTATCCTGAAGGCTCGATCAGGAGGCTGCGGTGGCGTTCGCAACGGAATTGGTGACGATCTTGGAGACCGGCGCGGGCCTGGTCGTGGGCACGGTGTCAGCCGACGGTGAACCACGCGCCGACCGGGCGTGGGCCGCGTCGGTGGCCGATGCCGACACCACCGCATCCGGCTCGTGATGAGCGCCGATGACCCCGCAGTCGTCGAGAACCTGCAGTCCGGCGCCGTGTCGTTGACCGGCGCCGAGGCGATCTCCTACCAGTCGGTGCAGCTCAAGGGTCGACCGGTGGTGGTCGAGTCGCCGACGGCCGCCGACATCGAACTCGCCCGGCTCCAGAGCGAGACGTTCTTCGAGGCCGTGCATCGATCGGACGGCAATGCGGTCGAGGCGGTGCGCCGGATCCTGCCGCACGGGATGGTCGCGGTCGAGATGGTCGTCGACGAGTCGTTCGACCAGACGCCGGGACCGTCGGCGGCACCAGCGCTCGGCGGGACTGCCGATGGGTGAGCTCGCGCTCGCCGACATCGAGCGGTGCTTCGGTGGCGCGATCCCGGCGGTGGTCGCGACGCGTCGGCCGGTGGTCGCCGAACGTCACCTACATCTCGCGGGCCCACCGGGTCGATGCGACCGGGTGGCGTTGTCGAACCAGTTCATGTCGAAGACGTCGCGCAATCTCGCCGTCAACCCCCGGGCCAGTCTGCTGCTGATCGATCCGGTCGCTCGCGACGAGTTCCGCCTGTCGTTGGTGTTCGAGCGCACCGAGCGGCGCGGGCCGGTGTCGATCGCTTGCGCGCCGACATCGATGCGCTCGCGGTGCTGGAGAACATGCGGGACGTGTACCGGCTTCGCGCCGCCGACGTCTTCCGGGTCATCGCGATCGAGCAGAACGCCACCGACCCGTCGGGGGCCATGCCGAGCGATCTCCCGCTCGGGCGTCGCCCGTCGCCCGAGCTCGGCGGCCTGGGCCGAGCTCGCCCGGCGCACTCGGGCAGGTGATCTCGACACCCTGGTCGGCACGGCCCTCGAGGGGCTCGATCGCCTGCTCGGCTACCGCCACACGCTGTTGCTTCTGCTGGACGAGGAGGGAACAGGGCTGTCCACCATCGGGAGCCGGGGCTTCGACACGCAGGGCGTCGGAGCAGGAGGTGCGGCTCGGACGGGGATGATCGGCAGCGCCGCCGAGCGGTCGGAACCATTGCCGCGTCGGTGGCCTGCACCTGATGAGGAAGTACGGCGCACGATTCGTCTCAGCTACGAGCAGAACAGGGCATCGGTACCGGCCGCGAGGTTCCGGTCGCCGAGATCGACGGCGTGCAGAGCCGGATCGTGGTCCCGGCGATGGCGCGCGGTGAGCTGATCGGCGTGCTGGTGGCCGGAGCCGCCAGCCGGTGGCGTTCGGCGCTCTGGGCGAGGAGGTGCTCGGGGTGGTCGGCTCGCTGCTCGCGAGCACGATCGAGGAGGTCTGCGGGATCGGGCGCGACGGCCCAGGAGTGGGTCGATGACGTTGCCGGTCAGCTGATCGCGCCGCGTGGCGGCACCTGCAAAAAAGAGGCGAATCGCTGCCGGTTCGGTTCTTCCCGGTCGACGGCAGCGTGTTCGTCGACGGCGAGTACCTGATCAAGGGTGTCGCGGGCCGGATCCTGTCGGTCGTTCCTCGGTCAGTACGTCGGCGAGGGGCGCGTCGACTTCACCAATCGTGAGCTCCGGCTCGATCCCACGCTCGACGTGCCGGGGTTCAAGGACAACTTGGAGAGCAGGCTCATCCTGCTGAAGCGACGCCTGGACGAGCGCCCGCGACGTGCCGATCCGGTTGGAGAAGACCGGTCGCGGCCGGTTCCGTCTCGATGCGTCCGGCGCGCCCTCGTCTCGAGTCGGTCGACTGAGAGACCGGCGCCCGGCGGGGGGTGAGGGCGAGGTCAGTTGTACAGCATGCGACGACCGCCCATGAGCTCCCACGGGTTGTCGAGCGCCTTTGCCGAACTCCTACTCGACCACGGCGTCGTCCCGTCCACGGACGACAGCAGTGGTGAAGGTCAGCGGGCGACGGCGGCGGCGAGGCTGTCCTGCACCAACGGGGCGACCTCGGTGCCGTACAGCTCGATGCCGCGCATGGTCAGCTCGTGCGCGAGGGGCCCCTGGGAGACCTTGAGGTCGAACCGGTCGAGCCCGAGGATCCGCGCCGAGCGCACGATCTTCGCGGCGACAGTCTGCGGGGACCCGATGAACAGCGCCCCTTCGGGGCCGGCTGCATCCTCGAACGACGCGCGCGTGGGCGGCGGCCAGCCGCGCTCGCGGCCGATGCGGCCGACGTACTGCTCGTAGTGCGGCCAGACCTGTGCGAGCGCGAGCTCGTCGGTCTCGGCGACGTGCCCGGGGGAGTGCTGCCCGACGAGGCCGGGACCGGTGCCGAGCTCGCTCTGCGCGCGCTGGTACAGCTCGACGTAGGGGCGGAACCGCGCCGGGTCCCCGCCGATGATCGCGAGCATGAGGTGCAGCCCGTGCCGGGCCGTGCGGATGACGGACTCGGGGCTGCCGCCGACGCCGACCCAGGTGCGCAGGGGTGCGTGCTCGAGCGGCGGGTAGACGTCCTGCTCGACGAGCGGCGGTCGGGTCTCGCCCGACCAGGTGACCGGCCCCCCGCGCAGCAGGTGGGCGAACAGGTCGAGCTTCTCCTCGAACAGCTCCTCGTAGCGGCTCAGCGGCAGGCCGAAGAGCCCGAACGACTCGGTGAACGACCCGCGGCCGACGGTGATCTCGGCGCGACCGTTCGAGACGGCGTCGAGCGTGGAGTAGCGCTGGAACACCCGGATCGGGTCGTCGGAGGACAGCACGGTCACGGCCGAGCCGAGGCGGATCCGCTCGGTGCGGGCGGCGATCGCGCCGAGCACGACCTCGGGGCTGGAGATGGCGAAGTCGTCGCGGTGGTGCTCGCCGAGGCCGATGGCGTCCAGGCCCACGCGGTCGGCGAGCACGCCCTGCTCCACGACGTTGCGCAGCACCTGCGCCTGGCTGAGGGGGCGGCCGTCGGGGCCGTTCGTGACGTCGCCGAACGTGTCGATGCCGAGCTGGAAGGCCGCCGGCGCGGATTCCGAGAAGAGTAGTTGCGCTCACAAGCAGCTGAACCGATCGATCATCCCGAATATTCCCCGGCCGAACCGTAGTCGTGGTCGTCGTGTCGCCGGCGGCCACCCATCTCCCGGTCGACGCGTAGGGTGCGGCCATGACCGAACTGAACCATCGCATCACGCTCGCCAAGCGTCCCACCGGTGCGATCACCGCGGACTGCTTCGCGACCGACGGCGTCGAGACCCCGACTCCCGGCCCTGGTGAGGTGCTCGTGAAGGTGAGCTGGTTGTCGATCGACCCGACCATCCGTGGGTGGATGGCGATGGACACCTATCTGCCGGCGATCGAGATCGGGGCACCGATCCGCAGCGGGGGCCTCGGCGAGGTGATCGAGTCGAACAACGATGCCTACCCGGTCGGCTCGACGCTGTTCGGAATGACGGGGTGGCAGCAGTACGCCGTCATGGGCGCCGGCAGCACGCTCATCCCCGCTGGCATCGACCCGACGGCGGCGATGAGCGCCCTCGGCATCACCGGCCTCACCGCCTACTTCGGCCTGGTCGAGGTCGGGCCGTGGGCACCGCCGACACCGTGGTCGTGTCGGGCGCCGCCGGTGCTATCGGTTCGATCGCCGTGCAGATCGCGCGCCGCCAGGGCCGCCGGGTGGTCGGCATCGCCGGCGGGGGCGAGAAGTGCCGCTTGTCTGGTCGACGAGCGCGGTTCGACCCAGCGGTCGACCACCGCAGCGACGACGTCGCCGCGGCTCGGCGAGCCGCGCCCCGACGGCATCGACGTGTTCTTCGACAACGTCGGTGGCGAGATGCTCGACATAGTCCTCGCCCACCTCGCGGACCGCGGGCGCGTGGTGCTTTCGGCGCGATCGCCGGCTACAACGCCGCTCCGAGCCCGGCCCCGGTCCGCGCAACTACCTGAACCTGCTTCCTCAAGCGCGGCCGGATGGAGGGCTTCATCATCCTCGACTACATGAGCCGTGCCAACGAGGCGATCGGCGAGCTGGCGGGTTGGGTGATGGGCGGCGACGTGAAGATTCGCGGTCGACGTGGTCGACGGCCTGGACAACGCTCCGGTCGCGATGGACCGTCTGTTCACCGGAGCCAATCAGGGCAAGGTGATGGTGCGCCTGTGAACGCGCCGCTCAGGTGCTGACGAGCTTGTCGAAGGTCAGCTCCGGTTCGCCGTCGAATCGGTACGCGGCGAGTGGGCCGCCCGTGCCGGCGCTGTAGTCGACGCACAGCGCACTCGGGTTGGTGACAGCGAGCGGCGCCTCGAACCAGTAGTGACCGAACACGACCGGCACGTCGCCGTTGTAGCGGTGGCAGCCGCTCGGAGGGATCGGCTCGTCCGGCAGCCAGTCGACCGTGCCGGTCGCCGTCGCGGATCGGGGTGCCCGGCGAGAGGAGGTCGCTCCAGTTGGTGGCGTCTGTCCCACCACTTCAGCCGCACGTGGACGTGTGCCTGCCCTTGTCGTGGAACGTCATGCCGTTCGGGAGTCGGACCTCGGGACCCTTGATCAATCGCTCGATCGAGTCGTAGGCCTGGTGGCCGTCGGTGCTGGCGTCGACGACGAGGTGATCGGTGAGGGTGTTGCTTGCCGAGACGCTGGCGGACGAGGCGATGTCGGGGTCGGACCAGTACGCGTGAATCACCCGCAGCCCGTCGAGTTCGAGCCACAGCGGGAGGGTCATGAACCAGTCGATGAGTTCCCGATGCAGTGGCGAGTCGAGCCCGACGGCGCCGATGAACTCAGCGTGCTGTTCGTTGTTCTTCTGGTTGCGTCGGCGCAGGTGTCGCCACCTCGCTCAGCGTGGCGTAGGCGACGGCATTGAACTCGTGGTTGCCGAGCACGACCTGGGCCGTGCCGGCGTCGACCATCCGGCGCACGATGTCGACGGTTTCGAGTTGCTGTGGGCCGCGGTCGATGAGGTCGCCGACGAAGATCGCCTGTCGAGTCGGGTGCCTCCAGACACCGTCGTGCTCCGAGTAGTCCATCTTGCGCAGCAGGGCGGTGAGCTTGTCGGCGTGTCCGTGCATGTCTCCGATCACGTCGTAGCTGGTCACGTGGGCGTCGGCCCGTGGGACGTTGCTCTGACGACTGACACGACGCGAGCCCCGATCCTACGCGCCCCCACCCCCACCCGGGTTTG
>CAVZGP010000028.1:0-58370 GCA_963774765.1 Ilumatobacteraceae bacterium
TGCGCGAGGGGGGACTTGAACCCCCACGCCCTTTCGGACACCAGCACCTGAAGCTGGCACGTCTGCCATTCCGCCACTCGCGCAAGTGGAGCACGAACGTTAGCGCTCTCCGCGACGCTTGGCACGCGCGAGCACTCTCCTTCCACCGATGAGCGAAACGACCGGATACGGCGGTTTCGCTCATCGCAACACCCACACCACACCCACCGATGAGCGAAACGACCGGATACGGCGGTTTCGCTCATCACAACACCCACACCACACCCACCGATGAGCGAAACGACCAGATACGGCGGTTTGGCTCATCGGAGCCGCCAAGACCGGCGGGCTGGAGCGACGGGGTGGGCACCGATGGGGGCAGTAGCCTGGCGAGCCACCTATGGGATTGCAGTCACTGGAGCACCGTTTGGAGCGTATGGTCGATGGCGTGTTCTTTCGCCGCTCCAAAGGCTCGATCCGCCCCATCGAACTCGGCCGACGTCTCGTGCGCGAGATGGACGACCAACGCTCGGTCGACGTCAAGGGTCGCCGCATCGTGCCCAACGACTTCACGGTGGTGCTGAGCGCCATCGACCACACCAGTTTCAACGACATCGAGGACGCACTCGTCGCCGAACTCGCCGAGGCCGCCCGCGAGTACGCCCGGGAAGAGGGCTACCACTTCATGGGCCCCGTCACCGTTCGACTCGCCGTCGACAACACGCTGCGCACGGGCCGCTTCAACATCGTCAGCCAACTCAAACAGGCCACCGCCGGCCCGGGGTTGGGCTCACTCGTGTTGCCGTCCGGCCAGCGCGTCGACCTCGGCAGCGCCACGGTCACGGTCGGACGACTCTCCGAGTGCACGATCGCGATCAACGACAGCAACATCAGCCGCAACCACGCCGAGGTCAAGGCCACTCCATCCGCGTACGTCGTCGTCGACCTCGGTTCGACGAACGGCACCATGGTCAACGGCGTCAGAATCGTCGGCGAGCAGCGGCTACGCGACGGCGACATCATCAGCTTCGGATCCACTCACGTCCGGTTCGAGGCCTCCTGACCGACCGGAGCACCAGCTCCTGCGTGCTGCCATGACCGTGCTGCCATGACCGACCAAGTTCTCACCATCTTGAAGTTCGTCCTCCTCGGACTGCTGTACCTCTTCTTCGCCCGCGTGCTCTGGGCGGTATGGAGCGAAGTGCGCACGCCGAGCCGACGACCAATGGTCGGAGCCCCCCGCCAGGCTGCACCCCAACCAGCGGCCGGACAGACGACACCGATGGGTCGCCCAGCCGCCGCCGCGGCCGCCACCACGCCGATGGCCAAGCCATCGAAAGCGGCCAAACGGCAGTCGAAGCAGCAGCGCGGTCGCGCGACCCGGCTCGTGATGCTCGAGCCACGATCACGCCGGGGCCTGACGGTGCAACTCGGCGGCGACATCGTGCTGGGACGCGATCCAGCGAGCACGATCGTGATCGACGACGACGCCTACATCTCCCAACGCCACGTCCGTTTCTACGACTACGACGGACAGCCCATGGTCGAGGACCTCGGATCCACCAATGGCACGTTCCACAACGGGTCCAAGCTCGTCGGCACCAAGCTGCTCCACCCCGGTGATCGGGTGCAGGTCGGCACGACCGTGATCGAGGCCCAATGATGTCCACGACGGAGCTGATCTGATGGCGGAGCTGAGCGTCGGCGCATCGACGGATACGGGCCGGATTCGCCCCGAGAACGAGGACAACCTGCTGGTCACCGACCGGGTGTTCGTCGTCGCGGACGGGATGGGTGGACACGAGGCCGGCGAGGTCGCCAGCCAGATCGCCGTCGAACGCATCCGCGACCTGCTCGACGGTGATCAGCCGCCGACGGCACCCGAGGTCGTCGACGCCATCCGCGTCGCCAACGGCGACATCTTCCGCGCCGCCATTGCCAATCCGGGTCATCACGGCATGGGCACCACCGTCACGGCGATCGCCGTGATCTCCGACCCGTTCGCCGGTCGGGCCGCTCCGAACATCGACGACACCGACGGCGACGTCTCCCCTGTCGTGCCCGCCGAGCCGAGCGAGGCGCTGGTGCTCGCCAACGTCGGCGACTCGCGCACCTATCTGTTCCGACACGGTCGACTCCGACGCGTCACTGTCGACCACAGCTACGTCCAGGAACTCGTGGCAACCGGTCACATCACCGAGGACGAGGCTCGCGATCATCCGCGTCGCAACATCATCACCCGCGCGCTCGGCATCGAACCCGAGGTGCGCGTCGACTGGTGGACGCTGCCACTGATCCGCGGTGACCGGTTCGTGTTGTGCAGCGACGGCCTCGTCGACGAGGTGGCCGACGTCGACATCACGGCGACCCTGACCATCGAGTCCGATCCGCAGGTCGCCGCCGACCGGCTGGTCGAAAAGGCCAACGAGGCAGGTGGACGCGACAACATCACCGTGGTCGTGGTCGACGTCCTCGCCGGAGACGACCCGCCGGACCCGACCCAGGAGCTCGACCTCGTACCGGTCTGGGCGGAGACTGGAACCGACCCGACACCGGCAGGACCGCTGGCACTCGACCCCGACGCCGCATCGTCCGACGGTGGTCATCGGTCCGCCGACGACCGCGCGGCCACTGCGCCACGCAAACGCAGTCGGCCTGCACGAATCGCCATCGGCTTTGCGGTCGCCGCGCTGCTCGTGGTCGGTTTCGTGGTGTTCTCGGCGTGGGCTCGTAACGGCTGGTTCGTGGCGTTCAACGATCAGGACCAGGCGGTGATCTACCAGGGACGTCCCGGCGGCGTGTTGTGGATCGAACCCACCGCGGACGCCGTCGGACCCGAGCGCGCCGACTTCGACCCCGAGGTCGCGAACGCGATCGAGACGGAGCCACGCTTCGACAGCTTCGAAGCCGCCGTCGAGTTCATCAACGCCGGCACGACCACGACCACGACCACCACCACGACCACCACCACGACGGTGCCACCCTCGACGACGGTTGCCGAGGCCGCGACTTCCGGCGTCGGATCGCCGGTCGGCGTGACCACCACCAGCGGGCCGTGACCGACACCGCGGCGCCCACCTGGTACGTCGAGGACGACGGCATCGTCGAGCGTCCCGATTCGCCCCTCGCCCGAAGCCGCCGCACCACCGAGTTGACGCTGGTGATCATGGCAGCGCTGATCACCGGCGCCGCCTACACGATCACCGCGCTCGGCACGAACGCCGAGATCCCACCGGGAATCGTGTTCTTCGTCGCCATCCTGATGGGACTCCTCCTCTGCGCGCACGTGGTGGTGCGCCTCGTCGCCCGCGGCGCCGACGGCACGCTGTTGCCGCTCGCCGCACTGCTCCACGGCATCGGCTTCGTGATGATCACGCGGCTCGACGACGAACTCGCCGGCCTCCAGGCCACATGGAGTCTCGTCGCCATCGGGGCGTTCGTGGTGACCTTGCTCATCATCCAGCGAGCGAGCGACCTCGCACGGTACAGCTGGCTCTTCTTCTTCGCCGGAGCGTTCCTGCTCCTGCTCCCACTCGTCCCGGGACTCGGCGTCAACATCAACGGGGCGCGTATCTGGGTGAGCCTCGGCCCGATCAACTTCCAGCCGGGCGAGTTCGCCAAGGTCTTCCTCGCGATCTTCTTCGCGTCGTACCTCGCCGATCGCCGTGAGCTGATCGCGGCATCGACGTGGAAGGTCGGCCCCTTCCGCCTCCCCGAACCGCGCTACATCGCGCCGATCCTCATGGCGTGGGGCTTCGCCGTCGTGGTGATGGTGTTCCAGAAGGACCTCGGTTCGTCGTTGCTGTTCTTCACGCTGTTCGTCGTGATGATGTGGGTGGCCACCGAACGCGTCGGCTACCTCCTGATCGGCGTCGTGTTGTTCGCCGGCGCCGCCTACTTCTCGTGGACCCAGTTCGGTCACGTCCAGACGCGTGTCGACATCTGGCTGAACCCGTGGGCCGATCCACTCGACGACGGCTACCAGATCCTCCAGGCGCTCTACGGGCTCGCCGACGGCGGTCTCACCGGCACCGGACTCGGGCGTGGCAACCCCGGCCAGGTGCCCGAAGCGCAGAACGACTTCATCTTCTCCGCGATCGGTGAGGAGTGGGGCCTGATCGGCGCGTCGGCGGTGCTGATGGCGTTCGTCCTGATCGTCGGCGCCGGCCTGCGCACCGCGCTGCGCACCGACCGGACGTTCGAGAAATTGCTCGCCGTCGGCCTCACCACCATCGTGGGCATCCAGGGCTTCATCATCGTCGGTGGCGTCATCAAGGTGGTGCCGCTCACCGGCATCACGCTGCCGTTCGTGAGCTACGGCGGGTCGTCGCTCGTCGCGAACTACGTGCTGCTCGCGCTGCTGATCCGACTGTCGGACTCGTCCGCTCGCCGCCTCGGTGAACTCCCGGACGATCCCACACCCTCGGAACGCTGGAAGGCGTGGCGCCTCGGTCGGCACTTGAGCCGCGAGGCCCGTCGGGCGACAGCATGAACCGCCAGATCCGCCAGCTCGCGCTCGGACTGATGGCGTGCTACGTCGTGTTGTTCGTCGCGCTCAACTACTGGCAGGTCGGACGCAAGCAGGAACTCGAAGCACGCTTCGACAACACGCGTCAGGTGCTACGCGAGTTCAACAAGCCGCGCGGTCCGATCGTGACGAGCGACGGCATCGTTGCCGCCGTGTCGTACCCCACCGCGCCCGGCGAGCCGTACGAGTACCGACGCGAGTACCCGACCGATGACCTGCTCGCCGACATCACCGGCTACTTCACGTTCGCGTTCGGCTCGACACAGGTCGAGCGGATGTACGGCGACGTCCTCACCGGCTCGACCACCGAACAGCAGGTGCGCGGTCTCGGCGACCTGCTCACGGGCGGCACGGGATCGACCGGAACCGTCGAACTCGCCGTGCGCCACGACGCCCAACAGGTCGCCAAGTTCCTTCTCGGTGGCCAGACCGGTTCGATCACCGTGATCGAACCGGCGACCGGTGCGATTCGGGCGATGTACAGCAACCCGACCTACGACCCGAACACGTTCGTCAACGCCGACTTCGCCGTCGCCCAGGACGTCATCACCGAACTGCAGAACGCTCCCGGCAACCCTCTGCTCGCCCAGGCGTACCAGGAGCGGTACATGCCCGGCTCGACGTTCAAGGTGATCACCACCGGCATCGCCCTCGAGAACGGCGTCGCCACGCTCGACAGCCAATTCGCCGACGAACGCGAGTGGGTGCCGCCCCAGACCACCGACCCGATCCAGAACTACAACCACAGCCTGTGCGGCGGAGACCTTGCAACGGTGTTCGCCCGCAGCTGCAACATTCCCTTCGCGCAGCTCACCACGCTGCTCGGACCCGAGGCGATGGTCGCCGGCACGCAGGCATGGGGGATCGGCGAGCCACTGCCGATCGATCTGCCACGACCGGCCGCGAGCACGTTCGGCAACACCGACAACCTGTCGGAGGAACTGCCATTGCTGGCGATCCGCGGGTTCGGCCAAAGTGAGGTACAGATGGTGCCGCTGCACATGGCGATGGTGGCGGGCACCGTCGCCAACGGCGGCCAGATGATGAAGCCGTACGCGGTCGAATCGACCTACGACGAGGCTGGCCGCATCCTCGACGAGACGAGCCCCTCGGTGTGGAAGACCCCGATCTCGCCACAGACCGCCGAGATCGAACGCCAACTGATGATCGGCGTCGCCGAGCGGGGCACCGCAAGCTGCTGCATCGCCTTGAACGGGGGCATCCCCGTGGCGGCCAAGACGGGTACGGCCGAACTCGGTGACCCGTCGAACCCCGACCTGTCGCACGCCTGGATCATCGCGTTCGCTCCCGCCGACAACCCGCAGTACGCGGTGTCGGTGGTGCTCACCAACGTCCAGTCGACCGCCGACATCGCCGCCACGGGCGGACGTCTGGCCGGACCGATCGCCAAGGGAATGCTCGACTTCCTGCTCACGGGGCCCGGCGCCCAGCCGGTTGCGCCGACGCCAGAGGCGGGCGGATGACGAGCGCACTCGTGACCGCCGGCACGTACCGCGGTGGCCGCCTGCAGGTCACGCATGGTGACCAGTCGGTAACCTTGCGCAGCGCTGCGAACCCATCTGGCGGCGGAGAGAGCACACAGTGACCAACAACGGGCAGGCGACGGTCATCAACGACCGGTACGAGATCCACAAGCGGATCGGACGCGGCGGCATGGCCGACGTGTTCTCCGCGCGCGATCTTCTGCTCGACCGCCAGGTCGCGGTCAAGGTGCTGTTCCCCGAATTCGCCACCGACGCCAACTTCGTCGAACGCTTCCGCCGCGAGGCACAGTCGGCCGCCAGCCTGTCGCACCCAAACATCGTCAACGTCTACGACTGGGGCAAGTACGAAGGCACCTACTTCATCGTGATGGAGGAGGTGCAGGGGCGCACGTTGGCGGAGGTCCTGTCGACCAACAAGCAGCTCACGTCGAAGCAGGCCGCCGAGATCGCCAGCGAGGTCGCCGCCGCACTCGGGTTCGCCCACGACAATCACGTCGCACACCGCGACATCAAGCCGGCCAACATCCTGATCGGCTCGAACGGCCAGGTGAAGGTCGCAGACTTCGGAATCGCCCGAGCACTCAACGCGCCGACCGAATCGAACCTCACCCAGGTCGGCTCCGTGATGGGCACCGCCACCTACTTCTCGCCCGAGCAGGCCCAAGGAGCGCAGCCCGACCCGCGCAGCGACCTGTACTCGCTCGGCATCGTCATGTACGAGATGGTTGCCGGCAAACCGCCGTTCACCGGCGAGAACCCGGTGAGCATCGCGTACAAGCAGGTGCACGACGCGCCTCAGCCGCTCGTGCAGATCGTCGCCGACGTCCCCCGGTCGTTCGAGGCGATCGTCGCCAAGCTGCTCGCCAAGGACCCGAAGCTGCGCTACCCCAGCGCCGCCGCGTTGCGCGACGACCTGCGCCGGTTCCGCAACGACGAACCGGTCCAGGCTCTCGCCGCTGCTCAGGGCACGCAGAATCGGGCGGCGGGAATCGCGGTCGCCGGTGCTGCCGCAGCCGGACTGGCAGGCGCCACCACCGTCAATCCGACGACGGCACCAACGGGAATGATCCCGACTGCCGCGCCCCGCTCGACCACCGTGCCGTCCACCGGGATGATGGAGGCCGGCTATCCGACGGGCGCGTCCGCCGACGCGCTGTACTACGACACCAACCCGTCGCGCACCGGCTGGTACGCGCTCGGGGCATTCGTGGCGCTCATCCTGCTGGTCATCGGTGGCGTGTTGTTGTTCCAGGCACTCAGCGGCGACGACGGTGGCGACGACGTCGAACAATTCGTGCTCGAGGACTACACCAACCGCGCCTTGACCGAGGTCACCGCGGATCTGACCCTCAAGAACATCAACTTCACGACCACCGCCGAGGAGACCAACCTCGTGCCGTTCGGCTTCGTCCACCGAACCGACCCGGTCGCCGGCACGCTGATCCTGCCGGATCAGGTCGTCGAGATCTTCTACAATCCCGACCCACAGCTCGTTCCGATCCCCAACGTGGTGGGTCTCTCGTCCGAGGAGGCGCGCACCCGCCTCGCCGCCGACGGATTCGTCGTCGGCGAACTCACCACCGTCGAGCGCGACGACGTCGCCCAGGACACCGTCGTCAGTACCGACCCTGCACCCGAGACCCCGGCGCTCCAGGGGTCGGAGGTGAACCTGGTCGTGTCGGCTCCCCCGTCGAGCGTGCAGGTGCCAGGCGAGGTGATCGGCATGAGCGAGGTCGACGCCCGTGACGTGCTCGAAGCACCACCGTACGAGTTCGTCGTGACCACCGATGTCCGTTCCAGTCCGACCGTGGCGGAGAACACCGTCATGGAGATCCGACCGGGGCCGGGCGAACTCATCGAGAAGGGCAGCGACGTCTTGATCATCGTGTCGAGTGGCCCCGAGGACGTCCGCGTGCCGGTGGTCGTCGGGCGCACCGAGGCGCAGGCCCGCAACACCCTGACCGAGATCGGCCTGATCCCCGTCGTGAGCTACCAGGAGGGCGACTTCGGCCCGGCCGTCGACGGACGCGTCACGTCTCAGAGCCTCCCGGTCGGCTCGAAGGTGCCACCGGGCACCGAGGTGACCGTCGTCGTGGCCCGTAACACCGCGGCGCCCACCACCACCGCACCGCCCACCACCACCGCACCGCCCACCACGGTCCCGCCCACCACCGCTGCGCCCGTCACGACCACCACGGTCCCCTGACCGTCCGCACGATCTGCGCCCGTGGTGTCCCAACGCACGATCTGCGCCCGTGGTGTCCCGCTTTCCGGGACGCTCGGGGCTCAGAACGTGCTCGACTCAAGAACGTGCTCGACTCAAGAACGTGCTCGACTCAAGAACGTGCTCGACTCAAGAACGTGCTCGGCTCAGGAACGTGCTCGGCTCAGGAACGTTCGCAGGAGGTCGTGGCCGTGGCCGGTGAGGATGCTCTCGGGGTGGAATTGCACGCCCTCGACGTCGAGGGTGCGGTGCCGAACACCCATCACGACGCCGTCGGCGCTGCGGGCGGTGACGATCAACTCATCGGGGATGCTGTCGGGGGCCAGGGTGAGCGAGTGATAGCGCGTCGCCGTCAGCGGCGACGGCAGCCCGGCGAACACCCCGTCGCCCTCGTGCAGGATCGGTGACGTCTTGCCGTGCATCAGCTCCGGGGCACCCACGACGTCGGCGCCGTACACATGGCCGATCGCCTGATGCCCCAGACACACCCCAAACAACGGTGTGCCCTGCGCCGCGAACGCCCCGATGGAATCACAGATGATGCCGCTCGTCTCCGGTCGGCCGGGACCGGGTGAGAGCAAGACGGCGTCGGGCGCGAGAGCGACCGCGTCGTCGACAGTGAGCTGGTCGTTGCGCACCACGATCGGGTCGGCGCCGAGCTCACCGAGGTACTGAACGAGGTTGTAGACGAAGCTGTCGTAGCTGTCGATCACCAGAACGCGGGGAGCGGAGGGCACTCGCCAAGTATGGAGTGTCACGGCGTCGAGTACGCGCCGTGAATGCACTGCCGAGCAGATCACGTATGCTCGTTCCCGCATGGCTCCCCCGAAGCGAAAGACGGGCGGTGGACGGGTGACCCCGAAAGGGACACGACCGGAGGACCGCCACGTCAGCACCAACAGCAGCGACAAGCACCACGGCGAACATCACGACGTGGCCGCCTCGTCTCGCTACACACCCAAGGCCCAGCGCCGTCAACTCGTACCGCCGAACTGGATCCCCGTGATCATGCTGATACTGCTGATCGGCGGTGGAGTGATGATCATGCTTCGGTATCTCGTCTTCACCGACAGCAACATCCCGACCTTGATCGGCCTCGCGATGATCCTGGGTGGGCTGTACACCGCCACCAAGTGGCGCTAGCCGCATCCGGTGTGACGCGAACCACATTGGTGTGATTCCCCCCAGGTTGTCCACATCTCTGTGGACAACTTTCCGGCCTGTCGTCGATGACCTGACTCAGTCGTAGAGCGGCGCGACCTCGGTCATGTCCTCGAGACAGTGACGCGGGGGTGGTGGATCGTCATCGGGGGCCATCGTCAACCTCAGTTCCACCCCACAGACATCGCACCGATACCGACGGTTCACCTTGCGGAGTTCCCCGGCCGGAGGGGGTTCCGGGGGCATCGACGTCATGCTGCGCAGCATCATGATCCCCACCTTCCACACGACGTAGCCGAGGACCACGCCGGCGCCGACCCAGATCACGGTCGACAGCGCGGGCATCACGCCACGCTATCCCTCGAAGGTTTCCCAGCGGATCGAGACGTGTGACAATGAGCACATGAGTCCCTTGACGCCTCTGTCCACCATCGCCGACGTCGACGCTGCCGCCGCAGGACGCACCGTGCCCCGAGAGTTCCTCGAACTGGTTCGAGCACATCCCGGATCGGCTGCGCTGCACTCGATGCGTGACGACGGCGGCTGGAACGTCTGGACGCTGGAGGAGTTCGCCGACCAGGTCGCCAAGGCGTGCGCTGGGTTGTCTGCCGCGGGAGTCGCAACCGGCGAGCGGGTCCTGTTGATGATGCGCAATCGACCCGACTTCCACTGGTTCGACGCTGCGGCACAATTTCTCCGGGCGACCCCGGTCAGCATCTACAACTCGTCGTCGCCCGAAGAGGTCCAGTATCTCGCCGGGCATGCCGAGGCACGTATCGCCATCGTCGAAGACGCCGGCTTCCTCGATCGGCTACTCAAGGTGCGCGAGGAGTTGCCGGCCCTCGAGCAGATCTACGTGATCGAGCCGCCGGAGGGGCCGCTTCCCGAGGGTGTGCACGCTGCAGCCGAGCTGTTGACCGGCGGTGCCGCGAATCTCGACGACCTTGCCGCCTCGACCGAGTCCGGCGACATCGCCACGCTGATCTACACCTCGGGGACGACGGGTCCACCCAAGGGCGTGATGATCAGCCAGTACAACATCGTGTACACGATCGAGATCCTCAAGCGATCGATCGACTTCGACAGCTTCGTCGGGATGCGTGTGGTCTCCTATCTCCCAATGGCCCACATCGCCGAGCGCGCCGTCAGCCACTACCAGTCGATGATGCTCGGCTACAGCGTGTACTGCTGCCCCGACCCCAACCAGTTGACGGCATATCTGAAGGAGGTGCACCCGCAGCTCGCGTTCGGTGTGCCGAGGGTCTGGGAGAAGATCTACAACGGCGTCAACGCGGCACTCGCGGCCGACCCCGATCGAAAGGCGCAGTTCGACGACGGCGTCAATGCTGCGATCGAGATCCGGCGTTCGAACCTCGACGGTGACTTCACCGACGAGCAGCAGGCGACGCTCGATTTCCTCGACAGCGTCGCGTTCGCCAACGTCCGCTCGCTGGTCGGTCTCGACGCCATCGAGTTGGCCATCACCGGCGCCGCTCCGATCCCGGTGCCCGTGATCGAGTGGTTCAACGCCATCGGCATACCGCTGGCCGAGATCTACGGCATGTCGGAGACGACCGGTCCGATGACGTTCTCGCCCGAACGCCCCAAGATCGGAACCGTCGGTCGGGGTTGCCACGGCATGGAGGTGAGGATCGCCGACGACGGCGAGGTGATCTGCCGAGGTGGCAACGTGTTCGAGGGCTACTTCAAGCAGCCCGACAAGACGGCTGAGACGATCGTCGACGGATGGCTGCACTCCGGTGACATCGGCGAGATCGACGACGAGGGCTACATCTCGATCGTCGACCGCAAGAAGGAACTGATCATCACCTCGGGCGGCAAGAACATCAGCCCGGCGAACCTCGAAGCGGCGCTCAAGACCATCGCACTGATCGGTCAGGCCGCGGCGATCGGCGACGCCCGCAAGTTCGTGTCGGCGATCCTGGTGCTCGACCCGGAGGCCGCGGTCGTCTGGGCCAACGCGCACGGCAAGGAGTCGTCGTCGCCGGCCGAACTCGCCGAAGACCCGGACGTCATCGCCGAGGTCCAGGCAGGCATCGACGAGATCAACCAGCAGTTCGCGCAGGTCGAGCAGATCAAGAAGTTCACGCTCGTCGGCGAGGAGTGGATGCCCGACAGCGACATGCTCACCCCGACCTCGAAGCTCAAGCGCCGCGGCGTCAACGCCCGCTACGCCGACGAGATCGAGGCGATGTACGCCTGACTCGCTGGCAACAATTTCACCAGGGGTCTGACCCCTGGTGAAATTGTTCGTCGGGCGATAGCTCGGTGGGCTCGTCGATGCCGAACAGGGTGTCGAGCACTCGGGCGATGTCGCCGATGTCGGCGTCGTCGAGATGGATGGCGAACTGGGCCTGGAGAGCGCGGCGGTAGCTGACGTTCATTTCGCGCCACAAGCGTCGGCCGGTGCGGGTCAGCTCGACCTCGACGGCGCGGAGGTCGGCTCCCGGTATTTCACGGTGCCGGGCGACCCAACCCTCCTCCTGCAGCCGATCCAGGCGACGACTCAAGCTGGACGGCGGCAGCCGCAGATCGGCGGCCACGTCGAGTGGCCGGGCGCGGCCGCCGAGGCGTTGGAGCGAAGCGAGCACGTCGAACCAGCCGAGCGGAATGTCCCAGTCGGCGCGCAACTCCTCGTCGAGCCCGCGCTCGATCTGTCCGACGAGCGCCTGCAGCCCCCGCCACGCGGCGACGCGGGACGAGTCGAGCCGGGCCATCGACGGCGATCAACCCGTGGCGCGGATCGCGGCGGCGAACGCGTGGGTCGCTTCGTTCACCTCGTCGGAGGTGACCACCAACGGTGGCATCCAACGGATCGTGCGGTTGCGGGTCCCCGCCAACATCAGGATCACCCGGTGTTCACGCAGACAGTGTGCGACGACCGCCTCGGCGCGTTCGGGGGAGTCGAACTCGGTCGCCACCATGAGGCCGCGACCACGCACGTACATCAGCGCCGGATCGAGCTGCTGCATCTCGCGCAGGGCGTCGATCAGTTGGTTGCCGCGGGCGTGGACATTGTCGAGGAACCCCGGTTCGGTCAACACGTCGATCGTCGCCAGCGCCGCCGCGCAGCCGATCGGGTTGCCGTTGGTGGAGCCGCCCTGGCTGCCGACGCGCCACGTGGCATCGATCGAGCGCCGCATCCCGAGCGCAGCGAACGGGAACCCCGACGCAATGCCCTTGGCCATGCACAAGAGGTCGGGTTCGACGTCGTGGGCCTCGATCGCGAACATCTTGCCGGTGCGTCCGAATCCGCTCTGGGTCTCGTCGGCGATGAACAGCATCCCGTGCTGACGGCATCGCTCCGCGAGCCCGGCGATGAATCCCGCCGGCGTGGGGATGTAGCCGCGTTCGCTGATCACCGGTTCGATCACGATGGCGGCGATCTCGTCCGCGACCACCTGAGTCTGCAGGAGACGGTCGAAGCCACGCAACGCGCCGCTCACCTCAGCCTCCTGATCGGATGCGTGGGGATCGGGGAACGGCGCCACGAACACGCCGGGCGGGAACGGTCCGTAGCCGGCGCGGTCGATGGATCGCGCCGTCGACATCGCCATCGTCAGGTGGGTACGACCGTGGAAGGCGCCGTCGAACACGACGACGTTGTGGCGACCCGTCGCGTGCTTCGCAACCTTCACGGCGACCTCGATCACCTCGTCGCTGCTGTTGGCGAAGAAGAACGTGTCGATCGAGTCCGGTGTGATCTCGTCGAGCTTGGCCGCCAACGGTTCGAGCAGATCGTGGGTGTAGACGTTCTGTTGGGCGTGGATGAAGCGCGCCGCCTGGTCGGCAATCGCCTGCACGACCTTGGGGTGTGAGTGGCCGGTGGACGCTGCCGCGATGCCGGCGGTGAAGTCGAGGTACTCGTTGCCGTCGACGTCGGTCACCCGACAGCCGTGCCCACTGACCACCTGGAGGTCGGTGGTCTTGGCCCAGACGTTCGAGGTGTGCGAACCCGCTGCGGTCATCCGACGAGCCTAGGCGTCGAGTCCGGCCGTGGCCGCGACCGCCTCGTCCCACGACGCCCTCTCGAGAAACAACTTGCGCGTCGGCATCACCCAGCGCGGGGCGTTGACGCCGAGGGCACCGTGCAGTCTGCCGTCACGTCCGAACAGGGCGAGGAACTTGGCGTCGGCGACGGACCCGGCGACGACGCGCACCTCATCGTCGAAGGCAGCGCGACCGAGGAACTGGATGCGATGTACGAACTGATCGCTCCAGAAGAACGGCAGCGGTTCGTAGGGCTCGAGCGGTTCGCCGGCGACGAGATGCCGAAGATTGGTGGCCACGTGAGCTCCCTGTTCGGCGGCGTTGGTCCAGTGTTCGACGCGCATCTCCTCGTCGAAGAGGCCGTTCGGCCAGCGAGCCACGTCACCGGCGGCGAACACGCCGGGCACGACCGCGCCGGACACGTCGAGCGCGTTGAGGTTGGCGTCGCACACGACCCCGTCGCGCAGACGCAGGCCGCTGCCCTCCAGCCAGTGCGTGTTCGGGGTGACACCGATCCCGACCACGATCGCCTCGGCGGGAACGACCTCGCCGCCCACGAGGCGCACTCCCTCGGTCGTCAGCCCTTCGATGAAGACGCCGCAACGGACGTCCACGCCGTTCGCGCGGTGAAGGTCGGCGATCGCCTCACCCATCTCGGCGCCGAGGCCGCGGATCAGCGGCGCCGCTGCTGCCTCCAGCACGACGACGTCGTTGCCGAGGGTCTTGGCGGTGGCTGCGGCCTCGAGCCCGATGAAGCCTGCGCCGATCACGACGAGGCGACGGCCGCCGCCGGCGATCGCGTTCCGCAATCGCAACGAGTCGTCGAGCGTACGCAGCTCGTGGACGTGGTCGAAGTCGTCCTGATCGGCCAGTCGCCGAGGGTGAGCACCGGTGGCGAT
This sequence comes from Ilumatobacteraceae bacterium, assembly GCA_963774765.1. Taxonomy (GTDB): domain Bacteria; phylum Actinomycetota; class Acidimicrobiia; order Acidimicrobiales; family Ilumatobacteraceae; genus Sva-07. The sequence goes on from CAVZGP010000028.1 coordinate 14,308, forward strand.
CACCAGACCATCGAAGCCGAGCGTTGACCCGTCGGCCAGGGCGACCTCGCGCCGTTGCAGGTCGAGTGCGGTGGCAGCGACACCAAGTCGCCAGTCCGCGTCGAGATCGTCGAAGATGTCCGGCTGGCGAAGGTGGATCCGATCGGGCTCCCACTCGCCCGACAGCACCTTCTTCGACAGCGGCGGGCGGTCGTACGGTCGGTGCACCTCGTCGCCGACGATGACGATCGACGTGGCAGCGTCGTGCTGACGGAGTGTCTCGGCCGCTCGGAGGCCAGCGAGTGAGGCACCCACCACGACCACCCGTTCGAGCGGTGCGGAAGACATCGAGGCGTCGCGGTCGGTCATGAGCGCAACGATGCCACGCATTCGCCATCACCGCGAAGCTCACTCGGGAGCACGTCGATTCGCGCAGTAGCGTTCCGGCATGCCTTCCGCCACGGCCGACGACACGCGCACCGCGCCATCACTCCCCACGGCAGCCGCCGTCAACGAGATGATCGAACAGCTCTTTCCGGGCTCGAACAACACGTGCGACTCGATCGGAGCAGACTTCGCCGTCGCCCGGCGTGAGATCTCCGATGCCGAACTCCGACCTGGTGCATTCGTGTCGGGTCCGTCGCAGTTCGGGCTGGCCGATGCCGCACTCTGGTATCTCGTGTTCGGCGCCACCGGACGCATCGAACCGATGGCGCTCACGTCCGAGCTGTCGATCCGGTTCCTGCGACCCGCCCAGGGCAAGGTGTTGTGGGCCAAAGCGACACTCGACGTGGCCGGACGTCGCAACGTGGTCGGCACCGTACGCGTGTGGTGCGATGACCGCGCCAACAAGCCCACCGCCACCGCCCAGGGCACCTACGTCCTGCCGCTGTGACCGTCGACCAGCGCCCGTCGCGGTTCCACTTGGCGATGCCGGTTCACGACCTCACCGCTGCACGCTCGTTCTACGGGGACCTGCTGGGCTGTCGTGAGGGTCGTAGCGCCGATTCGTGGGTCGACTTCGATCTGTACGGCCATCAGTTCGTCGCCCACCTCGATCCATCCTTCCGGCCGGCGACGCTGTCGAATCCGGTCGACGGTCACGACGTCCCCGTTCCCCACTTCGGGGTGTTGCTGACTCCGCACGAATGGCGCGAGTTGGCCGAGCGGCTGCGTTCGGCCGAGGTCAGCTTCGTGATCGAGCCGTACACGCGCTTCGCCGGACAGGTCGGCGAGCAGTCGACGATGTTCCTGCTCGACCCGTCGGGCAACGCGCTCGAGTTCAAGGCCTTTGCCGACGACTCACAGGTGTTCGCCCGTTGACGATCACTCCGATCGGGCGCGCTGACGACCCGCGTCTCGATGACTACCGAACGCTCAACGACCAGGCATTCCGTCGCCGCTACGAGGGCGACGAGTTGTTCATCGTCGAGGGCTACGTAGCGATCGACCGGCTGATCGAGTCGGGTCACGAGGTCCGCTCGGTGTTGCTCGCGCCGTCACGCGTCGAGCGGTTCTCCGACAGCGCCCACCGGCTCGGCGCCCGCGGTGTCGCGGTGTACGTGGTCGACCGGGATGTGATCGCCGATGTGGTCGGCTTCGATCTGCACCGAGGTGTCATCGCCAGTGCTGCTCGGCGACCGCACCCGTCACTCGACGAACTGAGCGCGTCGGCGCGGCGCCTTGCGGTGCTGGAAGGCTTGAACGACGCGGAGAATCTCGGTGCGATCGCCCGCGCCGCTCGGGCGTTCGGGATCGACGGCCTCGTGATCGACCCGACGTGCACCGACCCGTACAGTCGCCGCACCGTGCGCGTCAGCATGGGCGAGGTGCTGACCCTGCCGATCGCCCGAGTCGATGCCTGGTCGACGGTGGCCGATCAGCTCTCGTCCGCCCATTTCGAGTCCTGGGCGATGACGCCTGCCGCCGACTCAGTCGATCTGTGGAGCGCCGAGGTGCCAGAGCGGTTGGCGGTCTGCCTGGGGGCGGAAGGCCCGGGACTGAGCCGGGGACTGCTCGCGGCTGCCGACCTCCGGGTCCGCATTCCGATCGAGCCAGAGGTCGATTCGCTGAACGTGGCACAGGCCGCCGCGATCACGTTCGCCGCCATCACCCGCTGAGGCGTCGTGCCGGCACTCGACCCCACGGGTCGAAGCGAGGTCGTCATCCGCGAGATGCTTGTGTGATGCGCAACTTCCGCGATGTTGGTCCGACCAACTCGCGGGCAGTCAGGGTCACCACGATGATGGCGGTCTCGGCCGTGCTCGTCGTGTCGTGTGGGTCCGACGAGTTGTCGGAGACCACATATCCGACGGCCGGCGCCACCGCGTCCAGCACGTCAACCGTCGACCTGCCCGACGACACCGTGGCCGAGTCGACTGCCGCTGCCGGTCGAGCCGTCGCCGCCATCGATGGATCCGAGTTCGAGTTCGTCGTCATCCAATGTCTGCACGACGCTCCGAGCCCGTCTTCGACGACGTGTTCTTCGAGTTCCAGCTGGACGGCGTCCCGGCAGCGACACCACCCGAGCTCATCGAGGAGCTGCTGGGCGTGATCGACGCAGACGACGACGTGATGGAGCAGCTCGAACCGGTCGTGCAGTACGGCCCGATTCTGAGCATCACGCGGTTGGCGGACGGCGGCGAGCAGGTCTTCATCGCCGACCCGGGCGAGATCGACATCACCAGCGACGGCGAACCGACCGACCCGTCGTCACGTTCGCTCGACATCTCCACCGGTACCGGCCCCGGCGGCGTCACGTTCGTCACGGGATCGACCTCGACCGACCGTGGCACGTTGTCGATCGACGCCCAGTGCCCGTGAGTTCGGACATCAGACGCGCTGCTCGCTGCTGATTGCGTCGGGATGAAGCGGCACCAGGAATCCGCTCCCATGGCATCTCGCCGTTCGACAGCCCGGCGGATGCACTCGTGGTTCCTCAGTACGGATACTGGGGAACCACGAGTACGTGTGCTGAAGTCAGTGGGCGAACTCGACGTTGGGGAGGATGCGGTTCATCCAACGCGGGAGCCACCATGCCCGGTTGCCGATGATGTACAGCGTCGCGGGAACCAACACCAGCCTGATGAGGAAGGCGTCGAGCAGCACGGCGGTACCGAGGATCAGTCCCATCTCCTTCATCGGCAGCGTGCCGGCGATGGCGAAGGTGTAGAACACGGCGATCATGACTCCGGCGGCGGCCACGATCGGTCGACCGGTGTGGCTGAGTGAACCGCGGACCGCTTCAGCCGCGTCACCCGAACGTTCGAAGTGCTCACGGGTCGACGCGAGAAGGAACACCGTGTAGTCCATCGAGATGGCGAACACGAGAGCGAAGAAGAACAGCGGCGCCCACGAGGTGAGGTAGCCCTGACTGTCGAAGCCGAGCAGGCTCGACCCGATCCCGTGCTGGAACACCATGGCTCCGACACCGAACGCTGCGCCGACCGAGAGCAGGTTGAAGATGACGCCGACGAAGGCGACGATCACGGCCTGCAGGGCGATCATCAGCAGGACGAAGCCGAGCACGAGCACGACGCCCATCACGAGCGGGGCCTTGTCCGACAGCGTCTGGTCGAGGTCGAAGTTCTCCGCAACCGGCCCGCCGACGAGCACGCCGTCGGGGAGTTCGGTACGCAACACCGGAATCAACGCGAGCGCCTCGTCGGACGACGGGTCGTAGGCACCGACGGCTTGGATGATGCTGGCGCCCTCCATGCCCGGCTGGGGCGGGAACGCCATGACGACGCCGTCGGTCGCCATCACCTGGTCGGCGACTGCCTGGGCGTCCTGGTCGGCGGGAACGATCACCTGGATCGGGCCGGGGCCGCCGGGGCCGAAGCCATCGGCGATCATGTCGTAGCCTTGGCGGGCCTGTTCGTCTTCGGGCAGCACGGTGATCCCGGGCATGCCGGTCTTGAGTCCGAGCAAGGGGAGCGCGAGTGCGAGCAGCACCACGACGGCGCCGACCCCGACGAGGAACTTGCGGGCCTGGATGCGATCGGCGAGCCGCGCGAAGAACTCGCTGTGGTGGTCGCCCTTCGAGTGCCACGGCAGGGCGAACCTGTCGATGCCGGGGCCGAGCAGTGCCGGCAGCAGGGTGAGTGCCGCGAGCAGGACGAAGCTGACCGACAGCATCATGCCGGCGGCCATCGAGCGGAACGCCGGGATCGGCACGAGCAGCACCGCGGAGAGGCTGATCAACACGGTGATGCCGGAGAAGAGCACGGCCTTGCCGGCGGTGTCCATGGCCAAGCCGGCTGCATGCTGCGGATCCTCGGGGTGAGCGTGCAGCGCCGCTCGATATCGGGTGACGATGAAGAGCGCGTAGTCGATGCCGAGCGCGAGCGCGAACATCATCGCGAAGTTCAACGTCCAGATCGACAGGTCGGTGATCTGGGTGATCCCGTACAGGACACCCATCGACGCGAGCAGTCCGGCAGCGGTGAGCACGAGCGGGAGGCCCGCGGCGGCGAGCGTTCCGAAGGCGATCACGAGGATCACTGCGGTGACAGGCCACGTGAGGATTTCGGCCTTGAGCATTCCTTCGCGGTTGACCTCGTTGAAGTCGTCCCAGAACGCTGGCGAGCCGGTGAGCGCGACCGTGATCTCGTCTCCTGCGAGCTCTGCGGACAGGTCGGAGATCTCGTCACCGAGTTCGCCCGCGGAGCGCACGGCCTCGGTCGGGTCGACCTCGGCGCCTGCCTGGATCATCACGGTCATGCCATCCATGCCGGGTTGCGCAGGCATCGGTTGACCGAATCCTGGTTCGGCGACGATCAGTGCGTTGACGTCGGTGATCACCTGTTGGTACGCGGGATCGTCGATGGGCGTCGACTGGCTCTGGATCACGACGACCGCCGACTGCGACGACAGGCCGCCGAACTGCTCGTCGATCACGTCGCGGGCGGCGAGTGACTCGCTGCCGTTGACCTCCCACATCGCGCCCGACAGGGCGTGTTCGAGCTTGGGCGCGAACACACCCAAACCGATCGCGAGGACGGCCCACGTGATGATCACCAGCTTGCGGTGGCCGTGCGCCCATCGACCCATGCGGGCCAAGGGTGGGTGCACGGCGTCGGTCTCCATGTCGTCGTGCGCATGGAACGGTTGATGCTCATGCAGTGATGTATTGGATGAAGGTGGTGGTTCGAGGTCGGTACTCATGGTGGCTGCTTTCTTGGTGCGGTGGTGGACGGGCGGGGGAAGCGGTGAGCGTTGACTCAGACGGCGAAGATGCGGGCGTCATCGGCGACCTGCTCGCGCAGGCGGTCGCACACGATGGCGCACACCGGCATCAGGCTCGGGTCGGTGACGGAGTAGTAGGCGGACGTGCCTTCGCTGCGTCGGCTGACGATCCGCGCGTCGTGGAGGACTCGGAGGTGTTTGGACACGTTGGCCTGGCTGGTACCGAGGCGATCGACGAGTTGGCCGACATTCTGCTCGCCGTCGTCGAGCAAGGTGCGGATGATGCTCAGCCGCGTCGCGTCGCCCAAGACACGGAAGCGTTCGGCCACGTGTTCGAGCAGTTCGGGTGGGAGTGCCTTCGGCATAAGTTAGCACTCTATAACCATGGAACGATGAATGCAACCGGCCCCGTCCCCACCCGGACCGTGAGTCCTCCCCGGCCCCGTCCCCACCCGGACCGTGAGTCAGACTGGTCAGATGTTGGAGCACCTGGCGGATCATGCATCGACGAGCGAGCCCGAATCGTTCGCCGGGCCGGATCACCCGATGCGGGAGTTGACCCGGGCACTGGCGCTGGGCCAGCCGTGGACCCAGGGCAACGCAGACCGTGTGGCGGCAATCTTCGACTCGATGGCGGCGGACTGGTCGACGCGCAACGTCGACGAGACCAAGGCGGCACCCGTGTTGGACGCGCTCGACCGAGGCGATGTGCCGGTCGGCGGAGACTGGCTCGAGCTCGGGTCCGGTACCGGCGCAGGGATCCGACTGTTGTCCGGGGTCGTCGGTTCGCTCGTCGCCACCGACCTGGCGGCAGAGATGCTGCGGCACGCGCCGGCCGATCTGGCGCCCCGCGTCCGCGCCGATGCGTCGACGCTGCCCTTCCGCGCCCGTTCGTTCCACGCCGTCCTGATGATCAACATGCTGCTGTTCCCGCACGAGGTCGACCGGATCCTGCGCCCGGGCGGCGCCGTCGTGTGGGTCAACACGCTCGGCGACCAGACGCCGATCCACCTCCCACCCGACGACGTCGTCGCCGCGCTCCCCGGCGAGTGGACGGGCCGTACAGCACGCGCCGGCACCGGCTTCTGGCTGACGGCTCGGCGCCGCTGAACGAGCCCGAAAACGACGAATGCCCCCGAGTCTCCTCGGGGGCATTCGTTCGATTCGTTGGGGTCAGTCGGCGGATTCGGAGACTTCCTCGCGCGGTTCGGGGGCTTCCCCGAGGCCGAGCTTGGCGAAGATCTCCGCCTTGCGGTACTCGAAGTCGTCCTCCTCGACATCGCCGGCAGCGAACTTCTCGTTCAACTGGCGGAACTCCTCGAGCAGCGCATCCTCGTCGGGGCCGTCTTCGACGTCCTCATCGGAGTCCGATGACTTGCCGTGTCGAACGGCGAGCTTCTCGGCCTTGCGCTCCTTCTTGCGGAGCTCTCGCTGACGCTTCTGGTAGGACTGTGGGCTTCGAGCCAATCGGAACGCCTCCTCAGACGACTTTGACGTCGACCGCTTCGGGACCCTTGCGGCCCGCAGCGATCTCGAACTCGACGGTGTCGCCGTCGTTCAGCGACCGGCGACCGGACCCCTGAATGTTCGAGTAGTGCACGAAGACGTCGTCGCCGTCGTCGCGAGAGATGAAACCGAAGCCCTTCTCGTCATTGAAGAACTTCACTGTACCTGTGGCCATTTCGGCTCCTTGTTGAAATCGGAGCCACCGTTGACTCACGTTTACAGCGCTCAGGCTAGTGACGGTTGTGCGATTGTCCACCGCGCGTCACGCGCGGGCCATCAGTGAGATCAACCCGACGTGGCCAGTTCGAGACGACGACGAGGGTCGAGCACCACGAACGGACGGTGTCCGGTGACCGCAAGACGCGCCAGGATCACCGATGACATCACCACGCCGACGAGTCCTGCCAGCGTGAGCGCGATGTCGCCGACGCCGAGGCCGTAGACGAGCCACAGCGCTGCCTCGACGAAGGCGATGATCCATGTGGTCGACGACACACCCGACAGTGCCGAGGTGCGCAGCGAGGCCACGACTGCGGGCAGCAACTGCACGCCATAGGAGAGCCCGACGGCGACGCCGGCGAACTCCCAGCCACCGACGAGCAGGAACGGAAGCGGGATCATGCCGAGGCCGAACACTCCGAGCGCCAGGCCGGGCAGCGCCGGTCGGCCGACCGAGCGTACGAAGAACCACGCGATCACCCCGTAGAGGACCAGCGAGATGATCGACACCGGCACCAACGCCCAGACGCCGGCGATCAATCCGTAGGCGAACCACCAACCGTTGATGGCGAGGCTGACCCCGATCCACGTCGCCGACACGCCGTCGACGCGCCGCGTGCGGGCGATCCGACGCGCCTGCGGGAACGCCATCCAGGATCCGAGAACGGTGGCGATGACGACGAGGAAGTTGAGAAGCAGGTCCATGTCCGAATGTCGTTTCGTGTAAGTAGCTAAATCAGCTTAGTACCTTACACCGTTCAGATGGATTACGCTTGCCCACGTGTACGTCACGTCCGGACACGACACCGAGGTCCGCCTCACGGTCGAGGCCTTGGTCGACCTCGTCAACGCGCTCGACGATGCTGCCGCCCCCGACGAGCTGCCCGTCGACGTCCGAGCACTGCTGCACGAGCATCGATTCAGCCGCGCAGCCAGTGCCTCCGCCGCATCGATCGATCGCGTCGAGGAACGAGTGGACACGATGGTCGACACGTTGCTCGGGTTGCCCAGCGCCGAGCCCGAGCCGACCGTCGCGTGGATCAACGCACAACTGTCGGGCATCCACATCACGCCGTCGCTGACCGACCACGACGGCGCCGATCTCCACATCCACTGGACACCATCGTCGGCGACGTTCGACGACCAGGCAATCGCCGATTTCCTGATGGCGTTGGCCCAGGAGTTGTGCGATCACGGTACGAGCCGATTCGGTACGTGCGCGGCCACCGACTGCGAACACCTCTTCTACGACGTCACCCGCAACGGGTCTCGTCGATTCTGCGCCGACCCTCGCTGTGCCAGCCGAACCCATACGGCTGACCACCGAGCACGCCAGCGGGCGACCTGATTTCACCAGGGGTCTGACCCCTGCTGCAATCACTCCCGCAGGCGGCCGGCTTCGAGGCGCAACACCTGGTCGGCGCGATCGAAGGCGACCGCGCGGTGCGACACGGCGACCACCGTCATGCCCGCGTCGGCGAGGTTGGTCCACAGCTGCACTTCGGTCTCGACGTCGAGCGCGCTCGACAGGTCGTCGAGCACGACGAGTTCCGGCGAGTGCACGAGCGTACGCGCGGTCGCCAACCGCTGACGCTGGCCACCCGACAGCCGCAGACCACGGGGTCCGATCAGCGTCGCTGACCCCGCGGGCATCGCGTCGATGTCAGTGGCGATCGCCGACAGTTCGAACGCGCGCTGGAGATCGCTGTCGGCAACCGGTCCGAGCCCGACGTTGTCGGCGACGCTGTCGGAGATCAACTGGGGCACCTGGGAGAGGAACGCCGCATTCGGCGGCACGAGAAATGCGGCGCGGTCATCGATGTCGGTGCCGTTCCAACGCACCGACCCTGCGACGTCCGCTTGCCACGCGAGACCGAGCAGCGCCCGCAACAGCGTGCTCTTGCCGGCGCCGACGGGACCGGTGATCACGACGAACTCGCCTCGGCCGACGCTGAACGACACGTCCTCGACGACCGTGCGGTCGCCATACGAGACCGTCAGTCCCTCCACCTCGAGCTGGTCGAGCGGCACACGATCGGGTCGCGTCACGTCCGGGCGAACTCGATGATCGTTTGGATCGATCGGAAGTCGTTGGCGACGCACCGTGTTCTCGGCCTCCTGATCGGCGACGAGAGCACGCATCCGGTCGAACGCCACGCCCGCCTGTTTGCGCCGCGCGAGAACTCGTCCCACCATGCGCGGCAGGAAGCTCAGCCATCCGAGGTACGCCGTGAACAGCGCCAAGGTTCCGAGGTCGAACGCCCCCGACGCGATCGCGCCGGCGCTCACGAGCAGCACGAGGCCGAGTCCGATGTCGGCGGCACCCTGGCTGAAGGCCTGCACTCCCTCTTCGAGTACCCGGTCGCGCACCGCAGTGTGGCGGCGGCGTTCGACCAGTACGGCCAGACGCCGCAACATCGGCTCGGTGGCAGCGTTGACCTTCACCGTCGTCGCGGCCGCCATCACATCGCCGAGCAGGCCGGTGACGCCTTCGGTGGCAACGCGGTCGGCGGCGCGGTACTCCTTGATGCGCGTGTCGAGGACACGCGTCGCGATGCCGACTCCGAGCAGTGGGATGATCAGTACCGCCGCGGCGCGGGGGTCGGCGGCACCGAGAACGAATCCGGCGATCACGGTGAAGACGACGCCTCCCGAGATGTCCACCATGCCGTCGACGAGGTTGGCGACGTCTTCGGTGTCGTCGCGGAAGTGCGTGATCGCGGAGCCCGCCGAACCGACCGGTTGACCTGCGTGCAGCCCGCCGCTGGCCATCTGGGCGGCGAGCATGTTGGCGCGCAGAAGCGTCTGCATGTGGATCCACGCCTTGGTCCAGATCAGCGCGCCATGGTGGATCGCCACCATCCGGATCGTCTCGCTCACCGCGATCGCTGCCGCCCACCACACCGTCTCGGTGGTGTCGCCGCGTTGGAGCGCGTCGTAGCCGCGACCCAGCAGATACCCACTGATCGCCGGCATCGTGAAGAACACGACGAACAGGAACCAACCGATCCAGAACTCCCTCGGCCGGTGCTGGGACACACGCCACGCGAGCGCCCACACGTTCGGAACGTCCGCGAGCGTCAGCTTGTCGTCGGGAACCGGATCATGATGTGGCGAGCCCACGTCAGTCGGCGGACGCACGTCGAATCCGGGTTCCGGTTCGTGATGGGTGAGGTCGACACTGGTCACGACACCACCTCCGATCCCGTCACGGCCGAATCGGTCGGGTCCGAACCATCGACGGACTCGCTGTCGAGCGCCAACGCGAGCAGGCGCGCAAACCGACTCTCGTCGTCGCCGACCAGATCGGCGCGGTCGCCGTGTTCGACGACGCGACCGTGGTCGAACACGATGATCTCGTCGACCGAGCGCAAGGTCGACAGTCGGTGCGCGATCACGAGGGTGGTGCGACCCCGCATCAGTTCCACGACCGCAGACTCCAACCGTCGCTCGGTCTCGGGGTCGACGCGGGCGGTCGCCTCGTCGAGTACGACGATGTCCGGGTTGCGCAGCCAGACACGCGCCAACGCGAGGAGTTGCGCCTCGCCCGCCGACAGCCCGGCACCCGCGGCACCGAGTTCCCGATCGATGCCAGCGTCGGCGAGCGTGTCGAGACCGACCCGTCGGAGCGCATCGATCACCGCCGTATCAGACGGTTCGTCGTCGAAGAGGGTGACGTTGTCTCGCAGGGTGCCGGCGAACAACTCGACCTCTTGTGGAACGAGCGCGACACGACGACGGAGTTCGACCAGAGGGATGTCCGCGATCGGCACGCCACCGAGTTCGATCGTGCCTCCGGTCGGCTCGACGAGGCGGAGCACCAGCCGGGAGAACGTGGTCTTGCCGCTGCCGGTGCGCCCGACGATGCCGACGGACCGACCGGCACCGATGTGCAGATCGACATCGGCGAGGACGGGGCGATCGTCGCCGTAGTCGAAATCGACGGCGCTCGCCGTGATCGACAACGGACCGACGGGTGGGCTGATGTCGCCGTCGTCGAGCACGTTGGGTCGGATCGCCATGAGGTCGGCGACACGAATCATGGCGCCATTTGCCTTCTGCACCGTCTCGAGCTCGTGGACGACTTCTTCGAGCGGGCGAGCGACGAGCAGTACGAATTGAAAGAGCAGGAAGGCGGTGCCGATCGTGATCGTTCCGGCGGCCACGAGTACCGCGCCCAACACGAGCGACAGGACCCATCCCGCGGCGACCGCGCCCTGGACGAACCACCACATGATGAGAAAGGCACGTTCGCGTCGTACCGCGCTGACGAGCGCTCCCTCGCTGTCTTCGACGAAGCGCCAGGCGACGTGATCGGCGGCGCCGTTGGAACGAAGGTCCTCCGCAGCGGTCAGCCGTTCCTCGATTCCGCCGTAGAGCCGACCGAGCGCGCCCATCTCGTCGGACGACTCCGATACGGCTCGGTGCCGGGTCTGCACGATCACGGCCAGCGCCAGGCCGACATAGACCGCCATGCCGAGGCCGAGGCGCCAGTCGATCACGGCGAGCACGACGACCATCCCGCTCACCAACATCGCCGCGCCCGCGGCCTTGGTGACGACCTGACTGAGGAAGTCGGACACCGACGTGATGTCGCCATCGACACGTTGGATGAGCTCGCCGGGAGTGTGGGTGCGATGGAACTCGTGGTCGAGGCCGAGCACGTGGCGCGTCATCGTGAGGCGCAGATCGTTCGTGGTGCGCCACGCCGCGACGGTTGCCAACCAGGCGACGACCACGGCGATGAACTGTGCGCACACGGCGATCGCCAGGAAGATCAACGCGAGGCCGGTGATCTCCGCCGCCGTGGTGCCATCGGCGGCCGTGTCGACGACACGACGCACCACCAACGGTCCGGCGATCATCGAGCGCGGACCCGATCGCCACGAGCACGCCGAGGCCGACCCAACGCCACACGTCGGGCCGCAGCAGCGCACCGAGGGCACGCCAACGAGAGCCGGTCGGACCGGTCTGCGTCGCCATTCGGACAGTCTCGCCTCCGATCTCGTCCTCCGCAGCACGAGTATTCCCGCACCCTGCCTGCACGGACCCGACCTCCGACGCCCAGGCGGGCCAGTCTGCAGCAGTGGGAATGTTCGTGTCCGCACTCAGGTTGCGGGGGCTGATGGGTGTGCACCGGCTCAACCACGCCGTTCTCTACGTTCGTGATGTCGCCGCATCGGCGGGCTTCTACAGCGATGTTCTGGGCTTTCGCATCATCAACGAGTTCCAGGGTGCCGCGTTTCTCCAGGCACCCGGTTCGGCGAACGACCACGACCTCGGGCTGTTCGAAATGGGCTCCGGTGCGTCTGCGTCCGACGCCGGTCGCACGACGGTCGGTCTCTACCACCTCGCCTGGGAGACCGACACGCTCGCCGAACTCCAGCGACTCGCACGGGTTCTGCGTGAACGAGGGGCGCTTGTCGGTGCCAGCGACCACGGCACCACGAAGAGCCTCTACGCGAAGGATCCCGACGGAATCGAGTTCGAGGTCGTCTGGATCATCCCCGCCCACCTGCTGACACCCGACGATCTCGCCGCTCGCTCCTCGATCGGTCCACTCGACCTCCCCGCCGAGATCACCCGCTTCGGCGCCGACGAGCTGGGCGGCGTCGGCATCTCCATTCCCCGCTGACCCCCGTTTGTGTTGCATTCCGGGTGGAACGGGCCACCCGAATCTGAGCACAAGCGTGATGAGGGCGCTGCGGTGGGGGTGCGGTGTTCAGTCGGTGCAGGCGGCGAGGAGGCGTTGCTTGAAGGCGGCCTCGTCGGCCGACCACAGGACGCGGATGTTGGGGTCGGGACGGCCGTACCGACGGTCCGGAATGGTGCAGCCGCGGGTCGGACCGTCGAGGCCGACCACCAGCCATTCGTCGGTGGATTCGGTGATGATCGACTCGTCGAGAGCGATCGCCATGGCGATCGGGTCGGGGAGGTCGAACCCCGCGAGGCCGGTGTCGAGGCAGTACTGCTCGACGTCGCCGTTGATGTCGATGGCGAACTTTCCGAGCGGCCCGACCGCGGCGAGCGCCGCCTGTTCTGCGTCGTTCATCACCGCGAAGGTTCGCGAGATGTTCCAGCCGATCATCGTTTTCGCGCCCGGTGCGGCGAACACCGCCGTCGCTGCTTCCGGATCGGCCCACACGTTGTATTCGCCGAGCGCATCCACGTTGCCGACGCCGTCCGGCGACCCAGCCATCAGATAGGTGTGACCGAACTTCGCCAGGAACTCGGGATCGCGCTCGAGCGCGGCGGCGATGTTGGTGAGCGGACCGAGCGTGACCAGGTCGTGACGACCCGGTTCGTCGGCGGCGATCCGCAGTAGCTCTCCGACGGCGTCAGCAGACGTCGGGCCGCGGGACGGTTCCGGGAGGTCGGCGCCACCCATACCGTCCTGGCCGTGGACGAACTGGGCCGTGTCGAGCGGGCGCACGAGCGGTCGGTCGCGTCCGGCGTGCAGCGGGATCTCGGCACCGCCGGCGAGATCGAGGGTCACGATCGCGTTGCGGACAGCGAGGTCGAGCGGCACGTTGCCCGCCACCACGGTGACGGCTCGGACGTCGACGGACGGTTCTCGCACCGCCAGGACGAGCGCGATCGCGTCGTCAGAGGCGGTGTCGGTGTCGATCACGATGCTGCGGCGAGACATCCCCGCAGTCTGGCAGCGAAGGTCGGCTCGCGTCAGCTCGGTGCGACGACGTCGTCGAGCAGCGCCAGCTCCAACGTGGTCGCCGTCGTACGGGCGAGCACCGTGCCCCACACGTCGCTCGACACCACCGACCAGCCATCGGGCAGGCGCACCCAGCGTCCGCTGCCGTCGGGCTCGAGAACCGCGACCACGGGCATCGCCGATGGACCGAAATCCTGCCCGGGCGTGAGATCGCGACCGATGTTCTCGGAGTACACGACCCGTCCCGCGCTCGTCGGCGCGGGCGGGCTCGGGCCGACGTAGCTGCCCCCATTGGTGGGATCTGGCGTGACCACCAGCTTCCATGCCAGGTCGCTCCCGACCACCGAGACCGACCGACCCGTTCCGTCCGGGAACCATTCCGAGGCGAGCAGCCGTGGTGAATCGCCACCCCATTCGAGCGGCGCGCCGGCGACATCGACGTACTCGATGATGGTGGAGTTGATGTCCCGCGCTCGATCGACGACCCCATCCGGCCCATGACCGAACACGGCTGGTGGCAGTTCGGTGTACGGGATGACCGGCACCCGACGTTCCGACACCACCGTTCCCTGCCGGTCACCGGACAGCGGGATCGCGACGAATCGGAGGTCGGGGTAGGCGCGACCCTCGACGACGGCGTCGTCGCCGAAGCCGTAGAGCACGTCGCCGGGGCCGAGCGCCGTGTCGAACAACATCTCGTCCAGTTCCACGGTGCGTCTGGCGGTCTCGACACCGGCGCCGACTCGGTACCCGACCAGCGTGACGGTGCGAGTGTTCGGTTGACTGACCGCGATCTCGTTCTCGCCGATCGCCACCGACACGGTGCTCCCGTTCGGATTCGGTTCCAAGGGAATCGACGCGATCACCACTGGTTCGACGAGCGGTGGTGGGTCGTCGTAGCTCACCATGACCGTCTGCGCTGGTGAGGGCGGTGCTGACGTGGCCGGTGGCGCCTCGGTGGCCGGTACCGCGGTGGCAGCGGGCGTGGACGTGGGGGCCGAAGACGGCGACGGCTCGGTCGCCGGCACCGAAGGGTCGGTCGGCGCGGTCGACACGATCGGGGTATCGATCGTTCGGATCGTCGAGTCGTCATCGACGCCACTGGCCACCACGACGACGCCCACGACCATGGCGAGCGCTGCGGCAGCGGCGGCCCAGGTGGACCAGTGTCGAGGCGCCGGAGGTGCACTCGACGTCGGCGTCGGGAGCGCACCCGACTCGATTCGTTCGCGTGCGTCCGCGAGCGCGCCATCGACGTCGGTCGAGTCGAGTTCGCGACGTCGAGCCCGCTGTGCACTGCGTCGCAGGTCGTCGTCGTTCATGACACGCCTCCCCTGCTGCTGTGCCGGCGGAGTCGGCGTCGCAACTTCGACAGCGTCGACTTGACACCGCCGGTCGAGATCCCGATCGTGTCGGCGATCTGCGAGACGGACAGATCGTCGGCGTAGAACAGCGTCGCGACCAGCCGTTGATGCGGCGTCAGCACCGCCATGAGTTCGCCCCACTCGGTGAATCCCGGCTCGACCATCGCCGGCGCCGTCGGTGCCGCGAGACGTTCGATCGATCGACGCTCGGAGGCGGTCGAGCGATGGTGGTCGATCAGCAGGTTGCTCATCACCCGTCGCAGCCAGGCGGCGGGAACGTCGTAGCCTGCGATCTCGTCCCAGCGCTGGTACGCCCGGAGCATCGTCTCCTGTGCGAGATCGCAGGCGACTTCCCGATCGCCCGTGACGGACATGCCGAGCGCGACGAGCTTCGGATACTCCTCGACGAACAACTCGTCGAACCCGGCCATCACCATCTGCACATGATGTACACGGATCACGTTGCCCGTCGGTTGCCGGTCGATCGTCGCAGCGCCGTCAGGTGGCGGTGAAGCGGTGCAGCCACACGGGCGCCTCGACGCCCTTGACCCGCGTCGGGCCCACCGGCTGGAACGCAGCGGCGTTGTGTTCGAGTGCGGCCAGCACACTGTCGGAGACCACCAGTTCGCCGGGGCCGGCGAGGTCGACGATTCGTGACGCGATGTTGACGGTGTGGCCGACAACATCGTCGCCTCGCGCGGTCACGGCGCCGGAGTGCATGCCCATGCGGATGCCGAGCGGAAAGCCTTCCCGTTCGCCGCGCTGCGTCGATCGCACCCAAGATCGCCGTGGCCGTCGCCAATGCCGGCACGGGATGAGCGAACCAGAACATGAGCCCATCACCGAGTTCCTTGACGAGTCGGCTCTCGCCGGTCAACGCACGGCGGGCGATGACCAACTGCGTGTCGAGCGTCGCGACTGCCGCAGCATCACCACAGGCATCGTTGTACTCGGTGAAGCCAACCAGATCGGTGAACAACACCGTGTCCGTCACCGCCCGCGACTGGTTCGTTGTCATCGGCTCGTGACGACGACTCGACCACTGCCCGATCGAGCGACAACCGTGCAATCGTGACCGGGCGTCGCTGCCGCGACCTCCGCTGCGGAGGATGCAACGAGAGGTTGCACGTCGGCCGGGTACGACACCTCGATGCGTCCTGACACGGTCTCGGCGTCGACATCGTGAGCGCCGGCCACTGTCACGGTGATCTTGCCGCTGGTGCAGCTGGCCCGGACCGGTCCGTGGGCCTCGTCGAGTGCGATACGCCCACTTCCGCTTGCGGCGTCGGCGGCACCGCAGCGGCCGACCTCGACCTTTCCGCTCGTTGAGACCACCCGGCAGACACCGTCGGCTCGACCGACCTCCACCCGCCCGCTCGTGGAACGGGCGTCGACCGACACCGCGTCGGCGACCGAGATCCGCCCGGAGTTCGTCAACACCGAGACCGTGCCGACGCGACCCTCGACGGTCACCTTGCCCGAGGTCGACCCGATCACGAGGTCGGTTCCCTCCGGCACCCGCACCTCGACCTTCGAGCTGCCCCCGCAGATGGTCGTCGGAGACCCCTCGTTCGGGGTGACGCTCGACCAGCACTCGGTGCGACCGGCCTCGCCGTACACGTGGATCGCGCCGCTCTTGGTGCTGACACGGACGACCGTGGGATGCGCCGGAGCGGGCCAGGACATGGGATGGACGGTACTCGCTCGCACAACTCCCGTCCGCTGGTCAACGGTCACGCGCCGAAAATGCCTGGATCTGCGCGCTGAGCGCGCAGATCCAGGCAAATTTGCGGCTCGGCTGGGGTTCGGGCCGCGGTGGAACGGACGAACTCAGTCGAGGCGTTCGATGATGGTGGCGTTGGCCATGCCGCCACCCTCACACATCACCTGGAGGCCGTAGCGGCCACCGGTGCGCTCGAGTTCGTTGAGCAGCGTCGCCATCAGCTTCGTGCCGGAGCTACCGAGCGGGTGGCCGAGTGCGATGGCCCCGCCATTGACGTTGACCTTGCTCATGTCGGCGCCGGTCTCCTTCTGCCACGCGAGCACGACGGAAGCGAATGCTTCGTTGACCTCGAAGAGATCGATGTCGTCGATCGACATACCAGCCTTCTCGAGGACCTTCTTCGTGGCCGGGATCGGGCCCTTGAGCATGGTGACCGGGTCGGCGCCGGTGACCGCGAACGCATGGAAGCGGGCGCGGGGCTTCATGCCCAGTTCCTCGGCCTTCTCCTTGCTCATGATCAGCACGGCAGACGCGCCGTCGCAGATCTGCGAGGAGTTGCCGGCCGTGATCACGCCGTCTTCCTTGAAAGCCGGCTTGAGCTTGGCGAGCGTCTCGGCGGTGGTGCCTTCGCGGATGCCCTCGTCGGAGATGACCGTCTCGGTCTGGCCATCGATGTCGACGTCGATCGGGATGATCTCGTTCTCGAAACGGCCCTCGTCGCGAGCGACGATCGCGCGCTGCTGGCTGAGAGCGCCGAACTCGTCGAGGTCCTGGCGGGTGATGCCGTACTCGGTGGCGATCATGTCGGCACCGATGCCCTGCGGCGGCAGGCCGGTCTCGCTGTAGCGGTCGAGCTGCTCCTGCGGGAACGGGAAGCCCATGCCCTGGACGATCGACGCACCCATCGGCGTGCGGGTCATCACTTCGACGCCGGCGGCGACGACGACGTCGTACGCGCCCGCCATCACACCCTGCGCACCGAAGTGCATCGCCTGCTGGCTGGACCCACACTGGCGGTCGATCGTGGTCGACGGGACCGCTTCGGGCCAGCCGGCGGCGAGAACGGCGTTGCGGCCGATGTTGAGCGACTGCTCACCGACCTGCATCACACAACCCATGATCACGTCGTCGACCATCGCGGGGTCGAGCCCGTTGCGCTCCTCGAGCGCCTTGAGTACCTGCGCTGCGAGGGCAGCGGGATGCTGGTCCTTGAGCTTGCCGTTGCGCTTGCCGCCCGGGGTGCGGATGGCGTCGACGATCACTGCTTCGGTCATTGCTGTTCTCCTGTTGGTGTGGTTGAGATGGGGGTTGAGAGCTGCGATGAGCGAACCGACCGGATACGGCGGTTTCGCTCATCGCTGGTGGTGAGATCGGTGCTGCGGTGAGCGAAGTGACCGGATACGGCGGTTTCGCTCATCGCTGGAGGTCGGTGGACGGGGTGGAGGGTGTGGCGGCGATTGCCGTGGCGAGGTTCTGCTGCAGGCGGGTCATCACCCAGGCGAGCGCTTGGCGTTCCTCACGTCCGAGGCCCCGACGAAGCTCGGAGCGCAGCACCTGATCGACCTCGTTGATCTGGTTGGCAAGTTCCGCTCCGGCCGCCGTGATCGTGACGAGCCAGACCCGGCGATCGTCGGACTTCGGCTGGCGTTCGACGAGACCGCGAGCCTGCAGCCGGTCGATCACCGAGCCGATCGCGGCGCGACCGATGCCGAGATGATCGGCGAGGTCGGTCTGCGTGGTTGCACCGAACTCGTTGACGTAGCCGATCAACGACGCCTGCGTGAGGTTGAGGTCGAGCGGCGCCAGGCGGGTGTCGAACGCGACGCGGACGAGTCGCGCCGTCGCCATCAACGTGGACTCCACACGGAGCCACGGCGGCGAATCGAGTTCGTGGGTGGTGAGATTGGCGGTGTTCATGACGTTCGGTGTGGACACATACTGTACGATGCCATACAGTATTGCAACTGCAGATCGCTGTGACATCTTCTTGGAGGACCTGACATGACCGACACCGCCACCGGATCGACCACGGGATTGAGCGCGGCCGAAGCCGCCGAGTTCCGCCAGAAGTGCGTCGACTTCATGGAGCAGTTCGCTCCCGGGCAGAACCCGACGCTCGACGACCAGAAGGCATTTCTTGCCGCTGCCGCCGAGGCCGGCCTCGCGGGTCTCCCGGTCGCCGCCGAGTACGGCGGCGGCGGCAAGACGCTCGCCCACGAGAAGATCTGGCGTGAGGTGAAGGGCAACTACCCGATGCCCGACAGCGAGTTCATCATCTCGCACGGCATGTGCATGCCGATGCTCGCCGAGTACGGCACCCACGAGCAGAAGGAGCGCTTCCTCGCCGACAACATCTCCGGCAAGACCATGTGGTGCCAGATGTTCTCCGAGCCGGGTGCCGGCTCCGACGTGGCCAGCCTGCAGACGAAGGCCGAACTCGACGGCGACGAATGGGTCATCAACGGCCAGAAGGTCTGGACCACCCTCGCCCACAAGAGCGACTACGGCCTGTGTGTCGCGCGCACCGACCCCGACCAGGTGAAGCACGCCGGCATCTCGATGTTCATTCTCGACATGCGCGGCCAGGGCGTCGAGATCCGCCCCATCCACCAGATCGACGGTGGCTCGCACTTCAACGAGGTCTTCTTCTCCGATGCACGCATCCCGAAGGATTGGTTGGTCGGCGACCTCAACAACGGCTGGAATCTCGCCACGGCGATGCTCATGTACGAGCGAGTCGCCATCGGTGGTGCGGGTGCCGGCAAGATCAACCAGCCGAACTTCAAGATGCTGCGCAAGGCTGCCGAGGCGACCGGTCAGATCGACAACCCGGTCGTCCGCGACCAGATGATGAAGATCTGGTCGATGGAGACCTGCAAGTCGCTGGTGGCCATGAAGACCCGCGACGAACTCAAGGCCGGCAAGACGCCTGGCCCCGGTGGCTCGCTCGGCAAGCTCTTCGGCTCGAACATCGCGTGGAAGGTGCGCGAGATGGCTCTCGAGTTCGCCGGGCCCGGCTCGGTGGCGTGGGATCCCGCAGACGAAGGCGGCGCCGAACTGCAACGAATCGTGCTCAACAGCTTCCAGTCGAGCATCGCCGGCGGCACCGACGAGATCCAGCGCAACATCATCGGCGACCGCGTGCTCGGCCTCCCGCGTGAACCATCGGTCGACCGCGGCGTGCCGTTCCGCGAGCTCAAGGTCGGCACCCAGACCTCCTGATCCCGCGATTGCAGCAGGGGTCTGACCCCTGCTGCAATCGACGTGTTGCGGTCTGGGGTCTGACCCCAGATGTACCACCTGGCAGAATCAGGCGATGGCGACGGATCTTCGGTTGACGACGCGGCAGATGGCCGAGTTCGTCGCCAACGGGTTCGTCCGGTTCGAGGCGGTCGTGCCCGCCGACATCAACGAGCGTGGCATCGACGAGATGCGGCGACTCGAGCTCGAACGGTTCGGTTCCGACGGATTGAAGCCACCGCACACCGGCACACCGCTCGACGAGTGCTATCCGCCACCATCGGCGATCGGCGACTACCTGCGCCTGCCGGAGATCCGCGGCATCATCGAGTCGTTCGTCGGACCGAACCCGACGTTCGACCACGACTTCACCCACCACCTCCGGCCGCACTCGACCTACAACCAGCCGCTCCACGTCGACGCGATCACCGACTCGCCCGACACCACGTTCGACGTCCAACTGTTCTGGTATCCCCACGACGTGGCACCCGGCGAAGGCGGGACCCGCTTCGTGCCCGGCAGCCACCTCCGGCGGGTGCGATCGTCCGGGCTCGACCGGTACCAGCACATCGCCGGCGAGCAGCAGTTCTCGGGTCCCGCCGGCACGGTCGTCGTGTTCCATCACGGGTTGTGGCACGTGGGCCAACCGAACCCGGGTGACGGCGACCGATGGATGCACAAGGTGCGGCTCAACCCCACCGTGCCCCAGGTTCGCCTCTGGAACACCGACGACCTCACGGAACTCCACAACCCACCGTCGGACCACGTCTTCGCGCGGATGCTGCCCGACAGCGTGGCGCAGATCCTTCGGACGATGCACCCCTGGATGAGCATCACCGACTACCGCAACGAACAGGTCCAACGGTCGAAGCTCTGGCGGTATCTCACCGGCGACGACACCTACGACGTCGACCACTACCTCACCCGGCTCGAGGGTCGCGCTGCGTTGGTCGGATCGTGATGGCCGAACGCCAGCAGATCCTCTACCTCTGGGCGAACGGCTCGGGGCTCGACTCCGGAACGATCGGATGGGCGTTTCACGACGGCACGGACGGATCCGGA
The DNA here is from genome assembly GCA_963774765.1 of Ilumatobacteraceae bacterium. Lineage (GTDB taxonomy): Bacteria > Actinomycetota > Acidimicrobiia > Acidimicrobiales > Ilumatobacteraceae > Sva-07. The sequence continues at coordinate 35,258 of CAVZGP010000028.1, forward strand.
CCCTCGCTGACCGATGCGAAGCCGCCGTACTCCACCGGTGTCGCCGCGCTGCGCGACGGGTGGATGCTGCTGCAGTCGTCGCAACTCACCGCGCCGCTCCCCGGCAACGAACACCTCAACGACTACCTCGAATACGAATTCGTGTTCGAACGACGAATCGAGCATCCATGAGCAAACAACACAACGACCCGCCGTCGCCGGCGACGACGATCGAGGAGATGCAGAACGACCTTCCCTACGTCGAGAAGATCGACAAGCGGCTCTACGAGCGCGACCTCGAGGCGCTGCAGATCGAACTCCTCAAGGCGCAGCGCCACATCCAGGCGGTCGGCGATCGCGTGGTCATCGTGTTCGAAGGCCGCGATGCGGCGGGCAAGGGCGGGGCGATCAAACGATTCCGCCAACACCTGAACCCGCGTGGCGGCGAGCACGTCGCACTGCCCAAGCCGACCGACGCCGAGCGGACCCAGTGGTACTTCCAGCGTTACGTCGCCCACCTGCCGTCAGCCGGCCAGATCACGATGTTCGATCGGTCGTGGTACAACCGCGCCGGCGTCGAGAAGGTGATGGGATTCTGCACGCCGCAGGAGCACGCGCGTCTTCCTGCGCCAGGTGTCCGACTTCGAGGAGTCGCTGGTGAGCAGCGGCATCCAGGTGTTCAAGCTGTGGTTCACCGTGTCGCAGGCACGCCAGAAGCAGCGCTTCGACGACCGACGCGACGATCTGCTGAAGCAGTGGAAGCTGTCGCCGATCGACGAGGTCAGCGTGCAGAAGTACGACGAGTACACGGACGCCCGCAACGAGATGCTGCTCGCCAGCGACACGATGGTGGCGCCGTGGACGATCGTCAACTCGAACGACAAGAAGCGGGCCCGCCTCGGCGCGATCCACAGCGTGCTGCACGCCCTCGACTACGAACACAAGAACCACGACGTCGTCGGCGACCCGGACCCACGTGGTGGTTCGTCCCGCCCGTTCGGTGTTCATCGACAACTGAGCGCCGCCACGTCAGACAGCCCTGAATCGTGCGGTGTACTCCCACGACCAACCGCGGAGTCGATCGAGTTCGAAGCCGTGCGGCTCGACCAGTGAGCGCAGTTCGTTCCGACGGATGAAGTCACCGTCACGTCGGGTCTCCGCGAACAGGGCGACACCATCAAGCTGCAGGACCCGGCGACACTCCGCGAGAGCGAGTTCGCGATCGGGCACCTCGCCGAGCATCAACACCACGAGCACCGCGTCGAACGTCGCATCCGCAAACGGCAGCCGGGATGCGTCGAGCTGCACGCACCGAGCATTGAGGAGGCCCGAGACGCGTTCACGGGCCAGGCACAACATCTCGGACTGGAGATCGGCGACCACCAGCGTTCCATTCGGTACCGCGGCCGCGAGCGTGGGGCTGAAGTAGCCCGGACCGCATCCGATCTCGAGCACACGGGCATCGGGCGCGATGTCGAGCGCGCCGACCACCCGACCGGGTGACTGCACGATGCGCCGCGCCGGATTCAGCAGCGAGCGCGCCTTCGCTGCCGGGAAGACCTTGCCTCGGCCGAGTCCGTACTCCGTTGCCACCGGCGAAGTGTCGCACGGATCGCGGAGACCCCTGTTCGAGGATCCGATGAGCGACGCGACCGCGGACACGCCATTCACTCATCGCTCACGCGCATCGCTCGCCCGAAGCGGGGACGGCTACCGGGCGCGGGTGATGCGGCGGCGGGCTGTGGCGCGCTTCGAGCCGGACAGGACGCGTCGACGCAAGCGGCCTGACAGGTCGCTGCCCGCGGTGACGTGGTCGACGAGTTCGAGCGCGAGCGCTCGGTTGCGAACCCGTTCGATCACCACCGGAGCATCGCTGTGCACGCCGAGTACCACCACCGGCCCATCGCACACGTCGAGGCACGGCAGGTCACGCACACCACCGGCTCGGCGCAGTTCGCGTTCAACCGTTCGAAAGCCGTCGGCCTTGCGGCAGTCCTTGCCGGTGCACAGCCCGATGCCGGATTCCTTCGACACGAGATCGGACAGCCCGTTCAGACGATGGAATAGTCGCGGAGGAGCTTGTTCATCTCGATCACGTGGAGTTCCTCCTGGCCGATCTGGCCGCGGGCGAACTCCTCGAGGTACACCGATTTGCCTTCGGTCAACTCCAACAGCTGGCGATACAGGTCGAGTGCCCGGCGCTCGTGGCCGATCGACTCCCTCAGAATTGCCTCGATGGCGTGATCGTGCGATTCCTCGATCTCGGCGATGCCCTGCTCGGGATGTCCGCCGAGGCCGGTGAGGATCTCGCCGGCCTGCTGCGCGTGCAGCAGCGATTCCGCTGCTTGTGCCTTCATGAAGTCGACCAGCGGCAACCGGTTGGGTCCGGTGATCACCAGCGAGTAGTGGGTGTAACGCACCACCCCGGACAGCTCGGCCTTGAGGATGTCGTTGAGGACCGGATTGACGGCGTCGGTGTCGATGATGGCGTGCACAGTGCCAGTCTCGCACGGGATCAGGGGAACGCGTCAGTTGACTCCCGCCGGGTTGCCGATCGGACCGCGCGGCCTGACACACTGCGGTCGATCGACTCGCAAGGGGGCCCGCATCGTGATCCTGTCGTTTCCCGCTCGGCTGACCGCACTCGCCCGCGAGGCACCTGATGCGCCGGCGGTGACGTGCAACGACGTCACGCTGACCCGGGCGCAGCTGGCTTCGCGGTCGACCCGACTCGCTCGCGAACTCCGTTCGCACGGCATCGAGCACGGCTCGTTCGTCACGGTTGCCGTCCCCAACTCGGTCGACTGGTTCGTTGCCTACGTCGCCTGTTGGAAGCTCGGCGCGATCCCACAACCGGTATCGGCCAAGTTGCCAGGACGCGAGCTGGCAGCGATCGTCGAACTCGCCGGTTCGACGGTGGTGATCGGCGCTCCCGACGAGGCGTTCGCGCTGCTCCCGGACTCGATCGTGCATCTGCCGCTCGGCCACGAACCGTCGGCCGCGTTCGGCGACGATGCTCTCCCCGACGTCATATCACCCGCGTGGAAGGCACCGACGTCGGGAGGATCGACCGGTCGCCCCAAGCTGATCGTGTCCGGCGACCCGGCGCAGTTCGACACCGAGGCACCGGCGCCGCTGGCGATCGCGCCCGACGGGTGCATGCTCGTGCCGGGCCCGCTGTACCACAACGGTCCAGCGGTGTGGTCGTGCCAGGCGCTGCTCCAGGGCAACCACGTGGTGGTGCTCGCCCGATTCGATGCCGAGGAGGTGCTGGCCTCGATCGAACGGCATCGCGTTGACGTCGTCTATCTCGTGCCGACGATGATGAAGCGGATCCTGCGCCTCGACGACGACGTCCGGTTGGGCTACGACCTGTCGTCGTTGCGCGTGGTGTGGCACCTCGCCGAGCCCTGCCCACCGTGGTTGAAGGAGGCGTGGATCGATTGGCTCGGCGCCGAGAAGATCTTCGAACTCTATGCAGGCACCGAGGCCCAGGCGGCCACGGTCATCACCGGGACCGAGTGGCTGACCCACCGCGGCTCGGTCGGGAGGGTGACGTCCGGCGAGATCAAGATCTGCGATGAATTCGGCAACGATCTGCCCGTCGGTGCACAAGGTGAGGTCTGGATGCGCTCGTCACGCGAGACGCCGACGTACCGATACGTCGGCGCCGATGCGAGAACACTCAGCGACGGCTGGGAGTCGCTCGGCGACATCGGGTGGTTCGATGTCGACGGCTACCTCTACCTCGGCGACCGGGTGCAGGACATGATCCTGTCCGGCGGCGCCAACATCTACCCCGCCGAGGTCGAAGCGGCGCTCGGCGAGCACCCCGCCGTGCATTCGTGCGTGGTGATCGGGTTGCCGAACGACGACCGCGGCAACGACGTGCACGCGATCGTCCAAGCTGACGCCGACGAGGTGTCCGACGTCGATCTGCTCGCATTCCTCGCCGAACGCCTCACGACGTACAAGCTGCCCAGGTCGATCGAGTTCGTCGACGAGCCGTTGCGCGACGAGGCCGGCAAGGTGCGACGCTCGACGCTCCGCGCCGACCGGCTCCGAGGATCCGCGTAGGCCGAACGACCCTGGCGTCGAGTGAGCAAGCTGAGCATCCTGAAACGATGGCCGATGACCAGCCCTCACCTCCACGGGGCGCAAGCGTCTGGGAGCTCCAGATGTTCGACTACCTCACGGGACACGCGCGACGCGAGGGCGCCATGCTCGCCGAGTACGCCTCGCTTGCCGAGTCCACCGAGTCCAATGCTCTGCGGTACGTCATCACGATCCTCTTGGAGGACGAACGACGCCACCATCGGTACTTCGACGACCTGGCGGCATCACTGAAGTCCGAGGCCGAGTTGTCGGGCGACGATCCGGTCATCCCTCGGCTCGATCTCGACAGCGCCGACCCCGTCGAACTGCGCGACGTGACGAACCGCCTGCTCGCCAACGAGAAGGACGACGCCAAGGAACTTCGTCGCTTACGCAAGGAGCTGCACGACGTGAAGGACACGACGCTGTGGGGGCTGCTCGTCGACGTCATGTTGCGCGACACCGAGAAACACATGGAGATCCTCCGGTTCGTCCGTCAGCACGCACCGTCCAAGCGAACGGGCCGCTGACCCAGTCATCGCGGTCAGCGCCACCAGTTGCCGGTCGGCGGTTCAGGCGTGTGAACGAAGCCGGGTGGCCACGGCTCGACCAGTCGACGAAGCCGACCACTCGGATCGACGATGTGGACGGTGCCGCCCACCTGGGCGATCGGTTCGACGAACTGCAGGAGGCAGGCGCAACCGACCTCGTCGAACGACGTGACCCGTCGCGCGTCGACGACGGCGACGACGAAATCGAGGCCGCCGAGCTGTGCAAGCCGCGACGCGATGACATCGCATCCGTGTTCGACGAGCGCGCCGGCCAACTCGATCCAGATTCCGCGACCTTCGATCATCACGATGGTCAGCAACGGACGGTCGGGCGGGCGTGATTCGACGACAGCGACCGTGTGCGCGGCACGTTCGTCTTCCCTGAGCCCGACCAGCAGTGCGATCGCATCGTCGACCATCGGGCCGGGTCGGGTGTAGGTCTCGATCAGCGCGATCGCCGACTCGATCACATCGTCACCGAACTCGCGCGTCTGGTGCCGCGTCAATTCGATGGTCTCCGGTACAGCACCGGTGCACGAGGGCGACGACCGCACCGCAAGGCCGAGCGCCCGACGGGCCAGCGATCGGGGTTCGTCATGCGTCGCGCATGCGGACACGTGGCTGGGTATCCCTGGAGCTGGACTCATGAGCGGTGTGCCCCTCGCCTCGTCTGACAGGTCTGTCACCGACCGTACCCGGCACCGGCTCGCGGGAGCAAGGACGCGGCGCTGGGCACCGCTCGATCTCAGCGATCGGCATCCTTGGCTCGGACCGCCCAGAGCGCCTGGACGGGCTCCGTCGCCGGTGCGTGCGACCCCGAGAGGAGTCGTTGCAGGGCGGCGATCATCTTTGCGCCGCGGACCTTCGCGACGTCGGCAGTGGGCCCGACGAAGTGTTCATCGACGGTGCTGTGGAACAGCTCGAGCCAGCGATCGTAGTGCTGCTGACCGAACGGTGTGCGGGCGTGCACGGGTTCGTGTGCGCGCAGCGGGTTGGCGTCGTAGCCACGCTCACCCAACAGCTGCCACGCCCAGAAGTCGGTGAGCGTCTCGATGTGCGACGGCCAATCGACGCCGGCGCTCGCGAAGATCGGCCCGAGCAGCTCGTCCATCGCGGCGTACCGGTAGAAGGACCGCACGAGCAGCTCGACGTCGTCGCGTTCGACGAGATCGTGGCGTCGCGCCAGCTCGTGCTCGGTGAGTGGATGGACGATCACGAGCCGAGACGCTGCTCGACCTGCGCGACGGCAGGGAACAGCACGTTGTTCTCCTTGTGGATGTGGAGGTGTGTGTCGGCCTCGAGTTGTTCGAGTCCGGCGAACAGCGCGACGTATGACCCGCAGCCATCGGCTGGTGGCTGATAGCCGTCGGTGAGCCGGCGAAGTTGGCGGAGCAAGTCGCCGACGGTGTCGTGCTCGCTCAGCATGACGGAGATCGGATTCTGGAGCGACCCGCAGTGGAACGAGGGGGTGGAACTCGCGGTGGCGAGTTCGCGGATCATCGGGAACAACACTCGTTCTTCCTTCGCGAGGTGCGGTTCGAGATCGGCGCGGATCGTCGTGTAGCACTCGTTGATCGCGGCCAGCTCCGGATGCCGTTCGCCGTGGACCGAGACGACCTTGTCGAGCAGTGCTGACAGGCGCGGCATCTCGGCCCACAGGTACGCGTGGTGGGTCGACTCGAGATGGTCGACCAACTCGGCGAGGCCCATCGTCGACCACGACTCGCTCGACGAACTCGCTGACGCGGTGGCCAACTCGTCGATCACCGTCGCGACATCCAGCCCATTTGCGGTGCACGCTTCCCCGAGAGTGGTGGCACCACCACAGCAGTAGTCGAGGTCACGTCGTTCGAGTTCTCGGGCCAGCGAGGGGTGGGTGGTGACGATGTCGGCCAGGGTGATGGTCTCGGTGATCGCGGTCATGAGTTGCTCCTTCGTGGTGGGGGATCTTCGATGGGTTGTCTGGTGTCGGCGTGACAGCGCAGAACACACTGCGCGCCACGCGGGTCGTTGCGGGTGAGATCGTCGACGACGATGCCACCGACCCCGGCGGCGATGCCCCGGGCGATGCCGAGATGCAGGCCGCACACGGTGTCCGGGTCGACGAGAGCGGTCGTCTCGAACGGGCACTTGTGGAGCACGACATCGATGTCATCTCCCTGACGCGTGACCGTGGGTTCGAAGCCGAAACGCGCCATCTGCTCGACGAGGACGTCGGCGGGTCCCCAAGTGGGGTCCGGGGTCGGGTCGGACGCGACACCGGTCACGCTGCTCGCCGCCCGTCCGGCACGCTCACCGACCACAACGGGCGCGTCGCCACTGCGAATGATCTCACTCAACAGCACCGTCAGTTGCTCGTACGGGCCGACGACACCCCAACGGCTGTCGACGTTCGGCGCCACGGTGTACACGAGGCGCGGGCGGCCCCGCCCGTGCGGCTGCGCCGTGGATTCCTCAATCAGCCTCGCGTCGACGAGTCGACCGAGATGCTGGCGCACGGCGTTGTGGTGCAGTCCGACATGGGCGGTCAGTTCCGCCACGTCGACCGGTCGCTGCTGGGCGGCGAGGTGGCGGAAGATCGAGTGTCTGGTCGGATCGCCGAGCGCTCGCGCCTGGCGTTGCTGACTGGTCGTCGTCGGACGGCCAGGAGCGTCGACGAACTCAGGTTGCTTGGCCAGCATCGTGGGTCCAGTCGGGTCGCTTGAGCCAGTACGACTCGTCGTAGGTGGCCCGTCCGTCGGCCAGATCGACGAGCTTCGGGATCGGGAGCTGCCGCGGGCGCGGGCAGCGCCCGAGTTCCAAGTGTTCGGCGAATTCGTCGGGGTAGGCGCGCAGAATGCTGCTGACCATGACCTGTTCCTCGGTGGCGAGGTAGCAGCGACTTCCGTCGGTGACGTGTTCCAGCCATCTCACGATCTCGGCAAGATCGTGGTCGGCGCCGATTCCGGTTTCGATGCGTTCGAGGTGCCCGGTGATCGCGCCGGAGCCGAGCTTGCACGGTGGACACTGGCCACACGACTCGACCGAGAGGAAGCGCGACAGCCGAGAGGCGGCGTCGACCATGCAGGTGGTGTCGTCGTACACGATGAAGCCCGCCGAACCCATGCCACTGCCGATGGCGGCGAACCCCTCGTAGGAGACCGCCACGTCGAGGTCGGCCGAAGTGATCACCGCGTTCGCCACGCCGGAGAAGACGGCCTTGACGGTTCGGCCCGGGGCCAGCCCACTGCCCACGACATCGATCACGGAGCGCAGCGTGGTGCCCATCTCGACCTCGCCGACGTCGGGTGCGATCACATCACCCACGACGGTGGTGACGATCGTTCCCGGCGACTGCTCGGTCCCCATCGATCGGAACCAATCGGCGCCGCGGGCGAGGATGTGAGGCACGTTCGACAGCGTCTCGACGTTGTTGACGAGTGTCGGATTCGACGACCCCGACCCGGCGGCCACGGGGAACGACTGCTCACCCGCCTGCCAGCCGAGTTGCGGCCCGGTGGCGAAGAGGCCGTGCAGGTACGGCGGGAGCACTCGAGGCAACGGTTCGTTGCCCTCGATCACTTCGAGCATCGCCTTCTCTTCGCCGAACAGGTACTCGTCCGGGCCGGCCACGATCGTGACGGTGCAGTCGCCGCAGTACCCGGCGACCTGGAAGTCCTGAACGGCTCGGGTGACGAGCGCGATCTCGCGTTCGAAACTCGCCTTGAGGCAGATGAACGCGGCATCCGCATCGACGGCCATCGCGGCGATGACGAGTCCTTCGACGAGTTGGTACGGGTTGGCCCGGATCAGTGCCCGGTCCTTGAACGTGCCCGGCTCGCCTTCGGCGCCGTTGCACACCACGTAGCGCCGACCGGCGACGTTCGACGCGATCCCGGCCCACTTGTCACCGGTGGGGAAACCTGCCCCGCCGCGACCACGAAGACCCGACCGACGTAGCTCGTCGATCGTCGCGGCCGCTCCGATCAGCAGAGCCCGCTCGATGCCTGCCCCGCCCACGTCCGTCGCCACGTACTGGTCGATCGTCGAGATCGGTTCGCTCGGCAGGAGGAACGTCGGCACGACATCAGGGTAGCCGTCACCATTGAATTGTTCTACATTTGGCTGTAAGAATTGGTCGACCCCGCGAGGAGGAACTCACGATGCGAACCCTCATCCAACTGCACAACGCCAACTGTGCCGCATGCCTCAACGCCATCCAGGATCAACTCCGCAGCGAGCGCAGCGTCGGGACCGTGCACCTGGATGCCGCGCACGGGTGCATCGAGGTCGAGCACGACCACGACGACCCGGAGGTGATCGTCGAGCTGCTGCGCCGCTCGCTGCGAGGCTGGCAGATCGCAGGGAACGGCGAGATCGTCCAGGTGCCGGAAGCACCGGAACTCACCCACGTGTGTCTGTCGACCGGCGACGGATCGACGTCGGAGGCGTGTTCGGACGAGCTCGGTGGCGAGTCGCCGTGCTTCGAACACCTGCTCGACGACGCCGAGATACGGGCGGACTGGCCGCGCTGATCACGGCTCGTCGCCGAGTTCGCCGAGCAGTACGCCGAGTTCTCCACGAAAGCGACGCAGTTCTCGTCGGTGGAGCACCGACAGCGCGTCGAGTTCGGCCAGGCCGTCGGGTGTGAGTTCCAGCAGCGAACGTCGAACATCGGCTGGGTCGTGGTGTCGCCGCACCAGCCCGTTCTCCGCCGCCCGGTCGGCGAGCTCTCCAACCGAGTGCAGCTTGAGTTGCAGCGCGTCTGCAAGGTCGCTGGTCGACGGCGGTCCGGCGCCTGGGTGGCCACGAATCGCGAGGAGCAACTGGTGTTGCGACGGTGTTAGCCCGTGTTCTCGCGCGGCGCGCTCGGAGAACGAGAGGAACCGGCGCAGCGCCCGCCGGAACTCGGCCAGCGAGCGGTATTCGACATCGGTCAACGGCTCCTCGGTCAACGGCCTGCCTCCGGCACATCCGGCCGTGTGCCGGCGTAGGCGTCGAATCGTTGGCGCTGGTTCTCGAGCAGGCCCACCGGTGACGTGAGCGCGAGGCACGCGAGCGAGCTGATCAATGTGGTGGGCAAGACGGTGAATCCTGCCATCTCGGTCACCACCAACGTCGATCCGATCGGTGTCTTGGTGACGCCGACGTTGGCCGCGACCATCGTGCCGGCGACGAACACCCACGGATGCTCGATCGGCAACCACTGCGCGACGGCCCACCCGAGGACGAAGCCCGAGAAGAACAGTGGGATGATGAACCCACCGCGCCAGCCCGTCACCAGGGCGACGGCAGCGCCCGCCAGTTTGCACACACCGGCCAGGACGAGAAGGGCGAGCGCCGGTCGCGACTCGACGAGCACCTCGATCTGGAACTCGCCGTTGGTGAGCGCATACGGCGACACGATGCCGAGCAGTCCGAGAACAACGCCTCCGACGACGGGTCGAGCGCCACCGGGGACGACGGCAGCGAGGTGACGGAGCCCGGCGACCACGAGCGTGAAGGCGACGCCGATGGCCGCGCCGAGCACGCCGGCCACCACCGCCCACGCGAGGTCGACACCGTCGAGGCGATCGACGATCGGAAGGTTCCAGATCGGTTCGAGTCCGTGACCGCCGAACGCCGTCGAGATCGCGTATCCGCACAGCGCACCGATCATCGCCGGGATGAGCGCTTCGTAGTACTCGAGGCCTCGACGATGCGGAATTTCGAGCGCGAAGATCGCCGCGCCGAGCGGCGCTCCGAAGAGCACGCTGAATGCCGCCGCCATGCCGGTGATGGCCAGGATGCGGACGTCGCGCGGTGCCACGCCGAACCGATGCGCGAGTCGCGTGGCCGCTGTGCCGGTCGTGGTGACGAGCGGGGCCTCGGGCCCGAGCGTGCCCCCGGCGCCGACCGACAACAACGAGACCGGGATGAGCGAGCGCAGACGGCCGTGGGGCTCCTGCTCCCCCTCACCGCCCGGACCGTCCTCGTTCGGATCGTCGTCGGTCATGCCGGGAACGTGGATGTTGCCGACCAGCAACTCGACGTCGGCCGGACGTCCGAGCGCGCGGACCAACACGGTGATCGACAGCCCGACGCAGGCGAGAACGACGACGTGGGCGGTGTCGCTCCAACGGTCGGGTCCCAATGCGTCGGTCGTGACGCTCAGGACGCGGAGATAGGTCGCACCGATCGCACCGCCACCGAGTCCGACCGCCGCGACGAGACCGACCATCCTCGGCCGGACACCGAACAGCTGCGCCAGCTGCCTCTGTCGTAACCCGCTCCGGGAGTCTGCGTCGACCAACACCGTCGATAGATCGTATCACGATCTATCGACGGTGACCCCGGTATGTTCGGTCAATCGGCGGCGGCCCAGGCGATGGCCTCGCCGCGCTGGTCGAGGCTGAAGACCTCGAACTTGCCGGGCACCATCCACCCGAACATCCCGAGCGTGTGCCGGACCCAGTCGGTGTCGGTGACGACCGCGATCCGGTGCCACTTGCGCAGGTTCCCGACGCCCAGCTTGGCGTCCTGCCACGAGGCCCCGGCGCTGTACCCGCTGAAGCGGTCGCCGAGGACGTAGACGAATCGGATCGGTCCGTCGAGTGCTTCGATCGCGGGGGCGAGCGTCTGTTCGTAGTCGGCCGACGTGACCTCGTCGACGGCCTCGAAGCCGATGACGCCGTCGGGCAGATCGGTGAGCGCTTCCAACATGTGATCCTCCTGAAAGTTGGGATGTGTCCTCGAGTTCGATCGTAGGCCAGTGCGTTCGAGGTCAGGCGCGAGACATCTGTTCCGTCCAGGATCTCGAGGGCGAACGCAGCCGACAAGAGCTGCAGCTACGCCGCTCGTCCGTTCTCGGTGAACAGCGAAGTGAGACGCTCACCCCCCGTAGCCTCGCCCCGATGGGCCCCGCACGAACCGACGTTCCCGAGCGGAACCATCGCGCGGAACGCGAGACAGGGTCGAAGCGGACCGCACCCGGATCGCGCCCGTTCGACCCGCGACGGGTCCCGTTCTACTACGGCTGGGTCGTCCTCGTCGCCGGCACCATCGGCGCGATCGCATCGGTCCCCGGACAGACCGTCGGCGTCAGCATCTTCACCGATGATCTGATCTCGACCACCGGACTGACTCGTCTGCAGCTCGCGGTTGCCTACCTGATCGGGACCGGGACGAGCGGGCTGCTGATCGGCGCGGGTGGCCGGGCGATCGACCGCTACGGGTCGCGAGTGGTTGCGCTCGGGGCGACACTCGGCCTGGCCACGACGTTGCTCGGGCTGAGCGTTGTCGGGCCGATGACGACCGCTGTCGGTGTCGTCGTCATGTCGATCGGCTTCGGGTGTCTCCGCTTCAGCGGGCAGGGTCTGCTCACGTTGGCATCGCGAACGATGATCGCTCAGTGGTTCGAGCGTCGCCGCGGGCTCGTGTCCGCGCTGTCGAGCGCCTTCGTCAGCTTTTCGTTCGCCGCAACCCCAGCACTGTTGCTCGCGCTGATCGACATCGACGGCTACCGCACCGCATGGCGAGTCATGGCCGTGGTGCTGGTGGTGGTGATCGGTTCGGTCATCGTGGCGTTCTATCGGGTGAGCCCCGAGGCGGCCGGAATCCCGATCGACGGCCGCGCGGCGATGCCCGACGAGCACCGCTCCAACGGTCGCGAGGAGTCCCGCCAGGTGCCGATCGTCGGGACCGACCGGGACGCCACCCGCGCCGAGGCGCTCCGCGATGTCCGCTTCTGGGCGTTCACGATCCCGGTCGTCGCGCTCGCAGCGACGAGCACCGCCATCACCTTCCACATCGTCGATCTCGGGTCTGAGCTCGGCCTGGCCGACGACGAGGTCGTCCGTATCTTCGTACCCATCGCGTTCGTCAGCGTGCCGATCACACTGGGTACCGGCTGGTTGATCGACCGTGTCACACCACTCGCAGTCGCGGCGATGATGGCCGCCGCCCAGCTGGTGATGTATCCGATGGTTGGTCTGCTCGACATCGGCTGGGGCGCTGCTGCGGCCGTCGTGACCTGGGGTGTGTCGCAGGGCTGCTTCTCCGCGTTGACGTCCGCAGCGATCCCGAAGGTGTTCGGTCGGCGACACCTCGGCGCGATCGCCGGAGCACAGATGAGCGCGATGGTGATCGGCAGTGCCATCGGACCGGCGTTCTTCGCCCTCGTGAAGTCGATCACCGGTGGCTATCGCAGCGCCCTCTGGCTTTCCGCAGTCATCCCAGCCATCGGATTGATCCTGTCCATCGAGGGACTCCGACAACATCGACGCGCCGCGTGACGATCTCGAGCGCCGGCCTGGACACGACACGACCGCCTCGCGGCGCCTCGCTGGCCATTTCGGTCCCGTCAACGACTACCTGAGACGGTGCTCGGGTGACCAAACACAACGAGATGATTGTCGGATTCGCTGGTGCCATCAGGTTGCTCGTGGCCTGCGGTGGGGATCCCGATGCGTCTGGCGACACCGTCGTGACGACAACTGCGGATTCGACGACGACCATCGACTTCGCAACCACCGGATCTGTGACGACCGACCCGGTGACGACCGAACCGGATGATTCAGGGCTGCCGACGTGGGCGTCTGGTGAGACGGTGACTGTCAGCACCGATACCGGTCCGCTCGAGATGCCGGTCGAACTGGTTCCGTTCTGCGAGTCGAGCCGATCGTTCTACGTCGCTGCCAAAGCGCTCGACTCCGTCGGCAACGGCCAGAGTGGTACCGCACAGCAGCTCTTTGCTGCACTCGCAGCGATCTCGCCGATCACGATCGAAACCGCGCCATCCGAACAGTTCGTCGCCGAACCGAAAGCGGCCAGTGACCAACTCGCCGTGATCAACGCTGGTCCGCCGTCGGGGATCAACTCGCGTAACAGCCGATGCAGTCGACACACCGCCTGGGTGCGTAAGCCGACGAGCTCTTTGCGGCGATCCGACAACAACTTGATCGCCACGGTCTCATCGTCAGGCTTCACGATGCGCAAGTGCCGGCTGTGCAGCGCAGCACGGGCGATCGCCAACGCGTCGTGGTTGTCGGTCTTGGTGCCATGCCCAGTCGAATACACACGCACCCGCGTGGCCAGCTTCGCGGGCACGTCATAGACGCGTTCATCGAAGCCGACGAGACGTTGCGCGATGCTGCGCCCCATCCCGTTCGCGCCCTCGACGGCCCACACCCGATTCGGGTACTCGCCGACCGCGACGAGCATCTCGACGAAGCCATCGTCGGAGTTCTCAAAACGTCGCCGAGTCAACAAGTTCTCGGTCGAGTCCAGCACCGCGATCGTGTTCGACGCCTTGTGCGGATCCATCCCGATGATCACCATCTCATCCATTGGTCTGTCCTTCCTGTCATGTCCGTTGATGAAAGACAAGGAAGGGCAACGCCTCTTTCAGCCGTGCAAACCTCTCTTCAGCCACGTCCCTGTCCGAGGCTCAGGCCGCATGCCGAAGGCGAGCCACACCACACGAAGCGATGGGCAGCCGGTTAACGAGCGAACCATCCAGAACCCCGACCCAAAGGCTGGCCGCACCCCCGGATCACCGTCAACTATGACAAGAGGCCGGTATGTGGGTGTGGAGGCGCAGTTGGTGACCGGTGTTATGCGGTGGTCGTGCAGGCTGTTCGTTCAACCGGCACGGAGGTAGCGGCGAAGTGCTTCGCGGACGACGTCCGACGCGGTGGTGTGCTCCGCAGCAGCGCGTTCGTCCACTGCTCGTCGCAACTCGGGGTCGAGCCGGACGGGTAACGAATCGGCAGGTCCAGACCCCATCAAGGGGCGTCCCGGACGGCGTCGCAGCTTGGCGACCTCGAGGCCGGCTTCGGCCTGTTCGGCGAGTTCGTCGAGCACCTCATCGGTGAGCTCGACACCGGACTTGGTTCGTCCGTGGGTCTTGTTCTCAGTCATTGGTCCCTCTCATCTCACGGAGTGGTGGTTCGTAGAGTCGGCGCATACGCATGGCGTGAATCACGATCTCGCTGCCGTCGTCACGATCGACAGCGATCACCTCGGGCATGTTGCCTGCTCGGTCCGCACCGAGGTAGAGCACCTTTCCGTCGTCTTGTTCGGCGGCGCCGAGCGCGTGGTCGACGGCATGCAAGATGTCGGCGTCGGGGACGCCGTGCTTGCGAGCAGATCAGTAGATGTCCACGTGACGAGTATCGTATCGCGAAACTACGAGACGTCGCCCGTATTGAATGGAACCGTTACCGAGCCCGAGCCCGAGCCCGAGCGGCAGATAGGTGCCGCCTGTTGACGATTTGTCGGCGAGCACGCGAGGATTCGTCACGACGAGGGGAGTGGCAATGGCTGACATCAAGCAGGGACGGTGGACCGCGGAAATTGAGGGCGACTTCGTCGTGTTCATCATCGGGGCGCGGTTCAATTCGAAGTGGCAGGCCTTCAAGTCATTCGCCGACCTGGGTGGCCGCAGAGGAATGAACCACATGCTGAAGTACCTCACCGAGCACCCCGAGAAGGGCCTACTCGGGTACGAGACGATGGGATTCGTGAACGTCCAATACTGGCGCTCGTTCGAGCATCTCGAGGCGTTCGCAAAGAACACCGACGACCCGCACCTCGACGTCTGGCGCAGTTACTGGAAGCGCGTCGGCAAGGACACGCGTTCGGGGATCTGGCACGAGACTTATCTCGTGCGCTCCGGTGAGTACGAGGCGGTCTACGGGAACATGCCGGCGCATGGGCTCGGCAAGGCCAGCCGCCTTGTGCCGGTCGCCGAATCGGTCGGGGCTCGACAACGACTCAAGGCCGCTACTGGCGGCTCGCCCTGACACATGGCGCGGAGCCGACACGACCTGATTCGAAGGTTGCCAACTTGACGCGCAATGGTTCGGCGGGTGTGGGCCTTGAGAAATGGTCATCGAGCCGGGCATTGTCGACTGGCCGCCCGTGGTGACGCCCCGCCCAGTTGAGCACAGCGGGCTCGTCGCGTTCGGGGTGTCGATGTGCGGTGACCAGGACGTGGCGCGTTCGTTGGCGCAGGACACGATGATCCTCGCGTACGAAAACCGTGACGACGTACTGACTCATCCCGCGCCGTTGGCATGGCTGCGACGGGTCATGCACAACATGACGGTGGACCACCTTCGTCGAACGGGTGCTGAACATCCCGGGTTCCGCAGTTGATGGGCACACGGTGATGTCGTTTTTGGGGTGTGAGCTGGTGTGACGCGCCGTTTCGACGTGTGGGGGCGTGTGTCCACACGGTGAAGGCGTCTGTTTGGGCGCGTTGTGCCTGCTCAGGAGGGGTGCAGGTGGGTGACGCGGGGTGGCGCAGCCACGCCGCAGGCGTCAACAATGCCCTGTTGAATTTCGTTGAGTGGTGTGGTCTGGGTGACGGTGCCGGCAGTCCCGGTGAGCGTGACGGTGTGGATCCGTCCCATCTCGATGGCGATGCGCCGCCACGTGAGCCCGGAGCGACGCTCAGCGACACGGATGAGTAGCAGCGCGAGCCAGCAGAGCAGGACGTGAGCGCGGATGCGTGGTTGGATGCGGTGGTAGACGGGTCGTAGATCGAGGGTGGACTTCATGTCGCGGAACCCGCGTTCGGCTTCCAGGAGGTTCTTGTAGCCGAGCGCGACGTCCTCGGCGGACAGGTCCGGATCCGACGTCGAGAGCAGATACTTGCCGTCGAGTCGTTCCTCGGCGCGCACTTTCGCGGTGTCGATGCGTAGCCGCCCGGACTTCAACTGGCGGACCCAACGACCCAGCGACGGATGATCACGCAGCGCGCATTCGGCTTTGACGTGGACGTCATCGCTGCGCCGCTTCTGTTTGCGGTCGCGGGCCGCGGGCGGTGGCGACGCGTTCGAGTTCCTCGCTCACACGAGCGAGTGCCGCGGTCCGCTTCGCAAGGTCGCGTTCGGCCTCGAACGGGTTGTGACAGATGATCCACCGCTTGCCTGACTCGTCACCGTCGAGGCGGACTTCCTTGACGCGCAGGTTGTCGCGCACCTGTTGGTAGCGGCCTTGACGCGACAGCACCTCGTGCGCGTCCGCGGAGCCGTCGCGCATCTTCTCGCCGGCGATCCAATGCCCACCAGCGCGACGCAGATAGTCCAAGTTGGCGCCGCTCGAGAATCCTCGGTCGACCACGGTGACGACCCGGCCGAGCCGCCAGCCACGAAGACCGTCTTTGACTTCGGGCAGTATCGAGTTGTCGTTGGTGTTGCCCGGCCACACCCAGCATCGAACCGGGATCCCTTCGCGGGTGACCGCCAACCCGATCACGATCTGAGGGAGATCGGGGCGAGAGTCCTTCGACTTGCCGTGCCGGCGGAACTCATCGGCATCCTCGGTCTCGAAATACGTCGAGGTCGTGTCGAAGAAGAGGAGATCGACTTCGAGGTTGAGGAGATCAGCGACCGCGAAGAACACGGCTTCTTGGACCTCGGCATCGGTGTCGGCGTCGATCAACAAGTCCATCGCCCGATACGCCTGATCTTCGTCCATTGCGTCGAGACCGACGATCGCGACGTCGTTGGACGCCCACTCCGCAGCAGCCAGCTTCGACAGCGGATCGATCGCCCGATTCGCGACCAACGCGAACGAGCCTCTAGATGATTGGTTCCAAGGGGTGTCAGTGGTCGTAGGCGAGCAGTGATCGAGAGGGGCCAGCGATGCCGTTGGTTTCGTTGTGCCAGATGGCGGCGGTGAGCGCGAGGATGCGTTGTAGGACACGAGCGCAGACGCCTTGGGGTTTGCGGCCTCCGTGGCGTTCCAAGTCGAGCTGGGCCTTCAAGGTCTGGTTGACCGATTCGATGATCTGACGGAAGGGTTTCAGGAACTTGGTCAGCGGCCGTTTGGTCTTCTCCGAGCGGACCCTTGGTCGGATGAGTGTGATGCCACGCTGATTGAGTTCGTTCTCGAACGCTGCTGATCGGTAGCCCTTGTCGGCCATCAGTGTTTGACCGGGTCGAGCGTCGAGTTCGGGGTCGAGGTGGATCATGGCGAGTGCGGTGTCGCGTTCGTCGGTCTTGGCGCCGGTGAGCGCGTAGGCCACGGGCAGCCCCGATGGTGTGGCAATGAGATGGAGGCGTAGGCCCCAGAAGAATCGGGAGTGGCTGGCGCAGTAGCCGTAGGTTGCGTAGCCGGCCATGTCGGAACGCTTCACCGTTTCTCGGCTCCGGCCGCACTCGACCGGGGTGGAGTCGACCAGCCAGAGGTCGTCGTTCCACGACGGGCAGTCACGCGCGAGCGCCGCGATGATGTGCTGCATGGTCGTCGCGGCGTGGCGGAGCCGTTTGTTGTAAGCCGGGCGTTGGGGCAGATACGGAAACAGACGTCGCAGGTGGGTGTCGGCGTGGCGCCAGAACCGGGCTTCGGAGGTGTAGCCGAGCAGCGCCTGGATCACCGCGAGCGTGATCAGTTCGGCGTCGGTGAGTTTCGGGGCGATGCCGATCTTGGGTCGTTCGGGTGCCCACTCGGGATGATTGATGAGCAGGTCGTCGATGGTGACGTAGAGTCGGGTCGCGAGAGCGTCCAGTTCAGTGTTCATGCCAGGTCCTCCAAGATCAGTGGCGTGTGAGCCCACTTCGAGTGGGTGGCACCGATCTTGGACGCTCTCGCGCGTTCAGTGGTGGATGCGCGCGGACCACGCGAATCCCTTGGAACTAATCATCTAGTTGCAGAATTGGGTAGCGAGGAAGCAGTTCTGCGAGCGGTGCTCGTCGCAGTGCAACGCGAGGCGCCCCGGTCAGGAGCGTTCACCCGGCTGAACGTCAACGTGCTAGGTCGGACTGTTGACACGAGCGGCTACGTCGACGACGGTGTGGTCAAATTGGGAAACATGTGGATTCCGTGAACCATTCGCCCGGCCAGCCGAGCCGCCCAACCCTGAACGAATGGTCGTGCCTGCTCTGGATCCTCTCTGCAGTTCGCGACGATCAAATTCGAGATGCTCTGCACGCCCAGGCGCAGGGAGCAATCATCTCCGGTCGCCGAATCGGCAGTACGGACTTCGAGATACCGGAAGGGGCGCAAAGCGCGGGCGTTGCGGATGGACCGCTGAATGTTCAGCCGATCGCGTACGACGAGTTGGGACAACCACTCGGATCTCTTTCGCTCTGGATAGAGAACGGTCGCCTTGCTTCGATGGACTACGGATGGTGGACGGATGCCGAACCCTCTGACTTTCCCGCAGCATGCTACCTGCGGTTCGACTAATGAGCGGGGTAGCCATACTCGACTGAGCCTCCGATTATCGAGCCTCAAGACTCGGCACTCAACCGAGTAACGCAAGCCTTCGACGGCAGCGACTTTGTTTGCGCCTTTTGGTTGCGCCTTTGGTCTGAACCGCCGACCTGTCTCCTAGTTGGCGGTCTGCTCCACAGAGGTGAGGTCCCGCACGTCGGATCTGAAAGTTGGCGTGCCGGCCGCTCCTTCCGCATCCAAGATGCGAGCACGAACGAGCAGCAATGATCAATGGGATCGATCCCAGTGAGGCGTCACATACGGCCAACGCTGCGGGCCCGGAAACGAACTCGACCGCGGCATCTTCGAGGCGTAGCTGGCGGGCTATCGCGAGCTGATGCGTGATCCGAGCCGTTCCCGGATCGTCGTTGGGCGGGCGAGAACGCACAAACGCGGCTCGACAAACACTGAGGCACCCTGGGTTGGTTGGAGGGCTCCTCACAGTTCGATGCCGGGGTCCGGGCAGGCAGAGCGCATTGCGACGTCGCGTCGGTGCGGTCGGGTCTCGAGGCGGCGTTCGGTGAGCCAGTCGGTGAGCGGGACGGCGAGGGCTCGAAGCTCCCGTCGGTCGCTGGTGGAGAGTGTGTCGGCGGTGGTGGCGAGTTCGGCGGGTGCGATGGTGTGTCCGTCGGCCCAGTGCTTCCAGGTGAGGAGCGCGTCGTGTCGGGCTTCGGCGAGTTCGGAGGTTGGGTAGTAGGCGTTGATCTGTCGCTGCCAGATCCGGAACTCCTTGACGTGGCGGACAAGATCGTCGTGTTCGCTTTCGAGCTGGGCCCGCTGCTCCAACACGGGTCGGGCGAGCTGGGTGACGTGGTCGAGGTGGTGCTCGGCGGCGGCGACGTGGCGTTCGGCGGCGGGCAGGTCGCCGCGGGCGCTGCGTCGTTCTCGCCAGCCGCCTTCGGCGATGGTTCGTTTGATTTGGCGTCGATGGGCGCAGGCGTCGTCGAGTTCTTCGTGGGCGGTTTCGATGGCGTCGTCGTGGGGTTGGCATGCGGGTTCGAGTTCGTCGAGCAGTGCGTCGAGTTCGTCGATGCGTTGATCGACCCGTTCCTCTTCGTCGCTCTCAGCGCGTAGCTGTCCGAGCACGTCGAGGAACTCGGCATGTACGACTTGGTAGGTCTCTTCGTACCAGGGCGGGATCTGACAGCGTGGCTCGACCACCGGCACCGGCGGCGTGGGTGTCGTGGCGGCGAGGTCGCGACGGACACTGGTCGCGGGTCGGTCGGAGCGGTCGCTGGCCAGGACTTGTTCGAGGACGTCGACGGCGTCGGCGACGTCGTGGCTGTCGGTGACCACCAACACCAGATTCTCCAACTGCCCACGGGTGATCGCCACATACAGGCCCCGACACGTGGTGGCCGTCGTCGCCAGAGTCGCGGAACGGGTCGCAGTGTCGGACTGGTTGCCGGGCTCGGTGGCGGCGTAGCCGAGCTGGACGTGTTCGGCGACGTAGCCGGCGGGCAGGGTGACGGTGCCGTGTCCGTCGATGCGGGTCACGGAGAGCGAGCCGTCGGCCCCGATGGTTTCGATGGTCCAGTAGTCGCGGTTGCGGACGCTCTCCCCCATCGTTGTTCGCAGGAATCGTTCGTTGCGTCGTGTCGTGATCACGTCACCGACCGCCACCTCGAGGCCGTCGCCGAGTTCGAGGCGGGTGTCGCCGAGTTGGCCAAGCGCACGGCGGTGGTTGTGAACGGCGGTGTTGATGGCGTCGACGTGGTCGTTGGTGGTGGTCGTGATCGCCACGTACTCGCCCCGGTCGCGGGCGCCGGCCCAGTAGTGGGCGAGGTTGTCGACGTGCTCGTCGAACGGTGCCGCGAAGATGCGGTCATGATCCAAGTAGGCGTCGAGGCCGCCGGGGTCGCCGCGTCGCAACTTCAAGGACGCGGCCGCCTCCCACTGGTTGTGGAACCGGTGGATCGTGTCGAGCTCGATCGTCCGACCGGTCGCGCAGAGTTCGCCGAACATCCCGCCCCGGCCGACTGACTGGAGTTGGTGTGGGTCGCCGACCAACACCAGCCGCCACTGTTGGGCGTCGGCCAAGTGGGTGAGTTGGTGGAGGTCGCCGGTGCCGAGCATGCCGGCCTCGTCGACAATCACCGTCGCCCCCGCCGGCAGCCGCCACGGTCGATCGGGAGGCCGATCGGTTCGTCGCCACTCGTGCAACAGCTTGGCCACCGTGTCCGACGCCATCTGGGTCTCGGATTCCAGGACACGGGCCGCCTTCGCCGTCGGCGCCACACCGAACACCACCCGTCCCTGATGCGTGAGGTCGTCGACGGCGGCCGCGAGCATCGTGGTCTTGCCCGCGCCGGCGGGGCCGACCACCAACACCAAAGGATCAGCGCCTGCGACCGCTGCGGCGGCTTCGGCTTGCATCACGTCGAGCCGACCCGTGTTCACGCTGGTGGACGGTGCGCGTGGGGCGAGTTGTGCGTCCATCGCCCAGCAGATGATGTGTTCCTCCTGGGCGAGCACGTCGCTGCTGGTGTGATGACGGGCGGATGGTTCGATCCACACCGAGCGCCCATCAGAACCCCGACGCCGCGTCATGGTGTCGTCGGGGTCGAGGTCGACACACTCGGCCAATACCGCATCCGTGACTGCGTGCAGTGTCTGCGCCCACTGCTTGCCGTCCACCGCCGGCTGGGGGCGGGCGACGTCGCAGATGGCTTGGAGGACGTCGAAGCGATGCCACGCCGACCGCTGCTCCGCGACCGCTCCGATGACCTCGCCGGCCGTCACGGACTGCTCGACCTCCGGCTGGTTCCGCGCCGCCGGCCTGGATGCTGTCGGTGAGCGTCTCCGCAGTCACGCCGACACTGGCGGCCTCGGCCAACCACCTCGAGCGCAGATCACCGGCACCGTTGCCGCTCTTGTGACCACGAGTGTCCTCGGCGGCGTGGCGGCTCATCGCGCCGGATTCTTTCGCGGTCGGGTCACGACCTTCACGGCTATAGAAGTCAGCCAGCAAGTGCTGGTATGCGCGCTCGACCTGCACGGTGCGTTTCGAGAACTCTTCCAACAGACCGTCGGGCATGCCGGCGATCTCCGCCTGGCCCTTCACGATCTCACCGAAGCTCACCCCGTAGCGGGCGGTCAGCTCGGCGCGCAGCACCGACTGATACAACCCACCCAACGCCCGCTGGAACCCCTTCAACGACCGCGCGTCGAACGCCAACCAACGCCCATCGCCGGTCTGCACCTTCGACGAGATCACCACATGCGAATGCAACTGCGGATCGTCCAACCGTGACGTGGTCTGACGGAACACCCCGACCGTCAATCCCTGCGACTCCGGATGCAGGCGGGCACCGTTCGAACGAACCCGAGTCGTCGACCCGAACCGTTCGACACAGTCCACCACCGCCCGAACCGCAACGTCATGACACTCGGCCAATCCGTCGTCACCCGACAACGCCCACCACACCGACAACGACTTCGGCGCCGACAACGTCGCATCGAACCCCGCCACCACCCGCACCACACGACCCGACGACGTCACCCGATTCACGAACGGCGACCCCAACGACACCCCACCGCGCGGATCACGGCCCTCCAGCAGGGCTTGCAGGTCCTCGGTCGTCACCTCCCCGCTCAACCCGAGCAACGCCGCCTGACGCCCAGTCCACTTGCCGGGTTGTTCACCGTCGGCCTGGGTCAGATACCGCGTGTAGTAGGCGGCGGTAGCTACCGAGGTGTCCGCATACAGCGTCGACACCCTCGACACGACAACTCCCACCAGCCCACGGGCACCTGTCTGTCATTGCTTCCTCGCGACTCGAACCAGAGAGCGTGTTCCATCAGCGGGCCTACACGCTGAACAGACGCGACGACTGCGCCGCAGTCTTCGCACGACGACGGGAGGGGGCAGTCGCGGGACCAGTTTCGACCGTGGCCGGGGCGATGAACGCGACGTCGTCATCGTCGGGTGCTTCAGGCGGCGGCCACACCGTGATCCGAAAGCCGAGCCACTCCTCGAACAACACTCGAGGAACCCGAAGCTGGCCACCGACCCGCAGACACGGCATCCCGTCCGCGCCGTCAGTGTCGAAGTACTTGCCGACCAAGTCATACACGGTCGTGCGACCCACCCGCAACACGCCGGCGGCCTCCATCACCTTCAACAGATCCGGCACCGCAACCGACGTCATCGACACCTCGGCACCCATCAGCGTGCGTTCCTCATACGAACACATGCCTGCGAGGACGCGACTTTGTGACAACCCACACCCCTCAACGGGCACCGAGACCCGGAAAACGGGCAATCTTTCTTCAGCTACCGAACGGCAGCGGGCTCACGTCGT
>CAVZGP010000029.1:0-13646 GCA_963774765.1 Ilumatobacteraceae bacterium
TAGGACGGCCACCTGGAATCGCAGACACCCACTCAGTTCGCGTCTGGAGCATGTCGAAGAGGGCCAGCAATGGCTGTCGGACGGCGGCGGCGGAACAGCTCCTCCACGGCGAACCACACCCCTGCAGTCGCCCTCGGCAGAGCCAGGTCAGACACCATGGCTACCCGACCAGGGTGAGACACGACCACGACGGAGTCTGGATGCTCGAGGACAGCGCCCTCACTCGAATCGACCAGGCAGGCAGCTCCACCCGCGCGCTGAGTGCCGACGAGGTCGACGCCTTCCTGATCGAAATCGCCCGAATCTCCCCCAGATCGTCGCACGAGTCCGTTCCACGCTCTGAACCCGCCCAGCGCATCTTGAGCACCCCGCCGCCTCGGAACATCAGCGACTCCAGCGGACCAGGGAGCGACAACCTCAGATGGGATGGTTGCCGGAACGCGCTCGGTCAGACGCTGGGGTTGGATCTCTCGCTCTAGTGTTCATTCATGGGTTCGTCCGATGCATACGGTCTCGGCTACCGCGACGTCGATGGCGATCCGCACACTGCGGTTCTGGTCACCAACATGGACGCCACCGCGGAATGGCGAGCGACACAGCGATTGCGGGCGTGGGAACGACACCAGCTCGGCCTGCGCGAACGGGCAACGAGTTCTCGACGTCGGTTGTGGGCGCGGCGACGCGGCGATCTCCCTCGGCGGCGACCTGGGCGTCACCGGAGAACTGGTCGGCGTCGATGCGAGCGCGGCCATGTTGGAAGTCGCTCGCCAACGAGGCGGCGAAGTGCCCTGTGCCGTTCGTTTCTCGGTCGGCGATGCACGGTCGCTCGACGAGGCCGACGATTCGTTCGATGTCGTCCGCTCCGAACGTACGCTGCAGTGGTTGCCCGAACCTGGCAGCGTCGTCGCTGAGTTCGTCCGAGTCTTGCGGCCCCGCGGTCGGCTGTCGCTCATCGATACGGACTGGTCGACGCTGCATCTCGACGTCGGCGACCCGCACATCACCGACGTCGTCCGCGAGGGGTTACGCGTCGAGCGACACCGTCCGTCCAACATCGGGCGACGATTGGCCGCGCTCGCCCGTGCCGCGGGCCGTGAAGTGACCATGGAGACCACCGACACTCAGACCTGGACAGAATGGAACCCCGATGAGTCGACGGCACCCGACGGGTGCTTCTCGATGATGAGCCTCGCAGAGGACCTCGTCGAGAGCGGCCAACTCGAACCCGGCGCCGTGTCCCAATTCGTCGGAAGGATTCACGAATCGGCACGCCGTCAACGCTTCACGATGACGCTCTCGATGCACGCCATCATCGCGGTGCTTCCTGAAGCCGCCTTCCCACGCACGGCGACAATCGACACCACGTCGCCAAAGCGCGCGTAGCGGCACGTGTCGCGGTGGGTGCACGCTCCAGAATGCGCCCGGCTCGAATACGGACCGGGCAGCGCCGTATCACTCGACGTGCGATGGTCCCGCCAGAGAGATGCTCCAGAGAGGCTCACCGTTGCGCGTGATCTCGGTTGGGGCGAAACCGGCCCGCTTGTACAGCCTGGCCGCGACTTCGTTGGCCGGGTGGAAGGTCAGCTCCACGGACGTCGAACCCTGTGCTCGACACCGATCGAGCACTGCGCCAAGCAGTTCTGTACCGACCCCAGCCCCTTGGTGCTCGATGTCCACGGCAAGATTCCTCACCTCGACGATGTCATCTGTGTGTGTCAGCGCGAGTACGGCAATGATCGTGCCGTCGGGGCTCAGGTAGGCGAGCGGTTCCCAACGGCGACCGCCATCACGGACGTACGCCTTGGCCAGAATCACCAGAGCTATCGGTTGGGAATCGGCCGCCATCGGTAGCTGTTCGTCGCTCACACGAACTCGGAGGGCGTCGCGCCAGTTCGACTGATCGATCGGAACAAGGCGGTTGGTCGACCCTGAACTCATCCCGTCTGTCTCGGTGATGAGGGGGCCCGGCGCCAGCGCCGAGCCGACGAGCACGAAGAACGGGGGTTGCACCCACTCGATGTCGCCGCGCTGCAACGGTGGTGACGCAGCGAAGGATCGGCACTTCGGGTCACGCGTGATCGGACGCTTCCAGGGCATCGAATGCAGGCCCGCGCTGCGCGATGAGGTCGACTGTGGCGGGATCCGACCCGACCGCCTGAGCCATTCGGGCACCGATCTCCTCGTGATCGTGGTAGGCCGCGAACGCTGCCGTACGTGGCCCGACCAGAGTGGCGGCCACCCGACCGAACGTGCCGAGACCGCATTCGATCTTGCCGACGTCGTGGAGGATCGCTCCCGCGATCTCCGCGCGCGTGGCCGCCGGTCGCTCCACCACGAAACGCCTCGCGACCGCGGCACTGTGACGGCGGTCCTGGTTCGACAGTTGCACCCACAGCGACCGCTCCCCTGCCGAGAGGTGCTCGGCGACCCATGCCTCGTCATCGGCGCTCGGCGGGGTCGACGGCAACGACGTGACGAAGCGCGCCGCCAGGTGCCAGGCCTTCGTCAGCGGGTTCGCATGGCTCATCGAGCCAGTGTGGCGCGTGGATGGGCCGCGCGGTACACGTCCCACAGTCGCTCTTGGCTGACCTTGGTGTAGATCTGGGTGGTCGAGATCGACGCGTGTCCAAGCATCTCCTGCACCACGCGGAGATCCGCGCCGTGGTCGAGGAGGTGGGTCGCACACGAATGCCGAAGCACGTGCGGCGACAGTTCGTCACCGATCCCCACTCTGGTCCCGTACTTCTTGATCACCTGCCACGCCGCCTGACGTGTCAGACGTCCACCTCGGGTGTTGAGGAACACAGCTTCGGCGTCGTCACGGCTGCGCCACTTGTCGGGGACGACGAGGGCTCGGCCGCTCGGCGAGAACCAGTCGTCGAGTGCAGCCGCTGCCGTCGAGCCGAACGGCACGATTCGCTCCTTGGCCCCCTTGCCGTAGAGGCGCACCAGACGGGCGTCGAGGTCGATCTCACCGATCGACAGCCCGACCGCTTCGGAGATCCGGGCACCGGTCGCGTACAACAGCTCGATCAGCGCGAGGTCTCGACGGTGGATCGGCTCGGTGATCACGACGGCATCGAGCAAGCTCGTCACCTGCGCCTCGGTCAGCGGTTTGGGGATCCCTGACGGCACACGAACACCTTCGAGTTCGGCGGCCGGATCGTCGCGACGCTCACCTTCGATCGACAAGAACCGGTGCAGCATCCGCACCGCGGCCAGTTGCCGTGCGATCGATGACGTCGCGGCCCCGCTCGCTCGCCGGATCCCGACGAACTCGACGAGCTGGCCGTGGCTGACGTCGAGCACCGTCGTTCCTCGCTCGGCCAGCCACTGGCAATAGGCGCCGAGATCACGCCGGTACACGGCGATCGTGTTGGCTGAACGGCCCTTCTCGGCGACCATCCACGACAAGAACTCCTCCACCTCGATGGGCAGCGGCGTGCGGGACATTCGACGTGATCAGGCGTACGGGTGGTCGGAGGCGCGCAGTCGGCGATCGGTCAACAGCAACGCGACGACGGTCTTCGCGTCCGCGATCTCACCGCGTTCGGCCATGGCGACCGCCTCGACGAGCGGGACGTGCAGCACCTCCATGTGCTCCTCCTCCGGACCCTGACGATCGTGAGGTACCGGCGAGCAGTCGGTCGCCAGATACAACGTGGTGACCGAATCGGTCATCCCAGGCGACGGCAGGATCTCGGTCAACAGTTCCAGACGACCGGCTCGCAGACCCGCTTCCTCGATCAACTCGCGCCGGGCAACCCCGGCGGTGTCCTCGCCTTCGATGTCGCGCATTCCCGCAGGCATCTCGATGATCGAGCGTTCGTACGGCGGTCGATACTGCGACACGAGCACGACCGACGCGTTGCCCTCGACGTCGAACACCAACGGCAGAACGCCGACGGCACCGGGCGAACGAACGATGTCGCGGGTGAAACTCGATCCGTCCGGAGCCTCGAACTCGACGAGCGCGAGATTCCAGACGTACCCCTCGTGGATCGTACGTTCGGACGTCCGGCGAAATTCGGTCACGCGGTGAGCGAGGCAGCTGGGTTGTCGGCCGGATGCGTGACCGCCGGCTCGGAGACCTCGGAGGGTTCCGTCCGGGTACGTCGGGACAGCGCCGCGGCGATCAACTCGCGGAACAACGGGTGCGGCCGGTCGGGACGGCTCTTGAACTCCGGGTGCGCCTGGGTGCCCACCCAGAACGGGTGACCGGGCAGTTCGATGAACTCGACGAGCCGGTTGTCGGGCGAGGTGCCCGAGCACCACAGACCCGAATCCTCGAGCTGCTTGCGGTAGCGCTCGTTGAACTCGTAGCGATGGCGGTGGCGCTCGCTGACGACCGGCTCGCCGTACGCCTCAGCGACCTGCGAGCCCGGTGCGAGCACGGCGTAGTAGGCACCGAGGCGCATCGTGCCGCCCTTGTCCTCGATGCCACGTTGTTCCAGCATCAGATCGATCACCGGGTGGTGCGTGGTGGGGTCGAACTCGGTCGAGTTGGCGTCGGTGAGTCCGACGACATCACGGGCGAACTCGATCGTCATCGCCTGCAGCCCGAGGCAGAGGCCGAGGCAGGGCACCCCCTCCTCGCGGGCATAACGGGCTGCGGCAATCTTGCCCTCGACGCCTCGGTAACCGAATCCACCGGGGATGACGATGCCGTCGAGGTGGTTGAGTTGGCCGGCAGCGAGCAGGCCCTCGACGCTCTCGGACTGGATCCACACGATCTCGACGTCGGCACCGTGATGGAAGCCGGCGTGTTTGAGGCTCTCGACCACCGACAGGTACGCGTCGGGCAGTTCGATGTACTTTCCGATCAGGCCGATGCGGACGGGCGTCGTCGCTGCTTCGACCTTGGCGACGAACTGCTCCCAGTAGGTGAGGTCGGGCGTGCCCTCGATGCGCAACACGTCGCACACGAAATCGTCGAGGCCCTCGTCGTGGAGAATCAACGGGAGCTCGTAGATGTTCTTGGCGTCCGCCGCATTGACGACCGCCCGTTCTTCCACGTCACACAGGCTCGAGATCTTGCGCTTCAGATCGTCGGACAGGGGAGCCTCGCTCCGACAGACGATCACATCGGGCTGGATGCCCCGGCTTCGCAGTTCGGTCACCGAGTGCTGGGTGGGCTTGGTCTTCTGCTCGCCGGACGGCCCGATGAACGGCACCAGGGTGACGTGGATGTAGCAGACATTGTCGCGTCCGACCATGTTGCGGAACTGGCGGATCGCTTCGAGGAACGGGAGGATCTCGATGTCGCCAACGGTGCCGCCGACCTCGGTGATCACCACGTCGACGTCGTCGTGAGCGACTCTCTGGACGCGGCGCTTGATCTCGTCGGTGATGTGCGGAATCACCTGGACGGTCTTGCCGAGGTAGTCGCCGCGGCGTTCGGCAGCGAGCACCGCCTGGTAGATCGACCCGGTGGTGGCGTTGGAGTTGCGCGAGAGGTTCTCGTCGATGAACCGCTCGTAGTGGCCGAGGTCGAGGTCGGTCTCGCCACCGTCGTCGGTGACGAACACCTCGCCGTGCTCGAACGGGTTCATCGTGCCCGGATCGATGTTGATGTACGGGTCGAGCTTTTGGAGCGTGACACGCAGACCACGCAGCTTGAGGAGGCGACCGAGCGATGACGCCGTGAGTCCCTTGCCGAGCGAGCTGGCAACGCCTCCGGTCACGAAAATGTGCTTCGGCATTGAACCATTCCTCCGTCTCGACCCTGTTGTCGTGTGCGGGTGTCCTACGACACCATGACGGGAGATCACCATACCCCGCGCGTGCCGCGCGCCGCGTGTTCCCCGAGAATTGCACCAGGGGTCAGACCCCTGGTGCAATTCTCGTCGGTCAGGTGCCGAGGAGTTCGCGGGCGTGATCGAGCGCAGATTCGCTGGTGGATCCCGAGAGCATTCGTGCGACCTCGGCGACCCGGTCGTCCCCGTCGATCGGCTGAGCGGACGCGAAGGTGTTTCCGTCGGCGACCGACTTGACCACCGAGATCTGGGTCGATGCTGCCGCGGCGACCTGGGCGAGGTGGGTGACGACCAGCACCTGGTGGTGACGGGCCAGCTCGCCCAGCGCATTGCCGATTGCCTGAGCCGCCGAGCCCCCGATTCCAGCGTCGACCTCGTCGAACACCAGGGTGCGGCCGGTGTCAGGGACCGTGCTGTCGTTGACGATCGCCGACGACAGCACGAGGCGGAGCGCCAGCATCGCCCGTGCGAGTTCGCCGCCCGACGCCACACGAGTCAACGGCAACAGGGGCGAACCAGGGTTGGCCGCCAGCAGGAACTGGACGCGGTCGCCGGGGTGATCGTCGAGGTGCTCGCCGACCTCGACGGCTACCGACGCATGGGGCATCGCCAAACGACGGAGCTCGGCTTCCACCGCACCGGCCAGGTGCGGCCCTGCCCCGCGGCGCTGGTGTCCAACCGCTTCGGCAGCCGTCCGCTCTGCGGCAAGCGCCTCCTGGCGATCGTGGTCGAGCGCGGCAGCACGCTCGTCGAACTCCTCGAGCTCGCGGAGCCGATCGTCGGCCTCGGCGTGGAACGCCATCACTGCGGAGAGGTCGTCGCCGTACTTGCGGCGGAGGTTCTTCAACGTCTGGCGGCGCTCGCGGATCTCCGCGAGTCGTTCGGGCGCCTCCTCGATCGTTTCACCGTGGGCGCGGACATCAGCAACCACGTCGTCGAGTTCCGCCAACAGCTCGCGAAGTCGCGCCGCCTGGTCGTTGAACGGCTTGCGGCCGCCGAGCGCTCCGAGCGCGTTCGACACGGTGTCACGCGCTCCCCCGTCGTCACCGAGCGCCATCACGGCAGCCGCAGCGGCCTCCCGATGTGCCGCGGCGTCGGCGAGCAGGGTTTCCTCCTCGTCGAGCGCCAGATCCTCGTCGGGATCGCTCACGGCGGCCGCCTCGAGTTCATCGACCTGGAAGCGAAGCAGGTCGATCTCACGGGCTCGTGCACGCTCGTCACCCCCCAGCGCCGCGAGTTCGGCATCGATCTCGGTGAGTTGTGCTCGCGCCGTGCGCAGTGGACCCAGATCGATCCCTCCGAACTCATCGAGCGCCGCCCGCTGCGTCGCCGTCGAGAGCAGCGACTGATGGGCGTGCTGGCCGTGCAGATCGACGATGTCCGCCGCGATCTCGGCAAGCGACGCCACCGTGGCCAGCCGACCATCGACGTAGGCACGCGAGCGCCCGTCGGCAGGGATCACCCGGGTGAGTACGCGCTCATCCCCGGCGGCGGTGACGAATCGGCCGTCGATCCGGGCCTCCGCGGCGCCATGACGTACGATCGAAGCGTCCGCACGACCGCCCACGAGCAGCTCGATCGCCTCGACCAGCATCGTCTTGCCGGCACCGGTTTCGCCAGTGACCGCCGTCAGCCCGGCACCGAGAGTGAGCTCGACGCGATCGATGACCCCGAGGTTCTCGATGTGGAGCTCCGTCAGCACTGCGTTGCCTCGGCTCAGCGATCGGCGAGGCCGAACTCGGCCTTCGAGATTTGGAAGAGTGTCATGAGTCCCGGTCAGCGTGCTCTCTCAGCAGTGGAGGTCCACCCCTTGTCCGCCCAGGATTCCACAGCCGGTCGATGGCGTCGCGATCGCTGCTCAGTTGATTGCCAGGTAGCTCACCTCGACCGATCGGACGATCACATCATCCGGGTAGGCGCCAACGAAGCCCGAGTTTCGTTGGATCACCAGTTCCCAGGTCGCCTTCTGCAGCGTGGCCGGTGGAATGACAATGGTGGCTTCACGATACTGCAACCCCGCATTCATGTCCGTGTCGCTCATGATCCCGACCTCGTCCGCAAAAGGATCACCCGGATTGAAGTCTCGGGGCCGTATGAAAAACTGCACGCCGCCGGCTGCGGTGGTGTCTCGGGTGTACACGATCTTGACGATCACCTGGGCGTCACCCGTCCAGTCCGGCGGCCGGCGAACGGCGAGGGTGGCCGCTCCCGAGGAGCTGTTCGTGAAGCGGAGGCCGCTGACGACCCTTGTGATCACTGCGGTGTCGACTGCGTTGAGACTGTGGGCAGGCAGCGAAATCGCACGGACCTGGGTCGTTTCCGCTGGGGGAGCCGAAGGTACGGCAACCATGTAGCCGACGACATCGACGAGTACGTCGACCTGCGCCCCGGCGACATAGGGGCCGTACACGATGTCGACCTGCCCAGCCGCCGACAAGCCAACCTGCACCGAGTTCGGCACGATGTCACCCGCCACGAAGTTCAACGATGACGTCGACGTCTGCCCCACCGCATCACCCGGACGCACCGCCAAGAAGCCGCCCGGACACACCACACCCGACCGAGCCAGACACACCACCGTCACGTTCAACATCACACCCGTCGCACCAGCGGGCACCACCACCTGCGCTCCGGTCGTCGTCGCAATCGACCCCGTCAACTGCAACGTGCGTGACACCCCACGCTCGAACGGACCCGACAACCCGACATTGGAATCCGGACGCGTGTCCAACACGCGCACCGTCGGATTGATGGTGACCACCGACGACGACGCACTCGACGCCGCCTGCACCGCCACCAACCCGCCGCCACCCAACGTCACCGCCACCGCCGCACCAATCGCCGCCCAACGCGACCTCCACAAGCGACCACGACGATCTTCAGCAACAACAGAACTCATTTTCCCCCGCAGCGTTGTCGACGGCCCCCATTTGACCGCTCACTCGCACACTCTCGTCTCTTGGCCTTGATGTCAAGCCCCAAACACGTCCGAACCCGCACGATCGGGCTCTGAGAGGCCACCTTGGCGACGCAACGGTTCCCGATGTATGGGTACGTCGCGCCACTCCCCTACTGCGTGAGCCTGGTCCGTCCTGGTCGGCCCGACGACCGCAAACAACGATCAGGCAACCAACGACCACCAGAGTCAGCCCACCTCAGCGACGGCATCTGGCTCGACGACCCCTTGTCAACGGTCGGCGAGACCGAACTTGGCCTTCAGGATCTGGTGGTAGTGCTCGTCGCCGAAACGGACGAAGTTGGCTGTCGACTCGGACGGGGTGCACCTGACCACGTCACCATCATCGAGCGGCGCGACCGGTTGGCCGTCGAGCACGAGTTCGGCGACACGATGACCCGACACCTCGATCTCGATCGTCTCGGACGGGTCGAGCACGAGCGTGCGGTCGAACAGCATGTGGGGCGACACCGGCGTGAGCAGCATCGCACGATGACGCGGCGACACGACCGGACCGCGCGCCGACAACGAATACGCGGTCGACCCGGTCGGCGTGGCGACAATCAGTCCGTCGGCGGCGTAGTAGGTGAACGGCTCGCCGTCGATACCGCGAGGAGTCGCACGGTGTGGCCGGATTCGGCCTTTTCGACGACTGCTTCATTCAATGCCCGTCCGGCGATCACGCCGTTGACCGCGACGTCCAGCATCATCCGTCGGTCGAGCTTCCATGCGCCGACTTCCGACCCGGCGACGAATCGATCGAGGGAGTCGGTGAGTCGGTCGGGCTCGACCTGGGTGAGGTAGCCGAGCGAGCCGAGGTTGACCCCGAGAACCGGGACCGGTGCGCCCTCGAGGAGCCGGATGCTGCGCAACATCGTGCCATCGCCACCGAGGCTGAGCACGAGATCGGCCTCGGCGAGTGGTCGGACACTGGCGCATTCGCCGAGATCGAGCGCGTCGGCATCGCCCACCGGCATCCAGAACGTCACACCATGATTCGTACACCAGACCGCCGCCTGCTCGGCGAGCGCTCGGGCGGTCGATCGTTCGTGGTGCGCCACGACGGCGATGCTGGTCACTGTGCGCTCACCAACCTCGTGGTTGCATGGACGAGGAACTCCCGGTTGCCGTCGGCCCCGGTGATCGGCGATTCGGTCCACCCGTGAACCGAACATCCGGCCGCGACCAGGGCTGCGTCGATCTCCGAGCGCACTCGATCGTGGATCGCTGGATCGGTGATGATGCCGCGGCCGCGATCGACCTCTTGACGGCCGGCTTCGAACTGCGGCTTCACGAGGAGCACCATGGCAGACCCAGGTTGGCACAAGGTCGTCAGCACCGGGATCACCAGTTGCAGCGAGATGAACGACAGGTCGCCGACGACGAGGTCGATGGGGCCGCCGATCGTGTCACCGTCGACGTGGCGCACGTTGTGGCGTTCGAGATTGGTGACCCGCGGATCGGCGCGCAGCCGCTCATGGAGTTGTCCATGGCCGACATCGAGCGCGACCACATGCGCGGCACCCCGCTGGAGCAGGCAGTCGGTGAACCCACCGGTGGAGGCGCCGACGTCGAGTGCCCACCGACCTCGTACGTCGATGGCGAAGGCATCGAGCGCGCGATCCAGCTTCGTCGCACCCCGGCCAACGAACTGAGGTGGTGGCCCTTCGATCACGAGAGCATCACCGGGCGCGACCTGGCGGGCGGGTTTGTCGGCAACGGAGCCATTGACGAGCACCCGGTTGGCCGCGATCAGCGCCTGCGCTTCGGTGCGGCTGACAGTGAGTTCGCGACGTACCAGTTCGGCGTCGAGCCGGCGACGTGCCCCCACTGAGCTCAGTCGGAGGTCGCTGAAGCGGCCGACGACTTCTTGGCCGGAGCCTTCTTGGCGGGGGCCTTCTTCTTGGCGGCGGCCTTCTTGGCCGGGGCCTTCTTCTTGGCCGGCGACTTCTTGGCGGGAGCCTTCTTCTTGGCGGCGGCCTTCTTGGCCGGGGCCTTCTTCTTGGCCGGCGACTTCTTCGCGGGTCCGGTCGTCTGCGCTGCCTCGATGCTGGCCTTCACCCGCTCGGCGATCTTGTCGGCCAGGTCCTCGAAGCGGTCCTCGAGTTCGTCGAAACGCTCCGAAATCCAGTTCATCTGTTTCGAGATCTCACGCTGGACATCGTCGCTGAGTCGCTCGGATGCCTCGCGTCCCCGGTCGACCAGTGTCTGCACGGCTCGCTCGGCGTCGGCGCGGCGGACCTCACCAGCCTTCACGAGCGATTGGACGATCGATTCCGCCTGCTTGCGTGAGAGGTCGGAGAACTCCGCACCTGCATCGACGAGACGCTGAACTGTCGGATTTGCCATGAGAACAGACTACTGCTGACCGACGGTACCGCCGACGAACCGAGCAACGGCCGCCAGATCGGCCACATCGAGATCGATCGGCGTCGTCGTTGCGAGTGGCGTTCCGGGCGAGCTGACCCCAGAGCGAACGAGTGCGAACCGACAGCCGAGACGGGCGGCGAACAGGCCATCGGTCTCGGGTCGGTCGCCCACCATCAGCACCCGATCGCCGATGGTGGAGCCGTTCGAGCCCTCGATCATCGACGCGACGAGCGTCGCCATCGGCTGATGGGGCTTTCCGGCGATGATCGGTTCGACGCCAGAAGCCGACGCGATGGCGGCCAGGATCGACCCACCACCCGGGAGCAGTCCGTCGGGCGTCGGGTACGTCGTGTCGCTGTTGGTTCCGATGAGTCGACCGCACGTTCTCGCGGCCTCTGCGGCCACCGCCAGCCGGTCGTAGTCGAAGCTCCGATGGAGTCCCACCACGACGGCGTCGACCGGCCCGCGCAACGCCCTGCCCGTGTTGGCCACGACCTCGGCGCCCGCACGCTCGAGCGCCTCGACCACGCCGGCACCGGCGGCCGCGAGCACGCGCTCACCCGCTGTCACCAGCGATGTGACGGCCATCGCCGAACTCACCACGTCGCCGGCGGCCGCAACGCCGATCTGTTCGAGCGCGTGGCGGTGTTCGGCCAGCGTCGCTGCGGAGTTGTTGGTGACGAACAGCACGCGGCGTCCCGCACGGCGCAGTGCTGCGACGGCCTCGACCGACCCGACGATCGGGTCGTGCGCCAGCCAGACCACACCGTCGAGGTCGCACAGCACCGTGTCGATCCCGCCGATCCAGTCGTCCACGCTCGTGATCGTTGCAGCCGCGAGCCCCCGCCGTGACATCCTGTCGTCGTGCCACGCTTCTCACCGTTTCCCGCCCTGCGCTATGTCGACTCGCAGATCGACGACCTGATTGCGCCGCCCTACGACGTGCTGTCGAAAGCGGACCTCGACGAATTGGGTGGCCGTAGCCGCTGGAACATCACCCACGTCGACGTCCCGCGGGAGTCCCGCGGGCCGCGCCGTTATGAGGACGCCGCTGCCACGCTGCGCGAGTGGGTCGACGCCGGTGTGATGGCCTACGACGACGCACCGACGTTCACCATCTACCGGATGCGCTTCACCGACGCGTCGGGATCCGCCCGCGACATCGCCGGAGTGCTGGGCGGCCTGGAAGTCGTTGACGAAGGGGCCGGCGGGGTACTCCCTCACGAACGTGTCACCCCCAAGGCATCGACCGATCGCCTCGACCTGACCCGGGCGACACAGGCCAACCTGTCGCCGGTGTGGGGTCTGTCGCTTGCAACGGGACTGACGGCGTTGTTGGCCGAGCCCGGCGAACCGGTCGGCTCCATCACGGTCGATGGTGTCGACCACGTCGTCGAACGAGTCACCGATCCCGATCGCGTTCGGGCGATTGCCGCGAAGATCGGATCTGACGACGTGTTGATCGCCGACGGACATCACCGCTACGGCATCAGCCGCACGTATCGCGATGAGGTGCGCGCCGCGAACGGCGGTCGGTCGAACCCCGCCGACGAGACGTTGGCCTTCGTCAACGAGCTGGTCGCCGACCAGCTGTCGGTCGAGGCGATCCATCGGCTCTATCGAGACGTCTCCGTCGACGAACTCGTCGCGGCACTCGATGCCTGCTTCGAGCGCCGCGACGCCGGTGCACCCGACGGCTCGACATTGGCCACCATGGATGCCGAGGGCGTGCTGTGCCTCATCTCCGGTGATGGGACGGCCCAGTGGTTGCGGCCGCGCCCCGGGGCCTTCGACGGCGTGCGACCCCTCGACGGCGCCTGGCTGGAACATGCGCTCGCCGACGTTGCCCACTCGGTTTCGTATCAGCACGGCGTCGACCACGTGGTCGACGCCGTCACCTCCGGAATCGCCACTGCGGCTGTCATGATTCGCCCGGTCAGCGTCTCCGAGATCGAGCGCACCGCCCGCGAGGGCGCCCTGATGCCACCGAAGTCGACGTTCTTCACTCCGAAATTGCGCACCGGACTGGTGGTGCGCAGCCTCGTCTGAGGGCAGCGATGCCGCAGGGTCGGCGCCGATCGCTCGATGTGGCGTGCCGTGTTCTCCGGACAGCGTTGACGCTCCCACCGATGAGCGAACCGACCGGATACAGCGGTTTCGCTCATCGCAACCCACGGAATCTCCCACCGATGAGCCGAACCCGACCGGTACAGCGGTATCGCTCGTCGCAACCCACGAGTCTCCCACCGATGAGCCGAACCGACCGGATACAGCGGTTTCGCTCATCGCAACGCCGGAACTGATCGGAACTCAGGCCGCGAGATCGAGGACCCGATCGGCGGCGTCGCGCAGCGCTGTCGCCACTCGCTTGTGTTGGCGGGTCGGGACGACCGCGTCGACGACGATCTCGGTACGGCTATACATAGCGCACCACCGCGGAAGAACCGTCGGCGTACGGTGCCGATGACCACGATGTCGGCACCGGATACCAGGACGCCGAGCTGGGTGGAGGTCGGGTCGTTCCATACGACCGGAACCGACACGTGATCACGCGACCTCGATCT
>CAVZGP010000030.1:0-396261 GCA_963774765.1 Ilumatobacteraceae bacterium
CTTCACGAGCCTCCGTCGAGCGCGCGGCACCGGAACCCGAACTACCTCTTCCGACGTGCGATCGTGGTCGGCGGCGTGGTTGCCGTGATCGCTACTGCGTCGATCGTCGTCGGTCAACTGATCGGGACCGGCTCCGACGACACGATCTCGGGAGCGATCAGCACCGACTGGAACCGCATCGTCCTGGTCGATGACCGCACCGGTCGCGTCATCGTCGACGACGACAAGGGCAAGGAGCTGGCCCGTATCGAATCGGGGGTGGGTACCCCAACCGCATCCGCCATCGTCGACTCGACGCTTGTCGTCGCGGGCACCGACGACGTCGCAGTGATCGATGTCGACGCCACCACCGTCGACGAGTTCGCGATCGGCGCCGAGACCATCGTGAAACCAGCCGGCAGCGCGCTCACCATGATCGCGACAGGATCCGATGCGAGCAGGGCCCTGCTCGTTCACGGGCCGAGCGGTGACGTCATCGACACCGACACCCTTGCTGCGGTGGTCGGCGCACGCTACGAATTCGCCGGTTCGCGGGCGTCGCCATCGGGACGAGACGTCCTGGTCACCGACTCGGGCAACTTCCAGAGCGTGCTGTTCTCGTTCGACCGTGACGAGCCGTCGTTCTTTCCCGGCCTCACCCTCGCCGTCGACTCCGAGATCGTCGTCACGGCGCAGAACATCGGCAACGACGCCACGATCAACGTGTTCGACCACGACGGCGAACCGATCACCACGGGGAGGACCTCGTCGGTGCGCGCCGGGATGATCTCTGACAGCGGGCTCGTGCTGATCACCGTCGACGGTGCGGTCGTCACCATGTCGTCGTCGAGCGGCGAGACCTCGAATGGACCCCAACTCGACATCGGGACGGTCGAGTCGGGAACCGTCACCACCAGCGGCGACCGACTGATCGTGACCGGTGCGACCGGCACCGCCATCGTCGGCGACGACGGGGCGGCCATCGCCAGCCTCGCGGCACAACGCCCCACGGCCAACCAGTCCCCTGGCGGCGCCTCCTGCCTGACGACGCTCACCAGCGGCGAGGTCACCGAGGCGCAGATCGCCGTGATCGACACGTCCACCGGATCAGTGCTCGTCGAGGCGAGCGGGGTCGAGCCAGTGCTCTCGGACGCGACCGGTTGCATCGTCGGCGCGTCGTCCCCACGGGGCTACGACCTGATGAGCCGCGACGGCGTGCAGCAGTTCCAGACCAACGATTCGCCGCTTGCACTGTCGCTCGACGGCCTCGCAATCGCCGTCGAACGCGAGGGCCGGGTGGTCCTGGACGGCACGGGCATCGACGACTCGGCATCGGACGAACCGATCGACGTCGGGCCAATCGGCAGAACCGTGCACTTCACGCAGTCATGAGCGACGAGACACCGGACGACGGCGACATCGAGATTGTCCGACCCGGAACCGTCTGGCGTTTCGAGCGCGAGTTCCTCGAGTCGAACTGGACTTGTCTGTTCGGTCGCGGCTGCAAGGGGATCCTCGACCACGACGCCACCGAACTGAACCAGGGTTGCTGCTCGCTCGGCGCCCACTTCGGCGACGGCCCCGCCGGTGAGGCCGAGGCGATGAACGTGGCGGCGTATGCGGCGATGCTCAGCCCCGAGCAGTTCCAGTACCACACGGTCGCCAACGCAGCCCCCGACCCCGACGGTGAGGCGAACGGCATCTTCGGTGATCGCGAGCGCACCCACACCCGCGTCGTCGACGACGCCTGCGTGTTCCTCAATCGTCCCGGATTCGCAGGCGGCGCGGGTTGTGCGTTGCACATCGCCGCGCTCGCGTTCGACGAGTCGCCGACCGAGTGGAAGCCATCGGTGTGCTGGCAACTGCCGTTGCGCGTCGACTGGCAGGAGGTCGACGCCGACACCGAGATCGCCACGGTACGCCGCTGGACCCGATCCGACTGGGGAGATCACGGTCGCACGATGGCGTGGTGCTGCACCGAACGCGACGACGGTGGCGAGGCCTACCGCGGCGACGAGTCGGTGATCGATTCGATGGCCGACTCGCTCACCGCGCTCGCCGGTCACGAGGTCTACGTCGAACTCCGCCGCCGCACCGGTCGCTCATCGCAACCCACGACAATCCCCCACCGATGAGCGAACCGACCGGATACAGCGGTTTCGCTCATCGCAACCCACGACAATCCCCCACCGATGAGCGAACCGACCGGATACAGCGGTTTCGCTCATCGCAACCCACGGGAATCTCCCACCGTCCAATCCGCTGAACGTGCCGGGCACCCCGTCACCGGTCAGTTCGAACGGAGCATCTGCCCGGCGAAGGCGCCGGTGTGTTCGCCATGATCCATGAAGACCTGGCCGTTGACGAGCGTGTAGTCATAGCCGCTCGACCCCTGCACGTAACGGCCGGCGCCGTTCGGGAAGTCGTTGACGTACTCGGGGATCGGCAGATGGAGCCCCTCGAAGTCGATCACGTTCACGTCGGCGAACGCCCCGACCGCGAGGCGTCCTCGATCGCGGATGCCGAACAGGTCGGCGGTGTCGGACGTGAGCCGACGCACCGCCTCCTCGATCGCCCACCGCTGACGCTCGCGCACCCAGTAGGTGAGCAGGAACGTCGGCTGGCTGGCATCCATGATCTGACCCACGTGCGCGCCCGCGTCGGCAAGGCCGAGCGTGACCAGCGGATCGTCGAGCATCGCTTCGACCGCGCCGAGGTCCTGGTTGAGGAACGGCATGCTCGCCACGATCGCCCCATCGGTCTCGAGGACGAGTTCGATGAACGCGGCGGCCGGGCTCACGCCTCGCTCGACGGCGATCGCTGCCAGCGACGACGCCGGGTCGCAGTCGTAGCGAGCGGCGTCGCTGGGCAGCACGAACACTCCATCGAGGTCGAGTGGCGTGCCGTGCACGTCGGCCTCGGAGATCAACTTCTGACGGAATGTCGCGTCGCGAACCATCTGCAGTCTGCGACCGTTGACGGCCGTACGAAGCTCCTTCCACGACGGCGCGCGGTCGAACGGCGTGCGCGTCTCGAGACCGAACAGAATGCCGACGCCCCGAGCGGTCGTCTGCGGCCGCACGTTGGCCCCGTTCGCGTTCTCGGCCTTCACGAAGTCGATGATCCGTTCGTACAGGTCCGGACGGCGATTGCTCTGTGTCAGGCCGAAGCTCACGGGGCGACCACTGCGCCGACTGATCTCACCCATCAGCGCCACTTCGGCGCGTGACTTGTCGTAGGTGTCGTTGTCGCGCTCACCGAGTCGCATGGCACCCTCGAACACGCCGGCGCCGTGATCGAGCAGCACTTCGGCGAACGCCAGCAGTTCGTCGGCCGCCGCATACGTCCCCGGAACGGGGCGCCCGTCGGGCACCTTGTGGAGGAAGGTGCGACTGGTCGACACGCCGAGCGCGCCCGCGGTCATCGCCTCGTCGAGCAGTCGGGCCATCGCCGCGATGTCGTCATCGGTGGCCGGAGCCTCGTCGAGCCCACGCTCGCCCATCACGTAGGTGCGCAGCGCCGAGTGTCCGACGAGGCCGCCGGTGTTCGGGCCCTTGGGAAGCCGATCGATCGACTCGTAGTACTCGCCGTAGGTCTCCCAGTCCCACGCCAATCCGTCGAGGATCGCGTCGGCCGGAATGTCCTCGACGCTCTGCATCATCTCGGCCAACGTCGCCCGGTCGTCGGGGCGGCACGGCGCGAACGTGACACCGCAGTTCCCCATGACCACGCTGGTGACGCCGTGCCAACAGCTCGAGGTACCGATCGGGTCCCAGGCGAGCTGGGCATCGAGGTGGGTGTGGATGTCGACGAAGCCCGGCGTCACCAGCCGATCGGTCGCGTCGATTTCCCGACCGGCCGTGGCGGTGACACCGCCCTCGGCCGAGTCGACGATCTCGACGATGCGGTCATCGGCGATCCCGATGTCGGCGCGACGACCCGCAGCGCCGGTCCCGTCGATGACGGTGCCGTTGCGGATGATGATGTCGTGGTTCATGCCGCCTCGTATGAACTCGGGGAAACTCCGGCCCAACTGCTCGGATTCGACGACGGTGGTCGACGTCGGACCAAGGGTCTAGCGCAGGTCCATGTCGGCCAGTACATCAGCCGTGTTCCAATTCCGTGTCGTTCCCGAACAGTCGGAGTGTCACAACCGGGTCGGAATCAGGAGCGTCTCGGCGCCGATCGGCGTGAACCCGCAGCTCAGGAACGCTCGCAACGAGGCTGCATTACCGGGTGCGACCTGAGCGAACAGGACCTCAGCGTCCGGTACCAGCGCGAGCGCAGCGCTGATCAGGCCCCGCCCCGCACCGCGAGGCGCACCGGTGAACACCTCGACCGACACCTCCAGCCGACCGACCAACCCGCGGCCAATGGTGACCAGCCCGGTGTCGTCGCCGTGAACACGAACGTCGTGTCGATGGCTGCGCGACCGCACGACGCGTGGATGGCCGTCGAGGTCGTCACGTCCGGGCAGGTCGCCTCCACCGACGCCCCTCGCCGCGAGCACTGCATCGTGCGTGCCGATCCAGCCGCGGGACCCGGCGAGCCACCGCAGGATGTCGGGATGCGACGCGCCGCCGAAACCGTCAACACCGCGTCCGATCACCTCGACCGGGTCACGATCGGTCAGCACGACCGAGTGACCGGTGAACTCCACGACGCCATGGTGGTCTCCCGCCATCGGCGCCTGCACCTCGACCCCACCGTCGATCGCCGGGAATCGTCCCTCGGCAGCGTCGAGCAGGGTGCGGTGAAGTGCGTGCACGGCGGTCGAGATTACGGTCGGACCCATGCGTGTCGACGTGATGACCTTTCCGAGGGCGCTGTCCGAGATGGGCGAGTTGGCACAGCGCACCAGCCAGGCAGGGTTCGACGGCATGCTGTTCACCGAAGGAGGCCGCACGGCGTATCCCGCAGTCACGGCGGCGGCGCTGACAGCACCCGAACTCGAGATGTCGACCGGCGTGGCCGTCGCGTTCCCGCGCAGCCCGATGATCACCGCGCAAGTTGCGTGGGAACTCCAGGAACTGACCGGCGGACACTTTCGCCTCGGGCTCGGTACCCAGGTGCGCACCCACGTGGTGCGCCGCTACGGCGCTGCGTTCGAACGGCCCGGACCACGACTGCGCGACTACGTGTCGGCGGTCAAGGCGTGCTTCGCGGCATTCCGTGGCGAACCTCTCGATCACCACGGCGAGTTCTACGACATCGACTTCATCAACCGACAATGGAGCCCCGGACCGATCGATCACCCCGACCCGAAGGTCGACATCGCCGCGGTGAACCCATGGATGTTGCGAATGGCCGGAGAGTTCGCCGACGGCGTGCACGTGCATCCGATCGGCGAGCCGGGCTACCTCCAACGACACGTCGTGCCTGCCGTCGCGGAGGGTGCAACGCGAGCGGGACGCGACCCTCGCGACCTCGCCGTGATCGTGCCGGTCACCACGATCGTCGGCGACACCGACGCCGAGATCGCCCGGGCCCGCGACATGGCCCGCGCGACGCTGTCGTTCTACGGGTCGACACCGAACTACGCGTTCATCTGGGACGAAGCAGGCTTCGAGGGCACGACCGAGCGGATCCGGGCCAAGCAGAAGGCGGGCGACCTCGCAGCGATGGCGTCCGAGATCACCGACGATCACCTGTCGGTGTTCTGCACCGAGGCGAGATGGGACGACCTCGCCGAGTCGTTGATCGCCAAGTACGACGGGACCGTCGACCGGCTGGTGCTGTACAACCCGGCGTTCGACACGCCGGAGCGCTTCGAGCGGTACGGCGCCGTGGCGCGCACCATCTCCGATCAGACCGCGCGGTAGCACGGTGCTCGACATCCGGCGCGCCGGTGCCCGCGACCTCGACACGCTCGTCGAACTCCACCGGGCGTTCTGCATGGTCGACGATCATCCCTTCGACGTACCCCGCGCACGCGCAGCCTTCGCTCCCCTGTTGGCCGACGACACCCACGGCCTGGTGTGGATCGTCGACGCGCCGTCGGCCTACGCCGTGCTCACCTGGGGGTGGTCGATCGAGGCCGGTGGTCCGGAAGCCGTCCTCGACGAGATCTTCGTGAGCGAACGTGACCGCGGCGTCGGATCGGCGCTGCTCGAACACGTTCTGGCCGACGGACGTCGACGAGGGCTGGCCCGCATCTTCCTCGAGACCGAAGCACCCAACGCCCGCGTGCGAGCGTTCTACGAACGACACGGGTTCCGCGCCGACGACTCGATATGGCTCAGCCACGAGTTCGTCGAGTTGACGTGACACGAGCGGTGCGCGCCATCGGTGTGCTCAGCGTCGCGATCGTTGCGCTCATCTCGGCGGGCTGCGGATCGGAAACCGAGATCGACCGTCGATCGGTCATCGACGCCACCGTGCGCGTCCGTGCCGACGGCTGCGGACCGCGCACGGAGCTGGGCACTGGGACCACGATCGCCGACGGTCTGGTGGTGACCGCGGCGCATGTCGTCGCGGGGGCGGACCGCGTCGAACTCGTCGATCAGTCAGGTCGAGCCGTTGGTGCCGTCGTCGTGCTGTTCGATCCCGACCTCGACGTCGCCGCGCTCCGGCCCGCGGACGCCATGGGCACAGCGGCCGCCCTGCGCGTCGAGCCGGGGCGAGTGGGTGAGCGCGGGGTCGTCGCGATCTTCGCGGCCGACGAATCGATCGAGATCGTGGATCTCGACGTGCTCCAGCGCGTCACGATCCGAACGACCGACATCTACCGCGAGGCGCCGGTGCAGCGACCCGGCCTGCGCGTCGACGTGGGTGTCGCTCCGGGTGACTCGGGTGCGATGGTGCACCTCCCGGGAGGCGGTGTCGGCATCGTGTGGAGCCGGAGCACGTCCGCGCGCGATCGGGCGTGGACGGTCGATCTGCCGTCGGAATTCCTCGACACGGCGACACGACGCGCGCTCGTCGAACCGGTCGATGTGGGCCGTTGCCGCTGACGATCAGGGCTCGCCGAGCACCCGATCGAGATAGGCGTTGCGGAACGTGCCCGCCGGGTCGAGCTTGTGGCGCCACAGCTGGAACGTGTTCCACTCGGGGTAGCGATGAGCGAGCGTCAGACGGTTCTGGAAGTGCATCTTGCCCCAGTGCGGGCGACCGTTGTAGTCGTCCA
Source organism: Ilumatobacteraceae bacterium (assembly GCA_963774765.1). GTDB lineage: Bacteria > Actinomycetota > Acidimicrobiia > Acidimicrobiales > Ilumatobacteraceae > Sva-07. The sequence goes on from CAVZGP010000030.1 coordinate 7,106, forward strand.
TGATCTGCTCGACGCCCTGGAAGTAGGCCTCGTACGGGACGCCGACGTACTGGTGCACAGCGATCCATCCCGAATCGCGTCCGTTGGCGGTCGACAGCGGAATGTCGTCACCCTTCGACGAGCGCACCTCGATCGGGAACATCGGCGGGAACGGCAGACGCGAGGTGAGGTCGACGATACGACCGATGGCGTCGGGCACGGCATCGAACGGGATGCCGTACTCCATCTCGACGAAGTGCACGTGGCGAGGGCTGCAGAACACCCGGTCGCTGCGATCGATCACGTCGCGCTCGGACGCCGCCGACATCACCAGCTTGGCGACTCTCGGCGCCAAGGAGGGGAAGCGTCGCCCGACCCGGCACACGGTGCCGAACGCCAGATTCTCGCCGATCCACTTGTCGCGTACGTACCCCGCCCTCGACTGCGGGCGAGCTTGTTCACCAGTGCGGGTGTTGCGTTTGACCTGACAACGTCGTGCTCCCGGCATCAGGAAGAACTCGACGTGATCGGTGGACCGCATCACGTTGCCGAAATCGGCGAGCACATCGGTGAGCAACTCGACGCTCTCGACGGCGTGGAGATTGAACGCTGGGACGCACCGCAGTGTCACTTCGGTCAGGATGCCCAAGGCGCCGAGGCCGACACGAGCAACCCGGAGGAGTTCTGGTTCGTTGTGCTCGTCGGCGCGCAGCACGGTGCCGTCGCCAGTGACGATCTCGAGCCCGACGATGTTCATCGCCAGGTTCGGGAAGTCGACGCCGGTGCCGTGGGTGGCCGTCGATGTGGCGCCGGCGATCGACTGCACGTTGATGTCGCCGAGATTCGGCAATGCGAGGCCGCGGTCCGCCAGGAGATCGTTGAGATCGCGCAGCCGGATCCCGGCCTGCACCGTGACGTCGCTGCCATCGACGCCGAGGATCTGGTTCATCGCGTCGAGCGACAACAGGTGGCCATCGGTCATCGCGACGTCGGTGAACGAATGCGCTCCGGCGATCACCTTGACGCGTTCACCAGCGACCGCAGCCGTCCGCACGATGCCGGCCACCTCGTCGGTGAACCTCGGTTGGTGGACCTGCGCGGGAAGACAACGTTGGTTGCCGGCCCAGTTCGTCGTGGGAACTGCCATCCCCCCAACGTAAACCTGGTCTGCCGACGGCGCCTCAGCGACGACGGATCTCGGTGTCGAGCACGTCGACAGCGGTGTCGAGTTCGTCGACGGTGGTCGTGTAGTGCACCGACATGCGAAGCAGCGCCGGCAGGCTCCGACGCTCGACATCCCAGCGTGACGAATCCGGATGGGTGCAGGTGGTGTTGATGCCGCGTTCGGCGAGCGCGGCCTGCAGCTTCGCCGCGCTGACGCCAGCGGCGGCACACGTGACGATCCCGCCGCGATGCTCGCCTTCGTCGAACACCGTCAACCCGGCGTCGGTCGCCCGGTCCCGCAGTTGTTCGGCACGCTCGGTGACCGTCTCCTCGATCCGCTCGCTGCCCCAGCCGAGGGCATGGTCGACGGCGGCGCCGAGGCCCAACCATGCGGAGACGCTGTGCTCCCAGTACTCGAAGCGACGCGCACCCGTGCGCCATTCGAACCGGTCGCCGGCGACCAGTTCGGCGCCGTGATGATCGGGATGGCTCGGAACCAGTCGATCGACGATCGAGTCACTGACGTAGAGGAAGCCGCTGCCCCGCGGTCCACGGAGGAACTTGCGTCCAGTCGCCGACATCAGGTCACAGCCGATCTCGGCGACGTCGATCCGCCGCTGGCCGACCGACTGGCACGCGTCGAGCAGGAACGGCACGCGTGCGGCCTTGGTGAGCTTGCCGACATCGGCGGCAGGGTTGACCAAGCCGCCGTTGGTGGGCACGTGCGTCAGCGACACGAGCGCGACATCGTGATGTTCGAGCCGGTCGGCGATCGCGTCGACGTCGACCTGGCCCGTCGTGTCGCTCGGAACCCGGTCGATGACGACACCTCGCCGCTCGGCCGCTGACAGGAACGCGACGATGTTCGCGCCGTACTCGTGGTCGTGCACGACGACGTGCTGGCCGGGCCGCATCGGGATCGACCAGAACGCGGCGTTCCAAGCGGCGGTCGCGTGCTCCATCCGGGCGATCTGGTGCGGTCGGGCGCCGATCAGTTCCCCGATCGATTCGTACACCGCGTCTCGTGCTCCGAGTGCGGTGTCGGCTGCTTCGTACCCACCCGACATGGCCTCGGCTCGCAGATGATCGATCTGTGCGTCGAGGACCACCTGCGGTGGCAGCGACGATCCCGCATGGTTGAGGTGGATGACCCGCCGACCATCGCGAGTCGAACACCCTGGCGTTGCCGCGCGCGCCAGTGCGATCTCGTTGTCGGTCAGCGCTGCCACGTCGGCGACGCTACTGATCACCCGAGCGCGTCGAGGAGTGCGTTCTCGACCACTTCGGTCAGCGCCGGGTGGATGTAGAAGACCTCGCGGGCGAGATCCTCGGCACGTTGATCGAACTGCATGGCCTGGATCAGCGGCTGGATGATCGACGAAGCCTGTGGGCCCAGGATGTGCGCGCCGATGATCAACCCGGTCTCGGTGTCGACGAGCACCTTGGCGAATCCCGAGGTGTCGACCATCGCCCAGCCGTAGGCGGTGCCGGCGTAGTCGCGGCGGCCGACGGTGAACGAACGGCCCTGCCGGAGGGCCTCCTGTTCGGTCAACCCGACGGTGGCGACCTGCGGGTTCGAGAACACGGCGCTCGGCACGGCCGTGTAGCTCTGGTGTCGCAGGTCGTCGGGATGTGCGATGTTCCAGAACGCGATCGCCGCCTCGGCGTTGGCGAGATGCTTGAGCTGGTAGTTGTTGGCGATGTCGCCGACCGCCCAGATGCCGGGCACGTTGGTGGCCATCGTGTCGTCGACGGCGACGGTTCCGTGATGGTGGCAATCGAGGCCGGCCGCGTCGACATCGAGCAGGTCGCTGTTCGGTTCGCGCCCGGTGGCGACGAGGAGTTCGTCGACGATCGTCTCGCCGACGGCGCAGGTGATCTTGATGCCATCGGCCACGCGCTCGACCTTGGTGGGGATGTGCCCGAGCAACAACTCGACCCGTTCACCGAACGCCTCGGTGAACGCCGCTGAGATGTCATGGTCGAACTCTCGTAACAACGTGTTCGACCGGTTGAAGACCGTGACATGCGAGCCGAGGCCCGAGAACACGTGACCCATCTCGACGGCGATGAACCCACCGCCGATGATCCCGAGCCGTTCCGGGAGTTCGGGCAGTCGCATGATCGAGTCCGACGTGTGGAAGCCGGTTTCCACGAGACCGGTGATGGGTGGCACCACGGGTCGGGCGCCGGCCGCGAGCAGGATGTTCGGCGCGGTGATCCGTCGGCCTTCCACATCGAGGGTGCGTTCGTCGACGAACGCTGCGGTGCCCTCGATCAGGGTGACGTTGGGGGTCCCGGTCGCCCGGTAGTCGCGCCCGCTCGACGCGATCGGGTCGATCAGGCCGAACACGCGGTCACGGATTGCCGACCAGTCGGCGCCGTTGAACTGCGTGTCGATGCCGAGCTTGGCGGACGTCTGCGATGCCACGGCGACGTCGGCGGGGTACACGAACATCTTCGACGGGATGCAGCCGCGATTCAGGCAGGTGCCTCCGAACACGTCACGTTCGACGATCGCGATGTTCCAGTCGTCGAGGAACGACGGGATCGAGTTGCCCGATCCGCTTCCCACGATGATCAGATCGAACGTCTCGATGGACAGGTCGGGTTCGGCAATGCTCACGAAGACAAGACAACCACCGACCACCACCAATCCTTCCCGTCGATTGCACCAGGGGTCAGACCTCTGGTGCAATCGGGCGGGCTCTAGGGTGATGCCCGTGTTGGAACGACGGACAGGCGACGGATTCATGCGGTGCAGCGATGGGCATGTGCGTTGGGGTGTGTACGGCGCCGCCGGCGTGGTGTTCGTGGTGCGCGACGCCCACGACGAGCCACTGGTGATGCTGCAGAAGCGCAGCGCCATGGCCCACGAAGGCGGCAACTGGTCGTGCGCCGGTGGAGCCCTGGATCTCGGCGAGACGCCGTACGAAGGAGCCCTGCGTGAGGCGTTCGAGGAGGTGGGCGCACCGCTGAGCCCGCCGCGCCCGCTCGGTCAGTACGTGTTCGAGCCGGCCACCGACTGGAAGTACACGACGGTGGTCGTCGAGGTCGACGAACCGTTCGGGGCCTCGATGAACTTCGAGACCGACGAGGTCGACTGGTTCCCGCTCGACTACGTCGATCAACTCCCGTTGCACTTCGGATTCGCCGCCGCCTGGCCCCACCTGCGCGAGATCATCGAGGCCTGACGATGCGGACCGTCAACGGAACCTGCCATCACGATTGTCCGGACTCGTGCGGCTGGACCGTGACGATCGACGAGGACGCCGAACCGGGACCCGTGGCGGTGAAGCTGCGCGGCAACCCCGACCATCCGTACTCCGCCGGCGAGCTGTGCCCGAAGGTCAACCGGTTCCTCGACCGGGTCTACTCCCCCGACCGGATCCTGCACCCGCTGCGCCGCGTCGGACCCAAGGGATCCGGCGAATTCGAACAGATCAGTTGGGACGACGCGCTCGCCGACATCGCACGACGACTGCACCATGCGATCGACACCCACGGTGCCGAGGCGGTGCTGCCGTTCAGCGACGCCGGCAACCAGAGCCTGCTGTCGATGATGGGCATCAACGCTCGATTCTTCGCACACATGGGTGCCTCGAAGCTCGAGCGGGCGATCTGCGGGCCGACGGTCGGCCACGGCATGCGCATGACCAACGGTTCGGGCCGTGCCATGGATCCACTCGAACTCGAGCACTCACAGCTGATCATCCTGTGGGGCACCAACACCAAGCTCACCAACCGACATCTGTGGCCGACGGTCGAGACCGCCCGCGCGCGGCGCTCGACTCGTGGTGATCGACCCGATCCGCACGCTCACCGCTGACGCGATCGACGAGGCGCGTGGCGATCGGTTCATCCAGCCGCTGCCGGGAACCGACATCGCGATGATGCTCGCGATGATGCACGTCATCATCCGCGACGGGCTCACGAACGACGCTTGGATCGCCGAGCACACGATCGGCTTCGACGAACTCCAAGACGCAGTTGTGGACTGGACACCACAGCGGGCAGCGACGGCCACCGGCGTTGATCCCGACGTCATCGAGCAACTCGCCACCGACTACGCGACCGTGCGACCCTCGGGCATCCGCGCGCTGATCGGTGCCGAGCACCACGAGAACGGGGCGATGTTCTACCGCACCCTCGCCTGCCTGCCTGCGCTCACCGGCGCGTGGGCCGAACGCGGCGGTGGCATCGCGAAGAGCGTCGGTTCGTACAGCGACGCGCTCGTCGACGGCGCCGCGTTGTTGCGACCCGATCTCGAACGAGCCGGCGATCGACGCGAACCGCGGACGCTCAACATGAGTCGGCTGGGCGCAATCCTGACATCACCGCATGCCGGCGAGGCGAGCGGCCCGGGCGTCCATGCGCTGATCAATTGGAACTGCAATCCGCTCGTCACCGTGCCCCAGGCGGAACTGATCCGCGCCGGCATGGAGCGCGACGACCTGTTCACCGTCGTCCACGAACACTTCCTCACCGACACCGCCCGCTACGCGGACATCGTGCTGCCCGCCGCAACCCAGATCGAGAGCGACGACGTCGTACTCCCGTGGGGTCACCTGTGGGTCGGCTGGAACGAAGCGGCGATCGAGGCTCCGGGCGAAGCGTGCTCGAACACGGAGCTGTTCCGCCGACTCGGCCGGGCGATGGGCTACACCGAGCCGTCGCTGTTCGACAGCGACGAGACCCTGCTGAGAGCGGCGCTTCCGACGATCGACCTCGACGAGTTGAAGCGGGTCGGTTGGGTACGCGCGCCGTATCCCGACGACGGTCGCCCGTTCGGTGACGGCCACTTCGACACGCCGTCGGGACGCGTCCACTTGGCGTCGGATCAACTCGAACGAATGGGTCAACCACGCGTCCCGGTCTTCGTCGCGCCCCGCGAGGGCCCGGACGGCGATTCCGAACTCCTCGACCGCTATCCGCTCCAACTCCTCACACCCAAGCACCACTCGCGCTTTCTCAACTCGGGCTACTCCGACCTGCCCAAGCACGGCCCGGTCGAAGGAGGTCCGTTCGTCGAGTTGGTCGCCGCCGACGCCGCCGCCCGCGGCCTCGAAGACGGTGCTCTGGCGCGCGTGTGGAACGACCGGGCCTCGGTCGAGGTGCCGGCGAAGATCACCGATCGACTTCGTCCCGGCGTGGTCGCGATCCCGTTCGGATGGTGGAGCCGCCATCACCCCGATGGGCGCATCGCCAACAGCCTCACCAACGACACCCTCACCGAGTGGGGCGGCGGCGTCGCGTACTTCGACACCCTCGTCCAGGTCGAAGCCTGCTGAGTGTCACATCTGGAGTCTGACCCCAGATGTAACGCTGCGGTCGCAGGGCCATCGGTAACCTGCGGCTATGGCCGCTGACCTGATCTACGCCTTCAGGGTGATGCGGCTGCCGTTGCTCGACGCGGGCGGCGCACCGATCGGACGCATCGAAGACATCGTGGTGATCCCTGGACGCGCCGGCAAAGGACGCGAGTCGGCGGTGCCACCGCGGGTGGTCGGGTTCGTGGCCAGCAGTCAGCGTCGTCGGATCTTCGTCAACGCGAACCGGATCGCCGAACTCGACGGCGATGGGGCCCGTCTGCGGAGTTGGGACGTCGACCTCAACCCGTTCAAGCCCCGACCGGGTGAGGTCCTCATCGGTGGCGAGCTGATCGACCGCAAGATCGGTGACGAGACGGTCAGCGACATCGCCTTGCGGCCACTGGAGAACACCCGCTCCACCTACTGGGTGATCGACAAGGTGCGTCTCGCCCGCAAGACCACACTGCGCCGACGTCCGAGCTATCGACTCGTCGATTTCGACGAGGTGCCGGCACTGTTCGAAGCCCAGACGGCGATGCAGGCCGAGGCTGCGCGGCTGCGCGAGTTCCACCCGGCTGAAGTGGCCGCGATCGTGCGAGCGCTGCCGATCGACCAGCGACGTCAGCTCGCCGAGGCGATGGACGACGAACGCCTCGCCGACGTGCTCGAGGAATTGCCTGAGGAGGAGCAGGTTCGCATCGTCGAGCAACTCGATCGTGATCGGCTCGTCGGCGTGTTCGACGAGATGGAGTACGACGACCTCGCCGACCTCCTCGGCGAGATGGCACCGGCCGACCAGGAACGCATGCTCGGAGTGATGGACGTCGACGACGCCGAGGTCATCCGGCGCCTGCTCTCCTACGAAGAGGGGACTGCCGGCGGTCTGATGACGCCCGAGGTGATCATCCTCGGTCCGGATGCCACCGTCGCCGAGGCGCTCGCCCAGGTTCGCGATCCCGACTGGGTGGTCAGTATCGCCACGCAGGTGTTCGTCACCCAGGCTCCGTACAAGGCACCGACCGGCAAGCTCGTCGGCGTCGTTCACATGCAGCGCCTTCTGCGAGAACCGCCGAACATGCAGATCGGTCGTCTCATCGCCGATGATCCGACGGTGACGCCGGATGCCACCGACCGCGAGGTGGCCGAGCTCCTCGCCAGTTACGACCTGCTCGCCGTCGCCGTCACCGACGAAGTCGGCCGTTTCCTGGGTGCGGTGACCGTCGACGACGTGCTCGACCGAATGTTGGGCGTCGGCTGGCGGACCCGTCGCAAGCGGGTGGTCGAGACATGAAGCGCCGGGAGGATCTGACGACCCCACGCACCGCCGGGCGCGTCGGGGTGTCGTACGACTCCGACACGTTCGGTCGCTTCGCCGAGTCGATCGCGAACTTTCTCGGCACGGCTCGATTCCTCGTCTGGCAGACGGTCGTCATCACCGTCTGGATCCTGTTCAACACCGTCGTGCCCGCGCGGTTCCAATTCGACCCGTGGGACCGCGGGCTCGTGCTGCTCACGCTGGTGCTGTCGATCCAGGCCTCGTACGCGGCACCACTGATCCTGCTCGCCCAGAACCGCCAGGAGCGGCGGGATCGTGTGACCTCTCAGAACGACCGTGAAGTGGCCGAGCGCACGCAGGCCGACACCGAGTTCCTCGCCCGCGAGATCGCCAGTGTCCGCCTGACGATGTCCGACATGGTGACCGGCGAGGCGTTCGACGACCGGCTCGACCGGCTCACCGAGGTGGTCGAACGGCTGGCGTCACGAATCGACCAGATCACACCGTCACCTCGCGACGACATCGATCCGGACGACGTCGGACTCGAGACGGTCAGGGATTCGCGCTCGATTCGTTGCGTCGAGGGCACGCCGGTGAACTCCTGGAGTCGTACGCCGAGTCGGCTGATCGTGCGCAGGACGCTCGTTGTGTCGATCCCCGCATCGCCGGCCACGCTCACACCGGCCGGTAGTCGGCCGGCGAGTGCTTCCACCGTGAACGCCGATGCTGTGGCCGCGGCTGCCGTGCCGACGAGTTCGGCGATGCCGACGATCGACGTGACCCGGGCACCGCTGGCGTCGGTGCCGCGAACCTCGACGCGAACCGCGCCGACGCCGCCCTCGCGGTGAGGCGGGCTGAGCATCGGCAACCAGGCCGTGAGCCGGTCGCGGCGATTGGCCGACACGCGGGCGGAGATCCGGTCGACCCCGGAGAACGCATGGTGCAGCAGGAGTGGTGACGCCAGTTCTGCCCGGTAGCAGTCGTATGCACCGACGGGTTCTGGGAACCAGCAGAGCTCGCGGCCGGAGCCCGCGGTCGGCTGTACCCACGCACCATCGTGGAACCCGAGGGCGCGTCCGCTGAGCGCTCGGTGGTGGCGACGTGCGCACGAGGGACCGGCCGTGCCGTGGAGCGCTATGTGAATCTCGTCCGCGGTCGCCAGCTTCGATACGGCCAAGCGGGTGAGCAGCCCGGTCAGGCCCGGGTCCATGCCGGCGCCGACGACGAGCGCGACACCGCCAGCGCGTGCGGCGACGTCGAGGTCGAGCATCGATCGGACGTCGGCGAGGTCGTCGCTGACGGACACGACGGCGATCTCGCGGTCGATGAGCTGTCGGGCGAGGTCGGCGTGGAGCCCTGCGTGTGCCAGCACGACGATCGACACGTCGCCGGGGATGTCCCGACCGGTGCGGGGGTCGTGATCGACCAGATCGACACCGACCACGGTCGGAAGGCGCCGCGTGATCCGTTGCCCGACGACACCGCGACCGACCACCGCGACTCGGGGCGTCATGAGTCGGGCAGTTCGAGGGGACGCCATCCACCGTGCTGCGGCGGTGTGCCACCCGTCCCACGCACTCGGAGCACGGCGGCAGCGAACCCCATCAACGCGATGGCCGAGAACGCTCGTCGAAGGAACTTCATTCGACGAGCAGGGTAGCCCGGCGGTCGGGCACCCGGCAGCGGGCGAAAATGTCATCATCCGCAACCGGCCGGGTTGGTGGGGCTAACAAGAATCGAACTTGTGACCTCTGCCTTATCAGGGCAGCGCTCTAACCGACTGAGCTATAGCCCCGGCAAGTCGGAGAGGTTATCGGTCGGCGGAGTCCTTCACGCCTCGACGAGATCGAGATCGTTGCTCAGCGCGGCAGGCTGTCACTGTCGTCGACGATCGCTTCGCGCACGATCGGCCCGGACTCGTCGTAGGAGACGTGCGGGATCTCGGGCTCGGCGCGCCGAACGACGAATCGGCGCATCGGCGACGACCGTGCCTCGACGACCTCTTCTTCGAGCACGGTGAATCGCATGCCACCGACGAGGTCGGTGATCAGGTTGAACAGGGTGGCCAGCAGGACAGCGAGGCCGGTGAAACCGATCACCACGAAGAGCCCGCCGATCCACGCGTTGTGGTAGATCTCGCCGCCGTTGAACTCGAACGACGACCAGCCGAATGACTCGAAGAAGCGCTCGACGTTGTCGATGGTTCCGGTGGCGTAGGCGACGTTCCACAGCAGGACACCGGCGGTCAACACGATCAGGTACAGCACCACGTTGGCGATGATCGCGATCTTGAACACACTCCACGGGTCGACGTGGCGAACGACGCGGGTGACTCGGCGAACACGGGGCTTGCGCCCCAGCATGCGCGGGACGGTCATCGGGATGGGGAACGGCGCCGGGTCGTAGTCGGGAGATCGGCGCGGGCGGCGAATCGCTGACGAGGTGTCGTCCTGCGGCGCGAACGCGACCGTCGGGCCATCGATGTCGGCTCGGCGGAGCTCGTCGAGGACATCATCGCTGACGTCGGGCTCGGGAGCCTCTCGGGCGATCAACGGATCGACGGCCGCTGCAGCGTCCTGCCCGTCCTCGAGGTCGTCGCCGTCCTCGCCATCGTCCTCGGTCGCCATGAGGATCTCAGGCAGCGCGTACGGCTGGTCGAGATCGTCATCGGACTCCGTGACGTCATCCACAGCGACAGCGACAGCGACAGCGACATCGACATCGACATCGCACATCAGCGACATCGTCCGAGTCGAGCATCTCGCCGTCGAGCAGCGCCTCGTCGAGTTCGACATCTCGTTCATCGTCGAGCGCGTCGAACTCCAGATCGAGATCGCGCTCGGTCTTGCTCATCTGCACGAGTGTAGGCAGTCGCGCTCAGATCGAATCGTCACGTGCTGGTCACGGCTCGTCGCTGGCAGCAGCGCGCGCCGTCGCAGCTGCGACGCGGACCACGACGGTCACCTGGCCGTCCACCGGCCCGCGGGTGAACGAGACCAGGACACCACCATGGCGCTGCGCCATCGTGGCCGCGGCCCCACGTCCGCCGACGATCGACGCGAGAGCGGCCGCATCAGCAGCGGTCTGTGCCCGCGAGCGATCGATGGTGCGACCGCCGAAGACGACCAACGCAGCCGACAGCGCGACGAAGAGCACGGCGGCCAGGAGCAGAACGAGAACGGCAGCTTGTCCACGATCGCGCGAGATCGACATCATCACCCCCGGTTGCTTGGGGACTGGCGACGAGGAGTCGCGATCGGGGTCGCAGCGGGCGATTACTCGTCGTCGACGGCGAGAATCGGTGCGACCGAACTGACGGCGTCACCGTCGTCGATGTTCATCACCCTGACGCCGGTCGCATCGCGGCCCTGCGACGAGATGCCACGGACCTCCATGCGGATGGTGACGCCATTGTTGGACACCGCGACGATCTCGTCGTCGAGGCCGACCATGAACGCCGCCACGACGGCGCCCTTCTTGCCGGTGAGCTTGATGCCGCGGACGCCCTGGCCGCCTCGGCCCTGGCTGTTGAACCTGTCGAGTTGTGTCCTCTTGCCGTATCCGGCCTCGGTCATGATCAAGATCGCAGTGTCATCCCGGGCGACGTCGACGGACACCACGTGGTCGTCGGCGTTCTTGAGCTTCATGCCGCGAACTCCGCCCGCGGTGCGGCCCATGGCCCGCACATCGTTCTCGTCGAACCGGATCGTCATGCCGTTGCGGCTGACCATGAAGATGTGGTCGCTCCCGCTCGTCTCGATCACGCGGACGAGTTCGTCGCCGTCGCGGAGATTGATGGCGATCAGGCCGTCGCGGCGGCTCGAGTCGTAGGCGTCGAAGGCGGTCTTCTTGACGGTGCCGTTCCTCGTCGCGAAGAACAGGAAGCGCTCGCCGGCGAAGTCGCGCGTGTCGATGATCGCCTGGATCTGCTCGTCGGCCTGCAGTGGCAGGAGGTTGACGATCGGCATGCCCTTGGCGGTGCGTTCACGCTCGGGGATCTCGAGCGCGCGCAACCGGTAGACCTTGCCTCGGTTCGAGAAGAACAGCAGGTGGGCATGCGCGGTGGTGAAGATGACGTGGCGGACGATGTCGTCGAGCTTCATCTTGCCGCCAGACACGCCGCGCCCGCCTCGACCCTGCGTCTTGAACGAGTCGGCCGACACCGCCTTGACGTACTGGGCCTCGGTCATCACGATGACGAGTTCCTTGTCGTCGACGAGGTCCTCGATCGACATCTCGCCGTCGTCGTAGGTGAGTTCACACACACGCGGCGTGGCGAACTCGTCCTTGATGGCGGTGATCTCCTCGCGGATGACCGTGTTGAGCCGCTCGGGGCTGTCGAGGATCTCCTGGAGGTCGATGATCTTCGCCCGGGTCTCGTCGAGTTCGGTCTGCAGATCGAGACGCGACAACCGCGTCAACTGGCGCAACTGCATGTCGAGGATGTCGTTGGCCTGGATCTCGCTGAACTCGTACGGTGCGGCCATCAGACCGTCGCGAGCGGCCGCCACGTCGTCGCTGGCGCGGATGAGCGCGATGATCGCATCGATGACGTCGAGTGCCTTGATGCGGCCCTCGAGGATGTGTTCACGCCGCTTGGCCTTGTCGAGACGGAACTGTGAGCGCCGAGTGATGACGTCGCGCTGGTGCTTGACGTAGGCGACGAGCGCGTCGCGCAGGTTGATCTGGCGGGGAACCCCGTCGACGAGGGCGACCATGTTGATCGAGAACGTCGACTGCAGCTGGGTGAGCTTGAACAGGTTGTTCTTGACCACGTTGGCGTTGGCATCGCGCTTGAGCGTGATGATCAGGTTGGTCTTGCCGCCCGACGACGCGTCGTTCACGTCGGCGATGCCGTCGAGGTCGCCGCCGTCGACGAGGTCCTGGATACGCGCGGCGATCGACGAGCAGCTCGTCTGGTACGGGAGCTCGCTGACGACGATCTCCATCCGACCGGTCTTCGATTCCTCGATCTCGACGCGGGCGCGCATCTTCACCGAGCCGCGGCCGGTGCGGTACGCATCGATGATGCCGGCCTTGCCGAGGATGCTGGCACCGGTCGGGAAGTCGGGGCCTTTGACGAACTCCATGAGCTCGTCGGGCGTGGCGTCGGCGTTGTCGAGCAGGTGCACGACAGCGTCGATCACCTCGCCGAGGTTGTGCGGCGGGATGTTGGTGGCCATGCCCACCGCGATGCCCTGGCTGCCGTTGACCAGCAGGTTCGGGAAACGCGCCGGCAGCACGACGGGCTGCTCGAAGTTCCCGTCGTAGTTCGGGATCATGTCGACGGTGTCTTCGTCGATGTCCGCGAGGAGTTGCATCGCCAATGGGTTCAGACGGCATTCGGTGTAGCGAGCAGCGGCCGGACCGAAGTCGGGGCTGCCGTAGTTGCCGTGGAAGTCGATCAGGGGATGGCGGAGCGAAAACGGCTGGGCCATACGCACCAAGGCGTCGTAGATGGCGCTGTCGCCGTGTGGGTGGAATCGCGCCATCGTGTCGCCGGTGACACGCGCGCACTTCACGTGGGGACGATCGGGGCGAAAGCCCTGGTCCTCCATGTCCCAGATGATCCGGCGGTGGACCGGCTTGAGGCCGTCGCGCACGTCGGGCAGAGCGCGCGACATGATCACCGACATCGCGTACTCGAGGAATGAGCTCTCCATCTCGTCGCTCAACGAGATCGGCTGAATGGGTTCGTGCGGAGGGGTGTCGTTGGTGTCAGTCATTGATCAGTCTCAGAAGTCGGCGGTTCAGAAGTCGAGGTTGCGAACGTCGCGGGCGTTGGTGGTGATGAACCCGCGCCGTGCCGGCACGTCGTCACCCATCAGGATCGAGGTGATCTCGTCGGCGAGGGCGGCCTCTTCGACGTTGACCTGCAGCAGGGTGCGCGTGCCGTCGAGCATCGTGGTGGTGCGCAACTCCTCCCAGTCCATCTCGCCGAGACCCTTCAACCGGTTGAACGGTTTCTTGTGGTTGGGTCGTTCGACGAGGAAGGCATCCTTCGCGATGTCGTCTTTGAGATAGACCTTCTCCTTGCCGATCTCGGTGGAGTACAGCGGCGGTTGGGCGATGTAGACGTAGCCGGCCTCGACCATCTCGCGCATCTGGCGGAAGAAGAACGTGAGCAGCAGGGTGCGGATGTGGCTGCCGTCGACGTCGGCGTCAGCCAGGCAGATCACCTTGTGGTAGCGGGCCTTGGCGACGTCGAACTCGTCGCCGACGCCGGCACCGATCGCCGTGATCAACGCCTGAATCTCGTTGTTCTTGAGCATCTTGTCGACGCGAGCACGCTCGACATTGAGGATCTTGCCGCGGATCGGCAGGATGGCCTGCGTTCGCGGGTCGCGAGCGTCGACGGCGGTTCCGCCGGCGGAGTCGCCCTCGACGATGAAGATTTCGGACTCGTCGGCGTTCTTCGACGAGCAGTCCTTGAGCTTGTCCGGCATGCCGGCACCCGACAGTGCCGTCTTGCGGCGGATCGCGTTGCGGGCGTTCTTCGCGGCCACGCGGGCCTGCGCGGCGGCAAGGCCCTTCTTGACGACCTTGTTCGCTTCGGCAGGATTCTCCTCGAGCCATTCGCCGAGGCGTTCGTAGGTCGCCTTCTGCACGAACGACCGCATCGGCACGTTGCCGAGCTTGGCCTTGGTCTGGCCTTCGAACTGCGGCTCGCGCAGCTTGACGGACACGATTGCCGTGATGCCCTCGCGGATGTCCTCGCCGGTGAGATTCGGGTCCTTCTCCTTGAGCAGGTTCTTGGCGCGGGCGTACTTGTTGATCACCGAGGTGAGGGCGGTCTTGAAGCCCTCGACGTGCATGCCGCCCTCGATGGTGGAGATGCCGTTGGCGTAGCCGTGGATGCCCTCGTAGTAGCCGGTGTTCCACTGCATGGCGATGTCGAGCATCTGGCCGTCGGCCTCGTCCTCGTCCTCGAACTGGCACACCTTGGAGAACAGCGGCTCCTTGGTGGCATTGAGATGCTTGACGAAGTCGAGGATGCCGCCTTTGTACTGGTACGTGACGGTCTGTTCGCGGCCTTCACGCTGATCGGTGAAGACGATCTCGAGGCCCTTGTTGAGGAACGCCATCGTCTGGAGGCGTTCGAGCACGGTCCGGGCGACGAACTCGGTGCCCTCGGCGGCGAAGATCGTCGGGTCGGGCCAGAACGAGATGGTGGTGCCGGTGGTGCGCCCGCGCTTGGGCGTGTCGCCGACGATGGTCATCTTGCCCTGAGGCTTTCCGCCCTTGGCGTATTCCTGGCGGTGATGGTTGCCGTCGCGGTCGACCTCGATGACGAGGCGCTCGGACAGCGCGTTGACGACCGACACGCCGACGCCGTGCAGGCCGCCGGACACCTTGTAGCCATCGCCACCGAACTTGCCGCCGGCGTGCAGCACGGTGAGGACCACCTCGGCCGCGCTCTTGCCCTTGTGTTCACCCGATGTGAACGGGTCGATCGGGATGCCACGACCGTTGTCGTCGACCTGGCAGCCGCCGTCGGCGAGCAGAGTGATGCCGATGCGCGTGCAGTGACCGGCCATTGCCTCGTCGACCGAATTGTCGACGACTTCCCAGATCAGGTGGTGCAAGCCCTGCAGACCCGTGGAACCGATGTACATGCCGGGGCGCTTGCGGACCGGGTCGAGCCCTTCGAGGACCTGGATGGCCTTGGCGTCGTAGGCCGCCGTGGTGGTGGCGGCATTGGCGGATTTCGACGGCTTCTTCGGCGTCGAGCCGCCATTGGTGTCGGAGACGTCGGCTGGTGCTTGGGTGTCGTTGGACACTCGTACCTCGATACTTCTTGCTGTCTGGCGGACATGCCGAAAAGGCATGCTGTTCTTGGCGTTCAGCGAGGTCAGCCGATCGAGTTCCCGGGGGTCATCCGGGGATTCGACCAGCGCCCACGCTGACTTCGCGAGTGGGTTTCATCCTACCAGCGGGGTGTCACAGAGTCGGGGAACCCGATGGTGTGAATCACCGTCGCGACGAGCCGGCGACGCGCACGTCGATGCGCTCGATGGTCACGCCTGCGACCTCGGCGAGACGAGCCGTGATCGTGCCCGACAAGAACTTGACCTGGGTGGCCCATGCGGCTTCGTCGGCCTCGACGGTGAGCACAGCCTGATCGAGGCGCACCGGGCGGACGTGGGCGGCCACGGTGGGCCCGACAGCGTCGTCCCAACGGCCGAACACCCCGCCGATCTGGATCCGGTCGGTGCCGCGCAGCGATTTCATGATCGAGTCGAGCGATCGGGAGATCGGCACCGGGTCGGACACGTGAGCCAACGTACTCCGAACGCCACCAACCCCACCCCGCGATGAGCGAACCGACCAGATACAGCGGTTTCGCTCATCGCAACCCACATCCCCACCCCCGCGATGAGCGAACCGACCAGATACAGCGGTTTCGCTCATCGCAAACCTTCACCGACCGGACGTCAGAGGACTCGGCCGCCCTCGACGCGCAGGATGTGATCCGCGCGAGCAGTCGGCGGAAGTTCGCTGGCGGTGGTGATGATCACCTGTCCGGTCGGCAGATGGTCGAGCAGCGCCGTGGCCCGGTGGTCGTCGAGTTCGGACAGGACGTCGTCGAGCACGAGGACGGGCGCAGATCCGGTGCGCTCGGTCACGAGGCGGTGGCCGGCGAGCCGCAACGCCAGCGCCAGCGTGCGCTGCTCACCCTGTGACGCATGGGTGCGGCTCGGGAGTCCACCGATCGACAGCGTCAGCTCGTCGCGGTGGGGACCGACGGTGCTGACGCCACGTCGGATGTCGACCGCCCGGGCCTCGAGGAGCGCCGCGGCCAGCCCGCGCGAGCGCCACGGAGGCTCGTAGAACAGGTCGATCGCTGTCGGCACGCCGGCGAGTTGCTCGTAAGCGTCGTGCACCATGGGAGTGAGCCGGGCGACGAGGGTCGCTCGCGCGTAGCCGAACTGATCGGCGACATCGGCGAACTTCGCATCCCAGACGTCGAGGGTGACCTCGATTTCGTCCGAGAGCCGTCCACCGGCCTGCTTGAGCAGGGTGTTGCGTTGTCGCACGATGCGGTCGACTTCGAGGCGGATCGAGTCGTACTTGACTGCGAGCGCGACGAGGGTGTCGTCGAGGAATCGGCGCCGATCGCCAGGACTTCCCTTGACGAGGATGAGGTCGTCGGGCGAGAACACGGTGACGCGCACGGTGCCGAGGAGATCGCGGACTCGTTGCAGGCGTTGGCGGTTGACCTGGACGCGGTTGCGCCCGGCAACCGCGAGTTCGATCTCGATGAGACTCTCGCGTTGGTCGTCGTCGACAACCGTGGCCCGGATGATGGCGGTCGAGGCTCCGACCCGGATCAGTGCGTCGCCCGGCACGGATCGGAAGCTGCCGAGTGTTGCCAGGAAGGCGAGGGCCTCGGCGAGGTTCGTCTTGCCCTGCCCGTTGTCGCCGATGATCGCCGTCGTCCCCGCCGTCAGCTCGAACGTCCCCGACACGTAGTTCCTGAAGTCGACCAGTTCCAGATGCGACACGATCATGAAGAACCCGCAGTCTCACAGACACACACCGGCGAGGGAAGCGCCAGCGACGAGCCGGATCGAGAGCGACCTCGATGGACGGCAACCGACTTGTGGTGAACTCTCGAAAGGTATTACGGCACCCGGACCGGCATGAGCAGGTACAGGTAGTCGTCGCGTCCGACGCCGCGGAGGACGGCCGGTTTCATCGGGTCCATGGTGGCGAGGGTGACGTCGTCCGAGTCGATGGCGTCGATGCCGGCGGCGAGGTAGTCGGGGTTGAACGCGACGGTCATCTCGGTGCCGTCGTAGCTGGCGTCGATCTCTTCGGCTGCGTTGCCGACGTCTTGGGTGATCGCGGTGAGTTGCACCGTGTCGCCGCCGAGTGTGAGTCGCACCGGGGTGGAGTCCTGGGCGAGGATCTTGACGCGGCGGATGGCTTCGAGCATCGCTGCTTTGCCGACGGTGAGCAGGTTCGGGTAACTCGACGGGAGCAGGTTGCGGTAGTTGGGGAACTCGCCTTCGATCAGCCGCGTGCTCAGCCGCGTGCCACCGGCTTCGAAGGTGGCTTCGCGTTCGCCGAGGCGGACTTGGAGTTGATCGACGTCGCCGAGCAGACGCTGAAGCTCATTGAGTGCTCGGCCGGGAATGAGCACCTTCTGGCCAGCGGCAAGCACGCCGGAGTCGGGGAGATCGCGTACGGCGAGTCGGTACGAGTCGGTGGCGACCATCCGCAGTCCATCGTCGTCGGAGGCGAGCAGCACGCCGGTCAGCACGGCGCGTGCGTCGTCGGTCGATGCGGCGCGCACGACTTGGCGGAGTGCGTCGGCCATGGCATCGGCGGGAAGCGTGACCGCCCCGGCGGACGATTCGGCTTGGCTCGGGTAGTCGTCGAGTGACAGCGGGCGCACCGAGAACTGTGAGCGACCGGCGCTGATCGACATCTCGTCATCGCCGAGTTCGACGTGGACGGCACCCGCAGGCAGTGCCTTGACGATGTCACCGACGAGGCGGGCGGGCACGACAGCGGCACCGTTGCGTTCGCCGCCGACGTCGACGCTGAGTCGGATGGTCAGTTCGAGGTCGGTCCCGGTGACGGTGAGGGTGTCGCCGTCGACTTCCATGCGGACCCCGGACAGGACCGGCAGCGTGCCCGTTCGGTTCGTCGCTGCTCGTCCAGCAGAGCCGACGGCATCGGCGAGCACATCACGTTCGCAACGAAACTTCACAGTGGGCACTTCTCCTCATGCAGGGATGTCTCAATGTTCAATGTCAGTAGTAGGTGCTGTGGATTGGGGACAACCACGCGTTCGTGCAGCGTAGAGCGGCCGTGGGCGTCCACATGGGATGGGCGGCCGATCCCCAGGTCGCGAATTGCATCGATGTACTCCGGTGGACAACTGCTCGATGTCCACGGGATGGGCCGCGTTGTCCGATGCTCGTCCCCATGGTTGTTCGCGAGTGGTGTGGTGGCGTGCGTCATGCCTTGAGCTGCTGGAGGAGGTCGGTGACCTGGTCGTAGATCTGTTTGCGTTCGCTCATCAGGCGCTGGATCTTCTCGTTGGCGTGGATGACGGTGGTGTGGTCGCGGCCGCCGAACAGCCGTGCGATCGCCGGGTAGCTGAGGTCGGTGAGTTCGCGGAACACGTACATCGCGATCTGGCGGGCGGTGACGAGTGGCCGCTGCCGGCTGCGGCCCTTGAGGTCTTCGACCGGGAACTTGAGGATGGCGGCGATGTCGGCGAGCAGTTCGTCGTCGGTGCGAGCTTTGGGTTTGCTGTCTTTGAGAAGGTCGGCGAGTTGGGTCTCGGCGAGGTCGGTGGTGATCGGGACCTGGTTCAGACTGGCGAACGCCGTGACGCGGATCAGTGCACCTTCGAGTTCGCGGATGTTGGTGGCGATGTTCGTGGCGATGAACTCGAGCGTCTCGTCGGGTACGAGGACGCGATCGCGTTCGGACTTGTTGCGCAGGATGGCGAGGCGGGTCTCGAGGTCGGGAGGCTGAATGTCGGTGATCAGGCCCCACTTGAACCGGCCCCGTAGGCGTTCTTCGAGCGTGGGGATGGCGTCGGGCATGCGATCCGAGGAGATCACGACCTGTTTGTTGGCGCCGTGGAGCGAGTTGAACGTGTGGAAGAACTCCTCTTGGAGCCCTTCCTTGCCGGCGATGAACTGGATGTCGTCGATGAGCAGCACGTCGATGTCGCGATAGCGCCGTCGCAGCGAGTTCGTGGTGTTCTGGCGGATCGCGTCGACGTATTCGTTCATGAATGTCTCGGTCGAGACGTAGCGAACCTCATGGTGTTGGTAGTTCGAGTGGACGTAGTGTCCGATCGCGTGCAGGAGATGGGTCTTGCCGAGTCCGGCCGATCCGTAGATGAACAGTGGGTTGTAGCTGCGTGCGGGCGTTTCGGCGACGCGCAGTGCTGCTGCGAGGGCGAACTGGTTGGACGCGCCTTTGACGAACGTCTCGAAGGTGTAACGCGGGTTGAGGCCGGCTTCGTCGAGCAGGAGTGAGCGGGTGGTGTCGGGATTCGGGAGGTTGTCGGGGAGTTCGTCGGTGATCGAAGGTGTCGCTGGGTCGAGACGAACGTCGGTGTCGTGCGCAGCCATCGTGGTCTCGCCACCGGTCTCGACGTCGATCTCGACCGAGCGATGGCCTTCGTTTGCATCCTGCAGCGCCTCGGTGACGAGCGGGAGGTACCGGCTGAGGATCCGATCGCGGACATAGGCGCTGGGGGCGAGCAGTCGCAGCGTGTCGTCGTCGGACGGCAACGGTGCCACGTCCTGGAAAGTGGAGAACCAGACAGATTCGGCGAGTTGTGAACGAAGTGAGAGCGTCACCTGTGTCCACACGTCTGCGCTGTCTGTCACCTGAGGTCTCCCGATCGTGGTCGACAGTGGTCCACACCGTTGTCCACAGAATGTGGACATGTCAGCGACCTACTGCGGGAGAGCGAACCTAGCACGAACGGTCCCGGACGAAAACTTGGCCCGCGGGACGTCAGCACACGGGATGACAGCATGCATACGCTGGGGTGATGCCTCCACGCCGGACCTGTGGACAACTTACATCGGTGTGGTTTGGCCGCGGCGGTTGGCACAAGTGCACAGGCGCCTCTAGCCTTGCTAGGTCAGTCCGTGAGGCGCGCGCCCGATCGATCCCGATCACCGTGCTCGTCGACGGAACATGATTTGTCTCGAACCATCCGGAGTCAGCCGTGAAGCGTACGTACCAGCCCAACAATCGCCGTCGAGCCCGCAAGCACGGGTTCCGTGCGCGCATGAGCACCCGCGCCGGCCGTGCGGTGCTGAAGTCACGCCGGGCCAAGGGCCGGGCCCGACTCTCCGCTTGATCGACCGGGTCCGCGAACGCGACGCCTTCGTCCGCCTCAGGCGTGATGGGGTTCGGGTCCGGACCGATCCGCTGTGGTGTTCGTTCGTCCTCGATCCCGACCTGGCTCCCCCGCAGGTGGCGTTCGCCATCGGGCGCGCCGTCGGATCCGCCGTGTCACGCAATCGGCTGCGGCGACGCCTTCGTGCCGTGCTGGCGAACTCCGACGTCCCTCCGGGCCTGTACCTCATCGGCGCGAGGGTTCCCGCATGCGAACACACGTTCGTAGAGATCGAGCGAACGGTCGCGTCGATGCTCGACAAGGTGCACCGTCACCAGCTGCCAACACCATGACCAACACCACGACCTGGACGCAACGTCGAGCGATGTCGTGGATCGAGGCGTACCAACGCGCGTTCGCAGGTCGGCCGTCACCGTGCCGCTTCTACCCCACCTGCTCGAACTACGCCCACGAGGCCTTCGAGGTTCATGGAACGGCCCGGGGCGGGTGGCTGACGCTGCGCCGGCTGGTTCGCTGTCGACCCTTCGGGCCGAGCGGCTTCGACCCGGTTCCCGATTCCGTTTCCGATTCAGTGCCGAGCGTCTGCTGTGGCACTCCAGGCGACGATCTTCTGATCACGCCACCCACCCGAGAGGTCGACTGAGTCGATGTTCGAGATTCCTGCGGCACTGTTGTCATGGTTCTACGGCCTGACGCACAGCTACGCCATCGCCATCGCCATGATCGCTGCGGTCGTCATGGCGATCACCACACCACTCACCCTGAAGAGCACCAAGGGCATGCTCGAGATGCAGAAGCTCGCGCCGGAGATGCGCAAGCTCCAGAACGAGTACCGCAACGATCGCACCAAACTCAACGAAGAGATGATGAAGCTCTACCAGGAGCACAAGGTCAACCCCATGGCCTCGTGTCTGCCGATGGTGGCGCAGATGCCCGTCTTCATCATCATGTTCCGTGTACTGCGCGGGATGGCCTATGTTCCGCGCGGGGCCGCCGAACCGGTCGCCGACGCCGTGTGGGGCGCGTTCAATCGTCCGGACGAGATCGCCGACCCCGGCTTCATTCCACGGTTTCTGGCGATCGATTCCGCGCTGTACCAATCGCTGTTCGGCCAACAGTCGATCATGTCGTTCGGTCTCGACCTGTCGAAGTCTGCCGCCGAGGCGGTCGCCGACGGATTCGGGACCGGCATCTGGTACGTGTTGTTGGTCGTGTTGTTGGGTGGGTTGTACTTCGCGCAACAGCGAATGGTCGCGGCGCGAGCATCGATCAGCCCCACGATGTCGGCAAGCCAGCAGAAGCTCATGCAGTACCTGCCGGTGTTCTTCGCCGTGTTCCAGATCTTCTTCCTCGCTGCTCTCGTCGTGTACTACATCTTCCAGACGATCTTCCGTATCGTGCAGCAGGCCTACATCACCCGCGCCTTCTACGGTCATGACGAGTCGCTCGGCCGTCAGGCACAGCGTGCTGGCGAAGCCGCACGTGAAGAGGCAAAGAAGAACCCTGACGGTGGCGGAGGAGGGTTCTTCAATCAGGCAAAACGCGACCTTGCTGGCCCAAAGCCAGACGGCAAGGGCGTCGGCAACACGAAGCCGGCGACGAGCAAGGACGACAAGCCCACCACCAAGTCCTCCAAGGCCGGCCCAGCGCCGACCAGTAAACGGGTGACGCCGCCCAAGAACCGTCCGACACCGTCGTCGGGTGCGAAGGGCCGCCCGACACCAACACGCCAAGAGGCCCAGGCCAACAAGGCCAAGGCGAAGCCGTCGTCGAAGCCGCCGAAGCCGCCGAAGAAATCGTCGTGACCGTGGGCGCATTGCGCCCGGACACATTGCAGCAGAAAGAGACATCAACATGGAGTGGGTCGAAACCACAGCGAAGACCATCGAGGCCGCACGCGAAGCAGCCCTGGACCAACTCGGCGTAGCCGCCGACGAGGCCGAGTTCGACGTGATCGAGGAACCTCGCCCGGGTCTGTTCGGTCGCATGCGCGGCGAAGCCCGCCTGCGTGCTCGAGTACGTCCCGCTCAGGTGCGACCCAAGCAGGAACGCCGCCGGAAGGGTCGGTCCGACAAGACGACCGACAAGACGACTGACAAGGCCGCAGACTCGTCCACGGACGACTCCGCAGCCGCGCCACCCGCCAGCAGGTCGAACGCACGGCCGACATCGAAGCGGCCGACCCCATCGCGTGGGTCGTCGTCCAACGGATCCACCAGCACACAACGCAGCAAGCAGAACGAGGAGCAGAAGATGACCAATGAGGACCGTCCCGAATCGACCGTGACCCCTGACGAGGTCGGAGCCGCAGCCGTGGTGTTCATGGACGGACTGACTGCCGCCTTCGGAGTTGACGGAGCCGCCACACTGACCGTCGACGAACTCGACCTGCCGCGTGGACGTGGCCGGATCCGAGCTCGGCCTGCTCGTCGGCCCCGGTGGGCGCACGCTCAACGCAATCCAAGATCTCGCCCGAGTCTCGGCCCAGCGCCGACTGGGTGATCACGACACGCGCCTGCGCGTCGATGTCGCCGGATACCGCGAGCGACGTGAAGCTGCGCTCGCCGCGTTCGCCCGCGACGTGGCTGAGCAGGTACGCACCTCGGGGACGGCACGCTCGCTCGAGGCGATGAGTTCCTCGGACCGCAAGGTGGTGCACGATGTACTCAACGACGAGGCCGGTGTGTCGAGCCGCTCGGTTGGCGAGGACCCGGATCGTCGGATCATCGTCGATCCTTCCTGAAGCCGAACGTGAGCGGTGAGCCGGAGTCCGCGGATCTCCTCTCCGACGCTCTGCTGGACTCACAACGACTTGGGTTCCTGGGCGCACGTCCGATCCCCGAAGTGATCGGTCACGCACGCGGATTCGTCCGTGCGTTGGGGAGCTTCGGCTCGATCGGGTCCGTCGTCGACCTCGGAAGCGGTGGCGGGATCCCCGGGCTGGTGATCGCTCATGACCTACCGAATGCGCGAGTGACGCTGCTCGATCGTCGATCGAAAAGGACCGATGCGCTCGAACGGGCTGTACGACGGCTCGGGTGGCAGGATCGAGTGATGGTGCGGTGCCAGGACGTGACGACGTTCCGGCCAGACGAACCGTTCGACGCGGTGGTCGCTCGTGGGTTCGGTCCCCCCGAGTTCACGCTCTCGCACGCATCGCGTCTCGTGCGGGTGGGCGGCACGATCGTGATCAGTGAGCCGCCGGGAGTCGACCGATGGGACCGACGCCTCCTCGACGAGCTGAATGTGCGCCGCGTCCCGTCTTCGGACAACCGAGGCGATGAAGCACCTCCGGTCTCGGTGACGCCGCCGGATGGCGGCCTGGACGGACTCGTCGTCACCTTCATCAAGCGCTGACGCTTCCTCACTTGTCCTCGACAGATGTTTCACGTGAAACATCCAGCACCTACGTTCAGGTCCCGGCGCCGTTGACCGCCCTGCGATGAGCGAAGCGACCGGATACGGCGGTTTGGCTCATCGATGGTCCCGCGTTCCGAGTGTTTCACGTGAAACACTCGGAAATGCTTGTGAAGGGTCGCCGAATCCGGCAGAGTGTGGAGGTCCCCCACCTGTCCGACACTGCCTGGTGTCGATCTGTCGTGCCGTAGAACGGAGAACCTGTTGTCGGAGTTCGACACCCCAAACGAAACGCCGGACCACCCTGTCACATCCGTGATCGCCGCCTCCCCCCACACTGAGGTCGCTGCACCCTCCCCCACGGATCGTCATCCATTGCCCCGGGTGATCGCACTGGCCAACCAGAAGGGTGGCGTCGGGAAGACGACCACGACGGTGAACCTCGGTGCGGCCCTGGCAGAGATGGGCCTGCGCACGTTGATCATCGACCTTGATCCCCAAGGAAATGCCTCGACCGGGCTCGGCATCGAGAACCGCGGTCTCGAGCATTCGATGTATCACGTACTCATGCACGAGGAGCCGCTCGAGAACGTGGTCGAGCCGACCGATGTCCGCAATCTGTTCGTCGCGCCGGCGTCACTCGATCTTGCCGGTGCGGAGATCGAACTGGTCCCCGCCTTCAGCCGCGAGCAACGGCTCAAACGGGCGATCGAAGCGGTGCGCGACGACTATGACTACGTGCTGATCGACTGCCCACCCTCGCTCGGCCTGCTGACCGTGAACGGGCTGGCCGCGGCGAGCGAGGTGATGGTCCCGATTCAATGCGAGTACTACGCGCTCGAAGGTCTGGGGCAGTTGCTGCGCAACGTGGATCTCGTCAAGCGGAACCTGAATCCAACGTTGGAGATGAGCACCATCTTGTGCGTCATGTTCGATGCGCGCACCAAGTTGTCCGGTCAAGTGGTCAGTGAGGTTCGAGAACACTTCGGCGACAAGGTGCTCAAGTCGGTCATCCCTCGATCGGTGCGGCTGTCGGAAGCACCGTCCTTCGGCCAACCGATCACCACGTTCGATCCGACGTCACGGGGCGCGATCGCCTACCGCGACGCTGCACGGGAGGTACACCATGGCTCGATCTAGCGGACTGGGCAAGGGGCTGAGTTCGATCATCCCGGGCGCCGAACTCGCGGATGCCGACACGACACAGGGTGCGGTGTTCTCCGACGTTCCCGTCGCTGCTGTCTCACCCAATCCGAACCAACCCCGCGTCCACTTCGACGAAGAGAGCCTCTCCGAGTTGTCTGCCTCGATCGCGGAGATGGGCGTGTTGCAACCCATTCTGGTTCGACCGCTCGACGATGGCGCCTTTGAACTGATCGCCGGCGAGCGACGCTGGCGTGCGGCGCAACGAGCCGGATTGACCACGATCCCTGCGATCATCCGACTGACCGACGATGTCAGTTCGGTCGAGCAGGCGCTGGTGGAGAACCTGCACCGCCAGGATCTCACGGCGCTCGAAGAGTCGGCGGCATATCAACAACTGCTCGACGACTTCAGCCTCACGCACGATCAGATCGCCACCCGGGTCGGCAAGAGCCGTTCGGCGATCACGAACAGCCTACGATTGCTCGGGCTGCCGCCAGCCGTGCAGCATCTGCTCGCTGACGGCCAGCTCAGTGCCGGCCACGCCCGTGCGCTGCTCGGTACACCCGACCGGGCGCGACAGGAACAACTCGCCCGTGAGGCTGCAGCCGGTGGTTGGTCCGTGCGCATGGTCGAAGAGGCTGTTCGCGCCGAGACCACCGATTCCGACGTGGCCGTCCCCGACGAGCCCGAGCACGAGCCGGTCGACGGCGCCGGGCTGACACCCTCGACACGGCTGCGCCCCCCTGGGTTGCTCGAACTCGAGCATCTGCTGGCGGAGCACCTCGACACGCGCGTGAGCGTTCAGATGACCGCCAAGAAGGGTCGTGTGACGATCGAGTTCGCCGATCTGGAGGACCTCGAACGCATCTACCGAACGATGACGAACTGATCACGCCTCATCGACGTGTCAGGGGTTGACGAACAGCCTCACCTCGCGCGTGAGCGTGAGACGTGCAGTGTTGTGTGTGCCATCACGATCCGTCACCGAGTTGCGCCGTTCACCTGCCGTTCACTCACGCTACGTGGTGGTCAGCTCAAGGTCATGTCGAGACAAACCCACAGGCTGTGCGCAACGTTGTGGACAACTCAGTCTTCGGTGGATGAAGCACCGGTCGTCCAGACCGTCAGCGCCGACGCGACCGCTTCGGTCACACCATCTGTGGCATCGACCGCCGCTCGAACAGGGCCAAGCGAACACAGCACCGCCGGCATCCTGGTTTCACGCAAGACCGGCAAGCGCATGCCGCGCACCTCGGGTCGTGGGAGATCCGTCGATCCCCAGGCGGATGCAACCTGTGTGGCCAGTGCGCGACCGCCAATCGACTCGAACGTTGGTACGGCGAAATAGGAGATCAGCGAACGTTCGTCCGTTCTGGCCTCGAAGCCGACGTAGACGTTGGCACCGAAACGGTTCGCCGCCGCCGCCTGGGCGCCTGCTTCGTACTCGTCGGTCGACATCACCGTCGCCCCGCTCATCCGCAACGCGCGTGTCAACGCGCGGCGTGATCGAGCTCAACCCGCCGAACTGGCCGACGACGATGCGCAGCGTGACCAACGAGGCGTGTGAGGTGAGGGCCTCACGAACCGACGCGACTCCTGGACCTGAACCGGTCTGACGGCGAAGTGATTCGATCGCGCGAATCGTGCGCGGGCCGCAGACGCCGTCGGGCGTCAGCCCTCCATTGCGCTGGAAGTCCTCGAGCGCCAGCGCGGTCGCCGGGCCGAGGATTCCGTCCGGGCGACCGCAATCGAATCCGAGTTGATTCAGCGCGTCCTGCAACTCGGCGATGTCGTCTCCGCGCAGCTGCGGTGCAGCGAGCACCAGCAGCCGGTCACCGAGGCGCCAACCGGCTTCGACGAGCGCCATCCACGTGTGCTCGTCGCAGGCGCCGCTGGTGTGCAGTCCACGTTGGTGTTGAAAGTCGGACACGGCGCGGTGCGTGGACAGCGCCAAACTCGCCGGGAGGGTCGCCGCTCGGCAACAGCCCTGCCGAACCGAGGCGTCGCTGCAGATCGCGGACCGCCTCGCCGCGCTGTCCCTGCCTCAGCGGGAAGTGACCCGTCAGCTCGTCGTCGCCAGGAATTCGTCGAGCTCCTGGAGCAGGGCGCCCTTGCTCTTCGCGCCGACGAGGCGCTTGGACACTTCGCCGCCGGAGAACACGAGGAGCGTGGGAATGCTCATGACGTTGTACCGCATGGCCAGGTCCGGATGATCGTCGACGTTGAGCTTGGCGACGGTCACTTCGGCGCCGTGGTCGTTGGCGATCTCGGCCAGAATCGGGGCGATCTGCTTGCACGGCCCACACCATTCGGCCCAGAAGTCGACGATGACGGGCTTGTCGGAGCCGATCACGCTCTCGTCGAAGGTGCTGGAGGACAAGTTGACGATGCCATCTGCCATTGCGAATTCCTTTCAGAGTTCCCCGGTCGATTGTTCATGAGCAGCGTAGAGGTCTCGTGACGGGTTCGGGTCAGCAGCCGCCCGGAGCCAGAACATTCCCGGCGCGGCCGAGCGGTGTGCACGCGCTTCGTCGCTCAGTGGTGGACGTTCGCTTCGAGCCATCGTTCGGCGTCGATGGCCGCCATACAGCCCGAGCCGGCCGCCGTGATCGCCTGGCGGTACACGTCGTCCTGCACGTCACCACAGGCGAACACGCCGTCGACATCGGTGTACGACGAGTCGGGCCGCGTGATCAGATAGCCGGTGTCGGGGTGCATCGCCAACTTGCCGACGAACAGGTCCGTGTTCGGTCGGTGACCGATGGCGACGAACAGACCGGTCACGTCGAGCGTCGACACCGAGCCATCGACGGTGTCGGTCAACTCGATGCCACTGACCGAGCTGTCGCCGAAGATGTCGGTGACTCGGGCATTCCACCGGAACTCGATCTTCGGATTGGCGAAGGCGCGGTCCTGCATGATCTTCGAGGCACGCAGCTCATCGCGGCGGTGCACGATGGTGACCTTGTCGGCGAACTTGGTGAGGAACGTCGCTTCCTCGATCGCCGAGTCGCCACCGCCCACTACGGCGATCTCGTGACCACGGAAGAAGAAGCCGTCACAGGTTGCACACGTCGACAGTCCATGGCCGATCAGGCGTTGTTCGGGTTCGAGGCCGAGCATCAACGACTGGGCACCGGTGCTGACGATCACCGCGTCGGCGCGCGATACTCGGTCTCGCGCACCCAGACGCGGAACGGCTGCTCGGAGAAGTCGACGGCGGTGACCTTTTCGGTGAGGATGTCGGTGCCGAAGCGTTCGGCCTGGCTGCGCATGTTGGCCATCAGGTCCGGGCCCATGACCCCGTCGGGGAATCCGGGGAAGTTCTCGACCTCGGTGGTCAGCATCAACTGGCCGCCGGGCTGGTCGCTGGTGCTCGACGGCTCGCCCTCGATCAGTAGCGGCGACAGGTTCGCTCGGGCGGCGTAGACGGCGGCGGTGAGGCCCGCTGGGCCGGATCCGATGATGATGACGTCACGAACGTCTGACATGACACTTCCTCTGGGGCTCGGTGAGTAACGCTGGAGTCGGCGTGTCGCTCAGCCCGCGGCGGCGTTGCGCTTGCGGAACAGCACGATCCCGACCACGCTGAGGACACCGCCGACGAGGAAGTAGCTGAGGTAGACGGCTTGGCCCCAGTCGACGGCCAGGGCGAGCAGTGCCTGCAGGCTGCGCATCATCCCGATGACCGCGATGAACAGGATCAGGGCGCCGAGCATTGCCGCGAGGAGACCGAACACCGCGCCACGGGCGGCGTACACCACCTTCTGGGTGGTCTGCGAGCGAACGTTGTCGATGAGACCGACCAGCTTGTCGGTGGTCTCGGTTGCCCAGTTCGGATCGGTGAGCGGGTTGGCCGGCATGGCGGCGAGGTTAGCCGCCAGCTCAGGGCAGTCGCACCCGGGCGACCTCGGCGCACGATACGGCCCGGTAGGCGATCGCCAGGTTGCGGCTCTCGTCGATGCCCACCACGACCGGAACGTCGCCGTACACCGCCGGACCGACGACGAGGTCGACGCCGAGACACAGGGGGAACTCGGCCTCGACGAGGAACTCCTCCGCCTCGGAGAGGTCCTCGTCGCCCTGAGCACTCGTGGCAGCAGGTACATCGGGTGAGCTCGGTGCACCTACGGCTGCTGCGGCGAAGTCGGCCAGGTCATCCAACGTGTCGAGTTGGTCGAGTCCGACATTCTCGCCGGGCGGCGCGGCGTTGTCGATGCCGGTGTCCAGTTCGATGCCGGCCTCGTCGCCGGCTTCGCCACTCGGCGCGGCCTCGTCGGCTGCTGGTTCGCCAGCTCGTGTCGCCGTGAGCGATTCGGCGCCCTCGGTGTCGTCGACCTGGGCGTCAGCCGTCGACGCCTCGTCGGTGTCGTTTGCAGAGGACAGCTGCAGCGCCACGCCGCCGGCCAGCACCAGCACGAGAGCTGCAGCAGCGCCGGTGAGCCATCCGGTCGAAGTGCTGCGTGAGGGACGACGCTTGCGACTGAGCGGGGTCGCCGCGGTGACCGAGGCGGCACCGGCAACGGCGGCGCCGTCGATGCCGACCGGCGTGACGTCTCGTCGGGCGCCAGTCCGCTCGGTGTCGGGAAGCCGGTCCCACACACCGAGCGCCGCTGCGAGTTGCGCCTCGCGCGTCGAGATCGTCGGGGGCTCGATGTCGCCGAGCAGGGCCCGAACCGATCGAAGCCGTTCGACTTCGGTGACCAACTCGGCGTCGTCGTCCACCCGGGCGCGTTCGTCGGCACTCACGTCACCGTCGAGGTACGCGCTCGCGAGCAGGGTCAGGTCGTCGTCGTTCATGTCGGATCGATTGGACGCTCGCCGGGTGGTGGTCGGTTCCCTGGAATTTCTCGTGACGGATGTTCGTCGATCCTGAGTTGCGCTGCGAGCGCGGCACGCCCGCGTGAGATCCGCGACTTGACGGTGCCGACCGGCACGTCCAGCGTCTCGGCGATTTCCGCGTAGTCGAGGTCGGCGACGTCGCGGAGCACCACGGCGACGCGGAGATCCTCGGGCAGGCGGTCGAGCGCGTCATCGAGGACGAGTCGATCCGGAAACCGCTCGGCGTAGGCGTCGGCGTCCGGATCGACCGTCTCGGGTCGGTGGTCGTCGTCCACGGAGTGCAAGGAGGGACGCCGCTGGCGCTTTCGGAGTTCGTCGAGCGATGCGTTGGTGGCGATGCGATAGGCCCATGTGCCGAACGACGAGCGCCCGTCGAATCGGGGCAGGTTGCGAACGATCTTGATCAGCGCCTCCTGACAGGCGTCGTCGGCGTCGCGAGTCGTCCCGGCGACTCGACGGCACACCGCGTGGATGCGGTCATAGTGACGGCGCAACAGCTGATCGAGCGCGAACCGATCGCCGCCCTGTGCGGCGGCAACCAAGGCGGCGTCATCGAGTTGGCCAGGAATGCTGCGAGCGTAACGAACCGGCTCGTGACGTCGCGGGATGTTCCGGCCGGCGTCAGCCGACGACCGCGACCTCTCCGAGGCGTCCGCGATACGGGTTCGCGTCGCTGCACGATCCGTCGGGGCCGAGTTCCTTGAGCAGGATCATGATGTGCCTGGCGGGTGCGGGCGGAACCGGGGACACCACGGTCTCGGGCTCGTTGGCGAACGCTGTTGGGCCGAGCGGAGGACCCCAGGCGTCGAGTGTCGCGGGAATCGTCTCGGCATCGGAGGCGAAGAAGTCGACCTGATACGGACCGGTCTGGACATCGACGGTGATCGCCTGCTGCGACGGGGCGTCGAGGGTGACGACCAACCCGACGCCCGGCTTCCCACCCATGTAGCGCGACGAGTAGCAGGTGGTCGGCCACGACGTCGAAGGGTTGGAGTCGGCGAGCGACAGCACGGCATCGGCGTCGTTCTCGGTTCCGTCGCCACTGGGGTCGTATGCGGTGACCGTGGCGATGGCCGCTGGGCCGACGGCCGCGACGGGGTCTCCGGACGGTTGGCTCGGCTGCGTCTCGGGCAGTGCGGTCGTCGAGGTGACCGGGTCACCGCCGCCGAAGCTCATGCTGGTCCACAACAGCACGCCGACCACCAGGCCGGCCACGAGCAACAACGCCACCAGCGTGAACGCCGGACGCCACTCCTGCGTGAGCCCCTTGGCCGGCTTGCCGCGCAGCGCGACCGCAGGCGGGGTGTCATCACGATGGATCGGCGTGGCCGGGGGTGTCGGCGCCGACACGACGTGCGCGACCTCACCGGGGATGGTTGCGGCGCTCGGTTGGCTGCGTTGTGGAGCGGGCGACATCGACGGTGGCGTCTCGGCGGTGTCGCCCGGTCGCGTCGCACGTGCGCGATCACCGGCACGACCGGCGATGTCGGACGGCGCGCGACGAAGTCGTCGGCCGCCGAACGGACTGACCGGCGACCGCTCGTACGGGGTCGGATCGATGACCGGTGGACCCTCTTTGGCGGCGTCTCGTAGGGTCGTCACCAGTTCGGCTCCGGTCGCGGGCCGTTGTGCCGGATTGCGCGAGAGGAGCTGATGGATCGCGACCACCAGCTTCGTCGGCAGCGTCGCGCGGAGCCGCGTGAGGTCGGTGGGATCGCGTTGGAGGCGGGCGAGCGCGGTGTCGGCGTCGGTCTCACCGAGGAAGGGAACACGCCCGGCGAGACATTCGTACAACACCAGACCCAACGAGTAGAGGTCGGCGCGGCCGTCGAGCTTCTTGCCGCGCACCTGCTCGGGTGACAGGTACTTGGCGGTGCCCATCATGATGTTGTCGCTGGTGAGATCGGACTCGGCCGACTGCAGTCCCTTGGCGATGCCGAAGTCGGTGAGCAGGACCCGGCCGTCGGAGGTCATCATGATGTTGCCCGGCTTCACGTCGCGATGGACGAAGCCGGCGCCGTGCGCATGATCGAGTGCGGCCGCGACGCAGGTGCCGATGTGGCAGGTCAGCTCGGGGCTCAGCCGCTTCTGCGTGTCGAGCACCTGGCGGAGGCTCTTGCCCTCGACGAGCTGCATGACGACGGCTTGGCGCCCGTCCTGTTCGAACACGTCGTGGACGGCGACGATGTTCGGATGGTTGAGGCTCGCCGCCGCGATCGCCTCACGCCGAAACCGTTCGGCGACCACCGCGTCCGTCGCCAGCGACGGTTTGAGCCACTTGACAGCAACCTTGCGATCGAGGGTGAGATCGACCGCCAACCAGACCTCGGCCATGCCTCCCTGCGCGAGCATGCGCTGGAGTTCGTACCGCTGCGCGATGACGGTGTGCGTGGGAGGGGGAGCCGCAGCGGACATGACTGACGACGAACGCTAGCTGTGGCGGGCGGCGCCGGGCCGTCAATTCGTTGTCGGAGTTGAACGATCCGTCGTCAGGAACCCGTGACCTGGAACGCGACACCGATCGTGCCGCGTCCCCCGTGGGTGCCGATCACAGGTCCGATCTCACCGACGAGGATGTCGTCGGTGTGGTACGGAGCGAGCATCTCGACGAAGAGGTCGATGTCGCTGCAGTCGGCGTGGAGCACCGCCAGGTTCTCGATGTTGCCCTGATGGCTCTGGACCGTGCTGACCAGATGGGCGAGGGCCTTCGAGCGCGTGCGTTGCTTGCCCGCCTGCTCGACCACCCCACCGGTGACCTCGATGATCGGCTTGATCGACAGGGCGGTGGCGAGGAGGGCCTTGGCATTACCGATGCGGCCGCCCTTCTTGAGGTTCTCGAGCGTGTCGAGCGCGCCGAACACCCTGGTGCGCTCGACGAGGTCGTGGGCGAGTGCCTCGATGTCGTCGAGGCCGACGCCGCCGCGGGCTGCACGCGCGCAGGCCACTGCGATGGTGCCGAGCCCCATCGAGATCGTGCGACTGTCGATCACCCGCACGTCGAGGTCGATCGACGGGTCGTCGTTGATCGTTCTGGCGGCGAGTTGGGCCGATTGCATGGTGGCTGACAGCGCCGACGACAGCGACACGACGATGATGCCGGTGGCACCCTTCGCCGCCGCCGATCGATAGGTCTGCTCGAACTGTCCCGGCGCGGGCGCGGCGGTTTCGGGGAGCGTGTCGGAGTTGACACAGCGCGTCCAGAACTCGGCCGTCGACAGCTCTTCGCGATCGACGAACTCCTCGTCGTCGAAGCGGATCGTGAGCGGCACGATGCTGATTCCGAGTTCGTCGGCGATGCTGGCCGGAAGGTCACACGAGCTGTCGGTCACGACGTGCACGGTCGGTGTGGGATCGTCGGCGGTCGGGTTCATCGAGTCAGTCACAGGGATTCTGACTCTACTTTGCCCGTGCTGGGGTGACGTTCGCGGCCGTCGCCGGACAGCGCCGCACGTCGTCGGTTGCGCCAGTGTGTGAACCACCAGGTCAGCAGCACCAACACGAGTCCGCCCGTCAGCACTTGTCCGAGGCCGGTCAACGCCGTGACCCGCGCTGTCAAGGTGACCGGCTCGCCGAGTGCCTCGCCGGCCGGGGTCGACACCACGAGGTTGATCGACGATGTCCCGTTGGATTCGGCTTCGACCGGGATGATCACGCTGGTCTCGTCGAGCGGTCGGAGCGTCACGCGTTGGTCGCCATCGGGAAAGGTGATCTTCGACGCGTCGAGCGCGACGATCACGTCGAGGGGCTCGTCGGCTGTGTTGCCGATGCGGATCTCGATCGTGCCGCGGCGACCCGTCAGCGTGAAGGTGAACGGCTCGGGCAACTCGACCGCTTGCTTCAAGGCGTCGGCTTCGGCCAGCAGCTCGTCGGTTGCCGCTTCGGCTTCCGCGTCGGTGTAGCCGGTGGAGATCAGGCTGTCGAGTTCGGCCGACCATGCTGCTGGGCGGGGATCGTCGGGTGGCAGCATCGACGTCGCGCTCGGCGAGTTCCTGCGCGGTGGCGTCGATCAGTTCGATACGGGCGGCGAGTGACGGCCCGGCGACGTCGGGGAGTTGCACCGTGATCGGCTCGCCGTCGTCGAGGGCGACGTCGGTGACGCCGGTCAGCGTGGAGGCGGGCGTGAAGCGAACCGACGGGGTCGTGGTGACGAGTTGGGTGAGGGCCTGGAGGAGTCGGGCGTCGGGAGTCGAGAAGTCGGGCGCGGTGAGAACTCTGCTGCGTCGAGGAGGGGCTGTCGGTCGGTCGGCCGACGCGGCTGCCGTCGCATCCTCGTCGGCCTGCTCGACCAGCATCTCGGCGAGCGTCGCGACACCCCACTCGATCGACGTCGACGCGGTGAGGATCCGATCGGCCGCAGCCGGAGCGAGTTGCTCGGACAGCGAATCGACGACCAGGAACGGCAAGGTGGCGCCGTCGGGGAGTTCGGCCACCACGAATCGATCGGTCGGGGGACGCTCGTGGCTGATGGTCTCCGCGTACAACTCGGCGCCGATCACCACGAAACGTGTACCCAGGTCGCGCAGGTGTTGCGCCCCGCCGGCGCTCAACGGATCGGTGGTGATCCAGACGTCGCGGCGCGAGGGCGCGGTCGGGACCGCCTCGGTGAGGACGTCCTCTCCGGCGCGTACCAGCCGGGTGTAGGCGTCGCCGCGACCGGCGGCCACGGCGGATGAGACGTCGAGCGGCAGCAGCGGCATCGCAATCAACTCGTCGCCGGCGAGCGAGGTGGCGAGTCGCTCGGATCCGGCAGTGGTCGCAGCCTCCTCGGCAATCAGCATCGGCGGGACTTCGAGGGTGACCGACGTGTCGAGTTGGGCGGCGAGGTCGATCGCCTCGTCGAGCCTCGTGAGGGCGGCATCGATTGCTCCCTCATCGGTCCTCGGCAACGGGCTCGGCGTGAGGGTCACGACGGCCAGGTCGATCGGCGGGGCGACTTCGATGTCGGCGTCGCCGGCCCCCGCGAGGCGTTGGACCACGGTTCCTGCCGTGGCGATGATGTTGTGGTCGCCGAGCAGCAACTGCACCCGCAGCGGGTAGATGCCGGGGCGTTCCATCTTCAGCCGTGTCTCGACGCTGTCGATGACGTCGGTTCCGATGTCGAGCGTGACGTCCACGGTGCCGTCGTCGTTGCGGGTCAGCAGCGGTCGCGCATCGAAGGCGACGCCGTCGATGGCGTCGCCTGCGATCGTTCGGAACGCATCGGGGTCGACGTCGCTGCCGACGAGCCGTTCGACGTCGTCGGCGTCGGACAACGGCGGGTAGTTGATCACCTCGAACGTGAGGGCCACCGGTTCGGGTGGCGGTGGTTCGGGTGGCAGTGGTGTTGCGGTGTCAGGTGGTGACATGGGATCGGTGATCGGGGCCGTCGGCACGGTGGTCGGAACGGTCGCCGGCTGTGGGATGAGTTCCAGGGGGTCGCCGTCGAGACCCGCGAGGTGGTAGCGGAGTCGGATGACACCGTTGGGATCGGTGGCGAATCGTTGCTCGACCAGTTCGAGGCGCGCGTCGTCGGTCACCTGGGCGGGATGGGTCTGGGTGGCGGGCGAGACGGCAGATGTGGGCGCTGGGGCGGCCGTGAACACCGCGGTGAGGCCGATGGCAAGGGTCCATCCACGTCGTGTTCGGGCCTGCGGCGTCGAGTTCATCGCAGTGCACGTTCGAGAATCAGCAGCTCACCCGACTGCCGACGGAAACCGGACGACTCGTACAACGCGCGCGCCGTGTGGTTGTCCGCTGCGGTGTTGACCATCACGTCGGCCACGTCACGACGCGACATCCATCGCACCGCATCGTCGAGCAGCAATTGCGCGAACCCGCGTCGGCGGGCGCTCGGGTCGACCGCGAGTCGTTGCACGTATCCCGACTGGTCGGCGCGTCCGCTGATCGAGAACGCAACCATGCGCCCGTCGAGGTGAACGCTGCGCGACCGGTGGTACGGCGTGGCGTTCATGATGTCGGCCAGCGCGATGGCGTCGTTGGCCCACGGCGACGAGAAGGACCGCC
The DNA here is from genome assembly GCA_963774765.1 of Ilumatobacteraceae bacterium. GTDB lineage: Bacteria > Actinomycetota > Acidimicrobiia > Acidimicrobiales > Ilumatobacteraceae > Sva-07. Next base: position 43,032 of record CAVZGP010000030.1, read on the forward strand.
GATCGATGTCGGCGGCCTGGGGCAGCATCGACGGACGGAGCCGCCGCAGGCGAACGGCGCCTTGCACGCCCGATGGGACGCGCGGTGCGGTACTCGGCCTCGCGGGTCGAGTGAGCAGGGTCAGCGTGTCGGCCACCTCGAAGCCGGTCTCGAGGAACGCTGCGGTGGCGTTGGGGAACAGCGCCCCGGTGCGTAGGAGACGGGCGCCGAGTGCGGTCGCGTCGGCGATCCAGTCGGCGATGTCGGCCGTGGTGGGCACCATGTGGTGGTCGAGCAGCACGAGGTGCGCGACGCGGTCGTCGTACGGCCACGGCCCGAGGCGGGCGCGTGCGGGACGTGCGGCCGCCAGACTGCTCACAGCACCCGAACGTACTCCGATGCGGGGATGACGTCTGCGTCACCTGACCGGGCGCCACGAGCGGTGCGGGTGCTCCTAGCCTGACCGTCGTGGTTCCCGAACGTCTGACGCCCGTCCTGCGCGAGTTGGCGCCGCTCGCCGATCGATTCCGCGCCGCCGGACACCGGCTCTATCTCGTGGGAGGCACCGTTCGTGATCTGTTCGTCGCACCGGGACGCGACGACTTCGATCTCGACCTCACCACCGATGCCCGCCCGCCCGAGATCAAGCGCTGTCTCGAGGGTTGGGCCGACGCGATCTGGACCCAGGGCGAGAAGTTCGGCACGATCGGTGCCCAGGTCCGCGATGTCGCGACCGGGTTCGAACGGATCTACGAGATCACCACGTTCCGAGCCGAGGCCTACACCGACGAGTCGCGCAAGCCGCACGTGGTCTTCGCCGACGAGATCGAGGCCGACCTGTCGCGCCGCGATTTCACGGTGAACGCGATGGCGTTGGAATTGACGGGCAACGACACACCAACACTGATCGATCCGTTCGACGGCGCTGTCGATCTCGCCACGCGGGTGTTGCGCACGCCGATGGGACCGGAGATCAGCTTCAGCGACGACCCCCTTCGGATGCTGCGTGCTGCCCGCTTCATCGCCGGGTATCAACTCGTTCCGACGCCGGAGTTGGTCGAGGCGGTGCGCGAGATGGCCCCGCGCCTCGAGATCGTGTCGGCCGAGCGCATCCGCGACGAACTCGACAAGCTGCTCGTGGTCGACCATCCGGCGGCCGGTCTGTGGTTCCTCGTCGACACGGGGTTGGCCGATCAGTTCCTGCCGGAGCTGCCCGCGATGCGCCTCGAACACGACCCGATCCACCGGCACAAGGATGTGCTGACGCACTCCATCGCCGTGGTCGAGAACGTCCGCCCGCCCCACGAGCATCCGGCAGTCGTGGCGGGGGGCGAGCTGTGTTCGACTTCCGTCGTACTCGTCTCGCGGCGTTGTTCCACGACGTCGGCAAGCCGCGCACCCGCGGGTATCTCGATGGCAAGGGCACCACGTTCCACCACCACGATGCCGTTGGTGCCCGCATGACTCGCAAGCGCATGAACGCGCTGCGTTACTCGAACGACGACGTTGCTGCGGTGACCGAACTGGTGGCATTGCACCTACGGTTCCACACCTACTCGATGGGGTGGTCCGACTCGGCGGTGCGACGGTACGTGCGTGACGCCGGCGATCTGCTGGCGGAACTGAACGTGCTGACGCGTTGCGACTGCACCACTCGCAACGAGAAGAAGGCGGCGCGGTTGTCGAAGCGGATGGACGAGCTGGAGGAACGCATCGTCGAGCTCGAAGCGGCCGAGGAGCTGGCGTCACTGCGACCCGAACTCGACGGCAACGCGGTGATGGAGTACCTGGGCATCGGTCCGGGACGAGAGGTGGGCGAGGCGATGAAGTTCCTGATGGACATCCGCCTCGACGAAGGCCTCCTCGGCGACGACGAGATCCGCCGCCGCCTCGACACCTGGTGGTCCAACCGCTGAGCATCACACGGTGCCGGGCCTGATGTGACGCTCGGTCACCCGATCGGGAATGCCCCGCCCAGAGATGCAAACGGCTCTACCTTGGTGCGGTGATCTCCGGCGCTGGCGACCTCGATGACATCGACGCCGAACTCGCGGGGTTGCTCTCACCGACCGGTCGCCAGTACCGCGCCTGGTGGCTGATCCTGCCGGTCGTGGCGGTGTCCGGGGCCCTGGTCATCCTTGCTGGGATGCGCGCCGGGTCGGATCCTGGGCCCGGAACGATCGGTGTCGTGGTCGGAATCGCAATGTTGGCACTGGTCGCTGTCGTCGCCACCGTGCTCGAATCCCGCCGGATCGGACGGCGTTTCCACCACACGATCGACGAGCTGTCACGTACGCAGTCCGAGATTCGGCGTCTCCTCGATGACCTGCCCGACGCCGTGATGGGCCTGAACGATCGGGGTGTGATCAAGTCGGCGAACCAACGCGCGGCGCTGCTCACGGGTCGCACGATCGACGAACTCGTCGGTCGGGCGTTCCTCGAGATGATCGGCGACGACGACCGCGAGTCGGTCACCGAGCGATGGCACTTCGGTCAGGCGAACCCCGGTCCCGGCGACGTGACCGGCGACATCACGGGACCGATCGGGAATCACGTCGTGTTCGAACTGGTCGACGCGTACGGCGAACCGCACCTGGTCGAGGCATCGCTGCACCGCCCGTCGCTGTCCGACGGACGAGGCGGAGGGTTGGTCGTGCTGCTGCGCGACGTCACCGATCGTGCGCGCACGACCGTGGCACTCGAACAGGCCCGGCGCCGCTTCCAGCAGGCGTTCCATTCGGCGCCGACGGGGATGGCGCTCGTTCGCCTCGACGACAGCCGCATCGTCGACGCCAATCAATCGCTGGCGGACATGCTGGATCGGCCGCTGTCGTCGTTGATCGGGTTGGGCATCCGCGAGATCACCCATCCCGACGACCTCCGCGCGGCGGCCACCCAACGAGCCCGCCTGGAGTTGGGGATCGCCGACACCTATCTGCTGGAACAGCGGTATCTGCGCAGCGACGGCGAGTTCGTGTGGGCACGGACTCGTGTGTCGGTCACCGAGGACGAAGGGGTCGCGTTGGCGATCACCCACATCGAAGACGTCACCGAGCAGCGCGTCGTCGCCGAGCAGTTGACGCACGCCGCCACCCACGACGGGCTCACCGAGTTGCCGAACCGGGCTGCGCTCGTGGAGCGCCTCGACGAACTGCTCACACGCGCCGATGTCGGTCAGGTGTCGGTGCTGTTCATCGACCTCGACAACTTCAAGGTGGTCAACGACAGCCTCGGCCATGGCATCGGCGACGAGCTGCTGCGCCGGGTCGCCGGCCGTCTCCGCCACGTGATGCGCGACACCGATCGACTCGCCCGATTCGGCGGCGACGAGTTCGTGGTGTTCGTCGACGGCGGCGTCGACCCGGCAGTGGTGGCCGAGCGACTGCGCCGGGCCGTCCAGCAACCCGTGCTGATCGACGAGCACGAACTGGTCGTCACCGCCAGCATCGGATTCGCGGTCAACTCCAGCAGCGACCTCACCGCCGACGAACTGCTGCGAGACGCCGACGCCGCGATGTATCGGGCGAAGGCCGCGGGCCGCGACCGGGTCGAGGCGTTCACCGAGGAGACACGTGCCGCTTCGGTGGCCGCGCTGCAGACCTCCGGTGAACTGCGCCGGGGGCTCGAGCGCGGCGAGGTGGTGCCGTACTTCCAGCCGATCGTCGATCTCGACGGTGGGCAGGTGGTGGGTTTCGAGGTGCTCGCCCGTTGGCTGCATCCCGATCGCGGGCTCCTCGTACCGGGCCAGTTCCTGCCGATGGCGGAGGAGTCCGGGCTGATCGTCGACCTGGGGGAGCGCATCTTGCGCGACGCACTGTCGCAGCTCGCGCACTGGCGGGCGGTCGGCCTGCGTTTCGCCTCGTGCTCGCTGTCGGTCAATGTCGCGACGCAGCAGCTGATCGACGGCCGGTTCCTCGACGTCGTCCACGATGCGTTGGGTGAGACCGGCATCGACGCCGATTCGCTGTGGCTCGAGATCACCGAGACGGCGTTGATGGCCGACACGAACGCGGCCGGTCGGGCGCTGCGCGACCTGCGCGGGCTCGGCCTGCACCTGTCGGTCGACGACTTCGGCACGGGCTACTCGTCGTTGACGTATCTCAAGCGGTTCCCGGTCGAGGCGATCAAGGTCGACCGGTCGTTCGTCACCGGGCTCGGTCTCGAAGCCGACGACACCTCGATCGTCGAGGCCGTCGTGCGCCTCGGACACTCGTTGGGTCTGTCGGTCGTCGCCGAAGGTGTCGAGACCCCACTGCAGCTCAATCGGCTCCGCGAGTTGGGCTGCGACAAGGGCCAGGGCTACCTGTTCGGGCGCCCCCGCCCCGCCGGCATCACCGCCAACGAACGCGCCGACGCCTGAGCGCACCACGCCAACAGCGATGAGTTTCCGCGCGGACAGGTCGCGCGAAGACTCATCGCTCGGTCAGGAGCCTTCTTTGCGGGCGCGCAGGATGAGCGCAGCGGGCGCCGGCGTGTGCGCGGTGGCGCCGAGTTCGTGGAGCTGATCGATGCGGAAGTTCGCGCGGGTGAGAGCGGTGAACCACTCGCCGATCGTCCGGGCACCGGTTCCGTACGGATGCTCGGGCGAGATGTCGGCGTAGGGGTGTTGCATCGACAGCACCAGGGGCATGCCTGGCTTGAGGATGCGGTGGACCTGACGCAACAGACGTCCGAGGTCGTCGACACGGTCGATCGTGTGGGCGGCGAGAACCACCTCGCACGACGCGGAGGCCACGTCGCCGAGGTCCGCCAGGTCGGTCTCGAGGCACTGGACCTGTACCTCGGCTGCAGTCGCGCGCCGACGGGTCTCCGCGATGCGGTCGGCATCGGTGTCGATCGCGATCGACTTCGCTCCGGCGCAGGCGAACGCCACCGAGTTGAACCATGGCGAGATGCCGAGTTCGACGGCGCGTCTGCCATCGCTCACCTCCCCGCACAGCCGGAGTTCGTCGTCGCCCGGCGTGCCGGGCCCGTAGTTGATGTCGTCGACCACGTGACAAGTGTGGCCGCTGCGGGCCCGACCATCGGGGACCGCGTGCAGATCCCGCTGGCCTGATGTCAGCCGGTAGTGTCGGCGGCCATGGCGATCACGGTCGGCGCACTCCGCGGGTCCGATGGCTCGCGCGGCCTGGTCGATCATCGACTGGCGCGGCGGATGTTGATCAGTCAGGTGAAGAAGGGCCGGGTACCGCTGGATCAGGTGTGCGACGCCCATCCCGAGTTGATCCGCGCCGCCCGCAACGTCGGCACGCAGACCTCGACGTGCTGCCCGATCTGCGAGGAGGCCGACTTGAAGTTGGTCACCTACGTGTTCGGGCCGCGGCTGTCGGCGCAGGGACGATGCGTGTCGACGGCCAAGGAGATGCGTCAACTGAACGACCGCTCCGACGAACTCAGCGCATACGTCGTCGAGGCGTGCGTCGAGTGCCGATGGAATCATCTGTTGCGGGTGATCCCGGTCGGCGGGCGCCGTACGGCAACGCGCGCCTCTCGATGACCGGACCAGCGACGATGCGTCGGCTTGGCCTGTTCGCCCTCGTCGTTGCTGCGCTGGCCGGGTGTTCGAGTGACCCGGACCCGACGACGAGTGGCGCAAGCGCGGCTCCGGACACCTCGGTTCCCGCGGCGACGGACCCGGAATCAGATGCCACGACTCCGTCCGCTGGCACACAGCCCGAGGCGTTCACCACGGTCCAGGCGTTGATCACCGAGCCCGACGGGGAGGCGTGCGAGGTGTGTCTGTGGCTCGCCGACGACGGGGCCGAGCGGGGCCGCGGGTTGATGGGTGTCACCGACCTCGGTGACGCCGTCGGTATGGCGTTCCGTTTCGAGGAGACCACCTCGGGGGCCTTCTACATGTTCCAGACACCGACACCGCTGTCGATCGCCTGGTTCGCTCCTGACGGTTCCCACGTCGGCTCCGCGGACATGGATCCGTGTCTCGACACGCCGGCGGGCGAGTGCCCGTTGTACTCACCTGACGCGGAGTACGACCTGGCGATCGAAGTGTTCGACGGCGGCCTGGAGCCCTTGGGTCTGGTGGCGGGGTCGCATGTCGAGTTGATCGAGGGGTCCGAAGCTGACGGTTGTCCGCTCGATTCGTAGTCTCGAGTCAGGCAATCGCGCTGTCACGCACCGCATTCGCAGACGAGCCTGAACGGTTTGGTTCGCGCCGAATTGGGTGAGTCGATCGGTTGCGAGGTTGGTTGGCGAGGACTGCGCTCAGCGGTGGCATCGCCAGATTGAACCGCCGGGAACCGACCATCGAGCTTCGACCGCTGCTTCGATGTCGACCCGATTCAGGACCTTTCCTCCCGAGGAGCGAACCTCCCCGCGAACGAGTCTGCTTTCATCCTGAATGGGTGAGGACTCGCAGCGTTCCTGGGTGCATGATGAACTTGGGTCGCCGGACATCGATGTCCGGCGACATCGAACCGTCCGGTGCGCGTTGCATCGGGCGCACGGCACGAGAGGAGCGCGACAACGATGAGCGAACTGGACGAATTGGGTCCTGTGGACTACCTGATCGTGGAGTTCCCACGCGGTGTCTCCAACTTCAACGGTGAGATGGCGATGGAGTTGGTGGCGCTCGCCGAAGCCGGCACGATCCGCCTGCTCGACCTGTTGATCCTGCGCAAGGACGAACACGGAGAGATCGAGGCGCTCGAGATCGACGACCTCGACCGGGTTCCCGAACTCGTCGCGCTGGAGGCTGAAATCGCCGAGATCCTCGCCGCTGACGACGTGGCACATCTCGCAGCCGCGATGGAGAACGGCACGACCGCCGGTGTCGTGGTCTGGGAGAACCTCTGGGCCTCACCATTCGCATCGGCCGCACGTCGAGCCGGTGGACAACTGATCGCCAGCGGCCGAATCCCGGTCCAGGCGATCATCGCATCCCTCGAGGCCGACGAGGCCCCGACCAACGAAGGAGTTTGACATGCCTCTCCGACCCGCACGTCGAGCACGCCGCGGTGTCGTCGGCGCCCCCGTCGCACGAACCGCCGCCGTCGTCGGCACCGCTGCAGTCGTGTCTCACGGCGTCAACCGCCGTCAGGATCGACGCGAGGACCGGCGCGACCGGCGCTGATCCCGAACAACACATCCCATCCACACCCCAACGGGCGTCGGGCCGACTCGGATTCTGCGCCCGATGATCTGAAGGAGTTCCACCCATGCTTGCCTACGACTACCCCATCCTCGGCGTCTTCTGGACGATGTTCATCTTCTTCCTGTTCGTTGCGTGGATCGTTCTGCTGTTCCGTGTCTTCGCCGACATCTTCCGCAGTGACGATCTCGGCGGCTGGTCGAAGGGTCTGTGGTCGATCTTCGTGCTGCTCGTGCCGTTCCTCGGTGTGTTCATCTACGTGATCGCTCGCGGCCACTCCATGGCCCAACGCGACGTCGACAGGGCCCGTGCGAACGAGGCCGAGTTCCGCGCGTATGTGCAGCAGACGGCGGGCTCCGGCGGCTCTACCGACGAGCTCGCGAAACTCGCGCAACTCCGCGACAGCGGCGCGTTGACCGAGGCCGAGTTCGCCGCGCAGAAGGCCAAGCTCCTGGCCTGAAGCTCTCGTGATTTGGTCGGTCCGAACTCCGGCCGGGTTACGGTGGAAGTGATCCGAAGGAGGGTCAACATGCGTCATCTCATTCCGCTTCTCGTCCTCGTGGCGGCGGCCGGCGTGGCCTGCTCCAGCGACGACGACCCGTCGAGCTTCTGCGAGGACCGCGTCGAACTCCAGGGTTCGATCCAGGACCTCCGCGATGTGAACGTCATCGATGACGGAATCGAAGCGTTGGACTCGCAACTGAACACCGTCCTGGCCGACCTCGAAACGGTCCGCCAGGCAGCTGGCGATCTGCAACCCGAGGTCGACGCCGTCAAGACGGCGGTCGAGACGCTGCAGTCGTCGGTCGAGTCGGCGACGACACCGGCCGACAAGGCCGTCGCGCTCACCGCCGGCCTCGCTGACCTGTCCACCTCGTGGGAGGCGCTCGAGACGGCTGCCGACTCGGACTGCGACGGGTGACCTGCGACTGATCCGCTTTCGTGGCCCGCCGTGGACGCTCCCGCATCACCCGTGTTGGTCCGACGGATCCAGGCCAAGGAGGTTCGGAGCGACGGCGCCATCCTCATCCAGAAGAACGAGACGGGCGAGGAGCTGGTCAATGAGACCGGCGATCATCTCGGACGCCGCGGGATGGGCTGGGGCGGAGGCGTCGGCGTTCTCGTCGGTCTCGCCGCCCCACCGCTGCACGCTCATGGGTCCTACCAGGGCATCGCCGCCGGCGCAGCCGGATGATGCCGTTTCACGTCCTGTCGAAGCCGACGGGCCCGATCTGCAATCTCGACTGCGAGTACTGCTACTTCCTCGCCAAGGAGGCGTTGTACCCCGGCGACCGATTCCGTATGTCCGACGACGTCCTGGAGACGTACGTTCGCCAACTGCTCGAGTCGCACCCGGACGGCGAGGTGACCGTTGCCTGGCAGGGCGGCGAGCCGACGCTGATGGGCCTCGACTTCTTCCGGCGGGCGGTGGCGTTGGCCGACGACGTTCGCCGACCGGGCCAGCGCCTCGCGCACACGATCCAGACCAACGGAACCCTGCTCACGGACGAATGGGCCGAGTTCCTCGTCGCCCACGACTTCCTCGTCGGCCTCAGCATCGACGGCCCGCCCGCACTCCACGACCACTACCGGGTGGACAAGAAGCGTCGGCCGAGCTCGGATCGGGTGCTGGCCGGGCTCTCCCGTCTCCAGGCCCATTCGGTCGAGGTCAACGTCCTGTGCACCGTGAACGCAGCAAACCAGGACCACCCGCTCGACGTGTACCGGTACTTCCGCGACGACCTCGGTCTTCGCCACATCCAGTTCATCCCGATCGTCGAGCGCGCTTCGGGGCCCGAATCGGCCGCCGACGATCTCGTCACCGACCGCTCGGTCGATCCCGACGCGTGGGGTGCGTTTCTCATCGCGGTCCACGACGAGTGGATCCGACGGGACGTCGGTGAGGTGTTCGTCCAGATGTTCGACGCTGCGCTTGCTGCATGGCTCGATCTCCCGGCGACCATGTGCATCTTCCGCCCGACCTGTGGCGATGCTGTGGCCCTCGAGCACAACGGTGATCTGTACTCGTGTGATCACTTCGTCGATCCGCAACACCTGCTCGGCAACGTGACCCAGACGCAGTTGGTCGAACTCGTCGCGTCGCCGAAACAGCGAGCCTTCGGACAGAACAAACTCGACTCGTTGCCCGAGTACTGCCGGACCTGCCACGTGCGGTTCGCCTGCAACGGTGAGTGCCCCAAGAACCGCTTCATGCTCACGCCCGACGGGGAACCGGGGCTGAACTACCTCTGCAGCGGCTACCGAGCGTTCTTCGAACACATCGACGGACCGATGCGCCTGATGGCCGGACTCATTCGCGACCGGCGCTACGCCGACGAGATCATGCGGGTCTTCGCTGCTGCTGGACGCAACGAGCCGTGCCCGTGCAGAAGCGGACGCAAGACCAAGCACTGCCACCAGTCGTGATGTTGGGTGCGACGGCACCGTCGCAACACGGCCGAAGCAATCAGAGTGTTCAGATCGACACCCGATCGAGCCGCTGATGGTCGGCATCCTGCTCGTCGCGCTCCTCCCAGGGAATCACGTGGCCTGACCTGGGAGTCTCATCTGGGTGGCACGAATCAATTCTCACTGAGCGTCCGCTACTCGTTGCACCAACGCCGCCGACGGTCACGTCGACAGGCGACCGCCGCTCAACTCTGTGACAGCCCCTCTCTATGGTGGTCGCCATGTCACCGAACGCGACACCAGTGCGCACCGATAAGGTAGGCGGGTCCATATTGGCCCTGCCCCACACCGGGGCTCCCGCTACGAGGCTGTCATCAGGTACTCGTGGGGGATCCGAAGGGAGGAAACACGCATGATGCGTGCATACGAAATGATGATCATCATCGACGGCGACGTCGACGATCCCAAGGCACAGTCCTGGATGAAGGCGGTGACCGACGGTGTCGCCACTGCCGGCGGCGAACTCCACGGCAAGATCGACTGGTGGGGCAAGCGCCAGTTCGCCTACCCGATCAACAAGAAGCCGTCGGGCTACTACATGGTCGCCGAGATCGTGGCTCCGGCCGGCTCTCTCGACGAACTCGAGCGCTCGCTCCGTCTCGCGGACGACGTCGTCCGTCACAAGCTCATCCGTCTGCCCGAAGCCGAGGCCGAGCGCCGCGGCATGGCAGTCAGCGCTGCCTGAACGCAGCGGCCAAGCAAAGGGGAACAACATGGCATCTGAGAACAGCGTCACGCTTGTCGGCAACCTCACCAAAGATCCCGAGCTGCGCTACACGACCGGTGGTCGTGGCGTCGCAAGCTTCGGTCTCGCGGTGAACCGCCGCTACCAGGTCAACGGTGAGTGGCAGGAGCAGGTCTCCTTCTTCAACATCGTCGCCTGGGGCGACCTCGGAGAGAACGCAGCCGCGAGCCTGAACAAGGGCAACCGCGTCGTCGTCACCGGTCGGCTGGAGCAGCGCTCCTACGAGACCAAGGAAGGCGAGAAGCGCAACGTCACCGAAGTGATCGCCGACGAACTCGGCCCGAGCCTGCGCTGGGCGCAGGCCCAGGTCGAGCGCATCAGCCGCGACGACGCCACCAGCGGTGGTGGCGGTGGCGGCGGCGGTGGCGGACGCAGCGCTCCCGATCCCGTGTACGGCGAAGAAGAGCCGTTCTGAGCCCCGTCCGAAGCATCGAAGATCTGATTTTCCAGTCGTAAGGAACCACCCATGGCAAGCAAGAAGAACAAGGCGCGCAGCGCCCGTGACCTGAACCCACGCAAGTTCAAGAAGAAGACCAGCGTCCTCGTCATCGAGAAGGTCGAGTACATCGACTACAAAGACGTCGACCTGCTGCAGCGCTTCATGAGCGACCGCGCCAAGATCAAGAACCGTCGTGTTGCCGGCAACACGCTGCAGCAGCAGCGCGAGATCGCCAACGCGGTCAAGGTCGCCCGCGAGATGGCACTGTTGCCGTATGCGAAGCGCGTCGCGTCCACCCGCACCGGCGGCCGTGGTCGTGACGGAGGCCGCGAGGGCGGTCGCGAAGGTGGTCGTGATCGCGACACCAGCCTCGGCGATGACGTCAACGACACCACGGTCGACGACGAGACCATCGACGGTGCCGAGGTCAGCGAGACGACCGATGTCACCGAGACCGAGGAGGTCTGAGCGATGAAGGTCATTCTCCGCTCTGATCTCGATGGCCTCGGCAAGCGCGGCGACATCGTCGACGTCGCCGACGGCCACGCCCGCAACTTCCTGTTCCCGAAGGGGCATGCGATCGCTGCCTCCGACGGCGCGGTCGACCAGGCCGGTCGGATGCGTCAGGCACGCGACCAGCGCGACTCGAGCGCGCGTGAAGCTGCGACGCACATCGCCAGCACCCTCGTTCCGAAGGTGATCACCGTCACCAGCAAGGCTGGTCCCGAGGGCAAGCTCTTCGGCTCGGTCACCGCTGCCGACGTGGTCGCCGCCGTTCGCGAACAGACCGACATCGAGCTCGATCGTCGCCAACTCGACGTCGACGTCGTCAAGACGACCGGCCAGCACACGGTGACGGCATCGTTGCACAACGACGTGTCGTTCCCGATCACGATCGACGTCGTCGCCGCCGACTGACGACCGGGCCGAGCCGCCGTGTGGCGGTACGGCGGGAGATTTCGAAAAATGGGCAGCCGCGCTGACCGAACGCGCTCATCCACAGGTGCGTCCACAGGGTGCTGTCCACAGATCTGTGGCGTTGTCCACAACTGGTCAACAGCGAAAACCCAGGGTTGTTCCTCTTCCGCCACACAGGAACTCCCTGGAAGAGTGGGGTCCCCATGTCGATCGACCAACAATACGGATCCAGTCGCAACGAACGAGGCGGCACGGCGCCGAATCGCAGCGGTCGGGTTCCTCCCCACAACCTGCAGGCCGAGGAATCGGTGCTTGGCGCATTGCTGCTCAGCCGTGACGCGATCGGTGTCGTCGGTGAAGCGGGGCTCAGCGTTCGCGACTTCTACAGCCCGGCGCACCAGCACATCTTCGACTCGATCCGCTCGCTGTACTCGTCGTCGGGGCCTGTCGACGTGGTCACCGTCGCCGACGAACTGCGGCGTCACGGACTGCTCGACGAGATCGGTGGTATCGAGCGACTGAACGACTTGCAGAACGCGACACCATCTGTGTCGGGTGCCGAGCACTACGCCCGCATCGTGATGGACACCGCCTTGTTGCGGCGGTTGATCCACACCGCCGGCGAGATCACCGACCTCGCGTTCTCCGAGCCCGACGACGTCACCAAGGCCGTCGACATGGCCGAGTCGAAGATGTTCGAGGTGGCCGAGGATCGGGTGGTCGACTCGACTCGGCCGATCGGCGAACTGCTCAACATCGCCATGGATCAGCTCGAGGAGAACTATGAGCGCGGCGACACGATCACGGGCGCCGCGACCGGATACGACGACCTCGACGAACTCCTCTCGGGTCTCCAACCCAGCACCCTCAACATCGTCGGCGCGCGTCCGGCGATGGGAAAAACTGCCTTCGGGTTGGGCATGGCCACCCACATCGCGAAGCACTCAGCCAAGCCGGTGCTGGTGTTCTCGCTCGAGATGGGCCACTCAGAGCTGACGCAACGCATCCTGTCGAGCGAGGCCAAGGTCGACTCGACCAAGCTGCGAACGGGCAAGCTGAGCGAGAGTGACTGGTCGAAGATCGGCCTCGCTGTGGGACGACTCGAAGTGCCGTTGTTCCTCGACGACAACCCGCAAGTGACCGTGATGGAGATCCGCGCCAAAGCTCGCCGCATCAAGGCCCAACACGGCGGGCTGGCGTTGATCATGATCGACTACCTGCAGCTGATGAGCGGCAGCGGGAACTCCGAGAACCGTCAGCTGGAAGTCAGCGAGATCAGCCGAAACCTCAAGGTGCTCGCTCGCGAACTGGAAGTGCCGATCGTGGCACTCAGCCAGCTCAGCCGAAACCTCGAAGCACGGTCGGACAAGCGTCCGATGCTCGCCGACCTGCGTGAATCGGGCTCACTCGAGCAGGACGCCGACGTGGTGATGTTCCTGTACCGCGACGAGGTGTACAACCCGGAATCGCCCGACAAGGGCTCGGCCGAGGTGATCGTGTCGAAGCATCGGTCCGGACCGATCGGCACCAAGCGCCTCGTGTTCCTCGGCCAGTACACCCGCTTCGACAACGCCGCCCGCTCGATGTAGGCGCAGGGCGCACCCGGCCAGACGTCACCGGCGCGGTGTCGGCGAACACGCAATCAGGCAGCGGCGGCGAGGCGACGGTAGAGGTCGATGTAGATCGAGCGGCGATCGGTCCGGTACGCCTCGACGAGTTCCCCAGGTTCCGGATGCCACCGATGATCCGCTCCGATCGATGCCCGCGACGTCGTGAACGTCGGCACCCACTCCGGCTCGATCAACCAGGCGATCGGCGCGAGATCCCACATCACCCACGAGTGCCCAGGTGTCAGTGGCTCTGGCGCGAGCGGGTTGTCCAGGTACAGCTGCGCCAGGAGGGCGCCGAGATCCCCACAGGGAGCGACGTGGCGTTGCAGATCGGGGAGCGACACCGACAGGGTGTCGGCCGCCTGGTGCCCGGGGATGTACACGAGGTTGACATCACCGGCGAGCAGACGATTCGACGCCCACCGGTCCTGCACCAGGTTGAAGCTGTCGTCGACATGTGGGCTGGACGTCGGAAATCCGGCAACGAACACCACCACCAGCCGTTCGGCGATCGACGGATCGAGCAGCAAGGCCGACGCCACATTTGTCGGGGCACCGAGCACCGCGACGTACAACGGATCGTCCGATTGGTGTGCCAGATCGACGAGGGAGCGTGCAGCGGCACTGTCCACGGGGCACTCTGGCTGTTCCATGAACCGCGGCGCGCCGAGATGGACCGGGGGCGGCGCGGTCACCGCGGCGACGTCGAGCACCCGATGGATTTCGGCATGGCTGCGCTCCATTCCGAGTGCGGGCGGGAAGTTCAGGACCAACTCGTCGATTGTCTCGGTACCCAAGTCCAGTGCCAGTCGTTCGAACGGAGTCGCCGGCTGCTCGCCGCGCAGAGCTTGCGCAGCAAGGAGATTCGCGAGGTACGGACCGTGTCCGAATGGCGCCGCGTTGATCGCCTCGATCCGCAACCGGTCTGGTGCGAGCAATGCCCATGCGAGCGCGAACTGATCGTCGATCTCGTTCGCGGCGTCGGTGTCGATCACCACCCGCAGCGGCCCGTCAGGGCGTGACGGAAGACGTGCGGAGTGTGCGGAGTTGGGCATCAGCGCAGACTACGCGGCCGGCTCGGACAGAGCACCGAACGCCGCGATGGGACGCCGGGACGCCGGTTACAGCACTTCGAGAACGGCGATGGCCATGAGGAGGACCACCACGCCGACCATGAGCAGTGCTGCTTGTAGCTGTGGGTGGACCGGTCTGTCGCCGTCGCCGGGTCTGGTCATGATCGGTCCTGCCGCGTGGCGAGGCTCGCCGGTGGCGACGTTGGGACGCGTCGGATGATGTACCAGGTTCCGACGAGTCCGGCGACGACGATGACGATCCGAAGTGCCGTGTTGTCGAGGACCAGCCCGACACTGATCGCGATCGCGACGACCATCATCGAGACGGCGGTGACCTTGGCTCGGCGGGGCATGCCGAGACCCGACCGGTAGTCCGCAACCGATCGGCCGACGCCTGGCAACTGGAGGACCCACCGTTCGAACCGCGGGCTGCTCCGCGCGAAGCAGGCCGCAGCAATGATCATGAATCCGGTCGTGGGGAGTCCTGGGAGCACGATGCCGATGGCGCCGAGGGCCACCGCGAGCCAGCCGACGCCGAACCACACCGTGCGTGCGAGCAGGGACCGTGCGACCGATTCGGCAGCAACGGGGCAGGCCCCGATGGCCGCGCTGGTGCTCGTGATCGCGGGTACGGAACTTCCTCCGTCGGGGCGGTCGGCCCTGTCCATTGCCCGCATGCTACGTGGCTGATGGAGAAGCAACTGCTCGCCGGTTCGGTCTCACCAGTGACAGGGTGTGCCCCGCGCCGCTCGCCACGGTGGCCGCCCGGCGAAGCGGCTCGATGTTCGCGAGAAGGCCGTAGCGTCGATCGCATGTCGAATCCGAAGAAGATCATTGTCGTCGGTGGCGTGGCCGGTGGTGCCAGTGTTGCCGCCCGAGCCCGTCGGCTGTCGGAAGAGGCGCACATCATCGTGATCGAACGAGGCAGTTTCGTCTCGTACGCGAACTGTGGGCTTCCGTTCCACATCAGTGGTGAGATCGAAGACCGCGAGAGCCTGTTGATCCAGACACCACAGGGCCTGAAGAACCGGTTCGACCTCGACGTTCGCACCCGGAGCGAGGCGGTCAGCATCGATCCTGAGAGCAGGCACGTCGAGATCCGCAACCTCGACACCGACGAGGTCTACTCGGAGCGATACGACGACCTGGTCCTGGCGCCGGGCGCCGCCCCGCTCAGCCCACCGATTCGCGGTATTGATCGCGTCGGCCACTTCGCCCTCCGATCCATCCCCGACATGGACGCCGTGATCGAGTGGAACAACCGGGTGAAGCCACGGCATGCCACCGTTGTCGGTGCCGGTTACATCGGGCTCGAGATGGTCGAACAACTCACCCATCTCGGCATGTCGATCACCCTGATCGAGGCGGCCCCTCAGATCCTGGGGGCCGTCGACGAGGACATGGCATTCTGGCCGCATCGCCAACTCGAGGATCGCAACATCGATGTTCGTGTCGGCGCCAAGGTGGTGGGATTCGAGGAGCCGGCCGATGGCGAGGATGCGCGGGCGTCGACGGTCGTCCTCGGCGATGGCTCGCGGGTGCCGACCGACCTCGTGATCCTCAGTATCGGCGTCAAGCCCGAGGTCGAACTGGCGCGAAACGCCGGCATCGACGTCGGCGAGTTGGGCGGCATCCGGGTCAATCAGCACATGCGAACCAGCGACGAACACATCTGGGCGGTGGGCGACGCCATCGAGGTCAGGAACCCTGTCACCCAGGATTGGACGCTGCTTCCGCTCGCCGGGCCGGCCAACCGCCAGGGACGCGTCGCCGCCGACAACGTGATGGGTCGCCCCTCGCATTATCGCGGAACATGGGGCACATCGGTCGTTCGTGTCTTCGACCTCACGATCGCGGCCACGGGTCTCAACGAACGCCAGCTGCGACGAGCTGGGATCGCCTTCGAATCCGTGCATGTGCACCCGCTGTCGCACGTGGGTTACTACCCGGGTGCCGAACTGCTGGACATGAAGCTGGTCTTCTCCACCGAGGACGGCACGATCTACGGAGCCCAGGTCGTCGGCGACGAAACAGCCGCCCGTCGCATCGATGTGCTCGCCACCGCCATTCAGGGTGGCCTGTCGGTCGACGATGTCGCGCAGGTCGAACTCTGCTACGCCCCGGCCTATGGCGCCCCGAAGGATCCGGTCAATCTCCTGACCATGGCCGCGCGCAACGTGGTCAACGGCGATGTCAGCATCGCGCACTGGCATGAGGTGGATGTTCTGGAGGACGACGAGGTACTCCTCGACGTCCGCAGTACCGAAGAGCGCGAGACCAGCATGATCCCCGGTTCGATACACATCCCCCTCGATGAACTCCGAGATCGTCTCGACGAACTCGACATGTCGAAGCGGTTCATCGTGCATTGCTTCTCCGGTCAGCGTTCGTACTTCGCATCTCGGATGCTCCGGCTTCGAGGGTTCCACGTTCGCAACCTCACCGGAGGGATCCGGAGTTGGCAGGCCGCTCGTCCCGACCGCGATCGTCGCAAGCCCTCAGAGGAGCACATCAGCGCACTGGCCAAGTAGGTCGAGCGCGTTCACCAGTGGCGCAGGTCGATCGGCCAGCGATCGTGGACCGTGTCACCCTCGACGAGCCAGAACTGTTCGTGGCGGGCGACGGTCGGGTCGACGTGCGACGGCCAGATGCGCACACGGTCGCCGACCTTCCAGTCGCTCAGTTCCCTCGGCGCCAACGTGATGTGTTCGTCCGAGCAGAAGAAGACATCGCCCTCGTCCCACGACGGATTGCCGTGGTCCATCCCGAGCGCCTTGAGCCCGCAGTCCGCGATGATCCAGCCCTTCGCGCTGACCGAGATCACCGTGGCCAGCACCGACAGTGCCTTCTCGAACGGTGACTCGAGCTCGTCGTACTGTGTGTCCAACAGCGTGTAGGAGCCCGCCTGGATCTCGGTGCACCGCGTGTTGAGGTCCCAGGTGCCGGTGCCGCCGCCGGACACGATGTCACCGCCGACCAGCTCGTGCGCCTGGAGCAGGATCGCCATTGCCTCCTCGACCTTCTCACGCTTCGTGTCGCGGTCGTGGACCATCATCAGGTGGCCCTCGTATCCCATCACGCCGCGCACGTCGAGCCCCGCCGCGCGAGCCCGGTCGGCGAGTCGACCCGAGTCGTCGACGTCGCATCCGCAGCGGGGGAGACCGACGTCGATGTCGACGAGCACCGAGCGCACACCGCCGGCGATCGCCGCGTCGAGAGTGGCATCGGAGTCGATCGCCACCGTGATGCTCGCCTCGTCGGCGAGCGCGCCGAGTCGCGCCGCGTCGAGCGTCTCGTTCGCCAGGAGGAGATCGCCGGTCAGTCCCGCGGCCACGAGGCCTTCGATCTCGCGCGGTGTCGCCGCGCAGAAGCCGTGATGCCCGTCGGCGTCGAGGCGCTTGGCCATGTCGGTCGACTTGAACGCCTTCACGTGAGGCCGCAGCTTTGCTCCGGGGAGCACGGCGTCCATTGCCGCGAGGTTGCGATCGAACGTCGGGATGTCGACGAGCAACGCGGGCGTGGTCAGCTCGGACGTGGAGGATGGGTCGGCACTCATGACCCCATCTTGGCCCTCGGCTCGCGTTCTCGTGAACAAGTCCGCCTCCAGAAGGCGAAGTTGTTCACGAGAATGGCGGGACACGCTCCCGGTACGGTTGCATCGTGCAGCTCGATCTCGACTTCGTCCGCTCCCAGTTCCCGGCGTTCGGGCGCCCGATCAACGCAGGCCAGTCGTTCTTCGAGAATGCCGGCGGCTCATTCGCCTGCCGCCAGACGATCGACGCACTCGCGGAGTACTACACCGACCTCAAGGTGCAGCCCTACAGCGAGTTCGACTCGTCGCGACGTGCGGGCGAGCTGATGGACCGGTCGCGCGAACGATGGGGGCAGGCGCTGGGCGTCGAGGCCCGTGAGATCGTGTTCGGCCCCTCGACGTCAGCGAACACCTACGTCCTCGCGCACGCCTTCGGCGACATCCTCGAACGCGGCAACGAGGTGATCGTCACCAATCAGGACCACGAAGCCAACACCGGCGCGATCCGGCGTGCCGCGGAGCGCGTCGGTTGCACGATCAAGGAGTGGCGGATCGATCCCGACACCGGGCTGCTCGACCTCGATGAGTTCGAGGCCATGCTGAGCGAGCGCACGGGGCTCGTCACGGTGCCGCACGCCTCGAACATCGTCGGCTCCGAGAACGACGTCACACGAATCACCCGACTCGCCCACGGCGTCGGCGCGCGGGTGATCGTCGACGGCGTGTCGTTCGCCCCGCACTCGCTGCCCGACGTCGGAGCGATCGGAGCGGACGTCTACCTCTTCAGCCTCTACAAGACGTACTCCGTGCACCAGGGGTTGATGGTCGTGCGCGCCGGGCTGATGGCCGAGCTGCCGAACCAGAGCCACTTCTTCAACGACAACGTGACCGACAAGCGCCTCAACCCCGCCGGTCCCGACCACGCGCAGGTCGCGTCCACGGGCGCGGTGCTCGACTACGTCGAGGCACTCCACCGTCACCATGGGGGATCGCCGGACGAGGACCTGCACGCTGCGGCCGGCTTCGCGTCGGCGCTCTGGCGGGCACACGAGGACTCGTTGACCCCGCGCTTGCTCGACGTGCTGGCCCATCGCGACGATGTCCGACTGCTCGGCCCCGCCACCCTCGACGCCGTTGCCGGACACCGCTGCCCAACCGTCGCGTTCAGCCCGCTCCTCCGAGATCCGCAGGACATCGCGCACGAACTCGTCGAGCGTGGGGTCCAGACCAGCTCGGGTCACTACTACGCAGCACGGGTGCTCGACGGACTCGGAGTCGATCCCGATCGGGGTGTCGTGCGCCTTTCGTTCGTGCATTACACGTCGCTGGATGACCTCGACCGTGCCGTCGACGCGCTCATCGACGTGATCGGCTGATACGCACGTCTGCACTCTCGCGAGCCGCAGTTTGGGACCAAAGACCCTGCCGTCAATAGAACACCGCGGCGGATATTGGAACAACGTTCCAAACATGGAACGCCGTTCCAATCAGAAAGCTGGTTCTGTCATGGCCGATTTCCTCGCGCAGTATTCGATTCAGCGGTGGCTCGAGATGTGTCCTCAGGGGTATCTGGAAGACACCGTGGACGGTCACGGCGCCACCGAACGCGAACCCGACATCCTGTTCGAGGACGACGATCAGCGCGAGGCGGCGATTCGCACCACCGTGGCGCTGGTCGCCGGTGAACGTGCCGCGCTCGCCGCATCGTCCGGCCTCGTCAACTGCGCACCCGACTATGCGAGCAAGATGTTCCTCGCCACCCAGACCCTGGACGAGGCGCGTCACGTCGAGATCTTCACGAACCGGCTCTACGAGCTCGGCGTGAAGAAGGAGGATCTCGAATCGACGATCAAGAACTACGTCAACCCGAACTTGGTGAAGTTCGCCGAGACGCTGCTCGAGAAGGTCGAGAACAAGGACTTCATCGCCGGCGTGGTCGGACAGAACATCGTGCTCGAGGGCATGGCGTTCACCGTGTTCGAGATGCTCGAGACCGGGAGTCGCGAGTTCAACCCCAAGTTCGCCCAGACCCTGACGGGCACGATCGCGGACGAGCGCCGCCATGTCGGCTTCGGTGAGAACCGGATCGGCTCGCTGATCCAGGAGCACCCGGAGAAGAAGGCTGAGATCGAGAAGATGCAGCAGCAGATGAGCTACTACATGCTCGCGACGTTCAGCGACTCGTTCAAGGCCGACGATCGGACCCCGCCGCCTCCGGCACCTGAGGGGATGAAGGCCGAGTTCCATGGCACCAACCTGGCAACCGCCACTCCTGAGGAGATGGAGGCGGTACTCGCGAACACGGTGCTCGGCGAGTTCAAGACCCGGCTCGCTCGCGTGGGGCTCGAGTACCAGACTCCGAAAATGCCGGCGTGACCGACGACGACAGCTTCGATCCTCACGCACTCACGGAACAGGACTTCCTCGACGAGGTCCATTCCTTCCAGTTCTGGTTCGACTCGGTCGAGGGCTACTTGACCGAGCGGACCTACGGGAAGCTCGACGCCACCGTCGAAGACGACATCGATGATGCTCGGCGCGATCGCCTGATCACGACACTGTGCAATTACGCGGTCGGCGAGACTGCCGCGTTGGAGGGTGCCGCAGGGCTGATACAGATCGCACCGGACCGGAACTCGAAGGTCTTCATGGCGACCCAGGTCGCCGACGAGGCTCGTCACCTCGAGGTCTTCCTCCACCGGTTGCGTGCCTTGGGCGTCGCCGAACCCGAGGCCACGATCGAACAGCGGGCGCAGCAGGCACTCGTCGACTTCAAGGGCGCCCTGCTCGAACTGGTTGCGCAGGGCGACTGGCAGGCGGCTATCTTCGCCCAGAACGTGATCCTCGAGTCGATGGAGTACACGGTGTTCCGATTGCATGCCAGCAATGCCGATGCGGTCACCAAGGACGTCCTCGCCGGTGTGATCTCCGACGAGCGTCGTCACGCAGGCTTCGGTGAGAACGACCTCGGTCGCAGCCTGGCGGCCGACCCGTCGGGGCGAGCACATCTGAGGAAGATTCGAGGTGAACTCGATCCGATGGTGCTCGGTGTGTTCGAGAGCGCATTGGTGGCGGTGGGCGCACCGGTCGAGGAGCGCTGGCGCCTCGCGAACGAATATCTCGACACCGTCGAACGGCTGGGCCTGACCTGATGTCGGACATCGACGTCTCCGCACCCCACATCGGGGCCGACCCGACCCGGCAGCGATACGTGCTGGAGGAGATGGGCTTCAAGGAGGTGCCCAAGAAGTGGCGCAAGTTCTACCGTCACTGGCAGGGCGCCGGTGACACGCTCGCGCCCAACGAGGTGATCTGTCCCGTGTGCAAGGTGGTGATCCGCGCGACCCGTGAACTCCGTCCGGGCGACCGGGTCTACTGCATGCCCTGCATGTCACGCATGGTGGTCGTGGAAGGTGAGAACGGGCGGCTCGAGGCCGACGTCATCTTCTGAACTCCAGCGACCGGATCCGCCGCCGCACGGCTCGGTGGTCCATGCTGTAGCCGTGCCAGCGACCGTCGACGCCGCCTTGCGCGAGGGCGATCGTCGACAGTGGGAGCGGCACCCTGTCGACGTGGCTCGGTTGACGTTGCGACTCGCACTGCTCGTCGTCGTGGTTGCTCTGACGGCGGCGTTCCCGACGGCGCTCACGAACATCTCGACCGACGTGATCGAGCTGTTCGCCAGGATGCCGACGCCGCTGCGGTACCTGCTGGTCGGCGTTGCCCAACTCGCGATTCTGATCGTGCCGTTGGTCACGGTGGTCTGGTTGTCCACGCGCCGAACGGGCGCGGCGACGCTGCTCGTCGTCGGCTCAGGTGTCGCGGGCGGACTCGTGATGCTGTGGCTCACCGATTGGCTCAATCGGGCAGCACCACCCACGACGATCGCCGATCTCCCGTCGAATTCGTTCCTCGCGAGCGACTTCCCGTCGATCGCATACCTGGCCGCGCTCGTGGCGGGGACGACAGCGGCCTCGCCGATGATGACGGCGTCGTGGCGAAAGGCTGCCTGGATCGCTGTCGCGGTCACGGCGTCTGTTCGGGTGATCACGGCGACGCAGGCACCGGTCAGCATCCTGGTGACGCTCGTCCTCGGCAGCGCCGTCGGCTCGGCGGCACTCGTGGCGTTCGGATCTCCCCAGCGGCGACCGGGCTCGGCGACTTTACGCGCCGGGCTTGCCGCGGCCGGCTTCGAGGTCGACGAACTTGGTGATGAGCGCGCCGTGAGCCACGTGCGGACCTACCAGGGCAGTGCCGACGGGGACGCCATCGAGGTGGTCTATCTCGACCAGGACGACCGCGATCTCGAACTGTTCTCGAGGGTGCTGCGCTCCATTCGGGTCCGTGATGTCGACGAGCAGCGCACGTCGGTCAAACCGCGGGTTCGTGCAGCGCAGCTGGCACTGAACACCACGATGGCCGAACGCGCCGGCGCTCGGGTGCCTGTGGTGCAATGTGTCGCACCGGCCGAGCGTGACAGTGCCATCGTCGTCGTGTCTGCTGCGACGGGACGAACGATGACCGATCTCGACGAGAACGAGGTCACCGAGGCAGCGCTCGACGACGCGTGGCGCCAGATCGGCCTCCTCCACGAGGCTCGGATCGCGCACCGATCGCTGAGCCGCGACCACATGGTGGTTGACGGTGACACCGTCACGATCATCGGCCTCGACTCAGCACTGCTCGCGTCGACCACCGCCTCGCGAGCGGTCGATCGCGCCGAACTGCTGGTGACGACAGCGCTGGCGGTCGGCGCCGAACGGGCGCTGGACGCCGCGGTCCGCAACGTCGATGCTCACGACCTCGCGACGACCTTGCCATTCGTGCAGCTCCCGGCACTGCCGGCGCACGCTCGTCGCGAGGCGAGGAAGCCGAAGCACTTCGTCGACGATCTCCGCACCGGCCTCCAAGTGCGCCTCGATGTCGACGAGGTCGAGTTGGCCGAACTCGAGCGCATCAGTCTCGCCAAGGCCGTCAGCTGGGTCGGGTTCGCGGTCCTTGCGTTCTTCCTCCTGATGCTCGCCAGCAACTGGTCCGCGATCGTCGACACGATGTCCGGGCTCGACTGGGTGTGGGTCGCGCCGATCGTGATCGTCACGTTGCTCGGCACGGTCGGAGGGGCGATGTCGCTGTCGGGTTCGGTCGTTCGCCCGATCGCGCTCGGCGAGGCGACGATCGTGATGTTCGGGCAATCCTTCCTCAACCGCTTCACACCCATGAACGCCGGCGGAATGGCGATGCGCATCCGCTACCTCCAGAAGGGTGGCACCGACGGCACGGTCGCAACAGCAGCGATCGGGCTGACCTCGCTGGCGAGCGGCGTGATCCAGGTGGTCTTCTTCGTGTTCTTCGTGGTCGTGGCGAGCGCCGATCCGACGGGAGGGCTGAGCTCGGACGGCGGCGGGCCGGACCTCTCGATCGTCGCCGTGTTCGCTGGTGCCGTCGTCATCGCGGCGATCGTGATCGCGGCGACCCCCAAGCTTCGCCGTTGGGTCGTCGCTTTTCTGAGATCGACGTTCACCAAGATCAAGCACGACTTCGGCGAACTCGCCCGCCGTCCCACCAAGCTCTCGATGCTGTTCGGCGGCCAAGCGGTCGTCAAGCTCTCCACGATCCTCGCGTTCGTGTGGTCCTGCCGAGCGTTCGACGTCGATCTGGCATTCGTGGAACTCGGAGCGCTGTACATGGTTGCCAACACGATCGCGTCTGCGGTCCCGACACCGGGAGGTGTCGGCGCCATCGAAGCTGCACTGGTCTTCATGCTCACCAGCGCCCGCGTCGACGACGCGACCGCGTGGGCGGCGGTGCTGCTGTTCCGTCTCATCAACTACTGGCTCCCGACGATCCCCGGGTACATCGCTCTCAGGGTGAGCGAGCGCCGCCAGTTGGTCTGACCGGGCCGGCCTCGAGCGCCTACGCTTCGGAGGTGTCCACAGCAGATCCCGTCATCGGCGTCGTCATGGGATCGTCGAGCGACTGGCCCACGATGTCCAAGGCCGTCGAGGTCCTCGCATCGTTCGGTATCGCCCACGAAGCGCGAGTCGTCAGCGCGCATCGGATGCCCGATGACATGTTCGCCTACGCCGAGGCAGCGTCCACGCGGGGCCTTCGGGCGATCATCGCGGGTGCTGGGGGAGCGGCTCATCTCCCGGGGATGCTCGCGGCGAAGACGACCGTGCCGGTGCTCGGCGTGCCCGTGGCCTCGCGCCACCTGTCGGGGCAGGACTCGCTGTACTCGATCGTGCAGATGCCCGCCGGCGTGCCGGTCGCGACGTTTGCGATCGGTGACGCGGGAGCGACCAATGCCGCGTTGTTCGCGGTGGCGCTACTCGCGCACGACGATGCAGGGCTCGCTGCCGCGCTCGCTGCCTACCGGGCGGAGCGTCGCGACGCTGCCGCCTCGTCGGAGCTCCCGCCGCGCAGCGCCTCATGACCACCGTGGCGATCGTGCCCCCGGCAACCCTCGGGATCCTGGGCGGTGGTCAACTCGGACGCTACGCGGTGATGGCGGCGGCATCGATGGGATACCGCACGATCGTGCTCGATCCCGACCCGTCGGCGCCGGCGGGTCTGCTCGCGCACGAACACCTGGTCGCTGCGTATGACGATCCCGCGGCGCTGCACCGGCTCGCGTTCGACTGCGACGTCGTCACGACCGAGTTCGAGAACCCACCGGCCGCGGCCCTCGACGAACTGGCCGAATCGGTGGTCGTCGCGCCGCCGCCCGAGGCGGTTCGAATTGCCCAGGACCGCATCGCCGAGAAGCGCTTCCTCGTCGACAACGGATTCCCTGTCGGGAGGTACGAGGTGTTGGAAGGCGACGAACCCGTGGTCGCCGCCGACTTGGTCGACGCGGGCGCGATCGTCAAGACCGCACGGCTCGGCTACGACGGCAAGGGTCAGCGGTCGGTGTCCGGCGTCGCCGCGACGCTTGCGGCGTGGGCGGAACTGGGGGCAGTCGACTGCGTGGTCGAGCAGCGCCTCGCGCTCGAGACCGAACTCAGCGTCATCGTCGGTCGGTCTGCCTCCGGCGACGTCGAAGCGTGGCCGGTCGCGGAGAATCGGCACGTCGACGGGATCCTCGACGTGTCCGCGGTGCCGGCGATGGTGACCCCGAAGCTTGCCGACCGTGCGGTCGGCCTGGCGATGGCGATCGCTGATGCGCTCGCCTACGTCGGGGTGCTCGCCGTTGAACTCTTCGTGGTCGACGGCGACATGCTGGTGAACGAGCTCGCACCCCGCCCGCACAACAGCGGCCACTGGACCCTCGATGCCAGCGTCACCAGCCAGTATGAACAGCAGGTCCGAGCCGTGTGCGGGCTCGGGCTCGGCTCGACGGCCATGACTGCTCCGGCGATCGCCATGGTCAACCTGCTCGGCGACCTCTGGGAGGGCGGTGACCCCGACTGGACGGTGGTGCTCGACGATCCGAGTGCCAAGCTGCACCTCTACGGCAAGAGCGAGGCGCGCCCCGGTCGCAAGATGGGCCACCTCACGGTGACCGCACCGGCGACCAATCTCGCTGTTGCCCGGGCGCTGGAACTCAGAGCGGCCGTCGTGCGATGACCAGCGTGTCGAGCGCGGTCTTGGTGCCGTCTGGTGTGTCGACGTGGCGTTCGACGACCTCGGCCGTGGTGACGTTCAGCGTGTCGAGAGCGGCGACGGTCTCGGCGACGCTGTAGCAGACGTCGGGCGACGGTGGTCCGCCGTGGCCGTGCTCGACGTTCGAACGGTCGTGGGCGATCACGAACAAGGTGCCTGCGGGAGCGAGCCAGGTCGCTGCGTTCTCCAGCACGACACGCTGCTGCGCTGGTGGCAACTGCAGGTACGACAGCACGACCAGGTCGACCGGAGCCTCGGGGTGCCAGGTCGTCGCGTCGGCGCACGCCGTGGTGATCGAGACGCCGTGGTCCTCGGCGAGGCGAGCCGCCTTGTCGAGGCCGACCTGCGAGAAGTCGACCGCCGTCACGGTCCACCCGCGTGCCGCGAGCCAGACGGCGTTGCGCCCTTCGCCGGCGCCGAGGTCGACTGCGGTGCCCGGCTCGAGATCGGTGAGGTGAGCTTCGACGAACTGGTTCGCCCGGCCGGTCCAGATCAACTCGGTCGTCGAATACCGATCGTCCCACTGCGCGCTGTCCATCCCACCAGTCTCGCGCCCTGCACCGGAATCCGACGCACGGTGGGTGATGGCGGGGTTCAGGCGGTCGTGGCGGGTTCGGTGTCGAACTGCTCGACGCGACCGTCGGCGTGGCGAGCGAACCGCTGAGGGCTCGACCCGTGATTCGGGTCCTCCGATGCCCATGGCCAACCACCGAACTGGGTGCGGCGGTAGTCCTCGAATGCTTGTTGGATCTCGGCCTGGGTGTTCATCACGAACGGTCCGTACTGGGCGACGGGTTCGCCGATCGGGCGGCCCTGCAACACCATGCACTCGACGCCGTCGTCGCCGGCCACCAGTTCGAGTGGCCGTGTCGCATCGACTGCGGCACCGGTGCCCGCATCCAGCCGTTCGCCGTCGACGGTGAGCCACGATCCGGCGAAGGCATACAGCAGGCGCTGCGACTCGGGTCCTGCGGCGGGCATCGTCCATCGGGCACCCGGATCGAAACGGAGGTGCCAGATCGCCACGTCGGCTTCGGCCTTCGCCGCCCACGAGTTCGGGGGAGGGCTCGGCGCGTCGGCGTTGTCGAGCGACCCGGCGATGACGGTGATGTCGACCAAGGCGTCACCATCTCCGCTGGCGACGACGACCGTCGGGGTGTCGTGGCTCCACAGCATGGTGAAGTACGGCTCGACCATCTTGTCCGCGGCCGGGAGATTGAGCCAGATCTGGAACAGCTCGAGCGGGTTGGGCTCGTCACCCGACAGCAGCGGGAACATCTCGCAGTGGACGATGCCCTTGCCGGCGGTCATCCACTGGGTGTCGCCGCGACCGAAGCGTGCCGTGGCACCGAGCGAGTCGCTGTGATCACAGAACCCGGTTCGGACGTAGGTGACGGTCTCGAAGCCTCGATGTGGGTGCTGAGGAAAGCCCGGGACGGTCGAGCCGTGGTACATGTTCCACCCGTCGACACCGGCGAAGTCCATGCCGATGTCTCGTCCGTCGAGCGGTGCGTCTGGGCCGAGGTCGATCGTCCCGGCCGGATAGTCGTCGCGATGGTGCGCGCAGAACAGGAACGGGTCGATCGTCGGCCACTGAGTACCGAGCGGGAACGTCTGGAGCAGTGCTTCGGTCATGACGTCACGATACCCGAAGATCATTGCGACCGCAATGAATCGGTGGAACCCCCAACCCCCCGAAATATGCCTCGTTTGTCGCGCTCAGCACGACAAACCAGGCATGTTTCGGATTGGGGGAGGGAGGTCGCGTCGGTAGGTTTCGGCGGTGGCCAACGCTCGTGACGTCTTGCAGTTCCCGGCGGTGCGCCGGTATCTGCTGTCGACGGCCTTGGCGGCAGTGGGCCTGAACATCCTGGTCACGGTGCTGTTCAAGCAGGCCTTCGATGTCACCGGTGACACGCTCGCCATCGGCCTGATCGGGCTCGCGCAGTTCGTGCCGGCGGTGCTGCTGGTGCTGGTGAGCGGCTGGGTCGCGGACCGCTTCGACCGTCGACGGGTGACGGCACTGTTCCTGATGGCACGTGTCGGCTGTGCCGTTGCATTCCTCATGTACAGCCAGATCGATCCTGGCACGGTCTGGCCACTGTTCCTGATCTCGTTCGTGTTCGGCGCCGCCGACGCGATGATCGGGCCGGCACGACGGTCGATCGCGCCGCTGCTGGCGCCACCGGAGCTGTTTCCGCAAGTCGTCGCGCTCTGGACTGCGACATTCACGGCCTCGGCGATCGTCGGCCCGGTCGTCGGAGGCTTCCTCTACTCGGTCGGCCCCAGTGAGGCGTACGCGCTCGCTGCGATCCTGGAGTTCGCCGCGATCGTGCCGATCCTGATGATCGTGTACGCCCGCGAGCCGCAGCGGATCACCGATCGGCCGACGATGCACACCGCACTCGAAGGGCTGCGATTCGTGCGCCACACCCCGGTGGTGTTGGGCACCATCTCGCTCGACCTGTTCGCCGTGCTGTTCGGCGGTGCGATCGCGCTCATCCCGGCAGTAGCGAGCGACCGGCTGGGAGTCGGCGACATCGCCTACGGCTGGCTGCGCGCTGCGCCTGGTATCGGCGCGGCGCTGATGGCCTTGTGGCTGGCGGTGCGTCCCGTCACCCGCCGCGTCGGCCCCACGTTGCTGTTCGTCGTCGGGCTCTTCGGGCTGGGCACCACCGTGTTCGGATTCACCACGAATTACGCGGTGGCGTTCGGGGCATTGATCGTCATCTCGGCTGCCGACATGGTGTCGATGTTCATTCGCGGCTCCATCGTCCCGCTCGTCACCCCGGACGAACAACTCGGCCGCGTCAGCGCCGTCGAGGGCGTCTTCATCGGCGCGTCGAACGAACTCGGAGCGTTCGAGAGCGGTGTGGCGGCGCGGATGTTCGGTGTGCCGTGGACGATCGCAGGTGGTGGGTTGATCACGATGGGCATCGCGGTGAGCTTCGCGTTCGTGTTCCCCTCGATCCGCAAGATCGACTCGTTCGAAGACCTGCGCCCCGAACCCCTCGCGCCCATCGCGTGAACGAATTGCACCAGGGGTCAGACCCCTGGTGCAATCAGCCCCGGACGTAGAGCAGGTCGGTTGGGCAGCGTCCGGCGTCGAGACCTCGCTGCTCGAAGCGGGTGAGCGGGCGCCAGTCGGGCCGGTCGATCACCCCGCCGCTCAGCCTCGGCTCGGCGTCGCACACCTGTTGCATCGATGTGGCGTAGTCCGCAATGTCGGTGGCCAGATGCAGGGTTCCTCCGACTCGGAGCCGATCGGTGAGTGCCGCCACCACGTCGGGGCCGACGAGGCGCCGATGGAAGTTGCGTCGCTTCGTCCACGGATCCGGGAAGAAGATCCGGATGACGGCGAGCGATTCCGGCGGCACGCGATCGAGGAACGGCAGGAGGTCGCCGTGGACCACACGGATGTGGCGTAGACCTCGGTGTTCGATCGCGTCGAGCACCGTCGCGACGCCGGGCGTGTGCACCTCGACACCGACGACGTCGAGGTCGGGTTCGGCGGCTGCCATCTCGATCGTCGATTCGCCGTGCCCGAATCCGATGTCGAGCACGACGTCGGGAGGTGCATCGCGTTCGTGTTCGAACACCTCGGACCAGTCGAGCACCGGACCGTCGATGTCGAGACCCCAACTGACGATCCATTCGTCGAACTCGGCTTGACGTTTGGGCGACAACGAACGGCGTCGAACCTTGAACGACGCCGCGGGTCGACGAACCGAACGAGCACCGTCACCACCCGTCTCGACCACGTCGTCTGACGCTACCGGCGACAGACTGCGCCTCGTGAGTGAGGCCGACGACGCGGTGCACAGGCGGGCGATCCATCGTCAAGCCGCCTCGATCGTTGCGTCGGTGGCGCCGTTCGGCATCGTGTTCGGGGCGGCCGCGGCAACCGCTGGGCTCTCACTGCTCGAGGCGCTGGGATTCTCACTGTTCGTGTTCGGTGGGAGTTCGCAGTTCGCCGCCGGGGAGATTCTCGGCGACGGCGGTTCGATCACCTCCGCAGCGATCGCCGGCCTGCTGCTGAACGTGCGGTCGTTGGCGTTCGGGGTGATCATGGCTCCGGCACTCGTCGGCACCTGGTGGAAACGAGCGGCGATGTCACAGCTGATGATCGACGAGTCGACCGCGGTCGGCGCTGCCCAGGACGAACTCCGTTGGCGCCGCTATGGCTACCTCGTTGCCGGCATTGGCGTGTTCATCGTCTGGAATCTCACGACCGTGCTCGGCCACGTTGCCTTCGCCGGTGCGGGCGATCTGATCACCGAGCTCGGCCTCGACGCCGCAGGCCCGGCGGCGTTCCTGGCGCTGCTCTGGCCGCGCCTGTCGTCGACGCCGCACCGTCGCACCGCGATCGCGGGCGCGCTCATCGCCCTCGTGCTGATCCCGTTCGCTCCACCCGGTGTCCCGATCCTGGCGTCGATGCTGGGTGTCGCTGCCTCCCGGATCGGATCGCCGAGCCCCGCCGACCCCGCGAACCGGTCACCGACGCGGAGCCGTCGTCATGAGTGATGCCACCGTGGTGCTGATCGTGATGACGGTGGGAACGTTTGCGCTCAAGTCGGCCGGCCCGCTGGTGCTCGGCGATCGTTCATTGCCGCTGAGAGTTCAACAGGTGGTCGATCTGCTGCCTGCGGCGCTGCTGGCGGCGCTGACGATCGTGTCGACCGTGGGCGATGGCCGAGCGATCGTGATCGACGCCCGACTGGTCGGACTCGTCGTCGCGGGGATCGCCCTGTGGCGCCGGTTGCCGTTCGTCGTCGTGATCCTCGTGGCGTCGGCCGCCACGGCGCTCACGCGCTTGATCTCCTGAATGTCGGCTGGTACTACAGTTCGCACCATGTTTGGTTCCCACATCGACCTGATGCCCGACGAGGAGATGATCCTCGCGTCGAACCCTCACTGGTTCTACTTCTGGAAGCAGGTCGCAGCCGCCATCGTCATTCTCGTGACGTTCGTCCTGCTGTCTCGTATCTCGTGGCTCGAAGACTTCATCGGTTGGGTCGCGCTGATCGCGTTCGTCGTACTGATCATCGACGTCATCGTCGCGTTCCTCCAGTGGCAGACGACGAGATTCGCCATCACCGATCAGCGCGTGGCGTACCAGAGCGGGATGTTCCGGCGACGCGGTGTGTCGATTCCGCTCAACCGGATCAACAACGTCAACTTCGACCAGTCGATGATCGCACGGATCCTCAACAACGGGATCGTCACGATCGAGTCGGCAGGCGAGACCGGCGATTCGGTGTTCGAGAACATTCCGAAACCCGAACACGTCCGGACCCTGATCTTCGCGCAGGTCGAAGCCGACGAGCAGCGTGACTCCGACCGCGATGCCGCTTCACTGGCCAAGGCCTTGCGTGATCAGCAGGAGCCGATCGCAACGACTGCCTCGACCCCTCCGCCCCCGCCAACACCGCCGTCGTCAGCCGACCGGCTCGCCGCGCTCGATGACCTCAAGGCGCAAGGCCACATCGACGACGCCGAGTACGCCGCGAAACGTCAGCAGATCCTCGACGAACTCTGAGGTCACCAGGGGGTCAGACCCCTGGTGCAATCGCAGCCCATTGGTCGGTGAACTCGACGAAGGCGTCGACGTCGGCGTCGGTGATCTCGATCGACAGGGCGATGAAACCACGACGGGCGATGTAGAAGCCGGCATCGAGGGCGTCGAAGAACAACAACTCCTTCCACCGGTCGTCGGCGCCTCGGAGATCATCGGTCGAGGCGACCGGACCCGCGGTGCCGTGCACGTTCATCAGCGATCCCGCACCGGTGGTGCACATCGGCAGACCGTGACGTTCGAACACCTCGTTCAACTCGCGCCGCAGGCGATCACCACGAGCGTTGGTCGCGGCCAACACCTCGGGGGTGACGACCTCGGTGAGCGTGGCGACGCCGGCGGCCATCGACACGACGTTGTTGTTGAACGTACCGGCGTGGCCGAGTCGACCGCCTGCGTTCGTGTCGAACGCGGCCATCAACTCTCGGCGACCGCCGAACGCACCGAACGTGAAACCGCCGGCGAGGTACTTGCCGAGCGTCGTGAGGTCGGGGGTGATCCCGAGGAGCTCCTGTGCGCCGCCCGGTGCAAGTCGCGACGTCATCACTTCGTCGAAGATCAAGAGGGCCCCTGCGTCGTCGCAGCGCCGTCGAATTGCCTCCAGGAACGCGGGGTCACCCGGAATGCATCCGGCAGAACCCTGCAACGGCTCGACGAGGACCGCCGCGATCGCTTCGCCGTGTTCGGCGAAGACCGAGTCGACGGCGCCGACGTCGTTGTAGGTCGACACAATCCAGTCGTGCGGCACGTTGACATCGCGATGGCCGGCGAAGGTGATCACGCCACCGTGGTAGCCGCCGTCGAACACGAGCACGCGTTGTCGCCTGGTCTGGTTCGTCGCCAGGGCGAGTGCCATCAGGTTCGCCTCGGTGCCGGAGTTTGTGAAGCGCACCTGTTCGATCGACGGGAACCTGCCGACGATCAGTTCGGCGAGGAGAACTTCGTTCGGATGGACGGTGCCGAGTGCCCAGCCGCCGTCGATCGCCGCATGCGCGGCGGCGCGAACTGGTTCGGGCGAATGGCCGAGGAGGCCGGCGGTGTAGTTGCCGAGCAGGTCGAGGCAGCGGTGGCCGTCGACGTCGACGAGGTGCTTGCCCTCCGCCGTTGCCACCCGGAACGGAAACGGGTCGAAGTGCAACACCGATCGCGTGTTGCCTCCAGGCAGGACCTCGTTGGCGCGGCGCGCCCACACTGCGCTCGTCGGGTTGGCATCGACATAGCGCTGCCGGGCGTTGATCAGCGCCGAGGCGAGGTCGGCCGTTCCGGATCGGTCGATGGCCGTCACATCGTCACCCACGGGTGCGGCCGCAGTTGCCGGTGACCACCATGGTCACGCCGTGCCACGACGACGGTTGCAGGCGCGAGTCCCACGTGGTCTGGCCGTCGTGGTGCGAGTGGATGTCGACGACGGCGGGGATCACGAGTGCGCCGTCGGTGTCGATCTCGCGTTGGGCACGGCCGGTCACCCGCACCACCTCGACGATCGCCCCACCGGCCACGGCTACATCAGCCGTGCGGCCCTCCGCGCCGGTGCCGTCGATGCCAGAACCGCCCCGGATGATCAGGTCGTCGTCAGCCATGCGCCAGTTTCGCGCCAGGCGTCGCACCGGTGAAACCCTGGCGTACACGATGTCGTTGCCGACCCGACGTCCACCGTTACATCTGGGGTCAGACCCCACATGTAACACTGGCGAAGTCTCGGGCGGCGACGCGGAGGGTGGACGGTCAGGTCTCGGTCTTGGCGAAGCGCTCGATGTCGCCTCGGTGGCCGGCGACCACGATCAGGTCGTGTTCACCGAGCACGGTGGCGCTCTCCGCATACGTGAACGCCTGACCCTCGGGCTTGATGCACACGACGGTCACCTTGTAGGTGGCGCGCAGATCGGTGTCACCGAGCTTCTTGCCGGCGAGGTTGCGTGGCACGCGGGTCTCGATCAGCACGAAGTCGTCGTCGAGCGCGAAGTACTCGATCAACGCTCCGGTGACGAGGCGTGCGACGCGGCCGCCCATCTCGGCCTCGGGGAAGACGACGTGGTGCGCTCCCACTCGCTGGAGGATGCGCCCGTGCGATTCGGTCAGCGCCTTGGCCCAGATGTTGGGGACACCGATGTCGACAAGCGCTCCCGTGGTGAGCACGCTGGCCTCGACGTCGGCACCGATGGCGACCACCGCGGTGATCGCATCGGCGACACCGAGTTGGCGCAACGTCCGCTCGTTGGTGGTGTCCGCCTGGGCAACGTGGGTGAGGAAGTCCGCGTGCTGTTGCACGCGAGCCTCGTCGGCGTCGAGTCCCAACACCTCGTGGCCCATCTCGATCAGCGTCGACGCCAGCGCCGACCCGAAACGGCCCAACCCGATGACGACGATCTCGCCCCGGTGTTCGACCTGCGGGCGCAGTCCGCCCAGCATCGCGTGAAGAATTTTGTCAGCCAATGATCGGTCGCTCCTCGGGA
The DNA here is from genome assembly GCA_963774765.1 of Ilumatobacteraceae bacterium. Classification (GTDB taxonomy): domain Bacteria; phylum Actinomycetota; class Acidimicrobiia; order Acidimicrobiales; family Ilumatobacteraceae; genus Sva-07. The sequence continues at coordinate 76,535 of CAVZGP010000030.1, forward strand.
TAACGGAAGGAAGGCACACGTTCGCGCAACGCGAGCGCGGTGACGAAGGTGACGGGTCCGACGCGACCGGCGAGCATCACCACCACGAGCAGGAGGTGGCCGGACGCGCCGATGCTGCCGGTGACGCCCGTCGACAGCCCGACGGTGCCGAATGCCGATGTGATCTCGAACAGTGCCGGCGTCAGTGCGAGATCCTCGGCGCTCATCAGTACCAGTGTGGCTCCGACGACGAGGCCGATCGCCAGCAGGGCGACCGTGAGTGCCTGGCGGATCAGGTTCGATGGTAGGCGACGCCGGAACACGTTCATGTCGGTGTTGCCGCGCACCTCGGACCACAGCACGAAGCCGAGCACCGCGAACGTGGTCACCTTGATGCCGCCGGCGGTCGATGCGGGACCGGCACCGATGAACATCAGCGTGGTGATCACGAGCAGGGTCGGCTCGTTCATGCCGCCGATGTCGACGGTGTTGAAACCGGCAGTTCTCGGCGTCACACCCTGGAACCATCCGGCGAGGATCTTGTCGAAAGTGTCGAGTGGGCCGAGCGTGGCCGGGTTCGTCCACTCGAACGTCATCACGACGAGCGGGCCGAACACGAGGAGAACTGCGGTGACCATCAGCGTGATCTTGGTGTTCAACGACCAGTGAGCGCGGAGCCTGGTCGTGCGTCGTTGCGCGGTGCGGCGCCAGAACTCCACCAGGATCGGGAACCCGAGTCCGCCGATGATGAAGCCGGCCGACACGCTGAGCACGACCACCGGGTCGCCGACAAATCGGGCCAGGTTGTCCGAGTACAGCGAGATGCCTGCGTTGTTGAACGACGCGATCGAGTGGAAGATGCCCGAGTAGGCCGAGGCGATCGGCCCGTCCTCGTAGCCCGCTTGCCAGAATCGCAGGAAGAGGACGATTGCCAGCGTCGCTTCGACGACCAACGTGATCTTGGCGATCGCGAGGATCAGGCGACGGAGATCGCCCATGTCGACGGCGCCGATCTCGGCCTGCGCGAGCATGCGTTGGCGCAGGCCGACGCGGTGTGAAGCAACGATCGCCAGGACGGATCCGATTGTCATGATGCCGAAGCCGCCGATCTGGATCAGCATCAAGATGACCAACTCACCGAACAGCGAGAACCGCGAGATATCGGTGGAGCCCAGGCCGGTCACCGTCGCCGCGGACGTCGAGGTGAACAGTGCGTCTTCGAATCCGATGTGGCCGGGACCGTCCGCGGCGATCGGCAACCACAGCAACGCGGTGCCGAGCAGGATGAAGACGCTGAATGCGACGACCACGAGTTGGGCAGGATTCCTGAAGTCAGCGAGGAGTCCGCCGCGTGGCACCGAACGAGCATAGAAGGCGGCATCCTGTGGCCATGTTTCTCGGAGAGGATCTCCTCGCGTGGCTGGTACTGGCCTTCGGTGGTGCGTTGTTCGTGGGGAACTTCCTCGCGATCGTCAAGCCGCCTGCGAAGCAACTCGACGACACGAACCTCGAACGAGCGCCGGTCGTGCGCAGCGCCGTCTACGCGGGGCTCGGGCTCATTGCCGCCGTATGGGCGTTGGCATCGCTGATCAGCGGATGATCAGCTGTTGCTGTAGATCGAGATGGTGAGCTGATCAGTGCTCTCGTCGCCGTAATAGAGCACGCCAACGGTCCACTGGTCATTGCGATACACGTTGTTGACCGTACCGTCGGACTTGAAGGTCGATTCCTCGTCGAACCCCGCGGACTCGAGAGCGCTCCCGTAGTCATCGACGAAGTCCACGCTGTCGACGTTGCCTGTGACGGTGATCGCTTGCTCGGTGTCCGACCCGATGACGGTGGCGCTGCTGATTGCAAGGCCATCCGGCTCAGGGATGTCAGCGGGCCATTCCTCGGGCAGTTCGGAGGTCGAACCGGAGCTGAAGCTGCCGTCTTCGCTCTCGACGACGAACTCGCCGGTCTCGGAGTCGGCGTTTCCGGTGACGACCGAACCATCTGCGTCGGTGATGACGAAGTTGCCATCCTCGTCGATCGACATGCCACCTTCCTCGGTCTGCACCGAGAAGCCGCCATCGCCGTCGAGATCCAGGTCGACGTCGCCGCCGCCCTGCGATTCGATCAGCTTCTCGACGCCGGTCTCGGTTGCGTTGCCACAGGCGGTGAACGACAGGACGACCCCCGCTGCAGCACATGCGATCAATGGACGTCGAACGGCTCGGGATCTCATGTCTCGAACAGTACGACGCCGCGTTGCGAGGATGCGAGCGATTCATGCCGCGTGTGGCAAGTGTCATTGCCGCTGCCCGTCCCGTTGCGATGAGCCAAACCGCCGTATGCGGTCGGTTCGCTCATCGAAGTGAGGAGTCCACCCGTTGCGATGAGCCAAACCGCCGTATGCGGTCGGTTCGCTCATCGGTGGCGGAAGGGCGGAGGTGTCGTGGGTGGGGTGAGGTGATCGGGATGCGAGGATGTCGTGATGAGTGGCCCCCTGCGTCTCACGTTCGTGCAGTCCGCGAGCAGGGTCGATCAGCTTCCCGAGTCGCCGGCCGAGGTGGCCTTCGTCGGACGATCGAACGTCGGCAAGTCGTCGCTGGTCAACGCGTTGGCGAATCGCAAGCAGTTGGCAAGGGTGTCGAACACGCCGGGACGGACCCAGTTGATCAACATGTTCGAGGTCGACAGCCCCCGGCCCGACACGGCCACGATGGTCGACCTCCCTGGTTACGGTTTCGCCAAGGCGTCCAAGAGCACCACACGGGACTGGCCGGAGATGATCGAGGGCTACCTCCTCGAACGCGTCAACCTGTCGATGGTGTTCGTGCTCGTCGACGGTGCGATCGGCCCGACGAAACTCGACACGCAGATGCTCGACTGGCTCCGCTATCACGGCGTCGCGCACACCGTGGTCGCGACGAAGTTCGACAAGGTGAAGTCGTCGAAGCGGGCCACGCGCAAGAAGGAGCTCGCCGAAGGGTGCCGGCTCGACCAGGGCGACATCGTGTGGGTCAGCGCGTCGAAGGGCGACGGCATCGACACGCTGCGGTCGCTCGTGCGGACCTGGGTGGGCTGACCGGGACAACGTGACGGTTAGCGTCGGGGTCATGTCGCTCGTCGAACTGCCGTCCGTCTCGATCACCGGAACGGGACTGTTCATGCCGCCGGAATCGATCACCAACGCCGAGCTCGTCGCGTCGCTCACCGAAGCTGTGCTGAAGTGGAACGACGACCACGCCGCGGAGATCGCGAGCGGCGAGGTGGCCGAACGGCCGGTTCCGGACGAGGAGTTCATCGTCAAGGCGTCGGGGATCGAACGGCGCTACGTGATGGAGAAGTCCGGCGTACTCGACCCCGCCCGGATGCGTCCGCGGTTGGAGACGCGCAGCGAAGACCAACTCGGGATCCAGGCCGAGATGTCGATGCCGGCGATCCACGAGGCGCTCACCCAGGCGGGCCGCAATCCGAGCGAGGTCGACGCGGTGATCGTCGGATGCTCGAACCTCCAACGGGCCTATCCAGCGGTCGCGATCGAGATCCAGGACGCCCTCGGCGCGCAGGGGTGGGGCTACGACATGAACGTCGCCTGTTCGTCGGCCACGTTCTCGGTGCAGGCGGGCGTCGACGCGCTGCGCAATGGATCGGCGAACTGCGTGGTCGTCGTCAACCCGGAGATCACCTCTGGACACAACAACTTCGAGATCCGCGACTTCCACTTCATCTTCGGTGACGCGTGCACGGCACTGGTGCTCGAACGCACCGCCGAGGCGACCGCGGCGCAGCAGTGGGAGGTGCTCGGCACGAAACTCGTCACCAAGTTCTCGAACAACATCCGCAACGACTTCGGCTTCCTCAACTCCTCCGAGATCACCGAGCGCGACCCGCAGGAACTCGCGTTCCGCCAGAACGGCCAGATGGTGTTCCGGGAGGTCTGCCCGATGGTGGCCGAGCACGTCACCGGCCACCTCACTCAGCTCGGCCTGAGCGCTCACGACGTGCGTCGCTTCTGGCTGCACCAGGCCAACTTGAAGATGAACCAGCTGATCGCCAAAGGCGTGCTCGGCCGTCTGCCGACCGACGACGAGGCGCCGGTGATCCTCGACGAGTTCGCGAACACCAGCTCGGCCGGATCGGTGATCGCGTTCCATCGCCACCGCGACGACCTCACGGCTGGCGACATCGGTGTGTTGTGTTCGTTCGGCGCCGGCTACTCCGTCGGCAGCGTCATCGTCCGTCGCCGCTGACGCACTTCCCGCGGTCCACCCACGATCGCCGGAGGGTGCTTCACTGGAAGGATGACCTTTCACGTCGGTGTCCAACTCCATCCGCAGGCAACGTCATATGTCGAGATCCGCGACGCCTGGCGGCGGGCGGAGTCGTTGGGCGTCGACTCGATCTGGACGTGGGATCACTTCTTCCCGCTGTACGGAGATCCCGACGCAGCGCATTTCGAGGGATGGACGATTCTCACAGCGATGGCCGCCGACACCGAGCGCGCCAAGCTCGGAATGCTCGTCACGTGCAACAGCTATCGCAACGCGGAGTTGCTCGCCGACATGGCACGCACCGCGGACCACGTGTCCGGTGGCCGGATGTACCTCGGCATCGGCGCGGGATGGTTCGAACGTGACTACAGCGAATACGGCTACGAGTTCGGCACGGCGATCAACCGGCTGCACAAACTCCGCGACGACCTGCCGCGCTTGCGGGCCCGACTGGACGGCTTGAACCCGGCACCGATCGGCGACCTGCCGATCCTCGTCGGCGGCTCGGGTGAGAAGGTCACGTTGAAGCTGACCGCTGAACACGCCAACGCCTGGAACTCGTTCGGGCCGCCGGAGACCTTCGCCCGCAAGAACGCGGTGCTCGATCGCTGGTGCGATGAGATCGGCCGTGATCGATCGGAGATCGAACGCACCGTCGCCGTCTCACCCGACGAGGTGGATCAGCTCGACGAGTACCTCGCCGCCGGTGCAAGCCACCTGATCGTGATGACCGGCCACCCCTTCGATCTCGCTCCAATCGAGGCGCTCATCGCGCGCCGTGATACCTGACGAGTCGACGTTGCGCGTTGGGGTCGGGTCCGGACGCGCAGGTCAGCTGGGCGCGTTGAACTTGACGAATTCGTCGAGCACGTCGTCCGCGTAGCTCTGGTCGAAGCCCTGACTCGACATGAACCGGGCGAACAGGAAGCTGCCCACGATCGACGCGATGCTGTGGCGGACGTCGATGTCGGGGCGGAGTTCGCCGCGCTGGATCGCTCGTTCGAGCGCCGTGCGAAACGCCTGCTCGAACAACTCGAGGAACTCGTTGCGAACCGTGACGACCGCAGGATCGTGCAGCGCTCGTTCCATCATGTTGGCGATCATGGAAGCGCGCTGATCGTCGAGCAGGTCGACGATCAGGTGCTCGGACAAGATGTCGAGGTCGGCGCGAATCGGACCGGTCAGGTCATCTTCGGCCGGTGTCACGCGACCCACCGAGTCGATCGCGGCACGAAGGAGGTCCTCGCGGGTCGGCCAGTGGTTGTAGACGGTCGTGCGGCTCACGCTCGCCGCCTGGGCGACATTCGCGTGAGTGATCGCGCCCGGGCCGTCGGCGCCGAGGATGTCGGCAGCCGCCTCGATCACCGCGGCGCGCGTACGCTCGACGCGCGGGTCGTCGCTCCGGGGAACACTGTGGTGATCTGACGTCGTGATCATGGTGCAGGAGATGGCAGAGACGGTGTCCTGGGTGCCGATGTGTCGTGCGACACGTTCGGGCAATGTCGTTGCGATTGCACATTCTAGTGGTCAGAATGTCCAATAATGAACACGACGTCCACTCCCCCCCAGGACGCGTCGGCTCAACCTGACGATGCCGAGCGCCCCTACGAGCCTGCACACGGCGCCCCTCACGTCCCCATCGAGGTCCCCGACTCGGCCTGGGGCAAGCTCGGCCGCTTCGGCTTCCGTCGGCGCTGGTGGGTTCTCGGCGCCTGGGTGACGGCCCTGGTCGCGGTGTTCGCACTCGTCGGAACGATCGGCGCGTCGAGTGACAGCTCGTTCTCGATCCCGGACTCGGAGTCCAAGAGCGGCTTCGACACGCTCGATCAGTACTTCGCAGGTGCCGGTAGCGGCCGCTCCGGGACGATCATCTTCCGTGCGGAGCAGGGCGTCGACGACCCCGAGGTCGTCGCCGCGATGACCGAGCTCTTCGACGAGGTTGCCACCATCGAGGGCGTCACGCTGACCAGCCCGTACTCTCCCGTCGGTGCGACGCTCGGCCTGATCGCCGTGGAGGGTCCGCTCGCAGGACAAGTCGCGTACGCGCAGGTCGATCTCTCCGAGAACCTCAGCGAGACGCAGACCGGGGAGATCGGAACCGAGATCGCCGACTTGAAACCCACCGACATCGATGGCCTCCAGGTCGAGATCGGCGGCCAGGCACTCGGCGAGTTCGAGCCGCCGGAGTCCGAACTGATCGGTCTCGGCTTTGCCATCATCATCCTGATCCTGTCGTTCGGCTCCGTGCTGGCCATGGGCCTGCCGGTCGGCGTTGCGCTGTTCGGCGTGGGCATCGGTGCCAGCCTGATCACCCTGTTGTCCAACGTCATCTCCGTCCCCGATTTCGCCGTCACCCTGGGTGCCATGATCGGTATCGGTGTCGGCATCGACTATGCCCTCTTCATCGTCACCCGCTATCGCGAGGGCCTGAAGGCCGGGCTCGACCCTGAGCAGTCCACCGTCGTTGCGCTCGACACTGCCGGGCGCGCCGTCGTCTTCGCTGGTTTCACCGTGGTGATCTCGCTGCTCGGCATGTTCATCATGGGCCTGTCGTTCATCAACGGCCTCGCCACCGGCGCCGCGATCACCGTGCTCATCACGATGATCGCCTCCGTCACGTTGCTGCCGGCACTGCTCGGCTTCGCGCAACGCAAGGTCGAGATCTCCCGTTGGCGTGGCATCATCGCCGCCGGATTGGTCGCGATCGCACTCGTGGGCGTCGGGCTGAGTATCCAGCCGCTGATGATCGGCCTCCCACTGGCGGTCATCGTGATGCTGGCATCGTTTGCGATCGCGCCGCTGCGCAAGGAGCTGCCGCCCCGCAAGGAGAAGCCGCTGCGCCAGACGTGGGCGTACAAGTGGAGCCGATTCGTGCAGCGCCGCCCGTGGCCGATCGCCGTCGCCACGACGTTGTTCCTGTTGTTGATGGCGGTACCCGTTCTGGGTCTTCGCCTCGGGTTCTCCGACGAGAGCAACTATGCCGAAGGCACCACCACGCCGCGAGGCCTACGACCTGACCAGCGAGGCGTTCGGACCCGGCACCAACGGCCCGTTGCTGCTGACCGCCGAGGTGTCTTCGCCCCAGGATTTGTTGGTGCTCGCCGAGCTTTCTGCCGCGTTGCAGGCCACCGACGGTGTCGCCGACGTGGTCGGCCCGATCCCGAACACCGGCGACCCGTCGACCGCGCAAGCCGCGATCATCCGGCTGACGCCGACCACCGGGCCGCAGGACGAAGCCACGGCGGACCTCGTCAACGCGCTGCGTGCCGACGTGGTCCCGTCGGTCACGGACGGGACCGACGTGCTCGTCAACGTGTCGGGCGCGGTTGCAGCAAACATCGACTTCAGCTCGTACCTGGCGAAACGGATTCCGATCTTCTTCGTGGCCGTGCTCTCGCTGTCGTTCCTGCTGTTGATGATGGTCTTCCGGTCGGTGCTGGTGCCGCTCAAGGCGGTCATCATGAACATGTTGTCGATCGGTGGCGCGTACGGCATCGTGGTCGCAGTGTTCGGCTGGGGATGGGGCGCATCGCTCTTCAACACCGCCGGCGGACCGATCGAAGCGTTCCTCCCGATGATGATGTTCGCCATCGTCTTCGGTCTCTCGATGGACTACGAGGTCTTCCTGCTGTCGCGGGTGAAGGAGGAGTACGACCGTACGGGCGACCCGAAGGGCTCCGTGGCCGACGGCCTCGCCGCGACCGCCCGAGTGATCACCGCTGCCGCGGCCATCATGATCGTGGTGTTCGCCGGCTTCGTGCTCGAGGACAACCGCATCATCAAGATGTTCGGCCTCGGCCTCGCGTCGGCCGTCTTCCTCGACGCCACCTTCGTCCGCATGCTCCTCGTGCCCGCCACGATGGAGCTGCTCGGCCCGCGGAACTGGTGGCTTCCGAAGTGGCTCGATCGCATCCTGCCGACCCTCAACGTCGAAGGCGGTACCCACACGAGTGCCATCGCCTTCGCCCACGAAGAAGAGCAACGCGAGCAGGCCGAACGCGACCAGGACCTCGTCGACGCCTGATTTCACCAGGGGTCAGACCCCTGGTGAAATCAGCGGTCGATCGTGCCGAAGCTCATCGCGCCGGTTGTTGCGCGGATCGCTTCGATGGGGTCGCGCACGTCGTCGATGTACCCGAGCGCGTATGCGCCGATGCGGTAGCCGATCAGGCGCAGCAGATCGTCGGGCAGGGTCGCTGCCACGTCGCGCGGTACCGACAGGTACTGATTCTCCTCTTGACGCAGCCAGCCGACGTCGTAGGTGAGGTTCAAGCCCATCCGAGTCTCGTCGGAAGTGTTGGCGCCGCCGCCGTGGTACACCTTGCCGGTGTAGAGCAGGCACGAACCCTTGCTCATCTCGGCAGGCACGGTCTCGTCGACAGTGTGCTCGAAGCTGTCGGGCAGGTGCTGACTGGCGGGCATCAGCCGGGTGGCACCGTTGGCTTCCGTGAAGTCGGTGAGTGCCCAGATCGTGTTGCACTGCACGTCGTAGTCGCTGGGGAACTCGAAGAAGTCGAACGCCCACTGGTCGCGGTGGATCGACTGTCCGGGCGAGTCGGGCCCGATCGAGATCACCTGCGTGAGGTGCAGCTGGAAGCTCTGTGCTCGGTGGAGCAGCTTCTCGGTGACGCCGAGGATCGTCGGGTGCTGGATCAGGGCGTGACTCGACGGAGAGCGTGCGATCAGCGCGCCGGTGCGTTTCGTGTTGCGTCCCGAGAATTCATCGCTCCCCTGCGGCGTGGCCTCGATGTACGGCGCCATCTCGTCGTTGATCGCGTCGATCTGGTCGACGCTCGCGAGGCCGTCGATGACCAGCGCCGCGTCGCGTTGCAACACCTCGTGGATCTGCTCGTCGCTCGCAGTGGCCGGAAGATGCACGACGCTCATGGCGCGACCGTAGCGATCCCCAACCGGTTGCGCCGGTGCCCGGCGCCTCGGCGGATTGGGCAACAGCGTTTCGGGACCAAGCGAGTCACGCTCCGTTGAGATTCACTCACCGATGAGCGAAGCGACCGGATACGGCGTTTTTGCTCATCGCAACCCGCGAGATTCACTCACCGATGAGCGAAGCGACCGGATACGGCGGTTTTGCTCATCGCAACGCCAACTCCAGCCAATCCGCTGAGGCCTTGGCACTTCGTCACCGGTTGGACCTGCGAGACTCGCGGTCGTGTCGGCGATCATCGAGACTCGGGGGCTGGTCATGCAGTTCCCGTCGACTCGGGCGCTCGACGCACTCGACGTCTCGATCCCGAGCGGTGTCACTGGCCTGGTTGGCGCCAATGGTGCGGGCAAGACCACTTTGATCTCGCTGGTGCTCGGCCTGCTTGCGCCAACCGCCGGATCGATCGACGTGCTCGGCCTCGACCCCGCTCACAAGGGGCCGGAGCTTCGCGCCAAGATCGGCTACGGCCCCGAACGAAACGTCTTTCCGGACGACCTGCGCGCCTACGACTTCGTCCGCCACCTCGCCGAGGTGAAAGGGCTTCCGCGTGATGAGGCGCGCAGCCGCGCCAGCGACTCGCTGTACCTCGTGGGCCTCGGTGAGGAACGGTTCCGGGCCCTTGGCACGATGTCGACCGGCCAACGCCAGCGCGTCAAACTCGCCCAGGCGATCGCCGCCGACCCACGACTGATCGTGCTCGACGAACCGACCGACGGCCTCGACCCCGTCCAGCGCGACGAGATGCTGAACATCATCGTGCAGGTCAACCGCAACTTCGGGATCGACGTGATGCTGTCGTCGCACGTGCTCGAAGAGGTCGAGCGGGTGTGCGACCACGTCGTGGCGTTGGCCGAGGGCAAGCTCGTCGCACAGGGATCGATGACCGACCTCGCCGGCGCGTCGGGCGGGATCGAACTCGAACTGGTGGAGATCCCCGATCGCCCACGGTCGGTCGATGACGTGGCGGCTCGCCTCGTCGCTGCGGGAGCAGCGGTGCGCCGCAACGGCAACGCGCTGTCGGTCGTGGGCCTGCCCGACGACGAACTGTTCGATCTTGCGGCGCGCAGCGTGACGGATGCCGACGCCCGCATCAGGCGCCTCGGGCGACACCGCCGGAGCCTCGACGACATCTTCGTCGCCGATGACGGTCCGGGTGGGGACGGGGCCGGGGAGGACCGGTGGGGTTCGGGGAGTGGGACATGAGTGTCGCCGGTCGTGGTGACGCGCAGATCGTCGAGCGCGGCTTCCAGCGCTACGAGGGTCGGCGTTCGGGGGTTCCCGGTGCGATCCGCAGCGTGAGCTGGGAGAGCATCCGCGCCACGCTCGGCCTCGGCCGCCCGGCACGAAACAAGATCTTCCCGGTGATCTCGATCGTGATCGCCTATCTCCCCGCCGTGGTCTTCATCGGCATCGCCGTGCTGATCCCGTCCGACATCCTCGAGCCCGAGGAGGTCGCCGACTACCCGGGCTACTACGGATTCATCATCCTCGCGATCGTGCTGTTCACCGCCCTCGTCGCACCCGAGGTGCTGGTGTCCGACCGACGCAACGGGATGCTGGCGATGTACCTGTCGACGCCACTCGACCGACGGACCTACCTCGTCGCCAAGGCGGTCGCGGTGGCCGCAATGCTCGGCCTCGTGACGCTGTTGCCGCCGGTGTTGATGCTGATCGGTTACTCCGTCGAGAACGCCGGCCCCGATGGCCTGGGTGGTTGGTTGTCGACGCTGGGTCGCATCGTGATGTCGGGGATCGCGATCTCGGCGGCACTCGCGGCGGTGTCGATGGCAGCGTCGAGTCTCACCGACCGGAGGGCGTTCGCCGCGATCGGCATCGTGCTGCTGCTGTTCGCCACACCGATCCTCGCCGCCGCGCTCGTCGAAGGTGCCGATCTCTCGCCGTACTGGCGCCTGATCGACATCTCGACCATGCCGTTCGAGTTGGTGTTCCGCATCTTCGGTGATCCCGGGAACTTCCCCGAACTCGCCACCTGGGCGGTGCTCGCCAGCAACCTCGCGTGGACGGTCGGTGGCACCGCCGTCGTGTGGTGGCGCTATTCGAAGTTGGTGATCGCCCGATGACCGAACCGCGTCCTCCTGAAGACTTTCGGCCCCGCCTACCCCCGCGTACGCTGCCGCCACCGCGCTCCGGCACGGCGGTTCTGCCGACCGCACCGCCGCCACCCAGCGGAATGATCGCGGTCAACGGCGTCTCGAAGTTCTTCGGGTCGGTCGTGGCCGTCAGCGACGTGAGCTTCGCCATCGACAACGGCGTCACGGCGCTGCTCGGCCCGAACGGCGCGGGCAAGTCGACGCTGTTTCGGATGTTGTGCGGGCTGACGCCGCCGTCGCGCGGCACCGTGGATGTGCTCGGCGCGAATCCGCGCAAGGACCGCGACGTCCACGGGCGCGTGTCGCTCGTGCCACAGCAGGACGCGCTGTTCGATCATCTCGAGCGCGATCGAGTTCCTGCAGGTCGCCGCTCGAACCCACACGGTCGCGGACCCGGACAGCGCCGCGCGACATGCGCTCGACCTGGTCGACCTGACCGCTGTCGGCGCCAAACCGGTCGGCCAGTTCTCCAAGGGAATGCGCCAGCGCGTCAAGGTGGCAGCCGCGCTCGTGAACGACCCTGAGGTGCTGATCCTCGACGAACCGCTCACCGGGCTCGATCCGGTCCAGCGTCGGCACATGATCGCGTTGTTCCACCGCCTCGGCGACGAGGGTCGCTGCGTGTTGGTGTCGAGCCATGTGCTCGACGAAGTGGCCAAGATCGGTTCGCGGGTGCTGGTGATCGCACAGGGTCGACTGGTCGCGAGCGGCGACTACCGCGACCTGCGCGAGTTGATGGACGACCGTGCTCATCGCATCCGACTCGCTGTGTCCGATCCGCGCAAGCTCGCCACGGCACTCGTCGAGCGCGGCCTGGTCAGCGGGTTGTCGATCGACGACCGAAACGTGATGGTCGACACGCTCGATGTGGACGCATTCGGTCGCCAGGTGGCATCGTTGAGCGTCGAGCTGGGGGTTCGCCTCACCGAGGTCGCTCCGCTCGACGACGACCTCGAGTCGGTGTTCCGGTATCTCGTGGAGGGACGATGAGCGTGGCGTCGGCGGGTGACCGCGTGCGGCGACACGTCGCGCCAGGCGCCGCGATCGCGCTGTCGTACCGGGTCGTGCTGCGCCAGTTGACGAGCCGTTCGCGGATCGTCGGGCTGTCGCTGCTGGCTCTCGTGGCGCCGATCTCGGCATTCGCGCTCGGCAGCGCTGATGCGTCGCTGGACGACTCGGTGCAGTTGATCGCCAGCGTGGGACTCGGTCTCGTCCTGCCGGTGGTGACGTTGGTGTTCGCGGGAGCAGCGATCGGCGACCTGCGCGATGACAAGACGCTGGTGTACCTGTGGCTGCGGCCGATGGACCGCTGGCCGATCGTGGCCGGTGCAGCGTTCGCCGCAGGGACTCTCGCTGCGCCGATCACGATCATCCCGCTCGTCCTCGCCGCGATTCTCACCGGGGCCGGCAACGGCATCGTGGTGGGCACACTGCTCGCCGCGATTGTCGGGCTCGTCGCCTATGTCGGGTTGTTCACGCTGTTCGGCGTGTGGCTGAAGCGTTTCATCGTCTGGGGTCTCGCGTACATCCTGATCTGGGAGGGGTTCATCGCCCAGGCCGGTGCCGGCGTCGCTCGACTCGCGCTGCGCAAGTACACCCGCTCGATCCTCGTCGATCGCACTGGCGCCGACCTCGTCCTGGCCGACTTCTCCCTCGCGATGGCCGTGATCGTGCCGATCATCGTGGCGCTCGTGGCGCTCGCCGTGGGCTCCTGGCGCCTGGCCAACCAAGACATCGACTGACTGGGTGACGCGGTGCCAGGGGCGCCAGCGTGTTGGGAAACAGCGATTCGGGACCCGAACGAATCACGCGCCACTGAACGTCGCCCTCCGATGAGCGAAGTGACCGGATACAGCGGTTTCGCTCATCGCACGCCACGAGAATCGCCCTCCGATGAGCGAAGCGACCGGATACGGCGGTTTGGCTCATCGCAACGCGAACTCCAGCCCAATCGCTGAGGCCCCAGGCACGCTGCAACCGGTGACGCGGTTCCTGGCACCGGCGTAACCTGCTGGCCATGTTTCGGCGGATGCGCATCGGACACCAGCTGTCGGCACGGGTGGAGGGCGACCCTGTTGCGGCGGCGGTGCGCGCCGAGGGGCTCGGCTTCGACATCGTGCTGGCCGCCGACCACGTCGGGCCGGGCTGGGCGCCGATGCCCACGCTGTCCGCCATCGCTGCGTCGACCGAACGGATCAGGCTCGGCACGCTCGTGCTCAACAACGACATGCGCAATCCCGTGCAGCTCGCGTGGGAGGCGTCGACGATCGATCGAATCTCGGGCGGTCGGTTCGAGCTGGGCCTGGGCGCGGGCCACACCCCGAGCGAATACGAGGCCACCGGAGTCGAACGGTCGGCGCCGGCCGAACGCAAACGACGTCTCGCCGAGGGCGTCGAGATCATCCGCGACCTCCTCGACGGCAAGCGCGTGGAACACGAAGGCGAGCACTACCGCATCGATCGTGCAGGTATCGATCCCGCCGCGCAATCGCACCTCCCGATCCTCGTCGGTGGCAATGGAGCCGCACTGCTCGCCCACGCCGGTCGCCACGCCGACATCATCGGCCTCCAAGGCCTCGGTCGAACGCGTGAGGACGGCCACAGCCACGACGTCAAGTGGTCGACGCAGCGACTCGACGAACAGATCGCCCAGGTGCACGTCGGCGCGGGCGTGCGATTCGACGACGTCGAGTTCAACGCGATGGTGCAGGTCGTGCAGATCACCGACGACCGCGAGGCAGCGCTGGCCAAGGTGGTTGACCGGGTCGACGGGCTGACGATGGAGGACGCGATGTCCACGCCCTACCTGCTGATCGGCACGGTCGACGAGATCGTGCTGCACCTGATGGCCTGCAACGAACGGTGGGGTATCAACTACTTCGCGGTGCGCGAACTCGACGACTTCGAACCGGTGCTCCGCGCGCTTCGCTGACGACCCCTCGACTCGAATCCGTGCAGTTCTGAGCGGATTTGGTTTCAACTGTCGCAACCAGATCCGCAGGGAATCGCACCCGCCGGGTGCGGAACCGTGTGCGAACGGTCAATGCGTCGCGACGCAGAACTCGTTGCCCTCAGGATCGGCGAGCGTCGTCCACTCCATCCCGTATTCGGCCTTCTCGTGGACGATCGTGGCACCGAGGCCGACGAGCCGCTCGACCTCGGCTGCCCGGTTGTCGGCGTTCATGTCGAGGTGGACGCGGTTCTTCACCGTCTTGGCCTCGGGGACCTGGATGAACATCATCATCGGGTCGGATCCCTCGCCCGGGATGCGGGCGAAGAATTCGCTGGCGGCCATCTCGCCGGCTTGGTCGACTGGTCGTCCGACCGCAGCCGACCAGAACTCGGCGACGATCAGTGCGTTCGCGCAGTCGAAGGTGAGAGCGGCGACGTGGAGGCTCATGGGGACATGTTGCCACGTCCGCAGCAGCGCAGCGACAGGTTCAGGCCGCAGCGCGGGTCTTGCGCAGGATCGGGTCGGCGAGGCCGAGCGCCTTGTCGGCGATCGACAGGACGCGCCCGGCCGCGCCCGGTGTGGTGTTGTCGACCAGATTGCCCATGACCGCCAACGTGATGTTGGCGATGGCGTCGGTGCTCACGGACAGTCGAAGTCCCGGCTTGAGGATCCAGGGGTGTCCGACCAGGAACGAGAACCGCCGACCGGTGCGGAGAAAGGCGTCGAAGCGTTCGCCGACGAGTTCGTCGTAACGGACCGGCGCGGTGGCCGGATTCTGGAGGAACAGGTCGGCGGCGAGCATCCCGGACTCGAGGCCGTAGTCGATGCCTTCACCGTTCATCGGATTGACGAGGCCGGCCGCGTCGCCGATCGCGACCCACCCCGCGCCGTGGCGGCGCTGAGTGGACATCGGGAGGCGCCACGCCCGAGGGCGTTCGAGGTTCGGTCCGAGATCCCAGTCGTCCTGCACCTGGTGGCGGTAGGCGTCGAGCAACGTGTTGAGGTTCAGCTTCTTGAAGCCCTTCATCGTCGACAACGCGCCAACGCCGATGTTGACCGTGCCGTCGCCGGCGGGAAACATCCACCCGTAGCCGGGGATGGCGATGCCGTTGTCGTCCTTCAACGAGAGGCATGCTTCGAGATGGACGTCGGTGTGCCGCGGCGTGGCGGCATAGGTGCGGATCGCCAAACCGAACGGCTCGTCGGGCACTCGATCAGCACCGAGCTTGCGGGCCACCGCTCCCTGCGCTCCTGCCGCGATCACCGTGAGGTCGGCGACGATTCGTCGACCGTCGGCATCCACGCCGGTGACCCTTCCGTCGGCGCCGATCACCGGCGTCGCCTCGGTCTCGAACACGATCTCGGCTCCCGCCTCGACCGCAGCATCCATCAGCGCAGCATCGAGGCGGCGACGCGGCCAGACGGCACCGTGATTGGGGAAGCGATCGGTGGTCGGCCAGTCGAGTTCGCGCACCTGCTTGCCGGCGATCATCCTCAACCCACGGATGCGATGGGCGTCGTCGAGCGGGATCTTCAGTTCGTTCAACGCACCGACCGCTCGGGGGGTGAGACCATCACCGCACACCTTGTCGCGCCCGTGAGCTCCCTTTTCGAACACCATGACCGTCGCGCCCGAGCGGGCGGCCTGGATCGCAGTCGCCGCACCGGCCGGCCCGGCGCCGATCACGGCGATGTCGACTCGTTGCGCACTCACGCCGCCCACGCTGCCGGAATCCCGGAGGAAAACCACCGTCGAGCCCCCGAAGTCACCCACCCCTCCGTCGCCATCCCCCCGAAAAATGCCTGGTTTGTCGCGCTCAGCGCGCAGATCCAGGCATTTTTCGGGCTCAGGGGATGTGGGGTGTCGGAGTTCGGGGGCGCGCGACGATGATGTCGGTGATGGGGACGCCGCACTCGACGATCGACCACGGCGCAGTGCTGCTGGAGATCTACGACGACGCGGTCGGTGAGGTGTTCACCTACCTCCGGGCGCGTTGCGGCGGTCGGGCGGTCGCCGAGGATCTGACCGCCGACACGTTCCTCGCGGCCGTCGGCCAGATCCGTCGTGGAGCGGTCGACACGGTGACGGTCGCCTGGCTGATCGGCATCGCTCGGCACAAGTTGATCGACGAGTGGAGACGCGCCGCTCGCCGGCCCCGCTCCCAACCGCTCGACGATGACACCTTCGACGAGCGGGTGGGTGACGACGTCTGGGATGCCGTGATCGACCAGGAAGTCGTGGGGGGCGTGATGGCCGAACTCGGGCCGCATCATCGATCGGCGCTCACGTTGCGCTACTTCGACGGGCTTGCCGTGCCAGAGGTCGCCGCACACCTCGGCCGCACGGTGGAGGCGACCGAGACGCTGTTGGTTCGGGCGCGTCGCCGATTCCGAACCGTGTACGAACAGCAAGGAGGCGTGTCATGACCGAGCCGCACGACCCCTTCGATCGGCTTGCGCCGGCGACCGACGAACTCGTCGATCCGATCTTTGCTGCTCGCCTGCGGGCTCGCGTGCAGCGATCCCTCGGTGCCACACTCGAACGGATCGTCGTCCAACTCCCATCGCGCGTCGCGTCCCGGACCGACACCCCGAACCGCACACGAACCGAGAGGATCTCAACCATGGCCCAGGTCATCACCCCGTACATCTGCGTGCACGATGCGACCGCTGCGCTCGACTGGTACCGCGAGTACTTCGGCGCCGGCGTCCGCAACGTGATCCCGTGGGAGGGGCGCGTCGGCCACGCCGAGCTCGACGTCGCCGGAGCCGTGTTCTACCTCAGTGACGAAGCACCGCAGCTCGGCGTGGTCGCGCCGACCCGAGACGGTTCGCAGACGTCGGTCAGCATCGTCATCCAGGTCGCCGCCGTCGAGCAGTTCGTCGAACGCGCCCAACGAGGTGGGGCCGTGGTGCAACGACCGATCGAGGAGGCGCACGGGTCGCGCAGCGCATGGATCGTCGACCCGTACGGTCACCGTTGGAACGTCGGCACCCCCGTGTACGACCCCGAGCAGGTCGCCACCCGCCGGGCGCCGTCGGAGCCGTACTACATGACGTTGACCACCGCCGATGTCGAACGCGGCGCAGCGTTCTACGGCGCGGTGCTGGGCTGGGAGTTCCAGGATCAGGGCAACGGCGGCCGCCACGTGACCAACACCGAGATGCCGATCGGTCTTCGAACCACCGAGAATCCGTTCGGCAACACCGAGCCCGGCGAGATCCAGATGTGGTTCACCGTGCGCGACTTCGACGACGCGGTCGAACGGGTACGGGTCGCCGGCGGCACCGTGGTGGAGTTGAACGCGTACGATTCCGGACGCGAGGCGATCTGCGAGGACGATCAGGGCGTCACGTTCAAGCTCAGCGAACCGGCTCCCGGCTACGACCGCTGATCGATCCAGCCGCGCTCTGCGTCGACATAACGTGTCGGCGTGGCCGATGGCATCGATCTGTACTGGATTCCGCTCGGCGCCGGAGCCGGCGGAGCGTTCGTTCGCTGGAGCGGCAGGTGCTACGAAGCCATCGCAGCGGGAATCGGCCGACGTCGGCGGCAGCCACTCTTCCACTCGGCGCTCGAGGTACGCATCGACGGGACTACGACCATCATCGAGATGACCCCGGTGTGGATCACGCGCGGTGAGCGCGGCGTGGTCGGTGAGGGTCCCGTGGGTGTGCGGGGACTGGGGCGGTGGCGAGTGTTCCGCTACGAGGTGCGTCGGTGGACGGGCGGGTCGATCCCGGACGTCGGCGAAGCGATCGGAGGCGCAGTGTTGCTGAGCAACGACTCATCGGTGGCAGCGCGGGTGCTCGATCTGGTATCGAACGTCCCGCTGGCCACCTGGGGACGCGACGAGTTGGGTACCGGCGACATGTGGAACTCGAACTCGGTCGTGTCGTGGCTTCTCGTGAGTGCCGGAGTCGCGCTCGACGGGGTGCGACCGCCAGGCGACGGTCGAGCGCCTGGCTGGGACGCCGGGGTCAGCGCGGCGGTGGCCGGGGCATGAACACCGACTGGTGGCCCCGACGCTCATCCAGTCGCAGACGTGGTTCACCCCGCACTCGGCGTTCCGCGATCCGGATGTCGAGATCGACCGTACGCCCCTTCGGTCCGAACCCCGTTGCTCAGGTCAGCGGTGCGAAGGTGGCCGTGAAGTGTCGTAGCGGGCGAGGTGTACTGGTGATCCGGTAGCCGGTGAGCTGCTCGGCGGTGGCGGCGACCGACAGCACGACCTCGATGACGTAGTCGATGTGACTCTGGGTGTAGGTCCGTCTCGGGATGGCGAGACGCACGAGTTCCATCGTCGCGGGCCGCTCGCTTCCGTCGGGTTGCATGCCGAACATCACCGAGCCGATCTCACAGCCGCGGATGCCGCCCGCTTCGTAGAGCGCGATCGCCAACGCCTGGCCCGGGTAGCTGAGCGGATCGACGTGCGACAGCAAGCGTCCGGCGTCGAGGTAGACGGCGTGACCGCCGATCGGCAGCACCACCGGGATCCCGGCCTCGGCGAGTGCGTCACCGAGGTAGGCGGTCGAGCGGATCCGGTACCGGAGGTAGTCGTGCTGCACCGACTCGCGCAGTCCCTGGGCGAGCGCCTCGAGATCGCGGCCGGCGAGCCCGCCGTAGGTGGGGAAGCCCTCGGTGAGTATGAGCAGGGTGCGGCATTCGTTGGCGAGTGCTTCGTCGTTCATCGCCAGCCAGCCCCCGATGTTGCCGAGCGGGTCCTTCTTGGCACTCATGGTCATGCCGTCGGCGAGCGAGGCGATCTCGCGCACGATGTCGCGCACATCTCGTTCGCCCTGTCCTGCCTCGCGCTCGCGGATGAACCATGCGTTCTCCGCGAACCGGCATGCGTCGAGAAAGAGCGGAACCCCGAACTCGTCGCACAGGGCGCGCACCCCGCGCAGGTTCTCGAGTGACACCGGCTGTCCGCCGCCGGAGTTGTTGGTGATCGTCACGAACACGACGGGGATCACGTCGGCGCCGTGCTCGGCCAGCAGCGCCCGCAGCGCGTCGAGATCCATGTTGCCCTTGAAGGGGTGCAGCGAGCCGGGATCGCGGCCCTCGGCGATCACCAGGTCGACCGCGGTCGCGCCCGTGTACTCGACGTTGGCGCGCGTCGTGTCGAAGTGGGTGTTGTTCGGCACGATCTTGCCGACGCCGCCGATCGCCGTGAACAGGATCTTCTCGGCGGCGCGCCCCTGGTGCGTGGGGATCACGTGCTCGAACGGGAAGAGATCCTGGACGCTCTCGAGAAAGCGGAACCACGACGGTGAGCCGGCGTAGCTTTCGTCGCCACGCTGGATCGCAGCCCACTGGTCGCGCGACATCGCGCCGGTGCCGGAGTCGGTGAGGAGATCGATCAGCACGTCTTCGGCGCGCAGCGAGAAGAGGTTGTTGCCTGCTGCGGCGAGCGACGATCGTCGTTGCTCGGGTGTGGTCATCACGAGCGGCTCGACGGAGTGCACTCTGAACGGCTCGATGATCGTTGAGAACCCCATCCGATCATCATGCCCCAGACCGGTGTCGCCGGGGGTCACCCGTCCACGAGGCTCAACAAGAGCCGCAGCAGGTGGCGACGCTCGCGTGACACATGACCTTCATGTCACGAGATCGGTCTTGATCACCCTGGTCCGACGCGATATGTTAGGCATGCTTAACAACAAGAGTGAGGTGGTGGGCGGCCAGCCGGCCTCCTCATCGCCCCCATCGGAAGGAACCCCCATGACCCCAGCCAGGAAGCTGGCCGCCATCTCGGCCGCCGCCGTTGTTGCACTCGCAGCCTGCGGATCGGACGACTCGTCGTCAGGCGCGGACACCCCCGCCACACCGAGCGACACGTCGACGCAGACGACCTCTGGCGCGGCAAACGGCGCCGACGGTGAGTGGACCCCGATCACGATCGACACTGCACTCGGTACGGCCACGATCGAGGAGAAGCCCGAGCGGGTCGCCACGGTGAACTGGGCCAACCACGAGGTTCCGCTCGCGCTCGGTGTGGTGCCCGTCGGGATGGCCGCGGCCAACTTCGGTGACGACGACGGCGACGGCGTGCTCCCCTGGGTGACCGAGCGACTCGAGGAGCTCGGCGCCGAAACGCCCGTCCTCTTCGACGAGACCGACGGCATCGACTTCGAAGCGGTCGCCGACACCGACCCCGACGTGATCCTCGCCGCCTACTCCGGCCTGACCCAGGAGGACTTCGACACGCTCAGCGAGATCGCACCGGTCGTCGCCTACCCCGTCGCCGCCTGGGCAACGCCCTGGCGCGAGATCATCGAACTCAACAGCACGGCGATGGGTATGGCCGACGAGGGCGACGCCTTGATCGCCGACCTCGAACAGCAGATCTCCGACGCCGTCTCCGAGTACCCGCAGATCACGGGCAAGCAGGTGATGTTCGCCGGCCACCTCGACCCCACCGACCTGAGCGAGGTGGGCTTCTACACGAGCAACGACACCCGCGTGCAGTTCTTCGAGGACCTCGGCCTGGAGATCGCCGACGTCGTGCAGGAAGCATCCGCCGGCAGCGACAAGTTCTCGATGGCGCAGAGCACCGAGCAGATCCAGGTGTTCGACGACGTCGACATCATCGTCGGCTACGGCGACGAGAACGGCGAACTTCTTGCCGCCCTGCAGAACGACCCGCTGGCCTCGAAGATCCCGGCGCTCGAGCGTGGCTCGGTCGTCTTCTTCTACGGCAGCACGCCGCTGGCGACCGCAGCGAACCCGACCCCGCTGTCGCTCTCGTACGTACTCGACGAGTACGTGGCGATGCTCGCCGCCGCCGCCGACAAGGTCGGATGAGCTCGGGCGGGACCTTCCCTGCAGCGGTGCTCGATTCTCCGTCCGAGCTGGACGTCGCCGTCGTGCGACGTCCCGCTCGGACGCGCCTGGTGTGGCTCGCGGTCGCGTTCGCGTTGTTGGGTCTCGTGATGGTCGCGTCCGTGGCGATCGGCTCGCGGGCGGTGAGTTGGTCGGACATCTGGGGCGCGTTCGGAGGGGCACAGGAGACCCTCGGCGAGGCGGCGGTCACCAAGCGGATCCCGCGCACTCTGCTCGCTGTCGTCGTCGGAGCTGCACTCGCGTTGGCCGGCGCGGTGATGCAGGGCGTCACCCGCAACCCGCTCGCCGACCCCGGCATCCTCGGGGTCAACATGGGC
The DNA here is from genome assembly GCA_963774765.1 of Ilumatobacteraceae bacterium. Classification (GTDB taxonomy): domain Bacteria; phylum Actinomycetota; class Acidimicrobiia; order Acidimicrobiales; family Ilumatobacteraceae; genus Sva-07. Next base: position 97,946 of record CAVZGP010000030.1, read on the forward strand.
GCGTCGCTCGCCGTGGTGATCGGCATCGCCTCCTTCCAACTCACGTCGCCGACGAGCTTCATCTGGGTGGCGATCGCGGGCTCCGCAGCGGCCGCGGTGTTCGTCTACGCGGTCGGCTCGCTCGGCCGGGGCGGTGCGACGCCCCTCAAACTCGCGCTCGCCGGGGCGGCGACATCCGCGACGTTCGCGTCGCTGGTCAGCGCCGTCGTGCTCGGGCGCAACGACATCGCCGGTGGCATCACCTCGTGGCAGATCGGCGGTGTCGGCGGTGCCACCTGGGACAAGCTCGGATACATGGCGCCGTTCCTGGCGGTCGGTTTCGGAATCTGTGTGCTGTCGGCGCGTGGGCTCAACTCGCTCGCCCTCGGTGACGAACTCGCCGCCGGCCTCGGCCAGAACGTCGCCGTCACGCGGGTGGTCGCCGCGCTGGGTGCCGTGATCCTGTGCGGTGTGTCGACGGCGGTCGCTGGGCCGATCGTGTTCGTCGGCCTCGTCGTCCCCCATGCCTGTCGCATGATGTTCGGCGCCGACCACCGCTGGGTGTTGCCCATGTCGGCGGTCGTCGGGGCACTCCTGCTGACCGCCGGTGACATCGTCGGGCGCATCATCGCCCGCCCCCAGGAGGTCGACGTCGGGATCATCACCGCGTTCCTCGGCGCCCCGGTCTTCATCTCCATCGTGCGTCGCCAGAAGGTGCGCGAGCTGTGAGCATCACCGCCCTCGACCCCGTTCGGTCCGCTTCCGATGTCCGACGTGACGACCTCGACACGATCGCGGCCGCCGTCGCCCGGGGCCGCGCCGATCGGTCGATGCGGCGCCGGATCGTGATCGCGATCCTGGTGGTCGGCGTCGCCGTCGTGTTCGTCATCACCTTGATGATCGGCCACACGTTCTATTCCCCGTCGCAGGTGATCGGCGTCATCCTCGGCCACGACGTGCAGGGCGCGACGTTCACCGTCGGGCGTCTCCGGCTGCCCCGCGGGGTGCTGGCGATCGCCGCCGGCGCGTGCTTCGGCTTTGGCGGCGTGACGTTTCAGACAATGCTCCGCAACCCACTCGCCAGCCCAGACATCATCGGCATCACCTCTGGCTCCGGGGCAGCGGCGGCGGTCGCGATCGTCATGTTCTCGCTCAGCGAGACGCAGGTGTCGATCGTCGCAATCGTCGCCGGGCTCGCGGTGGCGCTGCTCGTGTACACATTGTCGTTCGAGGACGGCGTCGGGGGCACCCGGCTGATCCTGATCGGCATCGGGGTGTCGGCGATGCTCAACAGCGTCACCGCCTACGTGCTGTCGCAGGCCGCCGAATGGGACCTGCAGCAGGCGACCCGGTGGCTTGCGGGCAGCCTCAACGGTGCGTCGTGGACCGAGACCGTGCCGGTGCTCGTGGCGATGGGGGTGTTCGTCCCCGTGCTGCTCGTGCAGTCGCGCAATCTCACGATGACGCAACTCGGAGACGACGCCGCCGGTGCCCTCGGTGTGCGCGTCGAACGCACCCGGATCGTCGCCATCGTCGCTGCTGTCGGCCTGATCGCGTTCGCGACCGCGGCGTGCGGTCCGATCGCGTTCGTCGCGTTCCTGGCCGGTCCGATCGCCGCCCGTCTCGTCGGTACGGCTGGATCGCTCCTGGTTCCCGCCGCGCTCGTCGGTGCACTCCTCGTCGCGGTCGCCGACATCGTCGGCCAGTTCGCATTCGGCACGCGCTACCCGGTCGGTGTCATCACCGGCGTGCTCGGGGCGCCCTACCTCCTCTACCTCATCGTGCGCACCAACCGTGCTGGGGGCTCGCTGTGATCGCGACCGGTTCGAACAGGCACTCGCTCGAGGTCGTCGACCTCCGCGTCGGCTACGGCGAGCGCGAGGTCATCGACTCACTCGACCTCGTCATCCCGCCGGGTCGGATGACGGCGATCGTCGGACCGAACGCGTGCGGCAAGTCGACGCTCCTGCGTTCGATGTCGCGCCTGCTCGCCCCGAAGCGTGGCCAGGTGCTCCTCGACGGCAAGCAGGTGCACCGCATGCCGGCCAAGGAGTTGGCGCGCACCCTGGGCCTGCTGCCGCAGTCGCCGGTCGCCCCCGAGGGCATCACGGTCGCCGACCTCGTCGGGCGTGGTCGTCATCCGCACCAGTCGATCTTCTCGCGCTGGAGCCGCGACGACGACGTCGCCGTTGCGGCAGCGCTCCAGGCGACCGAGACCGTCGACCTCGCCGACCGGGCGGTCGACGAGCTGTCGGGCGGGCAGCGACAGCGGGTCTGGATCGCGATGGCGCTCGCCCAGCAGACCGACCTGCTGCTGCTCGACGAACCAACGACCTTCCTCGATGTCAGCCACCAGATCGAGGTGCTCGACCTGCTGACCGACCTCAATCACGTGCGCGACACCACGGTGGTGATGGTGCTGCACGATCTCAACATGGCGGCGCGCTACGCCGACCACCTGATCGCGCTCTGCGACGGACACCTCCACGCGGCCGGTGAACCGACCGACGTGTTGACCGCGGCGACCGTGCGAACGGTGTTCGGCCTCGACAGCCAGGTGATCGTCGACCCCACGTGCGGCAAGCCGTTGATGCTGCCGATGGGTCGCCACCACACGAATCGCGAACGCACTGCACACGGGTCGCCGTCAGCGAGCGTCCCCGAATGAGAGGATGACCACCGTGGATGCTCGTCATCGCATCACCGACCGCACCGAGCTGCGAAACGTCTACCGCGAGCCGGGCCAGATGGTGCTCGACAAGGTCATCGATCACATCGATGACGGGGCCGCCGGGTTCATCGCCCGGTCCCCATTCATGGCTCTGGCGACCTCGACCGAGGGCCGCGCTGACGCGTCGCCGCGCGGTGGTCCTCCGGGCTTCGTCCGGGTGCTCGACGCCCACCATTTGGCCTGGGGCGACCTGACCGGCAACAACCGCCTCGACTCGTTCGGCAACATCGTCGAGCGACCCGACGTCGGGTTGATGTTCATGATCCCGGGTGTGCTCGAGACGTTGCGACTGAGCGGGACCGCCACGCTCGTGCGCGATCCGGCGGTCCTCGAAGCATGTGCGATCGACGACCGCCTGCCGAGTGCCGCGGTCGTGGTGAGGGTCGTCGAGTGCTACATCCAGTGCGGCGCAGCGCTGCGCCGCAGCGGGTTGTGGGACACCGAGACCTGGCCCGAGCCCGACGCCCGACCGTCGGGTGCAGCGATCCTCAAGGATCACATCGGCCTCGAGGTGCCTGTCGAGGAGATCGAGGCCGACCTGGCCACCTACTACGACAACCACATCTGGGCCGCCGGCGGCCGCGACGGCTGAGACGGTCAGCCGAGGCGCTCGTCCAGCGTGCTCGTCAACTTGGCGAGCAGCGTCGTGTGCAGTTCAGCCATCGTGTCGAACACGATGGCTCCGGTGGCCGCGAGGTCGGCGCCGTCGGTGAGCCCACCGGCGAACCCGTGGCACGTCATGGCGGCGGCGACCGCGGCTCGGGCGCCGTTGATGCTGTCCTCGACCACGATGCACCGTTCGGGTGGCGTGCCCATCGACCGTGCGGCGTGCAGGAACAGGTCGGGCCAGGGCTTGCCACGCTCGACCTCGGAGCCCGAGAAGATTCTTCCCTCGAACAGCGGACGCAGCCCGGTGAGGCCGAGGGTCAAGTCCATCTTGCGATGGCTACCGCTCGACGCGACACACGTCGGAACATTTTGGGCGTGGAGCGCCTCGACCACGTCGCGAACACCGTCGACCGCACGCAACTCGCGTCGGAACGCGTCGGCGATCTCGTCGCTCGACCGTCGATCGAACTCGAGGGTCAACTCGGTGCCGAGATGCTGTTCGATCTCGGCGAGCATCGCCTCACTCGACCCGCCGACGAATCTCCGCACGACCTCCTCGGGTGTGATCGACCAGCCCATCTCGGTCAGCATCCGCGCCTCGACGGCCACCGTCAGCCGCTCGCTGTCGACGAGTACGCCGTCGCAGTCGAAGATCACCAACGACTCGTTGCGCACACCACTCATGATCCCACATCGACGGCTTCGACGCGGGGCGATGAGGATCAGGCGATCGCGGTGAGGAATGCGTTGAGTGCGTCACCGTGCAACGCTGGGTGGATGCTCGATCATGTGGGAATCCAGTGCGCGGACATGGCGGCCAGCTCCGCGTTCTACGATGCCGTGCTCGCACCACTCGGTGTCGGTCGCCAGATGGATTTCGGTGTCGCGATCGGATACGGAACCCCGAAGAAGCCCGACTTCTGGATCGGCGTCTTCGACTCGGGCGACGGGTTCCGCGAGTCGCACCTCGCGTTTGCGGCATCCGATCGAGCGGCGGTTCACGCGTTCTTCGACGCCGCAGTCGCTGCCGGAGCGGAGGTCCTCCATGCCCCGCGTGTGTGGCCGGAGTACCACCCCGATTACTACGGGGCATTCGTGCGCGACCCCGATGGCAACAACGTCGAAGCCGTCTGCCACCTGCCCGAGACCTGACGGGCGCGGCACACCCGTCGGGCTCCGGTACGGACCGGACGCGAGTTCGTGGGTACGTTCGCAACGTTTCGACCGGCGCGACGAAAGGGACATCGACATGGAGATCCAGGGACTGAAGGCCGTCATCATCGGTGGCGCATCGGGGTTCGCCCGAGCGACGGCCGAGCGCATCGTCGCCGCCGGCGGTTCGGTGGCGATCCTCGATCGAGCCGAGTCGGCCGGCGCCGAGGTCGCGGCGTCGCTCGGCGGCTCGTGGCATCCCACCAACGTGCTCGACTTCGACGGGATCGCAGTCGTCATCGACGAGGCCGTCGAAGCACTCGGTGGACTTCAGGTCGCCGTCAACACCGCCGGTGGAGGCAAGGCCGGCCGCACGCTGGGACGCAGCGGTCCGTTCGATCTCGATGACTTCCGAGCCGTGATCGATCTCAACCTGATCGGCACGTTCAACACCAACCGGTTGTGCGCGGCTCACATGGCCAACGGCGAGCCGAACGACGACGGTGAACGTGGCGTGCTGATCAACACGTCGTCGATCGCTGCATTCGAGGGTCAGATCGGCCAGGTTGCCTACACCGCAGCGAAGGCCGGCATCGCCGGAATGACCTTGACGATGGCGCGCGATCTCGGCTCGCTCGGTATCCGTGTCAACACGATCGCGCCGAGCCTGTTCGCCACCGGCCTCACCGCCGGCGTCACCGAGGAGCGCGCCGCTGGCCTCACCAAGGACGCAGCGTTCCCGAAGCGACTCGGACGTCCCGACGAATACGCCCGCCTGGCGATCGCGATCATCGAGAACCCGATGCTCAACGGCGACACGATCCGCCTCGACGCGGGTACCCGCTTCGCCCCCAAGTAGGCCGCGAGCGGTGGTCGCACCACCGTCAGATGTCGGGCGGCAGGATTGGTACCGTCGGAGCATGCCGCTGTTCGACTTCACGAGCAAGCCGACGGGTTGGCAACGGTGGGTTCTGCACGCTCCGACGGTGCTCTATCGCCTCCGGCTCGGTTGGTTGTTCGGGAAACGGTTCGTGATGGTCGAACACCGTGGTCGCGTGAGCGGACGGTGGTACCGCACCGTCGTCGAGGTGGCGGGACGTACCGACGACGAGTGGATCTGCACCTCGGGGACCGGGCCGGCCGCCGACTGGTACCGCAACTTGTGCGCGGGTGGACTCGAGGCGGTGTGGACGGGAGTTCGACGCCGACACGCGACCGTGCGATTCCTGGACGCGCACGAGGCCGCAGGAGTGATGGCCCGGTACGAACACGCCCACCCGAAGACGGCGGCGAAGCTCTTGCGGGCAATGGGTGTCTCCTACGACGGCACCGATACCGACCTCGTGCGGATGATGCACGAGATCCCGATGGTTGCGTTCACCACATCTGCCTCTGCCTGACGGCGCAGCGATCGGCTGGCGTTGTCAGTATTCGAGTTGGCCGGCGAGCGACTCGACGGCGTCGATGAACTCGGTCACCATGTCCATCACGACCTGGCCGGCCGACTTCGGCTGGTTCATCGTGCCGACGATCTGACCGACGAAGTAGCCGGCGAGCTTCTCGGCACCCGAGCCGTGCGTGTGGGCCGCCCGGTTGATGCGGGCCTGGGCCTCGTTGGTGAGGATCGGCTGCAGGGGCATGCCGAGCGGGGCGGGCGTGTCCTCGCGGTCCCACTCCTCGGTCCACGCTGTCTTCAACATGCGGGCGGGCTTGCCGGTCATCGACCGCGAGCGGATCGTGTCGGCCGAGGTTGCCGCAAGGAACTTCTGCTTCACCACCGGATGGGTCTCGGCCTCGTCGGTGGTCAACCACACCGAGCCGCACCACACACCCTGCGCGCCGAGCGCCATCGCGGCAGCCATCTGGCGACCGCGTCCGATACCTCCGGCGCCGAGCACCGGGATGTCGACGGCGTCGACGATCTCGGGGATCAGCACCATCGAACCGATCTCGCCCGTGTGGCCACCGGCCTCCGAACCCTGTGCGATGATGATGTCGACGCCCGCGGCCTGGTGCCGCTCGGCGTGTACAGGACGGCCGGCGAGCGCCCCGATCAGGCGTCCCTCCTCCTTGACCCGATCGATCAGGAACTGCGGAGGCGGACCGAGCGCATTGGCGACGAACGCCGTTCTGTGCGCGAGCGAGATCTCGAGTTGGGGGCCGGCGGCGGCGGCGCTGAATGGTGCGACACCGCCGTGGCCTCCCGTCGAGCGACCGCTCGCGCGTTCCTCGTCGGGTGGGAACTCGGGCACCTCGTAGCGGCGCAGGATGTCGTCGATGAACTCGCGGTGCGTGGCCGGGATGAGCGCTGCGATGTCGTCGAGCGTGTAGCCACCGTCTTCGTCGCCGGCGTACTTGGCCGGCACGATCAGGTCGACGCCGTACGGCCGGTCGCCGATCTCGTCCTCGATCCACTTCAGGTCGATCTCGAGCTGTTCGGGCGAGTGGGCGACCGCTCCGAGTACGCCGAGACCACCGGCCTTCGACACGGCGGCCACGACGTCGCGGCAGTGGCTGAACGCGAAGATCGGGAACTCGATCCCCAGCATGTCGGTGGCGGCGGTCTTCATCGGTATCTCCTGAGCGATCGGCGGACACGTACAGTGTTGCCGCTGGCTCCCCGGCGCCACGAAGCCGCGATCAGGCCTAGCCTTGAACGGCCGGTGTCCGCCGGTCCAAACAGAAATCAGGAAGTGATATCTCATGTCCGTGACCGACTCGACGCACACGTCCGAGCTCGCGGCAAGGGCCAAGGAGATCACCGAGCGCGAGCTGGTGACCTACTCCGAGCGAACCCAGGGATCCCAGAAGGCCACCGAGCGAGCCCGCAAAGTGCTCCCGGCCGGAGTCCCCTCCAGTTTCCAGGCGTACGACCCCCATCCGATCGTCGTCAAGCACGCCGCCGGTGCGCACATGATCGACGTCGACGACAACGAATACGTCGACTACGACATGGGGTTCGGCGCGCTGTTCGCCGGCCACATGCATCCCGCAGTCCGCCAGGCCGTCGAGGCGCAGTTCGACCACGGCACGCTGTACGTCACGCCGTGCGAACTCGATGCCGAGGTCGCCGAGCTGCTCGGCGACCGCTATGGGTTCCCGATGTGGCGGCCGACCAACTCGGGTACCGAGGCGACGATGGATGCGATCCGTCTGGCCCGCGGCGTCACCAAGCGCGAGAAGCTCGTCAAGGTCGAAGGCGGCTATCACGGCCACCACGACGAGGTGATGATCTCGAACAAGCCGGCCATCGCGGCCGCGGGTCCCGCCGATGCGCCGTACTCGATCCCGCAGTCCGGCGGTATCACCCAGGGCACGATCGACGACGTCATCGTGATCCCGTTCAACGATGCTCCGGCCCTCGATCGGGCGCTCGCCAGCCGCGAGGTCGCCTGCTTCATCGTCGAGCCGGTGATGGAGAACATCGGGATCTGCCTGCCAGAGCCCGGCTACCTCGAAGCGGTTCGTGAGATCTGCGACGAGTACGGCACGCTGTTGATCTTCGACGAGGTCAAGACCGGCCTGACCGCCGGCTTCGGCGGTGCGACGAAGAAGTTCGGCGTCACGCCGGACCTCGTCACGCTCGCCAAGTCGATCGGTGGCGGGTTCCCGGTGGGTGCGTTCGGTGGCAAGGCCGAGTACATGAACCTGATCACCACCGGCGAGGTTCTGCACCTCGGCACCTACAACGGCAATCCGCTGGTGATGGCTGCTGCGAAGGCGACGCTCACCGAGGCGTGCACCCGCGAGAACATCGAGGCGGCGATCGCACTCAATCATCGCCTGGTCGAGGCGTGCCAGAAGATCATCGACGACGCCGGGCTGCCCGCCCACACCGTCGAGTTCGGCGCCAAGGGCTGCATCACCTGGTCGAAGGACCCGGTGCGCAACTACCGCGACTACAAGGCCACCGACTTCGACCTCGCGTTCGCGCAGTGGATGCACGGCATCAACCGCGGCATCCTGCTGCCACCGGGCCTCGACGAGCAGTGGTTGATCTCGGTGATGCACACCGAGGCCGATGCCATGCGCTACGCCGACGTGTTCGCCGAGTTCGTCGCCGAACTGACCGCCTGACGATCGGGGAGACTGGTCGGCATGGCTCTGTTCTGCACCGACACGTTCGCCGGCGCGTACACCGCGGAGATCGCCACGGCGGCGCCTGATCTCGACCTGATCGTGCTCCGCGACGGGGAGGAGATCTCACCGTCCGACATCGAACGCATCACGGTGGCGTTCTTCTCGAACGACGCCTGGCCCGATCGCGCGTCACGGTTCTTCAAGGTGGCGTTGGCGGCCCCGAACATCGAGTGGTTCCACTCGATGTCGGCCGGCGTCGACAGTCCGGTGTTCTCGATGTTCCTCGACCGTGGCGCCCGCCTGACCACGTCGTCGGGCGCCAGCGCGCCGCCGATCGCGGGCACGGTGATGCTCTATCTGCTGGCGCTCAGCCGTGGCCTGCCGCGATGGCTGCAGGCGCAGGCCGAGCACGACTGGTCACCCGCACTGTTCCGTGACCTCGAAGGCCAACGCCTCGTCGTGGTCGGGTACGGTCCGATCGGTCAGGAGGTCGTGCGACTGGCGACTGCCTTTCGGATGGATCCGGTCGTGGTGCGTCGGTCGGCTCGGGGCGACGAGACGTGTCCCGTCCGTCCGCTCTCGGAACTCACCGCAGCAGTTCGCGACGCCGATGCGGTGGTGATCGCGCTCCCGCTCGCTCCCGAGACCCGCGGGATCATCAGCGCCGACGTGATCGCCTCGATGCCGTCGCGAGCGATGTTCGTGAACGTGGGGCGCGGTGAGCTCGTCGATCAGGCGGCACTCACCGATGCGTTGACGGCGGGCCGTCTGAGCGGAGCTGGCCTCGACGTGTTCGATCCCGAACCGCTCCCGCCCGACGATGCGCTGTGGGATCTTCCCAACGTGATCATCAGCCCCCACAACTCGGGGTCGAGCGACGCCACCACGGCCCGCGTGGCGAAGATCTTCCTCGACAACCTCGCCCGATTCGTGCGTGGCGATCCGTTGCGTAATGAGGTCACACGGTAGGCCGCATCAGGTGGCCGTGACCGCTACCGTGTGCCCTCCTATGGACACGAAACGGGACAACTCGTCGAGGTCGATCTGATGGAGGTGTGGCTCACACTTGCCGGGATCGTCGTGTTGCTGGTCATCACGGGGATCGTCCTGCTCGAGACGTCGGTCATCATCGATCCCGGCACGATTGCGCTGCTGCTCAAGCGAGGCAAGGCCACCGATCGCGCCCTGCCGCCGGGCCGACACTTCATGCAACCGTGGCGCAAGGCGGTCGTCCAGATCTATCCCTCGCGTGAGCTGTCGCTCGTTGCCGGCGGACGGGCGATCGGTGATCCTCGCGTCGAGTACTTCGACGACCCGCTCCGGCTCCATCTCGGCGACAAGGCGTTCGCTCAGGTCAGCTACACGCTTCGATGCCAACTCGACACGGGCAAGCTCAGAGACGTCCACGAGCAGTTCGGCCCCGAAGGGCTCTGGGCAGCGCTTCGCGACATCACGCGCAGCGCCATCCTCACCGAGGTTGGCACTGGGGACCTCTCGGTCGACGATGTGTACGGCACTGGGTTCACCGAACTCGAACAACGACTCACCGCCGCGCTCCGTGCGGCGCTCGGCGAGGCAGGATTCGACCTCAAGATGTTCACACTGCGCGAGGTCGACCTCGGTGAGACCGGCGAGGTCATCCAGTCGATCGTGCGAGCCGAGACCGAACTCGAACGCGAGAACGCCTTCGCCAAGGTGCGACGGGCCCGCCTCGAGAACGATGCCGCGGTCAGTTCGCTGCTCGACGGCATCGACGGTGACGTGTTGCTGCGCTACCGCCAGATCGAGTCGTGGCGCGACATCCTGCATCGCTGGGACGGCGACCAGCCGATCCCATCAGCGCTCACGGTGCCCCTGACGGCTGGCCCGATGAGCACGGCATCGTCCGACACCCACGTCATCGACGCCGAGGAAACAGCGGACGACCTGTCCGAACAGCAATGACCAGCTCACCGTGGTCCAATGATTCGTCGTCCGGGTCGAAGCGTTCGGGCGGGTCGCGTTCGCAACCCGGGCGGTTGATCGAGATCATCACCGTCGTGCTGCTGGCGGTGGCCACCGTCGGTTCCGCATGGTCGGCCTACCAGGTCTCGAAGTGGAACGGCGTCGAAACCGACGAGGCCCGCGCCTCGGCGGTGTTGCGGATCGAGTCGTCACGCGAATACGCGCTGGCCACCCAGAAGGTCTCCTACGACGCGGCCACCGTGGCTCAGTACGCCGCGGCGGTCGCCGACGAGAACCAGGACCTGCAGGACTTCCTGCGCGCGACGCTCGTCCGGCCCGGCTTCGTTCCGATCTTCGAGAGCTGGGAAGCGCAGCTTGCCGCCGGGCAGACCCCGACCAACCTGCTCGCCGACGACGAGTATCTGGGCGAGCTCTTCGCGGCGTCCGATGCCTTGGACGCCGAGGCCGGCGCGGCGAGTGTGCGTGGCGAGGAAGCCGGCGCGACCGGCGACGACTACATCCAGCTCACGCTGTTCTTCGCGAGCGCGCTCTTCTTTGCCGGTATCACCGCGTCGTTCAGCAACCGACTCCCGAGGATCGCGTTGCTCATGGCATCGGCGGTCATCCTCGCCTTCGCCGGCGTCCTGCTCGGCGGCTACCCCATCGCCTGACGCGCCACCTTCAGGTGGCGTGGCCGAGCAGGATCGTGGTGCGTTCCGCGCAGCGGTCGAGGACGGTGTCGAGCACGTGTTCCGCGGTCTCGACATCGAGGTTGGCGGTGGGTTCGTCGAGGACGACGACGTCACGATCGGCCAGCAGGACTCGTGCGAGCGCGAGGCGTTGGGCCTCCCCGCCGCTCATCTTCGAGCCACCTCGACCGAGTTGGCTGTCGAGTCCGGTGGGGAGTGTGGCGAGCCACGGCTCGAGCCGAACCGCGCGCAGTGCATCGTGGAGGTCGTCGTCGCTCGCCGCGGGATCGGCGATGCGCAGGTTCTCGCGCACGTTCGAGTCGGCGATCCACGGCAGTTGCTGGATCCACGTGACCCGTTGCCTCACCTGCTCGCCGGTGGATTCGTCCACCCGGGTGTCGTCGAGGCGGTACACACCCGAGTTCGGGCTCAAGAAATCGACGAGCACGGCTGCGAGGGTCGACTTGCCGGCACCACTCGGGCCACTCACGTGTGCATGTGTCCCAGGGGTGAGCTGCAGTGACACCGTCGCCAGCGAGTCGACGTCGGCGTTCGGCCAGCGGGCGGTCACCGAGTCGAGCGAGACCCTCGGTCGCTCCGCGACCGGTCGCGGGGCTGTCGGAGCTGTGACCGGATCCGGTGTGTCGAGCACAGCCACGACCCGCTGTGCCGCGCCGGCGATGCTGGGCACCGTCGCCGCCGACTCGTTCACGGTTCCAACCAGTTCGACGATCGCGAGCGGCCACAACACCAGTACGCCGATCACCGGCGCCGACAGCTGGCTGCCCGTTGTCGCGAGCAGGGCCAGGCAGACCGTGCTCGTCAACAGCGGAGCAGCGGCGATCACGGCGCCGGTGAGCATCCGCGTACGTGCGCGACGGTGCTCGAGTTCGTCGATCCGGGTTCCGGCGCCGTCGACCTCGCGACGCGCCGACGACAGGGTCCGGTTCGCCCAGAGGTGCTCGAGGCCCTCGGTGACGGCGAGCACCCGATCACCGAACGCGGCGCGGGCGTCGTTGAGCGCGGGGCCGATGACCGTTTCGCGGCGGACCGCCAGCACCGGGAGCAGCCCGCCGATCAGCGTGAGCGACACCAGCAGGACGAGGCCGGCGGACACGTCGAGCAGCAGGGTGATCACCAACGCCCCGAGCGCCGTCGCGGCTACCGCGACGATCGGCCCGAGGACGCGCACGAACAGGTCGAGAAGGCGATCGATGTCGGTCACGATGCGCTGCAGCAGATCTCCCCGCTGCCAGTCGGGGATACCTGCGGGGGCGATCTCGGCGAGTCGCGCCACCACGGCGGCCCGGATCTCGGTCAACGCTCGAAGCCCGGTGTCGTGGGTGGCGAGGCGCTCGGCGTACCGGAACAGTCCCTTGCCGGTGCCGAATGCGCGCACGCCGAGGATCGCCACCGAGAGCGCGGCCAGGTCGGGCTGTTCGCTGGCGCGGACGATCAGCCAGGCGGCCGTGCCGGCGAGCCCGATCGTGCAGACCTCAGCGGCGGTACCGAGCGCGGCCGCACCGATGAACCGTCCGCGGGCGGGTCGCGCCATCGCGAGCACGCGCCGCAACGCCGAGGTCAGGCCAGCCGCGACTGGCCTGTCGGCGGTGTGATCGCGAGCCGGTCCACCGTGGTCGGTGGCACCGGGAGCGCGGAGCGCGAAGGAGGCGTCGAGTTGGCGCACCGTCGACGCTCTGGCAGGGTCCGACGATGCCGGCGGATCGTCGGTCGCGAGCTCCAGCACCCGGTTCGCCGCCGTGCGGCATCTCGAATCGTGGGTGGCGACCAAGACAGCCGCGCCGTCTTGACGCGCGAGCTCGCCGAGCGACTGCCAGACGGCATCCGCGCTGGCGGCGTCGAGGTGAGCGGTGGGTTCGTCGGCGAGGACGAATCGGGCATGACCGGTGCGCACCGCCACGAGTGCTCGTGCGACCTGCACCCGCCGCAACTGCCCGCCGGACAGCTCGTCGGCTCGTCGACCCACGACATCGGAGAGTCCGACGTCGGCGAGCGCCGCGACGACCGCCTCGTCGCGAGCCCCCGTTGCTGAGCGGACCTCGCCGATCACGGACGTGGCCACGGGGGTGAGTCGTTGGCCGATCACCGTGAGTTGATCGGCCAACCCGGCAGGGTCGAGGTCACGGACCTCGACGTCGTTCATCGTGATCGACCCGGACCATTCGTGCAGACGGCCGCGGCAGGCGTCGATCAGCGTCGACTTGCCGATGCCGCTCGGTCCGTACACGGCAACCAGCGACCCGGGTGCAACGTCGAGGTCGATCCCCTCGAGGACCAGCCGCCCGCCTCGTCGCAGTGCCACGTCGCGGACGGCCAGGGTTCCCACCGTCGGCACCGCGCGGTCGCCGGACGGCAGCGTCGGCCGCGCGACCAGGTCGTGGAGGTCATCGGACGCATCCAGCCCTGATTGGGCCGCGTGGAAGCTCGCCCCGACCCGGCGCAGCGGCAGGTAGCACTCGGGCGCCAGCAGGAGGACGACCAATGCCGTGTCGAGCCGCAGGGCGCCTCCGGCAAGCCGGAGGCCGATCTCGACGGCGATCAGCGCCACCGACAACGTGGCGATCAGCTCCAACGCCAGCGCCGACAGGAACGCGATCCGCAGGGCGCCCATCGTGGTCTCCCGGTACTGCTCGGAGACCTCATGCACCGAGTCGCGCTGTGCTTGGGCCCGACCGAACAGGCGCAGGGTCGGGAGCCCCTCGATGACATCGAGGAAGTGGCCGCCGAGGCGTTGGAGCACCGCCCATTGGCGCGCCGTGCGGCGTTCGGTCATGCGGCCGATCAACACCATGAACATCGGGATCAGTGGCACGGTCAGCGCGATCAGGACTGCGGACAGCAGGTCGGCGAACAAGATCCGCGCCCCGGCCACGAGAGGGACGGCCACGGCCAGCATCAGGGCTGGGAGGAACTGGCGGACGTACGGTTCGAGCTGGTCGACTCCGGCGGTCACGATGGTCGCCTCGCGGCTGGCGAGTCCACCAGTCGACCGGTCGGCGTCGTGAGTGGCGTGATCGAGCACGACGGTGCGCACGTCGCGGCGCACGGCGCTCATCGCGCGGGCCGCCGACCACTCGGTGATCGCCGCAGCGGTGGCGCGGGTGGCGGCGACCGAGCCGAGCACGACGACCATCGCGGTGAGACCGCTGGTGATCTCCCCGTCGGTGACGAGGTCGGTGAGTGCCCGGGCGAGGGCTTCGGCCTGCACGACCACCGCGATGGCCGTCACCGCAGCGACTCCGGCGGCGGCGACGAGGTGGGCGCGCAGTGCGGGGATCAGGCGGACCAGGCGGACGTCGACCGGTCCGCGCCGGTCGACATCACTCACCGGTGGACGATCGGGAGGTGCTGGGTGCCGATGCGCTTGCGGAACACCCAGTACGTCCAGCCCTGGTACAACAACACGACCGGAGTCATGACCAGCGCAACGATCGTCATCACCTTCAAGGTGTAGTCGGTCGAGGAGGCGTTCGTCACGGTGAGGCTGAAGGCCGGGTCGGTCGTCGAGGGCATGACGTCGGGATACAGCGAGCCGAACAGCGCCACGACCGCCATGGCGATGGCGACTCCGGTTGCCCCGAATGCGATGCCTTCACGGTGGCGACGCTCGGCGATGATGCCCACCACGAGGGTCACCGCCGCGCCCAGCACGGGGATCCAGGTCCAACCCTTGCCCCGTGCGAGCTGATTCCAGATCAGGAATGTGCCACCGCCGACCACGGCGAACGGCCCGGCGATCTCCGCCACCCGGTGCGCCCGTTCGCGGACCTCGCCGAGCGTCTTCAGGCTGAGGAAGTTGGCTCCGTGGAGGAGGAACAGTGCAGCGGTGGTGATGCCGCCGAGCAGTCCGAAGGGGTTGAGCAGCGTGAACAGGTTGCCGGTGAAGTCGCCGCCCTCGTCGATCGGGACGCCGCGCACGATGTTGGCGAACGCCACACCCCAGAGGACCGCTGGCACCCATGAACCCACGGCGATGGCGATGTCCCAGTTGCGGCGCCAGCGAGTGCTGTCGAACTTGCCGCGGTACTCGAAGGCGACGCCGCGGAAGATGAGCGCGAACAGGATGAGCAGCAACGGGAGGTAGAAACCGGAGAACAACGTGGCGTACCAGAACGGGAAGGCAGCGAACATCGCGCCGCCTGCGGTGAGCAGCCACACCTCGTTGCCGTCCCACACGGGCCCGATCGTGTTGATCATCACGCGACGGTCGGCGTCGGTGCGTCCGATCGGGTGCAGGAGCATGCCGACGCCGAAGTCGAAGCCCTCGAGGAAGAAGTAGCCGGTCCAGAGGACGGCGATGAGGATGAACCAGAAGGTGGTGAGTTCCATGGGATGCTCCGCTCGTTCTCAGTACGCGAACACGAGTCGCTCGGACTCGTCGCCGGATCGGTCGTCGTTGTCGCCGGCTTCGCCCGGGTGGTCGTCGTGGGTGCCGTCGTCGTCATCGGGTGAGTCGTTGGCAGCGAGCAGCCCGGTCATCGCTGCATCAGGACCGGCCTGGACGTAGCGCCTGAGCAGGACGAATTCGACCACGCCGAGACCGCCGTACACGAGGGTGAAGGCGACCATCGAGAACAGCACCATCGGCCCGCCGACGGAGCCGGACACGGCGTCGGCGGTGAGGAGGCGGACCTCCGCAATGCCCGTCGGGTTGGGCGCCACCACCCAGGGCTGGCGACCCATCTCGGTGAACAGCCAACCGAACAGGTTGCCGAGGAACGGGGTGGCGATGAGCGCGATGGCGAGACGTCCGCCCCACTTGCTCTGCGGGACCACCTTCTTGAACTTGAGGTAGATCAACGCGGCAGCGGCCACCATCACGCTGACCATGCCGATGCCGATCATCGCCCGGAAGCTCCAGTACGTGACGATCAGGTTCGGCCGGTAGTCGCCAGGCCCGAACTGTTCCTGGTACTGCGCCTGCAGATCGATCACGCCGGGAATCTCGGCGTCCCAGGTGTCGGTGGCGAGGAACGACAGCAGGCCGGGGATCACCATGGACCGCACGTCGCATTCCTGGCTCACGTCGCCGACGGCGAAGACCGAGAGCCCAGGCCCGACCTCGGTGTCGCAGAGCGCCTCGGCAGCGGCCATCTTCATCGGTTGCTGTTCGAACATCAGCCGGGTCTGGAAGTGGCCGGACAACGACAACACGAGGCCGGCTGCGATGGTGATCCAGAGGCCGAGCCTCAATGCATGGGTGAATCCTCGGCGGTCGACGTCGCTCGGCTGCCGACGCATCAACCACCACGCCGAGATGCCGGCGACGAACACAGCCGCGGTCAGTACCGCGCCGCTGATCACGTGTGGATAGGCGGCGAGCGTGGTGCTGTTCGTCAGCACGGCGATGATGTCGGTCATCTCGGCGCGCCCGGTCTCGGGGTTGAAGACGACGCCGACGGGATGCTGCATCCAAGAGTTCGCGGCGATGATGAAGTACGCAGACAACCACGTGCCGATAGCGGCTGCCCAGATGGTCGCGAGGTGGATCTTCGGGTTGAGACGGCCCCAACCGAAGATCCACAACCCGAGGAATGTGGACTCGAGGAAGAACGCGACCAGTGCCTCCATGGCGAGCGGAGCGCCGAACACGTCGCCGACGAAGCGCGAGTAGACGCTCCAGTTCATCCCGAACTGGAACTCCTGCACGATGCCCGTGGCCACGCCCATCGCGAAGTTGATGAGGAACAACTTGCCGAAGAACTTGGTGAGACGCAGATCCGCCTCGTCACCCTTGCGGTACCACCGCGTGTGGAACCAGGCCACCAGCATCGAGAGCCCAATGGTCAGGGGCACCATGATGAAGTGGTAGAGGGTGGTGATCCCGAACTGCCAGCGTGCCAGGGGGAGAGCTTCGATCGCGAACATCATCACCATCGAGTCTCCTCGTACCCCCACCGGTACCTCCAGGGACCTTGGGCCCTCTGTTGCCCGACATGCCGACATCGCGGCCCGAACCCGAAATTCGGAGTCGATCTCGCGTTCGGCGCGATGTGCACTCGATTTCGAATGGGCGCGATGTCGCGATTGGGGACTTTGGGCGGTCGTCAAGGGGTTCGTGCGGGCGCAAGGATGGTGGGCATGAGCACGACGAAGACCGACGATCGCCCCGCAATCGACTCGGAGGTCGCCGACTCGGGCGTCGCGCCGTCGGCAACGGCGTGCATCGATGGCAACGAAGCAGCGGCCAAGGTCGCATACGCGCTGTCGGAAGTCGTGGCGATCTACCCGATCACTCCGGCCTCGACGATGGGCGAATTGGCCGACGCATGGTCGGCGAGCGGTGTGACCAATCTGTGGGGCGCGGTCCCGGAAGTCGTCGAACTGCAGTCCGAGGCCGGTGCGGCCGGCACGCTGCACGGGGCACTGCAGACCGGTGCGCTGGGAACGACGTTCACCGCGTCGCAGGGTCTGCTGTTGATGCTGCCGAACATGTACAAGATCGCGGGCGAGTTGACCCCGGCGGTGATCCACGTCGCTGCCCGTTCGATCGCCACGCATGCGCTGTCGATCTTCGGTGACCACAGCGACGTGATGGCCGCCCGCTCGACCGGGTTCGCGGTGCTGTGTGCCAGCTCGGTGCAGGAAGCCCATGACTTCGCCGCCGTGTCGCACGCCGCAACGTTGCGCGCCCGGGTGCCGTTCCTGCACTTCTTCGACGGGTTTCGCACCTCGCACGAGATCAACCGCATCGACCTCCTCGGAGACGACGACCTCCGCTCGCTGATCCGTGACGAGGACGTCGCGGCGCACAAGCTGCGGCGACTCCGGCCGACAGCACCGGTGGTGCGTGGCACGGCGCAGAACCCGGACGTGTTCTTCCAGGCCCGCGAAGCGGCCAACCGGTTCCACGACGCGGTGCCCGGCATCGTCGCGGACGTGTTCGCGGAGTTCGAAGCGCGCACCGGGCGCCGCTACGGCCTGGTCGACTACGAGGGTGCCCCCGACGCCGAACGGGTGATCGTCATGATGGGTTCGGGCTCCGGTGCCGTTGGTGAGACGGTCGCCAAGCTGGTCGCCGACGGCGAGAAGGTCGGGCTGGCCACGATCCGACTCTTCCGGCCTTTCCCGATCGATGCGTTGCTCGCTGCGCTGCCGGATTCCGTTCGTTCGATCGCGGTCCTCGACCGGTGCAAGGAGCCGGGCTCGGCGGGCGAGCCTCTCTTCCAGGACGTCATCACCGCCGTGGCCGAATCGGGGCGCTCGGGAGTGCGCGTGATCGGTGGCCGCTATGGGCTCGGATCGAAGGAGTTCACCCCGGCCATGGCCAAGGCGGTGCTCGACGAAGTGACGAAGCAGTCACCGAAGCGACGGTTCACCGTCGGCATCGTCGACGACGTCACCGGTCTCAGCCTCGACGTCGACGACTCGTTCCGTCTCGAACAGGCCGGACGATCGGCGGTGTTCTACGCGCTGGGCAGCGACGGTACCGTCGGCGCGAACAAGGCGTCGGTGAAGATCATCGGTCACGAACCAGACCTCTACGCCCAGGGCTATTTCGTGTACGACTCGAAGAAGTCCGGCTCGATGACCGTGTCACACCTGCGTTTTGGCCCGCAGCCGATCCGCTCGACGTATCTGGTGCAGGAGGCCGACCTGGTCGCATGCCACCAGTTCGGGCTCCTCGACCGCTTCGACGTGCTCAGCGATGTCCGCCGAGGCGGAACGTTCCTGCTCAACGCGCCGTACCCGGCCGATGAACTGTGGGAGCACCTCCCGGCCGCCATCCAGCGGCACATCCACGAGCGCGAGCTGCGTGTCTTCACCATCGACGCCACCCGCATCGCCCGCGAGCTGAAGATGCCCGGACGCATCAACACGATCATGCAGCCCTGCTTCTTCGCGCTGACCGACGTCATGGAGCTCGATCGCGCCGTCGGCGCGATCAAGGCGTCGATCAGCTCCGCCTACGGGCGAAGGGGTCGGCTGATCGTGGAACGCAACGAGGCTGCCGTCGACCGGGCGATCGCCGAGCTGGCCCAGGTCGAGGTGCCGTCGGCGATGCCGTCGAGTGTCGACGTCGACGAGACGCTCGACATCCTCGACTCTGCCCGCGAGAACGCGGAGACCGAGTTCATCGATCGGGTCACGATGACGATGATCGCCAACCGGGGCGACCTTCTGCCGGTGTCGGCGATGCCGATCGACGGGACGTTCCCGACCGGGACGACACAGTTCGAGAAGCGCAAGCTGGCGATCGAGATCCCCGTGTGGGAGCCCGACCTGTGCATCGACTGCGGCAAGTGCGCGGTGGTGTGTCCGCACGCGACGATCCGTATGAAGGCCTACGAACCCACCGCCCTCGAAGGTGCACCCGACGGGTTCCTCACCAAGAGCTTCCGCTCGCGCGAACTCGACGGGCACCAACTGACGATCCAGGTGGCGCCCGACGACTGCACCGGCTGTGGCATCTGCGTCGACGTCTGTCCGGCCAAGGACAAGACACAGGTCAAGCGCAAGGCGATCAACATGCGCCCGGCGCCCGAGCACCAGGTGGTCGAGCGTGAACGGTGGGACTTCTTCATGTCGATCCCCGAACTCGATCGGGCTTCGATCACCCACGATTCGGTGAAGAACTCCCAGCTCCTGCAACCGCTGTTCGAGTTCTCCGGCGCCTGCTCGGGATGCGGTGAGACGCCGTACCTCAAGCTGCTCACGCAGCTGTTCGGTGACCGGCTCGTCGTCGCCAACGCCACCGGTTGTTCCTCGATCTACGGGGCCAACCTGCCGACCACACCGTGGGCGAAGGACACCAACGGCCTCGGGCCCGCCTGGTCGAATTCGCTGTTCGAAGACAACGCCGAGTTCGGGTACGGCATGCGCCTGGGCATCGAACACCACCAGCGTGATGCCCGCCGCCTGGTCGAGGAACTCGCCGACGACGTCGGCCTCGAACTCGCGGGCGCGCTGCTCGCCGATCCGACGCCGACCGAGAACGGTGTGATCGAACAGCGCACACGTGTGGCGGTGCTCCGTGAACGTCTCGCCGAACTCGTCGGCTCGAACGATCCTGACGTCGTCGACCGCGCGCAGCGCCTCGGTGTGATCGCCGATGAACTCGTGCGCACCAGTACCTGGATCGTCGGCGGTGACGGCTGGGCGTACGACATCGGCTTCGGTGGTGTCGACCACGTGCTCAGCAGCGGCCGCAACGTCAACCTGCTGGTGCTCGACACCGAGGTGTACTCGAACACCGGTGGACAGGCGTCGAAGGCGACGCCGCTCGGGGCCGTCGCGAAGTTCGCGATGGGCGGCAAGCCGACGGGGAAGAAGGACCTCGGCGCCGTCGCCCGCCGCTACGGCAACGTGTACGTCGCTCAGATCGCCATCGGCGGCAGCGACATCCAGACGGTCAAGGCGCTCGCCGAGGCCGATGCCTGGGACGGTCCGTCGCTGATCATCGCCTACTCGACCTGCATCGCCCATGGCATCGACATGGAGACCTCGATGTCGCACCAGAAGGATGCCGTCAAGTCCGGCTACTGGCCGCTCTACCGCTACAAGCCGACAACCGACGAGCACGAGCATCCGTTCCAGCTCGACTCCGCCGCACCGAGTATTCCGCTGAAGGAGTTCGCGTTGAAGGAAGCCCGGTTCTCGATGCTGGCCCGATCCGATCCGGCGCGGTCCGCGGAACTGCTGGATCTCGCGCAGCAGGACATCGACGAGCGCTGGCACTACTACGAGCAGCTCGCGGGAGTCGAACGGGCGTTGCACCAACCCCACCCGGTGGAAACCGACGAGCGCGACGACGACACCAACGATGGAGGAAGCGACGATGCCTGACCTGCACACCACCTATCTCGGGTTGCCACTGCGGTCGCCGCTCGTCGCGTCCGCCGGACCGTTCACCGGACAGATCGAACGGCTGGCCGAACTCGAACTCGCGGGCGCCGGCGCGGTCGTGCTCCCGTCGATCTTCGAAGAACAGATCGAGCACGAGACCGCCGAGATCGACCGGCTGTACACCGTCCACCGCGAGAGCTTCAACGAGGCGACCTCGTTCTTCCCCGAGGTCGACGACTACGGATCCGTGATCGACTCGTACCTCGAGCTGATCGAGAACGCGAAGGTCGCTGTCGACATCCCGGTGATCGCCAGCCTGAACGGTGCCAACATCGGCGGCTGGGTGAAGTACGCCCGCCTGCTCGAAGGTGCCGGGGCGGACGCGTTGGAGCTGAACCTGTACACGGTTGCGGCCGACCCGGACATCGGCGGCGCAGCGATCGAGGCCGAGCACCTCGAACTCGTGGCGCTGGTGGCCGAGGAGGTGGGTGTGCCGATCGCGGTGAAGATCTCGCCGTTCTACTCGTCGGTCTCGTCATTCGTCGTCGCGCTCGAACACGCTGGAGCATCCGGCGTGGTGATGTTCAACCGGTTCTACTCACCCGACCTCGACCTCGAGACCCTCGAGGTCTCACCGCGGATCACGCTCAGCACACCCGAGGAACTGCGGTTGCCGCTGCGCTGGATCGGGATCCTGCGCGAGCACCTCACGATGTCGATCGCCGGTTCGACCGGCGTCCACTCCGGATTCGATGCAGCGAAGCTGATTCTCGCCGGCGCCGACGTGGCGATGACGACATCGGCGCTGTTGCACCACGGGCCTGCGCACCTGGCCACGGTCGAGTCGCAGTTGTGCGACTGGATGGTGGAACACGACTACGAGTCGGTCAACCAGATGCGTGGCGCGGTGGCCAGCCATGCGGCCGCCGATCCTGCCGCGTACGAGCGGGCGAATTACATCGGCAACCTCGCCACGTACACCAGCCGGTTCATCGGCACCGGCGACGTTCCCCTCGCCCGTCACCGCTCCGAGTAGCCGACTCACCCATCGGGCCGGACCCCTACCGTGACGGCAGGGTGATCAGCAGACGGCGCGGACGTAGGGGTACGGGTTGACGGCGCGACCGCCGCCGGGATGCACCTCGAAGTGGAGGTGGTTGGCTGTGGTGTTGCCGGTGGCACCGACGTAGCCGATCACTTCGCCTTGCGACACGCTCCGGCTCGACCCTTCCCAGGCGCTGAGGTGTGCGTAGAAGTATCGGGTCCCGCTGTTGCCGTTGAGCCACACCGAGTTGCCCCCGAGGCTGGTGGTCTTGAACTGAACCGAGCCGGACTCGACGGCCACCAACGGTGTGCCACCGGGAGACATCATGTCGACGCCTTCGTGGCTGCGCCCACCCGATCGGGCCGCACCCCACGTGTCGCCGAAGGCGCGCGGACCGGCAACCGGACACACGATGCCACTTCCGGCGTTCGACGGTGCCGGGGTCGCGGGGACGGGTGTCGAGGCGGGCGCGCTGTTCGACGCGGTGGTGGACGACGCGCTGTTCGACGCGCTCGAGCCCGAAGGCGTCAGCGCTGCAGCGGGCGCCGCGGCGGCCGCCGCCGGTGCGGGATTGGTGGCCTGGGCTTGGCGAGCCGCTGCGGCTTCCTGGGCGATTTTGGCCTGGCGTTGACGCTCGAGTTCGCGCTGGACGGCGACATCGGCCAGCCGCTGCTTCTCGATCTCGGCGAGCTTCACGACTTCGGCTTCGGCGGCTGCCTTGAGATCTTCGAACTGCTCGCGCGCCTGCGTGGTGGACTCCTGCTGACGTTCGAGGTCCGCTCGTTGCGCCCGTACGTCCTTCATCACGGCGTCGAAGTCGTCGAGTTCCACCGAGGCGGTCCCACGGGCGACGGACGCCTGATGGTCAGCGGTGATGCCGGCGTTTGCCTGGTCGAGGTCGATCAAGAGCGGCATCGACGTGCCGGAGTTGACGAAGCTGCGCTGCGCATCCTGCTGCAAGCTCGAACGCATCGAGTTCGCCTCGGCCTCGACGGCCGCCAGGTCCTTCTCGGCTGCGGCGATCTCGACTTCGAGCGTGTCGAGGCGTGATTCGGCATCGAACATCGCCTGGGCGGCAGCATTGGCGCGGTCGCGCGCCGCCTGGATCTCGTTGGCCGCCCGAACCGCCGCGGGGTCCTGAGCATTCGCAACGGTCAGAGGAAGCGTGGCCGCACCCACGGCGAACGCCGCGACCATGGCCACGGATGTCGCGCGACGTCGCACGCCCATCCCCGAAAGCCGCCTCATGAGTGACACGGCCGATGAGCCTAACCGAATATGACGGTTTCGTGACGATTCGGTGTCGACGGCGTCGTCAGCGGACGATGTCGGCCGCGTACGGGAACCATCGCAACGACTCGAAATCGGCGTTGGTCTCGGGCATCGATGGGCCACCGGCACGCTGCAGTCCGGTGGCGTGGAACAGCTCGTGCGCTGACACCAGATGGCGGGCCAGGTCGACAGGTTCGGTGTGTCGACGGTTCTCGAATCGCATCCGGCCGGAGTCGTAGGAGATCTCGGCGAGGCTCATCGACGGTCCCCGAGCGCCACGTCGGTGGTGCCACAGGCCGCTGTCGGGTTCGAAGTCGTACTCGTTCAACAGCGATGCGCCGTGCGAAGCGATCATCGTGACGGCATCGACGATGTATTCGAAGGTGGCGTCGTCGATGAAGTAGTTGAAGTTCACCCGAACCCAGCCGGGCTTGATGCCCTCGCAGCCTCGATTGATCTCACGCTGGAACTCGTGTGACCGTTCGAGATCGATCCCCAACAACCGGTGTCCGTAGGGCCCAGCGCACGAGCAACCGCCGCGGGACTGAATTCCGAACACGTCGTTGAGCAACGCGACCACGTAGTTGTGATGCAAGAAGCGGTCGCCGTGGCGGATCACGAACGACACGATCGACAACCGGTCCGCTTCGTGGCTGCCGAGCACGTTGATGACGGGGTGCTGTTCCCACCGTGCGATCGCTCGGCGCACGAAGTTGGACTCGCGCGCCTCGATCACATCGGGGCCGACGGCCTGTTTCAGCTGGAACACGAGACCCGCCCGGATCGACTCGACGATCCCCGGGGTCCCCGCCTCCTCTCGGTGCTCGATCTCGGGGTGGTAGTCATGCTCGGCGGTACTGACGTAGCGAACCGTCCCGCCACCCGGCACGTCCGGCACCCGGTTGGTGAACAACTCCCGTCGAGCGACGAGCACGCCGGGGGTCCCCGGTCCGCCGATCAGCTTGTGCGGCGAGATGAACACGGCGTCTTTGTACGCGAGGTTGCCGTCGGCGCTCGATCCCATCTCGATCGGGACGTACGGTGCCGCGGCCGCGTAATCCCACAGCGACAGTGCGCCGTGACGATGCAGCAGTGTCGACACGGCAACCGTGTCGGTGATGATCCCGGTGACATTCGACGCGGCCGAGAACGAACCGATCAACGACGTGCGGTCGGCATGGCGGCGCAGTTCGCGTTCGAGGTGATCGAGGCTGACGTGGCCGTCGGCGTCCTCGTCGATGATCACGACGTCGGCGATCGATTCCCGCCACGGCAGTTCGTTGGAGTGATGCTCGTAGGGACCGATGAACACGACCGGCCGCTCATCGTCGGGGATCAGATCGGCAAGGTGATACCGATCGTCGAGGGCGGAAGGGATCTTCAGCCCCAGCACGCCGAGCAACTTGGCGACAGCGTGCGTGGCACCACTCCCGCAGAAGACGACGGCATGTTCGTCGTGCGTGGCGCCGACGCAGCCGGCGATGATGCTTCGCGCCTCCTCGCGCAGCCGAGTGGTCTGCAGACCGGTCCCGGACGATTCGGTGTGCGTGTTCGCGTACAGCGGGAGCACCACCGTACGGATGTAGTCCTCGATGAAGCTGAGCGAACGGCCCGACGCGGTGTAGTCCGCGTAGATGATCGGACGGGGACCGTACGGGCCGTCGATGACGTCATCGCGCCCGATCACGGATTCGCGGACGTAGGCGATCAGCTCGTCCGAATTGGTGGCAGCCACGCCTCCAGTGAATCATCGAATCGGGAGTGAGCGGGACCCAGGGCGTCTGTTCATTTACGCTGCGCACCGAGATGGACCAGCGAGTCGACGCCACCGCCGAGCTCGGGCTCACCGCCGCCGACGTCGCCGAACACGTTGGCGCTGGTCAGGTCAACGTGACCCCCGAGCCTCCGGGGCGGTCGTTCGGTCAGATCGTGGCGGCCAACGTGTTCACCGTCGTCAACGCGATCATGCTCACGCTGTTCGTGTTGGTGCTCGTGTCGGGAAACCCGAAGGACGCGTTGTTCGTGGGCGTCGTGGTGTCGAACTCGGTGATCGGAGTCGTGCAGGAGGTCCGCGCTCGGCGCGAGTTGCAGCGACTCGAGGTGGTCACCGAACCACGCGCGACGGTGATCCGCGATGGAGTGCCGGCCGAGATCGCCTCCGACGAGATCGTGCTCGACGACGTGGTCGAACTGCGCCTCGGTGGTCAGGTCGCGGTCGACGGTGTCGTACTCGAGTCGACCGGACTCCGGCTCGACGAGTCGATGCTGACCGGCGAATCACTGCCGGTCCCCAAGGACGTCGCAGACAACGTGCTGTCGGGCAGCTTCGTCGTCGCCGGCAACGGCCGCATCCAGGCGTCCGCCGTGGGCGCCGCGAGCTACGCCAGCACGCTCGCGACCGAGGCCAAGCAGTTCGCGGCGGCACGGTCACAGCTCCGAGCGGGCATCGACACGATCCTGCGGTGGCTCACCGTGATCATCCCGATCGCGTCGATCTTCCTGTTCGTCAACCTGCTCGACACGGAGGACGATTGGCAGGACGCGCTGCTCGGAACCGTTGCCGCCGCGGTCGCGATGGTGCCCGACGGTCTGGTGCTGCTCACCAGCCTGTCGTTCATGGCCGGCATCGTGGCGCTCGCCCGCCGGAACGCACTGGCCAAGCAGCTGTCGACGGTCGAAGTGCTCGCCCGGGTCGACGTGCTGTGCCTCGACAAGACCGGCACGATCACCACCGGTGAGATCACCTTTGCCGCGGCGCACACCGCAGCGGGGCGTACCGACGACGAGGTCCGCGATGGGCTCGTCGCGCTCGCTTCGTCCGATCGTGACCCGAACGCGTCGATGGCGGCGATCGTCGATGCGCTCGGCGTCGACACGAGTTGGAAGCTCGATCGTGTCGAGCCTTTCGACAGCGAGCGCAAGTGGTCGGCGGCGTCGTTCGTCGACCAGGGCTGGTTCTTTCTCGGAGCGCCCGATTTCCTGCTTGCGCCGGATGATCCCTCCAGCGACCTCGTCGAGCGCCTGAGCACGGGAGGCAGACGCCTGCTGGCCGTGATGACCGCGCCCGACGGTCCCGACGGCGACCGACTGCCTGAAGGCACTCGGACGCTCGCCATCGTCGAGCTCGAGGACGAGATCCGTCCTGACGCCTCGGAGATCCTGGCCTACTTCGCCGATCAGGACGTCACGCTCAAGGTGATCTCCGGCGACAACCAGGACACGGTGGCGGCGATCGCCGATCGTGCCGGCCTCGTCGTCGTCGGCGAACCGGTCGATGCGCGGGAGCTTCCGACCGACCTCGACGAACTCGCCGCGGCTTTGGATGCCGGGACGGTCTTCGGTCGCGTCAAGCCGCAGCAGAAGCAGGCGATGGTGCGGGCGTTGCAGTCCCGCGGTCATGTCGTGGCGATGACCGGCGATGGTGTCAACGATGTACTCGCCCTGAAGGACGCCGACCTCGGAATCTCGATGGGTTCGGGCAGCGAGGCCACCAAGGCGGTTGCCGACCTCGTGCTGACCGACAACGCCTTTTCGAGCCTGCCGACGGTGGTGAACGAGGGCCGCAAGGTGATCAACAACATCGAGCGGGTGTCCAACCTGTTCGTGACCAAGGCAGCGTACGCCGTGCTGCTCACGTTCGCGGTCGGCCTGTTGAACAGCCCGTTCCCGTTCCTGCCGCGCCAGCTGACGCTGATCGGGACCTTCAGCATCGGCGTCCCCGGCTTCTTCCTCGCGCTCGCGCCGGAGGTCGACCTGATCCGGCCGGGCTTCCTGCGCCGAGTCCTGTGGTTCTCGATCCCGGCGGGAGTGATCGCCGGCAGCGCCACGCTTGCCGCCTACGAGGCAGCGTTGCACGTGGCCGACATCGATCTCGACGAGGCGCGCACCCTCGCCACCGTCACGCTGCTGGCGATCGGACTCGTTGTGCTGGCCGTGGCGAGCCGCCCGTTCCGGCCGTGGAAACTGGGCCTCGTGGTCGCAATGGGCGCCGGCTATCTCGTGGTGTTCGCCGTGCCGTGGCTGCGCAACTACTTCGCCCTCGAGCTGTTCTGGGACCCCGCCTGGTTCTACGCGGCGATTGCCGTCGCGGTGGCCGGGCTGATGATCCTCCTGATCCCGTTGGTGACCCCCACACGACGCCAGCGATGAGCGAAACCGCCGTATCTGGTCGGTTCGCTCATCGGTGGGGTGTGTGAGTGGGTTGCGATGAGCGAAACCGCCGTATCTGGTCGGTTCGCTCATCGCTGGGGTGCGTGAGTGGGGTGTGTGGGTCGTCAGTAGCTGCCTTCGGCGTGACGGTCGATGCCCAACAGTTGGATGAGGTCCTCGTGGAGTTCCATCCAGATGTCGTGGAACGACCCGCACATGACGCCGGTGAACATCTTCGTCTCGCCGTTGACCGTTCGTGCGGTTGCCCCGGTGAGCCGATGCCGGTAGGCGGCGAAACGCGGCACGACGGTGGCGAAGCCGTCGAGCACGGGCGCGCACGCCGCGTTGAACTGTTCGAGGTCGGCCAACCGCTCGGCGTCGTATGCCTCGTCGGTGTGGTCGTTCGGCTCGCCGTGACGCGTCTGCCAGGCGGTGCACAACTCCTTCAGCCGGGTGTTCAAGTCGAGGAAAGGCTCGTAGTGATCACGCAGCCCGGCACAGTGGGCGCCGGCGAGTTCGACCGTGTGACGCTCCTTGCCCTCGGGGGTGAGTTGCCAGAGTTCGCGGGCCTCGAGGAATCTGGTGGAGCCCGCCTCGGCCAGCTCACCGAGGATCGCGGTGGTGCGATCGACGTCGAGCGTCGACAGTTCGGCGACGGTCGAAGCGGAGCTGAAGCCCTTGATCCGCAGCGCGTGGAGCACGAGGAAGCGCGCCTCATCGTCGTCGATCACGCTCGATGACACGACCGAACCGGTGCCGGGTTCGTTGCCGCTGCGGGCGACCTCGGAGGTGAGCCGTGCGATTTCGCTGCTGGGCACCCGGCCGGCGTCGAGCAGAGCCTGGGCCACCGCGAGACGTGCGATCGGCACGCGGTACGGCGAACAGCTGACGTAGTCGACGCCGGCGTCGACGAGGAATCGTGCGGATGCCGGGTCGCCCGCCTGCTCGCCGCAGATGCCGATCTTGATGCCCGGCTTGACGGCGCGCGCGTCGGTGCAGGTCATCTCGATCAGCCGGCCGACACCTTCTTGATCGAGTTGGTCGAACGGATTGAACGGGAGCACACCAGCTGCGAGGTACGCAGGCAGAAGACGGACTTCGACATCATCGCGGCTGAACGCGAACGTCAGCTGGGTGAGGTCGTTGGTGCCGAACGAGAAGAAGTCCGCGTGAGCGCTGAGATCAGCCGCCACGAGCGCGGCTCGCGGCGTCTCGACCATCGCCCCGATGCTGACGCCCTCGAAGTCGGCGACCCCGGCCTCGTCGAGGGCCTCGAGCACCCACCCGCGGGCCATGGCCAGTTCGTCGGCGCCCATCACCAACGGGATCATGATCTCGACTCTGGGGTCGCGTCCCGCCGCCAACGCCTCGCCGACGGCGCGAGCCAATGCCCTCACCTGCATCTGGTACACGCCGGGCTTGACCACGCCGAGTCGGACACCGCGCGTCCCGATCATCGGGTTGGCTTCGCGCAGGCGTCGAACGGCGACGAGTTCCGCGCGCGACTCGTCGTCGAGTGCGCCGGTTGCCTCGGCGACGACGAGGCGTTCGTAGTCGGGGAGGAACTCGTGCAGTGGCGGGTCGAGCAGGCGCACGGTGACCGGGAGACCATCCATGGCAGCGATGATCGACGCGAAGTCGGCCTGCTGGACGACGTCGAGTTCGTGCAGGATCTCGCGCTCCTCCGACGGGTCGTCGCTGAGGATCAGACGGCGGGCGAGCCGGAGCCGCGCTTCGGCCAGGAACATGTGCTCGGTGCGACAGAGTCCGATGCCCTCGGCGCCGAGGTGGCGCGCATGGGCAGCGTCGTCCGCGGTGTCCGCATTGGCGCGGACGCCGACACGGTCGGCGCGGATGAGGTCGGCCCACCGCAGCAGCGTCTCGAGCTCGGGCGGTGCCGAACGGGTGGACGCCACGATGGCGCCCTCGATCACGTTCCCGGTCCGACCGTCGATCGAGATCTCGGCCCCGTCAGCGTGGAAGACGTCGCCGATGCGGATGCCGCCGTCGACCACGACGACGTCACCGGCGCCCACGACGGCTGGAATCCCCCAGCCTCGGGCGACCACCGCGGCGTGACTCACCAGGCCACCGCGGGCGGTGAGGATCCCGCGGGCCGACTGCATGCCGAGCACGTCGTCGGGCGTCGTCTCGGTGCGCACCAGGATCACGTCGACACCGCGGTCAGCCGCCTCGACGGCGGCTTCGGCGCTGGTGACGATGCAGCCGGATGCCGCACCAGGTGACGCGGGGAGTCCGGTCGTGAGGATCGTGTACTCGCCGTCGACGTCGAACCGGGCGTGCATGAACACCGACAGCTCTGCGGCAGGAATGCGCGAGATCGCGTCAGCGACGGTGGTGGTGGTCGACGTGTCGCACGCCTCGTTCACCGCCGCGACGATCAGTTCGCTCAGTCCGTCCGCGTCGAATTCGAGGTGTTGGAGGTGACCGACCACGTCGGCGTTCACCGGTTGAGCAGCACCGGGATGTTGCGCGGCCCTCGGATCTGCCCGTTCGCCCAAGTGGTCTGCTTGCTCGTGTCGAGCGAGTAGTTCGGGAATGCCCGCAACCATTCCTGGAACGCCACAGTGCATTCGAGCCGAGCGAGGTTCGAGCCGACACAGCGGTGGATGCCCAATCCGAACGCGACGTGACGGTTGTTCAGGCGATCCATGTCGAACACGTCCGGGTTCTCGAACGCCGCCGGGTCATGATTCGCAGCCGGAAACGTCAGCAGCATCTGATCGCCCGGACGGACCGGGCAGCCGCTGATCTCGGTCTCGCCGATCACCTTGCGCGCCATCGTCACCGGCGCGTAGTACCGCAGCACCTCCTCGGTGGCGGTGTTCCACAGCAGGTCATCGTTGTCGGCGGCGACGAGTCGCTCGACCTGATCGGGGTGCTGACCGAAGTGCCACAGCCCGGATCCGATGGCACTCCATGTGGTGTCGATGCCGGCGAAGATCAACAGGTTGATGTAGCCGACCTTGAGGCTCCAGTCGACCGGTTCGCCGTCGATCTCGGAGTTGGCGATCATCGTCAGCATGTCGTCGCGCGGGTTGGCGAGACGGTCGTTGAGCAACCGGTCGACGTACTCGTTCATCTCGGTCGCCACGGCGATGCGGACAGCGTTGTCGCGTGGCCCGAACTGGAAGTTTCGGTAGATCCAGTCACGGAACATGTCGGCGTCCTCTTCGGGGATGCCGGTGAGTTTGCAGATGCCGTGGACCGGGATGTGCTGGGAGAACTGGGCCGCAGCGTCGGCCTCATCGACACCGTCGAGATCGGCGATGAGCTTGCGGCAGAACTGGCGGAGGTCGTCCTCGAGCGAGGCAACGTGCTTCGGGCTGAACGAGGGGAGCAGGAGCCGTCGATGCCCGTGATGGTCGGGTGGGTCAGACGTGATCGGAGGCGCCGGTCGCCGCGGCGCATCGGGGCGGCCGACGTTGACCCAGATCGACGAGAAGTGTTCGGTGTCGTTGGCGACCGCCGCCACGCCCTCCATGGTGACGGGCATGAACGCCCGCCCGTACCGTTCGGTGGTCGCGACCGGGCACTGCTCGCGCACCGAGTTCCAGATCTCGATCGCGTTCTCGCCCCACTGGTCGTCGAGCCAGTCCCAGTCGGTCACCCAATTCTCGACCGGTGGCATCTCCACGTGTTCTGCCCCGTACGCCATCGATTCTCCCCCTGTCGTCCCGATCGCCGAAGCTAGTTCCCCTGCTGGGTTCCGACAAGCGTGCGTTCCAGCCCGAATCTCGGAGCGAATCTCGCGCTCGGCGCGATGTCGGCTCCGGATTTCGGGTGGAGTGGAGCGGAGCGGGGCGGGCCGCCGCGATGTCCGTGGCGTGATCGCCCTCCCAGCGCCCGTTTGTGTGAGCGAGAACGCACTCGTTGGCGGTAGTTGCTCACGTAGACACCCAGCGCAGAGGCCTCCGCGGTTGGTGTGAGCGACAAGGTCGACGCGAGCGGTCTGTGATCACGTACATCGAATCAGCCGTCGCGCCAACTGTCGTCGACGGGCGCCACGTCGGTGACCTGGACTTCGGGGCCGAGCTCAGCGCCGACGAGTTCGAGGCGATCACCGCTCCAGAAAGTGCCGGGGTCGTACCAGTTCGGCGGTCGATCGGTGCCAAGGAGACCCATGCGTTCGTAGGTCACGGCCACGAGTTCAGCGCAGTAGACGTCGGTGAGCGACACGTGACGACGCATCCGTCCGGCGAGCCAGTGCCGCGCCAGCGTCTTCGTGCTCGGGAAGCCGCGCCCGCTGTACTCGGCGACGACCGACAACGCCGAGTTCTCCATGTCGGCGCTGACGTCGACGTCGATCTGGCGGAACCACGGCTGTTGGCCGTAGCGGTTCGTCCACACACTCACGGCGCGGTCGAGACGGTGCAGCTGCGCGCCACGCTGGCGTTCGCCGGTCCAGACGTTGGGCATGCTCGCCCCCAACTCCGCGTGCCAGATCAGCGGTGGCAGGTCGTCGATGGCGAGCACCATGCCGACGTGATTCACCGGGCTGTTCGTGAACAGTCGGATCGCGCGATCGGCGACCGATCGCCCCCGAAAGAGCCAGACGTCGCCGCTCGCCGCAGCACCGACTGCGTCGTGGAGCGTCACGGAGGCGGGCATCGGGGTCCTAACGTACGTGGTCATGAGGTGGGCAAAGCTCCTCGGTGTCGCCGGCGTCGTGGCCGTGCTGGGCGCCACGGGTGTCGTCGTGTACCGAAAGCGGCAGCGTCGCACCTGGTCTGAACTGCCTCCAGCCGAGCTGCGGTCGCGGCTGCACTCCCGCCTCGCCGGGGCGGCGACGACCGAGTCGAGTCCGACGTCGAGTTGATTCACGCGCAAGCGCTTGTCGGGGAGTCGGTCTCCGACACGAACGTGCGCCATTCGTCGTCCGTCAGCTCGCGGTTCACGATGTCGCAGGCAATTTGGCGCCAACGTTGTGGGTCGGCGGCGAACTCGATGGGTCCCTCCGACGAGCCGACCCAGATCCCACCACCGTCGACCGTGTCGTCGAGAATCACCAGCGGGCCGACGTCGGCGCGCAACATCGCAAGTGGCGAGGACGCGTGGCGGGCTCTCCCGAGGGTCGCAGGACCGCCCTCCAGTCGTCCGAGAGTCGGTCGCCGCGGTACGCCACGATGCTGTCGATCTCGTACTGGCGGTTGCCGGAGAGGGCCGATCGGTGTGGCGGTCGGCGCACCGTCCGCGTCAGCACCGGTACGAAGGTGGACCGATTGCGCAGGGCAACTGTCTCGACGTCGCTACCATCGGGTGCGCACGTGCACCACGTGCAAGGGGGGTGGGGTGCCATGGCCAAACAGCAACTGAGCGCCGAACCGGCCCGTGCCCGTTTCGAATATCGAGTGTGGGGTCGACACCGACAGGCCCGAAAGCTGCTCGACGAACTCGCCACCGACAAGACCGTCGAGCGCGTCGACGACTGCTATCTGCTTGTCGACGACGCGAGTTGGAACGCCAAGATCCGCGACAACGCGCTGAAGATCAAGCAACTGGTCGCCGAGCGCAAGGGGTTCGAGCAGTGGACATCCGATCGGCACCACTCTGTCGACACGGTGCCGACACCATTCGACGTGATCTTCGAACAGCTCGGCCTCGACCGACTGCACCGGGGGGAGGAGCACGACCTGCTGCTGGAGATCGCTGCGCTCGGCCCGGACGCAGGGGTGCGTGCGGTGTTCGTCACCAAGCAGCGCCGTCGGTATCGGATCTGGGACCTCAGGGCCGAGTCCACCAACATTCGGATCCATGAGTCGGGCGACGTTCTGCAGACGCTGTCGATCGAAGGCGACGATCTCGAACAGTTGGGCGCGTTGCGCAAACGACTCGGGTTGCGCGGCCAGGACAACGTTGCGGTCCATGAGGCGCTCGATGCCGAGTCGAACAACGTGCGCTGATCACTCGGCGCGACCCGCTCAGCGATGCGCTGGCGTCATGTAGAACCAGAACGGGAACGGTGCGCCCTGCTCCTTGAGTGCGGCCCGCGCAGCCAGAACCGTCCGGCCCGCCTCGGTCTCCTCGTGGAACCACGCTTCGACCGACCGCCCGCCGGGTGTTGGGCCGGTGGCCAGTTCGAGTGCTGCCTCGGTGTAGTACGCCCGGATGTCGTGGCACACGGCCACTGTGTTCTTGCCCGGCAGCGCCACGTCAGCCCATGGCTCACCCGACGCCCAACGACACAACGTGGCGAGTGCAGCGGGGATCGTGTCGGCGTCGATCGCCCGACCGACCGCGGTGACGCCGGTGCGCGCCAGCGAACGGTCGTACGCGGCGCGCAATCCCTTGGCTTCGTCGACCGCCGGCGCAAGCGTCGGGTCGAAACGCGGCGGGATCATGCATGAGAGGGGCTGTTCGTCCGACTCGATCACGAGTGGATAGGTGGCCAGAACGGTCTCCGGTGACGCGAGCAGGTCGAAAGCCCGCTCGAGGACGTCACGCTGCAACTCGACGTCGTTGGGTCTGCCGAGCGGACGGCCGAGTGGGAATTCGCAGTACAACGCGCGCGGAGGCGCCATGCGCTCGACGACGTCCTTCATGGAGGCGAGCACGATGGTCGAGAGACCGGCGGCTTCGAACACGTGGGCGAGCGCACTCACGGTGCGCGTGCACTCCGGTCAAACCGGAGTGAGGACGACGATGTCGACGCCGTCGGCGAGCAACTCGCGTGCACACGCCGGCCCGGAGTCGAGACGGAGTTCGCTCACGGTGGCCGGCTGGTTGCCGGCGAAGGCGAAATGTCGGGGTGCGACGTCGCCGATCACCCCGTCGGCCGCCAGTGCTTCGAGCCTGTCGATCGGATAGACGACGTTGAGGTCGAGTTGGAAGCCCGTGTGGTCGAAGTTCGGGCTCCAGTGTCCCATCACGATGTCGCGGTCGGAGCGCTCGAGCGTGCGGTACTGGGTGTCGGTCGGTGTGAAGCGGTCCTGATCGGGGCGGTGGAGCGCGGCCGACGTGACGATGGCGACGCGGGCGGCCGAAAGCGGCTTGTCGAGCGGCGTGAATGCTGGATCCTCGAAGGTCGGCACCTCCTGCTGGACTCCGTACGAGCGCATCGCGGCGTCACCTCGGTTGGTGGTGTCCGTCATGACGTCTGTCCTTCCATGCCGACGTTCACGAGAAGCTCGTGAACTGCCGGTCAACGTAGCGCAAGGGTGGTCCACCGACGCTGTGCGAGCCGCCCGTTCGGTGACGTAGGTCGCCGTGCGGATGCCGCGGACGCGGTCGATCGTCGATCGGGTGCTCAGGCATCGGTCAGTGGCACGGTGACGACGAACGTCGCGCCGCCGCTCGGGGTTGCCTCGACGGTGATGGCACCGCAGTGGCGTTCGACGATCTGGCTCGCGATGGCGAGACCGAGCCCGGCACCGCCACCGCTGTCGCGTTGGCGTGCGGTTTCCGACCGGTAGAACGGGAGGAAGACCTTGTCGGCCTCGCTCGGGTCGATGCCCCGTCCGTGGTCGATCACGCTGACGACGAGGTCGGTGTCGGTCGACGTGACGTCGAAGTGCACGGGCGTGCCGGACGTGGTGTGGGCGCAGGCATTGGATCCGAGGTTGAGCATCGCCTGGTGGAAACGGCCGGGCCGGCCGGTGATCGAGGTGCGAGCATCGGTCTCGACCTCGACGACGATGTCGATGTCCGGGTGGGCGGCGCGAAGGTCGGCGGCCACCACCTCGATGACGTCGGTCGCGTCGAAGGACTCCGTCGGTTCGGTCGCCGGTGCCTCGCGGGCGAGTTGCAACATGTCGGTCACGAGACCGTTGAGCCGTTCGCTCTCGTCGCCGATGCGAGACATCGCTCGATCGAGCGCCCCTGGCTCGTCGAGCATGCCGGCCCCGTGGAGGTCGCTGTAGCCCTTGAGAGCCGTGAGCGGCGTGCGGAGCTCGTGCGACACGTCGGCCAGGAAGCGCCGCATCGCGTCGCGTGCCTCCTGAGCGGACAGCGCGGCCCGGTCGCTGTCGTCGATCGTGGCGCGGAGGCGGACAAGCATGAGGCCGAGGGCCTCGGCGAGTTCGGCGGTCTCGCGGGATCCGCTCGGCGGATCGACGTCGGTGTGCAGTTCGCCATCGGCGATACGCGTCGCCGTCCTCGCCATTCGTGTGACGGGCCGCACCGCCAGGGTGGTGAGCCCCCAGATCACTCCGGCGACGAGGATCAGGATCACGATGCCGCCCACGAGCAAGGTCTCGCGGAAGTCGGCGACCGATTCGTCGAACCGCTCGAGGGACAGTGCGGTGACCAGGACGGTGCCGTCGTCCGTGGGCGTCACCAGCACTCGGTATCGGGGATCGTCGACCGTGACGGTTCCGCTGCGAACGGACAGCGAGCGAAGGGTCTCCTCGCTGAGGGGGTTCTCGCCCCCTGGGCCGAGGAGAATGCCGTCGGCCGACAGGTGGAGCTGCACGGGTGGTGCCACGTCGTCCACTGCCTCGTCGGCGGTGTTGCTCGGGGGTGCGGTGTCCCCGGCAGGGGCGGGTTCGCCGTCGCCGGGTGCGCGTGGCTCCGTCCCATGTTCGGCGCGGGTGAGTTCGTCGTCGATGTCGGCGATCAGGTTGGATCGTTCGACGTTGTCGATGTACACCGCGAAGGCGCCGAAGCCGAGCGTGACCGTCACCAGCGTCGGCACCAGCATCAGCCACCGCAGCGGCGGACGCCTCATTCGTTGACCTCGTCACGAAGGACATAGCCGACGCCACGACGCGTCTGGATCAACGGGCGGCGGCCGTCGTCGATCTTGCGTCGCAGGTACCCGATGTAGAGCTCGACCACGTTGTCGGTGCCATCGAAGTCGTGGTCCCACACATTCATCAGGATCTGTGCTTTCGACAGCACCGTGCCGGCGTTCAGCATCAGGTAGTGCAGGAGACGGAACTCGGTCGGCGACAGCTCGATCGACGTGCCGGACCGCCGGACCTCGTGGGCGGACGGATCGAGCATCAGGTCGGCGATGACGAGACGGTCGGACGCCGCCTCGCGTCCGGTGCGGCGGAGGATGGCCGAGACCCTCAGCACCAGCTCGTCGATGCTGAACGGTTTGGTGAGGTAGTCGTCGCCGCCCGTGACGAACCCCTCGATCCGGTCGTCGGGAGCGTCACGCGCGGTCAGGAAGAGCACCGGCGTGACCGATCCGGCCGACCGGAGGTCTCGGCACACCTCGTATCCGTCGATGCCGGGCAGCATGACGTCGAGCACGATCAGGTCGAAGTGGCCGGTGAGCGCCAGATCGCGGCCGCGCCGACCGTGGTCGGCCGCTGTGATCACGTGGCCCTGGTGGCGAAGCGCCGTCGAGACGACGTCACTGATCGCCGGCTCGTCCTCGACCACGAGGATGCGACTGGGTGATGCGCCCGGGATCACGTTGTCCATTCAA
The DNA here is from genome assembly GCA_963774765.1 of Ilumatobacteraceae bacterium. GTDB lineage: Bacteria > Actinomycetota > Acidimicrobiia > Acidimicrobiales > Ilumatobacteraceae > Sva-07. Next base: position 134,800 of record CAVZGP010000030.1, read on the forward strand.
CCCACCTCGGCGATCAATCGGTGGGAGGCGCAGCTGGTCCGCCGGGCGGAGGTCCGCCACCGCCGGGTCCAGCGCTCGCCGCTTCGACGGCGACGCCGGTGAAGCAGGTCAGCACGGCGTTCTCGGCGACTTGGTTCGCGTGGTAGTGGTAGCCCAGTTCGGCCGTCTCGTGCCCGTTGCATTCGTCGAGCCCGGCGTCGGCTTCGGCAGCAGTGTCAAAGGGGGCGTGAATCGCGTAGCCGTCGAGGGCGTAGCCGAACAGCGCGGTCTCACCGGCCGCCACGTCGTCGGTCGAGTTCGAGCAGCCAGTGGTCGCGTGCATGTGGTAGCCCTCCTGCGGGTTGACGTGGCCGCCGCAGGGATCGAAGGCACCGATGGTGTAGTTGCCCAAGATGAGGTCGATCGGGGCGCTGTTCTCGATGAGGACGCCGTCGAGGGTGACCCCGAGCGTGCTCGGCGCGCTGCTCGTCGTGTCGGCGCGGATCGGGGTGACGGGGATCTCGACGGTCGCGGCGATGGGGCCGCCGCCGTCGGCCCATTCGATCTCGCCGTAGACACAGAGGTTCACCGGGCCGGCGTCGGGGTCGGCTTGGGGGCCACCGGTGACGAGGTCGTTGAACTTCTCCGACGTGTCGGTCGACAGCACGTTGCCGTCTTCGTCGTAGAGCTTCCAGGTCGGGTCGTCGTAGATGTCGGCGAGGTCCGAGATGAACTGGCCGTCGATGTCGTAGACGGCATCACCGTCGAACCAGATCCCGGCCGCGCCGTCGGAGGTGGTTGCGGGGCACCAGGGTCCGATGGCATCACGATTGGCGGGGAACCCGGCGACGGTCAGTTGGTAGCACTGGGTGTCGGTGCCGTCGGCGAGGGTGCAATCAGTCGTCACCGGCTCGGAGGTGAGCGCGCCATCGAAGAACGTTGCGAGGTCGAGCCCGCTGGTCGTCACGCCATCGGGCGCCGTCGAGCCGACGGTGCCAGCCGCCGCGCTCGGGGTGGTCGTCGGCGTCCCCGACGTGGCGGGCGCTGCGTCGCTCGCGCACGCGGCGAGGGTGAGCACCGTCGCGACCGCAAGGGCGAGCGGTCCTCGGATGGGCAGTGTCATGTCGGTTCCTGTCGTGTCGATGTCGAGTGGAGGGGTACTCAGACCGGGATCTCTGCCAGCCGGGACACGGTCCAGGCGATGCCGAACATGGCGGCGCCGGCCGCAACCGAGGTCCGGACCCACACGACGCGACCCGCGAGGAGTTGCGTGCACAGCCACAGCGCGCCGATGACGAGCAGTACGAACACCGTCTGGGCGATGTCGATCCCGACGTTGAAGGCGGCGAGCGCGGTGATCCGCTGCGAGGTGACGACGCCGAGGCTGCCGAGGCTCGATGCGAAGCCCAATCCGTGGACCAGGCCGATGAGGCCGGCGATCCACGGGCGGGCGTCGTTCGCACGACCGCGTATCGCGAGCACGGCGGCGGCCACGATCGAGAGCGAGATCGCTGGTTCGACCACCCATGCCGGGATCGAGATCAGCTCGAAGTAGGCGAGGCCGAGGCTGATGGCGTGGCCGATCGTGAACGCGGTGACCAGCTCGATCGTCTTTCGCGTCGTCGTGCGCGACACCGTGGTGCCGACGACTGCCAACGTGAGCACGAGCAGGAACAACAGGTGATCCGGCCCGAAGCGGATGTGATCGATTCCGAGCTCGAAGAACGAGATCGCGCTCGACCATCCGCCGAGCGAGAACGAGATCGACCCTCCCTCGCCGAGGTCGCCGGTGACCGCGCCGTCGGGGTGCGACAGGACGACGGTGTTCGAGGGGCCGTCGAGGCTCCAGTCGAGTTCGACGTGGGCGACGTCACCGTCGTGCGGACCCGACGCGAGCACCAGCATCACGTACGGCGACGCTCCGGAGTCGTCGGCGCCCGTCTCGCTGGCCGATTGGACGCCGGCACCGATGATCTCGACCGGCTCACCGTCGACGGTCAGCTGAACCTGTTCGCGAACGGTCGCGACGAGTCCCTCCGCCACGCCGGCCTCCTGCTCGGCGAGCTCTTCCGCGTCGATCAGTCCGTCGCCCGAGGTGTCGGCGTAGCCGAGTTCGGCGAAGGCGACCGTCGCCCCGACGATGACCCGACGGTCGTCGATCGTCACGACGGTGCTCCCGTCGGTCGAGTCGTGCGCCGACGCCGGTGCAGCGCCGGCGAGCACCGCGACCAGCGTTGCGATCAACACCAGGAGCGGCGCGCGGCCGAGCCGTACCCTCGTACGGACCTGTGCGGAGGTCAGATCGATCGCCATGTCATCCACCAGGCGGCGGGCCGCCGGGCCCACCACCGCCAGGTCCTTCGCCGTTGGGCAGCGCGACGTTGGCGTTGTCGGGGCTCGACAGCGTGCCGACCGCTGCGGCACCAACCCGGCAGATCGGGAGGTTCGGCGAGTCGTAGGTGAGGTGGTAATGGTAGATCTCGCCGAACTCGGCGGTGTCCGACACGTGCCCCGAACACTCGTCGAGGTCGGACGGGATCGCCCGATCCTCCTCGGGTCCGAAGATCGCGTAGCCGTCGAAGGCGAACCCGATCAGCGCTTCGACGTCCTGCTCGATCTCACAGGTGACCGCTGCCCCCGCATCGTCGAGGTTCGTCTGGATCGACTCGGCGCCGAAGTGCCAGTGGTAGTAGCCGGACGGGTCGATGTGCCCGCCGCACGCGTCGAGCGCGGGCAGCCCGCCACGGTCGGCGACCGAGGGGGCGTCTCCGAAGATCGTCACGCCGTCGAGGGCGATGCCGACCTGGGAGATCGTCGACAGCGACGTCGGCTCGTCGAGCAGTTCAGGCGTCGTCGGCAGGAGGATCTGGAGGTGGTACGAACCGTCAGCGGTCGCTTCGAGACACGAATTCGCGGTGCCGGACGAGTCCGCCGCACCGGCACCCGGATCGGTGATCGAGATGTTGCCGGCGTCGTCGACGAAGTCGTAGCCCTGGGCGTCCATCATCGCCCAGTAGTCGGCGTCGAGGGCGTACAGGCCGGGTTCGTCGCCGTCCCAGACCCAGATTCCGCCGACGTCTTCGACGGTCTCCGGGCAATACGGCCCGTCGGTGTCGACCGTGTCGGGCAGGCTCGCGACCTCGAGTTGAAAGCAGGTGGTCTCGCTCCCGTTCTCCAAGGTGCAGTCGACGACTGTGGACTCGGAGGTGAGCGCCCCGTCCACGAACAGCGACGCCATCGCGACCGGTGTCGAGTCGGGCGACGCCGTCGTCTCCGACGATGCCTCCGACGTCGTGGTGGTGTCATCCGTGGACGTTTTGTTCGTCGTGTCGTTCGTCGTGTCGTCGGACGAGCCGCAAGCGGCGACGGTGAGGGCGACCGGCACGAGAAGTGTGACGATGAATCGTGAGGTGGTGCTCATGGGTGGCTCCTTGGAACGCCTTGGTTTCTCATCCGTCGCCCGGGGGCGGGCCGCCGGGGCCGCCGGCGGGAGGACCGCCGGCCGCGCCCGCATCAGCACCGGCGACGGTCTGGCCGATCAGGCACTCGACGACCTGGTTCTCAGCGGCGTTGTTGGCGTGGTAGTGGTAACCGGCGGCTTCAGTGGTGTGTCCGTTGCACTCGTCGAGATCGGCGGCTGCGGCCGCGTCGTCATCGAGTGGGCTGTGGATCGCGTAGCCGTCCATCGCGTAGCCGAACATCGGGGTGTCACCGTCCGCGACGTCGGTGTCCAGTTCCGAGCATCCGACCGCGCCGTGCATGTGGTAGCCGTCGAACGGGTTGAAGTGGGCGCCGCAGTCGTCGAACGACGCAATCGTGTAGGCACCGAGGATCGCGTCCACCGGAGCCGACGCGGCGATGACGACGCCGTCGAGCGTCACACCCTGGTTGCCCTGCGGTGCGGACGCGGTGTCGGCGGCGACGGGCACGGCCGGGATCAGCACCGTGGTGGTGATCGGCTCGCCGTTGTCCAACCACTCGAGGGCGCCCTCGACGCAGTGGTTCTGCAACGACGGATCCACGTCGGGTCGTGCCGCCGCTTCGAACTCCTCGGCGGTCTCGGTGACGAGGATGTTGCCGTCCTCGTCGTACATCTGCCAGTTGTCGTCGTCGTACAGCGTCGGGAGGTCGACGAAGAACTGGCCGTCGAGGTCGTACACGCCGTTGCCGTCGAACCAGATGCCTCCGGCCTCGGCGCTGTCGGTGATCGTCTCGGGGCAGAACGGTCCGACGTCGTGGCTCACCGGATAGCCGACGACGGTGATGCGGTAGCACGTCGTCTGGGTGCCGCCGCTCAACGTGCAGTCCTCGGTGGTCGCATCCTCGGCGAGTGCGCCGTCGAAGAACAGCGCGAGGTCGACGCCTGCCGTGGACGTGCTGCCATCGTCGGATTCGGTCGGCGCTGCGGTGGATTCGGTGGATTCAGTGGCGGATCCCCCATCGGCGGTGGTCTCCACCGTCGTTCCGTCGGAGCTCGATGGCTCGGTGGCAGTGGTGTTGTCGTCGGCCGACGACCCGCATGCCGACAGCAGCAGGGCCACGACGGCGGAACCGACAAGTGCACCGCGACGGGTTCGTCGTGAGATGGCAGTGGTTGTTGAACTCATGTCGAGTGAACGTAGGGACGGTTCCTGTGAGACCGCTGTGATCGGGAGAGAACGCGTCGCGTTCTTACCGAGTCCATGTCCAGCTCACAGCGAGTTGACAGGTTCGAGCGTGAGGCTTTCGTCCATGAGATCGAACACGTCCTCCTCCCCCCGGTTCGCCGTTCTCGTCACCGGCGCGGCCCTTGCCCTGGTCATGGCCGCCTGTGGCGGCGGCACCGAGTCGAGCCAAGTGGCCTCGCTCTCCGCCGACGGGGCGTCCACGTCGGAGACCGACTCGACCGTGGTGGTCGACTCGCAACAGCAGTGGGTCGACTTCGCGCAGTGCATGCGCGACAACGGCGTCGACATGCAGGATCCGACGTTCGACGCCGATGGCAACGTCGAGGGCGGCTTCGGTCCGGACTCGGGTATCGACATGAGGTCTGACGACGTCCGCGCGGCGATGGACACCTGTGGCGACCTCCTGCCCGAGGGCGGGCCCGGTGGTGGCCAGGGTGCCGACTTCGATCGCACCGCGATCCAAGCGGCGTTCACAGCGTTCACAGCGTGCCTGCGCGACGAAGGCCTCGACGTCGATGACATCGACTTCGCCGCCGGCCCGGGCGGCGGTGGACGTGAGGGCGCACCTCCGCAAGGCGAGGCACCCCCGGCCGACGGCAGTGCCGGCGGGTTCGAGGGCGGTGCACCGCCGCAGCGGCCCGGAGGAGACGGTGAAGGCGTCGATCCCACCGCGCGCATCATCGAGCAACTCGGCCTCGACGACTCCGATCCCGCCGTGACCGCCGCCATCGACGCTTGCTCGTCGAACCTGGACGGGGCGTTCGGCCAGAACGCCGCTGCACCCAGCAGCACCGAGCCGGGTCAGTGAGTCGGCGGATCCTGGTCGTCGGTGCGGTCGCCGCGGTCGCCGTCGCCGCAGTCGGCGTCGCCTGGTTGGTGTCGGCCGATGGCAATGATGCCCAAGCCGACGACATCACGCCGCTGGCGACCGCGGTCGTCGAGCAGCGCGACGTGGTGACCTACGACGAGACCACTGCGACGCTGGAATACACCGACTCCGTCACCGTCGTGTCGCCCGTGGCGGGCACGGTGACGTCGATCGTCGCCGCGGGTGACCCGATCGTCGCGGGCAGCGTGGTCGCCACGATCGACGGCAACCCCGTCGTCGCGATGATCGGCGATGTGCCCGGCTGGCGAGACCTGTCGACCTCGTCGAGCGACGGCATCGACATCCGTCAACTCGAGACCAATCTCGTGGCTCTCGGCTTCGACCCCGACGGTGAGATCGCGATCGACCAGGAATTCGACTCGGCGACTGCGGATGCCGTCGATCTCTGGAAGGCGACGCTCGGGCTCGACGAGGACGCAGAGGTCGCGCTCGGCCTCGTGACGTTCGTGCCCGGCGAGCTCCAGGTCGACGCCGCGTCAACCGACGTCGGCGGCGCCGCCTCCGCGGGGAGCGCGCTGTTGGAGGCCAGGATGACCCAGCGCATCCTGCCGATCGTGGCTCGGGCAGGCGACACCGTCACCTCGATCACGACACCGGGCGAAGCGGTCTCGACCGGCACTCCGCTCTACCGCAACTGGGGGCTCCCCGTCGCGGCGATCGAAGGGGACCCCTCGGCGATTCCCGTGCTGGATCGGGAGCTGTACGTGGGCGTCAGCGCAGGCGCCGACGTTCGGCTGCTCGAACAGATGCTCGCGGCCAACGGATTCGGCGCCGACGGCGCGATGGTGGTCGATGACACATTCGATGAGGCCTCCGCCACGGCAGTTCTCGCCTGGTGGCAGTCGATCGACCCGGCGATCACCGTCGAGCCGATCGACCTGATCGTGCCGGTGGGCAGCTTGGTCGTCGTACCTGGAGGACTGCAACTCGGTGCCGCCTCGGTGTCCGACGCCACGTTGCTCGAAGCCGATGCGACGGTGCTCACGCTGACCTCGCCGGCTCGCGTCGTGTCGACGACCGCCCCGATCGGCGACGACACGTTCGCCCTCGGCGCTCCGATCGACGTCGAGTTCCCCGACGGGACGGTCTCGACCGGAACCGTCGTGGAGGTCGGCACCGTCGCGAGCAGTCCGACCGGAACGCCCGGTGAGACCCCGACCGTCGACATTTCGATTCGCGTCGACGACATTCCTGCCTCGGTCGATTCGTTCGTGTCGATCCCGGTGACGCTGCGCGTCGTCGACACCCAGATCGACGACGCCTTCGTCGTGCCGACCTCGGCGCTGGTCGCGCTCGCCGAGGGCGGATACGCCCTCGAGATCGTCACGGCGCCGGCCACGGCCGGCACACCTGCGATGACGACCCTCATCGCCATCGAACCCACGCTCTACACCGACGGCTTCGTCGTGGTGACGGGCGACGAGGTCGCCGCCGGCCTCGACGTCGTGGTTCCGTCGTGACCGCAGCTCTCGAGATCGACAACGTGTCGAAGCACTACCCCGGTTCGCCACCCGTGCGAGCACTCGACGGTGTCAGCTTGCGCATCGACGAGGGTGAACTCGTCGCCATCGTCGGCCCCTCGGGGTCGGGCAAGTCGACCCTCCTGCACATCATCGGGACCCTCGACCGGCCGACCGCGGGCGACGTCAGCATCGCGGGAGTGCCGGTGTCGACACTGAACGACCGTCAGCTCTCCGCCGCCCGCTCGCAGCTGATCGGCTTCGTCTTCCAGCAGTTCTTCCTGCTCGATGGTCTGAGCGCGACCCGAAAATGTCGCTCAGGGACTCCTCTACAGCGGCATCGCGCCAGTTGAACGTCGGCGGCGCGCCATCGAAGCGCTCGAACGCGTCGGGCTGGGCCACCGCGTCGATCACATTCCAACCCATCTCAGCGGCGGCGAACGCCAACGGGTTGCGATCGCCCGGGCGATCGTCAACCGACCGTCGATCGTCCTCGCGGACGAGCCCACCGGCAACCTCGACTCGAAGTCGGGTGCCTCCGTGATGGATCTGCTCCGCGAGCTGAACGACGAAGGCCGCACGATCGTGGTCATCACCCACGACCGTGAACTCGCCGCATCGCTCCCGCGACGGATCTCGATGCTCGACGGCACGGTGGCCAGCGACGAATCCGAGTTCGCCACGGTGGTGCCATGACGTCGGTACTCGACGCTCCCGCGGCGCCGCCCAGGTCCGGGCCGACATTGCGCGGGTCGAGACTGCGGCCGGCCGACCTCATCCGAGTTGGATCGTTCGGCCTGCGCACGAGGAGGCTCCGCACGGCGCTCTCCACGGTCGGGGTGGCGATCGGCATCGCCGCGATGGTCGCCGTGCTCGGCATTTCGGCGTCGTCGCGCGAAGGACTCCAGCAACAGATTCGCGCGCTCGGCACCAACCTGCTCCAGGTGCAGTCCGGCGAAGGCTTCGGCCGTGGCACCGGTGAACTCCCCGACACTGCGGTGCCGATGGTGAGCCGCATCGGCCCGGTCACCGCGGTGAGCTCGCTCGCCACGATCGACGCGACCGTACGACGGACCGACCTCATCTCCGAGGGCATCACCGGCGGCATCGGCGTGTTCGCCGCCGACGCCGATCTCGCCTCGACACTCAACATCGATCTGTCCGACGGCACGTTCCTGTCGGAGGCCACCGCCGAGTATCCGAACGTCGTGCTCGGTGCGGTCACCGCGGAAACGCTCGGCATCGATCACGTCGCCGACGGCCTCCGCGTGGTGATCGCTGGAGAGTGGTTCAACGTCGTCGGGATCATGCAGCCGGTCGCGGCCGCCGAAGGCCTCGATCGCGGCGTCCTCGTCGGCTACGGCGCGGCGGAGGACTACGTCGTGGGCGACACCGTGGTTCCCGAAGTGATCTATGTCCGTACGCAGGACGGTGCGGTCGAAGAAGTCCGCGACGTCCTGCCGGCGACCGTGAATCCGCCGGCGCCAGAAGAGGTCGAGGTGTCGCGCCCCTCCGACGCTCTCGCCGCTCAGGATGCTGCCGACACGGCCTTCACCTCGCTGCTGCTCGCGCTCGGCGGCGTCGCGTTGCTGGTCGGTGGCATCGGCATCGCCAACGTGATGGTGATCGCCGTCATCGAGCGGCGCATCGAGATCGGCCTGCGCCGAGCGCTCGGGGCCACGAAGGCACACATCCGACGCCAGTTCCTCACCGAGGCGCTCCTGCTCGCAGGGGCGGGCGGGCTCGTCGGCGTCGCACTCGGCGCCGGCATCACCGCCATCGCCGCGAACGTCCAGGGCTGGCCGGTCGTGATACCGCCTGCGGCCATCGTCGGCGGCATGGTGGCCGCACTCGTGATCGGCGCGGTGGCGGGTCTGTACCCGGCGGCACGTGCGGCCCGCCTCCCGCCGACCGTGGCACTGCGATCGAGCTGACCATGCCGAGTTCACCCGACTCCGTCTCCGAGAGGTCTCCCATGACGCCGACATTCAGAAGGATCATCCCGATCGTCGCGATCGCGGTGCTGGCCACGGTCGGCGTCGTCGCTGTGGTCACTCTCGGCGGCGAGGCGCCGGTTGCCGTTGTACCCGCGGACACGACGACCGAGGTCGCCGTCGAGCGCGGCGACATCGTGGTCACCGAATCGGTCGACGGCACCGTGGAGGAGACGGACACGATCACGATCGTGCACCGCATCGACGGGCAGACCACGACCGCGACGAACACCCAGGACGGTCCCGCCGACTCGAGTACCGGGAACGCCGGCGCGCTGGTTGCGCCCGTCGGTCTGGTGTCGCCGGACCTCAGCATCTCGACCTCGGTGGTCGAGGTGGTCGGAGCGGTCGCGATGACCGAGACGGTCGCGATCTCGGCGGCGATCTCGGTGGAGACACCCCCCGACACCACCGTCCCCGACACCACCGTGCCCGAGCCGGCGCCGCCCAGCACCGAGCCGGCGTCGCCAGAAACCTCGACCCCGAGCACCGAGCCGGCGCCGCCAGAAACCTCGATGCCGATCGCATCGTCGGGTTCCGGTGGCAACCCGACCGCGGGTGGCGCGCCCAGCGGCGGTGCGCCGACGAGCGCCACGGGCGGCTCCACCGCGGCACCCGCCGACCAGCCGATCTCCCAGGTGGTCACCGGGATCTCCCACGTGGGCACCGAGATCGTGTCGGGCGATGTTCTCTACACGGTCGATGGCCAGCCGGTGGTCGCGCTCGCCGGTGCGCTACCGGCGTGGCGAACGATGGACAGCTCGAGCGGCGACGGTCCGGACATCGCGCAACTCGAGGCGGCACTCGTTGCGATCGGCTACGACCCGACGGGCGAGGTGACGGTCGACGGGGAGTGGGATTCGGACACGACGGCGCTGGTCGAGCGATGGCAGGTCGGCCTCGGCGTCGACGACACCGGAGCGGTGACCCTGGGCAGCATCGTGTTCATCCCGCATCCGGCCGCCGTGTCGTCGACGACGGTGACCGTGGGTGACGAGGTCGAGAACGGTGACACGGTGATGCTCCTCGCCGGCACCGTGCAACAGGTGATCATCGAGGTGCCGATCGAACTCCGGGCCGATCTTGCACCGTCGATGCGCGTCGACATCGAGGGGACACCGGGCACGATCACGAGGTTGCGTAGTGCCGACGGCACCAACGGCGTCACCGTGCAGGCCGTGATCGCACCCGACGCGCCACTCGACGTCGAAGCGGGCGCAACACAGACGGTGACGATCACGCTCAGCCGCGCCACGGATCAGCTCGTGGTGCCGACGGAGGCCATCGTGTCCCGTCTCGACGGCACCTACGCCGTGGAGTCACTGGACGCGGCGGGCGTCACCGCCTACATCACCGTCGATGTCGTTGCTGTCTCCGGAAATCGCACCGCCGTGACCGGTGACGGGCTCGACGAGTCGACCATCGTCGTCGCCCCCGGCTGACGGGAATCGTCGGAATCCCGCCGTTCTCGTGAACTCGTTGGGGAATAGTTCCCCAACGAGTTCACGAGAACGCGGTGAGACGTCGGTGACTCGCTCGTGGCGGTGGGGTTGTGACTCAATGGTCGAGATGTCGAGTGACCAAATCGGCGAGCGTGGGCCGAACGTGCTGTTCATCATCTGTGATCAGCTCCGCGCCGACCACCTCGGGTTCGCCGGCAACCAGGTCGTGCGCACGCCCAACATCGACGCGCTCGCCGCCCGCGGGACCGTGTTCGACAACGCGTGGGTCGCCAACCCGGTGTGCATGCCCAACCGGTCGACCCTGATGACCGGCCGTATGCCGACGGCGCACGGAGTGATCTTCAACGACCGATCCCTCGACTGGGGTGTCAACACCTACGTCAAGACGTTCCGTGCTGCCGGGTACCGCACGGCCCTCGTCGGCAAGTCGCACCTGCAGAACGGCCTGAGCCGCAACGCAACGATCGCGTCGAGACGAGCGCCGGTCGCCACCGACCCGTGGCCGCAGGGGTGGAACCACCTGGAGGATGCGGAACGGTACGACGACGGCCCTCCCGAGTGGCCGGACGACTTCTACGGATTCGATCACGTGCGACTCTCGATCGACCACGGTTCTCGGATCACCGGGCATCACCTGCAGTGGGCACTCGACCGGGGCGGGAAGTACGAGGATCTCGTCGTGCCGATGAGCGCCGAGTCGCCGGCCCGTCGTCGTTCCGATCGCTGGTGGCAGATCTACCAACCGCCGTACGGCCCCGAACTCCACTCGACGACGTTCGTCACCGAGCAGACGATCGACTTCATCGAGCAGGCATCGGCCGAGGACAAGCCGTGGTTGGCGTGGGCGTCATTCCCCGATCCGCACCATCCGATGTCGCCGCCGGGGGAATGGTTCGATCGTCACGACCCGGCCGACATGGAGTTGCCGTCGACCTTGGGCGACACCCTCGAGTTCGCGCCCGAGTACCTGCGCCAGACCCAGGCGACGACCGCGGCGGATCAGGTCACCTGGGTTTCCGGCTTCGGCGCCATGGATCACGACATGCTGCGCGAGGCGATCGCGGCGACCTACGGGATGGTCGAGATGATCGACGACGGGATCGGCAAGTTGCTCGCGGCGATCGAACGGCTCGGTCAGACCAACGACACGATTGTGGTCTTCACGACCGACCACGGCGACATGATGGGCGACCATGGTCTGATGATCAAGGGGTTCATGCACTATCGCGGCACGCTGCAGGTGCCGCTGGTCATCGCCGACCCGACGAAGGCGGCGGCGCGTACGTCGTCGCTCGCGGGGTCGATCGACCTCGCTCCCACCCTGCTCGACCTCGCGGGAATCCGCCCCTACGACGGTATCCAGGGACGGTCGCTCGTCCCCGTTCTCGACGACCCCGAAGCCACCGTGCGGTCCCACGTCCTGATCGAGGACGACATCTCCGCGGCGCTCGCCCGGTTGGTCCCGATCCCCGAGAAGACGCGCACCGTCATCGGTGACGACGGCACCAAGTACACCCGCCACACCACGGGCGAGGAGCAACTCTTCGACCTCGTGGCCGACCCCGACGAGATGTCACCCATTCATCACCTCGATGCCGATCGCCGCACCCGTGCGCTCGATCTGATGACCACGGCGCTCATCGAGGCCGACGACAACGCACGCGGTGCGCCGACGCGCGCCTGACGATGGACAGCGACGTGTCGGCTCGACGAGCACCCAATGTGCTGGTGATCATCACCGACCAGCAGCGCGCTGATCACGTCGGGTTCGCCGGCAACACCGCGATCTCGACGCCACACCTCGACGCTCTGGCGGCGCGAGGACGGGTGTTCGACCGGGCCTACGTCGCCAACCCGGTGTGCAGCCCGAACCGCTCGTCGCTGCTGACCGGCCGGATGCCCAGCAGCCACGGCGTCATCTTCAACGACCGCGCCTTGGAATGGGGGTCGAACACCTTCGTGCGTTCCCTGCGTTCGGCTGGGTACCGCACGGGCCTCATCGGCAAGTCGCACCTGCAGCTGTCGGTCGATCGCTGGGCGGTTCCCGACCTCGGTGCCGACGCGCGGGGCGATGGGTTCGCCGATGCGTCGTATTCGTGGGAGTTCGCCGAGCGCTACGACGGCGACGCGGATCCCGAGTCGCCCGACGACTACTACGGCTTCGACCACGTCGAGTTCGCCACCGACCACGGCGCCCGGATGGCCGGCCATCACCTGCGCTGGGCGTTGGCCAAGGGCGCAACCAAGCAGGACGTCGTCTTCCCGATGGGCCCGGACGCACCCGGTGACCGGCGCTCCGAGCGGTGGTGGCAGATCTACCGCCCGCCGTATGAAGCCGAACTCCACTCGACCGCGTTCGTCGGCGAGCGCACCGTTGCCTTCATCGACGAGGCGCACGCTCAGGATCAGCCCTGGATGGCCTGGATGTCGTTCCCCGACCCGCACCACCCGCTCACGCCTCCCGGAACGTGGTTCGACCGCCACGTCCCCGCCGACATCGACCTCCCGGCGACGTTCGGCGACCCGCTCACCGACGCACCGCCACACCTCCAAGCGATCCGGCATCGCGCCGATGCGCCGTTCTGGCCGTTGCCGTTCGGTACCGACGACCCCGTCCTCGTGCAGGAGGCGATCGCTGCCACCTACGGAATGATCGAGTTCGTCGACCACGAGGTTGGCCGCGTGCTCTCACACCTCGAGGCCCTCGGCGTGGCCGACGACACCATCGTCATCTTCACGTCCGACCACGGCGACATCATGGGCGACCATTCGCTGATGGTGAAGGGCAACATCCACTACCAGGGCGTCGTCCGCGTTCCCCTGTGCGTCACCGGACCAGAGATCGTCCCGGGCCGTTGCTCCGCACTCGTTTCGAGTCTCGACATCGCCCCGACGATCATGGATCGGTGCGGTCTGGAACCGTTTCGTGGCATCCAGGGCTCGTCGCTCAGCCCTCTGCTCGACGGCACCTCGACGTCGATCCGTGATCACATTCTCATCGAGGACGACCTCGACCCGCTGATCGCCCAGCTCACCGGCAACCCGGCTCGCATGCGCACGCTGATCACCGCCGACATGCGCTTCACCCGGGACAGTCTGGGCTGCGAGCAACTGTTCGATCTCGACATCGACCCACACGAGAGCGACGATCGGGCCCGGTCCCACCGCCGGCGAGGCGAACTCACGACAGCACTGGTCGATGCGATGATCGCCGTCGACGACATCGGCGCCGGCGTCGGCCGAAGCCGCGCCGAGTGACCCGACGAGTGACCCACGGAGCAATCGCCGAGCACGCGCCACCGCGACCCGCCACAGCAACGGTCGAGATGTGAGAAGATCAGCAACTGGGTGTCGGGGGCATCCCCTCGGACACGATCGAACCGAAACTGGGCGCATCGCTGCGACGACGAACCGATCGGAGATCAAGCACATGGAATATCGCGAACTCGGTGACCTCGAAGTGTCCGTCGTCGGCCTCGGCTGCAACAACTTCGGCATGCGACTCGATGCTTCGGCCACCGCCGCCGTCGTCGACGCGGCCCTCGATGCCGGGATCACCTACTTCGACACCGCCGAGAGTTACGGCCAGGGCATCTCGGAGGAGTACCTGGGCGCGGCGCTCGGGGCGCGACGTTCAGAGGCCGTGATCGCCACGAAGTGGGGACACACGAGGACGCTCGCCGAGGGTGAGCACGGTGGCGCTCCCGACCAGATTCGCCGCAGGCTCGACGACAGCCTCCGCCGCCTGGGAACCGACTGGATCGACCACTATCAGCTTCACCGTCCCGACCCGGTGACACCGATCGAAGACACGCTCGGTTGTCTCACCGACCTGCGCGCCGAGGGCAAGATCCGCGAGATCGGCTGTACCCACGTCACCGCCGACGAACTCCGCCGAGCGCACACCATCGCCACCGCGCGCGGCTTGGGACCGTTCGCATCGGTGCAGAATCACTACAGCCTGTTCACTCGCGATGCCGAGACGAATGGCGTGCTGACGGCCTGCGGTGACCTCGACGTCGCCTTCGTGCCGTACTTCCCCCTCGAGTCCGGACTGCTCACCGGCAAATACCGCCTTGGTCAGCCGGCGCCGAAGGGGGCGCGGCTCGAATCGTGGGGGCCACGCGCCGCCGCGTTCATCGACGACGACAAGCTGACTGTCGTCGAACGACTCATCGAGTGGACCGCCGCCCGTGGCCACACGCTCCTCGAACTCGCACTCAGCTGGCACACCTCGAATCCGCTCGTCGCTTCCGTCATCGCCGGTGCGACCACCCCCGCCCAGGTCGGGGCCAACGTCACATCGGCGTTCTGGGCGATCACGCCCGAGGAACGAGACGACGCCGTCCGGCTGATGACGACCGCAACCGCCTGATCTCGCGGTCGTGCGGTCACCGGTTGAGTCGGCGGAAGAACTTCTTCTGCATCGAGTAGAGGCCGGGGAACTCGGCGTAGAGCCGGTCGTAGACGGCACGGTTCGCGGGGTCGGGGCGGAACGTGCGCTGCACCTCGACGAGATCGCGGAGTTCGTCGGCGTCGACCAAACCCAACGCCATTCCCGCGCTCAGAGCGGCGCCCCGCAACCCGCAGTAGAGCGGCTCGGCCACCTGTTCGATGGTGCGGTCCATCGTGTCGGCGTGGATCTGGCACCACAGGTCGGACTGGGCACCACCACCCATGATGCGGATGTTGTCGAGGCGCCCGCCGACGAACTTCTCGACGGCGGCCAGCAGCCACACGTTGTTGTAGGCCACCCCCTCCATGACCGCTCGGACCAGGTCGGCCCTGGTGGTGGCGAGACCCATGTTGTGCAAGCCGGCGCGGGCGGATCGGTCGGCGACCGGTGAGCGTTCACCCTTGAGCCAGGGCGTGAAGATCACACCGCCCGCGCCGGGAGGCGAGGACGCTGCCAACGAGGCGAGCGTGCCGTAGTCGATCTCACTGTCGGGCCCGGCGAGGATGTCGCGGAACCACTGCAGGCACATACCGGCGGTCTCGTGGTTGTTGGCGACCAGGTACGACTGATCGTCGAGGCCCGCAACGGTGGCCACCTGGCGGATGATGTCGGTCTTCTTGCGTTCGGTGGGGGTGCTGATCCAACCGGTGGTGCTCAACGCCATGTGGGCCTCGCCGACCCGTACCGCCCCCGAACCGATCGCCGCCGAGTGCAGGTCTGGCGAGCCGGTGACCACGACGACCGAGTCACCGAGGCCGAGTGCGGCTGCGATCGACGGCTGCACCGTTCCGATCACCGTACCGAACGGTTGCAGAGGCGGGAGCTTGTCGGCCCCGCCACCGGCGAGGCGCACCAGCGTGGCGTCGTAGGTCAGGCTCTTCGGGTCTCGTGTGTCGATCAGCCACGTGCCGGTCATCGACGCTGCCGACGCCGCGGCGATGCCCGTGAAGCGCATCGACAGGTAGTCGACCGGTTCCAGGAACCATCGCGCCGCGTGCCAGGTATCCGGCTGGGCGTTCCTCCAGAAGAGCCGGTGGCCGACCGGGTCGGCACCGTCGAGCGATGGGACGCCGCCGGAGCGCCGGATGAACTCTGCCGCCACTCGTGGCTTGTAGCCGCCGACCGGACCACCGAGTCGTTGGCGAACCAGCTCGCCGCCACGGTTGTCCATCCAGCTGAGCCCGGGCGCAACGGGGATGCCTGCCTCGTCGACCGGGATCGTCGACGCCCACTGACCGGTCATCGACACCGCGACGACCTTCGCGGGATCGACCACACCGTCAGCGAGGGCGCGCCGGGCGGCATCGAGGATGGTCGTCCACCACTCGTCGGCATCGACGGTGACCCCGCCGTCGGGGAGGAACGTCGGGTCGAGTCGGTGGTGCTCGCAATGGGCGACCCGCCCGGTCACCGACACCAATCCGATCTTGGGTCCGCCCGTACCGAGGTCGACCGCCAGAACGTACTGGTCGTCGCGCTCAGCGAGCCTGGCGGTGCTCGTTGCCGGAGTGGACATCAGTCGGCTGCCGGTGCTGCTCCGGGAACGTCGTAGAACGCGTCGATCGCCCCGGCGAGCAGATCCTCGACGAGCTTGACACCTTCGGGACCGGTCCCCGACAGGCCGTAGAGCGCGCCGCTCTTGGGCGGCTGGTCGGCGGGGATCTGCTTGGCGTCGGCAACGGCGTCGGCGAGATCTACGAGGTACTTGTCGATGAGACCCGGCGCGGTGTTGGGTCGCGTGACGCAGAAGTGGAACGCGTCGGGGAACTGCAGACCGTTCATCCGCCATCCTCGGTCGGCCAGGCCGTCGTTGACGTGGTAGATGTCGACGTCCGGGCTCGCCGAGGCCACCGCGACGAGGAAGTACGGCTTGCCGAGGATCCGCAGCTCTGGGATCCGGCCGATGCCCTCCACGAGCTTGGCGGTGGTGTCGAAGATGCCCTTGGCGATGTCGAGGTAGCCGGACTCGCCCAGGCTGACCATCGCTGCCCAGGTCGCGGCGATCACGCCACCGGAGCGGCTCCCGGCCATTCCCGGCGACAGGTAGATGCCGCCGGGCCAGCCGCCGGCGGTGAAGTACTGCAGCGCACGAAGGTCGCGACGCGCATACATCAGCACCGAGGTTCCCTTGAGGGCGTAGCCGTACTTGTGGGTGTCGGCCGAGAGCGAGGTGACACCGGGAACACGGAAGTCGAACGGCGGCACCTCGACGCCGGCCTTCTCACCCCAGGCGAGGATGAACGCCCCGAGGCAACCGTCGACGTGGAAGCCGATGTCGTGCTCGAGGGCGAGCGCGCCCATCTCCTCGATCGGGTCGATCACGCCATGGGGGTAGGTGCCCGCAGAGCCGGCGATGGCAACGGTGTTCGGTCCGATGTGATCGCGGATCCAGGCCACGTCGGCCTGCTGGTCGTCGGTGACGGGTGCATGCAGGACCTTGACCCCGAAGTAGTGCGCCCCCTTGTCGAGCGCGCAGTGTGCGGTGATCGGCCAGATCATCTCGGGCTCGGTGATGCCCCGGGTGCGGCCCCATTCGCGGTAGGCGTACACCGCGGTCATCAGCGACTCCGACCCACCGGACGTGATCACTCCGCACGCGCCTTCGGCCTGGTTGCCGTGCAGCAGGTCGAGCGTCATCGACACGATCTCACCCTCGAGCTTGGTGGAGCTCGGGTACATGTCGCGTTGGAGCACGTTGGCGTGCGCGAACACCTCGAACGCCTCGGTCAGGAAGTGGTAGTGATCGTGGTCGCCGTGGTAGATCGACCCCGACACGAGACCGAGGTCGCCCTTCGCGTCCTCTTCGGAAGCCATCGTGGTCAACTCGTCGAGGATCACCGAGCGGTCGACCCCGGTCGCGGGGAGGGTGCGGTGGGTCTCGAAGCGTGACCGATACGGGTAGAGACCATCCAAGAGTGCGTCATCGTCCGACATGACAGAACCCTACGTCGCGTCGCGGGGAGGCGACGCTTCCCGAGACGTCCTACAGGCCGCTTCGCATGTTGTGGTGAACGGCATCCTGCTGGCTGCTCTCGGTCAGTCGGTCCCACCGGTGGACCACCCTGTCCCGTGCCCTCGCCGGGTCAGGGGACGTAGCCGTTGACGTCGACGACGAGGTCGGTGGTTGCCATGGTGTAGAGGCAGACCTTTCCGTTGGTGCCGACTTTGGCGAGCACGGCGTTGGGGACGACTTGGCCGGTGGTGTAGTTGACGTTCGATGCGAGGGGTCGGGTTGTTCCGCATGGGTAGACGGTGACGAAGCCTGGTCCGTCTGCTGACACGGAGGTGACGTTGAGCAGTACTGCTTCGGCGTCTGCGGTGACGCCGCCTCGGTTCGTGACGGTCAGTTCGAGTGTGGTGTTGGCGGCGACGCGCCCGATGCCTTGGAACTGGCCGTCGACGGTCTTGTCGTCGGGTCCGGAACGTGTCTCCAACAATCGCGCCGGCACGAGTGTCGCGAGCGATCCGCCCGCAGGGACGTAGCCGTTGACGTCGACGACGAGGTCGGTGGTTGCCATGGTGTAGAGGCAGACCTTTCCGTTGGTGCCGACTTTGGCGAGCACGGCGTTGGGGACGACTTGGCCGGTGGTGTAGTTGACGTTCGATGCGAGAGGTCGGGTTGTTCCGCATGGGTAGACGGTGACGAAGCCTGGTCCGTCTGCTGACACGGAGGTGACGTTGAGCAGTACTGCTTCGGCGTCTGCGGTGACGCCGCCTCGGTTCGTGACGGTCAGTTCGAGTGTGGTGTTGGCGGCGACGCGCCCGATGCCTTGGAACTGGCCGTCGACGGTCTTGTCGTCGGGTCCGGAACGTGTCTCCAACAATCGCGCCGGCACGAGCGGCACCAACGAGTCGACGTCGCCGCCCGGCGATTTGGCATCGGGGTACGCGAGCAGAACCATCGCGCCCCAATCGTGCGCGTAGGCGAGTGGTGCCGTGAACCGCATCGGCGCGACCGTTGCCAGTGTCGCCAGCTCCTCGTGCGCTCCCCCTGGGTCGACGACCACGACATCGCCAGGGTGGAAGTACGGGCTCGAAGCCGGAACGCCCAGTGACTCGAACGGGATCGCCGGCACGGTCAACGCTCCGGCGTCAACGTTGCCGTCGATGTAGGTCCACGGTCGCAACGACAGCGGCCCAGTGGCCAACAGCGCCTGGACATCGACCGGCGACCACCGGCCACCGGCCTGACCGTACGGATACTCGACCGACGTCAACTGCTGTGGCCCACCTGGTGCGCTGTAGGAATCGACACCACCGCCGTCGTTGGGTTTGAGACCCTCGCCCGAACGATCGAACTCGTTCTGGACGTTGCTGCCGGCGAGCCCGACGATCCGTCCGAAGATCGAGAGCCCGAAGTAGCCGGCGATGTTGCGGAACCCGTCATGGGCTCGGATCAGCTCCGCGAGCGTCAACAGGTTCAGTGTGCGCGGTGGGCTGACCGTCTCTCCGAACAAGCCGTCGAAGAACGAACGCTGGTAGTTGTCGATCAACGACACGTTGGGGCCGCCTTCCAGCGTGGACAACCGGTCGTCGAAGAACGCGGTCATGAGGCGCTTCTGCGGCGTCGCCGCGAGCAGCGTTTCCCCGTCTTCGGCGTCGAGGCCGTCCTTGAGGTACTTGGCCCGCACCTTCGGGTTCAGGATGGTGAACGACTCTCCGTGTTGCATCCCGAGCAGCGCCTGCATCTTCTGGTAGATCCGGGCTCGCTTGTCGAGCTCGGCGAGTCGCTGGAGCGCGTCGAGTGTGTCGCCGAGCATGCGACCGTCCGGGGTGAGAATCGCGAGGAAGTCGATGTCGCCCGTGATGTCACGGAACGTCGTCCCGTCGGGGCCGGGAGGTGTGCCCGCGGGTCCTGCCATCTGCACCTGGTACGCCTTGCGACCGGTTCCTGAGGTGCCGCCATCGAGTGTGTGCTCGATCAGGCGGCCCTCAACGTTCGGCGTGGTCTCGATGAGCCGGCGGGGCAAGTCGTTGAACTCGGGATCGAAGTCGACCTTGATGCCGCCGCCAGACGCGACGTCGCCGGTCCACTGCGCGCGATCCGCCTCGAATGTGATCCACTCGTCGGAGCGGGTCTCGAGGCGCGACTCGAGCGCCTTTCGGACATCGGCGCGAGCGACATCATCGGAGATCGAGTTCAACTGGTGGTTCGAGTCGAGGTACTGCTGGATCGCCTGGGCGCGTTCAGGGGAACCCTTGGGGTGCACCGGCATCGGCGGTTCGACCACGAACACCTTGGAGTCCCAGGCCTCTGGGTATCCCAAGAAGTCCATGTCGAGGTCGTTGACACCTTTCGTCTTGACCCCCTGGGGCTTGGGCAATGCCAGCCCCGAGTCGATCAAATCGACCGACTTCGGTGATCTCGACCTGAACACGATCGTGACGCCCTCGTCCTCGGCGATCTTGAACAACGCCTCGAGGTCGGCTCGCGACACACCCCAGGCCTTCCAGATCCGAGACAGATCGGTGACGTCGACGCCGGCGGGAATCACCCGGCTTCCCGGGAGGGCCCGCTCGCCCTGTTCTGCGATCACTCTGTCGGCGGCTGCGATGGCCTTGGTTCGTTCCGCCTCGATACCTTCACGGATCGAGGTTCGCAGCAGACCCGCCCGTCCACCGAGAGCGTGCATCGTCTTGACCAGTGTCCTGGCAGCGACGAGAGCCTCGAACGTCGTGTCGATGTTCTCGCCGGCGAATTCGGCGAGTTCGCCGGTGATCAACTTGAGGTCACCGGTCGCCAACAGGTTCTTCGTCCGGTCGATCGCACGGTACGTGGCGTCGCCCACCAGGTCGAGGAGCTTCGAGGGGGTGATCGCTTGGAGCGACTCGTAGCCCGCCGCTTTCAACTTGACGAGGTCGGCGACGATCTCGTTGACGATGATCAGGCGGGCCGCCTCATCAGCTGACAAGAACTCGTAGGCCTTGCGCATCAATGCGACCTTGGCCTGTTGATAGGCGACGTTGATCCGGTAGCCGAGCACGCCGACACCGACCAGCCCCCGCAACGCTGTCTCGACGCCCCGCCCGAGCTTGCAGCCCACGTAGAAGGTGGCCAGCAACTCCTCGGAGCAACTGATCCAGTTCGTGTCTTCGGGGGTGGCTGCGACCGGCACCAACTGGACGGAGTGGACCGCAGATGACCCGTCCTCCTCCGAGATCTCGGCGTTCGCTCCACTCGCCGGCACATATTTGGGCGGAGGTCCCTCGTCGGGGATGTACGGGTAGATCTGGAACGAGACGGTGAATCCCGATGGTGCCTCGGTGGGCATGGTGAACACGATCGAATCGAGATCGATCGACTCACCGGGAGCGAGTTCGAACATCTCCATTCCCTGGGCCGTTTCGGACCCAGGGCGAGAGAAGTAGGCGTTCCCGCCGTTGCCGTCGGGCTCCCCGAACGCGCCCGACAGCGTACGTCCCACCCCGAACGACACGATCGTCGGTTCGGCGTTCTCGTCGGTGACGTTGGTGAATGTCCCGCTGATCCGGACCGTCTTGCCCGCTGTCAACGGCTGGTTGTCGAGGGTGATTTCGGCCTCGATCAGCTTTGTCGTGAAGACCCGGATGTTCGCCTCGGCAGTGGTCGTGGTGTCGAATCCGGCCGCGGTCCCGGTGACCGAGATGTCGGCCTTCGCGTCGACGGCATCGGTGGCGCGATACACCCACTCGAGCGTGTCGGAGCCGCCGCTGGGCAGGTCGGTGAAGCCGCGGCTTGGAGCAGTCTGCAGTTCGAGCCAGACGGAGGCGTCGTTGAGCAGGTTGGACGACAGATCGAGTTCGTCGAAGGTGATGTCGGTGATGGGCCCATCGGAGACGTTGGTGACCTCGACCGAGATCGTGACGTCGTTGTCCTCAGCCGTGATCTCCTCGTCGCCGTTGGTGTCCTCGTCGAGGCTGAACTTCGGTGGATCGACGGTGACCTCGACCGCGAGCCCCGAAACGGAGCCGTTGAGCGCACCTTGCTTGGGACCGGCTGCGCGATCGGCTGCGTCGGTTGCGTTCCATCTCGAGATCAGACTGAAACGACCCGGATGAATCGTCTTGACGGTGGCGTCGTAGATTCGGTCGGCGTCGCTGCCCAGGGTGAATGGGCTGACGAGTTGTGGCTCGCCCTGGAGTTCGAGTTGGGGTGGAATGTCGAGCAGGTCACCGATCGGAGCGACCGCGGTCAGGTCGCCGAGGCCTTTGCCTGTCGACACGACGATACGGACCGGGAACGTCTGGTTGAGGCTGTACCGGTTGCCCGCGTCGCCGGGACCGAACTCGGCATCGGGGTTGTACACCGCCACCCGGAGTTCGGGGGCGTTGACGACAACCTCTCGGCTGACCGACTTCGCGACATTCGCGGTGTTGCGCATCGTCAAGGTGACCGTGTACGTGCCGGGCATCGCATATTGGTGAGACGGGTTCGAGGTGGTCGAGGTGGCGCCGTCGCCGAAGGTCCACTCCCAGGTGGTCGTGCCGGTGGCGTACGGCTCCGAACGGTTGTGGAACGAGAAGTATCCGGGTGTCGTCGACGACTCGTTGGCATCGAACGCAGCGTGCGGCGCGAGGGTTCCCGCCACCGGCAACCACGTGTACACGTCGTGGCGTTCGAGGGTGGCCCATGACTCGTCGCATCCGTACCCGCCGCCCGGTTCGATGCACTCGTTCACCGAGGTTTTCACCAGCCAGAACGTCGGCCCGAGCAGATTGTCGATCGGTCGGTCCGCTGGCGTCACCGCGAACGTGCAGTCCGCCAACGAGTAGGCCCGCACGTTCCACGGTGGATCACCACCCTGGGCGAACGTACTTCCCAATGTTCCCGAACAGGTCCCTTGGCGTTGTGCGCTGACCGAGCCCCGAGTGCTCAAACTCCCACACGATCGAACATCGGCCGCATCGTTGTTGGCGAGGTACACACATCGAGTCAGCGTCGGGGTGAACAACGTGTAGTAGCAACCCGTGTCGGTGTACCAGTAGCAAGGAGCCAAACCATCGCCGTCGGTGATCACCTTGAACTTGCCGCCGGCCGCGAACTGACCGCTGACGCTGCCGCCGGGGTCACCAGGGAGGCACCCGAGCCCCTGGGTGCCGGTGTCGCTCACGACACACGCCGGAGTCGGACCGGTCGGCGCAGTCCTGGCGGCCTCGGCCACCTTGGGCGGCAACAACGTGACGACGATCGCCGCGGTTGCCACCATCGCTGTCACCACGCTCATCGCCGCCGCGCGCGTCCACCGCCGAGTCCCGCTCTGTGCCATGGCCGCGACGGTAGACCTGGCTGCTAACAGCTTGCTAACGGCCTGGCAACAGGGTGCCTCGGACCTGCTGCATCCGGATCGCGAGGGTGTTCGAGGGCGATACTTGATCCGTGAGCGTTCCCACTGACGACGGTTCGAGCCTGACGATCGATGAGCGTGCAGCGGCGCGGGCGTTCGTCGCTCGGTGCGAGGTGCGCCTGTCGACGATTCACCGCATCGCCGTCGGGCTGCTGTCCGGTGCCGGTCTTCTGGTGGTACTCCCCGTCGTCGCTCGTGACGCGGTGTCCGGCGTGCTTCGATCCTTGTTGATCGCCGGAATCGGGGTCGCGGACATCGCGCTGGTCGTCGGTGTCGTGGCGATGCTCGCCGTTCCCATGGTCGCGCTCTGGTTGTTGTTTGCTGACCTGACCCGCTTCTACTTCCACGCCAACCATCTGGGTGGCGATGGCCGTGACGTGTTCACACCGCGTTTCACCCTGACATCGCTCAAGCTCCCGTCGGACGAACTCGGCGCGGCTGCGCTCGAGCAGCTCGATGCGAGTCGAACCGACCCCCGGATCGTCGAGCTGCTGGTGCCGGCGAACGACACGTCACGACGACGTGTGGACAAGCAGTTGCACGTGTATGCGGGGCTCGACTCGGGTCACGACGACGCGAGCAGAGCACACGGCCTGTTCGAATTGGCTGCATCGTCGAGCCGACCTCTGCTCGAGGAGGTCGCCAAAGTCGAGCACGGAATGGCCCGCCACGTCTTGCGACTCCGCGGGCTCGTGTTGCGATACGTCAAGGCGCTGCTCGCGCTGTTGACCACGGCCCTGGCCGTGTACGCAGGCGACGCCATCGTCGCGGGACTCGACCCTGGCGAGGGAATGACGGTCTCGGGAGGAATCGCGCTTGCAGCGGTCGTGCTGGTCTGGGCCCCGGTCGTGGTGCTCGCCGTGACATCGCCCGTTCGGTGGATCGAGAAGCTGATGCGCGATGACGGGGCACCCTCGACAGCGGTTGCCGATGATCCCGATCTGACCTACGTCGAACGTGTCGCCCTTCGGATCGCTGCAGTCGGCTGGCTTGCGGCGGCCATCGCGATGGTCGTCTCGGCGACGGACGACGCGACGGGCAGCCGTGCGCAGGCCCTGGGGCTCGCCGTACTCGCCGGATCGTCCATCGCCGTGATCGTCGCCGCGTTCTCCGGGCGATTTCGCAGCCTCACCAGGATCCGCTGACGACACACGCTCACCGTCCGGGACGCCACGTGTGGGCTGACCATGTTGCGACTCTGGAAGACTCTGGCGATGGCGTCGACCGGCCACCACGAAGCCGACATCGCCGCCTGCGTCGACCGCTTCGTGGACGATCATCAGTGCGTCGGGCTCGCCGTCGGCATCGTCAATGAACGCTCGATGCTCACCACCCACACCCGGGGTGACGCGTCGCTGTCCGGTCGACGACCGATCACCGCTCGTTCTGTCTTCCGCGCTGGTTCGATCACCAAGCTCTTCACGGCGATCGCGGTGATGCAACTGGTGCAGGAGGGCGCGTTCGATCTCGACGACCCGGTCGGTCACCACCTTCGCAGATTCGAGGTCCACTCACCGGGGGGCGCGCCGCCGATCACCCTGCGGCACCTCTTGACCCACACGTCCGGGATCGGTGAGTTGCGGCGCCCGACCGACCTGTTCCGGCCCGTCATCGGGTTGGCGTCGAAACCAGGGCGAGCGGTGCCGAGCCTCGGCGAGTACTACGCGCCGGCGATCGTCACGCGTGTGCCTCCCGACGATCGATGGGCCTACGCAAATCACGGATTCGCGACGCTCGGCGCCGTCGTGGAGGACGTCACGGGCGAATCGTTCGACTCGCGGCTGCGACGCACGATCCTCGATCCGCTCGCCATGGCACACAGCGACCTCGTTCGCAGCGATCGGGTGGCGCCCGAACTCTGCAACGGGCACGGTCGACGGTTCGGCCGACCCCGCACAGCCCGCGATCTGGAGGTCATTCCGGCACCGGCGGGGTCGCTGTACGCCTGCGTCGAAGACATGAGGGCATTCATCACCATGGTCTGCGCGCACGGTTCGCCGGTTCTCGACGCCGACC
Organism: Ilumatobacteraceae bacterium; assembly: GCA_963774765.1. Classification (GTDB taxonomy): domain Bacteria; phylum Actinomycetota; class Acidimicrobiia; order Acidimicrobiales; family Ilumatobacteraceae; genus Sva-07. The sequence continues at coordinate 160,048 of CAVZGP010000030.1, forward strand.
TCTTCGACCAGATGATCGTTCCGCAGTTCCGGCTCCACCCGGGGCTCGCGGCGATGGGGCTGGGATTCATGATCGATGATGTTCACGGCCATCGCGAGGTGATGCACGACGGCGGCTTGCCCGGCTTCATCTCGCACGTACGCGTCGCTCCCGATGAGGGGATGGGTGTCGTGGTCTTCACCAACTCGGAGAGTCAGTCGATCGCGATGGCGATCGCGTCGTTCGGCGAGCGGCTTCTCGAGATCACGAGAGGCACGCACGCGAGCGTCGGCGGCGTGCCGGAGCCGTCGACCGGTCCGCAACAGCGGAACGCTCGTGGCGACGTCGGCCGGGCCGGCTGCTATGGCCTCGACCGCGGACTCAACACCAACGCCCGAGCGTGGATGTACCTGGGCGGCGAGGTCGAGGTGTCGGCTGCTGGCGACGAACTCACCATCCGCTCGTTCATCGGACCGATCCGCGCTCCGCATCCGCTCCGACCGGTCGAGTCGGACGATCCAGGCCTCTTCGATCTCGACCTCGGGTCGAGCACCGTCCGAGTCGCATTCGATACCGATGTCATCCACCTCGGGCTTCCACTGAACGCAACGTTGTACCGCCGTGCGGCGAGCTTCCGGCGCCGCACGCGAGGGGTCGCCGGACTCGCTGCAACGCTCGTGTTGGCCGCCGTCGTCGGTGTCCGTCGTCGGCGGAAATGACGTCGCGAGAAGCGGCTACTCTGGGCGAGATGAGCAACGAGGTGGTGGAGCGCACGACACGGTTGGTGAAGAGCTTCGACGAGCGGGTGAGCGCGGCTCCGGCCGACAGCTGGTCCAATCCGGCCCCGTGCGACGGATGGACAGCGCGTGACGTGGTGACCCACGTCGGCGACAACCTCTTCGGGATCGCGGCTGGGCTCACCGGCGGTGAGCCGCGCCAGATCTCCCCTGACGAGGATGTCGTGTCCGCCTGGAATGACGCCAGCGAGCAGTTCCTCGGTGCGCTGTCGACCGCCGATCTCAGCACCACCCTCCCTGGCCCGTTCGGACCGATGCCCGCCGAGCAGTTGCTCGGCCGACTGATCGCGACCGACGTCCTCGTCCACACGTGGGACCTCGCCCGAGCGGTCGGCGGCGACGAGCAACTCGATGCGGATGCGGTGTCCGGCGCCTATTCGGGGCTCAAGCCGATGGACGCGATGATCCGTCAACCCGGTGTCTTCGGCCCGAAGATCGACCCGCCGGCGGATGCCGACGAGCAGACGGAGTTCCTCTGCTTCCTGGGCCGCCGCGTCTGACCGTCGGGCGGTGACGCCCGAGCCGCCCGGCTGTGCGATGAACACGTGGTCGACGGTTCGATGAGCGCGCCTCGGCGACGAACTGTGCTGCCGCGTCCCGATCCTCCTGGATCATGTCCTGGTCCGAGATCATCACCTCGTATGGCGACGCGCGCGCCGTCACCATCTCGCGGTGCGGTGGGTGCTCGGCTCAGTCGACCAGTTCGACGACGTCGGGTCGCAGCAGCGCGAGACCGCGGTCGAACGTCGCGAGGCGACTCTGATGGTTGGCCGCCAACTCGGCGAGGTAGGCGTCGATGACCTGACGGTGGCCGGTCACGTCGCGGAGCACGGTCGCGTCGTACGGCGCGGCATCGGGCCAGAACTCATGCTGACTGTTCGCGGCCAGCATCGAGAGCGCGTCGAGCGCATGACTGACGGATGCAACCCTGACAATGAATCGAATCAGCGACCCCTGCGTTGATGGGCAGGTAGCGAACTGCCGGCCGCCGGAGAGCAACCGACGGGCGCGCCCGTGGTGTTCGTGGTCGCTGGCACTCGCGGCGATGAGCACGTTGGCGTCGAGAAGAATCGCCTCCGATGCAGCATCAGTCGTCGATGACATCGGCGACCTCGTCAGCGGAGACGGGACGACCCATCGTGATGACGCCGAGACCGGTGTCTGGGTCGCGTTCCACAGGGGGCACCGGGCGAAGGATCTGACGCAGAGCTTCATTGACGAGTGCGCTCATCGAGATTCGCGCCCGCGCTGCCTCGCTCAGCGCCTCGGCATGAAGGTCCGAGTCGATGGTGAAGTCGCCGAGCCGTGACGACACCTGCAGCATGACGTCGGTGCTCAGTGCGCCTGCGTCGCGGGCCGTATCGGTCGACCCAGCGTGTACTGGACGTCGAGTACCTCCGACGAGTCCGCGACACTGAACCGGGTGACTCGCTGTGCGTGTTCGGACAGCTTCTGATGGTCGGCATAGGAGATCCCGGGCAGGATCGGCTCACGGAACCAGGGGGCGTAGAACTCGAGATTGGGGATCGATCGCACTTCGTCGGACAGGTTCGGGGTTCCTCCGTGCCAGGCGCGCACGTCTCGGATCTGCACGGCGCCGGCAGGTACGGGACAGACAGTGCTGAGTCGCATCCACTCGGGCTCGTCGTGGAGCGTCGGGAACGGCACTCGGGAATGCTGGCTCCCGGGAATCTGGCGGGTCGGGCCGTTCTGGGTGGTGACGTCTTGCGGCAGGAAGTTGACGCACAGGTACGGGCACGGCAGATCCCTGGTCGTGAGGTGGCCGCGGGGGTCGAAGAACGAGCTGTACGGAGTGGAGGACGCGTCCTTGCTGTCGCGCATGTCGGCGTGCAGCGGCTGATACTCGACGGCGCCGGGCAGGCAGAAGTCGCCACTGGCCGCCCGCAGGATGTAGTCGTCCGAGCGAAAGATCGCGGAGATGATCGGCATCACGGTCGGGAGGTCGAGCAACATCTGCCACTCGGGCCGGTGCAGCATGCTGCGCGTGGTGCTCGATCCGCCGAACGAGTAGCGACGCGAGCCGCGATTGCCCGAGCGATCGGGATCGATGGAGATGATGTCGTCGACGACCTCCTCGACCCCGGCGCGCAGGCGTTCCGTCTGCTCGGCGGTGAGCGCGTCTCGCACGACCACGAATCCGTCCCGGTCGAACAGCCTCACGGCGCGATCGATCTCGGTCGGATCGAGGATCTCGAGTCCCGCGATGCCGTTGTTGGCTTCGAGGTGCTCGCGCAACGCGACGACGTCGGGGTCGTTGCGATCCCGGTTCGCCCAGCCGATCGACGCACGGCTCCTCGCCGCGTCGGCGGAGTGGTCGGAAGTGGTGGACATTGATGGCCTTCCGGTTCAAGGCCCGCGGTCTCAGGCTGTCGACAGGTTATGCAACGGTGGGCTCGTCGGACGGGTCTGACCTGTCAGAGCCACCTGGACTCGAAGTCCTCAGCGGTCAGTGACTCGATGTCCTTCTCGAGCATCGCCAGCGACAGTCGGGCATCGTCGCCGAACTCCTCCACGAATTCGAGCACCACGCACCCTGTCGAGTTGTCGATGACTTTGATGGTCCTCCCACCCGGGTTGGTGGGGCCGGTTCCGAAGCCGTCGATCCACAACGCGATGTTGGCGATGATCACCCCCAGGCCGCGGAACCACCGCTTCGGTCGCGCTGGCTCGTCGAGTGCGATTCGGTAGCGATCGCATGCCAACGCGTCAGTCATCAGCGTCATTGTTGTCGAAAGGGTCCTTCTCGGTACGAACTCCGGAGCGGCTGTCACTCATCCGTCGATCCGCCCGCCCGAGTCGGCGGGCCCGCTGGCTGACGTCGTAGTTTCGGTGGCGGTTGTCGAGCTGCGCCGTCGGCGCAGGAACAGACGGGCGACCGAGGAGTCGACATGAGTTTCACCACAGCCGCAACACGCATCGACGACGTGCTCGAACAGGACTTCCTGTTGCGACCTGATGATCGGCCGATTCCCGGCGTCTACCGCGAACCGGCCGGTGGCGCCGCCGACCGGCTCGTGCTCCTTGGTCATGGTGGCACGACCGACAAGCGCGCCGACTACGTGATGCATGTCTCGCAACTCCTGGCCACGCGCGGGATCGCCAGCATGGTGATCGATGGCCCTGGTCACGGCGAGCGCGCCACGTTCGAGTTCACGGGCCGCCCAGCCGAGTTCGACGAGGCGTGGGTGGGTGGCGGCGGGACCGCGGGCGTGCTCACCGACTGGCGCCTGGCGCTCGACTTCATCGAGGCCGAGCGTGGCGTGCGCCCGACCGGCTGGTGGGGGTTGTCGATGGGCACGATGATGGGACTGCCGGTGGTGGCAAACGACGATCGTTTCCGGTGCGCCGTGCTCGGGTTGATGGGCGTTCAAGGGCCCAACGGGGGCGACCTGCGCGAGATGGCGCCGAAGGTCACCTGTCCGGTCAGGTTCCTGATGCAGTGGGACGACGAGATCGTGCCGCGCGACAACTGCCTCGAGTTGTTCGATCTGCTCGGCACGACGAAGAAGACCTTGCACGCCAATCCCGGGATCCACGTGGCGGTCCCCAACTTCGAGTACGTCGGAAGCGCCGACTACCTCGACCGCTACCTGCGCTGAGGGTTGGCCGTTCACGGTTCGAACGTGGCGAGGCGGCTCTGATGATTGGCCGCCAACGCGGCGAGGTGGGCGTCGGTGACGCGAGGTGGCCGGTCACGTTGCGGAGCGTCGAGGAGAACCGCATCGGATGCAGTGTCAGTCGTCGATGACATCGGCGACCCCGTGGGCGGAGACGGGACGGCTGATCGAGATCACGCCGAGTCCGGTGTCCGGATCGTGTTCTGCCGGGGGCACCGGGCGAGGGACCCGACGCAGGGCCTCATTGACGAGTGCGCTCATCGACCTCGACTACCCCCTCGGACCTCTTCAACCAGCCCTACGTGGCCGAGGCCTACGGAGCTCGCGACTGTATCGTGCGCGACCTGTACCGCGAAGAGAACGGATGGTGGGCCCCCGCATCCCCACCGACACGCACGGTCTCGTGGCCCGGTGGTCGGCGAGAACGCCGCTTCGAGATCGGTCGCAACAGGTAATGTGATCGTCTCACGTGGAGAACTCCGGTGCGAACGGGTCGACTTCGACAGCACTCAGAATCCCACCCTCGGCCCCTGAAGGCAGCAGATGACCTCGACTGACACCATTTCCCCGCCCTGGCCGCCGCATGACCCGGCGACGCGCCGTCACCTGCCGGTGAGCTTCCGCCCCGTCGACCATGATCGGGCGGCGACCCTGGTGGCCGCCGAGTGGGAGCGTTTCACGCAGTCCACGACCGGCTCGGGTGAGCACAACGTGCGCGCCCGTCACACACTGCCACTCGGAGTCACCTCGTCGTTTCAGTACTGGGATCCGTATCCGATCTCGATCCAGTCCGCCGAGGGTGCCTGGCTCACCGATGTCGACGGTCGGCGCCTGCTCGACATGTCGATGGGCTTCGGCGCGATGCTGGTCGGCCACCTCAACCCGGTGGTCGTCGAGCACATCACCCGGGCGCTCGAAGAAGTCGGCACGCTGTTCGTCACACCGAGCCCGCAGGCGACCGACATGAGTGAGCGCTTCTGCAAGCGCTTCGGGTTGGACATGATCCGCTTCACGAACTCGGGCACCGAGTCGCTGATGTACGCGATCCGTGCCGCTCGGGCGTACACCCAACGCAAGGCGATCGTGAAGATCGAGGGCGGATATCACGGCGGATACGACCCTCTTCAGGTGTCGGTGAAGCCGGCGCTGGCCGACATCGGCCCCGCCGACGCCCCCATCGCTGACGTCCCCTTCGACGTGGAGGCGGGCACGGTCCACGTCGCGGCGTACAACGACCTGCCCATGCTGGAGCGGATCTTTGCCGAGCATGGCCGCGATGTCGCCGCGATGGTGGTCGAGCCGGTGATCGAGAACCTTGCGATCGTGCTCCCCGACGAGGGCTACCTGGCCGGCGTGCGTGCCCTGTGCGATCAGCATGGCGTCATGTTGATCTTCGACGAGGTGAAGACCGGTCTCACCGCGGGCTACGCGGGCGCCGCGCAGCGGCTCGGTGTCGAGCCGGACCTGATCACGCTCGCCAAGAGCATCGGCGGCGGCCTGCCGCTGGCTGCGTTCGGCGGCAAGCGCGAGGTGATGGAGGTCGTCGTCGACGGGCGCATGGCCCACTTCGGCACGTACAACGGCAATCCGCTGGTGATGGCCGCCGCAGCTGCGGTCGACGAGATCTGCACTCCGGAGGCGCTCGCGGCCGCCGAGGCGATCAACGTGCGCGCCTTGGATGCGCTCGATGCCGTCATCGCGGAGTACGAGCTGCCGGCCCACACCATCGGGGTCGGCGTGAAGGGCTGTGTCACTTGGTCGCCGACGCCGGTGCGCAACTACCGCGACTACAAGGCGACCGACTTCGCCATGGCAGAGCTGTCCTGGCTGTGGGGCGTCAACCGCAACGTGCTCACCCCACCCGGACTCGATGAGCAATGGCTGGTCTCGTTCGCCCACACCGACGCAGACATGGAGCTGCTCGTGCACGATTTCACCGAACTGGTCAAGACCTTGCGCGGCTGACCGCAGCTCGACGTCTCCGAATCACCACGTGAACCGAATCCCACGACTGGTGTTGTCATTCCCTGGTCGCGACTCGGTAGAGGACGCCGCGGCGAGTGGAGAACGTGTCGGCGTCCCACACCGTTGCGGTGAAATACACCTGGCCTGACGGGTGGGCCACGATCTCGTTCCACGGGCCGGTCGCCAGCGTCGAGAGATCGGCAACCAAGCGAGTGGTGTCACCGTGTTGGCGGAGGAGTCGTTTCGACGATCCGTCAACGATGAGGAGGTTCCCGTCGAGGTCCCGGTCGATGCAGATCGGGAGCCCGTCGAGGTGGGCGTGAACGGTCCGATCCGACCCGTCACGTTCGGCGCTGACCACGTCGCCGTCAACCCAGTCGCAGAACCAGACACGTCCGTGATGCCACCGCGGCGATTCACCGAACGCGATGTCGTCAAGGATCAGATCAGGCGTTGGGTTCATCGGATTCGGTCAGTGTGCGCCGGGCCGGTAGGTGCAGATGTGCACGCCGGTCGGGCTGGTCGTGGAGTCGACGAGTTCGAGTGATCGCATGGTGTTGTCGTCGGGGAAGAGGCGCTTACCCCCTCCGAGGATGACGGGTTCGATCATCAGCCGATACTCGTCGACGAGGTCGTTGGAGATGAGTTGTTGAGCGAACTGTGAGCTGCCCATCACGTGGATGTCGCCGCCGGGCTGCTCCTTGAGTCGGCGGACGGCGCCAAGCGCGTCGGCGGCGTCGAGCAGTGTCGAGTTGTCCCAGATCAGGTCGTCTTGGGAGAGGGTTCGGGAGGCGACGTACTTGGGGATCGTGTTCATCCGGTCGGCGAACGGGTCGCCGGCGCGGTCCGGCCAGGCCGCAGCCATCGTCTGCCATGTCCGCCGGCCGAACAGCAACGCCGCGGTGTCATCCATCGCCTGGCTGAAGGCTGCGCCCATCGTGTCGGGATCGAAGTACGGCATCGACCAGCCGCCGTGGGCGAAGCCGTTGTCGGGGTCCTCCTCGGCGCCGCCGGGTGCCTGTACGACACCGTCGAGGCTGATGAACTCGCTGATCATGATTCGCATGGTTGGACTCCACGTGCTTGTTGTTGTTCGGTGGTTGGCGACGGTGTTCGACCGAGCACGAATTCGAGGTAGCGACGGAGGTGGTCGATGGCTTCGAGCACGAGGTCGGGGTCGTTGGCGGCCTTGGACAGTATGAAGGCGCCCTGGAGCACCGTTTGGGTGTGTCGAGCGAGACTCGCGGCGTCGGGTGTGTCGGGTCGGTTGCTGTTTGCCGAAGCGGCCGCCAGATCGGCTTCGAGGGTTACGGCGTGTCCGAAGATGCTTGCCGCGCACGCGTCGCGTACCGCAGGGTTCGTGTCGAAGGCTTCTTGGGCCATCGTGCCGACGAGGCACGTGTAGTCGGGGGGTGCTCCGGAGATCAGCGACGCCCGGAAGTCGAGGTAGCCGAAGACCCGGTCGATCGGGTCGTCGTGGTCGTGGAAATCCGCACCGGCAAAGAGTGCTCCGGTGGTGGTGGACCAGTGGTCGGCGGCGGCGACGGCAAGTTCCTCCTTGGAGGCGAAGTGGTGGAAGAACGCTCCTTTGGTCACACCTGCGGTCGAGCACAGATCATCGACGGTGGTCGCGTGCAATCCCTTCGTCCGGATCACCTGCACGGCGGCGTCGAGGAGTGCCCCCTTGGCTCCTCCGGACCGGGTTCGCCCATCGGCGCTCACGTCGGCGGGCCGTCGGCCGCAGCGCGTAGCACCGCGATGTCGAGCTTCTTCATCTGCATCATCGCTGCGGTGGCGCGGGCGGCGCGCTCCGGGTCGGGATCGCCGAGGATGTCGCCGAGCTCGTTCGGGACGATCTGCCACGACAACCCGAAGCGGTCCTTCAACCAACCGCACTGGCTCTCCTCGCCGCCCTCGCTCAGCACGGCCCAGTAGTGGTCGACCTGGGCCTGGCCGTCGCAGGGCACCGAGAGCGAGATCGCCTCGTTGAAGCTGAAATGAGGACCGCCGTTCAGGGCCTGAAATGGTCGACCCATCAGCGTGAAGTTGACGAGCACCGGTGGGTGGTCCGACGCCTCGGTTCCGCTGTCGATGTGCGACTCCGGGAACACCGACACGTAGAACTCGGCGGCCTCGAGACCATTGCCGTCGAACCAGAGACACGGGGAGATGGTTGTCATGCTCATCGAGCATACCAACTGGTCGGTATGACTCCAAGTCTCGCTGTTCCATCACGTTGACCGAAAGAACGTCGAGGAGGCCAGACTGGCACTCATTTTCATGCTGACTGGCGCAATCCCCAGCGCACCTCACCGGGACCCTCGAGGAGAGCAACACGATGAAATCCATGACCTGCAAACAGCTCGGCGGACCGTGCGATCACCCTCATCGCGGCGAAAGTGCCGACGATGTGATCAAGGCGCAGGACGCACACCTGAAGGAGATGGTCGCCAGTGGCGACACGTCGCACCAGGCGGCACGTGACGAGATGAAGGTTCGCTGGAAACGCCCGATTTCGGGCATGAAGTGGTATCGCACGGCCAAGAAGGACTTCGCCGCGCTCCCCGACAACTGAACGTTCCCCGGGCCTTCAACGCGGGTCCGGACCGTCCTGAATGTCTCGCGACATCACATCGACCGGGTCGAGACGCCTTCGACGCAGGCCTGCATGATCACCGCGTGCAGGGCCCGGTCGATGCGGTGTCGCAGTGACAGCAACGACGGGAAGAAGCCATGCGACAGCTGGTGGATCTTCAACTCGATGTCGCCGGCCTGGGTCGCCAACAGCCATCGGCGGTGACCGTTGCGTTCATTGACCCGGGCGTCGGAGCGTTGGTATCGGGCGGCGCCGATGTGGTCAGTGACTTCGAGCTCGATCAACTCTTGCGTCACGAGACGCTCCGCGTCGCGGATCAGATCGCGATGCCATCACCGGCGCGGAGCGCGTCGAGAAGTTCGAGCAGGGCTGGCTCACCTCAAGGCGGGACCCCGAAAACCCATCACGCCGCGGGACTCAAACCGGGAGAGAGTCAACGGAGGGCGGATCTGCTGCGGGTGCGAGGGTGATGGTCCAGGGGCCGAGTTGATTGTGGAGGCCTTTGTAGGATCCGCGAATGTATGACTCTCAGAGCGCCCCGGCCGGGTGGGCATGATGACCGGCGCGCGTGACTACCGGAGCCGACGGCGGCGTTTCCGGCGCCGGGTCGTCTCGGTTCCCGCGGTCTTCGCGGGCGCTGCGCTCCTGACGGTCACCGCGCCCCTCTGGGCGCTGGGGGCGGCGATCGCTGATGTCCTTCGTCGGAGGTGGCGGCTCCCGCTCCGCGACTGCTCGCCTTCGGCGTGGTGTGGTCGTGGGCCGAGTGCGCGGGGATCGCTCGGGCCTTCGGCGAGTGGGTCCGGGGGAACGCCGAGGACCAGGACCGCCACTATGCACTGATGGCGTGGTGGACTGGAACGTTGATGGACGGGCTCCGCGCGACGACGGGGTTACGCGTGGAGGTCGAGGGTGTCGACGCCTTCGTGCCCGGGCCGGCCGTCGTGTTGTCCCGCCACGCGAGCTATGGCGACTCACTCGTGTCGGCGTGGGTCCTCTGCTGCCTCTGCGGTCTCCAGCCCAGATATGTGCTCAAGAGGGAGTTGCTCGTCGACCCGTGTCTCGACATCGTCGGGCTCCGCGTCCCGAACCACTTCATCGATCGCGAGGCCGTCGACGGTGACGCGGAGCTCGTTGCCGTCAGCGAGTTGTCGATGGGCCTCGGTCCATCGTCGGTCGCGGTGATCTTCCCCGAGGGCACGCGGGCGTCGGATGCCAAACGAACCCGCGCGATCGAGAAGATCGCGGAACTGGATTCGGGACGTGCAACGCGCATGAACGCCCTGCAGCATCTACTACCACCTCGACCGGCTGGTTCCCGGGCGCTCCTGATAGGCGCAAGCGACCCCGACGTCGTCCTCGTCTGGCATGTTGGGTTCGACGGTCTCGACACCGTCGGCGGAATCCTCGATCGGCTCGGGCGGGAGCCTCGTCCGGCCAAGCTCGTCGCTCGCCGCTTCCCCCGTCGAGACGTCCCGGACGGCGCAGCCTTCGACCGCTGGCTCGACGACCAGTGGCTCCGGATGGACTCCGAGGTCGACGCTGAGCTAGCGAGAATGGAATGAGTGTCGGCACCGCACTCGCCAGCGCCGCCGTTGCGATCATCATCTTGATGATCGGTACGTGGCTCGTCAGCGTTGCGCTCCGAAACGCCTCGATCGTCGACATCACCTGGGGTTTCGGGTTCGTCCTGGTGTCTTGGGTCGTGCGGCTACAGGGCGACACCAACACGACGCGACAATGGCTGTTGGTCGCCCTGACGACGATCTGGGGTTTGCGCCTGACGATGTACCTGTTCTGGCGAAATCACGGCCAGCCGGAGGACTACCGATACCAGGCAATGCGACGGCGCCACGGGGCGCGCTTCCCGATCATCAGCCTCGCGACGGTCTTCGCGTTCCAGGGGCTGATGATGTGGGTCGTCTCGCTGCCGGTGCAACTCGGTCAGGTCAGCGACACCCCGAGCGTCGGTCTGCTCGGGATCCTCGGGGTCATCGTGTGGGGGATCGGCATCTTCTTCGAGGTGGTGGGCGACTACCAGCTCGCTCGTTTCAAGTCCGACTCGGCGAACGCGGGAACCGTGATGGACCGTGGCCTGTGGCGTTACACCCGCCACCCCAACTACTTCGGCGACGCCTGCGTCTGGTGGGGTCTCGGCTTGATCGCGGCCGAGACCGCCGTCGGTCGATGGGGCCTCATCGGTTCGACCGTGATGACGATCCTGCTTGTGCAAGTCTCCGGTGCTGCGCTGCTCGAGCGCTCGTTGCGCAAGCGCAAACCCGGCTACGAGGAGTACGTTGCGCGGACCAGCTCGTTTGTGCCCCGTCCCCCGCGGACGCCCTGACTGCGGACGGTTCGGGGCGGTGCTGACCGGACTGGCGCCGACCGACGTCGCCCGAACGACCTGTGACGCAATCGACCGAGACGTCAACCTGCGACCTCGGACGTGGACCAACTGGTGAGCGCCATGCATCTGAGATGATCGCCGTGTACTTCTATTTAGTGGTGATTAGTATGAAATCCTGGCTCGGGCCGTCTACCCTCCTGCCGTGGGTACAACCGAGGCACTCGACCTCCAAGCAGCGGCCGACGAATTGGGCGTGCATTACCAAACCGCCTATCGCTGGGTACGTAGCGGTCGGCTCGATGCGCGAATGGTCGGTGGTCGCTACGTCGTCGGCCGCGATGACCTAATTGCGTTCGACGAGGCTCGCCGAACGCCGACGGCACCACGCCCGCCGAGTTCGTCTCGGGTCGACCGATCCGCCGATCGTGTACACGACGCGCTCGTCGCCGGCGACGAGAAGTCGGTCGGCGCCATCGTCCGCAAACTCATCGACGAGGGGTCGTCGATGATCGATCTCATCGGCAGCGTCTTCGTCCCGGCCCTGCGCCGCATTGGCCAGGGGTGGCACGATGGTGAACTTCCGGTCTGGACCGAGCATCGGGCGTCGGCGATCGCCGAACGGATCCTCGGTGAATTCATGCCCAACCCGCGTGGGCGTCGTCGGGGAACTGCACTGGTCGCGTCGGTGTCGGGAGATCGCCATTCGTTGCCGACGACGATGGCTGCCGTCGCGCTGCGTGAGGACAACTGGCACGTGCACCATCTCGGAGCCGACTTGCCCGCCGACGACCTCGTCGACTTCTGCGCCGAACGCGATGTCACTGTCGCGGCGATCACGGTCACGATGCCCGAAACCGCCGAGTTGGCGACGGCCACCGCCGAGCGGTTGCGGGCGGCCGGTACGCCGACGATCGTCGGCCAACCCGGCCTCGCCCTCGATCATCTGATCGAACAGTCCCGCCGAGCGGCCGCGGCGTCGCGCAAGTAGCGTCACGCACCCTCGCCGACGTCGTTTCAGTTGTCGGGTGACGGCGCGAGTTCAGCGGCCGCGGCGAGGCGGCGGATCATCCCCGGGAACACGAAGCGGTGGAACGGGGCGACCGAGTACCAGTACACGCGACCCCACAGACCGCGCGGCACGAACGTCGCAATCTGCCGGAGGAGATGGGTGCCGGGCGGCGAACCCTCAGGTGCCGGCCCGATCTGCCACTCGAGCGAAGCCACGCCGGGCATCCGCATCTCGGCACGAAGACGCAGCAACTCGCCCGGGACGATGGTCTGTACACGCCAGAAATCGAGGGCGTCACCCGCCCGGAGTTCGTCAGGATGCCGACGACCCCGGCGCATGCCCGGCCCACCGACCATCGAGTCGAGCACCCCGCGCACCTCCCAGAGCACGTCGCTGCCGTACCAGCCGTGCTCCCCTCCGATACCACAGACGACACGGTAGATCGCGTCGGGTTCGGCGTCGACCTGCCGTTCGCGCTCGTCGAGCAGTACCGACCCACCCGACCACTCGGGATCCGTCGGCAGCGGGCCGGCGAGCAACTCGCCGTCGGCGCCCGACCATCGGGTGCTCACGTCGTGAGCTCGCGTCCGGGCGAGCGCCAGCCGGACCGACTCCTGATACCCGAGGAGCGGACCAGGACAGATCGACAAGATCGACTTGTCCCTGACGGTCACCTCGTTGACCAGACTGCTTACCAACGGCCACGCGAGCGAGCGCGGCAGCGGGGTGACGAGTCCCACCCACAGCGACGACAAGCGCGGTGTGAGCACCGGGAGGGGCACGATGATCCTCGACCGCAGACCGGCTTCTTCCGCGTAGATCGCCATCATCTCCCGATACGTGAGGACGTCGGGGCCGCCGATGTCGAGCACGCGACCAGCACTGTCGTCCGAGCCGAGCACGTCGACGAGGTAACGCAGAACATCGCGCACCGCGATCGGCTGACAGCGCGTGTTGACCCACTTGGGGGTCACCATCACCGGTAACACCTCGACCAGGTAGCGCAGCATCTCGAAGCTGGCGCTGCCGGACCCGATGATCACCGCCGCTCTGAGTTCGGTCACAGGTATGGGCCCGTTGGCGAGCACTTCGCCGACGCGATGGCGGCTTTGCAGATGCGTCGACAACGACAGTTCTGCATCCTCCTCGGCTCCCAATCCTCCGAGGTAGACGATGCGTTGCACACCGCCGGCGACCGCGGCGTCACGCAGGTTGGCCGCGCCAGCAGCCTCCCGTTCCATCCAGTCGCTGCTCTCGCCGATGCTGTGGATCAGGTAGTAGACGACGTCGACGCCGTCGACGGCGGCGCTGAGGTCGCCTTCGATGTCGCCCTGGACGACCTCGACCGAGCCGGCCCAGGAGGCGGCGTCGAGTTTGGTAGGCGTGCGGGCGAGGCAGCGCACCCGGTAACCGGCATCGAGCAGTTCACCGACGAGACGGCCGCCGATGTAGCCCGACGCCCCGGTGACCAGGATCGTTGTATCCGCAGGGATCACGGCTGGTTCACCCGCTCCGGCGGCGCTGGGAGCGGTTGGCGGAAGAGACCGGGCGGAACCACAGCACCGCAGCGGACAAGCGCGAGATACCACGACGGCGACGACCCCAACGCCCACCGCAGACCCTTCACCGTCCACCGGCCGGTCGCCGCGCCCGGCCGACTCGCCGAGAGCGCGATCACGTCGAGGATCGAGGTCGGGATCGTGGCCAGGGCAGCATTGAACAGGGGACGGTATACGAGCGAGACACCCAGGGGAAGCGGGGGCTTGCGGAGGAACTCGATCGAGTTCGCGAGCGCCGCAGAACGGTCGATGTCCGGATGGTCCCCGACCCAGGCTGCGAGAGCGGCGGCGGTGGTCGGCAGCGGCGACGCGTCGAGCAGCGCACCGATGCGCACTTGTTCGGCCACGAAGCGGTCGGCGTCCTCGGTGGAGAGCGGTTCGGGTCCGTAAGCCTGGTAGGCGACGAGGAACGAGTCGGTGAGCACGTTGTGGACCCAGGCCGCCAACGCCGGATCACCGGCGCTGTAGGCCACGCCGCGCGCGGAGCGCCCACGCACCGGGCGGTGGGCCCCGCGAACCGCGGCAACCGCCGCGTCGACTTCGGGCATCGCGCCGAAGGTCGTCTCGGTGACGTACACCGAGGTGCGGTTGAGCCGCCCGAACGGGTCATCTCGATAGCGCGAGTGCTGTTCGACGCCGGCGACGACCTCGGGGTGAGCGGTCTGGACGACGAGCGCACGGATGCCGCCGACGAACGCCGCGGCATCGCCGATCACACGCCACGACACCGAGTCGGGCCCGAGCAACCCCGGATCTCCCCGATGGTCCAGTGTGTGCTCCAGCGGGCGCGGTCCGTGCGAGAACAGCGCCGTCGTCGCTCCGACCACGGTGTCCTTGACCCGGCCGATCATCGTGAGCCCGCCATCAGATCGCACGCTGCGGCCGGCCAACCCGCACATCGACGCCCGGTGCAATGGATTCGATGGTCACGACGCAACGCTATCGCCATCGCCCAACAATTATCGCTAATTAGTGATAAAATGTTGTCCCTGGTGAGCGTCGCTCGAACAATCTGCAATGCACTCGAAGACGGCACGAGCAACCTCTCGGGCCCGGCATTCTGAACACCACGATTCAACAACTCACCATGATTCAACACATCCGCCTCGATTCGAGGCATGAGAAAGGCTCCAGGTACGACATGGCCCGCTACACAGTTTCCGTCAACACGCCGATGCCCGCCGACGAGGCGTTCACGTTCATGGCCGATCTCCGCAACTTCGCGAAATGGGATCCGGGCGTGACCGCCGTCGAGCAGGTCGAAGGCGACGGCGCCGGCGAGGACGGCGTCTTCGACGTCACGGTCAAGGGTGTCCCGAAGAACCTCTTGTTGCGCTATCACACGATCGAGTTCGAGCCGTCGACGAGGGTCGTCGCGCGAGCCGAGAGCAAACTGCTCGCCTCGCTCGACACGATCACCATCGCACCCAACGACGATGGTTCGATCGTGACCTACGACGCCGAATTGACACTCAACGGTCCGCTTAAACTCGCCGACCCAGTGCTCAAGCTGGTGTTCGGGCGCATCGGCGACCGTGCGGCAACAGGGCTGATCAAGGTGCTGGACGGCGCCCGGCTCAAGGGAGATCGACGATGAAAGTCGCGTCGGCGATCGATGCCGTGATCGAAGCTCCGATCTTCACGAGCTTCACCCGACTCGGCTACGACGTTCGACGCCGCACCGATGCGTGGGCACCACTCGACGACTACGACATGACCGGTCGCGTCGTTGTGCTCACCGGCGCAACCTCGGGGCTCGGTCTCGCCGCGGCCAGGCAGTTGGCCCGGTGCGGTGCGACGATCGTCCTCGTCGGCCGCTCCGCCGACAAGAACCAGAGGGTCGTCGATGATCTGATCGCCGAGACCGGCAATCACTCACTGACCCAGGTTGCCGCCGACATGGGTGACTACGACCAGGTCCGAGTGCTCGCCGCCGCCGTCCTCGGCGATCACGACCGCCTCGACGTGCTGATCCACAATGCCGGCGCGTTGAGCGCTCAGCGTCGTGAAGTACCCGACGGGACCGAGGCCACGGTGGCGAGCCAGGTTGTCGGGCCGTTCCTCCTGACGAGCCTGCTCCTCGACCGGCTGGCGGCATCGGCGCCGTCGCGGGTGCTCACGATGTCGTCGGGCGGGATGTACAGCACCGGCGTGAAGATCGACGAACTGCAGATGACGGCCGACGAGTACAAGGGCAGCGAGCAGTACGCCGCGCGAAACGGGCCCAGGTGACGCTCAATGAGATGTTGGCCGAGCGCTTCGGTGACCGTGGGGTCAACTTCCACTCCCTCCATCCGGGGTGGGCCGACACGCCCGGCGTCGAGGACGCCCTGCCGACGTTCCGCAAGATCGTCGGGCCGTTGCTGCGTACCGCCGAACAGGGGTCCGACACGCTCGTCTGGCTTGCCGCCGACGATGCGGCGCTCGAGACCAACGGCGATTTCTGGCACGACCGCCGGATCCGCAACATCCACAAGCTGGCGACGACCAGATCGACCGATACACCGCAACGTCGCCAGGAGTTGTGGGACTGGGTCGTCGCAACCAGCGGCATCGATCCCACGACCGGCAAGCAGGGCGGGGCATGAGGTGGCCGAGCATGCCCTGGTGGTGAGCATCAAGATCGATCGCTGCCCACAAGACGTGTGGGTGGACGTGCGTGACATCAGCCCACACGTGACCTGGATGCAGGACGCCGGCGAGATCCGTTTCCTCACCGACCACGTCGAAGGGCCTGGCACGCGCTTCGAATGCGACACCAAGGTGGGGCCGTTCAAACTCACCGACGTCATGGAGATCACCGAGTGGGAGGAGGCGCGCCGGATTGGTGTGCGTCATGTCGGACTCGTCGAGGGCACCGGCGTCTTCACGCTCGATGATCTCGGTTCCGATCGCACCGAGTTCACATGGAAAGAGGATCTCGTCTTCCCGTGGTTCATGAGTGGCCGGATCGGCGCATTCTTCGCCCGACCCGTGCTGCGCCTCATCGGGACGGGTCGAACACGGCTGATCACGTCGCGGCGGTGACGATCATCGCGCCCGTACGGCCGACCGCAGACTTCAGCCCGCGGTGAGGATCCAGATCGAACGCACAAGGCGGCGGGTCGCCCGCGCGTCGTGACCGTCGCTCAACGCCCGGTGCGCTGGTACCTGGAGGAATACGCTGACCCGCTCCGTCCAACCCGATCGAACAACGGAGAGTGCACGAGCTGGACGAACCAGATCAGCCCGACCGTCGCTGCGGTCGCGAACAGATGCGTCGCGAGAGGCGCCGCCGAACCAACGGTCATCGGCTCCATGGCGTATCGCCTCCGAGGGCACGTTTGTACGTGGCGAGAGCACGTTCTCGAGCCTCGCGATGATCGACGATCGGGAACGGATATGTCTCACCCAGGACTACGCCAGCGGCCGTGAGGTCGAGCGGGCCGGCGGCGCCCGGCTCGTGGATGATCGCCGAGGGAAGTGCTGCGAGCTCGGGGACCCAGCGGCGGACGTAGTCACCGTCGGAGTCGAACTTCTTGGCCTGACTCGTCGGGTTGAAGACGCGGAAGTATGGCGCCGCGTCGGGGCCGGTACCCGCCACCCACTGCCAGTTGCCCGCGTTCTGGGCGACATCGGCATCGACGAGATGGTGGCGGAAGAAGCGCTCACCCCGACGCCAGTCGACGAGCAGATCCTTGACGAGAAAGCTGGCACAGATCATCCGGAGGCGTCCGTGCATCCAGCCGGTCCGCACGAGCTGGCGCATTCCCGCGTCGACGATCGGGTACCCGGTCGTCCCTGCGCACCACCGGCTGAATCCTTCGTCATCGTCACGCCACACGATGTCGTCGTACGGCTCGCCGAGCGCGGTGTCGGCCAGATCGGACCGCCCGGTCAGCGTGTGCGCCCACCAGTCCCGCCACGCGATCTGGCGCACGAACGCCTCGCGACCTGGTGTCGCGGTGCCGATCACGTCGATCACCGTGCGGGCGGCGAGGGTCCCGAACTTCAGGTCGGCCGAGAGTCCGGAGGTGCCGTCTATCCCCGGTCGGTCCCTGGTAGCGGGGTAGTCGTCGACCTGTTCGCTCCACCGCTCGAGACGCCCCCACGCGGCCGCTTCGCCGGCCTCGTGGCGAGGGGCCTGCTGCGGTGCGGGAATCGACACCCCCGGCAACGTCACCGGTCGGCCGGCCCCGGCAGTTGGCCACGGCCTGGTCGGTGTCGAACGCCACGTCTTGTAGAACGGCGCGAAGACCCGGGACAGCGTCGCCTTCTTCGTCAGCACGTCGCCCGGCTCGTGGACGGTGAGGCCATGCAGGACGTGGACGGGAACGTCGACCGCCCGATTCGTCGCCGCGTTCGCGGGCGGCGGCGAACGGGCCGGCATCGGCGTTGTAGTACAGCGCCGACACGTCACCGTCGCTGATCACGCGCGGGATCGCGGTGGCCGCCGGACCGTCGCGGACGACGAGCGCTCCGCCACGCTCTCGGAGTTCGTCATGCAGTGCGTGCAGGTGGGCAAGGAGTTGATCGCGTCGAATCGATCCCGCCGCGTTCATCAGCGTCGGCTCGAAGGACGAAGAGCGCGATCACCTCGTCGTGGGTGGAGGTCGCCGCGGCCCATGCCGGGTTGTCGTCGAGGCGCAGGTCTCGTCGAAGCCAGACCAGACCCCGACCGCGGTTGGGGTGGGTTGTCATCAGAGTCTCCAGATCGAGGGGGGGGCACAAGGACGCCGGAACGCGAAGAACGGGCACCGGGTGGGGAGGTCCCGGCGCCCGTTCTCTCAACTCGTCATCGGATTCCGGAGAACCCAGTCAGCTGGAACTGGTGTCAGTCGACGTTCACGCCGGCGGGAGCAGGACTGCGTCGATGACGTGGATGACGCCGTTGCTTGCTGCGACATCGACGGCAACGACGTTGGCGTCGTTGACCGTGACGGCGTCACCGTCAACACCGATCGTCACTTCGGCACCGTTGACCGTAGCGACCGACTGGCCATCGAGGGTCAGCACCGTCTCGGCCATCACTACACCGGGAAGAACGTGGTACGTGAGCACTGACGTGAGCAGTTCGGTATCAGCGAGCAGTTCCTCGGCGGTGATGCCGAGGGCGGTGAGCGCAGTAGCGAATGCTTCGTCGGTCGGGGCGAACACGGTGTACGGGTCTTCGCCGCTCAGCGTCTCGACCAGGTTGGCGGCCTCCACCGCAGCAACCAGTGTGGTGAAGCTGCCATTGGCAGCAGCAACATCAACAATCGTGCCCGGCTCGTCGGCCGCGGCTTCTTCGGTCTCCACCGGCGCTTCGATGGTTGCCGCGGTGTCGTCGGCATCGCTGCCGCAGGCAGCTGCAACGAGCGTGAGGCTCATCAGGGCGCCTGCGAATCGAACTGTTTTGGTTGTCATGGGGGATTTCCTCCGTGTGGGGTTGAACTTGTTTTCGAGACCTTAAGACCCGTTGGGCCCGATTGCAACAAATCAGGCTAAAAACCGCTAAAATCTGTTTCAATCGCACCCGAGTCTCCAGCGACGACCTGGTCTGAACGGGTGCGACGACCTCATTCCCCGCGCACTTTCTTGGAGAACTACACATGAACCCCGACTCGACGCCCGACGCGACAGCATCGAAACTCGCCCGCCTCTGGCGCTGGAACATCGGCCTCACCGTGTTGCACGCCGTGCAGGCCGTCCTCATCCTTGCGCTGTCCAGCGACTTCGCGATCACGATCACGTCGACATTCCCCGAGGGGCCTCCCGGCACCCGACGACCGAACGCCGACAGCTTCTTCGATCTCCCGATCGGTCCAGCGATCGCCGTGTTCCTCGGCCTCGCGGCGCTCGACCACCTTCTGACCGCAACGGTCTTCCGGGGAGCGTACGAACGCGACCTCGCAGGCGGCATCAACCGGTACCGGTGGGCCGAGTACAGCATCAGCGCCACGCTGATGGTCGTACTGATCGGCTCCTACAGCGGGATCACCGACATCACGGCGGTGGTCGCGATCATCGGCGCCAACGTCTCGATGATCCTGTTCGGTTGGTTGCAGGAGCGCATGAACCCACCTGAGCGCGAGTCGACGACGATGACTGCGTTCTGGTTCGGCACCGTCGCTGGACTCGCACCATGGGTCGCGATCCTCATCAACATCATGGGCTCCGAGACGGTCCCGGGGTTCGTCTACGGAATCGTGATCGCCGAGTTCGTCTTCTTCTTCAGCTTCGGACTCAACCAGTGGTTGCAGTACCGAGGGGTCGGGCGTTGGTCCGACTATCTCTTCGGCGAGAAGACCTACCTCGTACTCAGCCTGGGTGCCAAGTCGGTGCTCGCCTGGCAGATCTACGGCGGGTCCTGGCGAACTGAGCCGAGCGACGTCATTGCCGAGATTCGGCGCTCCGCCATGTTCGATGAGTCGTCGTCTGTGACGGTGAACAACATCAGCTGCCCGCCTGGGAACACACGGGGCGGGGCAATGCGCCGAGCTCACTACCCGGAGGTTTGTCGGCGCTTCGCGTCTGAGGGTTGGGATCGGTTGATCGGGTAGATCCCGGGCGCGTCGCAGGGGCCCTGCAATTCTCGGTGATGTTCGAAGTCACGTGAGTTGCGAGGAGCCCCTGCTTGGAAACGGATGCTACGCGCATGTGCGCGCTGCTGGTCGGCCTGCCCGACGTGAACATCGTTGGTGTGGGCGACTGGCCGAGATGGTTGCGAGTCGTGATCGAAGTCCCGAGTCTGCGACCGCAGTGCGGCTGCGGTGGGGTCGTGCATCGTCACGGCGTCCGCGACGTCGAGATGGTGTCGGTGTCTGTGTCCGCGCTGGACTGCGTCGTTGCGAGATCGGTGGCGTCCGTCGTTGCGGCCTCGTTGTCGGTGGCATCAGAGCCGCACGCGCTCACCACCAGCGCCATGACCGCAACGGGGACGAGCCAACGCCTCGGCCGACCGCGGGGAGTCACGGCGACCGGCGAGGAGTTGGTTGTTGATGGCGTTGGGGATTTCCGGGAGTAGGTCATGCGAGAGGCCTCTTTCGTGGCACGTTGCAGCTCGGTGTGTCGGATCGAATCGCAGTCCTGTTTCGATCTGAGTCTGGCGCGCGACCCTGTGAGTCGACTGTGGGAGTTGGTCAAAGGGACATTGGTTCCACTCGGGATTGAGCGATCCGCCGACAGGGGCGGCGGCTCCCGGGATGTCAGTTGTCGGTTCCGAGCGCCGCTTCGAGTTCCTCGACGGTGATGTTGAGGGTCTCGGCGGCTGCCTCGAGATCGGGTCGTTCGCCCGGGCTGGGCTCGCCCAAGGCGGCCATCAGCTCGTCCTCTGTGACACCGAGTTGCTCGGCAGCGGCCGCCATGTCGGGCCCACCCGCTTCGCCCTCGGCTCCTTCCCCGTCCGCCGGCGGCCCTTCCCCGTCCGCCGGGGCGCCACCTTGGCCACCGACGCCGGTCTCACCGTCCTCGAATTCGACGACCCGATCGGGGTTGACCGTCGTCGGATCGCCCTCGGGCGTCTGGGTCACCTCTCCGCCACGCACGAGGCGCACATAGTTCTCGCCTCGTTCTGCATCAACGCTGTCGGGGCCGTCCTCGGTCTTGGTGTCGAACCGAACTGCGCCGGCGCCGTGGGTGTCGTTGCCGTCGGTGTCGACGGCGTAGCCCGAAGCGAGATACCAGGCGTACCAGTAGCCGTCCTCGTCGTTCGGGTCGATGTAGGGGTTGGAGGTGCTCGACCAGTAGTACGGGTAATCGGCGTTGCCGGCCTCGTTGGTGATGCCCGTGACATTGAAGACCGGATCGACGGCGGGGAGGACGCCCGAGTAGTCGGCGATGCTCTGGAGTTCCTTGATGTTGGGGAGTCGCCAGTCGTCGTAGCCGCCTTCGGTCGACTCCTCGGCGTAGGTCAGCGCCGTCTCCCAGTCCATCGCCTCGCCGCTGTCGTCCTGAGCGAACATCAAACCGGTGGCGTTGTCGGTCACCGTGCCATCGCCGTTGTCGACGAAATCACTCACGCCGTATTCGTCGCCGCTGACGCAACGCACGAACCGCTCGCCGTCCAACGCCTTGATGTGTCCGGTCCAGTCATTGACGATGAACGCGACGTCTTGGACCGCTTCGTCGGTGTCGACCAGGTAGTAGTTGCTCGACCACGAATGTTGCTGGCCCCCTTCGGAGCCGTTGCCGACGAGGGAGAAGTAGTCGGTGTCGACCCACGGCCAACCGGCTGAGAAGTCCCGGATCGACCACAGTTCGTCGATGTTCGGCAGGCGCCAATCGGCGACGTCGCCGAGGTCGACGGACTCGCAGTAGCCGGCCGCGTCATCCCAGGCCATTGCCGCGTCGGACAGTTCCTGGGCCCAGACAAGGCCGGTCACGTTGTCGGTCACGGTGCCGTCGCCGTTGTCGGTGTAGCTGGGGGTGTTGCCGGTGTACTGGGCGTCCTGGCCGTAGAACGCATCGCCTTCGGCGGGGCAGTCGATCAGCTCGCTCGTGTCGTAGCACGTGCCCTGATTCGTGTCGACAACGACAGAGGCAGGACCGCTACTCGCGGAGGTGTCGTTCGCCGCATCAGAGCTGTCGGCTGCAGTCGACTCGGTCTCGGGGGTGGTGGCCTCGGTTGTACCGTCGCCAGAACCGCACGCCGCGGCCAGCAACGCAAGAACGGACACCGGTAGGAGAAGTGGGCGGAGTCTTGAAGTCATCGGGGGATTCCTTTCTCGATTGAAGTCTGGTTGAGAGATCGGTTGCGGGAAGGCGTTGCTGCCGGGCGCCTCGCCCTTCAAAAGCACCCTGTCTCTCGACTCTGTGAGCGCCCTGTGAGAACCGGACAAAGGGACTTTGGTCCCGAGCGTCGCTCACTCGAGAGCGGGTCCTGCGTATCGCAACGCGCTCATATCCCGTCCGCTCACAATCGCCTCTGCGCGCACAGAGCGGCACCTACGCGATCGGCCACGTGCTCCAGATCGCGCGTCGCTGCGCTCGTTCCTGGCTACTCGACCGCTTCGATCTGGGTCACGATCTCACGACGAAATTCCGTGCCGCGCCGAACAAAGTCAAGTCGGTCTGGAGGCCACGGAATGCGGCGTCGGTGCCGGCTCCTGAATCTCTCACCCAAGACCTCACACGCTTCAACGGTGTCGAACGGTTCCTGATCGGACAGGAACCGGACGAAGCCAAGTCGATCAGTCGGCGACGACCCGAGTTCCAGCCAGCTGCACCCGGCGTAGTCGGGCCGATCGATGTCGTATTGGGCAAGCGGCTTCTCGTCGGGCCAGCGGTGCTGATCGGCGCTCACTGGTTGACGGACGAAGACGTCGAACATCGTCACTGCGAGGCGTTCTCACTCGTAGTGCTGATTGTCATCGAGCCAGCTCAGCCGGGCGGCTTCCGCTGCTGGGAGGACCGCCAGCAGAGCATCCCGGAAGTTGGCGACCAGATCGAATGGCGCTGCCCGAAGGACATCGTCATCGAGTTTGTCCACAAGCCCATCGTCGCACAACACATCGCCGCAGTACCGCTCCATAACAACGGCCACCGACGGACCCGCTGACCGCTCGAGATCGGCACGTACGCGAGCGTCGATCCGCTCATAATCGCGGTTCGTGCCACGAGGCCGCTGGTCGCCACATGGCCAGCAGGAACATCGGCTTTCTCACCTGAGTACACCGCGATGTCCCTGAGGCGGCAGCCTGAGGAGCAGGGAGTTCCCGCGGCCAGTGTCAGTAGAATCGGCGATCGCGCCCAGATTTCACGAGCGGTCTAGGCACGAGCGAGGCACGAATGTCGACATTGACAGTGACCGAATAGCCTTTGACCGGGTGTTATAGGGAGCGGATGACGGGAATCGAACCCGCGTTCTCAGCTTGGGAATCGAAGCATGCTTGATGTCGGGCAGGCCCACACGCTGGGGAAACGTGCGGTGCGCTGGGCGATTGTCCCGTGGGCTTTGACCTGAGATCGCCGGTGTTGTCCGGTGTTGACCTTCGTTCGTGGCACGTATGTGGCACGGCCGTTCCGAAGGCTCGGAACTACGGGAGGAGCGTGAAGGTGTCGATGTGCTCGGGCTGCACGACGGTGAAGTGTCGGTGGTCGAGCGTTGCGATCTCGGTCTGCTGGTGTCGCTCAGCGAGTGCAATGAGACTGGCATCGGTGCCGCCGAGCGGAAGACTGTCGTAGCGGGTGACGAGTTGGGCTGTGCGCTTCCAATCATCGATGGTGAGATGTTCCACGACGATGTCGCCGGCAACGATGCTGTCGTAGAGAAGTCGCTCGACGTCCGGTCCGAGTTCTCGCTCGATGAGGTAGTGATCGCGCTCACCGAAATTCCCCAGGTGTGCTCATCGAATTTCCCCACCTGTGAGGTGTGGTCAAGTTAGCGGTTGGCGGGTGCCGGTGGTGGTTCGGCGGAGTGTGTCGGTTCGGGCGTGGTGGTCTCGGAGGCGGTAGCTGTCGCCGTCGAGGTTGAGCACGACGGAGCGGTGCAGGAGCCGGTCGAGCATGGCGGCAGCGACAGTGGTGTCACAGAGGATCTCGCCCCAACCGGCGACGCCTCTGTTGGTGGTGATCACGATGCTCGTTTTGAGGTAGCGCTGCGACACGACTTGGAACAACGCTGACGCTGCTTCCTCGGGCAGTGGCAGGTAGCCGAGTTCGTCGATCACCAGGAGTGTGGGTCCGGCGAAGAACCGCATGGTGGTCGCCCATCGTCCTTCGATCGCGGCGCGGTGGCAGCGTGCGGCGAGGTCGGCGGCGGTGGTGAAGTAGGTGCGGTAGCCGACGGTGGCTGCTTGTCGGGCGAGCCCGACGGCGAGGTGTGTTTTGCCGACGCCGGGTGGTCCGATCAGCAGCACGTTGGTGGCGGTTTCGAGGTAGCGGCAGGTGCCGAGTTCGTTGATCAGTGCCCGGTCGACGCCGGGTTGGGCATCGAAGTCGAAGTCCTCCAGCGTCGCTGGTGTGGGTAGGCACGCGAACCGGAGTCGGCCGACGAGGCGGCGGGCTTGGGCGGTGTCGACCTCGATCGCCAACAGTCGCTCCAACGTCGCGGTGACGGTGAGTTTCTCGTCGAGTGCTTCGTCGAGCACACGTGGGAGTGCTTCGGCGCAGGCGTCGAGTTTCAACACGGTCAGGTGTGTTCTCAACGTCTGATAGAGCGACGCCTGGGCTTGGGTCGACGGTGCTTTCGTGCCGATGATGGGTGTGGTGGTCATGTGAGTGTGTTCCTTCCGTTGGCCGCTTTCGCGTATGCGCTGAGATCGACGACGGTGCCGTCGGCGCAGTCCTTGTTGGTGGTTCCGCCGATCGCGGCTGCTGCAGCACGCGCTGCGGGGCCGGGTGCGATGCGTTGCTTGCGTCGATGCGGCGGCAAGCTGGTCGACGCGTTCATCGCTGCGATGTCGAGGGCGGCGACGTGGCCGTGATCGCGCACTGTTGCTCCGGCGCCGGGCGGGGCGAGGCGGTGACGGGCGACCACGATCCCTGACGCGGTGGCGACATCGATGAGTGGTGACCCGAGCTGCCAGACGACGTTCACGGTCGTCAGCGCGAGTTCCGGTGGGGTCGAGTAGCGGTTCCCGCGGAACGCGACCAACGCCTGCGCGGTGACCTTGCGCACGACGGTGAGCGTCGCGGGGAACGCAGCCGGCGGAACCCGCAACCGTTCACTGGCAGCATGCGTGGCGACTGTTGCGCGTTGGCCGTCGACGACGCGTCGACGGGCGTCACCGACACGTTCACAGAACCGGTCCAACGATGCTTGCGCCTCGGCGATGCTGATGTCATCGGGCAGAGTCCGCCACCAGCGTTGCGCCGCAGTGTCGTTGGCCTTCTCGACAACACCCTTGCGGTTCCCGCGCCGCGGTGGACAGATCGCCACCTGGACCGCGTAATGCTTGGCAACCCCAGCGAACGACGCGGTGACCTTGCCCGAGTTGGGATGACAGACCGTGGCCATCCGATCGAACCGCCACACCGCGTCAGGCCGCCCAGAGAGCGCGTGATCTGATCAAGGGCGTCGATCGTGTGCGGGTAGGCGGTCTCGGCAATCACCATCGCCGTGGTACGCAGCTGGCCAGCTGCGCTGACAACGAGCGCAGCGCACTCTCCGTGGCGCGGATCGGACCGATCGGCCGCAGCGACGAGGACGCCGGTGTCGACGATCAGCATCGTCAGCCGCGGCCGAAGCCGTCAGCGAGCAGTTCGTCGATCCGGTTGCTGATCCCGACGCCTGAGCTGCCGGCAGCCACGAACGCTGGCGTGACTCGATCTCCATCTGTCTGCACCGGGGGGAGGGAGTCGGCGAGTTCGGCGAGCACGTCGGAGGCGGAGACGTGGCGCCGCGCTGCCTCTGCCTCGATCCGGTCGAGGACCTCGCTGGAGATCTCGATGTTCGCCATGACATGATCGTAGCAACGCTTGTTGATGAGCTGACCCGGGCGGTGACTGCGGTCCATGCCGGTCCCGTTTTCGAGGCGGTGCTTCTCTTCGAGGGCGGAGCGGCTCAGGTCGTCGGAGTCGCGCTCGCTGGTCGATCTGGGGTGTTCGGCGAAGAAGCCGGGCCGGCGAGCTTCGACTTGCGCCGGCGAGCTTGCCCGTGGACCGTTTGGTTGCCAGGGTTCGCGTAGAACTCGTGCTCTTCTTGAGGTGTCGTCCTGGGCGTCAACGATTCTCCAATCGGTTCATCACGGTTCATTGGTCGAAGAAGCTGGCGACGGTGTGCTGGTGGAGGTTGTCGGCGAAGTCGGCTGGGTCGAATGCGTCGGGGTCGATGGGGCCGCCGGCCCATTCGAGCCGCTCGTCGTGTTCGGGGTGCGTCGGGTCGGCGAGGATGTCGAGCAAGTCGCTGTAGCCCCACAGACCGCCGCAGTCCTCGGGTGGGCAGGCTCGTCGGCCGTCGATGCAGTCCGGGATCGTTGCGACCTCGCTGGCCGAGGTGGTGTTCTCCACGATGATGTCGTGGTCCCAGTTGTCACCGAAGTCGTAGAGGTAGCGGATCTTGCGGGCCCCGCCGCTGAGTGCTTGGTCGATACTGACGCGGCGTTCGTCTTTGACGGGTGTCCAGTCGTCTTCGTCGGGGATGCCGTAGCGGACGCCGTCGATGTCGAAGTCGTGGAGGTGGCAGTTCCACCATCCGAACGCGGCTTGGATGACGGTGTGGAGGTGGGCGACGGTTTCGCCACCATCGACCACGATGCGCCGCCAGATGGGCGGCTTGGATCCGCGCAAGGTCACCTTGAGTTGATGAACACGTCGGCCCGTCGGCGTGGCGACCGGCTTGTGCGGTGTGCGCAGGTTGATGACTTCGGCATCGGTGGCGAAGAATGCTGCGAGTTCGTCGGCCGGCGAGCCGTGCCGCTTCATCAGCGGGCCGAGAATCAACTCAGACAGTCGCATCGACATCGCGAACAAGTCTGGGTCGTGCGGGCCCCAGACACCTTCGCCCTGGAACGCGAACTCGTTCATCACACCGACGATCTGGCGATCGTTCGTCGGTGCGACCCGAATCTCTCCCATCTCCGCGAGTTCGGCCCTGATCATGTGGTCGGGAATGCCATGCGCGCGCAGAACCTCAGCGATTGCTTCGGGTGCTCGGTCGAGGAGTTTGCCGGCGGGGGCGAGTGGTGTGAACACGGGGATCATCGTTGCGGTGTTGACGAGCAGGGCGGCCTGTGGTTTCCAGAACAGGGCGGTGGCGAACCAGTCGCCGAGCGCCGTGGTCGACTCGTCGTCGATCGACGCAGCCGGTGCCTGTTTCAGACGGTCGCGGAGCTTCTTGGTGCCACGAATGATCAGCATGGGATCATTCTCGCGCTCCGGCCGGCTGACCCAGAACGGCGTCGAGGTGTTCGGCTGCGGCTTCGTCCTGCGCTGGGACCCAGGCCCAGTAGACGTCGAGAGTGGTGGAGGTGCGGGCGTGGCCGAGCCGGTTGGAGACGGTGCGCAGGTCGACGCCGGCGGTGAGGAGTTCGGTCGCGACGAAGTGGCGGAGCCCGTGGAGCTTGACGTGATCCAATCCGGCTCGCTTGCGGAGTCGTTCCCAACGCCTCGTGACCAATTCGGGTCTCCACGGCTCGGTCGCCTCCACGTTGCGGGCGAAGACGAGATCCTCGGCCGACATCGTGCGACCCGCCTCGACCGAGGTCTGCTCTGCGGATACATGAAGGGCAGTGAGGGATCGGACTGCGCGGTCGGTGAGCGACACGAGCCGGAACCGGTCGGTCTTGGTCGTCTTGATGTACACACCTGCTTGCTTCGTCGCGGCCACCGATCGTTCGATGCGTACCGTCGCTCGTTGGAGATCGATGTCGCTCCAGCGAAGCGCGCAGATCTCGCCGCGCCTCGCGCCGGTTGCTGTGGCGATGCCGAGCCAACATGACAGCATCGGGTCGGTCTCCTCGGCAAGAGCGAGCAGGCGCCGGACGTCGTCGAGGTTCGGTGGCGTGACCGTCGAACGCGGCACTTCAGGACGTGTAGCGTCGGACACCGGGTTGCGGGTGATCCATCCCCACCGAAGCGCCTGTGCCATTGCCCGATGCAACACGACGTGAGCGTTGCGAACTCTTGACGCTCCAAGCCCGGCAATTCGAAGCCGCTGATACATCTGATCGCAATCCCGGGACGTGAGCTTCCAAAGCGGGATGTCACCGAGCTCAACGACGAGGTAGCGGTCGATGAGGCTCGCCCAATCCTGACGAGTCGTCGGTGCCAGCGTCGCTGTCGACATGAACGACTCGAGCAGAACCGCAACCGTGACCGAACTACCACCCTGCAAACCGGCGCCGCTCTCGGTCACGAAGCGTTGGAGTTCTGCCGTTGCCTCGGTCTTCGTGCCGCGGAACGTTCTGGAGAGCCGCCGAGTCTCACCCGTCACGGCGTCAGGATCAGACGTCGTCTGCAATCGCCAGACACCCGGCGAGCGTTCGGTCATCGAACCCGTCCTCGGCTTCACAGTCGACCATCCGGAGCAATCGCACCCGAAACGCACCAAGCGTTCAGGCTTGGGGACGCAGGTTGCGCAACGGTTTCCGGGTCGTACTCCGAGGACATCCCGGCGAGTATCGCACCACAACGCACCAAGATCGGGACAAAGCCACGAAGTCGATCGCGACAGAAATGCCCTCTGGGCTGGTGTTTCTATGAGAGCGGATGACGGGAATCGAACCCGCGTTCTCAGCTTGGGAAGCTGATGTTCTACCATTGAACTACATCCGCGAAGAGCACGGATTGTAGTCGAACGAACGGCCGACGAGCCACGTGACCAGGTCAAACGATCTGGGCCTGAATCGTGTGATTCGTCGACGCCACTGCTCCGAGGCCGGTCAGCGGTGTCGTGGCCACTCGCATGCGAACGTGACGCCTCCGAGCGGCAGACAGGTGTCGCGCCCGTCGCCGCCATCGAGCCAATCGTCGCCGCTCTCCCCGATGAGTAGATCGGTGCCACCGTCACCAGTGAGGATGTCGTCGCCGGGCCCGCCGAAGGCGATGTCTCGCCCGGCACCCGACATGATGATGTCGTTGCCGCCGCGGCCGAAGATGATGTCGTTGCCGCCGCGGCTGCAGATCACATCATCGCTGCTCGTGCCCCACAGCACGTCGCGCCGGCTGGTGCCCTCGATCGTGCAGTTCTGAGCCGGGTCGAGCAGCGTGAACAGCACGGTGCCCTCGCCGCAGAGCCCGGCGTCCTCCTCGGTGCAGAACCCGAACCGGATCGGGAACTCACCGACCAGAATCGGCGGGCCGGGCTCGGTCGGCGGGCGATGGTCGAACACCAAACGGCCACCGTCGACGGTGACATCGAGGCCGGCCGGAGCATTGAGCAAGGTCAACGTGTCGGGGTCCGGCGTCAGGTCGCCGAGTTGCAGCAGTTCGGTGACTGCCAACTCGATCTGGCCGAGCCCGGCGATCGCCTCCCACGTGATGCCCGTGATCATGAGTATCAGCGCCTCGTACGACCCGATGTCGCACGCCGCGCCCTGCGGTCGAACGGTGCCACGCTGGTCGATGACGAATGGCGCACACAACACGGGTACCACTGCATCGCGGAGCGGGCTGTCAGAGAGGACCGGGTGCGTGTCGGTCGGTCCGCCATTCGGCCCGAGAGCGCCGAGGCCGACGGACGCGAGACCGGGCAGGTCGTTGATGTTGGAGAAGCCACACGTGTCGTCGGTGTCGGCGTTCGAGCCGCTACTGAGGGTGACGCCGCCGACACTGCAGTTGTCGCCGCCGACCGGATCGGCGACGACCGACACACTCGACGACAGGTTGCCGCTCGACGTCGCGACGTTGCCGCCAAGATTGGCGATCACGGTGGCGAAGTGCAACTCGACGTCCGTCCCCCCGCTTGCGCCCACACCGACAGAGTTGTTGCCGCTCACCGTCGAGTTGCGGACCTCCGTCGGCGCGATCGTGGCGGCGAACACCGCGCCGCCCGGTCCCGAGTTGCCGGTCACCGTCGAGGTGTCGATGAGGACGCCGAATCCGGGATTCTGGTTCTCGAATCCGTAGATCGCACCACCGACCGCGCCGCTCGTGTTGGCGGCGAGCGTGCTGCGCTCGATCGTTGACGGCGTGTTGCGGATCGCGATCCCGCCGCCCTGTGCCGTCGACTGGTTGTTTGTGATGGTCGAATCACTGATCGTGAACCCGTCGGGGGAATCGATGTCGAGGGCCCCGCCCGTCCCTCGGCTGACGTTGCCCGCAGCGGTGAGGGAGAAGATGTTGGCGAGGTCGCCGGAGAAGCCCACGTGCGCAAGCGCACCTCCGTCGCCGTTGGCGCTGTTGGCGGACATTCCTGCGAGCGCGAGGTTCACACTGCCGTTGCGAACGAACACGGCACCGCCGCGTCCGAACGGCCCGTTCAACACGTCATCGGGGTCGCCGGCGGTGTTGCCATTCACTGTCGAGTTCGTCAGGAAGAAGTCGGCGCCGTCGACCGCGATTCCTCCACCGTCACCGTCGGTTGCGGTATTCCCGGAGATCGCCGATGACTCGGACACCGTCGCGAACACATCGAACGAGCCGTCGGCGACCACGTTGATGCCTCCGCCGTCGCCCGGAGCGACGTTGTCGGTGATGGCGGTGCCGCGAACGGTCATCGATGCACTCGGCACGAACCCGTCGTCGGGTGCGAAGCGGATTCCTCCGCCGCCCGTGTTGTCGGTGACCGTCGAGAACTCCACGAGGAGCGACGAACACCCCGCACAGTCGATGCCCGTTCCATTGCCCGACACGGTCGCGTTCTGCACCACGACGCCGCCGCAGCCGTCGTCGAACAACCCGGTCCCACCGTTCGCCGACACTGTCGAATCGATCGCGGTGATCACGTCGGACATGCCGGTTCCGTCGCAGCCGATGTAGCGCACCCCGTGGACGCCGTTGCCGAGAACGTCGACTCCGGTCAGGTGCAGCGACCCGGACCCGGTCGACTTCAGACCGTCGCCGGCGTTGCCGTTGGCCTCGGAATCCGTGAGCGTGAGCGGACCGTCGATGCTGTTGATCCCGAAGCCGTCATTGTCGTTCATCTCGCTGTGGTCGATCGTCAACACCGCGAACTCGGGCACGATGCCGTCGCCGGTGTTCGAGTTGGTGGTCGACGTGGTGATCGACGCTGACCCGTTGAAGACCGAGAGTCCGTCCCCGTCGTTGGCGTCGAAGGTGCTGTTCGACGAGGTCAACAGTGAACCGGTGAACATGAAGTCGTTGTCGCGCCCGACTGCTGCGCCGCCACCACCGCCGGTGTTGGCGTCGATGGTCGCATTGGTGAACGTCGCCTCTCCGACGACGCGTACCCCGCCACCGAGATCCTCGGCGCTGTTGCCGGTCACGACCGTGTCGATGAAGATGCCACGACCGTGCGACAGCACACCGCCACCGCCGCCGATCGAGTCCCCGTTCGAGTCGCTGGCCGTCCCGGTCACGTTGCCGCCGGTGATCGTCGCGTCGTCGACGACGATGGACGTCGGCGGATCGAAGTGTTCGAAGACCCGCTCGCCGAGACATGTCTGCTCGATGGTGGATCCGTTCGCGAAGATCGTGACCTGTGCGCCCTCCGTGTGGTCGAGGTCGCCGGAGGAGTTGTCGTCGTCGGTCGGGCCGCACAGCGTGAGTTGGTATGTCGCCACCGCTGCGAGCACGATTTCGGTCGCCTGGCTGTCGGAGTTCGCCGAGTCGATCGCTTCGCGCAACGACATCGTGGCGGGGTTTCCGTCGACCATGTCGGCCGTCGTGTTCACCGTGACCGTCGTGACTGCCGCGGCCGGCAACGGCTGCAACATGTCGATGACGAGGACGGAGGCCACCAGCGACATGGCGGCCACGAACCGAATTCTCCGTCCCATCAGACACCCCCCGTGTCGGGATCGGGCCGACCGGAACTGCTGTCGCCGCTGATCTGACGTCTGAATCCGGTCGATCGTTCTTGCTGGTCGTGATTGCCTGGCTTCGACGTTAGCCGGTCCGGATGTGGCGGTGTCGCCGAATCTGGTCGGTGAGTTCCCGATCCGGCCCCTCGCAGCGGAGACGCGGCCCCGCCGATCGAGTTCGAGGTCTCGACCGGCGGGCCGTGGTTTCGGCAATCAGATTCGGGTGATTCGATCCTGCAGCCCTGGGGCAACGGGGCTGTTCACGCCGAAGTACGAGACAAGGGCATCGAGGTCGACCGCGCCACCGAGACGGTCCGTGCCACCGATGAGCACGCTGAAGCCGTCCCCGCCGTCGGCGAGGAAGTTGTTCACCGTGATGCGGTATTGACGATCGGCTGCAATTGGCGTGCCGTTGATGGTGATCGAGCCGATGTCGACCTTGGCGCCGTCTGCTGCTGCCGAGTCCCATGTGTAGGCAAACGAGCTGCTGACCTGAAGAATCCGCGGGCTGACCTGGCCGACCCACTGCTGTTCGAGCAGGGTGTCGATCTGTTCGCCCGTCAGTGTCATCGTGACCAGGCTGTTGCCGAACGGCTGGGAGGCGAACGCCTCGCCGTACGTCAGCTCACCGGCCGCCTCCGATCCGGATGGGGTGAAGCTCAGGTCGGTCCGGATGCCTCCCGGGTTCATGAACGCCGCAACAGCGTCGCCGAAGCCGGCAGGGGCTGTGGAGGCGAGTTGCGCATCGGCAATCACGTCACCGAAGGCAGATTCGCCTGCAGCATTCGCGGTCCGGGTGATGTCGGCGGTGATCGTGCCGACGACCTGGTTGGCCAGCGGCGCCGACAGGGCGTCGTACTTGTCGATCAACGCCGTCAATGTCGGGTCAGGTGTGACCCCGGCCTGGCTGTTGAATCGGTTGTTGATCGCAACAATCGTCATCTCACCTGTCACCGGATCGAGATGGGTGTCGATGTCGGTGAAGAGACGGCCCGCGGTGTCGGCCATCGTCACCCACTTGCCGTCGATCTCGCAGATGAACTCGTCGTTCGTGTGACCGGCGATGACGAGGTCGACCGCGTCGTCGAGCGCAGCGGTGATGTCGGCGATCGGACCCGAGAGCCCGGTCCCGCAGTCCTGCGGGCCACCGTCTGACATGCCACCCTCGTGCAGGAGCACGACGATTGCTTCGATTCCGGCGGCCTGCAGCTCGGGGATCAGACCATTGACCGTCTCGACCTCATCGTTGAAGGTGAGGCCGGCGACACCGCTCGGCGTCACGATGAGAGGAGTGCCTTCCAGTGTCATGCCGATGAAGGCGACATCGACGCCGCCGTACTGCTTGACCGACACACCCGGGAAGATGGTCTCTCCCGTGGCATCGTTCACGACGTTGGCGGCGAGGAATTCGAAGTCGGCACCGGCGAAGCCGTCACCGTCGAGGTCGCCATCGACGGGGTGCGAGCCACCGTTGGCCATCCGCAGTAGTTCGTCGCGACCCTCGTCGAACTCGTGGTTGCCGACACCGTTGATGTCGAGTCCCATCAGGTTCATCGCCTCGATCGTCGGCTCGTCGTGGAACAGCGCCGAGATCAGCGGTGTGGCACCGATGAGGTCGCCGGCCGACACGAAGATCGAGTTCTCGACGCCCGCTTCCGCAGCAGCAACGTTCGCCGCCAGGAAGTCAGCGCGTCCGACCCCGCCGAACGAGCTCGATGTGGAGGCGATGTTGCCGTGGAAGTCGTTGATCGCGAGGATCTGCAACGGGACCGGAGCGGGCGGCTCCGAATCGATGAGCCACTCGACTGCTGCGCCGAGCAGCAGCTTGCCAGCGCCGTTCAGCTTGCCGAATCCGTCGTAGATCGAGAACGTTCCGACTCGGCGAGCCGGGGCGACACTGCCGTCAGCAAGCACGCTTCCCGATTCGTATCCGAAGTGGATCGGGCGGCGGGCGCCACCGCTTTCTGTGCCGATGACGATGGCCTCGTCGCCGACGATGCCGAGGTTCACCTTGCCCGGGGAGGTCGAGAAGACCTGCGGAGTGCCGGTGAGTCCTGCGGCGAGCGGACTCGCAGCGTTGCCGATGCGAATCGATGTCGACGTGTAGCCGAGCTCCTTCCCCGTCGTCGCCAATCCGAGCGTCGCGAACGAGTAACCCTCGGAGGAGAGCAACGGAACGTCGGTTGATGCAAGAGAGGCCGGGATCTTGGTCGGGACGACCGACGACGAGATGAAGATCATCTCGGCGTAGGCCTCGATGTACTCGGTTGATCCTGGCACCGCGAGGTCGTCGTCGTCGATGAACAGCAAGTCGTAGCCGCTGTCTTCGAGGAATCTCACGATGTCGCGGTCACCTGAAGGAGGCGAGTCATTGCCGGCGATGAAGGCGATCTGGTTGCCGTTGACCGAGGTGAGATCGAAGGCGTATGTGACCACGGCGGCTGCGATCGCGTCGCTGTTCTGGTCGAGCACCTCGAGGCTGATGTTGTCGAACGTGTCACATGGCTGGTGGTAGCACGGGTCGTACTGGTCGCCGGCGGTGCCGCCGTAGAGGGCCACCTGTTCGGGGGTCTTGATGCCCTCAGCGCCGGTGAAGAGTCCGCCGGCCGGGATGCCGTTGTTGATGAACGCCTGGTAGTCGGAACGACCGGAGAACTCGGACGGCTCGGAGGCAAGACCCCGATCTGCGTAGAAGGTCTCGAAGAACGTCTCGACCGCGGCTGACCCGGGAGGTCCGACGAGGCCGAAGGCGTCGCCATCGCCGTCGTAGATGAAGCGTGCGAAGTTCGGCGATCCGACCATGTCGAAATTCAGATTGAGTGCGATCTGATCGAGTTCAGCTTCGGACAGGTTGTTGACGTAGTGGGTCGAGCCGAGCAGGCCGGACTCCTCCGCGCCCCACCAGGCGAAACGCACCATGTTGATCGGATCGACGTTCGCCATCTGCACCGCGACCTCGAGGTTCGCTGCCGAACCCGAGCCGTTGTCCTGGATACCGGGGCCGCCGGGGACGGAGTCGAGGTGGGCGCCGACGACGATCACGTTGTCGGGATCGCCGCCGGTGTCGGCGAGCACGTTGTACGACGTACGGATCTCGGATGCGGTATCGGTGGCGATGTGGAGCGTCGTCCCGTCGAGCGACGCACCGAGTGCAGTGTCCGTGCCGATTGCCGGGATGTTGACACCCGGGCCGCCG
This sequence comes from Ilumatobacteraceae bacterium, assembly GCA_963774765.1. GTDB lineage: Bacteria > Actinomycetota > Acidimicrobiia > Acidimicrobiales > Ilumatobacteraceae > Sva-07. The sequence goes on from CAVZGP010000030.1 coordinate 195,454, forward strand.
AGCGTTGCGAACAGCAGCGTGGACCGGTCGGGCGTGTTGCCCTGATTGAACACGATCGCCGCGACGGCGCCGGCGGCCTCGGCGTTGCCAGCTTTGATCGCGAAGGAGCAGGTCCCCCTCTGCATCAGGGCGATGTCGCCGGCGGGGAAGCCGACGAAGTCCTCGGGCTCGCAGCCACTGCTGGAAGCATTCGGGTCGGCGAGCGAAAGATCGACGCCGGTCGCCGTGGCCGTGACGTCACCGGAACCGCTGTAGGTCATCGTGTCGAAGTCGGTCTGAGCAACGTAGGTGACCGCGGCAGGGGAGACCTGCTCGAACACGGAATCGGACAGCTCTTCGTAGTAGGGGAACTCGAACGGCTGGACCTCGGGTGTGTACCCCGCGTCGGTGAGCGTGTCCACGACGTAGTCGACACTGGCCATGTAGCCGGGTGAACTCGCCTCGCGGTCGCCACCGTTCGCGTCGGCGTGGGCCTGGAACGCGGCCTGGTGCGCGCGTACTCCGTCGAGCGTGACGCACTCGGTCAACAGTTCGACCGTGTCGTTCGATCGGGTGTCACAGTCGACCGGGGCCTGTGCCCCGGCAATGCTCGACGTCACCGGAATACCGATGAGCGACGCAACGGTGAACACGACAAGTGAAGTTCTGCGCATGAGAATCCTCCGATATGCGGCCCGAGGTTTCGAGGGACCGTACCGTGCCTCTGGACTGTCGTCCAGAGAAATCCTTGACGTTCCCGCGCGAGTTCATTGGTCGCGTCTGAGTGGTTCCGGCGCGGGTCTCGTGCGCCACATACGGGAAGCGGACCATTGAACGACATCTGCAGGAGGCGTCCGCAACAGCGGGCGCCAGTGTTCGGCGCCGGACGTCAGGCGCCGCGGGCGTCGATCGCAGCCTGGTCGTACGGCTCGATCATGATGCACTCGCCGGGGCACTCCTCGGCCGCGTCGACGGCGGTGTCGATCAGCGAGTCGGGGATCCGAGCGACGCCGCGACCCATGTCCGGACCGTGGCCGGCACCGTCGACGCCGTCGAACACGATGGTCGAACCGAAGTGCGACGCTTCTTCCTTGACCACCCACAAACCATCGTCGCGGCCGACGAACACGTCGGGACAGATCTCCGAACAGATCCCGTCACCGGTGCAGAGGTCCTGGTCAATCCACACCATCAGTGCTGTCGCTGCCATGTCGTCACAGTCCTTTCGAGGGGTCACCCCAGGTTCTACCCCGTCGGGAGACGGAACTCACCTGCGGGGTACCGGAACCGCTCAGGTCGCCGCCATCGCATCGGCGACGGCGTGGCCGCCTGGCGTGGGTGTGCCGCGCAGTCCGGCGATCACACCGTCGCGGTCGTCGTCCGAGCGATTCTGGCTGAGCTTTCGCTTGGCGACGACTCGGTCGACGGCCAACTCGATTCCCACGATGGCGCTGAGTTGGCGGTCGATGAAGTCGGCGGGTGCGTCCTCGATCGACCATGCCGGTGGTGCGCCGGTGACGTCGGTGCGAAGCGCTTCGTTCCGATCTGTGAGCTCGGAAACGACCTGGCGGATGAAGTCGGGGTCGTCGCGGACACCCACTGTTGCGTGGACGTGCACCACCTCGTAGTTCCAGGTTGGCACCACGCGTGGCTGGTCGGCCTTCGACGGATACCAGCTCGGTGACACGTAGGCGTCGGTGACCGGCACGATCAGCAGCACCGATTGCGCGTCGAGTAGTCGCCACTGTGGATTGGCCCGCGACGTGTGCTCGGACGCACGTCAACTCGTCGTCGACGAGGAACGGCAGCACCGTGGATTCGAATCCGTCCTCGCCGACGGACACGAGGTGGCCGACGCCGGTGGATCGCAGCAGATCGAGTATGACGAGGGGGTCGTCGACCGCGTTGGCCTTCGGGATGAACATCGCGTCGAACGTACTTCTGCCAACCACGCCGTGGTGCCCCATTTCAGGTGGCGGCCGGGGCGGGTCACTAACGTGGGCGTTCGTGATCCTGTCCGACCGCACCCTTCGAGAACAGCTCGCCGCCGGTCGGATCGTGATCGATCCCCTCGACGAGTCGCTGATCCAGCCGTCGTCGATCGACGTACGGATCTCGAACCTGTTCCGGGTCTTCCGCAACCACACCCGAGGCGTCATCGACGTCAAGCACGACATGGTCGACCTCACCGAATTGGTCGAGATCGCGCCGAGAGTGAGGATCCGTTCATCCTCCATCCAGGCGAATTCGTCCTCGGGTCCACGCTCGAACGCATCGGCGTGCCTGACGACCTCGTGGGGCGAGTGGAAGGCAAGTCGTCACTCGGGCGGCTCGGCCTCTTGATCCACTCGACCGCCGGGTTCATCGATGCCGGCTTCGACGGTCACATCACGCTCGAGCTCGCGAACGTGGCCAGCCTGCCGATCACGCTGTACCCCGGCATGAAGATCGGCCAGGTCAGCTTCATGCAGATGACCACCACTGCCGACAATCCGTACGGCAAGGGTGCGAGCGGCTCGAAGTATCAGGGCCAGCGTGGGCCCACACCGAGCCGCTACTTCGAGAACTTCCAGCGCTGATCCGTCACTCGACGAAGCGGCGGACCCGAGCGCGCTTGCCGCGCATCGTGGTCGACTGCATCGTGTCGATGACGTGCTCGACCGACGCTTCGGGCACCCCGACCACCGAGTATGCCTCGGAGATGCGGATCGGGCCGATCTCGCGTCCGACGAGCCCGGTCTCGTTGGCGATCGCACCCACCAGATCGCCCGGTCGGACGCCCGCCTTGCGCCCGAGGCTGACGTGCACGAACGCCGTTCCCGCGCCGCCCGAGCGCTGCCCCTTCTTGCCGCCGCGGTCCTTCTCTCCCGCGTTGCGTGGGGCCTTCTTGTCGAATTTCTTCTTGCCGTCGTTCGGCTTGCCGCGCAGGCGGTCGGACGCGTCGGGAATCTCGAGCTCGTCGATCGTGGCGCCTCGCGACTCGTGGACCAGCTTGATCGCTGCCAGCGCGATGTTGCGGTCGCTGTCCTCGCCGGCGAGTGCATGCAACACGCTGTTGAAGTCCTCGAGATCGACGGCGCCCAGCGCCTCGCGGACAGCGCTGACGGTCAGTTCGATCTGGCGCTCGCGGAGATCCGACACCGTCGGGACCTTGGCGATCTCGAACTTCTGCTTGGTCAGTCGCTCGATGTTCTCGAGCCCTCGCCGTTCACGTGGCTCGGCCAGCGTGATCGCCACACCCTCACGACCGGCGCGGCCGACGCGTCCGATGCGGTGGACGTAGCTCTCCGCGGCCGACGGCACGTCGTAGTTGACGACGTGCGTGAGCGTGTCGACATCGAGACCGCGGGCGGCCACGTCGGTGGCGACCAGCAACTCCGCAGTGCCGTCGCGCAGTCGAGCCATCACCCGGTCGCGCTGAGCCTGGTCCATACCGCCGTGCAGCGCTTCGGCGCGGTAGCCGCGACCGTTCATCGTCTCGGTCAGCTGGTCGACCTCGGTGCGCGTCCGGCAGAACACGAGCGCCGCCTTCGGCGCCTCGATGTCGAGGATCCGCCCGAGTGCCGACGGCTTGTGCGCCCGCTGCACGACGTACACCGTCTGTCGAACGAGCGCCTTCGCTCCGGGTTCGGAGTCTGGTCGACCGATCGTGATCCGTTCGGGATTGCGTTGGTAACGCTTGGCGATCGAGGTGATGCGCGACGGCATCGTCGCCGAGAACAGCACGGTCTGGCGGTCGTCTGGAGTGCTCTCGAGGATCGATTCGATGTCGTCGGTGAAGCCCATGTCGAGCATCTCGTCGGCTTCGTCGAGGATGACGGTCTGGATCGAGTCGAGGCCGAGCGACCCTCGACCGATGTGGTCGAGCGCGCGCCCCGGTGTGGCGACGACGACGTGAACGCCGCGGTCGAGCGCCTGGAGCTGGCGCCCGATCGGTTGGCCGCCGAAGACCGGGACGACCTTCACGCCGAGCTCACGGCCGTACTTGAACATCGCCTCGCTCACCTGGACCGCGAGTTCGCGGGTCGGCACCAGGACCAGAACCTGAGGCACCCGGCGTGAGGCATCGATCATCTGCAGCGCCGGCAGGGCGAACGCGGCGGTCTTGCCGGTGCCGGTCGCGGCCTGGCCGAGCAGATCGCGGCCAGTGAGGAGGATCGGGATCGTCTCACGCTGGATCGGCGTCGGCTCCTCGTAGCCGAGGTCGTCGAGTGCGGCGAGCAGTTCGTCGCGCAATCCCAACGCGCCGAATCCGTCCGGGCGTCGGGTCGCCAACCTCGTCGGGTGACGTTTGGTGTCCGACACCATCCGTTGCGTCTTGGTTGTCGTGGTCGTCGTTCATCGCGTGCTCCAGAGGGGGAATCCGACAACGATACGAACAGACCGCGCCGGATCGAACAGAATGTTCCATGGCCTACATCTCCGACCGGGTCGTCCACGACGCCGACGCGCACATCATGGAGCCGCCCGACTGGTTGCGCGACCACGCCGATCCCGACATCCGTGACCGTATCGAGCGCCCCGGCTACGCCAACGAACTCGCCCAGACCGGCGATGGTGAGCACGGTGGCGACCAGGAACGTATCGACGCCGTCTTCGAGCGATTGGCGCAGCGACATCGAACCGACGAGTTCCTCGCCAACGAGGACGTCGACGTCATGAACCGCAAGAACTTCGCGGCGACGGGGTCGTTCCTCGCCGAGGACCGCCCTCGGGTGCTCGACTTCATCGGCGTGCAGAGCCAGCTGTTGTTCAACACCTTCCACAACAGCCGCCTCTACCAGTGGGAACATCAGCCCGACCTCGACCTCGCGTACGGCACGGCCCGCGCCCACAACCGGGGGATGGTCGAGTTCTGCTCGGTCGATCCCCGGCTGTTGGCCACGTGTTACGTCCCACTCGTCGATTTCGAGCGGGCCGACGCGATGGCCGCCGAAGCCATCGGAATGGGTGCTGCCGCGCTGCTCGTCGCATCAGGTTGTCCGATGGGTCACTCGCCGTCGCACATTGCACTCGATCCGGTGTGGCGCCAGGCCGAGGAGGCCGGCATCCCGGTCGTGTTCCACGTCGGCGGCACCGGCGACCTGATCGATCGCGCCTACTTCGACAACGGCCTGCCGATTCCGACCGACTTCCACGGGGGTGAGGAGAACTTCCGCTCGGTCGACTACATGGCGATCCCATTCCCACCGATGCAGACCCTTGCCACCTTGATCTTCGACGGTGTGCTCGAACGGTTCCCCGACCTGCGCATCGGCGTGATCGAGCAGGGCTGCAGCTGGGTGCCGAGCTGGATGAAGCAGATGGAGTCGGCGATCGACGCGTTCGTCCGCCACGAGGAACGCCTCCAGAAGCTGTCGCTGCGACCGAGCGAGTACGTCGAACGCCAGGTGCGCGTCACCCCGTATCCGACCGAGGACATCGGGTGGGTCACGGACCAGATCGGACCGAACGTCCTGCTCTTCAACACCGACTATCCGCACGTCGAGGGCGGCCGCCGCCCGTTCGAGCGTTTCGAGAAGAGCCTCGGCGACCGCTCCGACGAGATCCGCCAGCGCTTCTATGCCGACAACTTCGTCGACCTGATGGGCTCCGCCGTCGCCGCCCTCGTCTGAATGCCCGTTCTCGTGAACTCGTGCGGGAATAATTCCCGCACGAGTTCACGAGAACGGATGGGCGCGGGAGTGATCATCGGTGGCGAGGGGTAGACAGACGGCCTGGCTGCAGAACTCGACATCACCCCGGTTGCGACGTACCGCATCCAGTTGACGCCGTCGTTCGGCTTCGCCGAGACGATCGGAGTGCTCGAGCATCTCGTCGACCTCGGGGTCAGCCACCTCTATCTGTCGCCGGTGGCCGAGGCGGTTCCCGGCAGTCTCCACGGCTACGACGTGATCGACCACGCAGCGGTGCGCGCCGACTTCGGGGGCGCCGCCGGACTGCACCGGCTGCTCGATGCGGCGCACGATTGCGGACTCGGCGTGATCATCGACCACGTTCCCAACCACATGTCGGTTGCCGAGGCCCACCTCAACCAACGCTGGTGGGAGATGCTGCGCGACGGTCGGGACTCGCTGTCGGCCAGATGGTTCGACGTCGACTGGGATGCGGCCGGCGGCCGGGTCGTGGTTCCCAAGCTCGGCGACCCGCTCGACGAGGTGCTTGCTGCCGGTGGGCTCTCGATCGGTGACGGCGACCTCGGGCCGGAACTCCGCTACGGACCACTGCGGTTCCCGCTCGCGCCGGGCACCGAGCACCTCGATGTCGCCGACGCCGTGCACCGCCAGCACTACCGCCTGCAGTGGTGGCGCGACCCGCTGCGCAACGTCCGGCGTTTCTTCACCATCGACGACCTCGTGGCGGTCCGCGCCGAGGAACCGTCGGTGGCCGAGGTGATCGACACGATTCCCGCCGAACTCTCCGAGCACCGAGCGTTCGCCGGTGTCCGCGTCGACCATGTCGACGGCCTCACCCAGCCGGAGGCCTACCTGCACGGGCTCCGGCAACGCATCGGTGCCGGCCGCTGGTTGCTCGTCGAGAAGATCCTCGCGGTCGGCGAACAACTCCCGCCGTCGTGGCCGGTCGAGGGCACCACCGGCTACGAACACCTCCGCGTCACCGAGCATGCACTGCTCGATCCGGCCGCGGCAGCCCCCTTGACCACACTGTGGACCGAACTCACCGGCGACGACCGGTCGTTCGCGCAGATCGAGGACACCGCCCGCCGCGAGGTGCTCGATGGTGGTTTGCGACCCGACCTCGATCGCCTCGTGCGCCTGATCGGCGACCATTCGGGGTGGGCTGCCGACGCCGACACGACGCGCGACGCGGTCGTCGAGCTGACGATCGGCCTGCACCGTTACCGGACCTATCTACCCGACGACGCCGAATCGGTGACCGAACTCGACATCGCCCATCGCCGCGCCGCCGCTGCCCGGCCCGACCTGGTCGACCCGCTCGATGCGCTGGTCGAGCTGATCCGCCGGGACGCCGCCGTCGCCGAGCGCTGGCAGCAACTGACGAGCCCCGTGATGGCCAAGGGCGCCGAAGACCGGGCGTTCTACCGCTATCTGCGTCTCGCGGCGCTGTGCGAGGTCGGCGGTGCTCCTGGCCAGTTCGCCATTGCCCACGACGAGTTCCACGACCATCAACGAACGGTCCAGTCGTTGGTACCGACAGCCCTGCTTGCCGGTACCACCCACGACACCAAGCGGTCGGAGGGTGTCCGTGCCCGCGCGCTCGCCCTCGCCGAGCAGGCTGCCGACTGGGTCGCGCTCGTGCGCGGGTGGTTCCACGAGCAGGGCGACTTCCTGCGGCGGGGCGGGCTCGATCCCGCGACCACGCTGCTGGCGCTCGAGACGGTCGTGACGGCGTGGCCGATCGACGTCGACCGGCTCACCGAGTACCTCGTGAAGTCGACCCGGGAGGCCGACGAACACACCTCGTGGACCGCTCCGGACGTCGCCTACGAAGATGCGCTGGGCCGCCTCGCCGACATCCTGGTGGGTGAGGCGAGCGACGCCGACTCGCCGCTCGCCGGAATCATCGAAACCACGCTGCGGCCCGGCTGGGCACGTTCGCTCGCCACCCTGACCGTCCGGTTGACGGCGCCGGGAGTACCCGACGTCTACCAGGGCACTGCGGCGTTCACGTACTCGCTGGTCGATCCCGACAACCGCGTCGAGCCCGACTGGGACGAGCGACGGGCGCTCGTCGGCCAGGCCACGACGCTCGACGGCCCGACCGCGTGGAGTGGGGCTGAGATCGACGCCGTCAAGGCGGTCGTGATCACTCGGACGCTGGCGTTGCGTCGCCTGCGGCCCGAGGCGTTCGGATCGCAGGGCGGCTACACCGCGCTCGACGTCACCGGGACCCACGCTGATGGCGTGCTCGCCTTCGCCCGCACGGATTCTGCCGGGGCGCGGACCGTGACGATCGTGTCGACAAGGGTCGTCGACGTCTGGGGTGACACCGCCGTCGTGCTTCCGAAGGGGGCGTGGCGCAACGTGCTCGACGACGACGCGCCGGTCGTCGCCGGTGGTGCGCCGGTACTGGTCGCGCCGTGGCTCGACCGGTTCCCCGTCGCCGTCCTCGACTGAGCCCGTCGCTCGTCGCGGAAGTGGCGGAGCGACGCCGCGCTCGCCGACATCGACGCAGCGCTCTGCGACGATCGGACCCTGCTGCGGCACACCGAGGCCGCCCGCATCGCGAACTGGCTCGGCGACGTACGCGTGAAGTGGGGTTGTCCGACGCCGCTCACGAAACTCCTGATCTCCCGCGGGGGCGCCAGGGGCCGGTGATGAGGCGGGCACCTCGGCGGAACGTCAGGTAGTTCCACGACCAGTGGATCAGCACCAGCAGCCGACTGCGGAAATCGATCAGGAAGAAGATGTGGACGGACCACCATGCTGTCCACGCCACCCAGCCCGACAGCTTGCGGCCGGCGATCACGCCGACGGCCGACGACCGACCGATCGTGGCCAACTCGCCCTTGTTGCGGTAGCGGAACACGGGCCGCGGCCCGCCGGCGAGGTCGGCCCGGATCGCTCGGGCGACGTGGGCGCCTCCTTGGATCGCTCCCTGCGCCACGCCCGGCACTGCGTCGCCGCCGGAGGTGGCGTGGGCCATGTCGCCGATCGCGAACACCTCGGGGTGGTCGGCAATGGAGAGGTCCGGCTCGACCTCGACCCGGCCGGCGCGGTCGACCGATGCTCCGAGTTGCCGTGCGAGCGGCGAGGCCTCGTTGCCGGCACCCCACACGATCGTGCGGGTGCGGATCGTTCCGGACGACGTCTCGACCCCGTCGGCGCCCACATCGGTGACCATCACCCCCGTACGGACGTCGACGCCGAGTGCCGCGAGTTGGCGTCGGGCACTCGCCGACAGCGACTCGGGATAGCTGCCAAGGATCCGGTCGGTGCCCTCGAGCAGGATGATCCTGGCAGTCGTCGAGTCGATCGTGCGGAACTCCCGGGTCATCGTCCGCAAGGCGATCTCGGCGACCGCGCCGGCCATCTCGACGCCGGTCGGACCGCCCCCGACGACCACGAACGTGAGGTTCGCTTCGCGCTCGAGGGGATCGGTCGCCCGTTCGGCGCGTTCGAACGCGAGAAGGGTCCGCCGCCGGATCTCGAGCGCATCCTCGACCGTCTTGAGCCCGGGGGCGTGGGCTTCCCAGTCGTCGTGACCGAAGTAGGAGTGGGTGGAGCCGGCGGCGAGCACGAGGTGGTCGTACCCGATCACCGCGTCGTCGTCGAGGGTGAGGTTCGCGTCGTCGGCATCGATCGCGACCACCTCGCCGAGCAGCACCCGGACGTTGGCCTGGTCGGCGAGCATCGCCCGGATCGGGGCAGCGATGTCTGCGGGGTTCAGCCCCGCGGTGGCCACCTGGTACAGCAACGGCTGGAAGAGGTGGTGGTTGCGGCGATCGATCAGCGTGATCCGCACCGGTGCATCAGAGAGCCCCCGGGCTGCGGCGAGCCCGCCGAACCCGCCACCGACGATCACCACGTGGTGCTCGCCTCGCGGGTCCGTCCCCTGATGCGAACCGGTGTCAGGCATGAGTGATGCTCAGGCGGGCGGACCACGGAGCCACCCGGTCGGGCGACCACCCCGGGCCGCCCCAGCGTTCGTCGTCGGAGTCGAAGACGACCGCATCGGCCGGGTCCGGCGCCGGGTGGTCGACGCCAGCGGGCGAGAAGTTCAGTGCCAGCGAGGCCGTCGTGCCGGGCATCGAACGGACGACGAACACGACGTCGTCGACGCACGAGACGTGCTGCTGCGAGGCCGGGTCCGTGAGGATCGGATGCGTGCGCCGCACACGGATCAGCTCGCGGTACATGGCGAGGCATGAACGGTGCGGCTCGCGTTCGGTGAGGCCGACGTCGAGCACAGTGGCATCGAACGTGGTCGGGCTGGCCGGATCGGCGACGCCGTCGGCCCAATCGGCGTCGGCGAACTCCCTCTGGCGTCCCTGCCGCACCGCCTCGACGAGGGCGGGGTCGCCGTGGTCGATGAAGTACGGGAACGGGGCGCTCTCGCCGTACTCCTCGCCCATGAACAGCATCGGGGTGAACGGGGAGAGCAGGATCGACGCCGCAGCGAGCCGGTGGCGGGGATCGTCGGGTGCCGCGTCGGCGAGCAGACGTCGACCCGCCGGGGTGTTGCCGACATGGTCGTGGTTGGTGTCGAACACGACGAAGTGGCGGTGGTCGATGTCATCTGCCGGCGCTCCGTGGCGCCGCCCGAAACCCGGTGAGTGCTGTCCCGAGTACACCCACCGCCGCTCCCACGCGGTGGCGACGTCGGCGGCGCCCGAGTAGTTGGCGTAGTACTCGTGGCGTTCGCCGGTGAGCGCCACACGCAGCGCGTGGTGGACGTCGTCGTCCCACACGGCGTCGCATCCCCAGCCGCGGTCCGCCTGCGTCCGCACGATGCGCGGGTCGTTGGCCGAGCTCTCGATCGTGACCAGCACCGTCCGCCCGGCGCGCGCCGCCTCGGCGTGCACCGCGGTCGTCAGCTCCTGCACGAACGGCGTCGGCGTCGGATCGACGATGGCGTGCACGGCGTCGAGGCGCAAGCCGTCGAGGTGGTGGTCTCGAATCCAACCGACGGCGTTCTCGATGAAGTAGCGCCGCACGCTGTCGCTGCCGGCCTCGGCCACGTTGATCGCATCACCCCAGGGCGTGCGGTGTGCATCGGTGAAGTACGGCGCGTAGCTCCCGAGCACGTTGCCCTCGGGCCCCAGGTGGTTGTAGACGACGTCGAGGATCACGCCGATGCCGAACCCGTGGGCTGCGTCGACGAATCGAACGAGTCCGGCGGGGCCGCCGTAGGACTCCTGGACCGCGAACGGGAAGACACCGTCGTAGCCCCAGTTGCGAGTACCGGGAAACGCGGCGACCGGCATGACCTCGATGACGCTGATGCCGAGCTCGGCGAGACGGGCGAGGTGTCCGATCGCGGCGTCGAACGTGCCGTCGGCGGTCAGCGTGCCGACATGGAGTTCGTAGATGATCGCGTCGGCGAGGTCGATGCCTCGCCAGCCCTCGTCGTGCCGGTCGAAGCTCGATTCGTCGACGACGGCCGATGGCCCGTGGACGCCGTCGGGTTGCCAGCGCGATGCCGGATCGGGCAGCCAGTCGCCTCCGTCGAGTCGGTAGCGGTAGCGGTCGCCGTGCCCGACGCCGTCGACGACGATCGACCACGTGTCGAGTTCCGCCACCGCGTCGAGGGCGCGAGTGAGCGGCTGCACGTCTACGTCGTCGGCAGCACCGGTGCGCTCGATGCGGACATCGACCCGGCTCGCATCGGGCGCCCACAACTCGAAGCGGGTCCCACCGTCGGCGACCGTCGCGCCGAGTCGGCCCGCAACAGCCGCGGTGGTCACGCCGGCGGCTCCGGAGCCAGGAACAGTGCGCCGAGCGGCGGCAGCGTGAGCACGATCGACTGGTGGAACCCGTGCGAGTCGACCGGCACCGTGTCGACGCCGCCGAAGTTGCCGACCCCGCTGCCCCCGTAGGCCTCGGCGTCGGAGTTGGCGAGCTCGACCCAGCGGCCGCCGCTCGGAACGCCGAGTCGGTAGTTGTGACGCGGCATCGGGGTGGCGTTGAACACGGCCAGCACCGGTCGTCCGGCGCCGGTTGGATCCTTGCGGAGCCATGCGTACACGCTCTGATCGGCGTCGGCGCCTTCGACCCACTGGATCCCGGTCGGGTCGCTGTCGCCACGGTGCATGCCGGGCTCGTCGGTGTAGAGCCGGTTGACGTCGGCCAGCCACTGGCGCACCCCGCAGTGGCCGTCGGCGTCGTGCAGCGACCAATCGAGTGTCGACTCGTGGTTCCACTCCTGGCCGGTCGCCAGCTCGCAGCCCATGAACAGCAACTTCTTGCCCGGCTGCGCCCACTGCATTGCGTACAGCAGCCGGAGGTTCGCGAACTGCTGCCAGTCGTCGCCCGGCATCTTGCCCAACAGCGAACCCTTTCCGTGTACGACCTCGTCGTGGCTCAGTGGCAGCACGAAGTTCTCGCTGGAGGCGTACACCGAACGGAACGTGATCTCACCGTGATGCCACCGACGATGGACCGGATCCTCGGAGAAGTAGGCGAGCGTGTCGTGCATCCAGCCCATGTCCCACTTGAAGCCGAATCCGAGACCGCCGATGTAGGTGGGTCGACTGACCATCGGCCACGACGTCGACTCCTCCGCGATCGTGGTCACGTCGGGGAACTCGCCGTACACGGCCTCGTTCAGTTGACGCAGGAACACGATCGCGTCGAGGTTCTCGCGGCCACCGAACTGGTTGGGGATCCACTCGCCCTCGTTGCGCGAGTAGTCGAGGTACAGCATCGAGGCAACGGCGTCGACGCGCAAGCCGTCGACGTGGTAACGGTCGAGCCAGCACATCGCGCTCGAGGTGAGGAACGATCGCACCTCGTTGCGGCTGTAGTTGAAGATCGCCGAGTTCCAGTCGGGGTGGTACCCCTGGCGAGGGTCGGCGTGCTCGAACAGATGGGTTCCGTCGAACTCGTAGAGGCCATGGCTGTCGTTGGGGAAATGCGACGGCACCCAGTCGAGGATCACTCCGACGCCGCGCTGGTGGAGTCGGTCGATCATCTTCATCAGGTCGATGGGGGTCCCGTAGCGGGCGCTCGGAGCGAAGAAGCCCGTGGTCTGGTACCCCCACGATCCGTAGAACGGGTGCTCCATGATCGGCAGGAACTCGACGTGGGTGAAGCCGTGCGCGAGGACGTGGTCGGCGATCGGGTCGGCCAGTTCGTCGTAGCGCGGAAACCGCTTGCCGTCGGTGACGTGGCGCCCCCACGATCCGAGGTGCATCTCGTAGATCGACATCGGCGCGCCGAGCGCGACCGTGTCGGCGCGGCTCGCCATCCACTCGTCGTCACCCCACTCGTACGCGAGGTCGGCGATCACCGAAACGATCGAGGGCGGTTCTTCGGTGGCGCCGCCGACCGGATCGGACTTCTCGACGACCTCGCCGGTCGGCGTGGTGACGCGGTACAGGTACCGGTCGCCGATCGCGGCACCGTCGATCCAACCGCTCCACACGCCGGACTCGCTCGGGCCGAGCGCGTGATCCGCCTGCCAGTCGTCGAACGACCCGGTGACCGCAACCGAGCGGGCATTGGGTGCCCACACCGCGAATCGGCACCCGCCGGCTCCGGGCTGGGCGCCGAACTGGCGGTGCAGGTACCGGTGGGTTCCCTCGTTGAAGAGGTAGCGGTCGAGTTCGTCGGTCATTGGTTGATCCTTCCCAGGATGGACAGGCGGCGACACACGTCGGGATCGGCGAGCACCTCCGAGGTCGGGACATCGAGGCGTCGTGCCCACAACCCGTCGACCATGCGGCCAGGCAGGTTGTGTGGACGGCGTTCGCCGAGCAGGTCATCGAGGTCGGCGATCACGAGGTAGGCGTCGCTCGCCGCCAGCCGGACGAGCATCTGGTCGACGACGTCGCCCCACGTGGCGTCGATGGTCGTGGCGTGCGCGGCGCCGAGCCGAGCTCGGTAGTCGGTGGTGTCGGCCGTGGCGACCAGCTCGGCAATCGGCTCCATGTCGTGAGTGCGGATGCCGGCGACCGACCGGGCCGGGATGTGCGGGAGCGGATCATCATCGAGGTGGAACTGCTCTTCGTACATCCCGAGCACGTCCCAGCGGGCGAACGCCTCGGACACTTCCTCGGGCACCGTGCCGAGATCCTCACCGACGATCGTGACGTCGGCCGCGGCTGCGGACGCTGCGATCACGGCGAGGAGTTCCTCGCGCGGGTAGTGCACGTAGACGCCGCGGTCGGCCGAGAATCCCTCTGGCACCCACCAGAGCCGCTCGATCGCCATCGCGTGGTCGACGCGCAGGACGTCGCAGTACCGGCCGGCGCGAGCGATCAACCGGCGCCAGAGCCGGTGTCCGCTCGCATGCATCGCACCGGGCAGCGGTGGAGGAAACCCCCAGTTCTGCCCTTCGGCGAAGAACGAATCCGGTGGCGCCCCGACCGTCGCGCCTGCGGCGAACATCGACGGGTCGGCCCACACCTCGTAGCCCTGAGGGCTGGATCCGATCGGCAGGTCGAGCGAGAGCGCCGCCGCGTGCGGGTCGTCGGCGATCGCCCGGAGCTGCTGGTCGGCCAGGTACTGCGCCAGCAGGTGCGAGCGTTCGACGAGTTCGTCGCCGCCCGCTTCTCGCGTTGCTCGGAACCGGGCGTAGGCGCCGACATCGGGATGGGCGGCGGCGAACGCCGTCAACGCGGCATCGAGGTCGGTCGACCGCGCCGCGTCGACGAGCTGCCGGCGCCGCCGTTCTGCGAGGACGCGCCAGTCGACGTGAGAGCCTTGTTCCGGCACCGGCGCGGGCGGGAGTCCGGCGTCGTCGAGGTAGAGCTCGTTCCAGTGCAGCCGACTGACCGGCGAGTACGGGCTGGGGTCGAACGGCTCGTCGAGGAACGTGGCGTAGAGCGGCAACGTCGCGATCACCGGCACGCCGGCTCGTTTCAGGTCACGAGCGAGCTGATGCAGGTGGGCGAACGACGCAAGTGGCTGATCTCTCTCCCACAGCGCGTAGGTGGGCACGAACAACCCGCCGCGTCCGGCGAGCTCGGACGCTCTCGGCATCGTCGGCGGTGCGACGACCACGACCGTCTCGCCGAGACCGTCGCCGGTGTCGTACGCCAGCGTGTGGCATCCGACGGGGAGGTCGTGGGGAAGCTGCAAGCTGCTGTGCCCATCGCGTTCGGTGACCGCGACGTTGATCGGTCGCCCCGCCACCGTGATCGAAGCGGTGCGAACGCGGGCTTCGATCTTCACCGCCCCGTGCGAGGCGAGGTGCAGCGGGGGGCCGATGCGGGCCACCGCGTCGACGGCGGCGCGGTCCGCCTCGAGCATCTCCACCACCTGGGCGAGCGCCGCCGGATCGGCCCGGTGGAGCTGCCCGTCGACGTCGTGATACTCGCTCCGCGCGCCGAGTTCAGCGGCGCGGGCGAGCAGCGCCTCCTCGGTCATCGCTCGTCCGTGGTGAGCAGATCGAGGATGGCGGCGATCGGCCACGCCACCCAGTCGGGGCGGTTCGACAGCTCGTATCGCACCTCGTACATCGCCTTCACCAGCGAGTACACGTCGAGCAGCATCCGACGGTCGGCATCATCTTGCGGGATCAGGTCGCTGTCACCCATCGCGTCGAAGTAGCTCGCGAGCAGCCGCTCGGTGACGGCGCTCGTCCAGCGCGTGCGCCACAGCTCGACCGCGGCCAGGTCGGCGTCACCGACGCGGCCACGTTCGATCGCCCGCTGGAGCGCCATGCGTCCCGCGTAGTCGAAGGAACGAACGAGACCCGCCACGTCGGCGAGCGGTGAACGCTTGATCGTGCGCTGGGCCATCGGCGCGCCAGGCTCACCCTCGAAGTCGATGAACACCACGTCGGTCCCGGTCCAGAGGATCTGGCCGAGGTGCAGATCGCCGTGGATCCGGATCCGTTTGGCATCGAACTTGGTCGTGCGCAAGCGGTCGAACCGGGCCACGATCTCGTCGACGTTGGTGCCGAGTCGATTCGCATTGTCAACGACATCGTCGGGGAGCCCTCCGTTGCGGCGCGCGCGTTGCAGCTCCCGCTGCGTCGACTTCACGGCGTTTCGCAGGGTCTGCAGCACCGAACGCTGCCAGAGCAGGGTGAACGCTTCGGGCTTCATCGGTGCCGGCCCGTTCTGGCGCGCGAGCGTGTGGTGGAGTTCGGCCGTGCGGCGACCGAGCAGGTCAGCCAGCGACGAACCCACGACATCGGCACTTCGATCGGACGCCACGTTCAGATCGATCGCCAACCCGAGGTCGTCGAGCAGTTTGGTCCACAGATCGCTCTCGTGGCCGATCGCGTCGTGCACGATCACGACGTCGGCGGGGACGGTCTCGCCCGGAACATCGACCACCGCATTGGCGGCGACCCCAGGGACGGCACTGAAGCCCGACCGGAGGAGATGGTCGGGAAGTTCGACGTCGGGGTTCAATCCGGCTTCGAGGCGCCGCACCAGCTTGGCGATGAACCTTCCGTCGATGATGACCGACGAGTTCGACTGCTCGACGCTGAGCAGGGTGATGTTCCGAGGGTCGTCCGCGAGCCGGGCGAGACGCGATCGGCGAGGCATCCCGCGCAGATCGCCGTGGCGTCCCGATCGAATGCGTCGTCGCAGTGCGGTGCCGATCACCGTGGCGGCACCGCGCTGGTCGCTCATCGCATCGACGAGCAGCGCGCCGTCGTCGAGCTGCGCGATGACCGAGTCGTGATACTCGCCCAGTTCGGCGAGGTCGCGGCTGAGGCGCATCACCGGAACGGAGTAGCGCTGGTCATCGCCCTCGGTGAACGACACCGACACGATCAGCAGGGCCACGTTGGCGTCGAGCACGAACGCATCGTCGACGTGGAGCGATCGGATGGTGCGCCCCTTGCCGGCGTACCAACGACGATGGGGCATCCACTGTTCGAGCGCCCGCCCGAGGCCGGCACGGCGTCGCAAGACCTCGGTCATCGAGCCCGGCAGATGCGGAGCCGTGGCGGTCGTTGCGTCCTGATGGCCACCGACGAGCGACAACCAGAAGAAGCCGTACGGCGCCAGGGTGATCTGGTAGTCGTGGTCGCGGATCGGACCGAACCGGTTCTGGCCGAAGACCTCGACGGGCACCACGCCCTGGTGCTGGCGCAGGTCGAGTTCGACGTGTTGAGCCAGCCTCGACAGGTTCGCGACGCAGAGCATCGGAGATTCG
Source organism: Ilumatobacteraceae bacterium (assembly GCA_963774765.1). Taxonomy (GTDB): domain Bacteria; phylum Actinomycetota; class Acidimicrobiia; order Acidimicrobiales; family Ilumatobacteraceae; genus Sva-07. Next base: position 212,196 of record CAVZGP010000030.1, read on the forward strand.
CCGTCGAGCGTGCGGATGAACGCGAGGACGTGCGGGTTGTCCGGGTCGAGGAAGTCGATTTCGCCACGTCCCAGCACGGTGTGGCGGGTGCGTAGCGAGATGAGCTGGCGCATCCACGACAGCAACGACGCCGGATTGGCGTGTTGCGTCTCGACGTTGACGCTCTCGTAGTGGAACTCCTGCTCGGTGATCAGCGGCAGGTACAGCCGGTGCGGGTTGGCGCTCGAGAAGCCGGCGTTGCGGTCCGCGGTCCACTGCATCGGGGTCCGCACCCCGTCGCGGTCGCCGAGGTAGACGTTGTCGCCCATGCCGATCTCGTCGCCGTAGTAGATCACCGGCGTGCCGGGTAGCGAGAACAGCACGGCGTTGAGCAACTCGATCTTGCGGCGGTCGTTGCCCAAGAGTGGCGCCAGCCGTCGACGGATGCCCAGGTTGATGCGCATCTCATCGTCGCGGGCGTAGGCGCGCAGCATCGTGTGGCGCTCCTCCTCGGTGACCATCTCGAGTGTCAGCTCGTCGTGGTTGCGCAGGAAGGTGGCCCACTGGCAGTTCTCGGGAGGTGTCGGGGTCTGATCGAGGATGTCGATGATCGGTGTACGGCTCTCGGACTGCAACGACATGAACAGCCGGGGCATCACGGGGAAGTGGAAGTTCATGTGGCACTCGTCGCCGTCGCCGAAATAGGCCGCAGCGTCCTCGGGCCACTGGTTGGCCTCGGCGAGCAGCATGCGCCCCTCGTACTTCGCGTCCATGTGGGCGCGGACCCGCTTGAGCAGGTCATGGGTCTCGGGCAGGTTCTCGCAGTTCGTGCCGTCGCGTTCGTACAGGTACGGCACGGCGTCGAGGCGGAGGCCGTCGACGCCCATGTCGAGCCAGTGGTCGAGCACGCCGAGCACCGCCTGCTCGACCGCCGGATTGTCGTAGTTCAGGTCGGGTTGGTGCGAGTAGAAGCGGTGCCAGTAGTACTGGCCGGCCACGGGATCCCACGTCCAGTTGGAGGTTTCGAAGTCCTGGAAGATGATGCGCGCATCGGACCAACGGGTCGGGTCGTCGCCCCAGACGTAGTAGTCGCGGTGCGGTGATCCGGCGGGGCGCGGCGTGCGCGTTCGAACCAGGGATGCTGGTCGGACGTGTGGTTGATGACCAGTTCGGTGATCACCTTGAGGTTGCGGTCGTGGGCGGCGTCGAGAAAGCGACGGAACGATCGCAGGTTGCCGTAGTCGCGGTTGACCGAGCCGTAGTCGGCAATGTCGTAGCCGTCGTCGCGCAGTGGTGACGGATAGAACGGCAGCAGCCAGAGCGCCGTGACGCCGAGGTCGCTCAGGTAGTCGAGGCGGGACGTGAGCCCGTCGAAATCGCCGATGCCGTCGCCGTTGGAGTCGGCAAAGGCGCGGATGTGCAGCTCGTAGATGACCGCATCGCGGAACCAGTCGTCGTTCATTTTCGGGGCTCCTGCAGCTCGGTGATCGGGCGGACGCTGATCGGGTGAACGCTGAAGACGTGAGCTGACGCTGACCACGGCGCGAGGTCGACGAAGTTGCGGTTGCCGCTCCAGCGGTAGGTGACACCACCGAGTTCGTCGACCACGTCGTAGTCGGAGCCGTGCGGGAGCCCGAGCGCCGTGAGGTCGAGGTCGACGAAACCGCTGTGGCGTTCGAAGGGATCGAGGTTGACGACGACCAACACCGCGCTGCCGTCGCCGGCAGGGTCGGTCTTGCTGTAGCAGAGCAGCCCGGGGTCGTCGGTCCCGTGGAAGTGGATCGTGTCGAGTCGCCTGAACGCACGGTGCGCTCGACGGATCTCGTTGAGTCGAGTGAGCAGGGGTGCGAGGGTGTCGGGGCGGTCGAGGTTCCACGTTCGGGTCTGGAACTTCTCCGAATCGAGGTACTCCTCGGTGCCCTCGCGCACCGGTTCGTGCTCGAGCAGCTCGAATGCCGGCCCGTAGACGCCCCAGCTCGGCGAGAGTGTGGCCGCCAGGATCGCCCGGCTGACGAACACCGGCCGCCCGCCGGTCTGGAGTTGCTCGGTCAGGATGTCCGGCGTGTTCGGCCAGGCGTTCGGGCGGAACACGTCGACGGTCCGAGTCGACAGGTCCTCGAAGTACTCCCGCAGTTCCCACGCGGCTTGGCGCCACGCGAAGTACGTGTACGACTGGTTGAACCCGATCTTGGCGAGGCGCTCCATCACCCGGGGACGGGTGAATGCTTCGGCGAGGAAGACCGTGTCCGGGCACTCGCTACGGATCGAACCGAGAGCCCACTCCCAGAACGCGAAGGACTTCGTGTGGGGGTTGTCGACGCGGAAGGTGCGTACGCCACGCTCGATCCAGAAGCGGATGACGTCGGCCAGGGCTTCCCACAGGTTCTGCCAGTCGTCGGACTCGAAGTCGATGGGGTAGATGTCCTGGTACTTCTTGGGCGGGTTCTCGGCGTACTGGATGCTGCCGTCGGCACGCTTGGCGAACCACTCCGGATGCTCGGTGACCCAGGGGTGGTCGGGCGAACACTGGAAGGCGATGTCGAGCGCCAGTTCCATCTCGCGGTCGCGACACGCGGTGGCGAACGCGGCGACATCATCGATGGTCCCGAGGTCCGGATTGACGGCCGTGTGGCCACCCGCGGCAGAGCCGATCGCCCACGGGCTGCCGACGTCGTCCGGCGCCGGCGACGTCGTGCCGTTGCGCCCCTTGCGATGCGAGAGGCCGATCGGATGAATCGGTGGCAGATAGACGACGTCGAACCCCATCGCGGCGACGTGGTCGAGTCGATCGATCGAGTCGCGCAGCGTTCGTGGTGGTGCGCCGTCGGCACTCGAGCGGGGAAAGAACTCGTACCAGGCGCCGATGGCTCCCCGCAGTGGGTCGACGTCGACGGCCAGTGGTGCGCTGAGTCGCCCCGTCGGCTCGCGCAGCGAGGTCCTGGCGAACACATCGGTCCAGTGATCGTCGTCGAGTGTCGAGTGGTCGCCGTCGAGCAGGTGCGCACGGAGTGCCTTCACGAGGCGATGGTCACCGAGCGAGTGGTCGTCGCCGAGCGAGACGGCCCGATCCAGGACGTCGGCGAGCAGGGAGGCTCCGGTCAGCGACTCGACGCTCACGTCGACGCCGGCGTTGATCTTCTTGACGACGCCGCGTCGCCACGATTCGAGATGGTCGATCCATCCGACGACGTCGTACTCGAGCCGGCCGAGGCGGTCGGGCACGATCCACGCCTCGAAGCGGTCGTTGCCGAGGGGGGCCATCGGCAACTCCTGCCACCCGGTGGCTGCGCCGGTGGCGTCGAGGTGCCGCCATGTGACGACGGCATCCACTACGTCGTGACCGTCGGCGAACACGTCGGCCAGCACGTGCATCGGCTCGCCGAGTGTCGCTTTCGCAGCAAAGGCGCCGCCGTCGACGAGCGGTCGCACGGGTTCGACGACGACGCGGCTCGGGCGAGCGGACGGAAGTGGGTCGGCTGGTCGGGTCATCAGGTCGCGGAGTCCTCGGTGTCGGTTTCGGAGTTGGTGGCGTGATCGGTGTCGGGGAGCACCGCGACCGTGCGGACGATCGGGCGGGAATGGGCGGGATGTCGGCTCGGTGCGCGCGTCGAGCGAAGGACCACCATCGATCGGTCGACGACATCGAGGGTGTCGCCCGGGCGTTTGTTGACCGTGCGAGCCATTCCGCGTTTCGGGTCGGCGGTGTCGAGGTCGATCGTCCATCGCCGGCTCCACTGAGGGCCGGGGATGGACCACTCGATCGGGTGATCGGAGGCGTTGAAGATCACGAGGAAGCTGTCGTCGACGATGCGTTCACCATAGGAGTCGGTGGTCAGAATCGTCTCGCCGTTCACGAAGACCGCGACCGCGCGGGCGAATCCGGCGTCCCAGTCGTCGTCCGTCATCTCCTCGCCGTCGGGCCGCATCCACGCCAGATCGTCGATCCCGCGGATCGAGGAACCCTGGAACCAGCGTCGACGCCGGAACGCCGGGTGGTCGCGGCGGAACGTCATGACCCGCTGACACCACTTGGCGAAGTCGGTGTCGACATGCTCCCAGTCGAGCCAGGAGATCTCGTTGTCCTGGCAGTAGGCGTTGTTGTTGCCACCCTGGGTGCGGCCGAACTCGTCGCCGCCGAGCAGCATCGGGACACCCTGCGAGAGCAGGAGCGTCGTGACGAGGTTGCGGCGCTGACGGGTTCGCAACGCCAGGATGTCGGGGTCGTCGGTGGGCCCTTCTGCGCCGTGGTTCCACGAGCGGTTGTGGGACTCGCCGTCGTTGCCGCCCTCGCCGTTGGCATCGTTGTGTTTGTCGTTGTACGAGACGAGATCGCTCAGCGGAAAGCCGTCGTGGGCGGTGACGAAGTTGATCGACGCCGTCGGCCGACGGGTGTCGGCTTCGTACAGGTCGGAGCTGCCGGTGAAGCGGTAGCCGAATTCGGCCAACGTGGCGGGCTCACCGCGCCAGAAGTCGCGGATCGTGTCGCGGTAGCGGCCGTTCCATTCCGACCACTGCGGAGGGAAGTTGCCCACCTGGTAGCCGCCCTCGCCGATGTCCCACGGCTCGGCGATCAGCTTGACCTGCGACAGGATCGGGTCCTGTTGCACGAGATCGAAGAACGCCGACAGACGATCGACCTCGTAGAGCTCACGCGCCAACGTCGAGGCAAGGTCGAAGCGGAATCCGTCGACGTGCATCTCGGTCACCCAGTAGCGCAGGCTGTCCATGATCAGCTGAAGCACGTGGGGGTGGCGCATGTTCAAGCTGTTGCCGGTACCGGTGAAGTCGAGGTAGTAGCGCGGGTCGTCCTCCATCGTGCGGTAGTACGCGAGGTTGTCGATGCCGCGCATCGACAGCGTGGGACCGAGATGGTTGCCCTCGGCGGTGTGGTTGTAGACCACGTCGATGATCACCTCGATCCCGGCAGCGTGGACGGCCTTCACCATCGTCTTGAACTCCTGCACCTGTCCGAGGGCAGCCGACGACGTGTAGCCGTTGTGCGGGGCGAGGAACGCGATCGAGTTGTAGCCCCAGTAGTTGCGCAGGCCCCGTTCGACGAGGTGGTGGTCCTGCACGAACTGATGCACAGGCATCAGTTCGATCGCGGTGACTCCGAGGCGGGTGAGGTGGTCGATGACCGCCGGATGGGCCAGCCCGGAGTATGTGCCGCGAAGCGCTGGTGGCACGTCCGGATGCCGCATGGTCAACCCGCGGACGTGAGCTTCGTAGATGATCGTGTCGTGCAGCGCGACATCCGGCGGTCGGTCGTTGCCCCAGTCGAAGAACCGATCGCCGACGACCGCCTTGGCGACGTGCGGGGCGCTGTCGTCGGTGTTCGGCTGGTCAGGGTCGTCGAATTGGTATCCGAAGCAGGCCTCGGACCAGTCGATTTCTCCATCGATCGCCTTGGCGTAGGGGTCGAGGAGCAGCTTCGACGGATTGCACCAGAGGCCCCGGTCCGGGTCCCACGGACCGTGGACTCGAAAGCCGTAACGCTGTCCGGGGCGAACATCGGGGAGATAGGCGTGCCAGCAGTGGCCGTCGACCTCGGTCAAAGAGACCCGGACCTCGTCGGCGTCGGGTCCTTCGCCGAGCAGGCAGAGTTCGACGCCGTCGGCAACGCTCGTGAACAACGAGAAGTTCGTTCCCGACCCGTCGTAATAGGCGCCGAGTGGGTAGGGGTTTCCGACCCACACCCTCGGTCGTTGATGCGGCGAGAACGGGGGAGTTGGCACAAGCACGAGTCTGGCCGAACCCGAGCCTCAGCGAAACGCGTGATGCGCGAACTCGGGTGGCATCTCACCACGTCTTCGTCGGATTCCCGGTGGTCCACCCCACCGAAACGTCGACGCAAACCGTGCTTGGCGGGTGTCAGTCGCCGGCGACCGGGGTGGCGAGGGGAGCGTCGGGGTGATGACGCTTGGCCTCGCCGGCCTCGATCGCTTCGAGCAGGTGGATCGAGATGTCGGCCACGCGCACCTGGTCCTCCTCGACACCGGCACCCTTCACCCCGTCGTCGAGCATGATGTAGCAGAACGGACACGCGGTGGCGACCCGGCTGGCACCGGTGGAGATGGCCTCGGCGGCGCGCTCGTCGTTGACCTTCGTGCCGGTGTTCTCCTCCATCCACATGCGGGCACCACCGGCGCCGCAGCACATGCCCTTGGTGCCGTTGCGCGACATCTCGACGACCTCGACACCCTTGATCGACGCGACGACCTTGCGCGGCGCCAGGTAGACGTCGTTGTGTCGGCCGAGGTAGCACGAATCGTGGTAGGTGATGCGCTCTTCGAGTGTGGCGTCGCGTACGTCGAGCTTGCCTGAGTCGATCAGCTCCTCGAGCAGCTGGGTGTGGTGGATGACCTCGTAGTGGCCACCGACCTGCGGGTACTCGTTGAGCAGCGTGTTGAAACAGTGCGGGCACTGGGTGATGATCTTCTTGACGCCCATGCCGTTGAGCATCTCGACGTTCGGCTGGGCGAGCATCTGGAACAGGTACTCGTTGCCCGAGCGGCGGGCGGAGTCGCCGGTGCACATCTCCGACGGGCCGAGGATGGCGACGTCGATGCCCGCGCGGCGCAGCAATTGCGCCATGGCCTGGGTGACCTTCTTGTTCTTGTCGTCGAACGAACCGGCGCACCCGACCCAGTACAAGTACTCCGAGGTGAGCGCCTCTCCTGGGTCGACGATGGTGACGCCGTCGATGCCCTCGGCCCAGTCGCCGCGCTCGCCCTGGTTCATGCCCCACGGGTTCGACTGGTTCTCCATCGCCCGGTAGGCGTTGCCCAACTCGGCGGGGAAGTTCGACTCCATCAGCGACAGGTAGCGCCGCATGTCGAAGATCTTGTCGGTGATCTCGATGTTGACCGGGCAGATCTCGTCGCACGCCTTGCAGGTCGTGCACGCCCAGATCTCCTCGGCCGTGATGCGCTCGAACAGCGAGTTGGCGCTGACGGTGATCTCGGCAACGGTGCCGAGCGGCGGCGACACGACCGGTGACCCGGTGGCCGCCATCACCTCACCGGACTTCAAGACGATCTCGCGTGGGTCGAGCGGCTTGCCGGTGGCATGCGCGGGGCACACGCTCGTGCAGCGACCGCACATGGTGCAGGCGTCGAGGTCGAGCAGCTGCTTCCACGTGAAGTCCTCGATGGTGGAGGCGCCGAAGCTCTCGAGCTCGGTCTCCTCGAGGTTCGGCATCGGTCGCATCGCGCCCTTCGGACGGTCCTTGTCCTTCAGGTACATGTTGAGCGGCGAGGTGAAGATGTGGCGCAGCATCGTCAGCGGCAGCAGTGCCAGGAAGGCCACGAAGCTGGCGACGTGGATCACCCACATCCACTGGTGCCACGTGCTGAGGTTGTCGGCCGACCACCCGTCGACCAAGGTGGCGAGCGGGTAGCCGACGAACGACCACTTCTCGTAGTCCGGCGTGCCCACCTCGGCGATCCGGAACATCTCGGCACCGAACCCGGTGACGCCGACGGCGAAGAACGTGGCGAGGATCGCGGCGTGTTCGGGCTTGGACTTGATGCGGATGCGGTAGGGACGCTGGACGTAGCGGCGCACGATCGCCCACACGATGCCGCCGAGGAACACGAGTCCCGCGGCATCGCCGACGAAGGAGTACGCCTGGTACGTGATGCCGTGCAGGAACTTCAGGTCCTCGGGCATCTGGTGGTCGATCTCGAGCACCGTCGTGACGCCGAGCAGCACCAGGAACCCGAAGTAGATCATCGAGTGCATCAGGCCGGCGCCGGCGTCACGCAACAGCGTCTGCATGTACGCACCGGCGCGGAAGTCCTTCAACCGTTGCGCGGCGTTCTTCTGGGTGGTGTGTCGCTGGGCGGGGGCTCCACGCTCCCAGTTCTTCATCCGGTTGGCGAACATGAACGCCCCCCAGATGACCATCACCGGAATGACCGTGTAGAACGCGATCTGCATCGGGCCCGGGATGTTGACGAACACCGTGCGATGGATGGCGTTGTCGTTCTCCCAGCCCGTGATCTGCGGGAGGATTCCCGAGATGACGATGAAGATGCCCATCGCGATGCCGAGCACCAGGGCGAGGTGATGGGGCTTGACGCGGGCGGGCGGCTTCGGTTCGCCGGACGCGTTGGTGGCGGGTTCGCTGCTCATGACGGCGGCAACGCTAGTCGTTGGCCCCGCCGACGTTCATGTCCGCAACGTTTGGTGTCTGACACCAAACGTTGCGTTCGGGCGCCGGCGTAACCGGTCAGCCGAAGTACTGGCGGTCGAGGTCGCGAATGCGGGCAGCCAGGCTGGCGAGCAGTTTGTGCGAGATCGCCGGCACCGAGTCGATCACACCGAGGAACCGGCGCTGGTCGATCACGAGCAGCGTGCAATCGGTGGCGCACACCGCGGTGGCCGTACGAGGGCCATGGTCGAGCAGCGACAGTTCGCCCACGACCGAGCCAGGCCCGAGCGTGGCGACCTTGCGATTGTTGCGTTTGATCTCGATCTCGCCATCGATCACGACGAAGGCCTCACGGCCGGTCTGGCCCTGGTCGACGATGAGCGTGCCCGCGGTCATGCGGATCTCGTCGCTCGCCTTGGCGACCTTCTCGAGTTCCTTGTTGTTGCAGCCGCTGAAGAGTGAGACGCCGCTGAGTGTGTCCAGATGTTGTTTCTTGCTCGCCATGGCCGGAACCTTAAACCTTTCTGTCAAGCCGGGTGAGCAACGGAGCGCGCAGGGCCTGTCGGTGGGCACCCGCGGAGGGTGACGTGATCTGTGTTCGTGTGGGGCGAGAACGCGTTCGATGGCGATGCGATCAGGCGATCCGTACCCCCACGAGCCGTCACCTCGTGTGGGTCGACTCAGCGTGCGCCGAGTTCGGCGGCGAGGGTTGGCAGATGATCGACGAGACTCAGGTGGCCGCAGTCGTCGAGCACCCGGAACTCTGCTCCAGGGATCAGCGATGCCGTGTGAAGACTGTGAACGACCGGCACGAGTTGGTCGTCGGCGCCGTGGACGACGATCGTCGGCGCGGTGATCGTGGCCGGGTCGAACGTCCACGGACGGCCCTGCACGGTGATGTCGTGCGCATAGCCGACCACGCCCTGACCGAAGGCTTCGCCCATCGTTTCCATGAGCGACTGCAGGTTTGCCTCGTCGGCCAACCAGGCGTTGTCGGTCGATCCGAGATCCATGTCGCCGCCGAAGAAACCGGATCCGTCGACGCCGAAGTGCTCCTCGCACCAGGCGACGGCGGCCGCTTCGTCGTTCATCGCCATGATGTCGAGTTCGGACTGCATGTATCCGTCACTCGCCCCCGGCCATGACATGTCGGTGTTTCCGGCAGCGATGACGGCGCCGATGAGGCGATCGCCCAGGAGTGATGCGCATGCCACCGTGTACGGGCCGCCGGAGGACAGCCCCATCGCGACGAACCGGTCGATACCGAGGTGGTCGGCCAGTGCGGTGACATCGTCGGCCCAGTCGGCCGTCGTCCGACCGGCGAGCGGGCTCGATCCGCCGTAGCCCGGCCGGTCGGCGGTGATCACCCGGACCCCTGCAGCAGCGAACGCGGCGTCGAGTGCCACCAACTCGAGCCGTCCACCGGGCGCACCATGGAAGTAGAGCGCGGCCTGTTGGCCGGATGTGCCGACATCGGTGTACGCCAGCGTGCGACCGTCGGGCAACATCATCGTCGAGTCGATCATTTCGCCGACGTTAGGCGCGTAGTCTGCCGGCGTGATCGAGTACGCATTCGACCGGTTCCTGCGCTACCCCGAATTGGTCGAATGGATCGACCAACTCGCCGCAGCCCACCCTGATCTGGTGGCGGTCGACTCGTATGGCAGATCGTTCGAGGGACGCGACCTCTTGCTCGTCACGGTCACCGACGAGTCGACGGGCACCCACGACACGAAACCCGCACACTGGGTCGACGCCAGCATCCACGCCGTCGAACTGACCGCCACCGTCGCGGCCTGCCGGTTGCTGCAGCGTCTGGTCGATGGCCACGCTGCGGGTGACGCGACGATCACCCGTGCATTGCGGACCCGGACGTTCTACGTGGTGCCCCGAGTCAATCCCGACGGCGCCGAGTGGGTCCTCGCCGACCGTCCTCGATTCCGGCGTTCCAGCGTGCGACCCTGGCCGTTGGCCGACGCCCACCGGTGGCCGGGCCTGCACGAGGAAGACGTCGACGGCGATGGACGCATCCTGCAGATGCGGTTCCCCGATCCCGGCGGGCCATGGATCGCCCACCCCGAGGACGAACGTCTGCTCGTCCCCGTACCTCCCGCCGGTGTCGGCTCTGACGCAGCGCGTTACCGGGTCCTCGACGAAGGCACGATCCAGGACTTCGACGGTTTCGACGTTCCGTCGGCACCCGCGCCCGAGGGCCTCGACCTCAACCGGAACTTCCCTGCAGGCTGGGGCACCAGCGTTCCCGGGGCCGGCGATCACCCGTTGTCCGAACCGGAGATCGATGCGCTCGTGCGTGCGATCGTCGCCCGGCCGAACATCTGCGGGTTCAACGCGTTCCACACGAGCGGCGGCGTGATCCTGCGACCCTCGTCGACCCGACCCGACGCGAAACTTCCGCCCGCCGACGTCTGGACGTGGAAACAGCTCGCCGCGATCGGCACCGAACTCACCGGCTACCCGTCGCATTCGGTGTACGAGGACTTCACGTGGGACCCGACCGACACGATGAGCGGAGCGTCCGACGACTGGGCCTACGAACACCTCGGGATCTTCGGCTGGACCACCGAGTTCTGGGACATCGTCCACGCCGCGACCGGCGAGAAGCAGTCGACGCACTTCTGGTACACCGGCCCGACCGACGCCGAACGCCTCGCTGTGCTGGGCTGGCTCGACGAGCACTCCACCGACGACCCGACGCGCGGCTTCGTCGACTGGTACCCGTTCGATCACCCGCAGCTCGGATCGGTCGAACTCGGCGGCTGGAACAGCCTGTACTCGTGGACCAACCCGCCACCCTCTCGGTTGCTCGCCGAGGTCGACGGTCACGCCGACTTCGCCGTTGCCCAAGCGCTCGCCGCGCCGTGCATCGAGATCCGCCATGCACGAGCCGAGCACGTCGGTGCCGACACCTGGCGGGTCGTCATCGGCGTGGCGAACACCGGATGGCTCCCGACCACCGTGAGTTCGAAGGCTCGCCACGACAACCTCGTGCGGCCGGTGCTCGCGGACCTCATCGGCGACGCCGAGGTGCTCGACGGTGCGCCGCGTCGAACGCTCGGTCAACTCGCCGGGTCGTCGTCGGCCCGATTCACGAACGGCACCGACAGCACGCCGGACCGCAGGAGTTGCTCGTGGCTGGTGCGGGCCGCGTCGGGTACGACGATCACCGTGACCGTTCAACACCAACGCGCGGGCTCCGACTCGTTGGAGCTCGTGCTGGAAGCGCGATGACGACCGACGCCTGGATCACCCTTGCGGTGCTGGTCGCGACCTTCGCGGTCCTCGCCTTCGACCGGATGCCGGCCGCCGCCGCGATGGGCGCAGCGGTTGGTGTACTGCTGCTCGCCGACGTCGTCGACCAGAGCGAGGCGTTGTCGGGTCTGGCGTCATCGGCGCCGATCACGATCGCCGCCCTCTACGTGCTCGCCGGGGCGGCCACGGTGACCGGGGCGTTGTCGCCGCTGATCGATCGCGTGCTCGACGGATCGCGGAAGCGAACCGATCCGGGATCGGACACGCGAGGCAGGCTCAGCCGGCTGGCGGTGGCGAGCGGCGCGCTGTCGGCCGTGCTCCCGAACACGCCGTTGGTCGCCCTTGCTGCGCCCCGGGTCGTCACCTGGTGCCGTCGCTCGGGCGAGTCGGTGTCGCCGTACCTGATCCCGCTGTCGTACGCAGCGGTGTTCGGCGGCGTGATCACCGTCGTCGGCACGTCGACCAACCTCGTCGTCTCCGATCTGCTCGTGGCGCAAGGCAGCGACCCGCTCGGCGTGTTCGAGATCACCGGGGTCGGGCTGCCCATCGCGACGATCGGCATCGCGGTGCTCGTGGTGACCGCTCCACGACTGCTGCGCGATCGCAGCGGTGCCGGAGTCGACGCCACCGTCGCGACGCAGCCATACACGATTGCCTTGCGGGTCGACGACGGAGGACCGCTCGTTGGCAAGACCATCGACGGAGCCGGCCTGCGTCACCTGCAGGGCGTGTTCCTCGCCGGTGTCGAGCGCGCTGGCTCGGTCGTCCCCGCACGACCCGGCACCATGCTGAGCAACGGCGACGTGTGCTACTTCGCCGGCGACGTCGTCGATGTCGTCGACCTGCTCGAAGTACCCGGTCTGTCGAGCGCCGAGGATGCCCATGTCGTCGGCGCCGGCGATCGGCCCGATGCCGGCTTGTTCGAGGCGGTGGTGTCCGAGCGCTCCGAGCTCGCCGGCGCGACCTTGCGTGAAGCCGGCTTCCGTGCCCGCTACGACGCGGCCGTCCTCGCGATCCGGCGTCACGACGACGACCTCCCGGGCAAGCTCGGCACGGTCGTGCTCCGGCCCGGCGACGTGCTGCTCGTGTTGGCCACCCCGGAGTTCGAACGGCAGTGGCGCGGCCATGGCGACTTCAGCGTGATCGCGTCGCTCGACGCGTCGCCGCCCGTGCGTCGCCATCGTGCCGGGATCGTCATCCTCGCCATCGTGGCCATGATCGCCGCGGTCGTCACGAACGTGCTCGACCTCATGGAGGCCTCGTTGCTCGCGGCGGTGGTGCTGATCGCGGCGAGGGTGATCAGCGTGACGGAGGCCAGGCGAGCGGTCAACCTGAACGTCGTCCTCACGATCGCGATGTCGATCAGTCTCGGCACCGCCGTCGCGGTCAGCGGACTGGCCGCCGAGATCGCGACGTTGCTCGGCGACCTCGGAGATCCGTTCGGTGACATCGGCCGCCTGGTGGCGGTACTCGTTGCCACGATGCTGTTGACCGAGCTGCTGTCGAACAACGCTGCGGCAGCCCTGATGCTGCCGGTTGCGACGGCGACGGCGATCGAGGCGAACCTCGACCCTCGATCGTTCGCGATCGTCGTACTGATCGGCGCGTCGTGTTCGTTCCTGTCGCCGATCGGCTACCAGACCAACCTGATGGTGTATGGCCTCGGCGGCTACAGGTTCCGCGACTTCACGATTGTCGGCGCCCCGCTCACGCTGGTGACGCTGATCGTCACCCCGATCATCGTGCCCCTCGTCCTCGGCATCTGACCGCTCCACCAGGGGCGGGTCGCGGTCGTAGGGTGCGGGCGATGGAGTGGACGGTGCACGGCGAGCGGACGATCTACGACAGCGAGTGGATGCGTCTCGCTCTGGTCGATGTCGAACTGCCGAGCGGTGCCCGATTCGACCACCATGTCCTGCGGATGCCCGCCGAGGCGTCCGGTGTGGTCGTCGACGACCCCGATCGCGGCGTGTTGCTGTTGTGGCGGCATCGGTTCATCACCGACACGTGGGGCTGGGAGGTGCCCGCCGGCCACGTCGACTCCGGCGAGTCTCCGATCCGGGCCGGTGCCCGCGAGACGCTGGAAGAGACCGGATGGCGGCCCGGCCCACTCACGCCGATGACGTCGTACTTCGCGCACAACGGCACGAGCGACGCGACGTTCAATCTGTTCCTCGCAACGTCCGCGACGCACGTCGGAGATCCGGCCGATTCCGATGAGGCCGAGCGGATCGAGTGGGTGCGATGGGAAACGATTCGCTCCGAGATCCGTGCGGGAAGGGTCCGCGACGGCATGTCGCTGACGGGCCTGCTGTACCGCCTCGCGGAGATCTGAGGATGGGAGGTCGGGACGACCGCGTGTGGTCCAATGGCCGACATGGAGACGATCCTGGTCACCGGCGGCGCCGGCTACATCGGCAGTCACACGTGCGTCGCACTGTTGGAGGCTGGCTACGACGTCGTCGTCGTCGACGATCTGTCGAACGGTTCCGAGTACGCCGTCACCGAGGCCGCGGCGATCGCGGGCCGGTCGATCGACTTCCATCGGATCGACGTCGCCGATCGCAACGCGCTCGATGCCGTGTTCGGTGCACGGCCGATCGACGGGGTCATCCACTTCGCCGGGCTCAAGGCAGTTGGCGAATCGGTTGCCGAACCACTGCGCTACTACCGCGTCAACATCGGCACCACGCTGACGCTGGCCGAGACGATGGCCGCGCACGGCGTGAAACGACTGGTGTTCTCGTCGTCGGCCACGGTCTACAGCCCCGACGCGCGCCCGCCGCTGCAGGAGGACGCCGTCACCGGGCCGACGAATCCGTACGGCGAGACCAAGTTCATGATCGAGCAGATGCTGACCGACGCCGGTCACGCTGACGCCGAGTTGGCCGTGGCATTGCTGCGCTACTTCAACCCCGTAGGCGCGCACGAGAGCGGGCGGATCGGTGAGGATCCCGCCGACATACCGAACAACTTGATGCCGTTCGTCATGCAGGTTGCCGTCGGCAAGCTGGCCGAACTGGCGGTCTTCGGTGACGACTACGAAACCCCCGACGGCACCTGCATCCGCGACTACATCCACGTCGTCGACCTCGCCCGCGGGCACGTCGCAGCAATGCGCCGTCTCGCCGAGGAACCCGGAGTGCACACATGGAATCTCGGCACCGGGCGTGGGACCTCGGTGTTCGAGATGATCGCCGCGGTCGAGCGAGCGGTCGGTCAACCGATTCCGCGGCGCGTCGTCGGGCGTCGGCCCGGGGATCAGCCCGTGTCGTTCGCCGACGTGTCCAAAGCCGAGCGGGAGTTGGGCTGGCGGGCCGAGCGCACGATCGACAACATGTGCGTGGACCACTGGCGCTGGCAGCGCACCAATCCCGACGGCTTCCCGAGCTGACACGCCCACCCCAGCCGAAAATGCCTGGTTTGTCGTGCTCAGCGCGCAGATCCAGGCATTTTTCGGGTGGGGGTGATCGCCGGGCGCGATGATGGGGCGATGAGCGTGCTCGAACCGGATCCGGAACTGGTGGTCGCAGCGACTGCAGCGCACCTTCGGGCGTACTGCCCGTACTCGCACTACCGGGTCGGCGCCGCGATCCGCACCGGGTCGGGAGCGGTGATCGTCGGGTGCAACGTCGAGAACGCCGCGTACCCGTTGGGTTCGTGCGCGGAAGCGGGAGCGATCAGCGCGATGGTCGCGGCTGGCGAACGCGACATCGCCGAGATCGTGGTGGTGACCGATGGCGACGAACCGGGGACGCCGTGCGGAGGATGCCGTCAGCGGATCCGTGAATTTGCGGGACCCGCCGTGGCAGTCCACTCCCTGTCGGCGACGGGCGCGACCTGGTCGACCACGGTCGCTGAGCTGTTGCCGCACTCGTTCGGCCCTGAGTTCCTCACCGATGAAAACCTGAGTCGATAACACTCAAGTTTTCTCACTCGGAGGTTGCGGTCGGACGGGTGCGTCCCTATCGTTGGGTGCCGAAACACAGATCGTTCGTCCCCCCATCATCCCCAGGCACACGCCAGGAAGAGGAGCAACACCATGGCCAAGGCAGTCGGTATCGACCTCGGAACCACCAACTCGGTGGTCTCCGTCCTCGAAGGTGGCGAACCCGTCGTCATCCCCAACTCCGAAGGTGCCCGTACCACGCCGTCGGTCGTGGCGTTCTCGAAGTCCGGCGAGGTCCTCGTCGGTGAGGTCGCCAAGCGTCAGGCGATCACCAACCCCGATCGCACGTTCCGCTCGATCAAGCGCCACATGGGCGAGGGCTGGAAGTCCGACGACATCGACGGCAAGACCTACACCCCGCAGGAGATCTCGGCACGCACGCTGATGAAGCTCAAGCGCGATGCCGAGGCGTACCTCGGTGACACCGTCAACCAGGCGGTCATCACGGTTCCCGCGTACTTCGACGATGCCCAGCGCACTGCCACGAAGGAAGCCGGCACGATCGCCGGCCTCGAAGTGCTCCGCATCATCAACGAGCCGACCGCTGCGGCGCTGGCCTACGGCCTCGACAAGGGTTCCGAGGACGAGACGATCCTCGTGTTCGACCTCGGTGGCGGCACGTTCGACGTGTCGGTGCTCGAGATCGGCGACGGCGTGTTCGAGGTCAAGTCGACCCACGGCGACACCAGCCTGGGTGGCGACGACTGGGACCAGCGGATCATCGACTGGCTCGTCCAGCAGTTCAAGGCGGCGCACGGCGTCGACCTCGCTGCCGATCGCATGGCGGCGCAGCGTCTGAAGGAAGCCGCCGAGAAGGCCAAGATCGAACTCAGCCAGGTGCAGCAGACCCAGATCAACCTGCCGTTCATCACCGCCACCGCGGACGGCCCACTCCACATGGACGAGTCGCTGTCGCGCTCGAAGTTCCAGGAGATGACGTCCGACTTGATGGAGCGTTGTCGCGTTCCGTTCGAGCAGGCGTTGAAGGACGCCGGCGTCTCGAAGGGCGACCTGCACCACGTGATCCTCGTGGGCGGTTCGACCCGCATGCCGGCGGTCACCGATCTCGTGCAGAGCCTCACCGGCAAGGAGCCGAACAAGACGGTCAACCCCGACGAAGTGGTCGCCATCGGCGCCGCCGTCCAGGCCGGCGTGCTACGCGGTGACGTCAAGGACGTCCTGCTCCTCGACGTCACCCCGCTGAGCCTCGGCATCGAGACCAAGGGCGGCGTGATGACCAAGCTCATCGAGCGCAACACCACGATCCCCACCAAGCGCACCGAGGTGTTCACCACCGCCGAGGACAGCCAGCCGTCGGTCGAGATCCACGTGATCCAGGGCGAGCGCGAGATGGCCAGCTACAACAAGACGCTCGGCAAGTTCCAGCTCGTCGACCTGCCGCCGGCTCCTCGTGGAGTGCCCCAGATCGAGGTCACCTTCGACATCGACGCCAACGGCATCGTGCACGTGTCGGCCAAGGACCGTGCGACCAACAAGGAACAGTCGATGACGATCACCGGGCAGTCCACGCTCGACAAGAACGACATCGAGCAGATGGTCAAAGACGCCGAGGCCCACGCCGAGGACGACCGCAAGCGCCGCGACGAGGCCGAGGTCCGCAACAACGCCGACTCGATCGTGTACCAGACCGAGAAGGTGCTGCGTGAGCAGGGCGACAAGGTCTCCGCCGAGGAGAAGGAAGCCGTCGAGCAGCCATTGAGCGACCTCAAGAAGGCGATGGAGGGCAACGACACCGATGCCATCAAGGCAGCGACCGACACGCTGATGTCGGCGAGCCAGGCGTTCAGTCAGAAGCTGTACGAGGCCGCCGCCCGCGATTCGGGCGCCGAGGGAACCTCGGCGTCCGGGCAGGACAGTGGCGCCGGCGCGGTGAACGACGACGACATCGTCGATGCCGAGATCGTCGACGACGACGAGACGGCCTGACCCGGCGATGGACGGCGACATGGTCGACCCGCCCGAGCCCCGCGAGCCCGACGTCGACGAACCCGAACTCGCGAGCGATCTCGACGACATCACCGACTCGGTCCGGCGTCCCGCCGGGGGTGGTGGCGACGAGCTGGGCGATGACGAGTTCGATGCGATCGTGGGCGACATCGACTTCTCCGACGTCGACGTGCCCGCGCTGCTCGCCGAGCGCGAGGAGTACAAGGGCATGGCACAGCGCATCCAGGCCGACTTCGACAACTTCCGCAAGCGTTCCGCGGCGCAGTCGCTCGCCGAGGCCGACCGGGCCTCGGGTCGGCTTGCCGAAGCATTGTTGCCGGTGCTCGATGCGGCCGAGGCGGCGTTCGTGCGCCACCCCGACGAGGTCGGCCCGCTGCTCAACCAGATGCTGGTCGAGTTGAAGAAGCATGGCCTCGAGGCACTCGATCTCGAGGGCCAACCGTTCGATCCCGAGTTCGCAGAGGCCGTCGCGCACGAGCCCGGTGAGGGCGGCGAGCCGATCGTGTCCGAGGTGTTGCGCAGCGGCTACACGTGGAAGGGCAAGATCCTGCGAGCCGCCATGGTCAAGACGAAGGATTGATTGCAGCCGGGGTCTGACCCCTGCTGCAATTCGGGAGGAGGTGAATCTCTGATGGCTGCACAACGTGACTGGTTCGAGAAGGACTACTACCGCACGCTCGGTGTCGACACCGCAGCAACGCCCAAGGAGATCACCAAGGCGTACCGCAAGCTCGCTCGCGACCTGCACCCCGACAAGAACCCCGGCGACTCCGCCGCGGAGGAGAAGTTCAAGGACGTCGCTGCGGCGTACGACGTGCTCGGCGATGATGCCAAGCGCAAGGAATACGACGAGGTCCGCGCGATGGGCCCGTCGGCGATGGGCGGACGCGGCGGCCCCGGCGGCTTCTCGTTCAATGCCGAGGACATGGGTGGCGCGGGCGGACTCGGTGACCTGTTCGGCTCGATGTTCGGACGCGGTGGCCAGGGCCGCGGGCGGCCGGGCGCAGCCTCCGGCGTGGGCCCGCGGCGCGGCGCCGACATCGCCGCGCAGCTCACCGTCGACTTCCAGGACGCCGTCCACGGCATCACGACCACCCTGTACCTCACGACCGATGCGCAGTGCTCGACGTGCAACGGGTCGGGTGCGAAGCCGGGCACCTCACCGGTGATGTGTTCGGCGTGCGGCGGCCGCGGCGTGGTCGACGACAACCAGGGCATGTTCTCGTTCTCGTCGCCATGTCGGGTGTGCGGCGGTCAGGGCAGCCGCATCGAAGACCCCTGCCCCACCTGCCGCGGCAGCGGCGTCGAGCAACGCCAACGCGAGGTCAAGACCCGCATCCCCGCCGGCGTGAAGGACGGCCAGACGATTCGCCTCAAGGGGCGTGGTGCACCGGGACGCAACGGCGGCCCCGCCGGTGACCTGCTCGTCGAGTTGAAAGTGATGGCGCATCCGTTGTTCGGTCGCAGCGGCGACAACCTCACAGTGTCGGTTCCCGTCACGGTTGCCGAAGCCGCGCTCGGCGGCGAGATCGACGTCCCCACGCTCGACGGCCAGCGCGTCACGCTGCGTCTGAAGCCCGGCACCCAGACCGGCAGCCGTCACCGCGTGCGCGGCAAGGGCATCGAGACCGCCAAGCACACCGGCGACCTGATCGTCACCGTCAACGTGCACATCCCGACCGACCTGACCGACGCGCAGCGCGAGGCGATCGAGCAGCTCGCGGCGGCGACTACGGTGAACCCGAGGAGTTCACTGACATGAGCACACCGCAGAACGAACGATCCCACACCCGGGCGGTCTACGTGATCTCGGTGGCTGCCGAACTCGCGGGCATGCACCCGCAGACCTTGCGCATCTACGAACGGCGCGGCCTCGTCACGCCGGCTCGTACCGATGGCGGCAACCGGCGCTACAGCGACGCCGACATCGCGATCCTGAAGCGCATCTCCGAACTCACCGACGAGGGCATGAACCTCGAAGGCATCCGCCGGGTGATGCACCTCGAGATCGAGAATGCCCGGCTGCGCGCCGAACTCGACCACGCCCGCGAGATCGCCAAGCACGCGATCGCGGCTGCCGAAGATCGTCGCAGCGGGGCCGATCTCGTGCCGCTGCGTCAAGCCGTCGCCGTGTTCGGCCAACGCCCGTCGGTCTTCGACGACTGACGGTCACGCGAGCGCGACGATCGCCACCTGCACGATCGTGGGTTGACGATCGGCGAGCAGGACCCCACGCCCGGGCACCATCCGAACGCCGGGGCGAAGCGAAACACGGGCACCGGTCGACTGCACGATCTCGGCGGAGTCGGCGGGTTGCAGCAACAACAACGCCCGAGCACGGCGGAGTTCGGCGAGCATCGGATTCTGCGAGAAACCCTGCAACGACCGTGACTCGATGGCCGCACACACCCGCAGATCCTCGTGCTTGGCAAGGCGATCCCATGCCACCATCAGCGCGGGGTCGTCGAGCGCCTCGAGGTCGTCGACGATCAGCACTTGCCGGCGCCGCGGTGTGCCCATGTCGAGCAGCGTGGCGAGTTGATCCAGCACGGGTTGCACCGCCGCCGCGTGGCCGAACGCGGCATGTACCAGCGCGCCGTCGATCGACCGGGCGAGTGGGCTCGAAGCAGGACCGACGATCCAGACGTCGTGGTCGCTTGCGAGCTGATGGGCGAGGGTGACGAGCGTCGTCGAGCGCCCCGAGCGTGGTGGCCCGCTGACCACGAAATGGGTCCACGTGATGTCGGCGACCACAGGTGCACCGGTCAGGTCCCCCTGTCCGACGATCACATGCAGCGTCCGCGCGTCGGTGGGCGTGAGTCCGGCAAGCGAAACGACGTCCGGCAACGGCCTCGTGTCGATCGTCGAGTCCGACTTGGTCGTCGTCGCAGCATGCTCGGCGAGCGCGGCCGCTTGCGCCTGACTGTGATCGTCGGTCGACACGCATGCCACCTGCATCGTCGCGTCGCCTTGCCACAGACCGCGCCCCGGTTGGAGGTCGAGATCCTTCGCGTGGGCCGCGGAGATGCCGTGCTCGGTGTACGACGTTTCGTCGGCTTGGCGCAGGATCAACCGGTTCGAGATCGATGCGTGCAGGCGCGCGGGGATGGCGTTGCGCCGATCGGCGGTGATGACGGCGTGGATGCCGACCTGGCGGCCGTCGGTGATCACCGTCTGGATCATGTCGAGCCAGACGTCGAGGCCCTGGGCGAACCCGCCGCCACGGTCGGCGAATGCATTCAGCAGTCCACCGAACCCGTCGATCAGCACCAGGATCCTCGGGAGATCGTTGGCATCGGTCGGGTGCGAGGCGAGGTGACTGGTCAGGTTCTCGGCCTGGCTGGCGGCCAGCACCGTGCGTCGGCGTCGCAATTCGTCGTCGAGCAGTGCGATCACCCGGGTGACTGCTTCGAGGTCGTCGCCGGTCGCGACCGTCACCGTCGAGGCCAACACGTCGATCGAGCCGAGGCCGCGCGACGCGAAATCGAGCCCGACGATGGCGAGCGTGCCGTCGGGGGCCGTCAGCTCGGCGGCCAACGCGACGGTGCGTAGCAGCGTGGTCTTGCCGGAGCCACCGGAGCCGAACACCATCAGTCCGCCGCCGTCTTCGAGATCGACGACCACGGGGAACTGGTCCTGATCCTGTGGCGCGTCGATGAGGCCGAGTGCAACGTTGCGACCAGGGTGGTCGCATGCCGGGGCGCAGCGATCGTCGGTGAGCAGGTCGGCGAGCACCACGTGGTCGGACAGCACGTCGAGCCAGGGACGGCGGGCAGCGGGCAGCGACAGACGGTCGTTGGCCGCCACGACCGCAGCGATCACGGCATCGAGATGGGTGCCGCCGGATGCTGCGTCGTTCGACCCGGTCCGGCTGATCACCGGTCCGTCACCGGTGGCATCGAACGCGGTGATGGTGATCGGAGTTGATTCGTCCTGCGCGGTCATCGGTGCGCCGGAGAACGCGCTCTGGAACGCCACCAGTTCGCGGGGGCCGAGCCGGGCGAACCCCCGACCCTTGAGCGGCACGGGGATCTCGGCGGCCTCGGGGCTGTTGATCACCGACGTCGACTCGATCCGGTCGAGCATGCGCAGCGAGATCCGAAGGTTGGTGTTGGCGAGGATGTTGTCGTTGACCGATCCCGACGGACGCTGTGTCGCGAGCACCAGGTGGATGCCGAGGCTGCGGCCGCGCTGGGCGATGTCGACGATGCCGGTGACGAACTCGGGGATCTCCTTCACGAGTGTGGCGAACTCGTCGACGATGATCACCAGCGACGGTGGCGCCTCGTCGGGTGCGACCGTCAGCATCTCGGCGAGGTCCTTCGCCCGGCCCTCCATCATCCGCATGCGGCGGGTGAGCTCGGCGCGCAGCGATGTGAGCGCCCGCAACGACAGTTCGGCGCTGAGGTTGGTGACGTAGCCGACGGTGTGCGGCAGGGGTTCGAACACGTTCGACGACGCGCCGCCCTTGTAGTCGACGAACAGGAAGTTGAGGCGTTGCGGCGAGTGGTGTGCCGCGAGCGATGCGACCATCGATTGCAACAGCTCGCTCTTGCCCGCACCCGAGGTGCCGCCGATCAACGTGTGCGGTCCGTCCTCGACGAGGTCGAGGGTGACCACCCCGGCGGCGCCGATCCCGATCGGGAACTCCAGTCCGTAGTGGTCGGACCGCGACCAGTTCTCGGTGATCCACGCAGCGGTCGGTGTGCCGACGCCGAGCACGTCGAGCAGCGGTGCGGTACGCGGGATCGACGTGGCGACCGATCCCGACGAGGCGTCGCGCACCGGCGCCAGCGAACGCGCTGCCCGTTCGGCGACGTCGGGCCGGATGCGGTCGATCGTGATGTGCTGGGTGGTGACATCGGGATCGGTCGACCAGAGACGGCCGTGCGGGTCGCCGTCGACGAGTTTGGCCTCGATGATCCGCGTGGCCTGGCGAGGGACCTCGGAGCCGTGGTCGGCGATCCACACCACGCTGATCCCGGCCTCGGGGCACACGTCGAGCAGCTGAGACACCAGCACCGGGTTGGGGTGCAGGCTCGAGTCGAGCACCACGAGCAGCCAGGGCCAACGACGGTCGCCGTCGCGACTCGGCCCGCCGGTGCGGAACTCGGCCACCTCGATCAACCGGCCGAGGAGCTGGTCGGCGCCGTCGGCGTCGACGGCGATGTGTGCGCCGCCGATCGGTGAGGTGACCGAGCGAACATGCGGGAGCCACTTCAACCAGTGCAGCAGGGGGCGCTCGGCGCTGACCGCCGCGGCGATGATCAGGTCCTCCGGGCTGTGCAGGCAGCTCGCCTGGACGACCATGGATGACGCGACGCCCGACACCAGTCGGTCGGCGCCCTCGAGCCCGACGACCCCGGCACCCATCACATCGACGGTGACCGGCACGTTGTGGAGTTCGTCGGTGCCATCGGCGGTGGTGGCCGCCTCGTCGCGGTACTCGTCGTCGCCGCCGCGCTCGATCGGCGCATCGATCAGGGTCGGCACGGTGCCGAGACCGACCCTCAATGTGAGGAAGTCGGGCGCATCGCGTCCGCGCGCCCACAGCTCGACGGTGCGCAACTCGGCGCGGCGCGCGAGTTCGGCGAGGTCGGGCGCGGCGCGCAGGCGCGCCACACGTTCTTCCTCGACGGCAGCGAGCAATTCGATGCGGCGTCGCGCGAGTCGCTCCCGGAATCGCGCGACGTTCTTGGCATGTTTGTGGCGTCCGGATCGGCGCTCCTCGAACCAGTTCGCGATCACCATGATCGGCGACAGCATCGTGAGCGCGAGGAACGTGGGCTGGCCGGTGAAGGCGAACAGCGTGAGGCCCGCAGCGAGTGGTGCGATCGCCGTGAGCACCTGGAAGCGGCGCGGTTCGGGTGCGGTGGGGATGCTGGACAGCGACTCGAACTCGGTGGGGGCGACCACCGGCGGGCGATAGGGGGTGCGGTGGAATTCGATCTGGCCGAGCCGGTCGATGCGGTCGTCAACCGATCGGACGAAGGGGCGCAGTGCGAGGCGCGTCGATCCGATGGTGACGACGTCGTCGGGACCGACGGCGTGAGGCCCGTCGATCGGCTCGTCGTTGACGAGCACGACGAGGTCGTCAACGACCGGGGTGATCGTCGCCGACCAGTCGGCGGAGATGTCGATGTCGAGGTGTCGGCGTCCGACCTCCGGGTCGGACAACTCGACCCGATTGGACGGGTCACGACCGACGCTGTGGTGGCCCTCGAGCAGGATCGTGCTGATGCCGGCGTCCGGTCCGGCGAGCACGTCGGCGGTTGCTGCGCGAACCGGCACGGGAGCCACCGGAGTGACACGTCCGACGTCGCCGACGATCACGTCGTCACCGGACAGCACCTCGGCCGAGGCGAGGTCGCCGTCGGGATCGGCGGTGCGCCCCAGACGGGCAATCGTCAGTGACGACGCAGCGTCGGCGGTGGCGTCGACCGCGGCAGCGATGGCAGACGTGACCGCGCCAACGCGTTGGTCGGCGTCGGCGTCGATGCGCAGATCACGAGGGGCAGCGCTTGCCCGATGGACGCGCACGACGAGTTCCATCAGGCCGTTTCCGAACTCGCCGTCGTCGTCACCGTTGCCAGCCTTTCCGCCTGGAGCGTGGCGTCAGGGTACTGCTGCCTCCGTGCGCGCAGGAGCCTCGGCAAACGGTTGCAGACGTCTTCTCGACCGATCCCCCTGACGCCTCGGCGACCTCGACCCTCGTGCGGGACGAACCAGGGGCCGACCCCTGGCGGCAGGAGTAGATTCGCTGGATGATGAAGGTGCGGCGTGGTCTCCTGGTGCTCCCGGTCGCCGCGTTGCTGGTGGCGTGCGGCGGTGGTGATGATGACGTCGATCTCACAGCGACCGTCACGGTGACGCAAGCCGAGTGCTCGATCGCCACGTCGGGGTTCGTCACCGACCCCGGCGAGTCCCTGCCGATCCTGGTGCAGAACGAGGGTGACGCCACGTTCTCGGTGGCGTTGGTTCCCGACGCTGGAGGTGCCCCGGTCTACGAGTTGACACTCGATGCCGGCGAATCGACGACAGAAGACGTCGAGTTCGCCGACGCCGGCACCTACCGGGCCGAGTGTTCCCCCAGGGGCGAGGGCACCTACCTGGCCCTCGGACAGATCACCGTCGGCGAACCATAATTTCGCGATGGCCGCCTCGTGATCGTCTATTCGTTGAGAAGCTGGTACTGGTTGGTCGCCGAGACGTGCGCGGCCGTCTTGTTCGGCTTCATTGCGTTGATGCTGATTGCGATTCCGAGTGGGAGTGGACGAGTGGTGGCGATCGTGGCCGGCCTCGGTGTGGGCGTGGTCGGGGTGTGGTTCGTCTGGTCGTTGCGACAGCGGGCGCTGGTCTTCGACGGTGGACGCTTGGGGCGTCGCAGCGGTTTGCGGGCTCGCATCGGCTGTTGGATCGATCTCGACGACGTGAGACTGGTCACCGACGCGCCGACGGCGTCGTCGGTGGCACGGCACCGACGTGATGCGTTGCTCTGGACGCCGAACCGCGTTGATTCGCGATGGTCGATGCGGTTGACGCGACGGCTGATGGCTCGTGAACAACGCGACGTTCTCATGTCCGTCGAGGCACGTGGCGACGAGCTGTACCCGTTCGTCGTGCCGTGCAGCACGTTGCGGGAGACCGATGCAGTCGAGTTGCACGGGGCCGTGTCACCACTGCTCGCCGGGGTTCCCGATGCTCGATCGGCTCGGTGACGTCGCTGCTCAGCAGCGTCGGCGAACTGACGGTGTCGATGTCAACCACCCTGGTTGGATTGATCCCAGAGTGACTGACCCAACGTCAAGGTGTGGGTGAGTTCGGCTCGCAGGGCGGTTTCGGTCACGTCGGTGGACTCGAGGATCCGTCGAAGGACCACTCCCGTGTTGTTGATCGCCTCACCCGAGGTCGACGCTGAACGCTCTGCGGTCAACAGTTCCCGTGCCAGGTCGGGAAGACCTCGGTCGACGAGGAGGTCGCGAAGGTTCTCGAGGCTGTCGTAGTACTCGTTCATGGTCCTCCTGGAACGAAACTGCCGGGCAGCGTGACCACCTCGACACCTCCCCCGGCATTCACGTCGACTCCCGGAGCAGGCCGGGTGACGAAGGGGGCCGAGGATTCGAGCGTGCCCTGCCCCACCCAATCGAACGGCAGGTTCTTCGGCGGGATGCCGTACTTGTCACCGAAGCCTGCCGTTTCGGGGTGTTCCAGAGCGAAGAACTGGGACTGTTCGGGGCCGATGCTGTTCACGTTGCCTCCCTTGAAGATGTCGCCGCCGTTCAGGACATGGTCGCGAGCGGCCAGCGACGCGGGATCGGTGCCCTGCACCGCGAGGCCATACGGCGTCTCGACGAAGAGCGGCATCTGGTCGTAGACGAGATGCTTGGGCGCTTCGACCGGATCCACGATCGTGGCACTGGATGTGTTGGCGGTGGTGAGGTGATGGGTCACCGCGCTGGTTCCGCCGCCGCTGATCGCGGAGAAGGCAACGGAGCCGAGGTCGATGTGACCGTCGCCAGTCAGCGCTTGAGTGGCGATGTCCGCACCTGCGTCGGTGGCCGAACCGGCCGCCGCCGACCGGAGCGCCGTGTTCGTGGCGCTGCTCGTCGAGGAGCCGATGCCGGCGGTGACGATGCCAACACCTCCCGAGACGAGCGCGCGATTCCAGTTGATCGGCTGTCCTGTGGTCGCTTGCATCGCGACGTCGCCGCCGAACCCGATTGCGCCGCCGGTCGCCAACGACGCGCTCGTCGACGAAAACGCCGCACCAGCGCCACCTGCCAGGCCGCCGATCACTCCACTGACTGCAACTGCGCGTGGATCGAAGGTGCCGCTCGCGAGCCCGGCGGCGCTCGACACGGCGGCGCCGATCAGGATTCCCGCCCCCACGGCAGCGAAGGGAGTGAAGCACAATCCGACACCCAACGCGACCACGCCCACCGCAGCGAGGGTGCCCCACGGGTCCTCCTTGATCGCTTCCCAGGCCTGCCCGAGGCGGCCGTGTTCTTCGCGTTGGAGGATGGCCGCATAGGCCTCGATCGACACGGGCTGCATGCCGGTGGGGTCGACGTGGTTGATCGGGTCCTGCCACGCGTACGTGTAGGCGCTCGCGGCACCGTTGGTGGCGGGAACGGTGTCGAGCGGGTCGGGCGACAGGAATTGCCGGGTGACGGGATCGTAGGTGCGCGCGCCCAGCACCGTGAGCCCACCGACACGCACGCCTTCGGGGGTGCCGGGCGCCGTGCGGCCCCACGACTCGTCGTCGGAACGCCACGACAGCGCACCAACGGTGACGATGCGGACGTCACCGAGCAGGTTCGGTGCGCCGGCGATCGGGTCGTAGCCGATCGCTCTGCCGTTGATTCGTTGGGGTCGTCCGAGGGCGTCGACGTCGATCGTGACCCGTTCGGTCGTGCCGTCTGGGGAGGTGCGTTCGATCGCGATGAGTTGGTCGAGCGCGTTCCAGCGGTAGGTGGTTCGCGACCCGTCCGGGTGCGTTTCGGAGGAGCGCCTGCCGGCGTCGTCGTAGCCGATCGCGGTGGAGCCGACGCCGTCGACGGTGATCGAATCGACACGGCCTGCGAGGTCGTAGGTGAAACGACGGACGCCCGCGAGACCCCGCTCGGCGAGCAACAGCCCGTCGGAGCCGTACTCGAACGTGGTCGGATCGCCGTCCGCTGGGGCGATCTCGGCGAGACGGCCAGCGTCGTCGTAGCGATGGACGGTGCCGTTCGGGCCGATCAACAGGCGGCCCGCCGCGTCGCGAACGGGCAGGTGCGCCCTCGTCAGCGGTCAGCGCAGGAGCGAGGTCGAGGCTGCCGGCGTGGTCGTTGCGGACTGCGACGACACGGCCTGCGGTGTCGCGGTCGATGGTGGTGCGGGTGCCGTCCTGGCTGGTGAACGCGGTGACCCAACCGTCGGCGTCGCGTTCGATGACGCTGGTGCCGGTGGCGTCGGTGACCCGGCTGAGCCGACCGGTGTCGTCCCACAGGAACCCGGTGAACGCTCCGGATCCGATCAGGCCGCCGTGATCCGGTGTGGTCGCCGACGTCAGCCTGCCGGCGGGGTCGTAGGTGTAGCTGCCGAGAACGTCGCCGTCGAGGTCGCTGCGTTCGAGTTCGCGTCCGGCGGCGTCGAGCGTGCGGTTCCAGCCGGTGCTGGCGCGGCGTTGGCCCGTGACGTACCCATTGGCATTGCGGATCAACGACGTGGCCACGCCGGCAGGGTCGACGAAGCCGGCGACACGGCCAGCGGGGTCGTACGACCAGGTGGTGGTGCGCTCGCCGGGAACGGTCTGGCCGATGACTCGGCCACGGACGTCGTAGTCGTAGCTGGTGGTGGCGCCGGCCGGGTCGGTGGCGGCGACGAGCAGACCGCGTCGGTCCCAGTCGTAGCGGGTCGAGATGCCGGTGGCGTCGACGGTGGCGATCACCCGTCCGGCAGCATCGCGTTCGATCTGCGACGACCCGTCGGCGCTGCGATGGCCGGCGAGGCGTCCGTGGTCGTCCCACATGATCTCGACACCATCACGGTCGTCGGCGCCATCGATGCTGACGTGTCGCACGAGGCCACGCTCGTCGAGTGTCAGCGAACGGCGGACACCATCGATGCCGACCACGGCCACGCATCGACCCGCCGCGTCGTACTCGAACCGCTCGGTGCGTCCGGCAGGACTGGTACGCGACAACAGCCGGCCGGCCGGGCTGTAGACGTTGGTCGAGCGACGTCCGGCGGGGTCGACCACCGCGACGAGCCGTCCGAACACATCGATTTCGGTGGTCCAACGCCCACCGTCGGGGGCCGTGACCGAGGCGACTTCCCCGTTGGGGTGGTACGTCCAGGTCGTCTCGGCGCCGTCGGGTGCGATGGACGACACGGTGCGACCGAGCACGTCGAGGGTGCGGCGCATCGCACCGCCCTCGGCGTCGACGAAACCGATGAGGCGCCCTTCGATGTCGTAGCGCTTGTGGCTGGTCGCGCCGCTCGGGTCGGACATCGCCACCTGTCGACCCACGTCGTCGTACTCCTGGGAGTACACGGCACCGTCCGGGGCGGTGATCGCAACGACGTTGCCGATCGTGTCGTACTCCCAGCGGGTGGTCGCACCGAAGGCGTCGGCGATGGTGGCGACTGCGCCGTTGGCACCGAACGTGGCCGACCAGGCAACGTCGCCCGGTTCGACTCCGGCGGTGACGCGTCCGGCCGGGGTGTGCTGGTAGGTCGACACTTCGCTGCCCCGCTCGGCGCGTTCGACGCGCCCGGTCGAGTCGTACTGCAGCGACGTCGCGACGCCGGCCGGGTCGACCAGCCGTCTGAGCAGTCCGCCGTCGTCGTAGTCGAACGACGTCACAGCACCGAGTTCATCGGTGATCGCGACGAGTTGGCCGTCGTGATCCCATTCGAACGACAGGACCACGCCGTCGGGATCGACGAGTTCGATGATCTGTCCGACGTCGTCCAACGTCGCCGACGCTGAGCTGCCGTCGGGGCCCGTCACTCGGGTCGGTGAGGTGTGCTCTCCGCCGTACTCGAATCTGGTCACCGCACCGGTTCGATCGGTCTCGGTGAGCTTGCGACCGGCGTCATCCCACGTCCACGCCATCCACGATCCGTCGGGGTCGACGCGACGCACCAGGTCGCCGGTCGTGTCGTCGAATTCGTGCTCCCACACCGCGCCCGACTTCGACACGACCTTCACCACGCGGTCGGCACCGTCGTAGGTGAGTCGCATCGCAGAGCCGTCGATGTCGACCACCGAGATCAGGTTCCCGCGGGCGTCGTGAATCATCGCCTGGCGCACCCCGCGCTCATCGGTGATCACCGTCGAACCGGTGTCGTCGTAGCGATACGAGGTCACCCGACCGAACGGCGAGGTCTGCTCGACCACCCGTCCGATCTCGTCGTAGACGTTGGCGAACTGGGTGACCCCGTCGAGGTCGCGTGCCTCCAACAGCAGCGCTCCGTCGGACACGTAGTCGACACGGCCCGAGCCGGACGTGGCCGACGTCAACACGTCGTCGTCGTAGGTGTAGACGACGCGGCGGCCATCGTTCGTGGTCACCGCACCGATGCGCTCACCGACCCATTCGACGGCGACCGAGCGTCCCGAGCGCTCGCTGAAGAGCCGGGCGATACGTCCGGAATCGGATCGCTCGACCGATACCGGCGAGGCCGCCGCCTGCCATCCGGTCAGCGAGCCGTCGACGTCGAACATCCATCGACGATCACCCGCCGGCCCGGTGCGCAGTACCCAGCCGCCGTCACCGGTCGCGGAGAGCCTGTGATCGCGACGATCTGTCGTGGACCACGAGTCACCCGACCGCTCGAACTGGATCGCGGCGCCATCGGCAAGGTGCGCAACCACGCCCTTCGCGCCGATGCCGTCCAGGCGGACGTCGAGCAGCGACGACCAGCCTGCCCCGAACGCGCCGGTCGTCGTGCCTGCGGGTGTCGCCGTCATCGAGTTGTAGAAGCGATGCAGGTTCAGCGCGGCGGACGCGCCGGGGGATGACAGGTCCTGGTCGGAATGGATGAAGTTGCCGTTGGCGGCGCACACCGGGTCGTCGACGAAGCCCGACGTCTGGGGAAGGCCGACAAGACGCGACTCGGTGATCGTCACGGTCTGCGTCGTCGTGCGGTAGCCGCCGCTCATCAACGTCGCGAGCAGTGCGGTGTCGTCGACCGTCACCACCCCGGATCCCGTTCGGTCAGCCTCGAGCAGCTCACTGCGTACCCGGCGCACGAACTCTTCGTTGGCGCCCATGTTCTCGAGCAATGTCGCCAGCGCGGCGAGGGCCGCCGAGTCGACGCCTCCGTACGGGCTGGCCGCAACGACGCCGGTCGACATCGATGCGGCTGCGCGTTGAGCCGACTCGACCGACCATCGGCCCATCCACGAGTCGAAGGCGAATGCCCGCAGGTTCTCGGGGTCAGCGGATGACGTGGCCACGGTCAGTACCTCGCGAAGGCGCGGGTCGCAAAGAAGTACGGCGGCTGCGGCACCGCCGCCGGCCGTGGCATCGGCGGTGCGTCGTCATGTCCGAAGATCGCGCCGCCCACCTGGTCCAGGAAGCCGCGGTTGTTCTCCACGCGCTTCTTTCGCGCGCGTACAGCACGCGGTTCTGCTCATCCATGGCCCTCGTCCACGCCAACGCCCATCCCTGCGCATCGGTGCGAAGCTGAGTCGCCAAGGTTGTCCCGATCGACTGCTCGTCGTTCGCGCGTTCGGCGAACTGCTCTCCGAATCGACCGGTCCACCGGGTCAGCGCCGTCGATGCCGTCGCCGCTCGCGACGACAACAGTTGTTCGACGTCCCCGGCGAGCCGCCAGAGCGAACGCGCGAGTTCGAGGCTTCCATCGAAATCGAATCGGACTGAGCTTGCTGCGTCCATGTCTCACACCGGCGGAACCGTCAGCAGGCCGTGGGGCGCCGCCTCCGATCGAGCGCCGATCAGCGGTCTGCGGCCACGACGCTGTCGACCTGCTGGCGGATGTAGTTGACGATCGACTCCTGCGCGGCGTCGCACTTGGCCTTCGCGGAGGTGGTGAAGCCGGACACCTGCTCGACCGCCATCACCTTGGCATTGCCTTCCCAGTCGGTGCCCTGCAGTTGGGCGAGATTCGAATCGAGGCCCTGTCGCAGCGACGTGAAGTGTGCGGTGACGACAGGCATCACCGCCTCGAGCGCTGAGGTGTCGACATCGACGTAGTCGACCGACGCCGGCACTGGCGGGCTGATCGGGTTCGGGTCGACCTGGATGTTGATCGGCGCGCCACCGAGCGACGATGCGATGTTGGTGGTCGAGGTGCGAACGGCGTTGGCCATGGCCGCCATGTCGGCGTGGAGCTTGTTCGCGAAGTCGGCCGCGGTCTGGCCGCACTGGGTCTTGAACTGCACGGCATTGGGGCCGAAGTACCGCACTGCGACGACATCGTTGACCAGCGTGACCAATGCCTGGTGCATGGATGTGAACGTCGACTGCGCAGCCGTCCCGTAGGACTGCACGCTGGCGGGATTCACGCGGATGATCGTCATGGTTCCTCGGTTCTGAGCCGTTGTGGTGTCCGGACGTTACTGCCTGAGGTGCGCGTTGTCGGCCCGAACGACGCTCAGCGGCGTCGCGGGAGGAGGCGAGCAACGAATCGCTTGCCCGGCCCGATCGTGACCGGTTTGTTCGGCGTCGGCAGGTTCGACACCCGCTCGATCGCCCACGGTCGGTCGAGTTCGTCCGACCTCGTCGGCATCGGGAGCAACATGTCGATGGGTCGCAACCGCCCGGCAAGCCCGGCGGCGCCGAGCGCGGCACCGAGCGCAACGCACTGTCGTCGCGGTGAGCGGAGGTCGTGCGGCGGGAATTCGGGATACGGCGTCCCCGCGAGTGACAGCGCCCGCTCGACGGGGGCTGCGTCCTCGAGGAGCCGTTCGACTTCGGCCGCGAGTTCCTGTGGCTCGTCGAGGTGGTCGAACCAACCGGCGGACACAGGGGAATCGCTGTACGCGAGTCCGGGTGTCATCCGACCCACCGACTCGACAGCCGACGCCGCGACGACGACGCCGTTGAACACCACGGCGCCGAAACTCTGATCGGGGGCGGCGTCGCGGCGCACGTGGGTGATGTCGACATCGAGTACTCGTGCGAGCGCGACTGGGCTCGGGTCGACAGCCACGTCGATGAATCCCGCACGCTCGGTGAGTTCCTCGATGTGTCGGATCGCGGCGTCGTCCCAGCCCACACCGATCAGCCAGCGCCGCGGACCGTCATCGACGAGCACACTCGAGGACGCGGTGCGTGAATCGGACAGCGTTGCCCGGAGCGAGTTGAGGTCATTGCCCGTCAATCCGGTGGCGTCGAGCCGGCTCAACGTGCTGCCCGGGGGGAACGCGGCGACGCGTGTCGGAACGTGAGCGTCACCGAGCTCGGCGCGGAGTCGAACGAGCGCGTCGACCATCGAGCGGTCGTCGGAGCGGTCGGCGACGGCGACCTCCGCTGCGGCGACCACCCGACCTGGCTCCGTCGCCGCGAGGCGAATGCCGCGAAGCAGCGTGTTGGTCACCTCGATGCCCATGCCATCACCGCGCTCAGGCGCCACACCGGTCACGTGTCGCCGCCGATCGATCGGCGAGCGAGCAGGATCTCGGCCGCGGTGGCGGAGGTCGCGATCTGCACGAGGTCACCGTCGGGGAACGACCGACACCGACCGATGATCCCCTCGAGTTCGCTCGGGCGGTCGACTCCGAGGCTCGCGAGTTCACCGTGGTCGGACGACGCACCGACGAGGCGTTGCGGCGTGGCAGCGGCAAACGGCCCGGCACCGTCGAGTTCGGCGACCGAGGCGATCACGTCGACGCCCGAGTCGGGTGCTGCGGCTCGGGTGAGCACCGTGTCGATCCGGTCCGCGATCAGTCGGTCGACGCACCGTCGACGCACGTGGGCCAGGTCGTTGATCAGCACGACCAGGTGCGCAGCGTCGTCTCGACCGGGGCCGCCGTTGCGGTCCAGTGTTGCATCGATGTCATCGAGCATCTCGACGATGCCGTCCTTCTGGTCGGGGTTGACGATGTGGACGGCACGATCGATGTGGGCGAGCGCGCGACGGCGCGCCGACGACGGCTCGACCACGACGAGGCGGACATCGAGGTCGGAGAACCGGTCGATCACGCCGAGCAGGACGGTGACCAGCACCTGCTCGAGCCCTGACCGGCGCGAGCCGTACACCAGCATCGAACCACTGCGCGGCTGCCACCACCGGGTCTGCACTCCAGCGGTCTGCGCATCGTCGATGAGACCCAATGGGACACCATCGCCGGGTGATCCGTCGAACAGCTCATCGAGGTCGACCCGCGTCGGCAACGGCGGTGGCACGACCGTACGCGCGGAAGCAACGTGAGGCCGCCGCGAGTCGGCCTCGCGCAACGCGTTCACCAGCGGGTTCAGTGCGGCGTCCGGGACACCCAGTGATGCCGCACGTTGTCGCTCGATCCGACGCTCGAGTGGGCTGAGCGCGCGTCCGACGACGAACGGACGCAGATCCATCGCCGTGTTCGGTGCCATCGAGCGCGTGAGCGGAGCGAATGGTTCGCTTCGCTCAGCGCCGCGCGATGCGATCGTCGCCTCCCGCTGCAGCCCCGTCGCCGTCGAACGGATGTCGACGTGGACGACGGTGTCCGCATCGATGGTCACCTCGGAACGATCGGTCACCACCACGAGTGCCAGGCGATCCGTCGCGTGCACGCCATCGGCGAGCGCTGCGAACCAGTCGAGGTCCGCCGGGGCGTCGGCAGCGCTGGGCGCCTCGGTGACGATGACGATGCGGGCAGGACCGGCGGGGTCGGCGACGACGGAGCGAAGGCGCGTGAGGAGCCGTCCGGGGTCGAGGCTCCAGTCGAGATCGTAGGGATCGGTGGCGTGGGGAAGCCGCCACAGCCAGTCGGACCGCTCGGTACGGGCGTGCACGAGCGGTGCGATCCACAAGGCATCGGGCGAGCGCTCGACGGTCTGGCCGAGCAGCCAGGTTGCTGCGACGTCGAACGCATCGCCGATCGTCGGGGCCTCGACGATGGTCACGTCATCGGCCAACGGCAGCTCGATGTGGTGGTGACCGCGTTGACCGATGACGACCGCCGGTCCGGGCGTGTTGGCAACCCAACGATCCTCGATGGCGTCCGCGGTCGTGATCGAGATGATGTCGGCGATCTCGACCCGATCGACGGCGATCGGCGGCGGAGGTGGCGCAGGAAGGTCGACGTCGGCGAGTGGGGCGAGCGATCGGGCGACGCGGACGGCGATCGTCGTCTCGGTGAGCGCCGGACGGAAATCGCCACTGTCGTCCGAGCGCGTGAACGACTGAAGCCGGGCGAAGTCGTGTTCGGTCTCGGAGATCACCGTCGTACAGACCGCCGGCGCGTGGGCCTGGCCGTCGCAGAGTGCGATCACTCGTAGGTCATCCGGCGGATTGGACATGATCGAACGCAACGGTGACTCCCGCCGGTTCCAGAGACCGGGGTCATCGATGATCACCACCGTGAGGTGTGATGACATCCACGGGGTCGTGGACAACACCGCCCTCCCAGTTGCACCCTCGGCCCATCGGATGATGTCCTGCCGAGCGCTCCACAGTGCAGGTGGCCCGTCGAGGCGCAGATGCGGAAGCCACTTCGCCCAATCCCAGTGGGCGAGACGTTCGTGGTCGGTGAGCACGACGAGGTCGAGATCGGAGGGACCGTGCAGGGTGACCGATTCGACGACGAGCGTGCGAACGAGGGCCGACCGGAACCGTTCCGAGCCGGCGATCGCCACGGCGCGCTCGGATCGCAGGTCGACGGTGACCGCACTCGAATCGTCGCCGCGGACACCGAGCGTCGGCGAGAACGCATCGGGATGTCCCGGTCGACGCTCCCACAGTGTCGGTGCTGCGAGCGTGGCGTCGCGAACTGCGTCGACCACGGGTCGGCGCACCGGTGCCGATCGTCGACGTGGGGGTCGGCTGAACGCGACGCACCCGTCGCTCTCGGGCATCGCCAGCGCCCTCGCCGGTTCGGATCGAGCGGGAGCCTCGAGCTCGAATGCCCGCGATCCGACCGTCAGTGTTCCCCCGGACCATTGTCGTTCGGGCCGCAGCGACGTTCCGGCGATCGCAGCATCCGGTCCGTGGGCCACGACGACGACCTGAGAGGCGGTGGTGGTGGGTTCGACCACGAGTTCGAGCACGGTCTGTTCGACCGGTGTCATCGCGAGCTCGTCAGCGCTCGACCGCCGTCCGGGGCCGATCCGATATCGGCCGGGACCGAGTCGGGCCACGCGCCCGGCTCCGTGACCAGCGATCTGCACGAGGTCGACGTCGGCCTCTGACTCGACAGCCGCACTCGGACGGTCCGAGGTCAGCACGGAGCCGAGCCTGAGTTCGGTGCCGTCGAGCCGGGTCGTCGCATCGACGACGCGCTCGTCGATCTGGACGAGTCGAGGCACCGCCTGGCCGGTGACGGCGGCGACGAGATCGCCCACCGTGGTCGACGGTGGGTACGACACCACCGACACGTCGGCGTCACCGTGAGGGGTGCGCACGACGATCTCCATTGCCAAGACACTACGGAACAGGACCGTGGTCGAGCGACGTCTCGACTGGGTGCGCTCCGGCGGTGCCCGCTGAGAAATCTGAACAATTCCTTGAGGACGTGCCGATTCGTGCCGATGACCAAACGTGAGTTTCCGCCACTCGCCCTACCGTTGAGGTTCTCGTGACATTGTCGACTGTGACCTGGCGCCAAGCCGTCGCTGCCATCGCAGCGACGCTGTTGACGCTGTTCGCCGTCATGGTCGTCGTGCGTTCCGACGGTCTCCCGGCCGTCGACGCCGCCACGGCGCGGGCGACCGGATGGTTCGTGCACCAGCCGACGGGACGGGTGGTGTTGGTCGACGGGTACGGTGGCCGGGCGTTGGCGAGCCTCGATGCGGGAACCAGCGGCGAGCAGCTGTCGGTCGCCGAGGGTCGCCCTGGCGCATTCGTGCTCAACGACTCGACCGCCGAGGCCCGAGCCATCGACTCGGTGGAACTCCGCCTCGGGACGCCGTTCGGGCTGTCGGCGCTCGGAGCCGGCCGCGCTCTGTCCGGCGTGGGCCAAGCGGGCCTGGTCGTCGTCAAC
This sequence comes from Ilumatobacteraceae bacterium, assembly GCA_963774765.1. GTDB lineage: Bacteria > Actinomycetota > Acidimicrobiia > Acidimicrobiales > Ilumatobacteraceae > Sva-07. The sequence goes on from CAVZGP010000030.1 coordinate 248,157, forward strand.
CCGGACGAGGACGAGGCCAACGTCGTCCCCGCCGACGCCGAGCCGGTCACATTCACGGTGCAGACCGGGACAGCCACGCAGGTCGCTCCCGATGGTTCGATCTGGTCGTTGGTCGACGGCGACCTCGTTCGGACCACGTCGGCATCAGCGCAACGAACACCACTTGGAATCGACGAACGGGCTCTGCTGTCGCTGGTCGGGAACCTGCCGCTCGTGGTCGACGTGTCCGGTCGCCGTGCCCGGCTCGGCAATGGCGGTTGGAGCACGCTCGACACCGATGCCGACCCCAGTGAGATCCTCGCGCAGGTGCCCGGCCCACCCGATGTCTGTGGCTGGGTCGGAGCGAACGACGACCTGTGGTGCGTGTCGACTGGTGGCATCGACGAGTCGACGGTTGTGACTGGACTGGACCTCGATGGCGGTGACTTCCTGGCGATCGCCGGCGAGGCGGGCGCTGTGGTCCGTCGTGGTCCGAGCTCGATCGTCAGGTTCGATTGGCGAGCCGGGGAGATCCTCGATGATCTCCCTGCGTCCGTGGCCGCCGACGCCAACCTGGCCGTCACCTCCACTGTCGATCTCGTCTGGGTCGACGACGTCGGTGGTGACTTCGTCTGGGGCGTGAATCCGTGGGGAATCCAGGCGATCGACAAGAACGCGACAGGAATCCTGGTGCTGGGCGACGGCGGTGACGTGGTCGAGTCCGGCGAGCCCGGCCAAGCGGCCACCGGCGCCGACGACAGCGCGGCGCGCGAGCCCGACATCCGCGAGCCCGACGACAACGGCATCGATGATCCTCCGGTCGCCGTCGACGATCCGGTGACCGCACGATCGGGCGCGTCGGTCCCCGTGCAGGTGACGGTCAACGACTACGACCCCGACGGTGAGGCGATCGCCGTGTCGTCGGTCGGTGTTCCGGGCCACGGCTCGGTCGACATCGGAACGGCGACGACGATCGTCTACACCCCTGAACCCGGCTACGTCGGCATCGACGAGTTCGAGTACACGATCGTCGACGGCGATGGCACGCCGGCCTCGGCGTCGGTGATCATCGAGTTGCTGGCTCCCGGTTCGACGAACAAGGCGCCGGTCGGCGTTCCCGACTCGGCCGAAACGGGCGCAGGCGTCCCGGTCATCGTCGACGTGTTGCTCAACGACGTGGATCCCGAGCGCGATGCGTTGCGCCTCGGTGGGTTCTCGCCTCCGCAGAGCGTCGGGCAGGCGACCCTGGGCGAGGTGACCGAGACGATCGGGCCGTCGGGGCTTCCCGCTCTGCGCTTCGCTCCCACCGAGGGGTTCGAGGGCACAGCGGTCTTCACCTACCGACCCATCGACGCACTCGAGGCCGTGGGCGAAGATGTCGAGGTTCGCGTCGAGGTGGCCCGGGTCGGTGACCCCAACCGTCCGCCTCTGGTGCGTCCCGATGCTGTTCGCCTGCGCCGCGATGTCACCACCCAGTTGCCGGTGCTCGTGAACGACTCCGATCCCGACGGCGATCCACTGACCCTGACGGTCATCGAGCCGTTGCCGGCTGGGCTCGAGGTTGCGGTCGAAGGCGAAGAACTGGCGGTCACGGCACGTGCGGGTGCGGCACCGTTGGTGCCGTTCACGTACTCGGTGGACGATGGCAACGGCCACGTGGTGCGCGGTTCGGTGCTCGTCGGCGTGATCGACGACGTCGAGCCCAACCGTCCTCCGGTGGTCACCGCCGACACGGACAAGGTCGTCGTCGGACAGGCCGTGGTGGTCGACGTGACGGCCAATGACGTCGACCCCGACGGCGATCCATTGACGGTGATCTCGGTCAGCCAACCGGACGGCGGCGGGCAGGCGATCGTGTTCAGTCGCGGAAAAGATCCAGTTCTCGCCGGCACCGCTGGTCGACGAAGAGGGTCAGGCGACCGCTCGGTTCACCTACACGGTCAGTGACGGCAACGGCCACGAGGTCGCCGGCGACGTGACGATCACCGTGCTGCCCGAATCGCTTGCCGCACCACCGTTCGCGCGCGACGACTCGACGTTCACGTACGTCGACGTGCCGGTGACCGTCGACGTGTTGCGCAACGATGGCGATCCCTCAGGGGGTCGCCCCACGCTCGTCGGCCGGCCCGGATGCCCGTCGGGCGGCAACGCCACCATCACCGCGGACGCGCAGGTTCGATTCGACCCGCCGGTCGGACGGTCGGGGGCTTTCCGCTGCACCTACGAGGTCACCAACGCGCGCGGGCTCACCGCGTCGGCGTTCATCATCGTGTCGGTCCGCGAACCGGCGATCACGAACCTTCCGCCGGAGGCGAACCTCGACTCGCTGACCGTCGAGCTCGGCCAGACCGCGTCGATCGACGTGCTCGCGAACGACACCGATCCCGACGGTTCCAATGCCACGCTCGAACTCGTCTCGTCCACCGCTCCGGTGCTCGGATCGGCAACGCGCTCGGGCCGAGTGATCACGTTCGTGGCGGGCACCGAGACCGGCACCGCGACCATCAACTACCAGGTGGCCGACGCCGACGGAGCCGTCTCGCTCGGTCGGCTGCGCGTCACCATCACCGAGCGTGCGAACCAGGCACCGATCGCCGTGCCGGACTCGCTCACCATCTTCGGGCCGGCGACACCGCAGCAGTTCAGCGTGCTCGCCAACGACACCGATCCGGACGAGACACCGGGCGGCCTGTCGGTCGTGTCGGCAACACGCGTCTCCGGTGACGCGACGGTGACGCTGGTCGGATCGGTCGTGTCGATCTCGCCGCCGTCCAACTTCATCGGCCAGGTGGTGGCGACCTACACGATCCGCGACGGCAAGGGCCTCACCGCGACCTCGAACATCCTGCTCACCGTGCAGAAGCCGCTCAACCGTCCACCAGATGCCCGCGATGACGGCGCTGATGTCGTCAACGGTGGCTCGGTGACGGTTCCGGTGTTGCTGAACGACAGCGATCCGGACGGCGACCCGCTGTCGGTGGCGATCATGTCCGCAGGCGACGGCTCGCTCGGCTCGACATCGTTGAACGCCAACAAGTCGATCAGCTTCACCGCGACGCCCGGGGCATCAGGAACCGCCGTGATCACCTATCAGGTGAGCGACGGAGAGTTGACCGACAGCGCCGTGTTGCGCATCGACGTGCGACCGTGCTCGGAATCGGCGCCGGTCGCGCAGAGTCCGTTCCTGCAGACCGGTTACCGACAGCCGATCGCCGTCGACCTCGGCGCGTACGGTTCGAACGGGGCGATCGTCGATGTGGTCGGACCTCCCGGTTTTGCCGACGGCGTCTACACGCCACCGGAGGGTGAGAACGGTAACGTGGCCATCAGCTACGCGGTCGTCAACTCCTGTCGGCTCCGTGCCAGCGGTCGCGTGACGATCGACGTCAACCAGGAGCCCGTCGGAGCGGCCGAGTCGGTCAACACGTTCCGAGCCGACCCCGTGGTCGTCCCGGTCACCGATCTCGCCACCGATGCCGAGGCGTTGACGATCACGTCGATCTCCGGTGCGCCGGCCTGGGTGGCGAATGAGGCCACGCGCCTCGTGATCGCTCCGGCGAACGGTACCGCGCTCGGCGCTTCGACCTTCACGGCGACCGTTGCCGATCCGGGCGGCTTGACCACGGTGGTGAACGTGGTGGTCACCGTCGTGAACCGACCGCCCGTGGCCAACGGTGACACCGTCGACGTCACCGACGGAGGCCCCCGCACGGTCGACCTCGTCGCCAACGACAGCGATGCCGACTCGACAGGAGCGCTCGTCATCAGCGAGCTGCTGCCGATGACGTTGAGCTTCTCCGGTGGTGGGACGGGGACGATCGAGCTGCGACACGACGAACGCAGCGTTCGAGTCGATCCGGGTGATGGCCGCGGTGTCGCCACGTTCACGTATCGCATCCGCGATGCCGAAGGCGGCTCGTCAGCGTCGGCCACCGTCACCGTCAACGCGCCGCCCGCGAATCAGGCGCCGACGGCGACCAGTCAGTCGATTGCAGTGACCGTGGGGACGTCGGCGATCGTCGATCTGCAGGCGAGCGATCCCGACGGTCCGCCACCGCGAATCGTCGACGCCACCTTCTCCGACCCGAGCGGCGTCGTCACCAGCCGCAACGCGCTCCAACTGTCGGTACTGGCGTCCACGCCGGGCACATTCGTGGTCACCTACCAGGTGACCGATGGCGAGGCGACGTCGTCGCCGGCCACCGTGACGGTGACAGCGTCGATCCCGACCACGACGACCACCACCACGACCCTGCCCTTGACGCCCCCGTGAGGTGTCGGCTCACTCGGTGAGCGGCGAGCGCGTCGCCGCTCGCAGCGAGCGCAAACTCAGCCGCCATCGCATTCGTTGCCATCTCGTGCGCATCGACACGATCGCCTGCTCGATCGAGTCGAGACACGAGACGGCGTCCTCGGCGAGCATGTCCGGATGTCGCGGCGTCCCGAACGTCGCCGAGCTCGACAGCGTTGCAAGGCGCCGCAGTTGTGACGCGGCGTCCGGAGCGACGGGCGCTCCCGACACGGCGATCTCCGAGTTCGTGGTCGATCTCCCGATGTCGAGTCCGGCATCGACGAGCGCATCGGTGGCCGACGCCCACGCACCCCGGATCCGTGCTCCCGCGTCGGGTGCCCGGAGACGACGCCGCCGTCGCCGGATCTTCACTCCCATGATCGCACCGGCGACGGCGAGTGCAGGGACGACGATCACGGCCAGCGCCAACGATCCCCTGATCACCCACGTGACGGCTGCCGACAGCGCTCCATCCGATGCCGTATCGGCCGCGGCTTCGTCGTCGGTCGTTGCACTGTCCGACTCGGGCGGCGGCGCGATCGGCGGCTGAGGTGCAGCGGGCGTCTGGACCTGGGGTTCCGGCGGCGGCGGCGCGCCGTCGTCGGCCTCGTTCTCGGGAACCGGGTCGTACGCGATCCAACTGCCGTCGTTGAGCTGGACCTCCGGCCACACTTCGGCATCAGCCGAACTCAATACCACCGGCTCACCCTCTGCAACTGCTGCGGCCCCCTCTCGGTCCGCGACGAAACCGGTGGCGACGCGAGCCTCGATGCCGAGTGAACGTGTGAGCAGCACGAACGAGGTGGCGAACTGCTCGTTCGTGCCGCGCTGGGTGTCGCGGAGGAAGCGATCGATCAATGCCATCTCGAGGCCGCCGCCCTGCACGTCGTTGTCGAGCACGAAGTCTTCGCGCATGACCGTTTCGAGCCTCGCGAGTTGTTCGATCGGATCGCCGGCACCCGCCAGTTCCCCGGCCAGTTGTGTGAAACCTGAGGTGCTCTCGTCGACCAGGCGCGGCGCCAGACCGAGCTCGATGGCGTCGATCGTGGAGGTCGGCTCGTTGGCCACCACCCCGACGACATCTCCGGGCGACGGACGCTCGGCGAGGCGGACCACGGTGCGCTCGGGATCCGTCTCCACGGCGGCGTCGACAGCGACCGGTGTACCGGGGAGCGGCACGAGGCTGAGGTTGCTGTCGAGGAAACTGACATCGGCGGTGATGGTTGGCCCGGTCGCCGGGCCGAGCGTGGCCCCGATCGGCCGCAACGTCACACTCGGCGACCAACGTCGGCCGTCATAGTTCGTGAGGGCAGCCGTTCTCCACCGCACGGGGAGCACTTCGTCGTCGGTGGGCGACGCGACGTGTAGATCGACCGGTGGGTCGAGGTCGCGCATCGCCAACGACGCCTCGATCGGATCGAGGAGCGGCGCCGTCTGTTCGGCGGGATCGTTTCGGCGCGGGTCGGCGCGGGCGTCGAGCGTGACGGGGAGCGCGACGAGCACGACCAGGGCGATTGCTGTAGCGAGCAGAGCGAGCAGTCGAGGCTCACCGCGCAGCAGGACGAGGCGCTCGGTGAGGGTGCCCTCATTGCGCAACAACGCGAACACGATCGACACGGCGGCGAGGCCGATCAGCCAGGTCCACGTGATGCCCAATGGTGCGCTGAGCGCGATGACGCCGAGGTAGGCGAGCAGGAGCGGGAGCAATCCCAGCAGGTGGAATCGTCGGCGCGACGCGATCTCGGCGCTGATCGCGCACAGGGTGGCCAAGGCTGCGGCGACGCTGCCGAGCAGGTCCGGTCGTTGGGGGCTGGGCCAGTCGGTCGACAGCAACCCCTGGATCCCCGACGTGAACGCGCGCGCAACGTCGTGCGGGGTTCCGTCGGCGAAGGCGACCGTGACCACCACGGCGAGCAGCACTGCGGCGGCGGCACCGGTGAGTCGAGCGAACGCAGGTCGACCGACGAGGACGAGCGCGACGGTTCCCGCCGGCATCGGGGCGACGGCGAGCGTCCATTCCCTCTGGTCGAAGATGGCACCGGACGCGACGCCGACCACCGCGAACCCGATCGTGATCACGACGATGCGCGCTCGGGTGAGGCCAGCGTCCCGCGACGCTGGGGCCTTCTGACTCACGACGGCCTCGGACATGGTCAGCCGCCCCACGTTCGCCATCGACGAACGAACTCGGGGGCGTCGTTCGCCGCGAGCACGATTCCGGGTCCGCCCAGAGCACCATCGCCGATACGGACCACCGACATTCGTTCGGAGGACGCGAACCGGCTCGACGGCCCCGTCGGTCCGGTGACCACGACCACGGACGTCTGGTCGAACCCGCCGGTGAACAACGCTGCGATCGACAGCAGCGTGTGCTCATCGGATTGCGGCACCGGGGTCAGCAGGTCGAGCACGGCGGCATCGGTGACCAGCGGCGTGGGGCGACCGGCGTGGTCGCGGTCGGTGGTGCGCAACACCACGTCGAGCCCTGATCGGATCGCGTGCACCGCGAGCGTGGCGGCGGCATCCACGGCCTCCTCGAAACCCTCGGGTGTGCCTGCCGATGCCGCGGTGTCGAGCACGACGGTGAATTCCGGTCGGCGCACCTCGACGTGTTCGCGCACCATCAACGTGCCGGTTCGTGCTGTTGTCGGCCAGTGGATCATCCGCGGGTCGTCGCCGGCGACGTACTCGCGCATCGAGACGAATCCCGACATCGGATCGGCGGTGGCTCGTCGGAGAACCGACTCGTTCTCGACGACGCGCACCGCGCCGTGAGGTCCGACGAGGTCGTAGATCTTGGGATGCACGATCACCGAGGTGCGCATCGTGTCGCGGCGGCTGCCGACGGTGAGCCAGAACGGGTCGATCCGTTCGATCTCGAACGGCCCGACATCGAACACGCCGCGTCGGCGCGTCGGGATCGCGCCCGTGACGGTCAGTTCGGAGTGCGACGCCACCGGTGCGACGTCGACTCGCACCTCGGCGTCGTCGCACCGGTCGATGATCGTTGCACGCCCCGAGCGAAACCGGGTGGCGTTGCGCACCCGGTAGCCGACGAGGATCGGGTCGCCGCGTGGAACGCGTACCGCCTGCAGGCGGCGGGTGACCTCGGCGCGCAACGGTCGCTGCGAGACCCAGATCGCCATCAGCATCACCGCTCCGATCGCGAATGCGGCAACAACGATCTCCTCGTAGTTCCACCACCAGCCGACGATCGCCAGCACTACCGCGGTGACGACCGCGCCGAGGCCGGACTTGGTGAGCACGTTCAGCCTTCTCGGGTACGAGGCACCGGGACGTCGTCGATGATGTCGGCCAGCACGGTCTCGACCCTCGCCCCGCGAAGCTCGGCCTCGGCGGTGAGGGCCATGCGATCCGCGAACACCGGCACTGCGACCGACTTGACATCGTCGGGGGTGACGTAGTCGCGACCGTCGGTGGCGGCATAGGCGCGAGCGACGCGCAGCATCGTCAGCGTGCCGCGTGTCGACACGCCGAGGCGGAGGTCGGGATGGATCCGCGTGGCGTTCGCGATCTTCACGATGTAGTCGTTGATCGAGGCGACAACTCCGAGTCGATCGATTTCGGAAATCGCGCGATCGAGTTCGTCTGGGTCTGTGACCGGCGAGAGGTCGTCCTCGGCACGATGCCGGTGGAACCCTTCGAGGATCGATACCTCGGTGTCCGGGTCGGCGTAGCCGAGCGCCAGCCGCATGGCGAACCGGTCGAGTTGCACGTCGGGCAGCGGGAACGTGCCTTGGAAGTCGCGCGGGTTCTGGGTCGCGATCACGAAGAAGGGCCGGGGTACCGGGCGGCTCACGCCGTCGGCGGTGACCTGACGTTCCTCCATCACTTCGAGGAGCGCGGATTGGGTCTTGGGGCTGCCGCGGTTGATCTCGTCGCCGATCAACACGTTGGTGAACACCGGACCTTCACGGAATGTGAACGTGCTGGTGCGTTGGTCGAACACCATCACTCCGGTGATGTCGGTGGGCAGGAGATCGGGGGTGAACTGCACGCGGGTCCAGGTACCGGCGATCGAGTTGGCGATCGCCTTGGCGAGGCTGGTCTTGCCGGTGCCGGGCACATCGTCGAGCAGGAGGTGTCCTTCGGTCAGGAGACAGCACAGCGCGAGTCGGATCTCGTCGCGCTTGCCGCGCACGACCCGGTCGACGTTGTTCAGCAGTGCGTCGGCGACCTGGGCGGCGGTGGTGACCATGCGCCGAGTGTAGGGGCGCGCCCACGCTCGGTGGAGGCCATCGAATCGGTGCAGGCGGTGCCGGTGCGGTCAGTCCCACTCGATGCGGAGATGACCCAACGCATCGCGCAGGACGCCTGCGAGTTCGCGCGAGCGCGGCAGCTGTGGCTCGATGCGGTCGATCTCGCCCACGTCCGGCAGATCGGTACCCTCAGGGATCCGCAACAGATCCGCGAGCGGATCCACCGGCGGCAGCACCGGCTCCACGCGGGCTGGCGCGCTCTCTCCCGGCCGCACCAGGCGCAGGTGCCTCCCTGCCCGTGCGGACCTGACCCCGACGGGCGGCAGATCGTCGTCGTCGGTGCCTTCGTCGAATTCGTCCTCGCGATCCTCGTCGTCGGACGGCTGACCGCGCCAGAGGTCGAGCAATTCGGGTTCGAGGAGGAATTCGTCGCTGAGCGTGAACAACGTTGCGACGACGTGCTTGCAGGCGTAGTTGTCCCAGTTGTCGTTGTCGGGGCACGTGCAGGTGTACTTCACGTCGCGGCGCAGCGGCATCCCGTTGCCGGGCGCCACCGCGACCACGGCGATGTACGGGGTCGAACGCGAACCTTGGATCTCGCAGGTGACGGTGCCCGGATCGATCACGATGTCGAGCACGGAACCGTCCTTGGCGTACTGCTTGCCGCGACGGAGGCGTGACGGGTCGCTCATCTCGGCGGCGAGCACCTTCATCATCGTCGCCGGGAGCCGTCCGGGATGGTTGGCGCCGAACGGCTTGCGGGGTCGGGTCACGAGTCGATCTCCAACACGACGAGGTCGCGGAGTTCGTCGGTCGACAGCTCCGACAGCCAGGCCTCACCGGTGCCGACCACCGACTCGGCGAGCTTGCGTTTGTCGTCGATGATCACCCCGATGCGCTCCTCGACGGTGCCTTCGCAGACGAGCTTGTGCACGTTGACGGTGCGGTCCTGACCGATGCGCCACGCCCGGTCGGTGGCCTGATCCTCGACGGCAGGGTTCCACCAGCGGTCGTAGTGGATGACCTGGCTGGCGGCGGTGAGGTTGAGTCCGGTGCCGCCGGCCTTGAGCGACACGAGCAGCAGCGGCGGGCCGGTGCCGTCCTGGAAGGCGTCGACCATCCGGTCGCGCCCGTCGCGGTGACACCCCGCCGTGCAGGAACGGTGCCTCGAAGTGGAACTGCTCGCTCACATGGGTGCGCAGCAGCTCACCCATCTCGCGGAACTGGGTGAACACCAGGGCGCGTTCGCCGGCGTCGAGGAGCTCGGTGACCAGCTCGTCGAAGCGGGTGAGCTTGCCCGAGCGACCGGCCAGGCGCGACCCGTCGCCGAGCGTGTGGGCCGGGTGGTTGCAGATCTGCTTGAGCCGCATCAAGGCGGCGAGCACGAGACCACGGCGCCGCATACCCTTGGCCTGCTCGGCGTCGGCCAGCAGCTGGTCGACCACCTGCTGGTAGAGCGTGGCCTGCTCGCGGGTGAGCTTGGCGTAGGCGATCTGCTCGATCTTGTCCGGCAGGTCGGGGAGCAGGCGCTTGTCGGCCTTGGTGCGCCGCAGGATGAACGGTTGCGTGATGTGGCGCAGCCGGGCGGCTGCGTCGGCGTCGGCGTGACGTTCGATCGGCGTGCCGAAGCGCTCGCGGAACTTCTGCAGGTTGCCGAGCAGGCCGGGGTTGACGGCGTCGAGGATCGACCACAGCTCGCTCAGGCGGTTCTCGACCGGCGTGCCCGTGAGAGCGAGCTTCTGGCGGGCTTGCAGCTGACGGACCGCTCGTGCGGCCTTCGTGTTCGGATTCTTCACCATCTGGGCCTCGTCGAGCACCACGGTCGACCAGTCGACCTCGCCGAGGTGCTCGAGGTCGCGTGGCAGCAGGCCGTAGGTGGTGATGACGAGTTGTCGTTCGGGATCGGTTTCGAACAGCGAGTCGTCGTCGAGACCCTGCGTGCGATTCGCGCCGTGATGGATCGTGACGTCGAGCTTCGGCGTGAACCGGGCGGCCTCCTGGCTCCAGTTGCGCACCACGCTGAGCGGGCACACCACGAGGTGGGGGCCCGGGCGTTCGAGGAGGTGGGCCAGCGTTGTCGCTGTCTTGCCGAGGCCCATGTCGTCGGCGAGGCAGCCACCGAGGCCGAGCTTGGCGAGGAACTGCAGCCACGACAATGCCCGCCGTTGATAGTGGCGCAGTTCGCCGACGAACTCGGCGGACTCGTGGGTCTCGTCGAGGCGTTCGTCGGGCAGCCCGGCGAGCAGGTTGCGCACCCAGTCGGCGCCGGCCGACGTCGACTCGTCGAACCCGTCCCCGAGGGTGATCAACGGTGAGGGTCCGTCGCCGTCGCCGGGGTTGCCCAGTTCGGCCGGTTCGCCTCCGAGGCTCTCGTCGTTCGCCAGGCGGAGCAACTCGATCGGCGTGACGACGGCCTTCGTCGTCTGGAGTTCATTGAGTTTGGCGCGCTTGCGGCGCAGCTCGTCGGCGTCGATGCGCACCCAGCGGTGGCCGGTGTGCAGCAGCGTGGCACCCGCCTCCTCGGCACGGGCGATCTCGGCCTCGGAGATCTCCTCGTCGCCGATCACCATCTTCCACTCGACGAGCGCTTCGGTGCCGAACTGCTTCTTGCGGTCGTCGGCGGGCGATGGCGTGGCTTCGCCGTTGATGCTCACGCGGGTGCGGATCAGTCGCTCGGGACCGATGAGTTCGATCCCCATCCGCTGCAACTCGACCGGCGCGATGTCGAGGAAGTCCTCGGCGACGTCGAGTTCGAGCTCGACCTGAGTGGGCTCGTGTTCCAGCGCGAGGTCGGCGAGGCCGGGAATCGCCTTGACCAGGTCGACGGTCGCTCCGATCAGCTCGCGGAGGCGATCGAGGTGCTGGGCGCCCTTGGCGACTTCGATCGCGGTGTCGTTGGCATCCCACACGTCGTTGGCACTGCACCAGCGTGCGCTGTCGCGGTCGTCGACCAGTTCGAGGCGCACGATCCACGGATCGAGCGGGTCGTCGGAGATCACGAGGCGGATGCGGGGGATGACCACCGGTTCGCCGGCGAGGCGGCGCTGGTGCCGGTCGAGTTCGTCGCCGAGTTGACGCAACGCGTCGTCGAATTCATCGGTACCCCCGCGGACGACGTGGTCGGGTTTTGCGAGCGCGCCGAACGTCGCCCGGAGGGCCTGGATCTCCGGCTTGCGTTGGCGGCCGAGGTCGGCCTTCCACCCGTACTGGAACAGGAACGACCGGGCGATGCCGTCGACCAGTTGCGCGTAGATCGTCGACGCTTCGACACCCGATCCGGCAGTGCAGATCGGCGGCATCGATGTGCCGAGCGCGGCGATGGTCGCCTCGATCGACTCGGTCGTGACCGGCTTCCAGCGAGCGACCGTGAACGGGCCTTCGTCAACGATCACGGGGGTGATACGTCCAGCCGACACGGTGCGACGAGCGAGTTCGGCGACGCGGGCGAACCAGGCGAGGGAGTCGGACAGGAACTCCGAACCGGGCAGCTCCGACAGCCAGACCGTGGTGCCCATCGCATCGAGCTGCACCGACGACGCATGCAGCGACGGTCGGCCGTCGATGTCGAGGCTGATCCGCCCGATCGCGCCGTACGACACCGGCGTGTCGTGCCAGCCGGTGCGCAGCCCGTCGGCGTCGAGGTGGCGGAACCCGCCGTACAGCCACGCCATCGGCGCGGTGTCGAGGCCGTTCCAGCCCCACACGTGCAGCGCGCCGCTGCGCCACGTCCCCTGCGCAACGTGCGCAGGCCGGTGACGCGTCAGCGAGGCCATCCCCACGACGCTACCGAGGGGCTGTCATCGTCGTCGCCGCTGCGCCCGCGCGAGTGGACGTGAGGGCGTGCACCGTCAGGCCACCTCTCCGACGGTCGGTGCCGTCCCGGAGCGGGTGGGTTGTCGGTGCCCGGGTGGCGCCTGGTTGAACCGATTGGCCGGCGCGAGGCTGGGTCGGGTGCGCGAGACGACGGTGCCGCCGGGGAGCCGGACGGTCAGTTCCCGGGTGGTCGGGTCGAGTTCGAGCTGCCACCCACCCTCGTGGGCGAGATGGTGGTGGCGGGTGCACGCGGGAATGAGCCGGTCGAGATCGGTGTGGCCGTGGTGCTGGGCCCAATTGTCGAGGTGGTGGATCTCACAGCGGTCGAATGGGACCTCACAGTCGCCAACGCCGCACGACCGGTACATCGAGCGAAGCGCCCGGCGTTGGTCGGGTGTCGCCAATCGGCGGGATCGGCCCATCTCGAGCACGACGCTGTCAGCGCCGAGGACGACTGGATAGATGTCGGCGTCGCAGGCGAGGCGCCGCGCGGTGGCAGCCGGGAGCGGTGTTCCATCGACGTACTCACAGATCGAGTGCTCGTGCAGATCGTCGACGATCGTCTCGTAGTCGACCAGCATCAGCATCTCGGCCCGTCCGGGCCGCTGCGAGCGGTGTGCACTGGTGATGAGGCCGACCAGTGCCTGTGCCGCGAGTTGGTCACGGCGACGGCTCGGTGCGGTCCCGGGGTCTGGAGCGCGTCTGCCTGCCGCATCGGTTGGTCGGTCGGCGGTGACGAGGGCGGCGAGTTCGGCGTCGAGCGCAGTGAACACGCGGACGCCCGACTCGGGGTCGAGTTCGGCGCGCAGCCAATACATCCCGGTGTCGAGGTTGATGCCCTTGGCCAGGGTGGCCGATCGGCGCTGACGCTCGGCCCGTTCGAGGCCATGGTCGGCAGCCAGCTGGTCGACGACGCGGTCGATGTGGCGTCGGAACTGCTCGGGAGTGGAGGAAGCGGCGTGTGTGGCGAGTTCGGCGTCGAGGGCGAACAGCAGTGCCCGGTCGCCGTCGTCGAGCTTGGAGGCTGCACTGGCGAGGGCGTCGGCGTGCTCTGCGCCGATGCGCCCCGCTCCGAGTTGTCGAGACAGCGCGGGAACTTCGCCCAGCATGTCGGCGCGACGTGAGGCTCGCTGTGCTTCCCGTCGTGACATCGGCTGACTGCGACCGAGCAGCTCGTCCGCGGGGAGTCCTGCACCTGCGTCGGAGAGCTGGTTGGCGCGCCGTGCAAGCTCGGCTTCGAGCCCGGCGATGCATCCCTTCAGCCGTGCCACGTCGCGCAGTCGAGCGCTGACGCCACCTGCGTCGAGCGCGGCGACGTCGGTTGCCTCCAGACGCTCGAGCAGCCGGGCCAATGTCATGGTTCCATCATGACGAGGGGGTGTCACAGAGATGATGTGATCGGGGTGTCAAGGGGTGTGAGACAGGTTTGGTTGGGGTTGGTTGATCCAGGTGATGTCGGGGACTTGGGGTGCGATGGGTGGTCGTCGGAAGCGTTGGGGTTCGAGGGTGTAGGCGTGGTCGAGAACGGCTTGGCGGTGTGCTCGGATGGCGTGGTGGTGGCCGTGGTGGACGCTGGCTGGGGTGTGGTAGCCGATGCCGGAGTGGCGGTGGTGGTGGTTGTAGTGGTCGAAGAAGTCGTCGGTGAAGGTTCGGGCGTGGGCGACGGCGATGAGTTCGTGTGCGAGGCGGTCGGATTCGCGTGGTGCGACGAGCCAGCCGACGGCGTAGCGGGAGTAGACGTCCAAGATGACGTAGAGGTGGAACCAGTTCCATTTGTGTGGGCCGGCGAGTTTGGTGATGTCCCAGGACCACACCTGGTTGGGGCCGTCGGCGACGAGTTCAGGCTTCACGTGGGCGGGGTGGCGTGCTTGTCGGCGCCGTTCGCGGACCTGGTGTTGGGCGCGCAGGATTCGGTACATGGTTGACACTGATGCCAGGTAGCGGCCTTCGTCGAGCAGGGTGGCCCAGATCTGGGCGGGTGCCTGGTCGCAGAATCGTTCGGAGTTCAGCACGTCGAGGATCTCATTGACTTGTGTGTCGGTGAGCGCCCGCTGCGATCGGGGACGTGGGCCGGGTGGGCCTGCGATTGGCGGTGTGCAATGACGTCGGTAGTGCGTGGCCCGGGAGCGTTGCAATGTTGCGCAGGCCCGGACCCGGGAGATGCCACGAGCGACGAGTTCGTCGACAGCGGTATCGATGATGGTGTCTACGTGGGATCGGTGTCCGCGCTCTTGGAGAGCTCTTCCAAGAGCGCGTGCACTTTTCCCTGGACCTCGATGATCGCTTCGGCCTTGGCGAGCTTGGTTTTCAATCGTTCGTTCTCGGCGCGGAGCTTGTCGACCTCGGTTCGGGTCGGGACTTGGCGGCCACCGCTGGAGGTTCGTCCCTCGCTCACCACGAGGGTGCCTTCGCGGTGTTGGCGACGCCAGTCGGTGATGATCGAGGAGTACAGACCTTCTCGTCGTAGGAGGGCGGATGACCGTTCCGGACGGTGTGGAGGAGACTCCCGGTCGTCGGGCAAGACCATCTGGTTCCGGCTCGATCGAGGAGGCAGCCGCAACGCCAACCGGGCGCTCTATCGGATCGTGATCGTGCGCATGCGAGGCCTGGGTGCGGCGAGTTCGGAGAGGTCGGTTTCCCACAGCTGGGCCGCCCATGCACGTTCGACGAACAACCTCGTGGCGTCGGTCGCATCGTCGGTTCCGTCGAGAGCGGTGGGACCCGGAACCGAGAGCGGGGCCAGTGGCTCGACGAGCTCTCCCGGAACTCCGAGCGGCAGCCGGCTGGTCGTCGGAATCGTGGTGCGGGGACACTTCGCCAACAGCCCGACAGCGACCCGTACGTCGAGAACTTCGGCATCGCGCCGCCTGCGATGGACCCGATCGCGGTGCGGTGCGTGTGAGCGGGGAGACGCTCTCGACGGCCGTTCGCGTATGGTTGCCCACTTCGACAACTGCCCAGCGGTCCTGAGCCAACTCGACGTCGATCACGCCTGTGTAGCGTCGCTGCGTGCCTCCGGACCTGTCAGCTCTCGGGATGTCCGATCGCTACCAGCGACTCCTGGACCGCTCCATCGAGGTCCTCGCTGCCGACGATCGGATCGTCGCGCTGTTCGTCGTCGGGTCCGTCGGGCGAGGTGACGCCGACGCGTCGTCGGATCTCGACCTCCTTGCGGCGGTCACCGACCAAGAGGCGCTCGATCAGATCATCGCCGGCTGGCGATCGCTCATCGACGACATCACACCGTCGGTGTACTGCCGGTTGCTCGGTGGCCGCATCGTCACACTCGTCACGCCGACATGGGAGCGATTCGACCTTGCCCTGGTGCCCGCCGACGCGACCGGATTGATGACGTCGGGACCGGCAACGGTGCTCTTCGATCGGGGAGCGACCGATCGCCCGGTGGCACCGGCGGCGGGTGTCCCGCTCGTCTGACCAGCTCGTCGCACAGGCCGAGGACTTCGTGCGCAGCGTCGGCCTGATGGTCACCGATCTCGATCGGGGGGAGTACACCGTGCTCTCGTGGGCCTCAGAGTTCCTGATCCAGGAACTCGTCGATGTCATGTTCGTCGAGGCAGGCATTCCACGCCGAACCGTCAAGCGGATCTATGCAGACCTTCCCGCCGACGACAGACAGGTTCTCGAGCGGCTCCCGCGGGCCGACACGAACCCGGACAGCATCATCGACAGCCACCTCTCCGTCGCGGCGGAGTTCCTTCCTCGGATGAGGGCGCTCATCGAGGGTGCAGGCGGTGTCTGGCCTCAGGGCCTGGTCGACGCCACCGACCGCTACCTCCGTGACAACGTCGGCGTCGGATTCCGCGACCGGGAGACGCAGTAGAGACGCTCGCCGACACGACCGAGCAGCCCTCGAACGTCGGGCGCGGCCATGAGCCACCACATCCGGCTCCGGCGACGCCCGGCCGCCGGATGCGCTCGACCTCCGCGAATCGCGCGCGCTCGAGGCGCCGAGCGGATTCGTCGTGCGACCACCAGTAGGCCGTGGTCACCTGGTGCTCGAATGCGGCACCCTCGAAGAACCCGGCGACCAGCTCGACGTACTCCGCCGCGATGCTCTCGTACGACGGCACCACGGTCGAGTCGAGGTAGGTCCGAGCGGCGGTCCGAGCGGCGTGAGGTGTGCGAGCGATCAGGCGTTGACCGTTGCGCCCGAGAAGTTGCGGAGCGCGTCGGCCATCGCCTCGCGGGCGTAGTCGGAGGTGACCATGGCATCCACGGCCGGGACGGCGGTGTGGGTCTGGCCCGGGCACTGCAGGTGCTGCACCGAGACACCGGCATCGGCCAGGGCAGCTGCGTAGGCGTCGCCCTCGTCGCGCAGCGGGTCGAACTCGCAGGTGATCACGAGGGCTGGCGGCAGGCCGGCCAGGTCGCCGAGGAGGGGCGAGGCCTTGGGATCGGCGCGGTCGGCGGGGTCGCAGTAGTGATCCCAGAACCAGTCCATCAGTGACGCGGTGAGGCCGTAGCCGTCGGCGTTGTCGCCGTACGACGAACGCTTCGTGGTGCCATCGGTCACCGGACACAGCAGCACCTGGCCGACGATGGCCGGTGCACCGGCGAGCTTCGCCTGCTGGGCGGTCACCGCTGCGACGTTGGCGCCGGCGCTCCACCCGGCGACAGTGAGCGGCCCCGGGACCCCGCCGAGTTCCTCGGCGTGCTCGGCAACCCACGTCGCGGCTGCCAGTCCGTCGTCGGCTGCCGCGGGGAATCGCGCCTCGGGCGCGTGGCGGTAGTCGACCGACACGACGATCGAGTTCGAGTTCACGCAGAGGTAGCGGCACAGCGGGTCGTCGGACGCGGCGCTGCCGAGCACCCAGCCGCCGCCGTGGTAGTAGACCGCGATCGGGTGCGGACCGTCGGTTGCCGGGCGGTACAGGCGGTACTCGATCGGCGTGCCGTCGGCACGGCGAAGCGTGCCGTCGACGATCTCGCCGACCTCGGGGCCGGGAGGCATCATCGCCCCGGATGCCTCCACGAACGCCCGGGCGCCATCGACGCCCATCGTCTCCAGCGGCGGGAGGTCGAGTTCGGCCATCGCGGTCAACATCGCCTGCACGTCGGGCTTGAGGGGTCGGATCACGCCGTCGTTCGTCTGCGCTCGGCCAGCGCCTTCGAGCGTGAACCCGAGGTACCCAGCTGCAACCACCTCGTCACAGATCTCGCGATAGCCGCCCACGCCACCGGGATACGGCAGGAACACCTGCGGTTTGCCGGGAACGTTGGCGCCCATGTACCACGAGTTCGCCGTCGGCAGCAGCGTGAGATCGGCGATGTCGTTGCTGTGCTGCACCCACCGCGTCTGGGCGAGTTCGGTCGGCTCGATCGTGTCGAACCCGTCTGCGCGGAGGTACTCGACGGTGTCGGTGATGAGATCGACGTGCTGCTCGATCGACACCATCATGTTCGACAACACCGAAGGGCTGCCGGGGCCGGTGATCATGAACAGGTTCGGGAACCCGACCGTCATCAGGCCCAGGTAGGTCTGCGGGCCGTGCGCCCATGCGTCACGCAACGCTTCGCCGTTGCGGCCGGTGATGTCGACACCGACGATCGCACCGGTCATCGCGTCGAACCCGGTGGCGAACACGATCGCGTCGAACTCCATCGACTCGTCGCCGATCGGTCCGAACGTGTCGACCCCGGTTTCGGTGATCGACGCGATCGGCTGCTTCTGGAGATCGACGAGGCGAACGTGGGGCAGGTTGTAGGTCGCGAAGTAGCCCGAATCGAGGCACGGCCGTTTGGTGGCGAAGTAGTGGTTGGTCGGGCACAGCACCTCGGCGACCTCGGGATCGTCGACGATCTCGCGGATCTTGCCGTGGATGAACCGCCGCATCGTGTCGTTCGCCTCGGCATTGGTTCCCATGTCGTTGTAGGGCTGGAGATGCGCGAGTTCGCCGCGCTGCCACACCGCTTCGAACGCGGCGTGCCGCTCGTCGTCGGACACGTCGAGCGCGCCGGTCTCCGGTGGGGTGCGCGGGATGCCGATGCCCGAGTGGCGAGCCGCTTCGCGGTAGGCCGCGGGGTCGCGCCGGTACTCGGCGAGACGTTCCTCGGAGATCGGACCGTTGTGGGCGGGGATCGAGAAGTTGGGGGTTCGCTGGAAGACGGTGAGCTGGTCGGCCTGCGACGCGATGATCGGGATCGACTGGATGCCCGACGACCCGGTGCCGATCACCGCGACCCGCTTGCCGGTGAAGTCGACGCCGTCATGGGGCCAACTGTTGGTGAAGTGGACCTCGCCGGCAAAGCGCTCGGTTCCGTCGATGTCGGGCACCTTCGGCATCGAGAGACAACCGGTGGCCATCACGTAGAACTGGGCGGTGACGTCGGCGCCGTTGCCGGTGCTGATGGTCCAGCGCTTCGTCTCGTCGCTCCACGCCGCCGATTCGACGCGCGTGTTGAAGCGGATGTCGCGGCGCAGATCGTGCTTGTCCGCGACGAACTGGGCGTAGCGGAGGATCTCGGGTTGTGTGGCGTAGCGCTCCGACCAGGTCCACTCCTCCTGAAGTTCGGGGTCCCAGCTGTAGGAGTAGTCGACCGTCAAGATGTCGCAGCGCGCGCCCGGGTACCGGTTCCAGTACCACGTGCCGCCCACGTCGTCGGCGGTCTCGAGCGCCACGGCGCTGAAGCCGGCACGTCGCATCCGCACCAGCTGGTACATCCCCGCGAATCCCGCCCCAACGATCACCACGTCGACGTCGGTATCAGCCATGCGTGGTCCCCCTCGTGTCAATGCCGACCGTCAGTGTGGCGCCTCGGGGTGGTCCGGTTCGACCCGGACCGCGCAGTTCGGTCGATTGTCCGGACAGCACGCCCCTCCCAGCCGCAGCGCGAGTGCCGCTGGTGACGCGTGACCGACGTGCGCTGCCGACGTATCGACTGCGCGATGTCGACGTCATGCTCGCGTTCTGACGTCGCATTCCGTCCGCGTCGACGCCGGGTCAGATGGTGACGGCGTCCATGGCGTCGGCGACGAGGTCGACCGAGCGGAGGCGTTTTTCGATCGTCGGCGACGAGTGCGCGGTGATCAACTCGTCGACGTGGGCGAGCGACGCGAACTCGTCGAGGTAGGCCTTGACGTGGTCTGGGGTGCCGACCGCGGAGTAGTGCATCATCTGCGCGACCTGCTGGCCTCGGGGTGACGCGAGGATCGCATCGGCTTCGTCGTCGGACAGGTCGCGGCCTGGGGCGACGAATCGAGCGATGCGGGAGCGGCGTACGGTCATCCATTGCTGCTGCGCTTCGTCGTCCGTGTCGGCGGCGATCACATTCACGCCGGCGATCGCGTACGGCTCGGCGAGCTGTTCCGACGGCCGGAACTCGCGCCGGTAGATCTCCATCGCGTCGAGGAGCGCGGCGGGCGCGAAGTGTGAGGCGAACGCGTAGGGCAGTCCGAGCATCGCTGCGAGCCGGGCACCGAACAGCGACGAGCCGAGAATGTAGAGCGGCACGTTCGTGCCAGCTCCAGGCACGGCCACCACGCCGGGGATCTTCGACTCGCCGCGCAGGTAGCCCTGCAGTTCGACGACGTCGTCGGGAAACCGGTCCGACGAGTGGGCGTCGCGCCGCATCGCCCTCATCGTGTTCTGATCGCTGCCTGGTGCGCGTCCGAGGCCGAGGTCGATGCGACCCGGATGCAGCGTGGCGAGCGTGCCGAACTGTTCGGCGATCACCAGCGGCGAATGGTTGGGCAGCATCACACCACCGGCGCCGAGGCGGATCGTCGAGGTCTGCGCGGCGATGTGGGCGATCAGCACGCTCGTGGCCGACGATGCGATCGAGGCCATGTTGTGGTGCTCGGCATACCAGACCCGCTCGTAGCCGTGGGCCTCGGCGTGCTGGGCGAGCGCGACGCTGTTGGCGAACGCATCGGCGGCGGTCTGACCCTTGCCGATGATCGCCAGGTCGAGGATCGACAACGGGATCGAGTTCGTCACGGAACCCAGCATGCCCGGCCAGCGCATCTCCGCGCACCCCCGCGATGAGCGAAGCGACCGGATACGGCGGTTTGGCTCATCGGAACGGGTTGCAACCGAGTTGCGATGAGCGAAGCGACCGTATGTGGCGGTTTGGCTCATCGGAGGGAGGCGTCGTCGAGTTAGCGTTCGGGGATGGAACCCGTCGGGGAGACCGTGACGACACCGCCGTACTTGCCGTTCATGGATGGGCCGGCACCGGCGGGTCCCGACTCGTTCCGTTGGCGGCTCGGCGTGCGGCCGCTCGACCTGCACGACTGGATCGAACTCGGACCCGACGCCGCCGCGGCGATCGAGGCAAAGCCCCGCCTGATGGCGCAGTTCCCCGACACGGTGTTCGCCGTGCTCGACGACGACGTCGAACGGGAATCGAGCGAGGTCGCCGACGCGCTCGTCGCGCACCTGCGTCAGCGCTGGCCGGATCGGTACGGCAACGCCACCCTCGACCCGACGCTCCACCCCCTCGATGCGGCGGCTCGACTGGTGCCCGAGGACCTCGTGCTCCTCGTCGAACGCGACGGCCGGCTCGTGTTCGGCGGCGGTTCGGTGTGCTTCCCGAATCGCTGGGATCTTCGTTCGAAGCTCGGGCTCTCGATGGCCGGCGTCCACGCACCGGTCGACCGGCTCAACGATCAGCTCGAAGCGCCGATCGACAGCTTCTTCGACCGCCTCACCCCTGCACGAAGCTTCTGGCGCCTCGGGTGGGGTGTGCTCGACACTCCTGACTGGTACACGCCCGTCGACGGCACGGCGGCGCCACGCCCGACCGCTCCTGATGCGGGCCGCCACTATCTGCGCGTCGAGCGCGAGACGCTGCGGCGATTCCCCGACACCGGATGTGTTCTGTTCACGATCCGCACCTACGTGGCGCCGATCCTGCTCTCGGCGCCGTCGTCGGAGGTGGCTGCTCGGCTCGCGTCGGCACTCGACTCTCTCCCCGACGACGTGCGTGAGTACAAGGATCTGGTGACCACGGGCACAGCGGTGGCCGAACTTCTCCGAGTCGCTGTGGAAAACCCATCATCTTGATACACTCCCACTCAAGTTTTCTGAACGACGCGAGAGAAGGAAGTCATGTCGATCGATCCGAAGAAGTGGACCCTCAAGACCCAAGAGGCGTTTTCGGCCGCCATCGATCAGGCCAAGGAGCTGTCGAATCCCGAGCTGACGCCGGACCACGTGCTCGGCGCGATGATGCGCCAGGACGCCACGATCGTGCCAGCGGTGCTCGCCAAGCTCGGCCAGGCGCCGCTGATGGTGCGCAACCGGGCCGACGAGGCGGTGCACAAACTCCCCAAGGCCTACGGCGGCGCCGAGCCGCGGATGAGCAAGGAACTCAACAACGTCGTCGAGAACGCGGAGAGCTACCGCAAGGACCTGCGCGACGACTTCTTGTCCGTCGAGCACCTGTTGCTGGCGATGAATGCCCGGCTCGACGTCGGCTCGGAGGAGTTGCTTGGCGCCCTCAAGGACGTGCGCGGGTCGCATCGCGTCACCGATCAGAACCCCGAGGAGAAGTTCGCCGCGCTCGAGAAGTACGGCCAGGACCTCACCGCACTCGCGGCGAGCGGCAAGATCGACCCGGTCATCGGGCGCGACGAGGAGATCCGGCGCTGCATCCAGGTGCTGTCGCGGCGCAGCAAGAACAACCCGGTCCTGATCGGCGAACCGGGTGTCGGCAAGACCGCCATCGTCGAGGGCCTCGCGTCGCGTATCGCCGACGGCGACGTACCCGAAGGGCTCAAGAACAAGCGCCTGATCTCGCTCGACATCGCCTCGATGCTCGCCGGCGCCAAGTACCGCGGCGAGTTCGAGGAACGGCTGAAGGCGGTCCTCAAGGAGATCACCGACGCCGAAGGTGAGATCATCACCTTCGTCGACGAGCTGCACACGATCGTCGGCGCCGGCGGAGCCGAGGGCGCGATGGACGCCGGAAACATGATCAAGCCGATGTTGGCGCGCGGTGAACTGCGCATGATCGGTGCCACCACGCTCGACGAGTACCGCAAGCACGTCGAGAAGGATCCCGCCCTCGAACGCCGCTTCCAGCAGGTGTACGTCGGTGAGCCGTCGGTCGAGGACACGATCGGTATCCTGCGCGGGCTCAAGGAGCGCTACGAGGTGCACCACGGCGTACGTATCCAGGACTCGGCGCTCGTCAGCGCGGCGGTGCTCTCCGACCGCTACATCACGAGCCGATTCCTGCCGGACAAGGCGATCGACCTCATGGACGAGGCGGCATCGAAGCTGCGCATCGAGATCGATTCACTGCCGACCGAGATCGACGTCGTGCAGCGCCGGATCCTGCAGCTCGAGATCGAGCAGGTCGCGCTCGACAAGGAGACCGACGAACGCTCGAAGGAACGGCTCGACTCGCTGCACGAGGAGCTGGCCGAGCTGAACGTGCAGGTCGGCGAGATGAAGCAGGTGTGGGAGCAGGAGAAGCAGGCGATCGATGCCATCCGCTCGCTCAAGGAAGAGCTCGAACACCTTCGCACGCAGGTCGAACGCGAAACCGACCTCGCTGCGGCAGCGGAGATTCGCTACGGCCGCATCCCCGAGCTCGAGCGGCGGATCGAGGAGGCGACGTCGCACCTCGCCACGATCCAGGAGTCGGGCGCGATGCTCAAGGAGGAGGTCGACGCCGAGGACATCGCCGAGGTCGTCGCCCGGTCGACCGGCATCCCGCTCAACCGGTTGATGGAGTCCGAGACGTCGAAGCTCGTGCACCTCGAAGAGCTGCTCCACGAGCGCGTGATCGGCCAGGACCAGGCCGTCACCTCGGTTGCCAACGCGATCCGGCGCAGCCGGGCGGGGCTGTCCGATCCGAACCGTCCGATCGGGTCGTTCATGTTTCTCGGCCCGACGGGTGTCGGCAAGACCGAGCTGGCACGTGCGCTGGCCGAGTTCCTGTTCGACGACGAGAAGTCGATGGTACGCATCGACATGGGCGAGTACATGGAGAAGTTCTCGGTGTCGCGCCTGATCGGTGCGCCTCCCGGCTACGTCGGCTACGACGAGGGCGGCCAGCTCACCGAAGCCGTGCGTCGTCGCCCCTATTCGGTGGTGTTGCTCGACGAGATCGAGAAGGCGCACCCGGACGTGTTCAACACGCTTCTCCAACTGCTCGACGACGGACGCCTCACCGACGGCCAGGGTCGCACGGTCGACTTCACCAACGTCGTGTTGATCATGACGTCGAACCTGCGCGGCGAGCCGAGCGAGTTCTTCAAGCCGGAGTTCATCAACCGCGTCGACGACATCATCCGGTTCCGGGCACTCACCGAAGCCGACCTCGAACACATCGTGAAGATCCAGCTCGAATCGGTCCGCAAGCGACTCGCCGATCGGCGGATCATCCTCGATGTCGACGACGGCGCGATGGTGCAGCTCGCCCGGGAAGGCTTCGATCCGGCATTCGGAGCGCGGCCGCTCAAGCGCGTGATCCAGCGTGAGATCGGCGACAAGGCCTCGATGCTGATCCTCGGTGGCGACGTCGCCGAAGGTGGCACCATCGCCGTGCGCGCCGGCGGCCCCGACGAAGGCCTCATCATCTCCGCCGCCTGAATTTCACCAGGGGTCAGACCCCTGCTGCAATCGTTGCGGGGACGAGCGTGAGGCGGAAGGCCGGCGGGCAGGTTTGAGCGAGTTCGAGTCTGCCGCCGTCGGACTCCGCGAGGCGCCGCGCGAGCGCAAGGCCCCTGCCGTGGGCGGCGCGGTGGTCGCTCGGACGGTCGAACAGCGTCGCAGCACGATCGTCGGGAATGCCCGGACCCTCGTCCTCGATCGTCACGCTCGTGTCCTGGACGAGGATGGCCACGGTCCCGCGGCCGTGACGAAGCGAGTTCTCGAGCAGCACGTTCAGCACCTGTCCGATCAGGCCAGGGGTGGCCATCACGTGATGTGTGGCCCCGGTGGTCACCACGACCTGACGGCGCTTCTCGGCGAAGCGCTGCTGCCAGTCGGCGACCTGGTGATCGACCATCGTCGTCAGATCGAGCGCGGTCCGCTCCTTCGTAGTGCCCGTGCGGGCCACGGTCAGGAGTTCGTCGAGCGTCGTGTTCAGCTCGTGGGTCTGAGCGAGCGCGGCAGCGGCCTCCTCGGCGACGTCGGGATCACCCGACCGTTCGAGCAGTTCGAGTCGCATCGCGATCCCGGTCAATCCGGTGCGCAGCTGATGCGTTGCATCGGCGGTGAAGCCACGCTCGGATTCGAGCATCCGGTCGACGCGATTGGCGCTCAGCCGCAGCGATCTGGCGATCGCGTCGATCTCCTCGATGCCGCACGGCGGCGGGGCCGCAGCGCTGAAGTCACCGTCACCGACTCGTGAGGCACTCCGGGCGAGCCGTTCCAGGGGACGTGCCAATTGGCGCGCCTGCACCCCGGCCAGGAGTGCGGCGGCGCCGATGGCAGCCACTGCGATCACGACGAGTCGCGACACGACGGCATCAGGCAATTCGCCACCTTCGGCGTCGCGCACGATCAACAGCACGGGGATCGTCAAGACGACGATCACCACGACCACCACGGCGATCGTCGACAGGACGAGTCGGCGGCGCACGCCGCTCAGTTCCTCGACGGCGCGCTGGTCGAGATTGCGTCGGGGTCGAAGCGGAACCCGACCCCGCGGATGGTCACGATCTTCGAAGGCGGGTCGGTGTCGTCGAGAATCTTGCGGCGCAACGTCGAGGTGTGGGTGTCGAGTGTGCGCGTCGATCCCCACCAGTTCTCGTCCCACACCTCGGCCATGATCCGTTCGCGCTTCAAGGTCACGCCCGGCTCGCCCATCAGCAGTTCGAGGAGATCGAACTCCTTCGTGGTCAATTCGACCTCGTCGCGCCGGCCGTCGCCGTCGGTGACGAAGCAGCGTCGAGCATCGGTGTGCAGCTCGATCCCTGCACCGGTCAGCGGTCCGGTCGGTCGTGTCGTCGGTGTGTGATCGGTCGCCCGCAGGCGGGCGCGGATCCGGGCGACGAGTTCGGCGAGTCGGAACGGCTTCGCGACGTAGTCGTCGGCGCCGGCGTTGAGCCCGACGATGACGTCCATCTCCTCGGCCCGAGCCGTCAGCATGATGATCGGGAGTTGGGGGTGTGATGCCCGGATCTTGCGGCACACGTCGAGGCCGTCGATGTCGGGCAGGGTCAGGTCGAGCAGGACGAGGTCGGGGCACCCGGAACCCACGGCGTCGATCGCCGGAAGCCCGGCATCGACGTGTTCGACCTCGAAGCCTTCCGATCGGAGCACTCTGATCAAGGGTTCGCTGATGCGTTCGTCGTCCTCGATGAGCAGGACGGCGGTGCTCGTGCGCAGCACGGCCGTGTCGCCTGGTTCGCGAAGCGTCGATTCCATCACCTGCTCATCGGCATCGACGGGTTGCGACTTGACCGTTCGAAGTTTTACGATACCGAACCGTTCCGTATCGAAAAGAGGACTCGTGAGAGATGGAGGAGCGGGCACGCCCGCCGCGGCCGAGGTGAGCGACGACGTGATCGACCAGCGCGCCCACGAGCGACGCTGGTTCACGCTCGGCGTGCTGTGTATGAGCTTGCTGATCATCGTGATGGACAACACGATCTTGAACGTTGCGATCCCATCGCTGATCACCGAACTTGGCGCGACGAACAGTCAGGTCCAGTGGATCATCGACTCCTACGTGCTGGTGTTCGCCGGACTGCTGCTCACCACCGGCAGCCTGTCGGACCGGTTCGGCCGCAAGGGGGCGTTGCAGCTCGGCATCTTGTTGTTCTGTCTCGGCTCGGCCGCCGCGGCGATGTCGACGTCGGCGAACGAACTGATCCTCACCCGCGCCTTCATGGGCATCGGCGGAGCGCTGATCATGCCTGCGACGTTGTCGATCCTGATCAACGTGTTCCATGATCCGGTCGAACGCGGGCGGGCGATCGCGATCTGGGCCGGCTTCTCGGGGCTCGCCGTTGCGATCGGGCCGATCGTGGGTGGCTTCCTGCTCGAGCACTTCTCGTGGTCGTCGGTGTTCTGGGTCAACCTGCCGATCGGTGCAGCGGCACTGCTGCTCGGAGCGTTCCTGGTGCCGACGTCACGGGACCCGGCTCACGGCAGGATCGACCCGCTGGGAGCGCTGCTGTCGTTCGTCGGCCTTGCCTCCCTGCTGTTCGGCATCATCGAAGGGCCGTCGAAGGGATGGACCGATCCGGTGGTGATCGGCGCATTCGCGCTCGCACTGGTGACGCTCACGGCGTTCCTGGCGTGGGAGCTGCACACGACGCATCCGATGCTCGACCTGTCCGTGTTCGAGAACCCTCGATTCAGCGCCGGTAGCGCGACGATCACGATCCTCTTCTTCGCCATGTTCGGCTCGATGTTGTTGATGACGCAGTACTGGCAGCTCGTCCACGGCTACTCGCCGCTCGAGGCGGGTGTCCGGCTCCTGCCGTACGCCGCCACGATGATGATCGTCTCGCCGTTGTCTGCTCGTTTCGTCGAACGGATCGGCACCAAGCCGGTCGTGCTCACCGGGCTGAGTTTTGTCATCGGCGGGCTGTTGCTGCTGTCGACGATCGCTCCCGACACGCCATACGCGGTGGCGATCACGTTCTTCATGGTGATGGCTGCAGGGATGGGGATGACGATGGCACCTGCCACCGAAGCGGTCATGGGGTCGCTGCCGCGGGCCAAAGCCGGAATCGGGTCGGCCATCAACGACACGACCCGCCAGGTCGGTGGGGCGCTCGGCGTTGCCGTGATCGGCACCATCGTCACCAGCATCTACGGCGCTCGCATCGTCGACCTCGTCGGGGTGTTCGGACTCACGCCGCCGCAGGTCGCCCAGGCCGAATCGTCGCTCGGTGCAGCGCAGGGCCTCGCGGCGACGCTGGGCGACCAGGCCGACGAGTTCGCCGCGGCCGCCAACGCCGGGTTCGTCGACGCACTGTCGATCGGGCTGCGCGTCGGTGCCGTTGCGGTCGCCGGTGCGTTCGTGATCGCCTGGCGGTTCCTGCCGTCGCACGCACGCCAATCCGAGTTCGACGTGATCGACCTGCCCGACGACACAGCGTCGGCAACCGTGGTGGCGGACTGACGCGTGGCAACCGCCACCCGGCCCCCTCGAGGACGTCCCCGCGTCGAAGGGCTCGATCAGACGTTGCTCGACGTGACGCTGGAACTCGCCGGCGAGGTGGGCCTGCACCGCATGTCGATGGACGATCTCGCGCAGCGTGCCGGAGTGTCGAAGGCGACGATCTACCGTCGCTGGCCGTCGAAGGAACGCCTCGTCCTCGAGGCGCTCAATCGAGCGATGCGTCCGTTCGACATGATCGACACCGGGTCTCTGCGCGGTGACCTCGTCGACTATCTGACCGAACTGGCGCGCCGGATGGCCAGCGGTCGGGCGAGCGACGTGTTGCCCGACCTGATCGCGGCATCGGTGCGCGACCCCAACCTCCGCGCTTCGCTCGACGAGTACATCCGCCATCGACGCCAGCCGTTGCAGCTGATCCTGCGACGTGGCATCGAGCGCGGCGAGTCTGCTGCTGACACCGATGTCGAAGTGGTGATCGATGCGTTGATCGGACCGTTCGTCTATCGGCGCCTGTTGAGCCACGACCCGCTCGACGTCGACTTCGTCGAGCGGCTCCTGCTCACCGTCGTCCCGCATGCGTGCCGACCGGGGGCCGACCTGAGTTGACCGCCTCGTAGGGTGCTCGGATGGACAGCGACTTCCCGACCTCGATCGGACGTCTCGGCGTCTTGGCGTTGGACTGCCCCGACGCCCTCGCGCTCGCCGACTTCTACAACTCGATCCTGGGTGGCGATGTGCCGCAGCAGGCCCACATCGACATCGACGTGGCAAATCTCGACGGCGCCGAGGTGGCGGTCCTCCGACTCGGGGCACAGAAGGCCACCACGCAACCGCGACCTGATCGGTTCCCGGTCATGATCGACCCGGCCGGTCACCCGTTCTGTCTCGTCCTCGCCGCCACCTGAGACGCTCCGAAGTAGACCCCGTAAGATCGTGGAAGAAGAAAGAAGGCCCGTGGAATTCACTCGTATCAGGACCCGTCTGTCGCCTCGCCGCACCGTCGTGCCATCCGGGCGGACAGACCCGAACGAGAGCGGTGCCGCTCCCGCCGTGATCGACACCGTCGGTCGCACCCAACAAGTCCCGGTCGTGAGTACGAGCCCGAATGCCGAACACGACGTAGCGGCAGCTGAGCCACCGGAGGAGGTCGTGCCGGGCGCCGTGTCGTCGGATCAGATCGCATCGGAGGCCGTGGCGTCGCCCGACGAACAGCCGTCGAACGTTGCGGCCGCTCCGGCGAAGATCGACGAGCCGGCATCGAAAGTCGATGTCGCACGTGGTGTCGATCTGGAGAACGTCGCCGAGGTCAGCTCGGCGGACCGTGACGAGGCGCGTCTCGGCGCATCGGTGGCTGCGACCACGACGCTGGTCGGCGCCGAATTGATCACCGGGCTGCGCGGTGCGGGCCGGCACCTGATCCGGCCGTCCGCCTCCGAAGGTCATCTCCGTACCGAGCTGACGATCGCTGCGCGTCGCATCGATTCCGTCGTTCGCGACGGCAACGCATACGACGAGGGTTGGGCAATCGCCGCGATGGGATTGATCCACGATGCCGGCTTCGCACTCGAACAGCGCCGGATCTCCGACGGGTGGCAGCTGCTGCGTGCGGCGCAGACCGAGCTGCTCGAGGGCCTCGACCGGCGGAGCCTGCTGGTCGAACGGGCGAACATCAGCGGGAGCGAGTTCACCGATGACGAATCGACCGACATCGAGGAACTCCGTAGCGAGGTCTGGGCGATGCGCCAGACCAAGAATCGGTACCTCGCTGAGCTCGACCGGCGATTGGTCGAAGGCGGCAGGGGGCTGCTCTATCGGGGTTTCACGCTGTTCGGCGCACTCGTTCTCGGGGCGATCGGTGTGTTGGTGACGACACCGTCGTCGAATCCGGACGACGCGCTCGGCGGGATCGGCAACTACCTCACCACCGTTGGGCTGGCCGTGACCGGCGCGGCGGTGTCGTACGTGCTGTTCACGCGGAACTCCTCGCGCGCGGCGTCGATCTCCGAAGTGGTCAACCCGCTGCAGCTCGTCTTGCTCCGCCTTGCATTCGGTGGGGTCGTGGGGCTGCTGCTCGTGGTGCTCCTGCAGGCCGGGGTGCAGGAACTCGTGAGCGTGAGCGCGCAGTCGGCGTACTTCTGGGCGGTGCTCGGCGGGTTCTCCGAGCGTTGGGTCGATCGACTGATCGACCAGGTGGAGAGCTCTTCTCAGGAGGCGGCCGAGGCCGCATGCCTGGAGGGCTCCTGACCCACGGTGACCCCGTGGGCTCGCGTCAGCGTTGACGCAGACGCAGGGCGTCGCCGTGGGCGGGGAAGCCTTCGTGATCGGCGAGGACCAGCACCGACGGTGACATACGTGCGAGCGACGCGGCGTCGGCGCGGGCGATGGCGGTGCGCTTGAGGAACGTGTCGGCGGTGATGCCGGACGACACGTGGGCGAAGCCGGAGGTCGGCAGTGAAGCTGGGCACCCGATCACGAAGTTCGCCGCACTGAACGGCGTGTGCTGGCCGACGAGGATCTCGCCGGCGTTCACCAGCGCGCCGACCACTTCGTCGACCGCTGCTTCGTCGACTGCGACCTGGAGGTGTTCCGGTGCGAACTCGTTGGCGATGCTGACTGCGGCGTCGAGCGAGTCGACGAGCACGCAGCCACCGTTCGGGCCGAGTGATGCGCGAGCCGCGGTCGCCCGCACGGCGGCGAGCCCGGCGAGTTGCCGTTCGAGTTCGGTGTCGACGGCGTCGGCGAGTGCGGCCGAGTCGGTGAGCAACACGACGGTGCTGTCGGTGCCGTGTTCCGCCTCGATCAGGAGATCGGCGGCCAGCAGGACCGGATCGGCGCTGTCGTCGGCGATCACGAGGCTCTCGGTCGGGCCGAGCAGCATCATCGTGGCCACGCCGTGGCGCTGCATCTCGACCTGGGCGAGGGTGACCGCGGGGGAGCCGGGCCCGACGATCTTGCGGACCTTCGGGATCGTGCCTGTACCGAAACCGAGCGCGGCGACACCGGCTGGTCCGTTGACGCGGAACACGTCGACGATGCCGAGCTTGCGGCACACCACGAGCACGGCCGGATCGACCTCGCCGGACCCACCGGGGATCGGGGGTACGACCAGCGAGACGGAGGCCACGCCGGCAACGACGGCCGGGACGGCGAGCTGGTAGGCGACGCTCGGATAGCTCGCCTTGCCGGACGGTGTGAACAGCCCCGCGGAGGTGATCGGTGTGATCTTCTCGCCGACCGTCAGACCCGGCTCGCTCTCGAACGACCAGTCGTGGGCCTGCTCCATCTGCGCCTCGTTGAAGGCCCGCAGGTGGGCGATCGCGTCGTCGAGCGCGGTGTCGACCTCGGTCGACACCGACGCGCGCTCGAACTCGTCGGTGCTCACCCGTAGGCCGTCCGGTGACACGTCGATCCCGTCGAACCGCCTGAGCGCGTCGCACACCGCGGCGTCACCCCGGTCGCGCACATCGTCGATCAGCTCACCGATCGAGCGCCGCAGTTCGGGGTCGAAGATGTCGTCGATCCCCCGGCGCATCAGCGCGTCGCGCGCATCGACGTCCATGTCGTTCCAGACCTGTCTGCGCATCACCGTCACCGCGCCGACGCTACCGGCGAGGCCGCCACCGCTGCTGACGTGCTGCATCTGGGGTCTGACCCCAGATGTCACACCCATGTGCTCACGCGCCGGTGCGTTGTAGCCAGTACTGGTTGAACTGCCAGATTGCTGCTTCGTACGGCGAGAGCGGGCCCTGCGCGGTGAGTGGCGCGTGCAGACCGCGCCACGGCCCTTCGTTGACCGGGATGTCCTCGCCGTGGATCCAGGCGAGGCCCTCGTGGATCTCGGGCATGGCGGCGATCACGTCAGGGTCCGCTGCAACATCCGGTTCGAGCAGGAGGTGGATCCGTAGCGTCATGCGTTCGTGCGTGGTCGGCACCACCTCGTACCAGACCGCGAGCGTGCCGTTCACGGCGAACAGCAACGTCGGATACACGCACGCCGCGAGCAGATCGGCCCGTCGCTCGCGGTCGAGGCCCGAGAGGAAGGGCAGGTCGGGGCTCTCGTCGAGGTCGGTCACACCCGGCATGTGCAGCAGCGACCACGGCCCGCCCGAATTGTCGACGACGAACGACGCGGCGGCCGGGTTGCTCTGCTGGAACGTGTCGCGATGGGGGCCGATGTGGTGGTAGGCCTCCATGAAGTTCTCGACGAGGAGCTTCCAGTTCCACGGCGAGTCGAACTCGATCGTGTCGACGATCACGAGATCGCGCAGTCCGTACTGCTCGAGCATCGACGCGAGCTGTGCGAGTTGTGGTGCGAACGGGGCGGGATCGTCGCCCATCGAGACGAACACGAAACCCTCCCACTCCTCGACCGCAAGCTGGGGGAGCTGGCACGAGGCCGGATCGAAACCCTCGGCACCGTCCATCATCGGTGCGGTGTGCAGCGACCCGTCACGGCCGTACGACCACCGGTGGTAGGGGCAGACGATCCAGTGCGCCGATCCCGGCCCGGACACCAACGGCATCGACCGATGCAGGCAGACGTTCGACATCGCCCGCACCGTCCCGTCGTCGTGTCGGATCACGATCACCGGTTGATCGATCAGATCGACGGCGACGTAGTCGCCCGGTTCGGGCAGCTGCGACGAACGAGCGACGCAGATCCAGTCATGCCGGAAGATGGCGGCGACTTCGCGCCCCCACACCGCCGGGTCGATGTAGGCGGCGGGCGGCAACGTCCATGCCTCGCTCCGTGCGGCGGTGATCTTGAGGCGCTCGTCGTCGCCGAGCAATGGATCCGGTGTCAGCACCCGATCAGGAGTACCATCTCGTCACGTTCCAATCACCATTCCAGGGGAGCGTGCATGCCCGTCACCGTCGTCGTCGGAGCCCAGTGGGGCGATGAGGGCAAAGCCAAGGTCATCGACCTGCTGTCGAAGGAGCACACCTACGTCGTGCGCTACCAGGGCGGCCACAACGCCGGCCACACGGTCGTCGTCGACGGCGAGCGCTACGCACTGCAGCTCGTGCCCTCGGGCATCCTCTACGACCACGTGATCCCGGTGATCGCCAACGGCGTCGTCGTCGACCTGCCGACGCTCTTCAACGAGGTCGACATGCTCGAATCCCGGGGCATCTCGTGCGCCGAGTTGAAGGTGTCGAGCCGGGCGCACCTGATCTTCCCGTGGCACCAGGCCCACGATGCGATCGCCGAGGCGATGCGCGGCGACGACAAGATCGGCACCACGCTCAAGGGCATCGGTCCGGCCTATGCCGACAAGGCGCGCCGCGTTGGCATCCGGGTCGGTGACGTCCTCGACCCTGACCGCTTCGCTCGCCTGGTCCGCGAGCGTGCCCTCGCCGAGAACACGTTGATCGAACAAGCCGGCGGCGACCCGCTCGATGTCGACGAGATCGTCGACCGGTTCGGCGAACTCGGTGCCCGGGTTGCGCCCTTTGTCAGCGACACCGTCGGGCTGCTCCACGGAGCGCTCGCGACGGGTGCCCATGTCCTGCTCGAAGGTGCCCAGGCGACGTTCCTCGACCTCGACCACGGCACGTATCCGTATGTCACGTCGTCGAACCCGACCGCCGGTGGCGCGTGCTCCGGCACGGGCCTCGGGCCGCGTGACATCGACCGGATCGTCGGGATCACCAAGGCCTACACCACGCGTGTCGGCGCCGGGCCGTTCCCGACCGAGCTGTTCGACGCCGATGGCGACACGCTCGTGGATGTCGGCAAGGAGTTCGGCACCGTCACCGGCCGACGTCGACGCGCCGGCTGGCTCGATTGCGTGATGCTTCGCCAGGCCGTTCGCCTCAACAGCCTCACCGAACTCGCGCTCACCAAGCTCGACATCCTCGATGGGTTCGAGACGATCAAGATCTGCACCGGCTACCGCCTCGACGGAGAGTTGCTCGACCACTATCCGGACCGCTCGGAACTGATCGCCGACGTCGAGCCGGTCTACGTCACGCTTGCCGGGTGGGGCAGCGTGCTGAGCGACAAGCGTGAACCGGGCCAGTTGCCGCCCGAAGCGAAGCGATTCATCGAGATCGTCGAGGAGCAGGTCGGGGTGCCGGTCAAGGTGGTCGGCGTCGGCGCCGAACGCGACGACTATCTCGTCTGGGCGTCATGATCCCTCGCTACTCGACGCCCGAGATGGACGCCGTCTGGGCCGACACGGTCCGGTTCGGTCGTTGGCTCGAGGTGGAGCTGCTCGCGACCGAAGGTCACGCGGCACTCGGCATCGTTCCGGCGGGCGATGCGGTGATGTGCCGCGAGTCGGCACCGGCCACCGACGAGGGATTCGTCCAGCAGGTGCTCGATCGCGAGGCGGTCACCGATCACGACGTCGCCGCGTTCGTCGACGTCGTGCAGGCAGCGATCGGGCCGCCCGCCTCGTCGTGGATCCACTATGGGCTCACCTCATCTGATGTGGTCGACACCGCGCTGTGTTGGGCGCTGCGCGACGCCGCCGACCTCCTGCTCGAGGCGTCGACCGAACTGCTCGCCACGCTGGTGCGCATCGCCCGCGAGCACCGCGACACGGTGATGATCGGACGCACGCACGGCATCCACGCCGAGCCGACCACCTTCGGGGCGAAGGTCGCGCTCTGGGCACTGCAGGTCGATCGCGACCGCACTCGCCTGCGCGCCGCCCGCGACAACGTCGCGGTCATGAAGCTCAGCGGCGCCGTCGGGACGTACTCGAACATCCCGCCCGAGATCGAGCGACACGTCGGTGATGCGCTCGGCCTGCGTCCTGTGCCGGCGACACAGGTGATCGCCCGCGATCGTCACGCCGAGTTCCTGTACGCGTGCGCATCGGTCGGTGCCACGTGCGAGCTGATGGCGATCGAACTCCGTCACCTGCAGCGCACCGAGGTGCGCGAGGTGCAAGAGGGGTTCAAGCCGGGGCAGAAGGGCTCGTCCGCGATGCCCCACAAGCGCAATCCCATTTCGGCTGAGACGATCTCCGGCCTCGCCAGGGTGCTGCGCGGCAACCTGTCCGCGGGAATGCAGGACGTGGCGCTCTGGCACGAGCGAGACATCTCGCACAGTTCGGTCGAGCGGGTGATCCTGCCGGATTCGTCGCAGTTGGCGTTCTACGTGATGCGGCGCCTGCGGCGCCTGCTCGACGGGCTGATGGTGTTCCCCGAACGAATGCGGGCGAACCTCGATGCCAGCTACGGGCTCGTGTTCAGCCAGCCTGTGTTGCTGGCACTCGTGCAGGCCGGAGCAACCCGTGACGACGCCTATCGGATCGTGCAGCGCAGCGCGATGAAGGCCTGGGACGAGGGCGTCGATTTCCGGTCGCTGCTCGAAGCGGATGCCGACGTCGACAACGCGGTGCTCGACGATGCGTTCGACCTGCGTCGATCACTCCGCAATCTCGATCACGTGCTCGATCAACTCGACGCGATCCACCTCTGAGCGAGTATGTAACGTTTGGTGTCTGACACCAAACGTTACGCGGTCAGTCGGAGCGGGAGATGCCGGCTTGTTTGAGGGTGCTGGCGGGGACGCCGACGTCGCGCCACGAGGCGTACGAGATCGACTTGCCGTCGGAGTAGCTCTTGGCCACCTTGACGAACTCGGCCTCGAGCGCGTTCATGTCGATCGCGTCGGACTTGGCGGCCAATTCGGCCTGGAGGTCGCGACGCTCCTGGACCAGCAGGAGTTCGTCGAGCGGGCTCGCACTGGTGAGTTCGACGTCGATGGCTTCGAGGCGTTTGCGGATCGTGTCGGGCGTTCGCTTTCGCCCGCGCTTGGGCTTCGTGGCGCGGAGTCCTTCGAGGTAGTCGCGAACCACCCGGCCTTCCATTCGGCCTTTGGCGAGCGCGGCCTTGTGGGCCTCGCTCATCGGAGTTCTGGGACCTCTTTTGCCTGCCATGGGGGGCAATCTTAAGGAGAATTCCCCGGGATGCAATAACCTGCTATTCCATGTTCGAATTGTCAGCCCATGGGACCGATGTCCACGTCGGCGAGGGTCCGCGATATCCGTGGGGTGGTTTGTACGGTGGTCAGATCGTTGCCCAGGCCCTCCGCGCCGCCGCCATTTCGGTCGATCCGGAACTCGAACCCCACTCGATCCGGGCATATTTCATCCGGCGAGGCGATCACACCGAACCGGTCCGATACGAGGTCGACCGCATTCGCAACGGTCGCAGTTTCGCCACGCGTCGAGTGGTCGCGCGTCAGGCAATTGGCGCCATTCTGAACGCCGAGAGTTCGTTTCAACGGCCCGAGCGGGCAGCAGCGTTTCAAACGGTGGCGATGCCAGACGTGCCGGCAGCCGAGTCGTTGGTCGAGGACTCGTGGACGCCCACGTTCGCTCGCGTGGTCGTACCCGCCGACCAGGTGGCCGGTGGCGCACGAGATGGCACGGGTCGCGCGGTCGCCTGGATGCGCGTCAACCACGACCTCGGCGACCCGCACGACGCGAGCGCGCAGTTGCTCCATCGCTGTTGGTTGGCCTACCTGTCCGACGACATGCCGACCGACTCGGTGATCCGCGCTCACCCGGTCGCGGACGATCCCGAAGCCCGCGACAGCTTGTTCTGTGCGAGCCTCGACCACACGATCTGGTTCCACCGTTCGCTGCGAGCCGACCGCTGGCATCTCTACGACTTCTCGTGCCATCACTACGTCGGCGGCCGTGGCCTCTCGGTCGGGCACGTCTTCGAGGCCGACGGCACCCACGTCGCGACGGTCGCCCAAGAGGTGCTGGTGCGCGATGCCCGAGACCGGGACTGAACCGCGACCCGCGGAGCGCTACCGTCGGCCCGGATGAACGACGACGCTGCGCCGCCCCGCACCCTGTCCGCGGCCATGGGAACTCTGCGGGCGCATGTGCTGGAACACTCGATCAAGCACGGTGAGTTCACGCTGAAGTCGGGTGCGACGAGCACCTGGTTTCTCGACACGAAGCAGACCGCGTGTCTGCCCGACGGGATCGTCGCCGTCTCCGACGCGGTGTTCGAGGTGTTCGGTGATGTGCTCGATCAGATCGATGCCATCGGCGGTTTGACGATGGGTGGCGATCCGGTCGCATACGGCGTCGCGGCCGTTGCCGCCACGCGCGGTCATCACATGCGCAGCTTCAGCGTCCGCAAGGAGGCCAAGCAGGGTGGAATCGCCGGTCGGATCGCCGGCGCGCTGCGTCCTGGCGACCGCGTGCTGGTGACGGAGGACACCACGACGCGGGGCACATCGCTGATCGAGGCGGCCCAGCAGATCGAAGCGTTCGGGGCCGTCCCGGTCTGGATGACGGTGATCGTCGACCGCGGCGGCACCTGCGCGGCGATGGCCGCCGAGCACGGCATCGACTACCGCCCGCTGCTCACGGCCCCGGACCTCGGGTTCGGTTTCGGCACCTGAGCAACCTCGATCGGCGCCCGCTCATGCAGTCGCGTCGAGCACGCCGGGATTGAGGATGCCGATCGGGTCGAGCGCCCGTCTGATCGACCGTTGGGCGGCGAGATCGCCGGCGCTGCGAACCAGGGGAAGCCACCTCGTCTTGGCGATGCCGACACCGTGTTCGGCCGAGATCGTGCCGCCGAGTTCTGCCACGACCGGCAGCACCGCTTCCGCGAGCGCGTCGGGCCGGGCCGCAGCGAGAAAGTTGAGGTGGACGTTGCCTTCGGCGAGGTGGCCGAACGGAATGAGGCGCGCCTGCTGACGGTCGGCTGCGGACTGCGCTGCCTCCAGAACCCGGTCGATCGACGCGACGGGCACGGCGACATCGAGCTTGTAGGTCGGCCGACCGGAGGTCGTGGCCGCGCTGGCGATCGACTCGGTGATGCGGTCACGGAAGTCGAGCAACTGTCGGCGACGAGGGCCGCCGGTGGCGACCGCGGTGGCGGCAACGCCGTCCGTCGCGGCCAACACATCGAGAAGGTCGGCGGTCGGGTCGACGTGGCCGGCGCACTCGATCATGACGGCGACGCCACCCGGGGGGACCTCGATCGGCGCTGCGGTGCCGAGGTGCTCGGTCACCAGGTCGAGTGCATCCGGCCAGATGATCTCGATCGAATCGAGCGACCCGAGCCGTCGACGCGCAGTGGCCAGCAACGCGAGCGCCGCCCCGAGGTCGTCGAGCGCCACGAACACGGTGGTCACCTGCCCATAGTGCGGCACGAGTCGCAGCCGAGCAGCCGTGATGATCGCCAGCGTGCCTTCGGAACCGGCGAGCAGTGACGGCCAGTGGAGACCGACCGTCTCCTTCGCCAGTCCGGCGAGCGAACCGACGACGGTGCCGTCGGCGAGCACCGCTTCGACGCCGACGACCTGTTGGCGCATCGTGCCGAACCGCAGCACCCGCGATCCGCCGGCGTTCGTGGCGATTGCTCCACCGATGGTCGCCGAGTCGCGTGCCGCGAAGTCGATCGGCGTGTCGAGGCCGCCGGCGCGCGCTGCTCGTTGCCAGGCGGCGATGGTGACGCCCGCGCCGCAGGTGACCTGCATCGACGAATCATCGGGCGCGGAGAGTGCATCGAATCGACGCATCGACAGCACGATCGTCGCACGCGCCTCGGTGTCGTCGGGCCGCGGGACGCCACCGCCCACCAACCCGGTGTTGCCCGCCTGGGTGACCACGGCGAGGCCGTGTTCGCTGCACCAGCGCAGTACGGCGGCGACTTCGTCGGTGGTTCCGGGCCGCACGACCGCTTCGCACCTGCCCGACCAGCGTCCGGTCCAGTCGGTCTCGTAGCCGGCTCGCTGGTCGTCGTCGACGACCACGTGCGCGCCGCCGACGATCGTCGACAAGGCGCTCACGATCTCGACGCTGGTCACGGCCGAAGTGTTGCACGCGCTGGTGCTGTTTGGGTCGCCGACTCGACGCGAGGTCTACGATCGGACCACGACAGAGGGGGATGGGATCATGAGGATGGAATCGTTCTGGCGCTGGCTCGGCGTAGCGCTCGGCAAGCACTGGAAGCTCGTCGCGGCGGCGGTCGTGCTGATCACGGTGGTGCTCGGTATCGGTGGCCGCAACGTCGAGTTCGCGACCGGCCAGGACAGCTATCTCAACTCGGACTCGCAGATCGCGATCGACAACGTCGCGTTCCAGGAGGACTTCGGTGGCGAGACGGTCATCCTGCTGTTCTCGTCGACCGACGGCTCCGACGTCAGCGCACTCTACGAAGGCGCGAACCTCGCCGAGCTCACGCGCATCACCGACGCACTCCACGGGGTCGACGGCGCCCATGCGGTCGTCACCCCGCTCACCTCGCTGCAGTTCAGCGCGAACCTGCTGTCGGGCGGCGCGTCGTCGGTCGGCTCCAATGCGCTGCTCTCGGCGTTGTCGCGCGACGAGGCCGGCGCCGCCGCCCGTCAGGCCGACGTCGGCGTGTCGCTCGCCCGCCTCGGAGCGATCCCCGAGGAACAGCGTGCGATCGGTGACCCGGCCTACAACCAGCTGCTGATCTATGACAACGCCGGCTTCACCGCCGACGGCGCCGCCGTCGACGCTCCGGCCGTCACCGACCTCCGGGTTCGCAAGTCGTTGCAGGGCACCTTCCCGAACGTCGACGGTGGTGTCGTCAACGGAACCGCCGTCGGTGGAGTCGTGCTGAAGGGCAACGCCACGCTCGACGAGCAGACCGCAGCCACGAAGCAGGTGCTCGAGGTGCTCGACGGCGCCGCGTTCGAGGGTTTCGATCTCACCGTCACGGGCTCGCCTGTGTACCTCGCCGAGATCAACGACTATCTGAAGGGCGGCATGCTCACGCTCGGCGCCGCCGCGCTCGGGTTGATGGCGGTCGTGCTCGCCATCATGTTCCGGGTCCGCTGGCGGTTGCTCCCCTTGTTGTCGGTCCTCATCGGCGTGCTCTGGGCGTTCTCGATCCTGGGCATCATTGGCATCGACCTGTCACTGGTGACGATCTCGGGCCTGCCGATCCTGATCGGCGTCGGCATCGACTTCGCGATCCAGGTCCACAACCGAGTCGAAGAGGAGGTGGTGCTCGACAAGGAGGCGCACCCGATCGCCGAGACGCTCGCAAACCTGGCGCCGCCGCTGTTCGCCGCAACGCTCACCGGGGTGGTGGCGTTCCTGGCGCTGCGGATCTCGAAGGTCCCGATGATCCGCGACTTCGGCATCCTGCTGGCGATCGGAATCACGGTGCTCGTCATCGTCGGCATCGTCGTCACCGCCTCGGCGCTCGGCATCCGCGAGTGGACCAAGCCCACCGAAGTGCGTCCCCCGTCGATGGTCGAACGCATCGTCGTGAAACTCGGCGGCCTTCCCACGAAGTTCGGCCTGCCTCTCGTGATCCTCGCCGGGGTCCTCTTCGTCGGCGGCGTGCTCGCCGAGGGACGGGCCCAGATCGAGTCCGATCCGATCAAGTGGATCGACCAGGACAGCCAGGTCGTCAAGGACATCGGGAAGCTCGAGGACGAGACCGGGTTCTCATCGACGCTCGGCATCCTCGTGGCGGCCAACAACATCTACGACCAGGAGGTCATCGACCTCATCTGGGACTTCACGCTCGCCGCCGAGAATCGCGACGACAACGCGGTCGTGTCGAGTTCGAGCATGGTCAACACGATGGGCAAGATCATCATGATCGACGATGCGACGCCGATCGCACCGACGAGCGAAGACGTGCTCGCGTCGGTGCACGGGCTGCCCGGCGTCGACGGCCCGGACCCGATGATGCCCGACGACATCGTCGCCGCGCTGTTGCGATCGAAGGACGATCCGACCGCCACGCAGCTGAACCTTCGGCTGGCCCCTGCGAGCCTCGACGACCGAGCGGTGTTGGTCGAGGAACTCGAAGCCGACCTCCAGGCGCGCATCGACGCGCTCGATCTGCCCTCGGACAGCATCCTGCTCGTCGGTCTGCCGGAAGGTCAGGAGCCCGTACGGGCGACGCCCGCCGGCCTGGCCACGGTGGGCATCGGCCTGCTCGAGAATCTCTCGGCCAATCGGGCCAACCTCACCTATCTTGCGCTGAGCGTGGCGGGGCTGTTCCTGGTCCTGCGCTTCCGCAGCGTGACGCGCGCCCTGCTCGCGCTCGTGCCCGTGCTGCTGGCCGTCGGCGTGTCGTCGCTGGTGGTCGGGCTGCTCGGGTTCACCCTCAGCCCGCTGACCACCGTCAGCGGACCGCTCGTGATCGCGAGCTGCGCCGAGTTCTCGGTGCTGATCCTCGGTCGGTACCTCGAAGAACGCCAGCGTGGGTTGGTCCACGCGCGAAGCATCCAACACCGCCGCCAGTCGCACGGGCCGTGCATTCTTCACATCGGCGGTCACGACGATCTGCGGCTTCGCCGTGCTGATCGGATCGGCCCTGCCGCTGTTGCGTGACTTCGGCCTGATCGTCACCCTCAACGTGGCGATCGCCTTGCTCGCGGCGCTGGTCGTGATGCCGCCGCTGTCCGTGTGGGTCGACGAGAAGGGCTGGCTCGGCACGCAGTCGCAAGGTTCCGATCCGGTGGGTGCGGTCCGGCTGGCCGCTCCGTTCCCCGGTCCGCAGACCGTCGGCGCCGTCGTCGGGGCCGTCGGGTTCGCTGCGGCCGGCGTGGCGGTGTATGCGACGGCGGACACCAGTACCGGTGAGGCGAGCGAGATCTCCTACGAGGCCACGCCGTTGCCGACGACGACCACGACCACGACGACCACCACGTCGACGGTGCCACCCTCGACCGTGCCGGGCGACACGGTGCCGGAGGGCCCGATCAACAACCCGGACGACTTCGGAACCGAGCGTCCGGCCGGCCTCGTCGGGGGGATCCTGTTCGACGAACTCACCGCGCAGGGTGTGCCGCCGAACCAGGCGAACTGTGCGATCGAGACCGTGCCAGGCGGTGTGGAGAACATCGACACCGGTGCGGTTCTTGCCGGCGACGAAGCGGCGGCCGCACCGGTCGTCCAGGCGGCACTCGACTGTGGCATCGAACAGGAGACGGTCGACGCAGTCCTGGCCTCGATCGTCGGTGGCTGACATGGCTGATGCAGCCTTGTCCCCGACGACGTGCATCATCGGGGCGGGGTGTTCGGGCTTCACGATGGCGAAGCGCCTGAAGGATGTCGGGTTGGCGTACGACTGCTTCGAGATGTCCGATGACATCGGCGGCAACTGGTATTTCGGGAACCCGAACGGGATGTCGTCGTGCTATCAGAGCTTGCACATCGACACCTCGAAGTGGCGCCTCGCGTTCGAGGACTACCCGGTGCCCGACGATTGGCCGGACTTCCCGCATCACAGCCAGATCCTGCAGTACTTCCACGACTACGTCGACCACTTCGGCCTGCGCGGGACGATCACGTTCAACACGGCGGTCACCGACTGTGAGCGTCTCGACGACGGTCGGTGGAGGGTGGCCCTGTCGACCGGCGAGTCACGCGAGTACGACCACCTCGTGGTGGGCAACGGCCATCACTGGGATGCGCGTACACCCACCTACCCGGGGACGTTCGACGGCCATCAGGTGCATTCGCACCGCTATCGCGACCCGTTCGAGCCGTACGACTTCCGCGGCAAGCGGGTGATGATCGTCGGTGCCGGCAACTCGGCGATGGACATCTCGTCCGAGCTGTCGCAGCGTCCGATCGCCGAGCGGCTCTTCATCTCGATGCGCCACGGCGTGTGGGTGTTGCCGAAGTACTTCGACGGCAAACCTTCCGACAAGGCGTCTCTGCCCTCGTGGTTGCCCGCGAAGGTCGGTCGGGCGTTGGCGCGCAAGAAGATCCGCAAGACGATCGGCAACATGGAGGACTACGGGCTGCCCAAACCCGATCACCGACCACTCGACGCGCACCCGTCGGTGTCGGGCGAGTTCCTCACCCGGGTCGGCTGTGGCGACATCACGCCGAAGGGGGCGATCGACCGCCTCGACGGCGACGCGGTCGTGTTCTCCGATGGCTCGCGTGAGCAGGTCGACGCCATCGTGTGGGCAACGGGGTACAACGTCACGTTCCCGTTCTTCCACCAGCGCGCGCTGACGCCGCAGGACAACACCTTCCCGCTGTTCAAGCGGATCGTGAAGCCCGGGTACGAGAACCTGTTCTTCCTCGGCCTCGCCCAGCCGCTGCCGACGCTTGTCAACTTCGCCGAGCAGCAGTCGAAGCTCGTCGCCGCCGCGATCGCGGGGCGATACGCCTTCCCGTCGGCCAGCGAGATGGAGGAGGTGACCGTCGCTGACGAGAAGGTGCATCTCGGGCACTTCTACGACAGCCCCCGCCACCGTATGCAGGTCGACTTCAACACGTACTGCGCGGATCTCGACAAGGAGATCGAGCGCGGCGCCGAACGGTTGCTGCCGGTCGCTTCCGCCTGATCGGGCGTCAACCCGATCGCTCGGCCGAGCTCGTCGACGGCTCGGACCGACGGCGCCAACGCCCGATGGCGAGGATGGCGAGGATCGCGATGAGCAACACCGCGACGATCGTGATCCGCGTCCTGCCAGCAGCGGCGAGATCGTCGATCTGGGACTCGGCCGAGTCCAGTGTCCCGAGCGCGGCGTCACTGTCGCCGTGTTCGACCTGCGCGCGGGCGGCGTCGAGGTCGCCTTCGATGTCGGAACCCCATCGGCCGATCGTGGCAAGAAGGCCCGAGGCATCATCGAGCTCGTTGTCGACCTCGATGATGCGTTCCATCGCTTCGAGCTGGCCATCGGTCGCAACGATCCCACTGGCGAAGTCGTCGACACCCTCGATGGTGGACAGCTCGGGCGGTGTGACGGCGGCCTCCTCGGCGACGACGGCGACCTGTTGGAGCTGCTCGTCGAGTTGCCCGCCGAGTGCGATCGCCTCGTCGAGGATCGCCGTCGCCGCGCTGAAGTCGACGCCGCCGCTCGATCGCATCGGGGCCGCGGCGTAGGCCGCATCGGCAGTGTCGGGTTCGTCGATACCGGCCGACTGCTCGATCGCCTCCAACTCGGCACGCTGCTCCAACACCACGTCGGCCGCGGCGACCGCCTCGGTGACGTCGTCGATCTCCCACCGTTCGAGGCGGTTGCGCACGCCGACCGGTTGGTCCCACGGCGCGCCGCGCTCGGCCAGGCCCGCGACGTCGACGACGGCTCGATCGCGTCGTTCGATCAGCGCGCCATCGGCGGCGCTGACGACATGGGTTCGGAACACGTTGCCAGCCGTGGTGGAACCCCCGACCTCGACGAGCACGTCGTACACCCGCTTCCAATCGGGCTCCGGTCGCTCGACATTGCTCGTCGCGCCGTATGGGCTCGCGGTGCTGCTGAGCGCGGCGACGACGTCGCGTGTGCGCTCGAAGCCGATGTCGTCGACGAGCGCGTCGACCACCCAGAACGAGGTGGCATAGCCGTACTCCTCGACAGCATGCTCCTTGTCGGCCGCGGTCCACTCGGTGAGGGGACGCGCCGCCGGATCGTCGAGCGCCGGTTCCGACGGTGTGTGCCCCTCGTCGCCGTCGCGACGCACCAGTTCGGCGGCGTACACCTGCGGGAGGCCCTCGGTGAACCAGCGCTCGCTCGT
Source organism: Ilumatobacteraceae bacterium (assembly GCA_963774765.1). Classification (GTDB taxonomy): domain Bacteria; phylum Actinomycetota; class Acidimicrobiia; order Acidimicrobiales; family Ilumatobacteraceae; genus Sva-07. The sequence goes on from CAVZGP010000030.1 coordinate 291,974, forward strand.
CAGACGTCCGTTGATCCACGCGTGGGACAGCTCGTGGTAGATCGTGTCGGCGTCGAGTGCTTCCCCGACGGCGATCTCACGGCTCGGCGAGTCGAACCATCCGGCATAGCCCGACTGATTCGGTTCCACTGTCTCGCGGACCGCGAAGCTCCCTTCGACCGGCCACGGAGTGCCGATCAGGTCCTCCAGTGCCGGGATGCCACCTTCGACCTTGGCGCCGGCGAAGTCGGCCCACTCGGGGTCGTCGGGCCACGAGCGCAACCCGATGTCGACACCCGGAACGTCGAGCGCATCGGGCACCAGCCGGTCGTCGTTGGCCAGCCCGACCGTGATTCGAGTGTCTTCGTCCACACCGGCACGGGTGTGTACCACGGTTCCGAACCGGTCGGGCTCGCTGACCTCGAAGCCGGTCAGGTCGGTGAACTCGTCGAACTCGTAGCCGAACGGTTGTGAGATCCGCAGCGTGACCAGGCCCTCGTCGCCGAGGCCGAATGCGACGAACCCGGCGTAGGCCTCGTTGACGCGCCACGGCACCGGATCTCTGGGAGGGGCGCCCAGGTGGTCGTAGGTGACCTGCACGGTGGCAGAGTCCCCGCTGAACAGTTGCGTGCCCAGCGCAAACCGGTACGTCGAGAACGCCGGGAACTCGGGGTCGGAGACCACGTTGCCCTCGAGGATGGTGCCGTTGCGCGTGGCGACGATGTTCTCGGCCCCGAGCGGGACCGCGACGGCGTAGCTGTCGAAGTAGGTCCGCTTGACGACGTCGTCCTCGACTCGGTCGGTGGTCACGTTGCGCAGGTCGATGTCGATCGTCGCGCGCACCACCCCGCGGCTCGGATCGAACTCGAACGAGTTGACCGATGCCTCCTCGAGCCCGTTCCCGGCGCTCTGTGCATCGACGCCCGTCGCGGGCACCGTCGCGATGAGCCCCGCGCACACGGCCGAAATCAACAGACCCCACCGATGAACGCGCCGCACACCCGAAGTCTTACCGCCGACCGAGCAACGTTGCAGTCACCCACCCATCGGGTTGCGATGAGCGAACCGACCGTATACGGCGGTTTGGCTCATCGCAGCGGGTCGAGGTTCCGCCCGAGCTGGTGCTTTATGGTGGTCGAGACCGGCGTCGATCCGGTGACCCCACGCTTTTCAGGCGTGTGCTCTGCCAACTGAGCTACTCGACCGTGTTGATGTCGAACCTGGCATTCGACATCGGTGTTCCTACAGAAAGGCCACCCGCCATCTTGCGATGACGAGTGGCCCCCTGCTGCGGTCCCGACGGGACTTGAACCCGCGACCTCCGGCTTGACAGGCCGGCGTGAACTCCAGACTTCACCACGGGACCAGATATGTACAACGCTTTCGCGCCGCACCCCCAACGGGATTCGAACCCGTGCCGCCACCTTGAAAGGGTGGTGTCCTAGGCCACTAGACGATGGGGGCCTGTAGGCAATGGCCTTGTCTCGTTGAGAGCGACCCGAATCTAGCAGCGCCGTTCCGACAATCCACCAGACAATCCAGCTGCGACCTGCCGGTCAGCGGACAACGGACGCGACGCCCGTTCGCGAAAGGGTCGCGATCGGTTCTCGCCGCGCGTGCGCGCAGGCCGCTCGGAACGATCGGAGCGAGCATGCCGTACGGCGCCGCGTTGTACAGGTGGTGGATCCGGTGGGCGTCGGCGAGCCGGTCGAGCGCGGCGATCCGACGGTTGCCGACTGCGCCGAGGCGGCGATGGATGTAGCCGTCGTGCACGAGTGCGTAGGCAATGCCGTACAGCGTGATCCCGATCCCGAGCGGGACGAGCCCCGTGAGCGAGGTGTTGAAACCGAGCCAGAACCCGAACATCACGATCGACGCGAACGCGACCGGAAACCAGTCGTTGCGTTCCCACCCGATCGTCGGAACCGCACGGTGGTGGCTGCGGTGGAACCAGTCGCCGATGCCGTGCATCACCCAGCGGTGCGTGGCCGCCGTCACGGGTTCCATCAGCGCGAACCCACCGATGACGATCAGCGCGAACGTTGCTGGCGGCACGCCGGAAGGGTACTCGTAGCCGGCTCGATCATCCTGCGTAGAGGGCCAATGCCTCGGCGAGCGAGGCCTGGACCACCCCATGTTCGCGTGTGACGGCATCCAACCATTCCGGCCGGAACACGCTGGCGACGGCGATCGGCTCGTCGAGTTCGCAGCCAGCCAAGGCAAGCCGCACGAACAGCGTCGCATAGTCGGGCGGCCGGAGGTCGCGACCCAATTCGACGAGCGCGTACGGGTCGGGTGTGGTGTCGCTCGTCGGCAGCGAGAAGAAGCTCTGCGAGGTCGGGCCGGTCGGTCCACCGGCCAGCCCGGGCCCGTCGACGAGGATCGCACCATGCACCTGAGCGGCTCGAGCGCCGGCGATCTGGAGGGCGATGTACGCGCCAAGGCCGCGACCGACGACCGTGATCGAACGCGACGGGTCCCCCTCCGTGAGAGCGTTGAGCGCCGCATCGGCGTCGCCGAGCAACAGCTCTGCGGTGTAGCCGCCACCGCGTGGGATCGTCGAGGCACCGTGCCCTGTGAAGTCGAGAGCGGTGACCGCACCGGGCCAGCTGTCGGCCCACCGAGGGGTGCCACGCGGAGCGGTCTCACCGAGCCCGTGCAGGATCAGGAGCGGTCGGCCGCCCGCGGCGGTGGCATCGCGCAAGTGGTGCAGCGCCAACTCGACCTTGCCGTGGCGCAGCATGGTGACGGTGTCCAGGCTCATTCGCCCGCACCGATCGCAGCGTCGCTCGGCGTGCCGACGAAATCGAGCACCATCCCGGCGACGAAGTCGGGCCTCTCGATGTGGACGAAGTGGCCGACGTCTTCGAGGATCTCGCAGCGGCCGTCGAACGGCATGTACGGCAGGACCTTTTCGGGCGGGGTGCCCCAGCCCATCTCCTCCATCTCGCGTCCGAGGATGCCGAGAAACGGCATCGGCAGACCGGGCAGACGCATCAGCGTCCACTCCGGCCGCCACGGCCCGAACCCGCCGAAGCGCATCGACGGGTCGATCTTCCAGCGCCAGCCGTCGGCGGCCTCGAACCCGCCGGTCGTGACGAGACGCTTGAGCCAGTCGGGATCGAGCCGGGGATTCATCCGACCCCGGCGCTTCGCGAGTTCCTCGATCGTGCCGGGCTTGCGTTGCGCCGTCGCCGTTGATCGGCGATGGTCGAGCCAGCCGGCGAGCTCGGCTGACACCATCTTCGTCCGCTCGTGTTCGGCGACGTCGGGAATGCGGCGGTTGTACGGGATGCCGTCCATGTTGATCAGGTGGGTGAAGCGGAATGGTTGGGCGTCGGCGAGTTGCGTCATCAGCGCGCCGCCCTTGGAATGCCCGACGACCGCAAGTGCGCGGCCGGGGCTGACGTGGTCGAACACGGTCAGGGCGTCGCGCATGTCGGCGTCCCACGAGTACAACTCGGGGTGCTCACTGTCGCCATGGCCGCGCTGGTCCCAGCTCACGATCCGCCAGCCTCCGGCGGCGAGTTTCGGTGCGAAGACGTCGAACGTGCGTGCGAAGTCGAATCCGCCGTGCACGAGCAGCATCGGCGGCGCGTCGGCGTCACCCCACTCGTGGACGGCGATCTGGAGACCGTTGGCGTTCAAGTGGTACTCGCGTACGGGGTGTTCGGCGTCCGGATAGGGGAACTCTGCCGCCGGATCGCCGAATGAACCGTCGGTCACGATCGGGGAGGGGGTGCTCGTCACGGCCTCCGAGAGTACGTCGCCGTTGGTGAATCGCTGCCATCGACTCGTGCTCGATGTGTGCTCGGCGTACCTCGACGGCCGCGCGCGTGCCACCGACAGCCTTGGACGCCTAGCATCCGTCGCCATGAAGCGTCCCGATCGAGCAGCGACAGCGGCAGTCGTCGCCGTGCTCGCCGTGGCGGTGGTCGCCTGCGGAACCACCGACCCGGCCTCGCAGGAGCGGCTTCCGCCGATCCAGACCACCACGCCGACCACGACCAGCACGACCACCACGGTCGCGCCGGCCGACTTCATCTACGTCGTGCAGTCCGGCGACACGCTCGGCAAGATCGCCGAGCGGTTCAGCGTCACCATCGTCGCCATCGTCGAACGCAACGGGCTCTCGAGCGCCGACGCCATCCAGGCCGGCCAGTCGCTCGAGATCCCCGAAGGTCTGCCGGTCATCAACGACGGCCGGACCTCGGACACCACCGAACCCTGACACCGGCGAATCCTGAGGGTGTCAAGGGCCAGAGTGCCCTGGTCGTGTCGGATCCGATTCGTAGACTTGCACCCATGACCTTCTGGCCGACCCTCGATCACTGGAGCGTGGCGATTGCGCTCGACACCCCGCATCGTCGCCTCGATGCGCTTGCCGAGACGGGATTCGTGGCGCTTCGCGACCTGCCGTACGACATCGCCGAGTCCGAGTTCGTCGACCTCGAGTACATGGACTGGAAGTCCGGCGGCGACACCAACTTCGCGCCGCTGGCATCGGCCGACGGTGAACTCGATTGTCGCGGCTTCTGGGACAAGGGCAAGACCGACAAGGACGCCCTGTGGACCTCGAACGCCGGGATCGCCCCGACGATCCGCAACTACGTCGACGAGGTCGGTGCGAATTTCGGTCGGGTACGCATCATCAAGCTCGAACCCCAGGACCGCGACGAGGCGATGAAGTCGATACACCGCGACGACAACAATCGCTTCAACCCCGATGACGAGGGCTGGATCGTGCGATCGTGGATCGAGCTCACCGACAATCCCGACAGCTACATGCTGCTGATGGACAACGGCCCCGACGGCCTGCCGGATCCGTCGACCGAGCAGCGTGTGCCGCTGCACAAGGGCGCCCGATTCGTGGTCGACACGCAGCGCCTCTGGCACGTCGTGGTCCACAATGGCGACGCCTCGCGGTATGCGCTGATCACGAGCTTCGAGTCGGGCGATGCCCTCGACACGTGGATCCAGCGCGAGCAGCGCCAACCCGCCATCGTCTGACGGCAGCTCGCCAACCACGGTTTGTGTGAGCAACAAGCGTCTCCGGACGCGTCGCCGCTCGCACAGATCTCACTGGCAGGTGAGCGACACCGTCACGACGAACTCTGTGACAGCCTCGCGTCAGGCTGGGCACATGACCAACACCTACCGCCGGATCCTGGCGGTCGCGACTGGTCAGCTGGGCCTGCTGTCACGGCAGCAGGCGAACGGCGTTGGGATGACCAATGCACAGCTTCGGAACCGAGTCTCGAGCGGTTCCCTCCTCCAGGTCGGCACGGACACGTTCCGACTCCCCGGTGCGCCCGCGGGCGCTCGCGCTGAGCTTCGGGCCTTGATGCTCGACATCGGCGGCGACGTGTGGGCCAGTGGCCCGACCGCAGCTGCCCTCCACGGCTTCGACGGCTACCGGTTGAAGCCGCCCTTCGACGTCACGATCACGCGGGATCGCAACGTCCGACGTCTCGGCCACCGAATCCACAGCACCACGTCGCTCGACCTGATCGACCGGTCGATGGTCGACGACATCGCGTGCACGAGCGGTGCTCGAACGTTGATCGACCTTGCTCGGACCGAGTCGGTCGAGGGCCTGACCGTGGCATTCGACTCAGGGCTTCGTGACGGCCGGTTCAACGAGTCGCTCGTCCATCGCCGCATTGTCGCATTGCGTTCGAGCGGACGATTCGGGGTCCCCCGACTCGTGTCGGCGATCGAGGGCGTCGAAGCGATTCGTGGCGGCCACAGCTGGCTCGAGCGTGAGTATCTCCGCCTGCTGTCCGTGGCTGGCCTCCCCCGTCCGGAGACCCAGGCGGTGCTCACACGCGCTGGAGACAAGCTCGTGCGCGTCGACTTCCGGTTTCCGGGGACGCCTGTGGTGGTCGAGGTGCTGGGCTACCACTCACACCGGACAAGGGAGCACCTGCAGCGCGACACGCAGCGACTCAATGCGCTGATCACCGATGGTTTCCGGCCGTACCAGTTCACCTACGCCGATGTCGTCGACCAACCACGCGACGTCATCGACCAGTCGCGTCGGGCCCTCGCCCCGTTCTGCTGACTCGCCTCCTGGTTTGTGTGAGCGACAACATGATGGGAATCGATCGGCGCTCACACAAATCGGGCGGCCCAGTTCTGTGTGAGCGACAACGTACGAAGTGGACGTTGTCGCTCACACGAATTCGAGAGAAGGATGAGGCCCCGTCAGGTCGCGCGGTGGGTGACGGCGAGGTCGGCGACGTCGCGCATGATCTTGGCGAGCTCGAAGTCCTTCGGGGTGTAGACCGCCGCGATGCCGAGTTCGGCGAGGCGGGCGCGGTCGTCTTCGGGGATGATGCCGCCGACGACCACCGGTGCTTCGACGCCCATCGCCTTCAGGTGGCCGAGCACGTCGGGGACCAGATCGAGGTGCGAGCCCGACAGGATCGACAGCCCGATCACGTCGGGGTCCTCATCGCGCGCTGCTGCGGCGATCTGCTCGGGGGTCGAGCGAATCCCCGCGTACACGACCTCCATCCCGGAGTCGCGGGCCGCGACGGCGATCTGTTCGGCGCCGTTCGAGTGGCCGTCGAGACCCGGTTTGGCCACGAGGAACTTCGGGGGACCACCCACCATCGACTTCACGAACTCGACGACCTCGCCGAGACCCTGTGCTGACCCGATGGCGCCGCTCACGCCGGTCGGTGCCCGGTACTCGCCGAACACCGAGCGCATCACGTCGCCCCATTCGCCGGTGGTGCCGCCGGCGCGAGCCAACGCGATCGACGCCGGCATCACGTTGTCACCCGACTCGGCGGCGCGCTGCAACTCGACGATCGCCGCGTCCACGACGCCTTGATCACGCGCCGAACGCCACTCGACGATGTCGGCCGCGAGGCGCTGCTCGATCGCCGGATCGACCTTGAGAATGGCGCCTTCGCCACCGAGGGGTGACGGCGTGGCCTCGACGAAGTCGTTGACGCCCACGACGATCTGCTCGCCCGCCTCGATCCGTCGGGTTCGCGCCGCCATCGAGGTGACCAGCCGCGACTTCAGCGTCTCGACCGCCTCGAAGGCGCCGCCCATCGACAGAACGTCGTCGAGTTCGGCCTGAGCGGCTCCACGCAACTCGTCGGTGCGCCCCTCGATCACGGTCGAGCCGTCGAAGATGTCGTCGTACTCCAACAGGTCGGTCTCGAACGCCAGCACCTGTTGCATCCGCAGCGACCACTGCTGATCCCACGGCCTCGGCAGACCGAGGGCCTCGTTCCACGCCGGCAGCTGCACCGAACGTGCCCGAGCGCGCTTCGACAGGGTGACCGCGAGCATCTCCAACACGATGCGCTGCACGTTGTTCTCCGGCTGGGCTTCGGTGAGCCCGAGCGAGTTGACCTGCACGCCGTAGCGGAACCGCAGCGCCTTGTCGTCGGCGACGCCGTAGCGCTCACGACCGATCTGCTCCCACATGTCGGTCATCGCCCGCAGCTTGCAGATCTCCTCGACGAAGCGGATGCCCGCATTGACGAAGAACGAGATCGATCCGAACACCTGGGTGAACTGCTCGGGTGACACCTGACCCGAATCGCGCACGGCGTCGAGTACGCCGATCGCGGTTGCCATCGAGTACGCGATCTCCTGCTCGGGCGTCGCTCCCGCTTCTTGCAGATGGTACGAGCACACGTTCATCGGGTTCCACAGCGGCGCGTGTTCGGCGCACCACGCGACCATGTCGACGATCAGGCGTCGAGAAGGCGCCGGCGGGAAGATGTAGGTGCCGCGCGACAGGTACTCCTTGACGATGTCGTTCTGGGTGGTGCCGCGCAACTGCGACGCATCGACGCCCTGCTCTTCAGCGTTGGCGACGTACAGCGCCAGCAACCAGGCCGCCGTTGCGTTGATCGTCATCGACGTGTTCATCTGCCCCGGGGGAATCTCGTCGAGCAGCGTGCGCATGTGGCCGAGGTGGGCGACGGGCACGCCGACCTTGCCGACCTCGCCCCTCGACATCGGCGAGTCGGGGTCGTAGCCCGTCTGCGTCGGCAGGTCGAACGCGATCGACAGGCCGGTCTGACCCTTGGCCAGGTTCATCCGGTACAGCGCGTTGGAGGCTTCCGCGCTCGAGTGACCCGAGTACGTCCGCATCATCCACGGGCGGTCCTTCGCCCGCGCGTGCTGGGTGGATGCGCCCTCGGCGCCGGCGGTCGTCGAACTCATGGTCAGAGTGTGCTCGGTCCTTGAAGAAGTCCTCAAGTCCACGGTGATCGCGACCGAAGAATTGAACGTCCCACGGGACGACAAACGGACCGGATCTCCTCCCTCCCCTTGGGAGATCCGCTCCCATGAGGTTTCCCCTCTGGCGGGAACCCCGCCGGCCGAATGGCGGATTCGGCCGGCGAAGCTCTCGGAGCGGGTGGTGGCGGACCACCCGCTCCGTGTATTTTTCAGCTCGCCGCGAGCACGGCGGATCGCAGCCGCACGAGGTAGTCCTCTCGGGAGATCGCCACTGCTCCGAGCGTCGCCAGATGGTCGGTGACCCACTGGACATCGAACAGTTCGGCGCCGGTCTCGTTCAACCAGTCGACGAGCGCCACGAGCGCGGTCTTCGAGGCGTCGGTCTCAGTGTGGAACATCGCCTCGCCGGCGAAGAACCGTTCGATCCGTAGTCCGTAGAGTCCACCGACCAGCTCGTCGTCGAGGAACACCTCGACCGAGTGGCCCCAACCGAGTTCGAACAGCGCCGTGTACGCCTCGACGATCGGCTCCGTGATCCAACGGCCGGGACGCTTTGGATCGCCGCAGGCACGAACGACGTCGGTGAACCTCGTGTCCATCCTGATCTCGAATCGCCGCATGCTCCGGTGCAGCGACCGGCTGACGTGCAGTTCGTCGAGTGGGATGGTGCCGCGCGGGTCGGGCGAGAACCAGGCCATCTTGCTACGGCGACGGTGTGGGTCCACCGGCATCGGGAACAGCCCGCGTCGGTAGGCGGCCAGCAGCGTGCCGGGCTCGAGATCGGCACCGACCGCGACGAGATCCTCTCCGGGCGCGACCTCCATCGGATCGGGCATCGCGAACCTCGACGGCGGCGGCTCGATCGGACTCACGCGCCGACAGGTTACGCGGTGCCTGGGGCGTCAGCGGATTGGGGTGGAGTCGCGTTGCGATGAGCGAAACCGCCGTATCCGGTCGCTTCGCTCATCGGTGGGGGAATCTCGCGCGTTGCGATGAGCGAAACCGCCGTATCCGGTCGCTTCGCTCATCGGAGGGAGACGTTCAGCGGCGCGTGATTCGTTCGGGTCCCGGAACGTTGTGTACCTCTCCGAGCGGCCGCCAGGCACCGTGTCAGCTCTCAGTAGGAGCGAAAGCCGTGCTTCGTCTTGCGGCCGAGCTGGCCGGCGGCGACCATCCGCCGCAGCGCCGGAGCGGCGGCGAAGTTCGGGTCGCGGAACTCGGCGTACAGGGCGTCGAGAATCGCCAACGAGGTGTCGAGGCCGACGAGGTCGAGCAGTGCGAACGGACCCATCGGGAAGTTGCAGCCGCCCATCATCGCGGTGTCGATGTCGTCCATCGACGCCGTGCCGTTCTCCCACATGCGGATCGCGTTGTTGAGATACGGGAACAGCAGCGCGTTGACGATGAAGCCGGCGCGGTCCTCGACCTGCACGGCGTCCTTGCCGCACGCGGCAGCGAACTCGAGCGCCGTCGCGATCGTGTCGTCGGACGCCGTCAGCGGCTTGATCACCTCGACGAGCTTCATCATCGGCGCCGGGTTGAAGAAGTGGATGCCACACACCTTGTCCGGGCGTTCGGTCGTCATCGCCAACTCGACGACGGCAAGGGTCGAGGTGTTGGTGGCGATGATCGCGTCCGGCTTCACGATGCGGTCGAGGTGCTCGAACAGTTCGCGCTTCGCAGCCATGTCCTCGACGATGCTCTCGATCACGAGGTCGCAGTCCTTCAGGCCGTGGAGATCGTCGGTGACCGAGATCCGACCGAGAATCGCCTGACGCCCCTCCTCGGTCAGGCGCTCGCGCGCCACCTGCTTGGCGAGCCCGGCATCGAGACCGTGCAACACAGCGTCGGCACCGGCCTGTGTGCGCGAGCGGACCACGACGTCGAATTCCGCGCGAGCGGCCACTTCTGCGAGGCCTGATCCCATGATTCCGGACCCGATGATTCCAACCGTGCTGATCGATCCCATACGCGCAAGCTAGCTACCGGTCGGTAACCCGGCCAAAGCGACCCGATGTCCGCTGCGGCTGCGAGAAGTGCGGTGGCTTCTCTGATGCAACGCGTATCGTCGGCCCCGCCAGATGTTCTTCCTCCTCGTCCTCCACCTCGTCGTCGGCATCGGCATCGTCGCCGGTGGCCACGCGCTCGGTCGGCGGGCGTTCCTCGTGGCCGCCGTCGCCCCGCTCGCCACGGTGATCTGGGCGGCCGCGAACGCGACCGCCGTCGTCGATGGGCGACCGGTCACCGAGTCGTTCGCCTGGGTCGAACAGCTCGGCATCGTGATCGACCTGCGGTTGGACGCCTTCGCGCTCGTCATGGTCGCACTGGTGTCTGGTATCGGGCTGTTGATCTGCATCTACTCGCTCGGCTACTTCAGCCACGATCAGCCAGGACTCGCCCGCCTCGCGGGTGTGCTCACCCTGTTTGCCGGAGCGATGCTCGGCGTCGTTCTGTCGGACCAGCTCATCGCACTGTTCATCTTCTGGGAACTCACCTCGGTCACCTCGTATCTACTGATCGGCAACGGCGACACCAATCCGCGGGCCCGTGCCGCTGCACTCCAGGCGATCTTCATCACCGGCGCGGGCGGGCTCGCGCTGCTGGCCGGGTTGATCATCATCGGTCAAGCCGGCGGGACGTACCAGATCTCCGAACTGCTGGTCGATCCTCCGAGCGGCGCGGTGGTCAACGCGGGCCTGGTGCTGGTGCTGATCGGCGCGTTCACCAAGTCGGCCCAGGTGCCGTTCAGCAGTTGGTTGCCCGCGGCGATGGTCGCCCCTACGCCCGTGAGCGCCTATCTGCACTCGGCCACGATGGTGAAGGCCGGCGTCTACCTGGTGGCGCGTCTCGCGCCGATCTTCGCCCTCACCGGCAGCTGGCGAGCGCTCGTCCTGGTGGTCGGCGCCACCACGATGCTCGTCGGCGGCCTGCGGGCGCTGCGCCAGCACGACCTGAAACTGCTGCTCGCCTACGGCACCGTCAGTCAGCTCGGCTTCATGATGCTGCTGCTCGGCGTGGGCGAGTACCACATCGCCGAGGCCGGGATCGTCCTGATCCTGGCCCACGGAGCATTCAAGGCGGCACTGTTCATGGTGGTCGGCATCGTCGACCACGAGACCGGCACTCGCGATGTCCGCGAACTCCACGGGTTCTCCTCCGCGCCGGGATGGCGTGTCGTCAAGGTCGTCGCGGTGATCAGTGCTGCGTCGATGGCGGGTCTGCCGCCGCTGTTCGGATTCATCGCCAAGGAGAAGGCGCTCGACGGGTACCTCGAGCACGGGGACTTCGTGGGCGGCACCGCGGCGCTCGTCGTGATCGTGGTGGCCTCGGTGCTGACCTTCGCGTATTCCGCCCGGTTCGTGCTCGGCGTCTTCGGTGCGTTCGGTGAACGCGATCGTGAGGTCGTGTCCGCCGACGCCCACGCCCCGTCGGCGGTGTTCGTCGGCCCATCGGTGGTGCTGTCGGTTGCCACCGTGCTGTTCGGAATCGCGCCGGTGCTCGTCAGTGGTCTGATCGAGGCCGCGACCACGACGCTCTACCCCGGTTCGACGCCCAAACCCGTCGTGCTGTTCGCCGGGTTCAACACGGCCCTGCTGTTGTCCGCGTTGATCATCGCGTGCGGCGTCGTTCTCACGGTGCTCCGTACCCCCGTCGCCGAACTCCAGACCCGGGCCTCGGATGGTTTGCGCGGCGTGCCGTCGACGGAGCAGGGGTACCTGGCCACCCTGCGGTCGATCTCGGTGGTGTCGACGCGGGTCACCGCCACGGTGCAGAACGGATCGCTGCCGATCTACCTCGCCATCATCGTGTTGACCGTCACGCTCGTGCCGCTCGCCGCGTTCGCGTCCGCACTCGACGAACTGCCACAGCTGATCGAGACACCTGTTCACGTCGCGCTCGTGGCGATCATGGTCACGGCAGGCCTCGGCGCGTGCATCGTGCGCCACCGCATCGCTGCGGCGCTGATGCTGGGCGCCGTGGGCTACGCCATGGCAGGTCTCTACGTCGCTCAAGGTGCACCGGACCTCGCGCTCACCCAGTTCTCCATCGAGACACTCAGCACGGTGCTGTTCGTGCTCGTCCTGCGGTTTCTGCCCCGTTCGTGGCGTCACCGCGCGCCGGCGATCGCTGCGCCGATGCGAATCGCCGTCGCTGGGGCCGTCGGCATCGCCATCTTCGTCTTCGCGCTCTCGGCGAGCAACGCGCGCTCCGACGTCGACGAGCCCTCGATGTCCGAGGTGATGATCGAGAGCTCGCTGCCCAAGGGCAAGGGCTCCAACGTCGTCAACGTGATCCTCGTCGACTTCCGCGGCTGGGACACGATGGGCGAGATCACCGTGCTGGTGGTTGCGGCCATCGGCGCCGTCAGCCTCGCCCGCCCCGGCCGTCGCCGCGACGAGGCCGGCGCCCCCGCGTTCGAGGAGATCCTCGACGCAGGCGACGAACCCAAGATGCCGGAGGCGTTGCGATGAGTCGCGCCACCATGCCGGCGGACACGACCCGCGACCGTCGGATCCTGATCCTCGACACTTCGATCAGGATCCTCTATCCGTCGATACTCGTTCTGGGCATCTACTTCTTGTTCTCGGGTCACAACCGGCCGGGTGGCGGTTTCGTCGGTGGGCTCGTCGTCGGCGCGGCGTTGGCGTTGCGGTACGTGTCCGGCGGAGCCGCAGCGGTGCGCACGACGTTCCGCCTCCCGGCACACGTGATCCTCGGAGCCGGCCTGTTCCTCGCAGCGTTCACGGCGTTTCTCCCGCTGTTGCTCGGTGGCGCGGTTCTCGAACACGGCGACATCGAGCTCCACCTACCGGTCTTCGGCAAGGTCAAGGTCACGAGTGCACTTCCGTTCGACCTGGGCGTGGACTTCGTGGTGATCGGGCTGATCCTGATGGCGTTTGCCGCCTTTGGCGAGGACGTCGCCGACGCACCCGACGCGAGCGACGACGGCAGCGACGACCCGGCCGGGCAGGTGCGCGGATGAGCCTGCTGCTGGCCTTCGCGGCGGCCTTCCTGTTCGCGACCGGGACATACCTGCTCCTGCAACGGCGGCTGTCGCGCATCCTGATCGGTGTGGGCCTGATCGGCCACGGGTCGAACATCCTGTTGCTCACCTCCGGCACCGGTCGTGGGGTCGCTCCGATCATCGGCACCGCCGATTCGGCCGACTTCGCCGACCCGCTCCCGCAGGCGCTCGCGCTCACCTCGATCGTCATCACCTTCGGAGTCACCGCGTTCCTGCTGGCACTCGGATACCGCAGCTGGCGGATCACTCACGACGACGTCGTCGAGGATGACGTCGAAGATCGGTTCATCGCCCGTCGCCGCCACGACGACCAGATGGTCGAGGAAGAAGCACATGCCGAGCGCGAGCAGGCGCGAGACGAGGACCGTCGATGAACGCCCTCGTCCCGCTCCCCGTGATCGTGCCGCTGCTCGGTGCAGCGTTGTCGGTGCTCGTGGCGCCGTGGCGCTGGGCCCAGCGAGTGATCAGTCTGGTTGCCCTGACCGTGACAGTGGTCGTGAACGTCATGATGCTCGCCGAGGTCGACGACGGCGAGATACTCGTGATGCAGGCCGGTGGATGGAAGGTGCCGCTCGGCATCACGCTCGCGGTCGACCGTCTCTCGGCCGTGATGCTCGTCGTGTCGTCGCTGATGCTGCTGTCGGTGCTGGTGTACGCCATCGGGCAGGGCGCCGAGGAGTCGCGCTACGCCTCGTTCAACCCGGTGTATCTCGTGCTGGCGGCCGGCGTTTCGGCGAGCTTCATCACCGGCGACCTGTTCAACCTGTTCGTCGCGTTCGAGATGATGCTCGTGGCCAGCTACGTGCTGCTCACCCTCGGCGGCCGCCCCGGTCAGGTGCGCTCCGGCATGTCGTATGTCGTCATCAGCCTGGTCGCCTCGACGTTCTTCATCACCGCGCTCGCGTTGATCTACGCCGCCACCGGCACCGTGAACATGGCCGAACTCAGCCAGCGCATCCCCGAACTCTCCGACGGCGTCCGGACCGGATTTTCGCTGCTGTTGATCCTCGTGTTCGGCATCAAGGCCGGCCTGTTCCCACTCTTCTTCTGGCTTCCCGACAGCTATCCCACCGCCCCCGGTGCCATCACCGCCGTCTTCGCCGGCTTGCTCACCAAGGTCGGGGTGTACGCGATCATCCGGTCACAGACGCTGCTGTTCCCGCCCGACGCGCAGCAGGGCTCGTTCCTGCTCGTGCTCGCCGGATTCACGATGGTCGTCGGCGTGCTCGGCGCCCTCGCACAGGACGACCTGCGGCGCATGCTGTCGTTCCACATCGTCAGCCACATCGGGTACATGATCTTCGGGCTCGCGCTGTTCACGCTCGCCGGCATCGCCGGCGCGGTGTTCTATGTCGTGCACCACATCGTGGTGAAGACGGCGCTCTTCCTGGTGGCCGGGCTCGTCGAGCGGCGCGCGGGCTCCGATCGGTTGTCGCGTATCGGCGGTCTCGTGCGCAGCGCGCCGATGATCGCCGTGCTGTTCGCGTTGCCGGCGCTCAGCATCGCCGGACTGCCCCCGTTCTCCGGGTTCGTCGGCAAGTTCGCACTCGTCGGCTCCGGCATCGAGTCCGACGAGTGGGCGATCGTCGCGGTCAGTCTTCTCGTCAGTCTCCTGACGATGTACGTGATGGTGCGAATCTGGTCGGGCGTGTTCTGGGGCGAGCCCGAGGACCCCGCGATCGTGTCGTGGATCCAATCGGACGACTCGCGTGTGCCTCGGCTGATGACCGGCGCCGCCACGGCGGTGGTGGCACTGTCGGTGGCACTGATGATCTTCGCCGGAGCGCTGTACGACTACTCCAAGCGCACGGCCGAGGATCTGTTGACGCCCGAACGGTACGTCGAAGCCGTGATCGGGGACCACGAATGATGCCGACGATCCGGCTCCCCGCGCTGGTCATCTGGCTCACGCTGGTGTGGGCGCTGCTGTGGGGTGACCTCGGCCTGGCCAGCCTGCTGTCCGGGCTCGGCGTCGCCGTGTTCGTCGTGCTGATCGCTCGACCGACCGGCGTGCAGGGCATCCAACTCACCTCGTTCCACCCGGTGTCGGCGGTGGTGTTCCTCGCGTACTTCCTGATGCAGTTGGTGAAGTCGAACTTCCAGGTGGCGTGGGAAGTGATCACGCCCGGCTCGAACGTGAATCGGGCGATCATCGCCGTGCCGTTGCACGTCACCACCGTCGGTCTGGTCACCCTGGTCGGCAACGCGATCACGCTCACCCCCGGCACGCTCACCGTCGACGTTCGCCGCGACGATCCCGACCTGCCACCGGTGCTGTACGTCCACGCACTGCACTTCACCGACGTCGCCACCTTGCAACGCGACGTACTCCGGCTCGAGCGACTGGCGGTGCGGGCGTTCGGCACCAAGAGCCAACGTGCCGAACTCGACCGTGTCGTCGCGACGTGGCCGACCGAGGAGGCGCGATGACAGCGTTTGCGTTCGTAGTACTGGCCGTCGGAGCAGCCGGATTCCTGTTCCGGCTGTTGCGGGGCCCCAGCTTGTCCGACCGTGTGGTCGGCCTCGACGGTCTGCAGTCGGTCCTGGTGATCGCCATCATCGTCGCCGCGGCGCAATCCGACAGCGGCATCACGATCGAGACGGTGCTCGTCGCCGTGCTCGTCGGGTTCGTCGGAACCACCGCGCTGTCGCGGTTCATCGAACGGCGGGGCAACTGATGGACATCGTCAGCGGCATCTTGATCATCGCCGGCGCCGCGCTCGCGATGATCGGTGGGATCGGCGCCGTGAGGTTCCGCGACCTCTACTCGCGCATGCACGCCGCCGCGAAGGCGCCGACCCTCGGCCTCGTGCTCGTCTCGATCGGCGCGGCGATCGCGATCGACACGCTGCTCGCCTACACGACGCTGTTGCTGGTGGTGATCCTGCAGTTGATGTCGTCGCCCGTCGGCGCGCACGCGCTCAGCCGGGCGTCTCGCCGCCAGACCCCCGTCGCGCTCGACGGCCCCGATGATCTCTCACGCGACGAGGCCGCCGCGAGCGAACCACATCCCGAGCGGTGAGCGAAACCGCCGGATGCGGTGGTCTGGCTCATCGCAAGCCCTGCGGGTGACGTTCAGGACTGGACGATGCGGATCGACTGGATCCCGACGGGTTCCGTCGGGACGCCGTCGGGTGAGCCGGCAGCCGCCATCGCTTCGACGGTGCTGTCGAGGCCGTCGGTGACCTGCCCGAAAAGCGCGTACTCGGGTGGAAGCGCCTCACCGTCGGAGCCGGTGATGATGAAGAACTGGCTTCCGGCGCTGTCGGGCGCCTGCGTCTTGGCCATCGCGATCGAGCCGACCTGGTACTGCCCGGGGGCGGGAGGTTCGTCGACGATCGTGTAGCCGGGGCCGCCCGTGCCCGTCGCCGTCGGGTCGCCGCACTGCACCACGAAGTTCGGGATGATGCGATGACACACCGTGTCGTCGAAGTACTGGTTGCGTGCCAGGAACACGAAGTTGTTCGCCGCGACGGGTGCGGATTCGGGATCGAGGGCGATGGTGAACTCGCCCTTGTTCGTCGTCACGATCGCCTCATACGACGCACCCACCTCGAGACACGTCGGGGGCGGGGCGTCGAACTGCTGTGTCTGCTCGTCGGCGCCGTCGACCGGCGGGCAGTCGCTCGCTGACGCCTCGATCGTGACGTCCGATTCGGTGACGTCGGTCGTGGTGACCTCGGTCGAGTCGGACGCGGTCGGCTCCGACGTCGCGTCGTCGCTGCCGCACGCGGCACCGAGCACCACGACGACGGCCAGTGCAGCCAGCAGGCGAGTCGTGACCATCTCGATCAGCCCCCGGTCGTCGAGGGCACCGTGTCGACAACGGTGTCGGGGATCGTCTCGGCGATCGGCTCGGGGACAGTGACCGGTGTGCTCGGTTCGTCGTCGTCGCCGACGACGTTGCTGGCGATCCAGACGAACAGCACCACCGCGACGACGGCTGCCACGCCGATCCCCACCTTGCGGTAGAGCTTGCGCCGGCTGGCGGCCTGCTGCTCCTGCTGGTGCTTCAGTGCACGGTTTGCCTTTTGACGTTCACGCTTCTCGGTACCCACAGGAGCGGCAGGCTACCGGCCCGGGCCGCCTCAAGTCGGGCGCCTCGTCGGCCGATGATCCTGCTGAAATGAGGCGGCAGGCGGTGGCAGGCGCAGCGGTGATCCCGGCTGTGCGGTGGGCGGGCCGGTTCGCGTCCGCCGCCGGCTTCGTCGCCTGGTCGATCTGGCTCGTGTGGCGGGCCTCGTCGTCATCCGGCGTGATGAGCGTTGCAGTGCTCGTCCTCGAAGTCGCCGCGTTGCTCGTCTCGATGATCGTCAGTGCCGCCCTGTGGTCGTTGCCGGGTCGGATTCGTCCCTCGACACGGTCGAGCTCGCTCGTCGACGTGGTCGGCGAACTGTTGGACGTCGACGAACTCGCCTCGCTCGAGGCACACGGCGCGGATGACACCGGAGAGGTCGCACGCGCGCGGCGGGGTCTCGAATTGCTCGACCCGCGGACGTCGCGCACGGCATTCGGCCCGCATCTCGCTGTGACCGCCTGGGCGGTGGTCGCGGTCGAGGGTATCCGTCGGATGCTGTTCGTGATGCTGCTGGTGGCCGTGCTGTTGAGCGGTCGCTTCCCCATCGACCTGCCTCGCTGGACGATGGTCGCTGCGCTGGTGGTCGCCCAGGTGCTGTTCTCGATGAGTCACTGGATGCTCTCCGGTGGCGTGCTGCGGCCGGGCCTCCGCCTGCGCTGGTCGATGGCCTCGGTCGGCGCGGGGCTCGGTGACGGAACGTCGCGAACGGGCCTGCCGATTCGGTGGACGGCGACGTTGGCGACGATGGTGGTGCTGAACCTCGCGGTGGCCCTGCGGGGTGTCAGCGATCGCTGGACGCACGGCCTCGGCCCGATGCCGCACGACGAGCGGGTCGTCGCGATGGTCGTGTCGTGGTGGCTGGTCCTCGTCGGCTTTGCGGCGCTACGGGTCCTGGCCAAGCCGTCGCTGGGCTTCTACGGTGCGACTCGTCGACTGGAGGAGACCTCCACCCGTCGCCTCGCTCTGGGCGCCACGCTCTCCGTCGCGCTGGTCGGTTTCGTCGCGGGTGTGATTCCCGGCGGACTGCCGGCGTGACCGGCTCTGCCCGACGAGCTGCGGTCCGAACCCGGTCTGGGGTCGACGACGCTTGTAGATTGATCACCGTGCCACGACTTCGTCTGTTCGCTTCGGCCCGTGAGGCTGCCGGAACGGGGACCGATGTCGTGGACGGCGGCACCGTTCGCGAAGTGCTCACCGCGGCCGAGGCGCGTTACGGCGCTCGGTTCGCCGAGGTGCTCGGTACCTGCCGCGTGTGGGTGAACGGTGAGGACATCTCGATCGACGCACCTGTCGGCCAACATGACGAGGTGGCGGTTCTGCCACCCGTGTCCGGAGGATCCACGTGACCACCACCCAGCTGCCCGACCCAGCGAGTCTCTCGCTCGACGAGCTCCGCAGTCTGCGCAATCAGTTGCAGCTCGAAGACGACGTGGTGTCCTATGCCCGCCGTGTCGCCCAGGCGCGCCTCGACCTCGTCAAGGCCGAGGCGAAACACCGAACGGCCGGCAGCGAGGCGGTCGTCGACGAGGAACTGCGCACCGTGCTGTCGAGCCATCTCACCGGCGGTCCCGCGCGGCCGCCGCGGCCCACCGAGGATCTGAGCGACCATCCGCTGGCGGTCGAGCTCGACGAGCTGTGCGCCGCGAACGGTCTGGGTCGACTGAAGACGCTCGACGATGCTCAATTGGTCACGTTGACCTCGGCCATTGCCGAGTTCGAGGAGAAGGTGTCGTCGGATCGCCGCGCCCGCTTCGATCAGCTCGACGAACTCAGCGCCGAGCTGGTTCGGCGATACCGCGACGGCGAAGCCGACGTCAACAGCCTCCCGGACTGACCGAATCACCGAAGCGTTGTTATCGTCTGCGGGGTCGTGCAAC
This sequence comes from Ilumatobacteraceae bacterium, assembly GCA_963774765.1. Taxonomy (GTDB): domain Bacteria; phylum Actinomycetota; class Acidimicrobiia; order Acidimicrobiales; family Ilumatobacteraceae; genus Sva-07. The sequence goes on from CAVZGP010000030.1 coordinate 311,148, forward strand.
GTGCCGCAGTGATCTCACTCCACACGTCTCCGCTGCTGCAACCGGGTTCCGGCGACAGCGGTGGGATGAACGTGTACGTGCGCGAGCTGGGTTCCGCGCTCGCTCAGGCCGGCGTCGAGACCACCACCTTCACCAGAGCCGATCGCGACGGACTGCCCGACGAGGTCATCGTCGAACCGGGCCACCGCGTCGTCCACATCCAGGCCGGCCCGCACCACCTTCCGAAAGAAGCCCTGGCCGAGGTGACCGACGAGTTCCGTCGGGGGATGCTCGACTGGTTCTCCCGCAACGACCGGCCCGACGTGATCCACGCCAACTACTGGCTCAGCGGAGTCGTCGGTCACCGGCTCAAACACGAACTCGACGTGCCCTTCGTGTCGACATTCCACACGCTTGCGCGGGTCAAGGCCGCCCACGGCGACCCGGAACCAGCGTGGCGTGATCGAGCCGAAGCCGAGATCGTCCACTGCGCCGACGCGATCTGCGTGAGCTGCGACGAGGAAGCCGACCTGTTCCGCCTCCACTACGGCGATCCGCAGGGCCGACTCGAGATCATCGCCCCCGGCGTCGAGCACGCGTTCTTCGCGCCTGGTGACCAGGCGGGTGCACGTCGGGCGCTCGGCTTCGACATCGATCGTCCGCTGCTGTTGTTCGTCGGGCGCATCCAGCCGCTCAAAGGTCCCGACGTGGCGATCCGCGCGCTGGCGGCACTCGACGACGCTCGCGCGCAGCTCGTCATCGTCGGTGGTGCGAGCGGCCTCGAGGGAGACGTCGAGACCATGCGCGCCCATGCGCTGGTCGACGAACTCGGACTGCACGATCGGGTGTGTTTCGTCGAGCCGCAACCGCACCACATTCTGTCGACCTACTACCGCGCTGCCGACATCGTCGTCGCGCCGAGTCGGAGCGAGAGCTTCGGCCTCGTGGCACTCGAGGCTGCGGCCTGCGGCATCCCGGTGGTCGCCAGTGCGGTTGGTGGTCTGCTCAGCCTGGTCGACGATGGACGCACCGGTCGCCTGATCGAAGGTCGTGACCCGGACGCCTACGCGGCGGCGATCGCGTCGATTCTCGGCGACGACCGACTTCGTGCGCAGATGTCGCTCGCCGCGGTCGAACGGGCGCGCCGATACACCTGGAGCTTCGCCGCTGCTCGGCTGCGCCGGATGTACGGAGACCTCACTGTGCGCGAGTTGGTCAGCTGCCGATGACCGACGCCTACGACGCCGATCAACTCGCCGACCTCGACCGACGAATCGACGGATGGCTCGCCGAGTTGGCTGCAGAGCACGACCACATCCTCGCCGTCGACCGCGCGAACGATCGCGCCGTTCGCTGGTACGTGCGGATGCGTGGCGACGACAAGGAGTTCACCACCGTGTGGCTCACGTTGGGCCAGCGGACACTGCGGTACGAGACCTACGTGTTGCCGGCGCCCGAGGAGAACGACGCCGAGCTCTACGAGCACCTCCTGCGCCGCAACGACACCCTCGTCGGTGCGCATTTCTCGATCGGGATCGAGGACGCGGTGTTCCTGCGTGGCGAGATTCCCGTCGGACACGTCAGCCTCGCTGAGCTCGATCGTGCACTCGGAACGCTGTACGCGCAGGTCGAACAGTGCTTCCAGTCACTGCTGCGCATCGGGTTCCGCGCCCGCTTCGCCTGAGCGCCATCGCTACCCCGTTTTCCGTTTCGCGCCTCGTCGCACCCACTGTCGTGTGTCCGGATGGGTGTGCTCGGGGGAGTCGGTCCCACTCTCACCCATCCGGACAGTCGCGTGCCGCCCTCACTCTCCCAGCGATGAGCGAGGCGACCGGCGGTTTCGCTCATCGCAACCGGGGTTGGTCCGGCGAGCGGTGACGGCCGACGAACTATGTTGCGACGCGTGGACGACGACAGCGCGCGGGCCGAATTGGTGATCATCGGCGGTGGGAACATGGGTGCCGCGTTGCTGGGTGGCCTGCTCGATTCGGGCGCGTTCGAGGCGTCGACGATCGCCGTCGTCGAGGTCGCCGCGGCTCGACGAGACGACCTGGCATCGCTGTTTCCCGGCGTCCGCGTCGACACGAGCGTGCCGCCGTGCGCAGGCGCGGTGCTCGCGGTCAAGCCCGCCGATACGCCTGCCGCGGCTTCGGCGGCAGGTGAGAGCGGTGCAACCCGGGTGCTGTCGATCGCTGCGGGTGTCCGGGTCGCGACGATCGAAGCGGCCGTCGGCCCCGACGTCGCCGTCGTGCGCGCGATGCCCAACACGCCGGCGTTGGTCCGACTCGGTGCCTGTGCCATCGCGCCGGGCACGACCGCGGGCAGCGATGACATCGCGTGGGCCCACCGGATTCTCGAGGCGGTCGGCACCGTCGACGAGGTCGACGAGTCGTCACTGGACGCGTTCACCGGTGTCGCCGGGTCAGGACCTGCCTACGTGTTCCTGGTTGCCGAGGCGCTCATCGAGGCCGCCGTCGCCGAGGGTCTCGAACCGGACATGGCCGCCCGGGTCGTGCGCCAGTTGCTGCTCGGCTCGGCGACCCTGCTGAATCGTGAGGGCGATCCGACACAGCTGCGCGAGATGGTCACGTCGCCGAACGGGACGACCGCTGCCGGTCTCGCCGTACTCGACGAACGCGACCTGCGAGGGACGTTCGGCGCGGCGGTCCGTGCAGCCACGCAACGCAGCCGCGAACTCGGTTGATTGTCCGGTCGAATTCCGACCGAACACGTCGGGAATTGCCGCGCAGGTTTTCCCATGTGCCACTTTTCACATGGGGTTGCGTGCCCTAGGCTGGCCCACGTGGAGACGCGTCCACCGGAAACGGTGGGCAGCGCCGACAGGGCTGGTGCCATCGGGGGGTTGGCACCGGCCCTTGTCGCGTCTCGGGCCCCGATGCGTCGAGCTTCGCTGTAGGTTCGCCGCCATGGGTCGCCGCTACGAGACCGTCTCGTTCCTCTCGGACTACGGCACCACCGACGAGTTCGTCGGTGTGGTCCACTCGGTGATCCGCGATCTCGCCCCGCACGTCCGGGTCATCGACCTCACCCACGGCGTCGCACCGTTCGATGTCCGGGCGGGGTCGCTCGCACTGGCACGCTGCATCAGCTACGTCGCGTCCGGGGTCGTGCTGGCGGTGGTCGACCCCGGCGTCGCCACGGCGCGTCGAGCGATCGCCGTCGAGGTGGCAGGCGGCGAGGGTGTGCTCGTCGGCCCCGACAATGGACTGCTCGCCCCTGCCGTGGCGTTGGCCGGCGGCGCGGGGCGTGCCGTCGAATTGACCGACACGCGCTGGCATCTCCCCGCTCCCGGCGCCACCTTCGCGGGGCGCGACGTGTTCGCTCCGGTGGCCGCGCAACTCTGCAACGGCGTCGATCTCAGCGAACTCGGCGACGAAGTCGACACCGACCTGCTGCTGCCTGGGGTGGTCGCACTGCCGCAAGCAGACGACGACACCGTCATCGCACAGGTGCTGTGGGTCGATCGGTACGGCAACGCCCAGCTGAACGTCGGCCCCGACGATCTTCCCGACCGTTTCGGTGCCCGCATCGACATCCGGTGCAGCTCACCGACCGATCCCACCGGCGGGGTGCGCCGCAGCGCGACGCGGGCGGGTTCGTACGCAGAACTCGGTGGCGGTGCCGTCGGGCTGGTGCTCGACTCGTCCGGCTTGCTCGCCGTGTCGATGGATCAACGCTCGGCGGCCGACGAGCTCGGTCTGGACGTCGGCGATCAGGTCACCCTGACCGCTTCCGACGACGCCGGCATCGCCCAACCGGTCACGCTGCGCCCCAAGTAACCTGGACGCATGCGCCCCGCCATCACGTTGACGCTCGGATTGTTGCTGCTGGCCATCCTCGTCGCCGGGACGATCTCGCTCGCCACCCTCTGACCGGTGACGGAGTGCCTGGAGCCTCAGCGGATCGTGTTGGAGTTGGCGTTGCGATGAGCGAAACCGCTGTATCCGGTCGCTTCGCTCATCGGTGGGAGATTCTCGTGGGTTGCGATGAGCGAAACCGCTGTATCCGGTCGCTTCGCTCATCGGTGGGAGAATCTCGTGGGTTGCGATGAGCGAAACCGCTGTATCCGGTCGCTTCGCTCATCGGTGGGAGAATCTCAGCGGCTCGTGTCTCGTTCGGGTCCGAAACGCTGTTTCCCCATCCGCGGGGCCCCTGGCACCGCGTAACGTGAGTACGATTCGAGACGAGCGCAGCAGTGGGCTGGGCAGGGGGGCTCTGTGAATCTCGCGCACATCATCGATGGTCACGACGCCGACTCGGTTGCTCTGATCTGGAGCAACCGCGTCACCACCTACGGTGAGCTCCGCGAGCAGGTCGCGGCGTTCCGGGGAGGGCTCGCCGCCAGCGGGATCGTCGCTGACGATCGGGTGGCGCTCGTGGTCGGTAACTCACCGCACTTCGTGATCGCCTATCTCGCCACGATCGGGCTCGGAGCTGTCGCGGTACCGCTCAACCCGTCGAGCCCCGGCCCCGAACTGCAGTCCGAGTTGTCGGTTGTCGGTGCCCGCGCGGTGGTGGTCGACAAGATCGGCGCAGTCAACTGGTCGCAGGTCGACCGGTCGGCGGTGCCCTCCGTCGAGGTCGTCGTGTCGACGGACCCGCCAGGCGCCGCCGGCGACGGCGTTGTCGCATTCGACGATCTGCTCGCCGCTGCTCCCGTCGACGTCGTCGACGTCGACGACGCGCAGATGGCCGCACTGATGTTCACCAGCGGCACCGCCGGCTCACCCCGTGCGGCGATGCTCACCCATGGCAACCTGCAGGCCAACCTCGACCAGAGTCGATCTGCTCAGGGCCACATGAGCGCCGACGACGTGATCTACGGGGTCTTGCCGTTGTTCCACATCTTCGGACTCAACGTCGTGATCGGACTGGGTCTGTGTGTCGGCGCCACGATCGTGCTCGTGCAGCGGTTCGATCCGGCCACGGCGGCCCAGTCGATCCGCGATCGGGGGGTCACCGTCATCCCGGGCGCACCCGGTCTGTGGGGGGCGTTCGCCCATTTCGACGAACTCGACGCAGACGCCTTCTCGACCGTGCGGATGGCGCTGTCCGGTGCATCGCGGCTTCCGATCAGCGTCGCCCGCACGATGCAGGAGCGATTCGGTGTCGAGATCCGCGAGGGATACGGGCTCACCGAGGCATCGCCCGTCGTCACCACCTCCACGGGTGTCACGCCGCGATTCGGCTCGGTTGGTCGAGTACTGGCCGGCGTCGAGGTGCGCTTGGTCAACGTCAACGGCGACGCACTCGTCGGTGACGTCGGCGAGGTCTGGGTGCGCGGCGACAACGTGTTCGCCGGCTACTACGGCGATGCCGAGGCAACCGCGGACGTGCTCGACAGCGACGGTTGGTTGCACACCGGCGACATGGCGACCACCGATGACGATGGCTACCTCTATCTCGTCGACCGCTCGAAGGACCTGATCATCGTGTCGGGGTTCAACGTGTTCCCGGCCGAGGTCGAAGACATGCTGGTGACGCATCCGGCCGTGGCGGAAGCCGCCGTCGTCGGCGTCGCCCACCCTCACACCGGCGAGGCCGTCAAGGTCTACGTGGTCGCCACGGCCGGCTCGGACGTCGACGAGGAAACGCTGATCGAGTACTCGCTCGACCATCTCGCCAGGTACAAGTGCCCGAGCAAGGTGATCTTCGTCGAGGCGTTGCCCCGCAACGCATCGGGAAAGCTGGTGCGCCGGAATCTGGACGACGCGCTCCGTGTCGGCGCTTTGTGAAAACGTGCACGAGCGCCCTAACGTGGTCGGACCATGTCAGGTCAGCGAACGCGACGACGGATTCCCGAGGCAACGGTGGCGCGTCTGCCGGTGTATCTGCGGATCCTCTCCGAGCAGTTCGAGGCGAGCGTCACCAACATCTCGTCTGAGGAACTCGCGGAGTTCGCGGGGCTCAACGCCGCGAAGGTACGCAAGGATCTGAGCTACCTCGGCAGCTACGGCACCCGCGGCGTCGGCTACGACGTCGAGTTCCTCGTCTATCAGGTCCGTCGCGAGCTCGGCCTCACGCACGACTGGCCGGTGGTCATCGTCGGCGCCGGCAATCTCGGTCAAGCGCTCGCGGGCTACAACGGGTTCGGTGATCGCGGGTTTCCGGTCGGCGGCATCGTCGACGTCGACGAGGCCAAGGTCGGCTCGGTCGTCGGCGGGGTGCGGGTGCGTCATCTCGACGAGCTCCCCCAGGTGGTGCAGGCTCGCAACATCTCGATCGGTGTGATCGCCACGCCCGGATCGGCCGCCCAGCAGGCCGCCGACGCCCTGGTGGCGGCCGGCGTCACCAGCCTGCTCAACTTCGCACCGACGGTCCTCGGCGTGCCGCACGGCGTCAGCGTTCGCAAGGTCGACCTCGCCGTCGAGCTGCAGATTCTCAGCTACTACGAACAGCGTCGGGCGACGTCGACGCCCGCTCCTGGGCTGCGCGCGGTGCCCGGCGAGCCACGACGCGGCGCTACGGCGTAGGCTGGAGCCGCAATGTCCATTCTCGTCGTCGGCGTCAACCACCGCAGTGGTCCACTGGCACTGCTGGAACGCGTCACGATCTCTCCCGACCATCTCGCCAAGGCCGTCAGCGGTCTCGCTCGAGCGCGACAACGTCCGCGAGGCGGTGATCCTGTCCACCTGCAACCGCACCGAGGTGTATGTCGTCGCCGAACTGTTCCACGGGGCGTACGGCGACGTTCGCGATCTGCTGTGTGAACTCGGTGACCTCGGTGTCGACGAACTCACCCCGCACCTGTACAGCCAGCACGACACCGCCGCGGTGACCCACCTGTTCGAGGTCGCTGCCGGGCTCGATTCCGCCGTGCTCGGCGAGAGTGAGATCCTCGGTCAGGTCCGTACAGCGTGGGATGTCGCGCAACGCGAAGGGGCGTCTCGTTCGCAACTCAATCAGCTGTTCCGGAGCGCCCTGGCCACCGGTAAGCGCGCCCGCAACGAGACCGGGATTGCCCGCGGCACGGCGTCGATCAGCCACGCCGCAGTCGAGATGATCACCGATGTCGTGGGCGACCTCTCCGGACGTCGGGTGCTGGTCGTCGGGGCTGGATCGATGGGTGAAGGCGTCGCGGTGGCGCTGCGACGCGCCGGTGGGGCCGAGATCCTCGTCGCCAACCGCACGTCCGATCGCGGTGCCGCACTCGCCGAACGAGTCGACGGCGTGGTCGTCGGCTTCGAGCGTCTCGCCGAGGGCGTCGCTGCTGCCGACGTGATCATCGTCGGTACGGGGGCAGACGAAGCGGTGCTCACGCACTCGCTGGTGGCCGAGGCTCGCGCAGGCCGAGCAACGACGCGCCCGCTGCACATCGTCGACATCGGCGTGCCGCGCAACGTCGACCCGTCGGTGGTCGACCTCGCCGGCGTCACCTTGGCCGATCTCGATGATCTGCGTGACTGGGCCGACCGTGGGCTGTCGCATCGTGCGGCCGAGGCCGAACGCGTCCGCGTCATCGTCGCCGACGAGGTCGAACAGTTTCTGGTCGAGTCGACCGCTCGTCAGGCGGCACCACTGGTGGCGTCGATGCACGGCGCCGCCGATCGGGTTCGACTCGCCGAACTCGATCGGTTCGCAGCGCGGTTCGTCGACCTCGACGACACCCAACGCGACGCCGTCGACTCGCTCACCAGGGCGATCATCGCCAAGCTGCTCCACGAACCGTCGGTACGGCTCAAGGGCCTTGCTGGTACGCCGCAGGGCGAGCGCAACGCGGCCGCGATGCGCGACCTCTTCGACCTCGGGTGAGCACGCCGTGAGCGAGCAGGTGTCGCTGCGACTCGCGACTCGCGGTTCTCGTCAGGCGCTCGGACAGTCACGTGCGGTCGCGTCGGCGATCACGGCGGCAACCGGGTGCGCCGTCGAGTTGGTCACGGTCGAGACGACCGGTGACGTGCGTCTCGACGTCCCACTCCATCAGATCGGCGGCCAGGGAGTCTTCGTCAAGGAGGTCCAGCGTTCGGTGCTCGACGGTCGAGCCGACCTCGCCGTCCACTCCGCCAAGGATCTCCCCTCGGCGCCCGCCGTCGGCCTCGCGCTCGCCGCGTTCTGTGAGCGACGGGACCCTCGTGATGCGCTCGTGGGTGCCGATCTGGCATCGCTCGGCGACGGGTGCACCGTGGCCACCGGATCGGTCCGCCGCCGCGCCCAGTTGCGCAGAGTTCGCCCCGGCCTCCACTTCGCCGAGTTGCGCGGCAACATCGACAGCCGGCTCTCGAAGATCCCCGACGGAGGAGCGATCGTGATGGCGGTGGCAGCGCTCGACATCTTGGCCCTCACCGATCGGATCGCCGAGACCCTCGACGTGGCCGAGTTCGTGCCGGCCGTCGGCCAGGGCTGCGTTGCCGTCGAGTGTCGCGTCGATGACGACGCGACACGCGAGGTGCTCGCCGCGATCGACCATGCTGCCACTCGCCACAGCGTCGTGGTCGAACGGGCATTTCTCGCGGAACTCGGCAGCGGATGCTCGCTCCCCGTCGGGGCGCATGTCGCTGCGGGCACGCTGTGGACGTTTCTGGCCGACCTCGACTCCGGCGTCTCGGTGTCCGAAGAGATCGAACTGCCCGGTGGCGCCGACGACATCGAGATCGCCCGCGTCGCCGCTCGCGCCGCACGGGATGCCGTGACGTGAACGGCGAGTTCGGGTGAGCCGTCCACTGGAGGGATGCCGTGTGCTCGTCACGCGGGAGCGTCCCGGTGATCTCGCCGCCAAGCTCACCGAACGCGGCGCGACCGTGATCCACGTGCCGCTGATCGCCGTCGCCGAGCCGAACGACGGGGGTGCGGCGCTGCATGACGCGCTGTCGAGGATGTCGGAGTTCGACTGGCTCATCGTCACGTCGCCGGCCGGGTCCGAGCGGGTTGCCGATGCCGTCGTCGACGAGCCGGGTGTGCGACTCGCGGCCGTCGGTGCGGCGACCGCGGGCGTCATCGAGCGGCGGATCGGGCGACCGGTCGATCTCGTTGCACCCATGCAGCGAGCCGAATCTCTTGCGGCGGCGTTCGCGGCCGAGGCGCCGTCAGCACAACGGGTCCTCGTCGCCCAGGCCGACATCGCCGCGCCGACGCTCGCCGACACCCTCCATCGCGCCGGCCATGACGTCACCGTCGTGACCGCATACCGAACCGTGACCCTCGACCCGGAACCGACAGCGGTCGGTGAAGCCGATGCCGTGCTGTTCGCGAGCGGCTCGGCCGTGGAGGGTTGGTGTCGGGCATTCGGAACCGCCGTACCGCCGATCGTTGTCGCGATCGGCCCGACGACGGCCGCGGTCGCCGACCGGTTCGGGCTCAAGGTGTCGGCGATCGCGGCCGATCACTCTCTTGACGGACTTGTCGCCGCACTCGAACGTCTGTTTGCCGATCTCCGGTGATCGGCGGTCGCCGCGACCGAAATGAACAAAGACCTGCAAGAATTGGTGCCAGTTTCGAAGATGAGAACCGAGGTGAGGAGCGAGGTGACCGAACGCAGCGGGCGCAGACGGGTCGTCGCCGCCCTGTCGGGAGTTCTGTGCGCCGGGTTCGTCCTGAGCGCCAGTACTGTCGACGCGCGTCCCATCGGCGTGCTCGACCAGGCGGTCCTCGACCGGGCCGTCTCCACGGTCGCTGCGGGAGCCCAGGGGTTCGGTTCTCGGGCCACGGTGTCCGGCGATGGTCGATTCGTCGCCTTCGAAGGACTGCCGGGCGCCGGCGACGCTGCCGTCGCAGCAACGGACTCGCGCACCTCGACGGTGTACCTCACCGATCGTGAGACAGCCACGACCACCGAAGTCACCGTCGTTCCCGTCGGCCTGCGACCCGGCAACTCGATCCATCCGGTGTTGTCCGGCGACGGTTGCAGCATCGTCGTGGTGACCGAACTGGCCCTCGACGTGTTCCGCGACGACGACACCGGGCTGCGCTGGGACGTGTATCGCCAGCGGCTCGAATCGTGCGGCGGCACGCCCGGTGACTGGGAGCTGGTCTCGAGCCGGGTCGACGGCTCAGCGATCGCCCGCGACGACGTCGACATCACCGATCCCCCGGCCGTGTCTCGCGCGGGCAACGTGATCGCGTACACGCATCCGGCCACGGATCTGCTCGACGGTGCGGGCGTCTCGAACGTCAGCCTCGTCGACCTGGGCCAACCGATCGGGAGCCCGGATCGTTCGCGGCCGGTGGCAGGCACTCCGATCATCTCTCCGGACACTCAGTACGTCCACGCCGGCACCGATCAGCCGGCGATCTCGGGCGATGGTCGCTTCGTCGCGTACCGCTCGGATGCCGCCTCGACCGACGCAGTTCCCGGCTGGGGGTACGGACCGGCGGCCGGCGGCCCGGCGACACCGCAGGTCTTCGTGTGGGACCGCCTGGAGGGCGACCCCTTCGAGGCGGTCGAGCTGGTCTCGGCACGCGTGGATGGGCTCCCGACGATGACCGGTGCATCCGAGCCGGCGCTGTCGCCGCGACGGACGCGTCGTTGCGTTCACGAGTAGCGACCTCGGACTCGTCCCTGCGGTCTTCCCGGCATGCGGGACGGCCTGTCCCACCCAGGTGTACCACCTCGATCGTGACCGCGACGCCAACGGACGCTACGACGAACCCGACCGCACCACGATGACCCTCGTCAGCAGCGAGCCGGGCACGACGCCGCTCGTCGCCGGGACCGCGCCGTCGTCGCAACCGTCGCTCAGTGCCGACGGCCAACTGGTCGCCTTCATCACGAAGGCCACGAACCTCCAGGTGGTCCAGGCCGCCGTTGGTGGTGCCGCGACCGACGGAGACCTCCTCATCGCCGATGTCGCACGCAGCACACTGCGTCGCCTGGCGATGATCGACGGCGGTGTTCGACCGGCCGTCGGCGCCCACTCCGGCCCGCAGCTCAGCGACACCGGCCGCACGGTCGTGTTCGACTCGCTCGCGGCCGCCCAGCTCGTACCCGGGAGCCCTCCGGGCCGTCAAGTCATCACCACGGTGAGCCCGCCGACGTTGTCGCTCGCCGAGGGCGACCTCGGGACCACGTTGGTCGGATTCACGAGCGACGAATGGTACGTCGCGGTGAACAACGACGGGCCGACGACGTTCACCCCCTCGAAGGTCTCGGTGTCCGACGGCCGCTTCCGGATCAATCAGGAACAGAGCACGTGTGCGCTCGGCGCACCCGTGCCGCCCGGCGGTGACTGCACGGTTCGCCTCACGTTCACTCCCAACGCACCAGGGCCGGTCACGGCGAAGCTGACCATCGCCGAGAGCGGCTTCCAGGCGGTCTCGGTGGCCACCACGGTTCGCGGCGCCGGCGGCGACCCGATGCTGCGAACCAATCCGGCCGGCCAGGCGTTCGGCTCGGTCGTGATCGGGCAGTCGGGGCCTGAGTTCCTGTTCGATGTCGAGAACATCTCGCTGGTTCCCACGTCGGTCGCATCGGTGCGAGTCGTGGGCCCCCACCCGGGCGACTTCGTCATCTCGTCCAACAGTTGCCAAGGACGCTCGTTGAACCCTCGTTCGACGTGTTCGATCGGTGTCACGTTCACGCCGACGGCGTCGGGCCCGCGGACGGCGGTGATCGAGGTGGCGACGCCGACCGGCCAGTACACCGTGATGGTTCCCGACGGGCTCGGGCGTTACGAACCAAGCCTCGTCCTCGACCGGACAGAGGTCGATGCCGGGCGCGTGTTCGGCCTCGGAGGTGCCGGGTTCCCACCGTCGACGCCCGTGGCCATCTTGTTCGGCGACGACCCGACGAGTCGGGTCGACCTCGTCACCGGGGCTGACGGTGGCTTCCTGGCGCTGATTCCGACACGCAGTAGCGAACGGGGAGGCGATCGCACGGTCGTGGCTCAGGCCGCCGACGGGACGTCGGCATCGGTCCCGCTGCTCGTCATCGAGCAACCCAGCGCGATGACCGGCCTGCCGGGCTTCGGCCTCGGCGGCTGAGCCGGTCAGCCGCTCAGCCGGTCTCGTCGGCGATGCTCAGCCCGACGATGTTGAGCGCGTTCGTGCACGTCGACCGGCTGGTGTCGCCGATCTCGTCGCAGCGCACCGAGAACGTGACGTTGTCGCCCGGGTCGAGTCTGATCGGCGTGATGCGCGGTTCGAAGTACGAACCGCGGATGTTGTCGAGCGACCAGATGAACAGCGGCTCGCTGTTGACCAACAGCGTGGCGACCCCGCGGTCGTTGAACGGGTTCTCGATGCGGATGTCGGTCATGTCGAAGACCGCGCCGTCGGGCAGGGTCGTCGACTGATCGGCGGTCTGGGTGAGCGGCGCGTCGACGGCGAGGCGGATGAAGGTGGAGGTGCCGGCGACCTCCGTTTCGTTCGCGTCGGACGGCGTCGTCGACGGCGTCGTGTTCTCTGTTCCAGCATCGTCCGGGGTCGATTGGCCGAGATCGGCGACGATGCTGTCGACCTGATCGGCGGCGGCGTCTTCGATGGCCGGTTCGACCAGGGCGAACCACGCGAGCGCTGCCGCGGCGACCAGCGCGATCACCGCTGCGATGCGCCCGAGAGCGGCGCCGGGGATGGTGGGCGAGTGCACCAGCGACATCGGTGCCACGACCGGTGGCAGCCCCTGACGGCCGGCCTCGATCTCGAAGTCGAGTGTGCGCGTCGATCGACGGAACCCGCGTCGGTGAGCTCGTGCCTTGAGCCGAACCAGCGTCGCGGCGCCGGGCCCGACGCCGACGGCCGGCGGGTCGAAGTCGCCGTCGACTCGTTCGGTCGGATCGACCAGGTGGAGCCGACAGCTGGCCACGGTGTTGCCGTGGTTCTCGACCATGAACTCGTAGGTGGCTCGGTGCCGCGTGCGCTGGATGGGTTGCAGTGCCACGATCCGGCAGTCGTCGAACGGTTCGATCACCAGGGTCGCCTCGGCGACGACGGCGTCGTCGGAGTCGCCGAGCGGAATGACCCGGATGGAGATCGACGTGGGCCCGGCGGTGGTCGACGAGAGCGCCGGCGGGGCGATCGTCACGTCGATCACTTCCTGGGAGCCGCCGAACAACGTCAAATTGCCAGGCGTGATCGCGGTCCAGCTCGCCGTGAGTCCCGCGGGCACGATCGTGTACGACTCGGTCTCGTCGCCGAGGTTGTGGACCGTGAGTGGCAGTGTCAGTTCGTCGCCCGGGGCAAGGGACAGCTCGTCGTTGGAGAACCAGGCGTGGACCGACACGTCGAGCACGCTACCGCGTGGTCGGTCGGCGAACTCGGCGCTGCAGGGTGCCACCGTTAGGCTCGACCGCGTGCCAAACCCCGAGATGCCGATCCCGTCGGTTCGTCCGCGCCGCCTTCGCCGAACTGCGGCGATGCGCGAACTCGTCGCCGAGCATCATCTCCGTGTGAGCGATGTGGTCGCTCCGTTGTTCGTCCGCGAGGGCATCGCCGAGCCTCGACCGATCGCGTCGTTGCCCGGTGTCGTCCAGCACACGCGGGCGTCGCTGCGAGCAGAGGTGGCAGCGCTGGCCGAACTCGGTGTGCGCTCGGTGATCCTGTTCGGGGTGCCGGCGTCGAAGGATGCCACCGGCAGCGGCGCCTACGACCCCGACGGCATCGTGCAGGTGGCACTGCGCGACCTGCGCGACGACGTGGGTGATGCCGTCGTGGTGATGGCCGACCTCTGCGTCGACGAGTACACCGATCACGGCCACTGCGGCATCGTGGGCGCCGACGGGGCTGTCGACAACGATGCGACCCTCGAGATCTACGCACGCGCTGCGCTGGCACAGGCGGAGGCCGGCGCACAGGTCGTTGCGCCCAGCGGCATGATGGACGGCCAGGTCGCCGTGATCCGCGACGCGCTCGACGGTGCCGGGTTCACCGACGTGGCCGTGATGGCCTACGCGGCCAAGTTCGCGAGCGCCCTGTACGGCCCGTTCCGTGACGCCGTCGACGTGTCGATCGTCGGTGGTGGCGACCGCAAGGGATACCAGCAGGACTGGCGCAACGCCCGTGAGGCCCAACTCGAGATCGAACTCGACGTCGCCGAGGGTGCCGACATCGTGATGGTGAAGCCGGCGCTCGCGTATCTCGACGTCATCGCCGAGGCGTCGGCGCGCGTCGACGTGCCACTGGCGGCGTATCACGTCAGTGGTGAGTACGCGATGATCCATGCCGCTGCCGAGCGAGGGTGGATCGACGGTGACGCCGTCGCGCTCGAGCACCTCACGGCGATCAAGCGGGCGGGCGCCGACATCGTGCTGACGTACTTCGCTCGATGGTTTGCGGAGTCCGTGGCGAACGGCCGGGTCGCGCCGTGACCGCAACGAGGGCCGCGGCGGGCGGTATCGGCCCATGTGATCCTGCGGCGTGCGAGCGCGCCGGATGCACACCAACGGTGTGCATCGGCGCCGGTGTGCCGTCGAACGCGGTGTTGTTCGAACGGTCCCGCCAGGCGATCCCCGGTGGCGTCAACTCCTCGATCCGGGCGTTCAAGGCGGTCGGTGGCGAGCCGTACGTCGTCGCCAGGGCATCGGGTGCCACGATCACCGACGTCGAGGGTGTCACCTACTACGACCTCGTCCAGAGTTACGGCGCCGTCATCCTCGGTCACGCACATCCCGCGATCACCGCAGCGGTGTCGGCTGCGGTCGTCGACGGCACGTCGTACGGCGCGCCGACGCCACGGGAGATGAAGCTCGCCGAGGCGATCGCCGAACGGGTGCCGAGCTGCGAGCGGGTGCGGCTGATGAACTCCGGCACCGAGGCGACCAGCACGGCGATCCGACTGGCACGTGGAGTGACGGGACGCGACCGGATCGTCACGTTTGCAGGGAACTTCCATGGTGCCACCGACGCGCTGTTGGTCACCGGCGGCAGCGGCGTTGCCACGCTCGGCCTGCCGGGCACCGCTGGTGTTCCCGACGCGGCGGTGGCCAACACGATCGTGGCGCCGTACAACCTGGTGCCCGAACTCGACGACAATGTCGCCGCCGTCATCGTCGAGCCGGTCGCCGCAAACATGGGTGTCGTCGCCCCGGCGTCGGGGTTCCTCGACGGCCTGCGCACCGAGTGCGATCGTGTCGGCGCACTGCTCATCTTCGACGAGGTGATCACCGGTTTCCGCCTGGGCACCGGGGGCGCACAAGCACGTTTCGACGTGCGCCCGGACATCACGTGTTTCGGCAAGGTGATCGGAGGCGGTCTGCCGATCGGAGCGATCGGCGGATCGGCGACGGTCATGGAGCACCTCTCGCCGCTCGGCCCGGTGTTCCACGCGGGCACGCTGTCGGGCAACCCGATCGCTACGGCGGCCGGCCTGGCCGCGCTCGACAACCTGACCGACGATGTGTACATCGAACTGATGGCTCGGGCCCGCCACCTGTCGGCGTTGATGCGAGACGCCTGTGAAGCGTCAGGGTTCAACGCGACCTTCCCCGTCGTCGGCACGTTGCTGGGCATCGTGTGCGGATCCGAGGCGGGCACCGTGCGGAACTTCGATGACGCCAAGCGAACCGACGAACGCGCCTACGCAGCCTTCTTCCGGGCGATGCTCGCCGAAGGTGTCGCGCTGGCACCGGGGGCGTATGAAGCACTGTTCGTGGGTGTTGGCCACACCGATCAGGTGCTCGCGGCGATCGGTGAGGCCGCCCACCGGGCCGCCGCCGCGGCTCGGGCCGATCTCGCTACCGACCTGGCAACCGGAGACACGTGAGGCAGATCTTCAACTGGCGATTCGTCGCCGCGATCGCCGCGTTGGCCGCGCTTGCATTGCTGGCGCGGGCGATCCTCACCGACGACAACTCGATCGAGGCCGTCATCGAACCGGAGGTGATCGAACGCAAGATCGATCTCATCGAACCGATCCAGACGGCCACGACGTCGGCGACGTTCTCGATGTCACCGTCGGGCGTCACGACGGGCTTCCTCGATCTGGCGGTCGACGCCGAACGGGTCGTGCACATCGTGCCGGGCACCCTCGGCGAGATCGAGTGCGACCAACTCGACGTCCCGAACCGATGCGCGGTGTTCGCGGACATGCTCGGCGACGCCGTCGTGTGGTTCGCGATCCTGCCGCAGGCGCCGCGGGCCACCGTCGAACTGCCGCCGATCATCGACCTCGACGATGGTCGCGCCGTGTTCGAGAGCGGCTGGCGCATCCTGTACGCACCCGTGATCGAACGCGAGTGCGGGGGTGAGGACATCCCGACGTTCAGCGACTTCCTCCGCCGCTTCGGGCCCGACAGCGTGACGATCGTCGACCTCGAGTCACATCTGGTCACCGCCGTCCGCTGCGGCGATCTCGACGACTCCTGATGCTGCGATCGGCGGGTTTCAGCCGCTGAGCGCGTGCGCGGCCGCGAGGCCGGAGTTGTGTGCGGCTTCGACCCGCGGACCGTCGAAGGCATCGCCGGCGAGCACGATCGCACCGCCGCTCGCGACCCAGCACGGGTCGGGCCACGGCGTACGGGGCGCGGCGAACCGCCACTTCTTCACCTGTGCCTCGTTCACCACTGCGTCGCCGATCCAGGGCCCGGCCAGTTCGAGCAGCGCGTTGCGGAGCGCGTCGACCTCGTCCTCCCAGTGCGTCTCGCTCCAGGTCGCTGATGCGTGCACCGTGATCGCCGGGGTCGCGCTGACGCCCTTGGCCACGTTGTCCGCGACGAAACTCAGCTCCGGCGTCGGCGCCTGGACGCCCCCCGGTGCAGTGATCGCCGGGGCCCGGTCGAGTGTGGCCAACAGCGCGATCGTGCGGTCGTAGTCGGTTCGCATCAACGCCTCGTCGAGGTCGATGCCGGAGTCGGCGAGGAGGGCGAACGCCTGCGGGAGCGGTGTGGTGACGATCACGGCATCGGTCGTGTGCATGTTGCCGTCGTCGATCGCGACCAGCCAGGGGTCACCCGAGGCGGCGGCCCCTGGTCGGATGCCGAACGCCATCGTCGAACAGCGCACGTCGAGGCCCGCGGCCAGATCCTTCGCCAGCGAGTTCATCCCGAACGTTGCCACGTATCGAGGATGTCCATCGTCGGCCGTGAACCCGCTCGACCAGATCGAGACGAGTCCGCGTTCGATCCAGTCGTCGACCTGACGCCGGAACGCGGGCGTGCGCACCGTGAAGAACTGGGCGCCGTGGTCGATGGTCGCCGTGCCGATGCGCCGTGTGGCCAGACGGCCGCCGGGTGAACGGCCCTTGTCGACCAGCGTCACCTCCGCATCGGTCTCGACGAGTCGTCGTGCGGCGACGAGTCCGCTGATCCCGGCGCCGACGACGACGACTCGCATCCGCAGGTCGTGCGGTCTCAGCCGGCGAGCGCGGCGTCGAGCTGTTCCTGCTCGGCACGACGCTCCTGGTAGGCCCGCTCGGCGCGGCCGAGGAATTCGAGCAGCACCTTGTTGAACGTGGTCGCGTGTTCGACCATGAACCCATGGGCGGCTCCGCTGATCACGACCAGCTCGGCGGTGGGGATGGTGGCGGCGAGGTCTTCGCTGTCGCCCCTCGGCGTCAAGATGTCCTGGTTGCCGACCATCACGAGTGTGGGCACGGCGATCGTGGGCAGCAGCTCGATCAGCTCCTGGTGCGAATCGCCGGCGGCGAGGATCGCGTCGCACTGCGCCGCGAATGCGTGCGCCGGACCGCCGAGCGCGAGCGGGCCGAGCCACCCGATGGCCGGCAGCAGGCGACGGAACGAACGCGGTCCGATCATCCAACGCGCAGCGTCGGAGCCCATCGAGCCGATGCCTCGTTCGAGTGCGGCGTCGCGCCAGCTGGCGAGCAGTTCCTCGCGCCACGGATGGTTCCGCCCGGCCGTGCATGCCAACGTGATCGAGCGGGTCCGTTCGGGGTACTTCACCGCGACGATCTGGGCGATCGCGCCGCCCATCGACGCGCCCACGACGTGGGCTGTTGCCTCGCCGGCATCGTCGAGTACCGCGATCGCGTCGTCGGCCATCTGCTCGAGCGAGTACTGGCCGTGAGGTTTGTCGCTGCGTCCGGCGCCTCGGTTGTCGAGCGCGATGCCCCGATACCTGGGGGCCGTGGCGAGACGTTGGAGGCTCCAGCCGTTCTTGTCGGCACCGAGACCTTGGATGAACAGGATCGGAGCGCCGTTCGGGCGACCGGTGATCCGGTAGTGGATGCGGGTGCCGTCGGTGCTGCGGACGTACGTCATGAGGCGCCGCCCAGACCGGTGAGCGGGAGCCAGTCGATGGGCGTCCCGGTGCGGATGTCGCCCAACTGGGACAGCAGCATCTCGATGTCGCGGCCGACCTGATCGGCGAGTTCGAGTTCGCTGAGCGGACCGCGTCGGCGGCGGGGCGAGCGCGACGCGGCACCGATCTCGAGGCGTGCGGCACGCCCGATCGGGTTCGACGATGTGGCTGCCGGGAATACCTCGACGCCGGCGGCGAGCGCTCCGCCGACGAGCGCGTGATCGACGCGGCCGACCTTGCGAAGTCGTTCGTTGTGTGCTGCTCCCATGATCACGAGTTCGCCCGCGGCGAGCGCTCCGGCGACCTCGTCGGGGTGGTCGAGCAGGCCGCCGATCCGACGCATGAACGCGCCGACCGGCGCGGTGTCGGGCCGGCCGACGAACCGAACCGGACGGTCGAGGACCTCGCTGAGCGCCAACGCGGCGTAGATCGGCGCGAGCGCGAAGGCACGGGCGTTGACCACGATCAACGCGCCCTTGCGCTTGGGCAGGCGCTGGTCGCCGCCGACGGTGACGTCCCATCGAAGCCGTGAGGCACCGACGACGGTGCGCACGAGGCCGGGATCGCGGCCCCAGTCGTCGATCGCACCGACATCGGTCGCGGCATGCGAGACGGCTGTTCCGGCCCGGGTTGCGGTGCCGCGAACCGGGAAGTTGAGGACGCGTCCGAAGGTCGAGGTCATCAGGCCACCTGTACTCGCGCGGGTTGATGGATGACGCTGGGCCAGTGGTACAGCCGGTCGATCACGTCGACGGTGCCGTGCTCGGGCACCACGCCGAGCAGGTCGCGCATCCGGCCGTTGTCGGCGAGGCGCCCACGATGCAGCACCTCGGACACATGATCGGGAATCGGCGCACCGAACAGGAAGCTGAGGGCGCGGGCGACGCGCCAGTCCGGACCCACGAGCGGAATCGGGATCCGACGGCCTCGGCGGGCGGCCTGCAACACGGTGATCGCTCCGGAGGCCACGACGTTGACGGGCTCGGCGAGCCCGACACGGGCTGCAGCCACGATGGCGCAGGCAGCGTCGCGGTCTTCGATCACGGCGAACGGTGGATCGGCGAGCACGCTGAACGGCACGCCCGGTTGGCGCAGCAGCCGTCCGAGCGGTGACGGCACGTGTGGGCCGAGCACGGGGGCGAGACGAACCGCACCGACGGTCACGCCGACGCGCTCGCCGACCTTGGCGGCGGTGTGCTCGATCGCCGCGACGGTGCGTCCCCAGTCGCTCGTCGGCGCGATCGGAGCCGATTCGCTCGGGCGGGTGAGGGCGCCGCGGCCACGTCCGTAGATCTCGATCCCGCTGCGCACGACCACGTGTTCGAGAGCCGAGCACTCCGCTGCAGCCCCCAGGATCGAGGTGGCCGCCTGGTCGGTCAGAGTGGCTGCGGCGCTCGGCGCGGCGCGTGCATCGGGTTCCCAGACGCCGACGTGGACGAGCACGTGTGGGTTGAACCGGGCGACGGTGTCGACGATTCGATCGTGCTCGTCGGGATGAATCCGGTGAAACGCCGTACGATGCAGCCGGTGCCGAGGCGGATCGGCGTCGATACCCGACAGCTCACCGACCCACGCCTCGTTCTCCAGCAAGCCGGCGATCGTGGTGCCGAGTTCCCCACCCACGCCGCTCACGAAAACCCGTTTACCTGCCATCACCATGAACGCTACTCCCACACGCCCCCACCGGATCAGTCCGCCAACCCCGAGTTCCTGGGGTTGCGATGAGCGAAACCGCCGTATTCGGTCGCTTCGCTCATCGCTGGGTCGGTTCGAGGGGTTGCGATGAGCGAAACCGCCGGTCACTTCGCTCATCGCTGGGCGCGGCGTGGGCGTGTCGCTGTGGCGGCTGACCGGGTCAAGTCGGTGAGCAACGATGCCGATGAACCCCACATGGCACGTGTGCGCGGACCTCGTTCGTGGTGTCGCCACGTCCTCGGCGCGGCGATCGCCGTGGCGTGTGCGGTGAGCGCGGTGACGATCGGCCGCGTCGACGCGAATGCCGCAGAACCGGTGATGGCGGTCACCGAGCCAGCGCGGGCGCTCGCCACCGCCGAACGGGGTCAGATGCATCGCGAGGTCATCCCACCCACGCCCGGCAAGTTGCTGTTTCCCCTGGTCCCAGGCGAGTACTGCTGGCTGTGGAGCGCCAGCTTCGGGCGGGTTCCGTCGAGCAGCCCGACCGGTCGTCATGAGGGCACCGACATCATGAGTCCTGAGGGCCAGCCTGTCATCGCCGTGGTCGACGGTGTGCTCGCGCGGCGCTACGCCAGCACCAGCGCGATCGGGTCGGGCTATGGGTGGTCACTGTTCGACGAGTCGACCAACACGACGTACCGCTACTTTCACATGACACCCGACCCCGCCGGATGGGCTGCGGGCGACCGGGTGAGTATGGGTGACGTGATCGGGTACGTCGGCGACACTGGGGCACAACCAGCGGGGAACTTCCACCTCCACTTCGAGGTGCGTCCGAACGACGTTCCGGTCGACCCGCTCTCACTCCTCGACATCCCGAAGCCTCCCTGCAGCGTGGACTGAGCGGTGTTCGTGGCGCCCCGGAGCGGACGCCTTCAGCGCAGCGTGTCGGCGCGCAGGATGATCTCGCGGGCGAACGGATCGAGCTGGCGACCTGCGAGGCGTTCGGTGACCTGGATCGCCTTGGTCGGCTCTTCGATCAGTCCCGCCCAGCGGATGTAGCCGCCCATGATCCCGATGATGCGGTCGCCGACCTCGTCGCCGTGCACGAGCACTTTGGTGCCGTGCTTGAGGAGTTCACGGATCTCGGTGTAGAGCGCCGTCAGATATTGATCGGTGTGCTCGGCGTTGAACGGGCGGTGCCGGTAGGGGAGCTGCAGTTCGTCGTAGTTGTGCAGGTTGTGCGGCGCCACGATGATCGAGATCACGCACCCGAAGCCGTTCTCGCGTAGCCAGATGATCTCTTCCTGACGGCGGACGCGGCGGTGGCTGTCGCCGACGCCACCCGGGCGTTCACAGACCGCAAGCTTGTCCTTGAGGATCCAGGTGAAGTTCCGTGGCGTGATTCCGAGTGCCCACTTCCCGCGAAGGCGCGGTGGCATCAGTTGGCAACTTCTGGACGGACGCGACTTGACATGACGGCCGCCCAGGCTACCGGTTCACCGGTCGCGTCGTGACAAGGTCGAGGCGGTTGCCGCGCCGTTCGACGCGGCGTCCGCCGGCGAGTTCGCAGGCGCCGCCGGTGCCGTTGGCGACGGCGAGCACCCGACGCACGGTGTCGGCGTCGGGCGGATAGCCATCACGCTCGAGCCACTGGCGAATGGCCCGCGAACCGAGCACGCCAGGAGCGGCGACGAGCGCCGCCACGTCGGTCGGGTCGATCCCTGCGGCAAGTTCTTCGAGGAACTGGTCGTCGGCACGCAGCAGGTCGGCGGTGCGGTTGAGCAGCACGGTCACATCGCGTTCGGCGATGTCGTCGAGCAGGGGAAGGACCTCGTGTCGGATCCGGTTGCGGCGAAACCGCGGGTCGTCGTTGCTGGGGTCCTCGGCGACGACGAGGTCGAGCTGATGG
Source organism: Ilumatobacteraceae bacterium (assembly GCA_963774765.1). Taxonomy (GTDB): domain Bacteria; phylum Actinomycetota; class Acidimicrobiia; order Acidimicrobiales; family Ilumatobacteraceae; genus Sva-07. The sequence goes on from CAVZGP010000030.1 coordinate 332,821, forward strand.
CACAGCGATCGGGTCTCGGCGCGCCGCAACGCCAGGATGGGGTGGCGTCGGCCCGGCCCGATCGCGCCGAGGCCGGTCGCTCCGGCACCGCGCAGGAGCGCCAGGAGTAGGGTCTCGGCCTGGTCGTCGGCGGTGTGGCCGGTCATCGCGTCAGGCCCCAGCGCCGCCCGGCGGGCGTTGCGCGCCCGTGCCTCGAGGTTCGCACCGTCGTCGAGATCGACGTGGACCACCCGGAAGCCGGCGCCGAGGCGGCCGGCGACGGTCCGGGCGATGTCGGCGTCGAGGCCGGCGGAAGGGCGAAGACCATGGTGGACGTGAACGGCGGAAACTTCACACCCTGCAGCGATCGCCAGTGCGACCAGCGCGGTGGAATCGGCTCCTCCGGAGAGACCGCACGTGACCGCGGTGCCCGTTGGGGGAAACGTGCACCTGCCGAGGAGTTCGGCGGTGGCGTTCACGGCAGTCGCCGTCAGAGGTCGGTGTGGTGATGTGACTGCTGCGCCCTGGTCGGGTAGTTCTTGGCCCGGACGTAGCCCACGTACGAGGCGATGAGCACCACGATCGAGATGACAGCGAGGAGTACGAGGGCGATACCGATCCACCAGTGCCAGACGTTGGCTGCGAGCATGCGGTGAGGCTAACCCGCGGTGTCGGAATCGGGCGAAACCGTCAACCGATCTTGCCGTCGCCGTCGAAATCCGTGCCGAAGCACCGCTCGATCTTGCCGAGCAGGTCGGGGGGCATCTCGTCGTTCTGGCACTTCTGGGCGACGACGATCTTGAGTTCGGCGTGGAAGTCGAAGGCGCCCAGACAGTCCATGCAGCCTTCGAGATGGTGGCGGATTGCCGCGTGCTGGTGTTCGGAGAGTTCTCCGTCGAGGAACACGTCGAGTTCCTGCAGCGTCTGCGTGCAGTCGGGAATCGCCGGCTCGTCAGTCGTTCTCGCGTCGTCGCTCATCGTCAGTTGCCCTGTCCGAAGCTGCCGTCGGCCGTCGCCGATTGAGCGGCGACGAGCCCCCGTTCGAGGGCAAAACCGTACAACGCCTTCTGCATCGCTTTTCTTCCCCGGTGCAGCCGCGACATCACGGTGCCGATCGGGATGTCGAGCATCTCGGCGATTTCCTTGTACGCGAAACCCTCGACATCGGCGAGGATCACGGGAAGGCGGAAGTTGTCCGGGAGGTCTTCGAGGGCCTGCTTCACCTCGTCGTCGGGGAGCATCTCCATCAACGACTCCTCGGCGGAGCGTCCGACACTGGCGTCTTGGAGCGCGCCGAGGTTCTTGTAGAGGTACAGGTCCTCGAACTCGCCGAGTTCGGTCTCGTCGGGCCGACGCTGTTTGGCGCGGTACGAGTTGATGTAGGTGTTGGTCATGATCCGAAACAGCCACGCCCGCAGGTTCGTGCCTTCGGTGAAGGTGTGGTAGCTCCGGTAGCCCTTGAGGTACGTCTCTTGCACCAGGTCCTCGGCGTCGCTGCGATTGCGGGTCATGCGCAACGCGCCCGAATAGAGCTGTGGTGCGTACTGCATCGCCTCGTCGGCGAACGTTGCCTGGTCGGCCATGCGGCGACTGTACCCGTCGGGTCCTCGGACGACCCGGCGCCCGGTCGGCGGTTGTCAGACCGTTTCGGAGTCGGATGTCTCGTCGAGACGATCGACGACCTCGTCGATCGAGGCGATCAACCGATCCATCAGGTCCGCGAGCTGCGCGCGCTCGTCCCGATCGAACTCGCTGAGGATGTGCATCATCGCGATCGACCGGCGATCGGCAACCGTGTCGTGGCGGCGGCGGCCCTCCTCGGTGATGCGCACCAGCACGACGCGACCATCCTCCGGCGACGCGAACCGTTCGACGAGCCCGTCGTTCTCGAGGCGTTGCACCGCTCGTGTCGCGGTGGACGGTTCGACCCGAAGGCGCGCAGCGAGTTCCTTCATCGGGCGCTCGTCTCTGCGGGTCAGCAGATCCAGTGTGTCCATCTGTCCCTGCTCGAGCTCCTTGTCGGTGCCGAACAGGTACGAACGAAGCGCGGATGCCGCCGCACCCCGACGGAGTTCGATCCACGCCCGGCCGATGCGGCGCGCGTGCTCGCGGTCGGTTCGGTTGCCGAAGTCGACGGTGCTGGTTCCGGTGGCTGACCTGGGCATGTGCATTTGTACGCTACCCAGCCATGGTCGACGGCGGCGGAGCGGACGAACGACCCGCCGACCCGTCCGATCCGACGGCGCTCGAGGCGCTGCGGCCGTTGGCGTCGACCGAGGTCGCCGTCACCGCGTCGATGTCGCATCGCGAGGTGTACACGTCGCGGGGCCTGCTGACGGTGTTCCGGCATCGCCCGCCGGAGGGCGTGTCGTCGCAGCGTGCCGCGATCGTCGCGTGTGGCGGTGCGATGGGTGGAGTGCTCGGACCGGGTCACGGGCTGTACCAACGCCTCGGCGAACGTTGGGCCGCCCGCGGGGTCGAGTTCGTTCGTGTCGGCTATCGAGAGCCGAACAACCTCGATCTGTGTGCGCACGACCTCGCGTGTGGCGTGGAACTGGCCCGCGACGCCGGCGCCGACCGTGTGGTCGTCATGGGGCACAGCTTCGGCGGCGCCGTCGCCGTCCGTACCGCGGTGATCATGCCGGTGTCGGTTGTCGGCGTCGTCACGTTCGCCACCCAGTCGGCCGGGTGCGAGGTGGCCGGGGCGCTTGCGGGACGGCCGCTGCTGTTGTTCCACGGCGATCGCGACGAGTTGCTCCCGCCCGAGGCAAGCCACGTCGTGGCAGCGATTGCCGGGCACGGCGACGTCGAGATCCTCCCCGGCGACGGCCATCTGCTCGCCAAGAGCGACGACATCATCACCGAACGCCTCGACGCCTGGCTCCCCCAGGTCCTCCACCCCTGAGTTGCGATGAGCGAAACCGCCGTATCCGGTCGGTTCGCTCATCGGTGGGGTGTGTGGTCGGGTTGCGATGAGCGAAACCGCCGTATCCGGTCGGTTCGCTCATCGGTGGGGTGTGTGGTCGGTGGGTGGTGTGGACTCGGGCGGGGGCGGAGGCTACTGCTGGGACATGAGGCGTTGCATCTCGGCGGCGTCGTGGAGGAGGCCGTCGCCGGAGAGGTCGTAGGTGACGCGGTGGATCGTGCCGGTGAAACGGAACGGGATCGAGTACCGGGTCGGGTCGACGGTGTCGTAGGCGGCGTAACCGCAGCTGAAGCCGACCGGGCCGATGCGGTTCGGGGTCGTGTGCGCCATCTCGATCGCCCCGACCAGCATGTCGTCGAAGTACAGCAGTGCGTTCCCGGCAGGGCCCTTGCCCTCGCCGAACCTCACCGGTCCGGTCGGCACGAACTCGTAGCGCAGCGTGACGTCGCCGACCGGCACCGCAATGTTCGACGACACCTCGAAGCGGTCCTTGGCGAGGTAGTTGTAGTGATGGTGCAGGCACCCGTCCTGCACGAACAGCACGTAGCCCCCGTGACGGCTGCCGTGCGACACGATGATGCCTTCGGCGCCCGATCCGCCGGCATCGTCGGGGATCGTGACGTCGGCGGTGATGCTGTACGCCCGGTTGTACGGCTTCGGCCCGGCACCGAAGTACACCGGCGCCGCATCCGGATACCAGACCTGCACGTTGCGGTTCGACGAGAGCATCGGACGCGGTTCGAGCAGCCGACTCACCCCGGCGGACGCCAGCGGGAACACGCCGTAGGTCTCCGCCTCCGCATACCACCGCTCGATCATCTCCGCGAGCTTGTCCGGCTCGTCGACGGCGAGGTTGCGGGTCTCGGTCGGGTCGTCGGTGAGGTGGTACAGCTCCCACCCGGTGGCGTCGAGGTCGACGAGGTCCTCGGCGGTCAGCGCCGAACCGAACCGCCGACTCTTCACCGCCGCCTCGACGAAGCTCGGTCCAGGCCACGGACAGTTCGCCTTCCAGCCGTCGTGGTAGATCGACCGGCTCCCGAACATCTCGAAGTACTGCGTCGTGTGGTCGGTTGGCGCAGCGGCGTCCGCGAACGTGTGGGCGAAACTCGTTCCGTGGATCGGCGACTGCTCGACGCCGCCGATCGTCGCCGGCGGCGTGATCCCGATCGCGTCGAGCAGCGTCGGCACGATGTCGACCAGGTGCGCGTACTGGTGGCGGACCTCACCGCGAGCGGCGATCCCGGCGGGCCACGACACGATGCACGGATCGGTCACGCCGCCGCGGTACGTCTCGCGCTTCCAGCGCCGGAACGGCGTGTTGCCCGCCCACGTCCAGCCCCACGAGTAGTGCGCGTAGGTGTTCGGGCCACCCCACTCGTCGAAGTGCTCGAGGTTGTCCTCCAGCGTCTCGGTCGCACCGTTGAAGAACAGCGCTTCGTTGAACGTGCCGTGCTCGCCGCCCTCGGCACTGGCACCGTTGTCGGACATCACGATGATGATCGTGTTGTCGAGCTCGCCGAGCTCTTCGACGAAGTCGACCACCCGGCCGAAATGATGATCGGTCTGCTCGATGAAGCCGGCGTACACCTCCATCTGGCGGGCGTACATGCGCTTCGCGTCGTCGGACAGCGAGTCCCACGCGGCCACGTCGGGGTCGCGTTCGGACAGCTCCGCATGCTCCTCGATGATGCCGAGCGCCCGCTGGCGTTCGAACACGACGCGCCGGTACTCGTCCCAGCCGCCGTCGAAGCGACCCCGGTACTTGTCGCTCCACTCCGGCTCCACCTGGTGCGGCGAGTGGCCGGCGCCGGGCGTGTAGTAGAGGAAGAACGGCTTGTCCGGTGCGTGGACGTGGGCGTCCTTGATGAACTGGATCGCCCGGTCGGCGAGGTCGATGTTGAGGTGGTAGCCCTCGTCGGGCGTCGACGGTGGGCTGACCGGATGGTTGTCGTAGGTGAGGTCGGGGAACCACTGGTCGGTCGAGCCGGGCATGAACCCGTAGAACCGCTCGAACCCGCGCCCCAGCGGCCATCGGTTGAACGGACCCGCGGTCGTGGACTCGGTCGGCGCGGTGAGGTGCCACTTGCCGACGGCGAAGGTGTTGTAGCCGTGTTCGAGCAGCATCTCGGACACGAAGCCGTGCTCGTGGCCGACGAAGCAGTTGTGGGCGGGGAACCCGAGCGAGGTCTCGGTGATCGCCGACAGCCCGATCGTGTGATGGTTGCGGCCGGTCAGCAACGAACCGCGAGTCGGCGTGCACAGCGCGGTCGTGTGGAAGTTCGAGTAGCGCAGACCCCGATCGGCAATGCGGTCGAGCGTCGGTGTGTCGCACAGGCCGCCATAGGCCGAGAACTGGCCGAAGCCGACATCGTCCCACAGCATCACGATCACGTTCGGGGTGCCGGCGGCGGCGCGCTTCGGGGCCGGCCACGCGGGCGACGACTCGTCGATCGTGCGCCCGATCACGCCGGGGAACGCCTCGGCCGGGTCGTATTCGACGATGTCGTTCGGGCCTGCCATCGCGCCTGTGTACCACAGCGCCACGCCGTGTTGGACCTGATGTCACGCTGGTGCTCGCCGATGACCGAAGACCCTTCACCAGGGGTGGATCGACTCCGTACGGTTCAAGCATGGTGAGGCGACTCAGGGTGGCGGGAGCGGTGGCGGCAGGTGCGGCGGTCGCGGTGACCGCCTACGACCTGACCCAGCGCCGACACGCCATCTTGCGCAACTTCCCGCTCCTGGGCCACGCCCGCTACTTCCTCGAGGAGGTCGGCCCGGAGCTGCGCCAGTACATCGTGACCAGCAACACCGAGGAACGCCCCTTCAATCGTGAGCAGCGCCGGTGGATCTATGCGTCCGCGAAGCAGGAGAACAACTACTTCGCGTTCGGTACCAGCAAGGATCTCGAGACCTCACCCAACTACTTCATCATCAAGCACTCGCCGTTCCCGCTCGCGGCGCCCCTGCCGGGCACGCCCGCCTACGACGACCAGTATCGAATTCCGGCTGCGAAGGTGATGGGTGCCGCCCGCGGACGGGCGAAGGCATTCCGACCGTCGTCGGTGATCAACGTGTCGGCCATGAGCTACGGAGCGCTGTCGTCGAATGCGATCGCCTCGATCAACGAGGGCGCCAAGATCGCCGGCTGCCTGCACAACACCGGCGAAGGCGGGATCTCGACGTATCACCAGCACGGCGGCGAGTTGATCTGGCAGTTGGGCAGCGGCTACTTCGGCGCACGCGACGAACGCGGGCGATTCGACCTCGACCGGCTCGTCGAAGACGGTCGAGGCCAACCCGGTGCGAGCGATCGAGATCAAGCTGAGTCAGGGCGCCAAACCTGGCCTCGGTGGAGTGCTCCCGGCCGCGAAGGTCACCGCGGAGATCAGCCGGATCCGCGGGGTGCCGCAGGGACAGGACTGCATCAGCCCGGCAGCGCATCCCGAGTTCCACGACGTCGATTCGCTGCTCGACTTCGTCGAACGGATCGCGGCGGCGACGGGACTGCCGGTCGGGATCAAGTCGGCGATCGGCGAGTCGAGTCTGTGGCGCGATCTCGCGGAGGCGATGGTGTCGGGCGACCGGGGCGTCGACTTCATCACCATCGACGGCGGCGAAGGTGGCACGGGCGCCGGTCCGCTCGTGTTCACCGATCAGGTGGCACTGCCGTTCAAGGTCGGCTTCAGTCGCGTCTACCGCGAGTTCGCCCGGCGAGGGATCACGGATCGTGTGGTCTTCATCGGTTCCGGCAAGCTCGGCTTCCCCCACGAGTCGACGCTTGCCTTCGGGCTCGGATGCGACATGGTGAACGTCGCCCGTGAGGCGATGATGGCGATCGGATGCATCCAGGCCCAGCGATGTCACACCGGGCGCTGTCCCACCGGTGTCGCGACCCAGAATCCGTGGCTCGTTCGAGGACTCGATCCCGAACTGAAGGCCGCTCGACTCGCGAACTACGTGATCACCCTGCGCAAGGATCTGCTGGCGTTGAGCCGGGCGTGCGGGGTGGAGCATCCCGCCCTGATCTCGCTCGACCACGTCGACGTGCTCGACGACCGGTTCGGCGCGTCGGGCGCCCGCGAGGTGTTCGGGTACGAGCCCGGATGGGGCGTCCCCGAGCGTCACACGGTGCCGGGCCTGGCGTGACGCTCAGCTCGCGATGACCGGCGAGCCGTGGTGGGCGACGAGCAGCGACCGACCGTCGCGGCGCACGTAGAGGTTGGTGAGGATGCGCGGCGATGTGACCGATGACCCACCTGGTACCGGGAGGCGTTTCGTCATGATTCCGTAACATTGTGGGTCACGAACACCAGGCCCGGCGCACCACGCGCCGACACGCCGTGCGGACCCACGTCGGTCCCCGCCGCCAAGGAGCGTCATGACCCCCCACCCCCACCACCCTTCCTCGCGCGTCCACGTGCCCCACCGGATCGTTCGGCGATCGGCCGCGTTCGTTGCTGCGGTCCTCGTTCTCGGCGCAACCCCACTGGTGGCCCGCGCCATCGGCGCCGAATCGGCGACGAGCACTGTCGTCGCGTCGGAGCCCCACCTCGCACAGCGCCCGGCACCGGCGGCGTCGATCCCAGACCTCGGTTCCCGGCTCGTCGACGTCCCGGTCGTCGTCCCCGTCGAAGTCCCTGCCGTCGATCCGATTGTGGATCCCGTGATCGCCATCCTCGCCGACACCTACACCTGGGACGAACGCGGTCCGCGAGTCGCCGCACTCCAAGAAGTGCTCGGAGTGACGGCCGACGGCTGGTATGGCAACGCGACGCAACGCGCGCACCTCAGCGCACTCGAATTCGTCGGCATGCCGACCGACACCGTGCCCGTGCCGGTGCTGCCACCCGGACCGGACCCCAGCGAGTGGGCCGCGCTACGCGACTGCGAGTCGAACGGCAACTATGCGATCACGAGTCGATCCGGCACGTACCGCGGCGCCTACCAGTTCGATCGCTCGACGTGGAACTCCGTCGCCGAACGTCACGCGCCGCATCTCGTCGGCGTCGACCCGGCCGCAGCGGCACCGGCCGACCAGGACGCCATGGCCCTCGCCCTGTACACCGAGCGCGGTTCGCGCCCCTGGCCCCACTGCGGCCGCCATCTCACCTGACGACGAGACGCGTGGTCCGTGGCGGGTGGGAGTGAGGTGGGTCAGCCGGTGACAGCGAGCGTGCTCAGCAGCCGCTGGTGGTCGGAGAAGACGCCGACGTGAAGACCGGCGATCTTGGCCTGGTCGTCCCAGCGTCGAACGCGTACCGCGTCGTCGTGATGGGGGAGCTGCTCGAATCGTCCCACCTCGTCGGCCGACAGCGGTCCGCCCTGGAGCGCAAGACTGCGGGCTGACGACGGCGACAGGCCGTCGAGATAGCCGGGCTCGACCGCACAGAGGTAGCGCTTCGCAGCGACGTGCAGTGCGACGGGCGCGGTGACCGGCGGCCCGAACCAGCGAGCGAGGTACCGGGCGCCCACCCGCTCGTGGTGGAAGTCGTCGGTGAGGTCGTCGTCGAGCGTGACGTTGTCGTCGGACACGAGATGGCCGACGTCGTGGAGCAGCGCCGCGGCAATCAGGTGGTCAGGAGCCCCGTCGGCCTGCGCCAGCGCCGCTGCCTGCAGCGCGTGGTCGAGTTCGGTCACCGCCTCGTCGTACATCCGCAGCGCAGCCGGTGAGGCATAGAGCGCGACAAGGTCGTTCACCGCTGTACCGGTCGACCGAGGAAGTCGTCGCTGATGCTGATCCGGACCCGTTCGCCCTCGAAGTCGCCGCCCGCCCGTTCGAACTCGGCTCGTTTGTCGGCGTAGTAGCGGTCGCGGTGATCGCCGAGCGACGCCGCGTTGTAGGTGAGGTATGCCGCCCGCCGTGCCCGAGTCGTCGTGTTCGTGTCGCTGTAGTGCGGTGTGTACGAGTCGAAGAACAGCAGGTCGCCCGGCTCCAACGGAACGCCGCGCCAGCGCAGACTGGCAGCTGTGGACTCCTCGATGCGGCCGCGTTCGTCGGTCGGCAGTTGACCCGCTTCGTAGCCGGTCGCCACGTACAGACAGCCGCTCTCGGGGGTCGCCGGATCGAGCGGCACCATGCACGAGATGTGGTGGTCGACGAAACGGTACGCCGTCGCGTCCTGGTGCGGGGCGAAGCCGCCACCGCCCGGCTGCTTGTAGTTGACCTTCTCCTTGAACAGCACCGGCTCGTCGCCGAGCAGTTCGTCGAGGATCTCGACGACGATGCCGCTGCAGATGACGTCGTAGAGGACGGGGTCGGCGTCGACGAAGTCCTCACTGCGCGCCAGTACCGCTCCGGCGTCGGTCTGCTCGAAGTGGTGCAGGCCCGGCCCGCCGGTCTCGGCCCACCCGTGCAGCCGCGTGACCGCCGCGTCCAGTGCATCGAGTTGCACCGACGTCAGCGCCCGGCGAACGATCAACCACCCGTCGCGCCTGAACGTTTCGACGTCGACGGCGGTCATTTCGGCTCCTCGTCGAGCTGGAGGAGCCGAGCGATCATCGGTGCCCAGTCGAGCACCGATGGCTGGGTGCGCTCGATCCATCTCGCAACGCCACCGGCGCGCTCGTCGCCGCCGGACACGATCGCCATCTGGGTGCGACACCGCGGGCTGCCGTGCTGGCCGTGGATGGGAATCGGCGTGGTCCCGAACGCTCGGCCGGGCTCGGTCCACGCCATCCAGATCTCCGGTGTGAGCGCCACCGCTGCCTCGACTCCGTCGACCGATCGGATCAGGTCGGCCAGTGGTTCGTCGTCGATGCTGCCGGCCGCGCGGTGCACGAGTGAGGCCGTCCCCTCGTCGGCGACCGCGACGCCCTCGACGGCGGCGAGCGCTTCGGCCAGATCGACCGGCGTGAAGTCGGTGATCGTCTCCTGGTCGTGATCCGACACGGTCAGCACGAGCGTGTGCTCCCACCCATCGGCGAGCCAGGCGATCACCTCGCCGTAGGCGGCGTCGGTCGCCCGGTACTGCTCGAGCGCCTGGGGTGAATCCGGCCCGAACAGGTGCGAGGTGGTGTCGGGTTCGTTGAGGTGGATCACGGCGAAGTCGACCTCGAGATCGATGCCATCGAGTGCTGCGAGTACCGCAGCATCGGAGGCGTAACCGAACAGGCAGCGATCGGTGCCCTCGGGGAGCCGACCATCGGGCGGCCACACCGCGTCGGCGCTCGAACCGCCCATCTGGCCGACCAGTTTCTGGTCGCCGACGACCATCGCCGAGGTCCCATCGGCAGCCCGAACTCGCTCGAACAACGTCGTCGCCCGTGGCCCCAGCTTCGGAGCCGACATCCAGCCGTCGTCGGTCCACGTGTGGTTGCCGTGCACTCCGGTGATCGTCGGGTCGACGCCGGTGATGAACGCGGCGTGGTTGGCGTAGGTGACCGACACAGGAAGCGACAGCGCACCCATCGGTGCCCGTCCGCCTGATGCCGCCTGGCGCCACAGGTTGGGAGTCAGTGCCGGGCTCACGTGTCGGTGCGGCATCGCGTCGATGACGGTCATCACCACGCGAAGCCCCGTGGGCAGTTGGGTCACGGGCACCAGCGTAGGGGCTGGTCGCGACGGGCGCCGGCGCTCAGAGCACGGGGATGCCGACGTCGTTGGCGACCTCGATCTGTCTGCGGGTGAGTCGTTCGAGCCAGCGCTGTTGACGCTGGTCGAGCACGTCGACGACCTCGTTCCAGTGGATCGCGACCACCGAACCGTCGTCGATCTCGTGCCCGAGTCGGACGAGTCGCGGATCGAGCCACGCCGTTCGCCGTTCGGTGCCGCCGAGCGCGAGTGCGTGTCCATCCCATGTCAACTCGGGGCCCTCGACGAACAGGTCGTCGCCGTTGCGACCGACGACCGTCGCCCAGCTCACATGACAGTGACGCAGGATCCGCAGCGGTTCGATGCCGCCGAGCCCGTCGCGGAGCAGCCCCACCCAGGGATAGACGCAGAACACGTGGAACGAGTGATGCGGCACCGCGCCGTTCCCGACCTGAGCCGTGAGCCGATCGACGTCGCCGCCGGCGCGTGGACCGAACCGGTCGACGAGGTGCCAGCCCCAATCGTTGCGCGTCACCCGCGAGCAGAGATCGTTGCCGATCCAGTAGGCCTGCACGACCCGATCGTCGAGCGGGTCGTCGACGCCGGCCGCCCCGGCGAGCAACTCGAGGTAGGGCCAGGCACCCTCGAACCCGGAGGCCAATTCGCGCAGTCCCGTATCGACGCTCAGCTCTTCGGCTCGATAGGCGGCAAGCTCACCCTCCCGGGCCGGTCCGCAGAAGCCGCGCTGGTTGGGTGGCACCGCGAAGCGGGCGAATCGCACGGCACCCTCGACGCTCACAACGCCGCCGCCTGTGGTTCCGGGCGTCTCGTCGTCGATGCCCACACGACGAGCAGCGTGCCGGTGAGCAGCAGGATCAGTCCCATCGGCTCGACGACGGCGTCGCGTACTCCGGCGTTCAGCGCAACGGTGATCACCGCGCCGATGCTGAGCACGGCGGTCACGTCGACCGCCGGAGCGCGTGCCAGCGCGTGATGCCAGCTGACGACGTACGCCGTGAGGAACACGCCCGTGAGCAGGGCCCACGCCCACTGGGTGGCCGACAACCCGAGCAGGTCGCCGAGCGCCCCGCGGACGATCGCCCAGGCGAGCAGCAGCACGATGCCGCCCGTCATCCGCCAGGTGCTGACGACCATGGGAGCCACGCCGCGCCGCAGCAGCGACCGGGCAAGGATCACCTCGACCGACCAGCACAGCGTGGCGGCGAGGATCAGCGCCTCGCCGGTGCCGATGTCTGGGAACCCGACACCTCCGGCCAACTGCGCATAGCCGAGCAGGATCAGCGCGATCGCCGTGACGTGCCAGATCGTGACGCGTTCGCCGAGGAACGCCACCGCGAGGATCGCCACCCACGCGACCAGCGTCTTGTGGATGAACGCCGCGTCGCTCGACGAAACGTGGGCCAGGCCCTCGAAGAACAACACGAACGGCACGCTGCCTCCGATGGCGGCGATCGCGGCCAGCATCGCGATGTCGCGTGGCGTGCGGGCCATCGCCGGGGTCGGCGTCGCCGCCCGGTCAGGCGTCCGGCGCTGACGCATCGCGACGGCGACCGCCATCAACACGACGGCGGTGACGAGGTTCTTGGCGGTGGTGTACGTGGTGGCGTCGTCGAAGTGGGCGACGCCGTAACCGTTCACGAAGACGGAGAAGCCGGAGACGACTGCGGTCACTCCAGCGAGGGCGAGGCCGGTGTTGCGCACGGTGTTCGTCATGACGGCTCCTTCGGTTCGAGTTCGAGCGTCGACGGAGTGAGTCCGCCTCGCGCGTGCTGGATGTCTGCGGCCGCCGCTGCGGTGAGGCGCTCGACGGCGAACCCCGTGTGGATCACGAGCCAGTCACCGATCGCCGGCGACGGGCCGTCGAGCCCGAGCGTCACCGTCGACACCGGGATGACGCGATCGCCGATGTCGACCGACACGCTGTGGCGCGCCTCGTCGCTGTCGACGACCCGACCGAGGTCGCTCAGGCACATGGCGCCCCCACCTCCTCGGTGACGACATGGGTGACGAGACGGATCACGGTGTCGAGCGCCGCGGCGACCGCTGGCGACAACTCGTCGCCGTGATCGAGGCGGCCGGGTTCGACGCCGACCATCACCAGCCGTTCGGGAAGCCGACCGAGTGCTCGGCCGAGGGCGACTGCCTCGGCGATGCCGTTGCCGTGCGAGCTCGCTGCCGCACCCCGGCCGGCGAACCCGGTTGTGACGCAGTGCACGGTGCCCGGCGGGTCGCCGGTGACGATCGCATCGACGACCACCACCCGCGACCGGTCCTCCCACGCGGCGACGAGCCGGCCCGGCTCGCCGTCGAGCGTGAGCAGATCCGCGTCCGGGCCGTCGGCGCCCAACGCGGCGAGCGCCTCGACGGTCCTCGGACCGATGCCATCGTCGCCGCGCCAGCGATTGCCCACGCCGATCACCAGCGTCCTCATGGCGCGCTCCCGTGGCGATCGACGGTGAGATCGAGGAAGTGGGTCGCGCACGAGATGCACGGATCGTGGTTGCGGATCGTGACCTCGGCCGCCCGGGCCAGTTCGTCGTCGGCCATGTCGAGGCGCGACTCGACGAAGTGGAAGAGGTCGTGCTCGATCGTCGGCTGGTTCTGCGACGTGGGCGGGACGATCTCGGCGTCGGTGATCGTCCCCGTCTCATCGAGCGAGTAGCGGTGGTACAGCAGGCCCCGCGGGGCCTCGGTGGCGCCGTGGCCGGTGCCCGCCCGGGCCTGCACCTCGACCGATCCGGGGTCGACGCCGATGCTGCCATCGATCAGGCCGTCGGTGATGCGCAGCGACTCCTCACAGGCGTGGACCACCTCGACCGCGCGCACGACGATGCTTCGGAACGGGTTGGGACACACAGCACCCAGGCCCGCGGCGCTCGCCGCAGTGGCGGCCGCCGGCAACAGCTTCTCGCGGGCGAGGCGGTATCGGGCGAGCGGGCCGACGAGGTAGTTGCCTCGCGAGAGGAGACGAGCGTACTTCGCCGTCGAGTGCGACACCTGGAACTCCTCGATGTGGCTCGCGAAGTCGTCGACGGCGATGTCGAGGCCACGATCCGACACGATCCGAGTGCCGAACACCGGGTAGTGGTCGCCGTCGTCGAGTGCGACGAGCTCGTGGTCGGTGTCGAGTTCGGGGAAGTCGAATCCGGCGACCCACTCGCACACGTCGACCGCCAGCTCCAGCGCTCGGGCGAGTCGGGGTCGGAAGGCACGCAGCGCCTCGCGCGTCGGGGGGCGGTAGAAGCCGCCCACCCGCACGTTCACCGGATGGATCGCTCGGCCTCCGATCAGTTCGAGCAGTTCGTTGCCGATCTTCTTCAGTTCGAGTCCGCGCTCGACCGCCGCCCGGTCGAGCGCGACCAGATCGACGACGCTGTCGACGCCGAGGAAGTCCGGGGCGTGGAGCATGTGGATGTGCAGCGTGTGGCTCTCGATCCACTCGCCGCAGTAGAGCAGTCGGCGCAGCTCGGCGATGCCGCCGGTGACCTCGACGCCGCAGGCCTGTTCGATCGCCAGGCACGCCGACATCTGATAGGCGACCGGGCAGATGCCACAGATGCGAGCGGTGATGTCGGGTGGTTCGGTGTGCCCGCGCCCGCGCAGGAACCCCTCGTAGAACCGCGGCGGCTCGTAGATCTGCAACCTCACCCCGACGAGGCGTCCGTCGACGATGTCGACGTGCATCGCGCCCTCTCCCTCGACGCGGGTGAGCGCCTTGGTGCCGAGTGGCCCGGCTCCCGCGCGGTGGGTCATCGCGTCGCCCCGATCTCGACCGGAATCGGACCCGGCTGGCCGCGGAACGGCTCGGACCACGCGTTGAACGTGTGGAAGAGGCGGGTCAGTTCCTCGTCGCTCGTGCCGCGTGCCGCGCAGTGTCGCGATCAGCGGTTCGGGCCGGGCGGAGTCCATCGGTCCGAAGCACCCGTAGCAACCGCGACCGAAGCGCGGACACAGCGCACCGCAGCCGGCGTGGGTCACCGGTCCGAGACACGGCGTGTCGTCGGCGACGAGCACGCAGATCGAACCGGCGGCCTTGCACTCGAAGCACACGTCATGGCTCGGCACGTCGGGTCGGCGACCGACGACGAACGCCGAGATCACTTCGAGGAGTTGGCGCTTGTCGATCGGGCATCCGCGCAGCTCGAAGTCGACCTCGACGTGCTCGCTGATCGGTGTCACGATCGCCAGGGTCGAGAGGAAGTCGGGTCGGGCGTAGACGATCCGCAGGAGTTCCTCGACGTCGCCGAAGTTGCGTAACGCCTGGATGCCTCCGGCGGTCGCGCATGCGCCGATCGTCACGAGATGGCGCGAGACGTCGCGCACGTGGTGGATCCGGTCGATCTCCTCGGGCGTCGAGATCGATCCTTCGACGAGCGACAGGTCGAACGGGCCGTCGTCGCTCGACGGTCCGGCCTCGAGGAAGTGGACGAGTTCGACGACCTCGGTCAGGGCGAGCAGTTCGTCCTCGCAGTCGAGCATCGTCAGCTGGCACCCGTCGCAACTGGAGAACTTCCAGACGGCGACACGCGGACGGCCGGTCGGTGCGGTCACGAGGTCGCTGCTCATCTCATCGCTCCCGCACCGCGAGCAGCGCAGCGGCGGTGGCCCAGTCGACGACCGGCCCGTCGACGCAGGTGAACAGCGCGCCGAGTTGGCAGTGGCCGCACTGCCCGAACCCGCACTGCATGTTGCGTTCGAGCGACACCTGGATGCGGGTCCGCGGAACCCCGGCGATGTCGAGCTGCCGGCTCAGCACCTGCATCATGATCTCCGGACCGCAGACCAGTGCGGCGATCTCGGCTGGGCGCTCGATGGGGTCGGCGAGGCCGACGTGCACCGGACCGACCGGGCCGGTCCACGACGCGTCGGCGCGGTCGACGGTCACCTTCGGTCGAAGGCCCTGCCATCGCACGTCGATCTGGTCGGCGTAGGCGATCGCGTCAGGGCTTCGTGCGCCGACGAGCAGCTGCACCGACCGGGCACCCAGGCCACCGGCAGCGGCAGCCTCGATCACGGGCCGGAGCGGAGCGAGGCCGAGTCCGCCCGCGATGATCAACACGTCGGCGCCGTCCAGCGCGTCGAGTTGCCATCCCCGGCCGAACGGACCGCGCACTCCGATCAGATCGCCTGGCACTCGTTCGCACAGCGCCGCGCTGGTAGCGCCGACGGCGCGCACGGTGTGATCGACCCGCCGACCCGGCCCGATGCCGCTGTACGAGATCGGAATCTCGCCGACGCCGGGCACCCAGAGCATGGCGAACTGGCCGGGCAGGGGCATCGCGAGCTCGTCGGGCATCGTCAGCGAGATCGTGGCCGTGTCGGCAAGGTCGTCGACCTTCGCCTCGACCGTGGCCATCGTCGGGGTCAGGGTGCACGAGGGCGACTCGAGCGCGCATCGCCGGGTCCGTAGAGATCGAGGAGCTGGAGCCGCGTTGCGTGCAGCCGCGACTTGAGCATCGTGGCGAAGCGCCGGTAGAGCTCGTGGCCGAGTTCGGGGTCGTCGGTGCACTTGCCGCGCAGACACGCTGCGTCGACTTCGATGGCGCTGCCGTGTTCCACCGCGGTGGCATCGAACTCGCTGACGTAGGGAGCGGCGATCCACGAGACGCCGAGGATCTCGCCCGGCTCCAGCCGGTCGATGGTGATCGTGCCGCGTGCGGCGCCGTGCAGTTCGACGTCGACGCGACCGTGGCGGATGATCCAGAAGTGATCGGCAGGGTCGCCGATGGTGATCAGTCGCTGCCCCTTGGCGAAGGCGACGTTCACGCAGCATCCTGCGATCAGTTCGAGGAAGTCCGGGCGGAGATCGCCCAACAGCGGGTTGGCTGCCAGCTCCGCTTCCAGGCCATGGATGGGCAGATCGTGTGTGCGGTCGTGGTCAGCCATGGTCGATCGCCTCCGTGATGTCGATGCCTGTCGGGCACCAGGTGATGCATCGCCCGCAGCCCACGCAGCCGGACTCGCCGAACTGGTCGTGCCAGGTGACGAGCTTGTGGAGGTACCACTGGCGGTAGCGCGAGGCGGCCGATGTGCGCACCGAACCGCCGTGGACGTGCGCGAAGTTCAGCGAGAAGCAGCTGTCCCATCGCTCGTGGCGTTCGAAGGCGGTGCCGTCGAGCGTGGCCGAGTCGGCCACCGAGGTGCAGAAGCAGGTCGGGCAGACGAACGTGCAGTTGCCACAGGTCAGGCAGCGTTCGGCCACGGCCTCCCAGCCGGGGCCGTCGGGGGAAGCCGCTGCGGCGGCGATCGCCGAGGGGTCGAGTCGCCGGGTCTGGCGATCGGCGCCTGCGGCGATGCGCTGCTCGGCGGCGGCGAACTGGGCGGGCGTGGCCGGCGCGCCGATCCCGTCGAGCAGATCGACGCCAGCGTTCGTGACCGCTGTTGCGAGCAGCGTGTCGTCGTCGCGCATTCGCAGCACGATGTCGGCGCCCGGGCCGGGCCAGGGCCCCGTTCCGGCTGACACACAGAAGCAGTCGGCGGCCGGCTCGGTGCATGCGACCGCAACGATCACGAGGGAGTCGCGTCGCGCCCGGTAGTCGTCGTCGTTGGCCAGCACCACGTCGAGCCGTCCGATCGCCGCCAGGTCGCAGGCCTGGATGCCGACGAAGGCGAGCGGCGCAACTCGTGCCACCGGTGCGTCTGGTCGGGCGCTGTCCGATCGCATCCGCACGACCAGCCGTTGTTCGGGGTGGAGCCACCGCTTCCACGGTGCGGCCGGTGCCGCGTGTTGGAACGGTCCGGAGGCGGTCGACGCGGCGCGGTAGTGGCCCGGCTCCTGGACGTCGACCCATCCGGTGGCGATCTCGTCGGCCGAGTCGATCTCGCCGAGAGCGATCACCCGGTCCTTCACGATGGGAGCGACGATGGTGCAACCGCGTTCACGCAGGCGAGCGATGAGCGGCCCGAGCCCGTCGGGCAACACCCGGCCGGGCGCGGCCGCGTCGATCAGCGACGCGTGTCCCACACGGGCAATGTTGGCAGGGCGTCGGTGCCCGGAGTAGGGGCCTCCGACCCGACTTCCACCGTGGCTCGACGCGGTAGGTTCGCCGGATGGCTGCAGCGCAACGACGTCCGCTCCGATTTGGTTGGCTCTCGCCGTGCATCGGAAACCGCTGGAGCGATCACAAGCCGATCGTCGTCGAGCAGGCCAAGTACATCCTGCCCACGGTCAATGACCATTTCGACTCGATGTGGGTCGCCGATCACTTCTGGGGATTCGACGCGAAGACCGATCCGTTCGTCGAAGCCTGGACGTCGCTCACCTGGTTGGCCGCCAAGTTCCCCGACGTGCAGCTGTGCCACCACGTGCTCGGCCAGGGCTACCGTCCACCGGCGCTCACCGCCAAGATGGCCGCCACGTTGCAGGTGTTCTCCGAGAACCGGTTGATGCTCGGCATCGGGGCCGGTTGGCGCGGCGACGAGTACACGGCGTACGGCTACGAGTTCCCGTCGCCGTCGGTGCGCTATGCGCAGCTCGAGGAGGTCGTGACGATCTGTCGGCTGATGTGGACGCAGGACGACCCGAGCTTCGAGGGGACCTACTTCTCGATCGACGGGGCCGCCGCCCCACCGTTGCCCGAGGTGGTGCCGCCGGTGTGCATCGGCGCGAACGGCGAGCAGGTCGGGCTGCCGCTGGCCGGGCGCATCGCCGACATGTGGCACAACATGTCCCGCACGGAGGGCGACTGGCTGCGCAAGTACGACATCGTCCAGCGCGCCGCCACCGGCGCGGGCCGCGACCCGGCGGACATCGAGACCGGCATCACCATCGAGCGAGCGCTTCCCGAGACAGACGCCGAGTCGGCCGAGCTGCACGACCTGATCGCGCGCTGGCACGAGGTCGGCGTCGACCACGTGGTGATGGACTTCGGGAACCCACCATCGACCGACCCGATCGTGCGCTTTGCCGAGCAGGTCATCGCCCCGCTGCGCTGACGCGGGCGATTGGCGGCCGGGGGTCTCGAACGAGGATCATGGCGCGATGACCCATGCCGACCGCCAGGACCGGGAACGCTGGATTGCGTCGGGGTTGCCCGACGCAGTCGTCACGATCATGTTCCGCGACAGCACCCTCGCGCCGCCGCACGCGGCTCGCTGGTACGACTCGTCGCTCACCACCGACGAGATCACCGAGTTCCGACGCTCGGGACGCCCAGCCCCCGACGCCGCCTTCGCGGCCTCGCTCGAATCCCGTGGCCTGCCGACCGACATCGCGTTCATCGAGACGTGGGCCGGGTTCGACGCCGCGACGATCCTGCGCGCGATCGATCGCGGGTACACCTCCGGAGAGCAGTTCGCGCCCTGGGCCGACACCGACGCCGACGTCACCGAGGTGGAGCAACTGGCAGACGTGACGACTGGCGGGCTGCAGCCGTCGAAGGCGCTGGCACACCTGCGGGCCGGCAGATCGCCCGAGGAGATCGCCTATGCGGAGACGGCTGGGATCAAGGTGAAGAAGGCGTTGGAGTGGATCGACCGTGGGATGTCCGCGGCGACGGCAGCGCGATGGTCGTCGGCCGGGTTCTCGGCGTCGAACGCGGCGGCGTGGGTCGAGGTGGTCGACGACCCGGAGGTGGCTCGGTTGCTCGGGTCGGTCGGCTTCGACGTCGACAGCGCGCGCGAACAGCGACCCGAAGGCGGCTGGACCACCCATGTCGTCCGCCGTCGCGTCGCGCTCGACGCCGGTGCCGGCGAGGAGGCGGCCGACGAGTGGGCGGCGACGTCGCTCCCGGATCGCAAGCTCGCCAAGTGGGTCGGCGCCGGGGTGGGTCCGACCGAGGCCGCCGAGTGGCTGGCGCGCGAGTTCCGGCCGGGCGAAGCGGCCGCATGGGCTGCCAACGCATTCTCTCCGGCCGACGCCGACGCATGGCGGCGCTCCGGCGTCGACGCAGACATCGCCGCTCGTCGACGCGACGCCGGCGTTCGCCCGGCGAACACCGACTGACCGGCGCGTTTGTGGTTGGCTCTGGTCCATGTGGACGATCGGGGACGTACAGATCACCGAGGTCGCGGAGCTGACCACCACGTCGGCTGCGCACTGGCTGCTGCCCGATGCGACCGCCGAGCGGATCCAGGAGATTGGCTGGATGGTGCCGGACTACGCGACGCCCGACGGCAAGGTGCACATGACCATTCGTGCGTTGGTGATCGAGACTGAAGGGAGGCGGATCCTCGTCGACACCTGCCTCGGCAACGACAAGCAACGTCCGGTCGAGGCGTGGAGCATGCGCTCCGGCCCGTTCCTCGACGATCTGACTGCGGCTGGCTTCCCGCCCAACTCGATCGACACCGTGCTGTGCACACACCTGCACGTCGACCACGTCGGCTGGAACACCCGGCTCGTCGACGGCGAGTGGGTGCCGACGTTCCCGAACGCGCGCTACCTGTTCGCCGATGTCGAATGGGAGCACTGGCAGCGAGACGACGCGGGGATGGACGAGGTGCTCCGAGCCGATTCGATCCAGCCGGTGATCGACGCCGGCCTCGTCGACCTGATCGCCACCGATTCCCGCCTCACCCGAGATGTCTGCCTCAGCCCGACGCCGGGCCACACGCCTGGCCATGTCAGCGTGCTGATCGAGAGCAACGGTGAGCGCGGCGTGATCACCGGCGATCTGTCGCACATGGTGTGCCAGGCGGCGCACCCCGAGTGGGGCAGCTCGTTCGACGTCGACGCCGCTCAGGCCGAAGCGACCCGCCGGGCATTCTTCGCCGACCAGGCCGACACCGATGTGCTCGTGCTCGGCACACACTGGGAGCCGTGCGCGGGCCACGTGACGTCGCATGGCGACGTGTGGCGCATCGAACCGGCCTGTTTCCCGACTGACGCTCAACCGTGAAGGTCGGCTCGGGGCTCGCGGCCCCGTGCGATCTCCGAGAGGTCCGCAAGGCGCAGGTCGCGAGCCCGGCGACGTTCGACCTCTTCGAGGTTTCCTTCCGGCATGTACATGCGCAGACCCAACGGGTGGATCTCGAATCGCAACGGCGTGGTGGCCTCGAGCGCCTCGCCGTCGACGCCCATGTAGGCCGATCCCGACGTGGAACGCACCTCGAACTCGGCGGCGTGGAACTCCCACCAGTACTTGCTGTAGTCGGGCATGCCGAGCATCGCCATGGTCATCAGACGGGCCGCCTGCGTACCGGTGCGCGGTGACAGTGCGAACACCCCGAGTTCTCCACCGTCGAGGCGGCGGCGTTGCGCGACGTCGCGCTTGGCGCCGAGCACGTAGCTGTTGTTCGACACCATGATCACGAACGCACCTTCGACGTCTTGGCCGCGTGGCGTCGTGTACTGCAGGTCGAACGTCTCGGCCTGGCGCCCGAGCAGTTCGGCGGCGATCTTGCTGCTGACCTCGACCTTGTTGTTGCGGTAGTCCTCGGACTGCACGATCGTCGCGTAGATGCCGAGCGACACGTTGTTGACGAACAGTCGGCCGTTGACCGTGGCGTAGTCGACGCGCCGCTCGATCGCATCGCGGTACGCGTACATCGCCTTGCGTGGATCCTCGCGGTCGAGTCCGAGGTCGAGTGCGAAGTGGTTGCGAGTGCCCGCTGGGATGCACACGAAGGGCAGATCATGTTTCACCGCGACGGATGCGACCAGTGCCTGTGATCCGTCGCCGCCGGCCATGCCCAGGCAGTCGGCACCTCGCGCGACCGCGTCGAGCGTGAGTTGTTCGAGGTCGAGTCCCTCCGCGAGCAGCACCGTCTCGATGCCCAACTCGTCGGCGAGTTCGATCAGTCCGAACTTGTCGACCTTGCCACCACCCGACCATGGATTGCAGAGCAGCACGGGCTTGGACGGCTCGGCCGTGACCCGCACCGAGGACTTCGGCACGGGCCGCTTCAACGCGTAGTTGGCGAGGAAGACCATCAGGTAGACGATGGCGAGGATCAGCGCCAGGCGCAGCACGATGTGTTCCAACTTCGACAGCGCCTGCGCGAGCGCGATGACGACGAGCACGAGGCCGATGATCCCGGTGAGTGCGGCGACCAGTTTGACCACGCCGACTTCGGTCACGACCCACCAGGCGCCGGCGGACAGCAGTGCGATGCCGATCAGCGCGATCACGATCGACGACGTCTGTCGGAAGACGCCCTGCACGACCAACCCGATCACCAACAGGAACAACGGGGCAACTGCGACAGCTGCGGCACGGCGTTTCGAACTGACGTTGGTCACGACTGAACGCTACTCATGTCGTCGTCGTCGCTCCTGGATTCAACGCTTGCGTTGGCCGATTTCTCCGGGGCGACCGGCCGCAGCGCTGACCGGCACCGACTGTATGGTTGCGGCTCCAGTTCGGCGACCTGTCGACTCGACCCGCCGGAGGCCGACAGAGTGAAGGAACCGAAAGCTCCCCGGACGGGTCTCGGAACGTTCGGTGGAGTCTTCACACCCTCGATCCTGACGATCCTCGGCGTGATCATGTACCTCCGGTTCGGCTGGGTGGTCGGCAACGTCGGGCTTCGCAACACCCTGCTGATCGTCACGATCGCCACGTCGATCACCTTGCTCACCGGGCTCTCGATCTCGCAGATCTCGACCGACCAACAGGTCCGCACCGGCGGTGCGTACTACATGGTGAGCCGCTCGCTCGGTGCCGAGATCGGCGGCGCCGTCGGCATCCCTCTCTACCTCGCCCAGGCGTTGAGCGTCGCGCTCTACACGCTCGGCTTCGCCGAGGCCGTCAACGTCGTCGCACCCGGCATCCCGATCCAGCCGCTCGCGTTCGGCACCACCATCGTCGTCGCGATCTTCGCGTTGATCTCGGCGAAGGCGGCGATCCGAGCTCAGTACGTGATCATGGCGGCCATCGGGCTGTCGTTGGTCGTGTTCTATTTCGGAACCAAACAGGTCGAAGAACCCCCGCTGCCGCGCAGCTTCGAGCCGGCCACGTTCTGGACGGCCTTCGCGGTCTTCTTCCCGGCGGTCACCGGGATCATGGCGGGCGTCAACATGAGCGGCGACCTCCGGGATCCGCGGCGCTCGATTCCTCGTGGCACGCTGGCCGCGATCGCCGTCAGCTACGTGGTCTACATGACGATCCCGTTGGTGCTCGACAGTCGCGCTTCGCAGAGCGCCCTCGTCAATGACCCGCTCATCATGCGCGAGCTCGCGTTGTGGGGGCCCGCCGTGATCATCGGAGTCTGGGGCGCGACGCTGTCGAGCGCCTTGGGCAGCATGCTCGGTGCGCCTCGGATCCTGCAGGCGCTCGCGCGCGACGGCGTCCTGCCGGGACGCATGCGGATCTTCGGTCGGGGGTCGGGAACGAACGACGAACCTCGCCTCGGCACCTACATGTCCTTGACGATCGCGCTCGTCGTGGTGCTGCTCGGCGACCTCGATGCGGTCGCACCGGTGCTGTCGATGTTCTTCCTCGCGACCTACGCGGTCGTCAACTTCGTCTCGGCGGGCGAGACGTTCCTCCGCAACCCGTCGTTCCGCCCCACGTTCCGGATCCACTGGATCGTGTCGTTGCTGGGGGCGATCGGCTGCGTCGCAGTGATGGTGCTCATCAATCCGGTGGCCACGATCGTCGCGGTGGTCTTCGTGGGCGTCATCTGGACGCTGCTGAATCGCCGCCGGGCGCAGAGCCGTTGGGGAGACATCCGCCAGGGAATCTGGATCAACGTTGTTCGGTGGGCGGTGTCGCACATTCGGCGCTCGACCGACACGAAGAGCTGGCGTCCGAACATCCTCGTGTTGGCGGGAAGCCCGACGAAACGGTGGTACCTCATCGAGTTGGCCAACGCCCTGACGCGCAGCCGCGGGATGCTGACGATCGCGACGATCCTTCCGGAGCCCACGACGACCCAGCGCAAGCGCCAGCTCGCCGACACCGTCCGCGAGCACCTCGCCGAGCGTGACGTCTCGGCGCTCGTGCGAGTGGTGTCGGCACCGACCCCTTATGTCGGCGCATCGGTGCTGGTCGAGGCCTATGGGTTGGGCACATTGATGCCCAACACGGTGGTACTCGGCGACGGCGAGACCACTTCCGATCCCCACGAGTACGCCACGATGGTGAGCCGGATCCACGACGCAGGTCGCAACGTCGTCATCGTCAGGGCGCCGGACGACACCACGTTCGGAGAGCGTCGCAGCATCGACGTCTGGCTGAGTTCGATTCGCGCCAACGGAGCGTTGATGATCGTGCTCGCCGATGCGCTGCGGGCGTCGAAGCTCTGGCGGCGGGCTTCGGTGACCGTTCGGATGGTGGTGCCGCGTGCCGACGCAGCCGGCGACGTGGCCGACAACCTCCGAGAGCTCTTTGTCAGCGCTCGACTCCGTTTGGAGGTGGACGTGATCGTCGACGAGCGGCCCGTCGGCGAGGTCATCGGCGAGCGCGCTGAGCACGCCGATCTGACGCTGGTGGGTCTTCCTGATCCCTGCGTCGATCTGGAGGGGTTCCCGGACCGGCTCGAGGCAGCCCTCTCCGGGGTGTCGACCGACCGGCCCATGGCCTTCGTGCTCGGGTCGAACGACGTCGAGCTCGAAGCGCTCCTCGACTGATCGGCCGCCCGCGGATGCGTCGAGTGGGCGGGATGAACGCGCGGACAACTCCGGTGAAGGCACCGCTGAGCGACGACTAGTATCGCGCTGACCGGCACCAACCAGTCCGGGGAGGAGCACGTCGATGGTCAAGGGGCTGCCGTCGGGAACGGTCACCTTCCTGTTCACCGACATCGAGGGGAGTACCCGGATCCTGCGCGATCTTGGCGAGCGGTACAACGAGCTCCTCGACCTGCATCACCGGCTCCTGCGCGAGGTGTGGACGAAACATCGAGGTGTCGAGGTGTTGATCGAAGGCGATGCATTCTTCGTGGCGTTCGCCGACGCGTCCGACGCCCTCGCAGCGGCGGTTGACGGCCAACGTGTGCTCGCTGCTGCCGACTGGCCGACCGGGAATCCGGTCAAGGTCCGGATGGGCCTGCACGCGGGTTATGCCCGGCCGGTCGACGACGACTATCGAGCACTGGCCGTGCACCAGGCTGCACGCGTCGTCGACGCCGCGAATGGTGGGCAGATCCTGGCGACCGATGAGGTGATCGCGTTGTCGGGCGATGCCGAGATCGACCTGACCGAACTCGGGAGATACCGGGTGAGCGACTTCGACGAGCCGATCACGCTCTACCGCGTGTCGGCGTCGGATCTCGACGGTGACGCTCGCCCACCGCGGGTCCGGCCGGCGGACAGTCACAACCTCGTCCGCCCGGCCACGTCGATGGTCAATCGCGTCGGCGAGCAGGCAGACCTGGCGGAGAGCACGCGGCCGGGCCGCGTGGTGACGATCCTCGGACCCGGCGGTGCCGGCAAGACGAGGCTGTCGATCGAGGTCGGCCTCAACGTGGTCGAGCAGTGGTCGGACGGGGTGTGGTTCGTCGACCTCGCGCCGCTCTCGGAGGGCGAGGTCGTGGCGATGGCGGTCGCCCTGGCGGTCAACGCGCCGTCCACGCGCGGCAACGATGCCCTCACCGACGTCGTGGCCCACCTGGCCGATCGCTCGATGCTGCTGGTGCTCGACAACTGTGAGCACCTCATCGAGCCCATCTCACGACTCGTCAATGAGCTGCTCGAGCGCTGTCCGCGACTCGGTGTGCTCGCCACCAGCCGTGTCCCGCTCGGTCTGATCGGCGAGTCGATCTACCGACTCGACCCGCTCGGGGCCGTCGATGCCGAGTCGGACGCGGTCAGGCTGTACGTGGAGCGCAGCGGCCACCGCGGCATTGCCGATCTGGGCGACATCGTCGAGCTGTGCCGTGCGATCGACGGGCTGCCGTTGGCAATCGAACTCGCCGCGACGCGATCGCACCTCCTGACACCTGCCGAGATGACCGAACGGATGCGCGCCGGTGTGGCGGTCGTGTCGACTCGCGACCCGACGGTGCCCGACCGTCAACGCAGCCTCGACCGTCTGCTCGACTGGAGTCTCGATCTCCTGGTTCCCGACGAACTCCGCGTGCTGACCCGCCTGGCGGTGTTCGCCGACGGGTTCGACGTGTCGCTCGCCGAGGCGGTCGCGGGCGACGAGGCCGTGCCCGTCGCTCGGGTGCCGGAGCTCGTCTGGTCGCTCATCGACTGGTCGCTCATCGTGCGCGAGGTCGCGGCGGGAACCTCTCGGTACGTGTTGCCCTCGACCGTGCGGTCGTACATGTTGGAAGGTGCCGACGAGCACGAACTCATGGCGAGCAGGATCCGGCTCGCCGACGCGTTGGTCGACCGGTTGGGCCCCGAGCGCACCCTGTCGAGTCGATGGGTGACCGAGTTCGGCATCGAGCTGGAGAACGTGCGCGCCGTGGTCGCGCACGCCGAGATCCCCGACCCGATCGCGCGGCCGCTGGCGTGGTCGATCGGCCAGTACCACGATGTCACGTCGTCGTACCGGTCCGGGATCTCCGAGGTGGCGCGCTGCATCGACCAACGCCCGGATCCAGGGCCGGATCTCGTCGCGCTGCTCACGCTCCAGGCCGATCTCCACCTTCGTCTCGGAGAGCTGGCAGATGCCGAACGGCTCGGCGAGCGTGCCGCTGCGCTGGTCGAGCAGGTCGGCGTTCCGGCCTTCGACGACATGGGGGTCGTGCGCACCAAGGGCGAGCTGGCGTTGCGGTCGGACGATCCCGAGACCGCCTTGCGACTGGCTGACGCCGCGTTGGGCGCCGGCGTCGCGACCCCGCGGGGCGAAGCTCGGCTGTGGAACCTCGCGGCGATCGCCCACAATTCCTTGGGCGACTCACGAGCGGCCGTCGACGCTCTCGATCACTGCCTTCGGGCGGAGGAAGCGGCCGGTCTCGAGACGTTCCTCGCGAACACGCACGGCAACTTCGCCGAGGTGCTGTTGGCGCTGGGCGATCCCGCAGGCGCGGCGAAGCACCAATTGGCGGCGCTCGAGTGGGCTCGCTCGATGGGCGACTCGACGCTGATTGCGTACTCACAGATGATCGCCGCACGGTTCGCGCTGGACGAAGGGTCGGCTGTCGATGCAGTGAGGATGCAATCAGCCGCCGACGTGGCCCTCGCGAGCAAGGGCCTGTTGCTGTATTCCGGCGATGCGGAGCAGCGGGCGGCATTGCTCGACGCCGGTCGCGAGGTGCTGGGTGAGGCCGAGTTCGAGCGGGCCCGACTCGAAGGTGAGTCCACGTCCGCCGATCGGCTCGCCGACCAGACCGACGCAATCCTGCGACGCAGAGCCGCGTCGCCATCGACACCTGGAGGTTGACCATGTCCAACATCGATGACACCGACCCCGACGACGGCGAACCCGCCGATGACGGGCGGAACTATCGCGACCGCATCGCCATGCTCCCCGGTGACCCACCCATCGCGTATCGCCCCGGCCGGTTTCTCCTCGACGAGGAGTCATTCACGGCGTTGGCCGGATCCGGATACTTCGACGACCACGACTACACGACCCGGCCTGTCTTCGTGGAATTCGACGACAGCGACGATGGCGAACCGACCCTCGTCACCCCGGAGTTCGGTCAGTGGCACCTGGTCGAAGGTGTCGCGGACGCGCCGGCCGAGGTCGACGAACTGGTGGAGCTCGGCGTGGAGGCTGCCCTCGACATCGTGTACTTCGCGAACGACGCCGACTGTTGTGGCTGTCCGCCGCATCCTGCGTACGCCGCTGAGATCGCCGCCAATCCCTGGACCGCCAATCCCTGGAAGGCGAACCCGTGGAAGGCGAACCCGTGGAAGGCCAATCCGTGGACCGCGAATCCGTGGAAGGCCAATGCCGAGTCGTTGAACCTGTTGGCGACGGGCAAGGCACCGATGAGTTCGGTGATGCCCGCTCCGCTCGGCGCCGAGCCGTTGCGGCCACACCGCGGCGGCGGTCCCACCAACGGCGTGGTGATCGGCGTGCTCGACAGTGGGCTCGCGGGCGGCTGGGACAACGCCGACCAGTACCGCCCCGAGCTGCTCGGGCTCAGCACGCCCGACCTCGCGCGCATCTCCGGTCCGAAGGATCTGCCGTCGAGGCCGATGGGCGGCCGGCTGGCCGACAACTACCTCGATCCGGTCGCCGGGCACGGCACCTTCATCGCCGGGATCATCGAGCAACTCACCCCAGGATGCACGATCAGGGTGCAGCGCGTCTTCGAGCCCCAGGGTGACGTCAGCGTGGCGACGCTCGCCTCCGTGCTGCGGCGCCTGATGAGATCGGTCAGTCCGACGATCGTCAACTTCTCGTTCGGGGGAACCGGACGGAGCCGGATGTTCGAAACGGTCATCCATCACTACCACGCCCGCGGCGTCGTCTTCGTGGCCGCGGCCGGCAACGAAGGTTCGTGTGTCGAGCAGTACCCGGCGGCGTTGCCGTCGGTGATCGGCGTGGCCGGACTCGGCCCGACCGGCCCGGCCGAGTGGTCGAATTACGGCACCTGGGTCGATGCGTGCGCGCCCGGTACCGACTTGGTGAGTTCGTTCTTCGCGGACTTCGACGGCGACATGCCGCCCATCAACGGACTCGATCCCGACGACTTCGACCAATGGGCCACGTGGACCGGCACGTCGTTCGCTGCGCCCGTCGTGGTGGCGGCGTTGGCTCGCGAGATGGTCGCCTCCGGATGCACTGCGAAGCAGGCGGTCGATCGCATCGTGCGCGCCCCGCACCTCGCCCGGCTGGCGTACATGGGCACGGTCGTCAACTACTGAGTCGCTACTGAGGTCGCCAGGACGTCAGCGGGCGCAGATGTCGAGCATGTCGAGGACCGGCTGGACTCGGGCGACCTCGTGGCTTCGCAACAGATTGGCCTTGGCGATCAGCGCGAGCACCGCCATGGCGGTTTCGGCGACCCTCACCTCGTCGTGGAACAGGTGGACCGACGACGCCATCGTCACGCACACCGGCCAACCCAGCTCACGAAAGCGGAACGACTGCAGCAGGTTCTCGGTCTGGTAACGCACCCGCTCGGGGCCGTCGGGAAGGTTGAGTGCGAACCCGAACCCGGGGTCGATCCACAGCTTGTCGACGCCCGAGCCGGTGATCAGATCGAGCCGGTCGCGGAAGAAGGCCAGCTGTTCGTCGATCATCGTCTCGACGGGTGGAACGTCGGCATCGGAGCGGGCGGTGTCGCCCGGCGTGTAACAGAGGATCAGGCCCGCTCCGTGCCGCGCGATTGCCTCGTACAGCGCTGGGTCGTCGACGCGGCCGGTGAGGTTGATGACCTGCGCACCGGCGTCGATCGCGGCGAGCGCAACGCCGGTGTGGTACGTCTCCACCGACACGAGGAGACCGTTGCTGATGAGCGCGTCGATGACGGGCAGGAGTGTGCGCAGCTGGCCGTCGACGTCGACGAGGTCGGCGCTCTCGCCGGTCGACTCCGCACCGATGTCGATCATCGCGGCGCCTTCGACCGTCATGCGGCGGGCTCGGTAGAGCGCGGCGGGGACGTCGTGGGCGATGCTCTCGCGATACGTCGAGTCGCGAGACAGGTTGACCACCCCGAGCTGGTAGGGGCGGTCGTCGAAGGTCCGTCCGGCCAACTCGAAGGTGCGGATCGGGTGGTCGATCGCCCTTCGGTGTTCCTCCCACAGCGGGAGCAGGTGGTCGGGGGTGATCATCGTGGTGTCGTGGTAGCGGTCATGGTCCCTCGGGTTCGAGTCCGCAGGGTAACCCCGCGTGCGGTCCCCGGTCCCGACGCAGCGGTCAGAACGTGACCGGCCACTGGTCGACGTCAGGGTTCCATCACCACCCAGCCGCGGCGCTGGAGTTCGGCTGCGAGTTGTTCGTCGGAGAACGCCTCGAGCGGTGCGGCACGTCGCGCGCGCTGCGCAGGCTTTCGCTCGATCGGTGTTGGTGTGGCCGGCGCCGGTGCGGGGTCGGACGTTTCGTGGGCTGCGTCGTGGAGCGCGGCGATGAACTCGTCGGCCTCGTCGCGGGTGAACTTTCCGCTGGCCTGGCGTTGCGTGAACCCCATCGGCCCGCGGGCGTCGCGGAAGTCCGAATGCCCCGCGGCCTGCAGCAGTTCGGTCAGCTCGCGCATCTGGCTGTGTGACGCGGGCGGACCCGCTGCTTGTCCGAAGGCCATCCGTTCAGTCTCGCGTACGATTCGGCCATGGCGTCGCTCGATGACTTTCCCCGGTACCCGCTGACGTTCGGCCCCTCGCCGATCCATCCACTTCCTCGCCTCAGCGAACACCTCGGCGGCAAGGTCGAGATCTGGGCCAAACGCGAGGACTGCAACTCGGGGATCGCATTCGGTGGCAACAAGGTCCGCAAGCTCGAATACCTCGTGCCCGAGGCATTGGCACAGGGTTGCGACACGCTCGTGTCGATCGGCGGGGTGCAGTCGAACCACACCCGCGCCGTCACGGGAGTCGCCGCTCACGTCGGATTGAAGGCGGTCACGGTGCAGGAACACTGGGTCGACTGGCCCGACGTGGTCTACGACCGTGTCGGCAACATTCAGCTGTCGCGGATGATGGGTGGCGACGTCCGCCTCGACCCGGCCGGCTTCGACATCGGAATCCGCGACTCGTGGCAGCGCGCCCTCGATTCCGTCGTCGAATCGGGCGGCACGCCGTATGCGATCCCCGCGGGCGCGTCCGATCATCCGCTCGGTGGGCTCGGATTCGCGAACTGGGCACGAGAGGTCGCCGATCAGGAGGCCGAGCACGACCTGTTCTTCGACCACGTGGTCGTCTGCACGGTCACCGGATCCACGCACGCCGGGATGATCGCCGGCTTCGCCCTCGAGGACCGCGCCGACCGCCACCTCATCGGGATCGATGCCTCGGCCACGCTCGCAAAGACCACCGACCAGGTGACCCGAATCGCCCGTGACACCGCAGCGAAGATCGGCGTCGACCGTGACCTGCGCGCCGAGGAGATCACCATCATCGACGGCTACCACGCCGGCATCTACGGCATCCCCGACGAGCAGACCATCGACGCCATGCGCACCTGCGCCCGGCTCGAAGGGATGATCACCGACCCGGTGTACGAGGGCAAGTCGATGGCCGGGCTCATCGGGATGATCCGCTCGGGCGAGATCCCCGCCGGGTCGCGGGTGCTGTACGCCCACCTCGGCGGCCAGCCGTGCCTGTCCGCGTACGCCGGCGTGGTCTGAACCCGCGATCTGCGCCCCCTCCGTCCCGCGACCCGATCTGCGCCCCTGGCGTCCCGGAATCCGGGACGCTCGTGCCGCAGATCGTGCGCCAGGCGGGCCGCGACGAGCGCGGCCGCTACTGTCACTCGGGTGGCACGCGCGGTCTACCTGACGGCGATGGGGCCGGCGAGCGGGAAGTCGATCGTTGCGCTGGGTCTGGTCGAGCTCCTGGCGCGGCGGGTGCCGCGGGTGGGCTTCTACCGACCGATCGTCCAGCGATTGCCCGACAACGACCTCGATCTGATCGGCTCGCGGTACCAGATGCCGGAGGAACGGATCGGGTACGCGTTCACTGCCGCCGAGCGCACGCTGGCGGGCGGAGCGACCAGCGCCGGCATGGAACGGATCGTCGAACGGTTCAGGGAGATCGAGGCCGCCAGCGACTTCGTCGTCGTCGAGGGGACCGACTTCACGGGAGCATCCTCGCCGGTCGAGTTGGAGGTCAACGCCCGGATCTCCGAGCACCTCGGCGCGCCGATCGTCGCCGTGGTCGACGGATACCGCTGCACCGCGTCGGCGATCGTCGACCGGATCGCCGTCGGGCGCGATTCTCTCGGCGACGACGCGATCGCGGCGATCATCGTCAATCGGGTGGACGCGGCCGTGCTCGACCCGCTCGACGAGGCGCTCACCCACGTCGACCTCGGCCATCGGGTGTGGGCGATCCCGGAGGAGCCACGACTGCGCCGGCCATCGCTCGATCAGCTCCGTACGGCCCTCGGGGCTGAGCTCGTCGGCGGGGACCCCGACGACCTCCCGCGCCCGGTCGGGCAGATCAAGGTGGCCGCCATGTCGGTGCCGAACGTGCTCGACCATGTCGTCGACGGCACGGTCTTCATCGTGCCGGGTGACCGGTCCGACGTGATCGTTGCCGCTGCGATGACGCGGTTGTCGTCGGCGTATCCGAGCGTGTCGGGGCTGTTGCTGAGCGGTGGCCTGAGGCCCGACCCAAGGGTCATCGAGCTGATCGGCACGCTCTCGGGCGGAACGTCGATGCCGCTGCTGGCGGTCGACACCGACACGTTCGACACGGCGATCGCCGCCAGCCACGTCGAGGGTGCCATCACGGCCGGCGATCAGCGCAAGATCGACGTTGCGCTCGGTCACTTCGAGGCACACGTCGATCTCGACGCCCTGGAGGAGCGGATCGAGGTCGGTCGCAGCGAGGTGATGACTCCGGTCACGTTCCAGTACGAGCTGATCGAACGGGCCCGGGCTGCGCACGCCCACATCGTGTTGCCGGAGGGCACAGACGATCGGATCCTGCACGCCGCCGATCGCATCCGACGGCGCCAGGTGTGCGACCTCACGTTGCTCGGTCCGACCGACGCGGTGCGCAACCGGATCGCCGAGCTGGGGCTGCGCCTCGACGATGTGCCCGTGATCGACCCACTCGACACCGAGCTGCTCGACCGGTTCGGTGATCGCTACTTCGAGCTGCGCGGCCACAAGGGGATCGACCGGCTCCGAGCGCACGACATCATGACCGACGTCAGCTACTTCGGCACGATGATGGTGCGCCGAGGGCCTCGTCGACGCGATGGTGTCGGGCGCTGCGCACACCACGGCGCACACGATCCGTCCCTCGCTCGAGTTCATCAAGACCCGGCCGGGAACGTCGATCGTGTCGAGCGTGTTCCTGATGCTGCTCGCCGACCGGGTGCTCGTCTACGGCGACTGCGCGGTCAACCCCGACCCGAACGCCGAGCAGCTCGCCGACATCGCCATCTCGTCGGCGGAGACCGCGGCGATGTTCGGCATCGAGCCACGGGTGGCGATGCTGAGCTGGTCGACGGGCGCGTCCGGCGCGGGCGCCGAGGTCGAGAAGGTGCGCGCTGCGACCGAGCGGGTGCGCCAGCTGCGACCGGACCTGAAGGTGGAGGGCCCGATCCAGTACGACGCGGCGGTCGACCTCGACGTGGCGCGCAGCAAGCTGCCCGACAGTGCCGTCGCCGGTCATGCGACGGTGTTCGTCTTCCCCGACCTCAACACGGGCAACAACACCTACAAGGCGGTGCAGCGGTCGGCCGATGCTGTCGCCGTCGGGCCGGTGCTTGCAGGGTCTCGAACAAGCCGGTCAACGACCTGTCGCGTGGTGCGACGGTCACCGACATCGTCAACACGATCGCGATCACCGCCGTCCAGGTGGGCGCCGGCCGGGCCTGAGGCATCGATGCGGGTGCTCGTGCTCAACTCCGGCAGTTCGTCGGTGAAGTACCAGCTGGTCGACTCGGGCACGGCGAGCGATTGGCGGGCGGGATCGTCGAGGAGGTCGTCGACCACGGCGCTGCGCTGCGCGAGGTGGTCGCGGCGGTGGGGCTGCTCGGCGAGCCGGTCGACGCGATCGGCCATCGGGTGGTGCACGGCGGTGACGTGGTGTCGGCGCCGACGCTCGTCGACGACGAACTGGTCGAGGTGATCCGCCGGCTCGTACCGCTCGCGCCGCTGCACAACCCGGCGAACCTGGCGGGGATCGAGGCTGCGCGGGCGACGTGGCCCGACGGTGCCCGCAGGTCGCCGTGTTCGACACCGCGTTCCACCGCACGTTGCCGCCCGCTGCGTACCGCTACGCGGTTCCGAGCGAGTGGTACGAGGAGCACGGCGTGCGTCGTTACGGCTTCCACGGGACATCGCACGAGTACGTGGCCGGGCGGGCGGCCGACGTGCTCGGAAAGCCGCTCAGCGAACTCGATCTGATCGTCGCGCATCTCGGCAACGGCGCGTCGATGACGGCGGTGCAGCGCGGACGCAGCGTCGAGACGTCGATGGGGCTGTCGCCGCTGGAGGGCCTGGTGATGGGGACGCGTTCGGGCGACGTCGATCCCGCCGTCGTCGGCTACGTCGCCGAGGCGAGCGGGCGCAGCGAGGCGGAGGTGCTCGTCGAGCTGAACCGGTCGAGCGGGCTGCTCGGGTTGTGCGGCGACTCCGACATGCGCGAGATCACCGCTCGCATCGAGGCCGGCGACGAGGAGGCCGAGCTCGCCCTCGACGTGTTCTGCCACCGGATCCGCAAGTACGTCGGCGCCTACGTCGCGGTGCTCGGCGGATGCGACGCGCTGGTGTTCACGGCCGGTATCGGCGAGCACAGCGCGCTCGTGCGCGCTCGCGTCTGTGCGGGCCTCGGCGTCTTCGGCATCGCCGTCGACCACGGCCGCAACGAGACGCTCCGAGGTGGTGATCTCCGCCGACGACGCGCCCACGAAGGTGCTCGTCGTGCCCACCGACGAAGAGCACGCGATCGCCCAGCAGACCGCCCGCGTCGTCGGATAGACGTCAGTAGTGACCGACGCCGCCCCCTCCGTCCGTCCCACGACCCGATCTGCGCCCCCTCCGTTCCACGACCTGATCTGCGCCCGTGGGGTCCCGGAAAGCGGGACGCTCCTGCCACAGATCGTGCAACCGGCACCGACGGGGTGGTGCTCGGCCGGATCGTCAGGTGGCGTCGATGGCTCGGAGCACGTCGTCGACGCTGCGCGAGGCCGGCGGCTCGCCGGTGCGGGCCATGTCGGCGGCGAGGATCTGGAGGGTACTGTTGGCCGGGGTCGGGACGCCGTGGAGTCGGCCGAGCAGCACGATCTCGCCGGTGAGATGGTCGGTCTCGATCGTGCCGGTCCCGCGCTGCAGGCTCTGCCAGGTCGATCCACCGGCTCGGCGCGGTTCGTCCCCGACCGGCTGGATCTTCAACGCGTCGCCGCGCCGGGCCAGGTCGTCCTCGGCGCTGACCACCGTGATCCCCGCCGCCGCGAGCACCGATTCGCCTTCGGCCTGGACCATCTCGTAGAGGCGTCCGCCGAAACCCGAGCGTCCACACACCGCCTCGATCGCGTTGGCGAGGTTCATCAGCAGCTTGCGGTACTTCCAGCTCATGATGTCGTCGCGCGGGATCGAGCCGAACGTGGCCGCTTCGAGTGTGGCGGCGAGCTGCACGCTGACGTCGTCGATGCCGTGCGGGTAGCGGCCGACGTCGAGGAGCCCGGAGTTCGGTGCGGTCCAGACGCGCACGACGCCGGGAGCGTGATGGTCGGCGGGGAGCATCACGCAGATGCCGTAGACGTTGGGAAACAGGCGTAGCGCCTGGCGTTCGTTCTCGACGCCGTTCTGCATGCACACGATCGGCTGGTCGGTGACGCCGGCCGCCCAGAGGCCGTCGAGCACGCCGGCGGTGTCCTGTCCTTTGACGCCGAGCATGATCACGTCGTCGTCGGTGAAGTCGATCTCGCCGACCGTGGTGGCCACGGGCAGTTCGACGATCTGCGTGCCGCTGGGCGACTCGTAGCGCAGCCCCGACTCGCGCATCACCCGGCCGTGTTCGCCGCGGGCGACCGCGACGACCGGCGTGCCCGCCAGCGCGAGGTTGGCGGCGACGACCCCGCCCACTGCTCCGGCACCGACGACGATGATCCGCATGAGGCGAGGTTATGGGATCTGCGGCGGCGTGCCGGCCGCCGCCGACAAGGGGGTGTCGGAGTTCGGCCCGTCTGTGCGATGGTGAGGGTATGAGCGATCCTGTCGACCTGTCGATTCATCCCATCCATCTCGGCCTCGGTGCGGTCGCCGCGGTCGAGCCGGAATTCACCGGCGGCATGGAGTGGTACGCCGGCTACGGCCTACGCCACGACGAGGCCGATGGCGCCGAGGGTCGCCTCGTCTCGATGCACACGTTCATCGAGTCGTGGGACGTGTGGGAGATGCACCCGGTCGGCCACGAGGTCGTGCTCTGCACAGCTGGGGTGATGACGTTGCACCAGGAACACGCCGACGGCACGACGGACACGGTCACCGTGCGGGCCGGGGAGTACGGCATCAACCCGCCGGGCACGTGGCACACCGCCGACGTCGATGGCGAGGCCACCGCCGTCTTCATCACCGCCGGGATGGGCACCGAGCACCGCCCGCGCTGACGCGAGACTCGCATCATGACCATGCCCTCGATCCGTTGGACGACGGTGACCATCGACTGCGCTGACGCCGACGCGCTCGGCGCGTTCTATTCGCAGGTGTTCGGATGGGAGATCGTTGCCAGCGACGGCGCCGGCTGGCTGCAGCTGCGCAACCCCGACGGTTGCATCGGGCTGAACATCCAGGCCGAGGACGCGTACGAGCCACCGGTGTGGCCGGAGGTGCCCGGTCGCCAGGCGAAGATGATGCACCTCGAGGTACTCGTCGACGATCTCGGGTCGGCCGTTCGCGTCGTGCTCGCGGCCGGCGGATCCGAGGCGGAGCTTCAACCCTCCGATCGCGACCGCAGCCGACTGCGCGTCATGCTCGACCCGGCCGGCCATCCGTTCTGCCTCTTCGTCGACGGCGAGTAGCGCCCCGGACGCGTACGATCGCCGACCCCCGGTTTGTGTGAGCGACGATCGCCAACCAGTGCGTTGTCGCTCACACGAACCTGGGACAACCGGGACCCCACACGCTCAGCTCGATCGTGTTGCCCTCGACGTCTCGTCGCTACCCTCGTGCGATCGGCGTGCACGGCACCCGATCTCCACCCCCCCCCCACACCCCTCCAAGGATTCCGATGACCACCACGTTCGAAGCGGCAACCACGGTCGTCCCGCGCGGCCACGACTCGTCCGGCCGCGGGCGGTACGACGTCGAGCTCCTGAAGCAGTACGCGATCATGGGCACGAAGCCGAACGGCGGCTACATGCTTGCCTGCCTCGGTCGTGCCGCGCTCGCCGCCGCCCGTGAGGCCGGTTCGACGCACGAGCACGTCATCGCCGCGTCGGCACAGTTCGTCGCGTCACCCGACATCGGCCCGGCGCAGATCGTCACCGAGATCGACCGGGTCGGCAAGTCCGCCAGCCAGGTCAACGCCACGCTCGGCGTCGAGGGCGCGGTCGGCGTGCGTGCCCAGTTCACACTTGGCACGCTGCACGACGAGTCCGCCCCGTTCTGGGGCGAGATCGCTCCCTGCCCATTTCCAGCACTCGAGGATCTCGCGCCGTCGGCGATGGCCGGCGAGCGCGGCAACTCGCTGCAGTTCGACCCCGAAGCCGGGTTTCGGATGACGGCCGATGGGCCGATCGTCGTCGGCGGCGGCGAGTTCCGGGCGTACCTGCGTGACGAAGTCGACGACGTGTTCGACACCGTTGGCCTGCTCTACGCTTCCGACGTGATGCCGCCGGCGACGTTCGGCGTGGTGCAGACGGGCTGGGTGCCGACGCTGGCCATCACGGTCTACAACCGTGCCGTGCCGGCGCCGGGGCCGTTGCGGATCCGGTTCCGTGTACAGGTGATCCACGATGGGTACGCCGACGAGATCTGCGAAGTGTGGGACAGCGAGGATCGCCTCGTCACGCAGTCGACGCAGATGACCGCACTGCGCATCCCGCCCGATGCGGAACTGCTCCCCGACGCGCAGTAGGCGGTAGCAGGCTTCGACCGGTGAGGGTCATCGACAATCGGTGGCACGGGGTCGTCGTCGGGTTCGAGCAGGCCCTTGTCGACCGTTGTACTGATGCGTGCCCGAGCCACCCTGGTCTGTCAGCGTTCGATCGTCATGGTCTTCGTTCCGCCACCCCAACCGTTGACAAGGTCGCGACCCTCGACGGTCACCGATGTCACCTCGGGCGGGATCACGACATCGCTGAGCGACCGGGTGAACGGCTGCTCTGTGGCGTGGTCGTGGGTCAGTTCGCGTACACCGAGTTCGGTGCCGTCGGGGGCAACGATTCGCCATGCGCTGGCGTAGCGCTCCGGCGTGTCGTACGGCGACGAGACGGTGACGTCGAACCGGAACGTGTCGCCCTCTGGCGTGACGGCGACGTCGACGATGTCGGGAAACTGTTGCCCGGGTGCTGATGCAGCATCGTCGTCGCCGCAGGCTGCAAGGGCCGTTGCGCCGAGGAGGATGAACGCGATGGCGAAGCGGGCGAGCACGAGGACAGTCTCGCCGGTCACCGAGCATCGCCAACTGCAGTTCGACGTGCGACCTGACCGCGACGGCCTCGTCGGTGGCGTGCACATGAAGGACGGTGACGACCGATGGTCCAGCGTGATCTCGACCACCTCTGGCTCTGCCGATGGGCTCTCGTTCGATGGGTCCACGGTGACCTACACGGGGACCTTCGAGCACACGTCCGACAGCGATCCGGACCTGAGTGAGCACCTCGAGGGAACCGCCGTCGTCACCTGCTCGACGTGACCCCGGCGGCCATGGCGCAGCGGGCTCGGTCCCTGGTGACCGTTTGTCCAGATGTCTTGTTCTTCGAGATCGACTGGTGGGAAGGTGTCGGCGATGCCAGTGCTGGATCGGACGGGTGCGATCGATGTGCGAGGGCACGATCGGCGCCGAGCCGCGTTCGCCGGGCTGATCACCGCGGTGTTGCTGGCCGGCTGCACGTCGGCGGGCTCGGACGGCACCGCGGGCGGGGCAGGAACCTCGGTTGATCCCGGTGCAGCGACCGCCCCATCGCCGGACGACGCTGCGGAATCGGCCAGCTGGCGCAGCGCCGAGGTCGTCGACGGCGACACCTTGTACGTGTCGGGTCCGGAGGGGCAGCTGGAGGTGCGGATCGTCGGGATCAACACGCCCGAGTCGGGCGAGTGCTTCAGCGAGGAGGCGACCGATGCGCTCACCGAGCTGGTGGCAGGGATCGACCTGGTGCTCGTCACCGATCGGTCCGACGTCGATCAGTACGGCCGCGCGTTGCGCTACGTCGAGACCACCGATGGCGTCGACGTCGGCGCCGAGCTGGTCAACGGCGGCTTTGCGATCGCCCGGCGCTACCCGCCCGACGACGCTCGCGCTGATCGTTACGCCGACCTGCAACGCGACGCGCAAGCGGCCGGCCGTGGCCTGTGGGCGTCGGACGCGTGCGGCGCGAGCGATCTCGATGGCGCTGGAGATCGTCATCGACGTCAACGCGGATGCACCTGGTGACGACAGCGTGAACCTGAACGGCGAGTGGGTGAGGTTCACGAACGCTGGCAGCGAGGCGATCGATCTCGAGGGCTGGGAGGTCGCCGACGAATCGGCGTCGCATCGCTACACCTTCGACGACCTGGGCCTGCAGCCCGGCGCAGCGGTCACCCTGTTCAGCGGCTGTGGCTCCGACGACGACGTGGTCCGCTACTGGTGCGTCTCGGGAAGTGCGGTGTGGAACAACAGCGGCGACACCGTGTTCCTCCGCGATCGCAACGGCAACATCGTCGCCTCGCACTCGTACGGCGACTCTGGCTGAGCGCCGGCGCGAGCGCGTTCATTCCGGAATCCGTCCCGGATTCCGGGACGGATCCCGGAATGAACCGACGTGGGGTGTGGCCGGTCAGTTGGAGACGCCGACGGTTTGGATCTCGTCGACGTCGTAGTCGATGGTGGCGCTGCGAGCGATCGGAGCGAGCGTGCCGGTCTGGCCGTTGCTGGTGCGGTAGGTGACGGCGTAGTTGGTGGTGATGGTCAACTGGTAGGGGTCGTCGTCGGGTGACGATGCCCGATACGTGTAGCCGCACGGTCCCTGTTCGGGTTCTTCCCAGGCCCAGTCGGGGATCGGGGTGCCGAGCCCGTCGCAGTCGACGGTGTCGCCGTTGCCGAGATCGACGCTGATGCCCGCGACGTTGGCGTCGACTTGGGCCCACACGTTGGCGAGCGACGCGCGGGCGGTGGTGGTGCCGGGGTCGTTGACGGCGAGCCACATGCCCAAGTTGACGATGCCGCCGGCGTTGGCGTCGGGGTTGATCGCCGGGTCGGGTGCGCTGAGTTGTGTACGGGCGTTGGCCAGTGCGTTGGGGACGAGATCGATCGGGTCGATGGCGGCAGGCGCCCAATAGAACGGGTCCTGCGCACCGCCGCCGGCACACTCGCGGACCCAGCCGGTCTCGGCGCGACCGTTGTTGTCACGGTTGACCTGCGCAGCCGGATCAGGGATGCCGACGGACGCGTCCGCGGACACGACATTGGGGTACTCGCCGTAGGTCGCCGCACGATGCGTGCAACGCGGTCGAGTGGGACTGGAGAAGCTGACGGGACCATTCGATCCTCCATGTTCAGGCGTGAAGACCTCAGCCCCGATCGAATCGTCGGTGGTCTCGGTCCTGAAGCCGTCGCCGGTGGTCGTTCCACCCAATTCTGGGTCGGCTGGCCGCGTGTTTGGCGCTCGAGGGTCGGGCGGTGGTGGTTCGGGTTCTGGTGTGGCGGCGCTCGTTGTGAACGACGACGACACCAGAATGGCGGACACGATCGTCGCGAGCAGAGCCCTCACGGCACGCAGTCCTCGGGAGCGGAAAGGTTGGCCAAGGTTTCGCCTGAACGCACCCTCCATAGACCGTCGATGTACTCCAGACGAATCAGGGCTCTGTCCACTGTCATTTCATCGTTGACCAGAGCATCGGAACCGTCGGGTGCGGCCCCAGGCTCGACGAAAACGTCGCTGTTGATCTCGCAGGAGACCAGTTCGGCGATGTCTGGGCGATCTGGGAAGAAACTTGAGTCCTGCAAAATGATCGCTCGCGATGGTTCCTGCTCGTTGCCGGGGCGAGCGACCCATCCCTCCCGGACGAAACCATCGAGTTGGCTGATCGTGAACTCGAGGCTTGGGCCGGTGTAGAGGCGTTCGATTTCGGCGCGGAGGTCGGGGTTGGAGGGGTCGCGGGCGGCGGCGATGTAGGCGTCGAAGGCGTCGAGGTACGCCTCTTCGGCGGCCGCCAGCTGGGCGTCGGTGTCGATCGTGGTGGTCGGTGGCTCCGTCGTTGGGGTCGGAGGCTCGGTGGTGGTCGTAGCGATGGTCGTCGCCGTCGTCGAAGCGGCGGTGGTCGAGGCGTCACCGTCACTGCCGGAGCCGGAGCCGGAGCCGGAGCACGACGCGAGCAGCAAGCACGACGCGACAACGATGCTGATGGCCGGGCGGCGCATCACGGCATCGTAGACGCCTGCCTGTCGGTGGATTCTTCCGGGGCGTCGCACAACCGACAGTGGGTGTTTTCGCAACGCAAAGGGAACGATCGGCAACCGATCCGGCACGCCACGCCCGGATTGTCAGGTCACCGGTCACAATGGCGTGATGGCGGAACGGCTCCTCACCCCTTCGAAGATCACGGCGTGGCTCGACTGCGCCCACTTCCTGACGTTGCAGCACGAGGTCGAGGCCGGCACCCGCCCGAAGCCGTCGAGCCCGTTCGGGGAGATGGCCCAGATGCTGCTCGCCAAGGGCCTC
Organism: Ilumatobacteraceae bacterium; assembly: GCA_963774765.1. GTDB lineage: Bacteria > Actinomycetota > Acidimicrobiia > Acidimicrobiales > Ilumatobacteraceae > Sva-07. The sequence continues at coordinate 373,547 of CAVZGP010000030.1, forward strand.
GAACACGAGCGGGCGGTCCTCGATCGATACCGCGCCGACAAGCTCACCGTGTACGAGGTGCCACCCCGCGACCCGACCGAGTCGTTCCAACAATGGACCGATCGGGTGGCGAATGCACTCGCACGCGAGAACGACATCGTGTTCCAGATGCCGTTCGTGCACGAGGGCATCCGGGGCATCGCCGACTTCCTGCGCCGTGTCGATGATCCCGTCACCGGCACCTTCACGTTCGAGCCGATCGACGCCAAGCTCGCCCGCAAGGAGGCCAAGCCCGGCCACGTGCTGCAGCTGTGCTTCTACGCCGAAGCGATCGAGGCCGCCACCGGCGTGCTGCCCGAACACCTGCACATCGAGCTCGGCTCGGGCCGGTGCGAGACCCTCCGGGTCGCCGACGTGCTCGCCTACTGGCGTCGCCTGCGCGGCCAGCTCGCCAGGCTCCTCGCCGATGACGCGCCGACGGACACTCGCCCCAAGCCGTGCGACCACTGCCAGTTCTGCGCCTTCGAGACGGTGTGCGACGCCACGTGGCGCGAGGCCGATTCGCTCGTCCACGTCGCAGGCGTCCGCAACGCCGACCGGCTGCTGCTCCAGCAGGACGGCATCACCACGATCGCCGCGCTCGCGCAGCTCGACCGTGACGTCGCCGGCCTCGACCCGGCGCGCCGCGACACGTTCGTGCGCCAGGCCCGCCTCCAGGTGCAGGCCCGCAACGCGCCGAACGACGAGCCGCCGTTCGAGCTGCTCGCCGCACCGTCGCACGCCGATCACGACGCGCTCGACGGCGACCTCGATGCTCCCGACCCGATCGGGTTCGCCGCGCTCCCGCCGCCCGACTCCGGTGACGTGTTCCTCGACTTCGAGGGCCACCCGTTCTGGCATGCCGACGCCGAGCTGTTCTTCCTGTTCGGCCTCATCGAGCGCACGCCCGCGGACGCGTGGGAGTTCCGTGCGTTCTGGGCTCACGACAAGGCCGAGGAGGCAACGGCGACCAACGATCTCATCGATCACCTCGCCGCTCGCCGGGTCGCAGTTCCCGAACATGCACGTGTACCACTACAACCACACCGAACGATCGTCGCTGGAACGGCTCGTGACCGAGCACGGCGTCGCCGAGCTCGCGCTCGAGCAGCTGATCACCACGGGGCTAGTTCGTCGATCTGTTGCCGATCGTGAAGGGGGCGATGCAGGTCGGTGTCGAGGGCTACGGCCTCAAGCACATCGAGCGACTCACCGACTACGAACGCGGCCACGAGATCGACAAGGGATCGCGGCGCCGTCGTCGAGTACGAGCGGTGGATGGCGTCGCGCGACCAGGCCGGTCTCGACCGGATCGCCGCCTACAACGAGGACGACGTGCGCGCCACCCGGGCGCTGCGCGACTGGCTGGTCACGCAACGTCCCGACCGACATCGCCTGGCGGGATGCGGTGCTCGGCCGCGACGAGCCCGACGCCGAACTCGACGCCCGCATCGAAGCGCTGCACGCGTACGGACCTGGCACCGACCAGCACCTGATGGGCGACCTGCTCGGCTACTGGCGTCGTGAGCGCCAGGTGGTCAACGCCGACGCCTATCGGCTGTCGATCGCCGACGCAGGCCGACCAGTTCGAGTCGCTGTCGGCGATCACCCGGTTGCGCTTCGAAGGCGATCGAGCAGCAGGTCCTCCAGAAGACGGCAAGCCGCTGAAGTGGCCGTGGGCGCGCTTCACGTTCCCGCTGCAGCCGATCGACGTCGACATCGAGAAGGGCTCGAAGCTGATCGTGGCGGTGAACGAACAGGAGTGGGAGTTCTTCACGGTCGCCGAGATCGACGCCGACAGCCGGTACGCTGGCGGTCATCTGGGACGGCAAGGCCGAGGAGAAGGGCGTGTACCCGACGTCGCTCGTCCACTACGAGTGGTTCCGCGAGGGCGCGAAACTCGCCGCGCTCGAGCATCTGGCCGACGAGATGCTGGCCGGCAGTGCCGATCGGGTCGGCCACGCACTGCTGCGCCGCGACCTGCCCGCGTTCCAGCCGGGCCGCGGCCCGGATGATGGCGTGTTCGTCGGCGACGTCGATGCCATCTGTGGGTGGGCGACCGGGCTCGCCCGGAGCTACGTGCCGATCCAGGGGCCGCCGGGCACGGGCAAGACGTACACCGGTGCGCACATGATCCGCACGCTCGTGAATGCCGGCCTGCGGGTGGGTGTCACGGCGATGAGCCATGCGGCGATCGACAACCTGATGCAGGCAGTGGTCGACCGGTTCGCCGACGCGGGCGACGCCGACAACCTGCGGGCGGTGCGCAAGGCGAAATCCGGTCCGGTCGACGGCGTGGACTACGTCGACGACAACAAGAAGGTGGCCGAGGGCGACTTCAACGTGATCGCCGGCACGACGTGGCTGTTCGCGAGCGAGGTGATGTGTGGGAGACCGGTCGACGTGCTGGTGGTCGACGAGGCGGGTCAGCTCGGCCTGGCCGACACGTTGGCGGCGACGATCTCGGCGAGGAACGTGATCCTGCTCGGCGATCCGCAGCAGTTGCCGCAGGTGTGCCAGGCGAGCCATCCCGTGCGGCGCGGGTGCGAGTGCGCTCGAGCATCTCGTTGGGTGCCGAGCTGACGGTCCCGCCGGATCGTGGCGTGTTGTTGGAGACGACGTGGCGGATGCATCCCGACGTGTGCGAGTTCATCTCCGAGGTGATGTACGGCGGCAGGCTGCGCAGCCACTCGTCTTGCGTCGGCCAGCAGGCGGCGGGCCAGACCGGCCTGCGCTGGCTGCGCGCCGACCACACGGGTCGCTCCACCGAGTCAGTGGAGGAAGCAGCGATCGTCGTGGCGAAGATCGAGGAACTGCTCGGGCAGCCGTGGACCGATCAGCACGGCGTGACCCGTCCGCTCACCGTCGCCGACTTCATGGTGGTCGCCCCGTACAACGACCAACGCCGATGCATCGGCGAGGCGTTGCGGGCGAACCGGGCGACGAGGGGTGTCGAGGTCGGCACGGTCGACAAGTTCCAGGGTCAGGAGGCCGCCGTGGTGCTGTTCTCGATGACCACGTCGTCGTCGGAGTTCATGCCCCGCACCGCCGACTTCCTGTTCTCGAAGAACCGGCTCAACGTGGCGATCAGCCGGGCGCGATGTCTCGCGTACCTGGTGTGCACCGACGAACTGCTCGACACCCGTGCCCGCGGCATCGACGAGATGGAGTTGATCTCGGCGCTGTGCTCGTTCGTCGAACGGACCGGCTGATGTTCAGCTGGCCCGGCGCAGCGCACGGAGGCGGGCTCGGGCGCGTCGGGTCTGGTGGGCGATCTCGATCGCATCGTCGTGGGTGTCGTCGGCGGCTTCATGGGCTGCGCTGTCGTCGCTGTCGTCGGGGAAGGTGGGCGGTCGGGCGCCGACGGGCAGGATGATGCTGCCGTCGGGCCGGATCGTGTAGCTCTGGCCGTGGACGCAGCGTCGCCTGGTGAGTTTCTTGCGGTGTTTCTCGCGGTTGTGGTGGCCGCAGTCGACGCCGGCGTTGATCTGGTCGGTGGTGCCGAGATCGACCCATTCGGTGAGGTGGTCGACCTCGCAGAAGTCCTGGGGCAGGTCGCACCCGGCGTGGTCGCAGCGTCGTACGAGCAGCTTGGCGGCCTCACGGGCCGGGCCGGTGAAGAGCCGCGCCTTGCGGCCCATGTCGATCACGACGCCCTGCGCGTCGACCACGACGCGGCGGATGTGGCCGGCGAGCGCGGCGCGCAGCACGTCGTGCGGATGCAGCGGCGTGCCGCTGGAGGTCTCGCAGCGCATGCGGGCGAAGGCGTCGGGGTCGGCGACGAGGTCGGCGAGGAGATCGCCGGTGGCGTGCGCCGGCATCCCGGTGAACGGGTCGATCGGGTCGCCGGACAAGGTGGTGGTGGGTGCGAGGCCCGCATCAGCGAGCACCATCGCGAAGGTGCGCTGGTCGCACAGGAGGTTGACGAGCGGGGTCGGCGCTGCCGGTGCGTTGGCGTCGGTGTCGAGGTGGGCGTTGGCCCGGCGCAACATGTCGACGAAGGCGTCGTAGCTGCGCTGGCGGTGCGTGCGGGGGAGCGGCTTGCCGGAGGCGTCGTCGCCGTGCTCGGCGCGGCGGGCGGCTGCGTCCTTGCGGAACTCGTGCTCGCAGAAACGGCGGAAGATCGTTTGGAGCTCGTCGTTGACGAGTGGGTCGCCGCCGTTGGCGTCGAGGTGGAGTTCGCCGCCGACGGTGGTGACGTTCACGTTGCGTCCGGCGATCTGGGCGTCGCGGTCGCGATGGGCGCCATCGGTGTCGGCGAGCATCTCGAAGCGTTGGAGGGCGATGACGAAGTCGTCGTAGCAGTACCGCTCGGCGAGCTCGAGCAGCATGGCCGCGAACTCGACCAAGCGGTCACGCACCCGCGGGTTGCGGTGCATGCGGGCGATCGCTGCTGCCTGGGCGACGCCGATGCGCCCGGTCTGGAGCGCCTCGGCCAGACCGGGGACGCCGTTGGCCGCCTGTGCGAGCCGACGCCCAGCGGCGATGTCGTGGTTCGACGAGTTGCACGTGGCACGCAGGTACCCCTTCAGCGTGCGGTGCCCGTCGGCCGCATACAGGCGACGCTGCTCGACGGTGGCCAACGTCAATGCCATCTCGGACTCGACCCGGCGCCGCAGCAACTCCAAGCCACGAACCCGCTCGTCGAGTTCGGTATCGGTGGCGTCGAACAACTCGTCGGCGACGTCGTCGACCGTGCGGTCGCTCCCCCCGATCGTGTCGCACAACGCCCCGAGATCCATACGACCATCATGACCAAGGGGTGTCACACAGTTGCGGGGCCCCAGTTGGTGGACGTCGAACGGACGAACCCGGAGCGAACGCGTCGAGCACATCGATGACCGTCGCGCCATCGATGGGACCTCTGGCCCGTTGACGGCGGATGGTCCGGGTGATTCGCTCGTGGGAGAGGCTCCATGACATCGGGAGGCGCGATGAAAGCCGGTGATGTTCGAAGTCGGATCGGTCGACGTTGGGTCGCGGTCGTGTCGCTCGTGTTCGCCGCATCGGCGTCGGCGTGCGGCTCCTCCGACGATCCGATGCCGAGTTCGATGTGTCCCGAGGGTTCGGCACCGCAGGTCGTGGCGTACGAGTTCGACGGTGGCGGCGTGGAGTGGGTGTCGTGTACCGACGAGATCGGCTACTGGAGTCTGCTCCCGGTGGCCGATGGTGTCGTCTACGTCGCCACCCACAGCCAGGGCGTTGCGTCGAACGTGACCGCGCTCGATGCGGCGACCGGTGAGCCGATCGACGATGCGCCGCCGCCTCCTCCGGCACGCGGCACCGTCGAGGGTCAGTCGTACACCGGTCAGCCGGCGCGGGTGGAGGTGGGCGACATCACCGTCATCGGTGGCCAGGACGACGCGGTCAGGGCGATCTCGCCTGACGGTGCCTTGTGGTCACAACCCGGGGTGTTTGCCTACGACGACGTCTGGGCGATCGATGACGGTGCCGTGTTCGCCTTCGAACACGAGACCTCCCGGTTGGTGGCCTACGAGGTCGACAGCGGCGATGTGCGGTGGTTCCACGAGGGTGATCCGTACCGGGAGGGATTGTGGCCCTTCCACGCCGTCGACCGTCGGGTATACACCCTGTGGTCCAATCTCCAGGTCCGTTCGACGGGGGACGGGGAGCTGCTGTGGAGCACGGACTACCCCGCCGAGGAGATGGAAGACGTGGGTCTGCGGATGACCGGGGTCGACACGGACGGCGAGCACGTGTTCGTGTCGTTCGCGACCGAGGCCTCCGGCGGCGACTGAGCCGTTCGCCGAGCAGGCCGACCGGGCCGATCAGTCGCCGTGGTCGTCGGCGGTGAGGCGCTGTTCCGAGGCGTCCGACGGTTGCCGTCAGCACCGGGACTGGCACACTCGGCGCCATGACTCCGTCGTCCTCGCGTCGTGGCACCGGTCGTGGGCTTGGCCTCATCTCGCTCGCCGTCGTGCTCGCGGCGTGCAGCGGTTCGTCCGACTCGACGGCATCGTCGTCGTCGGTGGCGTCGGATGCCACTGCGTCCGATGCGACCCTCGCCGTCGACTCGACGGAGTCGACCGCAACGACCGAGGTCGTCGAGCTCGATCCCGCAACGTTCACCGTGCAGCCGGGGACGGAGCAGGTCACGGTGCTCGGCGCCGAGCCGGGCACCGAGCTGGCGCTGATCGACGGTGAGCCGGGGGGCGACACCGCCGGCGGGACGGTGGTGGCGAGCGATGTCGTCGACGAGCAGGGATCGTTGCTGTTCCGAGCCGTCGTCCCCGGCGAGTACCGCCTCACCTCGGCGACCGAGGCGAGCGACGTGTTCGTCGTGGCCGACCGTACCGACGTGCCACCCGCTTCGCTGTACGAGGACCAGGAGCTGCTGCCCGCGGGCGGGTTCGGCTACATCACCACCCGCGACGGCACCACGCTGAGTGCCAACGTGGTGCTGCCCGGCCCGGTGGATCAGGGCCCGTAACCGACGGTGATCGAGTACAGCGGCTACGCGCCGAGCAACCCCGACGACGCCACGTTCGCCGGCATCTACGGCGCGCTGGGGTTCGCCTACGTCGGCGTGAACATGCGCGGGAGCGGGTGCAGCGGCGGCTCGTTCGGCTACTTCGAGTACGTGCAGTCGCTCGACGGCTACGACGTCGTCGAGGCCGTCGCCGCCCAACCGTGGGTGGCGAACAACCGGGTCGGGATGGTCGGGATCTCCTATCCGGGGATCAGCCAGTTGTTCGTCGCTGCCACCCAGCCGCCGAGTCTGGCGGCGATCACGCCGCTCAGCGTGATCGACGACGTGTACGGCTCGACGCTGTATCCCGGCGGCCTGCTCAACACGGGCTTCGCCGTCAACTGGAGCGACGAACGCGCTGGGCAGGCCGAGCCGTACGGTCAGGCCTGGACGCGTGGGCGCGCCGACGCTGGCGACCAGATGTGCGCGGACAACCAGTTGGTGCGCCTGCAGAATCCCGACCAGTCGCAGGCCATCGCAGCCAACGAGTTCTACGACCCGGCAACGGGCGACGAGCTGGCGCCGCGGACGTTCGTCGACCGGATCGAGGTGCCCGTGTTCATCGCCGGCGCCTGGCAGGACGAGCAGACCGGCGGTCGCTTCGCCACGATGCTCGACCGGTTCACCGGCGCGCCCGACGTGTTCATCACGCTCATGAACGGGCTGCACACCGAGTCGCTCAGCCCTGGGGTGCTCCAGCGCTACGTCGAGTTCCTCCAGTTGTACGTCTCGAAGCAGGTTCCCGACGTGGCGGCCGCCAACGTGATCGCGTCGATCCTCGTGCCCAGCGTGTTCGGCGTCGAGTCGACGACCACCTTCACCAACCGGTTCGACGCCATGACCTACGAGGAGGCGCTGGCGGCGTTCGAGGACGAACCCGCCGTGCGATTGCTGGTCGAGCAGGGCGGCTCGGCCGACGGCGTGCCGGGCGCACCCGTGGCGAACTTCACGGTCGAGCAGGACGCGTGGCCGATCCCCGGTGCCGTGGCCACCTCGTGGTACCTGGGCGATGATGGCACGCTGGCCCCCGAGCCGTCCGCCTCGGCCGGGACCGACGACTACCTCGCCGATCCCGACGCCATCGCCGCCACGTTCTACGACGATGCCGACAACCCGATCTGGAACGCCGACGTCACGTGGGACTGGCCGGCGCTCGCCGACGGTACCGGGCTCGGATTCGTCACGGAACCGTTCGCCGAGGACACGCTCGTGGCCGGATCCGGCTCGGTCGACCTGTGGGTGGGATCGTCGAGCGGCGACACCGATCTCGAGGTGACGGTCACCGAGGTGCGACCCGACGGCACCGAGATCTACGTGCAGAGCGGCTGGTTGCGCGCCAGCCAGCGGGCGCTCGACGACGAGGCCAGCACCGATCTCCGCCCGGTGCACACCCATCTCGAGGCCGACGCAGCGCCGCTCGACGTCGGCGAGCTGACGACGGTGCGGGTGGAGGTGTTCCCGTTCGCCCATCCGTTCCGGGCGGGGAGCCAGCTGCGGCTCACGGTGGATGCGCCCGGCGGCAACCGCCCCGTGTGGGCGTTCGACACCACCATCAGCGACGGCGAGACCGTCACCGTCGGCCACGGCGGCGCCACCCCGTCGAGGCTCGTGCTCGCCGTGGTCCCCGGCGTCGCTGTCCCCGATCCCGCACCCGCCGCGTGCGGCGCCCTGCGGGGTCAGCCGTGTCGCACCTGGGTTCCCTCGGCCAACGGCGGCTGACCGCCCCAGCACCGTGGCGGCCGGCGACGACGTGGCTGCGGGCGTTCGCGGGTGCCATCCGGTGTGAGCGCAGCGGTGTCACAGCGCTGCCGGCACACCGACCTGCACATCCATCCCGCATCTGTCTGTTGACCCGGAAGGTGGCGTCGGAGGTGGCGTGGTGCCGCTCAGAGGATGTGGCAGGTGACGCGCTGAACGGAGGCGGCCACGCTCGGGGTGACCCGGCCGACGCGCTCCAGCAGCAGATCGGCGGGGATCGAGCGGAGCAGGTCGATGGCGAACACGTGCCCGTCGGTGTCTTTCTCGGCGCGGTCGCGAGCGATCCGCTGCATCTTCGCGCGGTCGCTCTCGCTCACTGGCATGTCATCACGCTCATCGGGTCGCGGCGACCAGACGTGCTGGTCACGAGCGCCGGTTCCCCACCCCCGACGGTGATGATTCAGTCGTCGAGGCCGAGATGGGCGCGCAGACGTGACGCGCGGAAGCCGCCGACGTCGCCGGGCGGCGGCTCGGAGAAGGTCGCCAGCAACCGTCGCACCTCCTCGCGTCCCACGGGGTCGCTGACGGCTTCGCGGGGCGTGCGTCCGTCGAGTGCGGGGATCTGTTCGTCGAGCCATTCGATCTCCTTGGCCCGGATGATCTCGTCGAGCAGGGCGCGAACCTCCGGAGCGTCCGGATCGAACTCACCGGGTTCGTGGTCGCCCTCGGGGAGGTCGAGTTCGTCGAACTCCCGTCGCACGTCGTCGAGCAGTTGGACGGAGCCGACCTGGTCGGCGACGAGGCCCTTCACGGCGGCAGCGCGCTCATCGGAGTTCGTCTCCGACACGAGCGTCGTGCCGTCGAGGCGCAACGTGGCGACGATCGCCCGGCGCATGCCGGGGGTGTCCTGCACGAGCGTCCACCGGTCGTCGCCGTCGGCGGCGAAGCCGGCGGACGCCAACTGCTCCGACAGGAGCCCGGGGTCGTCCACGCTCCATCGGATCGTGTGGAATGCCAAGTCCTCGCCGGAGGTGTTGCGCAGGGTCGGGGGACGGAACGTGGAGGCGACCAGCGCCATCATCTCGTCGACGTCGTTGCGGTCGATCGCGTCGATGAGCGGGTTGACGAGGTGGGGCGCCACCGGGAAGAACCCGGAAAAGGCCCGGTAGGTGTCGCCGACCGGCACCGGCCGACCGATCAGGTACATCCCTGGCCGGGTCGCGTCGGACGGATGGACGTTCGTGACGGTGATCGTCTCGCCGCTGCCGACGTCGCGGAGGTGCAGTTCGTCGGTGCGGTCCCGCAGGATCTCGAACACGGCACGGTCGGTGAGCAGCCAGGTCTGCGCGAGCAGCACTTCGTCGTCGGGGAGCAGCCATCCCCGCGCGGTGAGGAACTCCTCGAACACGCCGTGCTCGTGGAGGGCCAGGTCGTGGACGAATGGTGACTCGACCAGCTCGCGCTCGATCCCGTAGGCGCCCTCGGCGAGTTCGGCGGCGAGCTCGGTCACGAGCTCGGGACAGGACGTGCGGACGTAGCGCAGGGCCTTGTCGTGGAGCCACGCCGATCGATCCGCGAGTGGGTGCTGTTCCGTGCCGAGGTGGCACGCCTTGTACTTGCGGCCGGAGCCGCACGGGCATCGCTCGTTGCGCCCGACCTGCGCCTTCGGCGGCCGTGCGTAGGCGATGACCTCCGCCAACAGGTTCACGCCGTGTTCGTCGTGCTCGTGGTCGTGGATGAACGGATCCTCGTCATGGTCGTCTGCGTGCAACCGTGATTCGTCGATGCCGGCGCGGGCGAGGAGGCGCATCGCGGCCCGTGCGTCTCCGCGGTCGGAGGCGATCGCTGCCGCATCCACCAGCAGGGGAGCGAAGGTGCTGCCTTGGTCGGCGAGTCGCTCGACGAGCTCCACCGATTCCCGCACGTCGGACCGGTCCAGCAGGCATTGCGACATGATCCAGCCCAACCCGTCGGGCCAGTCGGCGTCGATGTGCGACGCGAGCGCAGTCATGAACGCTTCGACGCGACCGGTGTCGCCCCCGTCCGCCACCGTCTCGGCCAGGAACGCCTCGGCGACGCCGTCCAACTCGCCCAGCGCCGCCAACAGGATCGCGGCCGCGTCGCGTTCGTCGTCAGTCGCTCCGAGGGCGGTGTCACCGTCATCCGAGAAGCTCCCGAACGCGCCGGTGAGGAGCTGCAGGGCATCGACCCCACGTTCGTCGAGGCCGTGCATGAACCGCAGACGGTTGCGGACCCGTCGTTCGTCGAGCGCCGACCAGTCGAAGCCGGCAAGGGCCACCGTCTGGCGTCGCTGCTCGAGGCCTGCGGCGTCCAGCAGGTCGGGGAGGTACGGCACCAGTGCGTCGACGAACGCGTCGCGGTCGGACAGCAGCGCCGCCAACAGCACCTGATCGGCCGTGGAGGTGGCGAGCTCGGCGTGGGCTCCGTCGAAGAGTTGGGCGTCGCTGAGCTCGACCGATCGTTCGAAGCCGGCCTGCACGGCGGCGATCTGGCGCGGCGTTGCCGTCGGAGGGGTCGGGCATCCGGTGACCTGCAGGCGCTCGGACTGCACGCTCACCGTCATCCAACCGTCGACGGCGGTGTCGAGCCAGCCGGGCGGGCCGACCACGACGTCGACGTCGGGTTCGTCCTCGCCGAGCCACACTCCGTCGGTGTCGATCCGCCCGATCGTGTGGCCGGTCGCGTCGACGAGGTCGGCGCCGTTGGTCACCAGCCACCACCCGAGCGGCGACCAGGCCGGGTGCATCCGTACGAACCCGCGCTCGACGTCGTCGGCGCCGACCGGGATCGTCCACGTCGTGCCGTCGACGAGCTGGGGCGTGTAGCACACCGCACCGTCGATCTCGGCGAAGGCCATGTCGACCTGGAGGAGCCGCTCGGCGACTCCCCTCACCGCGGCCCGACTCCCGAGTTGCGTGTCGTTCGACACTGCGTCGATCAGCTCGTCGCGTGGAACGGAGCCACGCCCGAGGAGCGCAACCATCGCCGAGCGGACGTCGTTGGTTGCAGGCACGCCCCCATCGTCGCGGCACGGCGTGCCGACCGACAAGCCCAATCACGCGCCAGAGCCAGATCACGCTCCCGCGGACGCGTCGGCGCAGTGCAGGATCCTTGCTGAGCGGTCACCAGCGTCTGACCCGTCGCGTCGGTCTCACGGCTGTCGTCTCCGGGGTCGTCGTGGTGCTCCTCGGTGAGGAACGTGACGGTGGGGAGAGCCGGTGCCGAGACGTGTTCAGCAGTCAGCGAGTGCGGCGAGGGCGTGGCAGATTCGGCTGCGCGGCATCGTGCAGACGTCCGATGCGTCGTGTGAGCATCGAGACGGGCTGGGGGCCGAGGTTGTCGAACGATGCGGCGCACTCGACGTCGAGACCTTCATCCGTGCCGAGCGCGATCTCGGTGGGGATCGACCGAACGGTGCGGGTGACCGGAGCGACGACGACCCGGTTGAGGTGTGCGGCGGCGAGGTCGCGACTGACGATCAGCACCGGCCGACGCTTGTCATCGGCTTCGGCCCACCAGATGTCACCCTGACGGGGCCGAGGGTTCACCACGGCTCGTCGGCGATCATCGCTCGGGCGTTCGCCTCGGCGGCGGCGAGTTCCTCGACGGTCTCGGGGGTCCGCTGGTAGCCGGCGATGATCTGGTCGCCGATTGCCTGTCGTCGTCGCTCGTCGATCAGCCGGTGCACACCGGCTCGCACGACGTCGGAGCGAGAAGCGAACTCGCCGGCGTCGACGAGCGCATCGATCGCGGCGGCGGTGTCGTCGTCGATGCGGGTCACCAGCTGCGGCACGAGGTCAGCATAACAAGACGCCATGCAGAACGGGATGCACGGCGGTGCATGGTGACTCCTCGAATCGTGATGTGACGGTGTGCGAGGAGGGAGTCGGTCGTGCGAGTGTGCGCACGCGGGTGTCACAGGGTTCGCGCGCCGGCCGGCCTGTTCGAGCCGCCGAGTTGACCGGTGGGCGGACCGGTGGCTCCCCCTCCGGCGAATCAGGCGAGATCGTCAGCAGCCTGTGGCGGCCTGGAGTGCCCGACAGGCTTGCGCCATCCGTTGTGCCGGCAGCGTGGTCACGATTCGCCGGAAGGTGGCCCGCGGGATGGTGTGGACGTTGTCGAAGTTGACCACGCATGCGGTCGGCACGCCGTCGGCCGGGGTGAGCGCCAACTCGGACACCACGCCCCGCTCGGTCCGGGTCAGCGCCGCCACGACGACGGAGCCGATCCGGTCGGCGACGGGGTCGCGGGTGAGCACGAGGACCGGGCGGTCGCCGCCGGGCGTGGCGGCGAACCAGATCTCACCGCGTTGCATCGGCCCAGTCCTCCCAGTCCTCGGCGGGACCCCAGTCGGCGATCGTCGCCAGCGCCGACTCGCCCTCGGTGAGCGGCAGTGCCTCCCACCGGTCGGCGTCGTGTTCGGCTGCCAGTTGGTTCAGGTGACGGCGCACGGCGTCGCGTAGGAGTGCCGATCGGTCGACACCGAGTTCCGTCCGCCCACCGCTGGACCGCCGCTGCGTCATCGTCGTCGATGCGGAAGCTGAGCATCGTCATACGGCAATCATACAGTGTCATACGACGGCCCGGCCTCAGGATGTCGCAACGAGGTAGAACGCCGCAACCACCAGTTGGTCGAGCGGCACACCGCGGCGTCGACTCGCTTGTTCGAGTTCCCGCAACAATCGTGGCGGCACATCGAAGGTGAGGCGCGTCAGGCGATCGGGGACCGGCGATGGCGGTTGGGTCTTCATGGTGGCTCCTCGGTTGATGACGTCGACGGAGGAGGGAGTCGGTGACGTGATCATGCGCACGCCGGTGTCACAGAGTTGGGAGACCGCTGCCGAGCGCGATCTCGTGGGGATCGACCGAACGGCGGGGACGCTCGTAGCCGGCCCGAGTTCACCGCCAGGAGTGTGGCTGGCCGGTGATCCCCGCGAGGCGGGTGGCGGTGAAGGGATTCGTGCCGGCCGGGCGCAGGCCGAGCGCTTCGTCCGCGAGGTCGGCGAGATGTTCACCGATCGCCGGGGTGAACTTGAAGCCGTGACCACCGAAGCCGACGCCGACCACGATGGGGCCGTCGCGATCGAGCACGAAGTCGTCGGTGGCGCTCGACGCGTACAGGCACACGGTGCTCCGCAACGCCGTGGGTTCGACGCCGGGCAGCCAGTCGCGGGCGTACTCCTCGAGCGCCTCGACGGCACCGGGAACCTGCGACGGGCGATCGTCCGGATCGATCTCCGGCCCGACGCCGTGCAGGCCGGCCTTGACGAGCCCATCCGGAGTGCCGAGCCCATATGCCAGCGTGTCACCGCGCTGGATGAAGCTCGGCCACGGCCCGCGAGTCGGTTGGAAGAACGCCACCGTCTCCGCGGTCACCGTGATGGGCGGCACCAACGTGGCAGCGACGTCCGGTTCCAGCAGCTCGCTCGACCAGCCTGCGGCGGCGACCACCGCGACACGTGCCGTCACGACGTCGCCTCCGATGGTCACCGCCACTCCGGAGCCCGTCCGCCGGACCGCGCGCACCGGTGCTTCGAAGCGAATCTCCGCGCCGGCATCGACCGCTTGGTCCCAGCAGGCCTCGAGTGTGAGATCTGCGCGCACCCGGCCGCCGTCGGGCTGATGGAGCACCGGCCCGTCGAATCGCACTCCTGGCCATCGCGCCGCTGCTTCCTGCGGCGTCATCATCTCGGTACGCACTCCGGCCGCAGCACACGCCGATTCCACCGCAGCGAGTTCGGCGTCGTCGCCGTGATCGACGACCCCGTTCGCGTCGAGCAGGGGTTGCCCGGCACCCGCCTGCAGCAGATGCCACCCGGCCAAGGATTCCTGTGCCAGGGTCACGTAGGCCGGGTCGGTGTACCCGAATCGGAAGATGCGTTCCGCCCCGTGCGATGAGCCGCGATCGTGACCCCGAGCGAAGCGGTCGAGGAGCAAGACCGACCTGCCCCGGCGAGCCAGTGCCCACGTGGTGGCCGCCCCTGCCATTCCCGCACCGATCACGACGACATCAGGCATCACGACAGTCTGCAGCACCGCACGGGTGCCCTGCAGTAGCGGCGCTGATGACGCGCATCGGTCACCAGCGGTTGCGGGCCTCCTCGGCGAAGCCGTCGATCCCCTCGAGCGTCGCAGGCACACCATCGTCGCCGCAGACGGTGCCGGCCCAGGTGCCGAAACACTGGTGCACCTCCATCTTCAGCGCCTTGAGGTCGGTCGAGTCGTATCGATCGAAGAACGGCGTGAGTTCGACGTCGACCTGCGTCGACCCTGGAGTGCGCACCCGCCAGGGTCGCATCGGCTCGTCCCAGTCGTACGTCCACTCGAGTTCCTCGTGGATCTTGGTGAGCCGCCCGTCGATGCACAGCGCGTTCTCCGTGTAGCCGGTGCCTTCGGTCCACTTGCCACCGAACTGGAGTCCGATCGTTCGACCGTCGCCCGCCACACCCGACGCCGCCGCCCAGTTCCACCGGTTCGAGTACGGCCAGACGCCGCGACCCAGGTCCTGGACCCCCCACGCCGGCGTGTCGCCGATCTCCCAGCTCCGCTCGCCCGCGCGGATCGATCCCGACGCGGGCCGTGTGTTCTGCTTCGACGTGAACTGGAAGCGCCGGTCGCTCCACGGGATCACGACGTTGAGTGACTCGTGACCCGGCGGCTTCGCCACGGAGATGTCGACATCGATCGCACCGAGCCGAGATGACGGCGCCGATGCCCTGAGCCGGGTGGCGTCGGAGCGCTCCTCGATCGCGAGCTCGAACCCGTTCCGAGACGCGGCGACCGTCCCCGTACACACCTGCTCGGGAAGCGAGAAGCCCCGGCCGAACGGCACGAGCGTCCCGGCGTCGGCCTGCGCCCAGTCGGTGCGGTCGAGGATCCACACGCTCGACAGCCCGGCGTAGTCGATGTCGGCGTACACGAACGACACGATGACGTCAGGGGCGATCACACACCAGTAGTCCCAACGCTTCTTGCGCCCGTACGCCCGGCTCAGATTCGCTCGGAGTGCAGGCTGACGTGACCAGCCGCGAGCGTCGGGATTCAGGCGCCCACGCTGATCACACAGATCGACCGGCCCGCAGATCTCTCGCTCCATGGCGCCATCTTCACATGGGGGTGATGGCCACGTTGCGGTCGTCGATCCGGGCGTCACAGCCAGGCATTGCCGGCGGAGCGCCCGGTGTTGCGGACCAGTCATTCGAGCCCGACCGGATCGGCATCACTGAACGCGTGCGCACGCGACCGGTTCGCACGGTGCTGACGAGATCGTGCCGGCGTCTGGCTGACGCGTCCACGGGCGCGTCGTGCACGTCGACGACCTACGCAACCGCCGCCGCGGCGAACTGGGTGAAGAGATCTGCCGGGAGGCGGTGGTCGAGCTGCCAGGTGATCGCGATGGGGCGTTCGCCTTCGTGGCTGACGTACGTCGCAGGACCGAGGCACCAGAATGCCCGGTCGTCGGCGCGGAGCCGAGCGAAGAGGATCACCTTCGTTCCCGCCTCGACGTGGGTGAGGTAGCGCTGACCCGTCGGGCTTGCCAACGACGTGGTGGACTGTGACTCCCAATGGATGAGGTCGCGGCTGATGGCGTAGTCGCGGTAGCGGGTGGTCGGGGAGAAGTCGCCGCTCGACTTGTCGAGGGTGAACGCGAAGAGGTCGACCTGCTGGTCGGGGAGCCACTTCACCCCGCTGTCCCAGCGTGGGGGAATCACACCGGTGCCGTCGGCGAACGCCGCTTGGATCTCTCGCCGGGTGTACCGCGCGTGCACGTGGAGCGGTACCGGTCCGACGGGGTCGAGCGGTTGCGTCGCGTGGGTGACGTCTCGCCGGAGCACGGCCATGAGCTCAGCGAGTTCGTCGCAGGTCTCGCGGTCAGCCCGCAGCTCGGCCAGCGCGTCGGCCTCCGTCGATGGGGCGTGCTGGTGGTACATCGAGGCGAGGAGCATCCGCGCGGCCCGTTGCTCGCGGTCGGAGAACGTCGACCACGGCCGGGCGGCACCCGATGCCAGGTCGGAGTAGAGGCCGATGCGCTCGTCGTCGTCGGTGTGCAGCAGCCGCCCGAGCGCCCTCGAGAACGTCGTGCGGTACGTCGTTTCGGGGGCCGGCGGGAGGAACCCCGCCGCTCGGCGAAGGTCCGACCACGTGCGTGACCCTGCATAGATGTCGGTCAGCTCGAGACCGCTCTGGTCGAGGAACTCCGCCAGCGACACGTCGCCGATCGAGCGAAGCTCGGCGACTCGTTGGGGGAAGTTGCTCGGGATTGCCGACTTGATGCTGTCGAGGACGACGTTGCGCGCTACCCGGTCGAGCTCCATATGGCAGCCGGCCGGGAGGAACGGGAAGTCTCGGTTGATCTGTCGCTCGAGGTCGGCACGAGACCCTCCGAGCAGGGCTCGGTAGCGGAGATCGAAACGGAACTCCTTGCGGTGCATGCCGACGAAGTCGAGGACCGTGCACACCGCTTTGCCGTCGGCCTTGCGGAGGCCGCGGCCGAGCTGTTGGAGGAAGAGCGTGGCGCTCTCGGTCGGGCGCAGCATCAGGATGGTGTCGACCGAGGGGACGTCGACGCCTTCGTTGAAGAGGTCGACGGTGAAGAGGATGGCCAGGCCGCCGTTCCGGAGGTCGCGCAGGGCTCGGTCGCGTTCGTCGTCGGGTGTCTCGCCCCAGACGGCGGCTGCTGCGATGCCTCGCTTGTTGAATTCGTCGGCCATGAATCGGGCGTGGGCGACGCTGACGCAGAAGCCGAGTGCTCGCATGGTCGACGGGTCCCCGACGCGTTGGCGAAGCTGCTCGACGACTTGGCCAACCCACACGTGATCGGCCGTGTAGACGTTCGTGAGCGCAGCGACGTCGTAGCCGATGCCCCGCCGGAACGGCACCTCCCTCAGGTCGAGACCGTCGTGGATGCCGTAGTAGGCGAACGGCACGAGGTACTGCTGGTCGATGGCGTCCCAGACCCGGAGCTCGGCGGCGATACGTCCGTCGAAGAAGTCCTGCACGGCGAATCCGTCGGTACGTTCGGGCGTCGCCGTGAGTCCGAGCAGCTCCCGCGGCTGCAATCGTTCGAGGAGTGCCCGATAGGTCGGCGCGGCGGCGTGGTGGAACTCGTCGATGACGACGACGTCGAAGTGGTCGGGGTTGATCGAGTCGACGCCGGACGCCGTGAGGCTCTGGACGGATGCGAAGACGTGCTCGAAGTCGCGCGGCCGATCCGAGCCCACCCAGAGCTCGCCGAACGATGCGTCGTGGAGCGCGTGGCGGTAGGTGAGCCGGCTCTGTTCGAGGATCTCGCGACGGTGGGCGACGAACAGCAGCCGCGCCCGCGGAAGCGTCCGGGTCAGGTTGCGGTAGTCGACCGCGGCCATCACCGTCTTGCCGGTGCCGGTTGCGGCGACCAGCAGGTTGCGGTGGTGGCCGTGAGCCCGGGCGACGTTGATGCGCTCCAGCATTCGTTCTTGGAACGGGCGCAGCGTGAGGTCGGTCGGGGGAATGGCAGAGGTGGGTCGATCGTCCGGCCGAACCGTGCGTTCACGGAACTGCTCGGCCTCGAATGGCTCGAAGTCGCCGCTCGCCCAATAGGTCTCGAAGACGGCCGCCATCTTGGCGATGACGTCGGAGTTTCGGGTAGACGACAGCCGAACGTTCCACTCAAGTCCCGGCACCATCGCGCTGTGGGTGAGGTTCGACGATCCGACGTAGGCGGTGGACTGCCCGCGGGCGCGATTGAAGATCCACGCCTTGGCATGGAGGCGAGTGGTGGTCTGGTCGTAGGAGACCCGGACATCGGCGCCGACGGCGGTGAGTGCGTCGAGCGCTTCGACCTGGGTGCTGTTCGTGTAGGTGGTGGTGAGGAGCCGAACCCGGCCGCCGTTGTCGAGGTGGCGGCGAAGCGCCGTGAGCATGGGGGCGATTCCCGACAGTCGGACGAACGCGACCAGAACGTCGATGCTGTGCGCTGACGGAACTTCGGCGATCAGCTCATGCAGGACCCGGGGCTCGCCGGGGGCGTTGACGAGCAACGTACTGTCGCGCAGTGCGGTGAGCGGCCGCTCAATGGATTGGAACGAGCCATCGGGCAACCGCGGCTCGACGGCTGAAAGAAGCATCGCGGGCGGGGTGAGTCCGAGATCGTCGAGTGCGCCAGGAGATCGAGCAGCCAGGAGGTCAACGACGTCCTGGACGATCGCTAAGCCCGTAGTTGTCCGCTCGTCGTCGCTCAGCGACTCGAGAACGATGGACACGACGCGCCCGACGTGCTCGGCGAGTCTCGATGAAGCCTCAGCTGAGGGCAACGGATCGAGGCGGGCTCGTGATGCTTCCTCGAGTCGGTTGACGATGCTCTGCAGCGCGTCTGTGACGAGCTCGTCGTAGAGCCCGGCAACCAGTGCACCTTCTTCACCCACCTGGTGATGTTGGCATGTGGCGCTCTATCGACTGGACAGGAAGCGGTACTGATCGAAGGTCGATCAGAGCACTCGAAGTTCGGCACGGGGCGCCGCCCAGTGCTCAAACGTTGACTGGAAGCCGGCGATATTCAAATCGCTGTTCACCACGGAGAGGTAGCCGACACTGCCGCTGGCGCGACCAGCGATTCGGGTCATTGCGACGTAGGCGAGCCGTCGGGAGTTCTCGCTGCGTCGGATTCCCATCACGAGCGCCGGAGTTTCCCAACCCTTGAAGCTGTGGATGGTGCATCCCTTCACGCCGTCGGCGTCGGGCCAGAAGCGCCGCTTGCGCATCGGCCGAGCAGGCTTGTGGTTGCTGAAGATGTGGTGCACCGCGTGCCCGGCCCCTTCAATCTCCGCGACCGCATCGACTCCGTCGTTGTGGCTCTCGCAGAGGAACACGATGTCGCGTGGCGACAAGGTGGGGTTCTCGGCGAGGAGCCGGACCACCTCTTGGCCGATTGATCGCCCGAGATCGCGTGTCCGGTCGACGTTGAACCAGTGGCGCTGAGTCGCACTCGATCGTTGAACAACGTCGTCGTGGTCGCCCAGGACTTCGCCTGAGAGCCGTTCGCCCGTCAGGAAGCGCTGCGCGAACGCATTGGCGATCGGCACGATGTCGCCCGGCATGCGGTACGAGCCCTTCAGCTCGGTCCAAGGGCCAGAGAAGCCGGCGCCGAGCATCCGCTCGTTGTCAGTCCACGACTGCTTCTCGTACACGTCCTGTGTTGGGTCGGCCACGAGCAGCATCTCGCCGTCTGATCTCACGACGTGGTGCCGAAGCAGGTTCCACCATTCGAGGGTGAAGTCTTGGCCTTCGTCGATGAGCACGGCGTCGAAGCGAGGCATGCTCCCCTCGCTCAGCGCTTGCTCAGCCTTGATCACGAGGGCGTCGAAGTCGTCGTGGCCGGGAGGGCAGGTCAACTCGACGCCTGCACGCTCGGCGTCATCAACGATTCGATGGCAGAGACCGTGGAAGCTGGTGACGGTGACGAGCGTCGGGTTCGCTCCGTACTCCTGGCAGCGGGCATTGACGAGCGTGCGCAGGTAGTTCGACAGCGTGACGTTGAAGGACAGCACGAGGACCTGGTGACCCGTCGCTGCAAGCGATGCTGCTCGCGCTGCCAGACCGAACGACTTGCCGCATCCGGCGGGTCCGCGGACGCGTCGGATGCGTGCGTTCCTCGGGTTGGTCGCGATGTCCTTGGCATCGCGGCTGAGCTGCGCCGGGTTCTGCAACTCGGCGAGGATCTCCGACTTGGCCAAGTGGCGCTTGACCCGTTCGATCGATTCGGGCCGTGGGATAGGGCAGCCGCGTCCCCTCACGATCTGTTCGATCGATTGTTTGAGCCCGTCGCCGCCCCAGACCTCAATTGCGAGTTCGTCGTCGGTCACGCTCGGTCGTTCGAGCAACTTCCGGGCACCTTCGTTCGCGTACTGAGGAAGGACGACGACTGCACGTACGGCCACGGTTGGCCTCTGGTTGTCGCCGGGGAGCGCAAAGAACTGGTCGAAGATCGTCGAGCGGTAGCGGTACGCCTGATAGCGGGGCATCTCCGTCGATCGGCTCCACCCTGATTCGCACGATCGGTACTCGATGGCGCCGTCATCGGTCTGCCGATAGCCGGCGTTCGCCCAGTCCTTCACCTCGATCGCGCACACGCCGTAGTGATCGTGCACCGCGATGAAGTCCGGGATGTCGTGGGCGATGCGGGGCTGCACGTAGATCGTCCATCCGTCGTCGAGGGACGACAGGGCACGAGCGACGCACTGCTCGCCGGCGTTCAGGGGCGTGACCAGCTGACCGAGGTCGCAAAGCGATGGTTTGAAGATGGCCACCCAACCTCCTGCCATGGACGGTGGTGACCCCTTATCGGCAGAAGTGCACCCATGCTTGAGTCGCCGCCCCGAGGAAGTCGGCGGCACTCGCCGCCGGCCGTGCCACTATGGCTGACGTGCCGAACGGATCCAGCGAGACGATCAAGAACCATGCGTCGTTCATCTGGTCGGTGGCCGATCTGCTGCGGGGCGACTACAAGCAGTCCGAGTACGGCAAGGTGGTCCTGCCGCTGACGGTGCTGCGGCGCTTCGACTGCGTGCTGGCGCCGGTGAAGCAGGACATGCTCGACACCTACGACCGCCTGAAGGGCAAGGTCGAGAACTTCGGGCCGGTGCTCGACGCGCTCACCTCCGTCGACGGGCTGTGGAACACGAGCCGGTTCGATCTCCCGAAGCTGCTCGACGACCCGGATCACATCGCCGACAACCTGCGCGCCTACATCCACGGCTTCTCGCCGGAGGCCCAGGAGATCCTCGATCGGTTCGAGTTCGCGTCGCAGATCACCCGGCTCCACAAGGCGGGCCTGCTGTACCTGGTGCTCGGCAAGTTCGCCGAGATCGACCTGCATCCCGACCGGGTCTCCAACTTGGAGATGGGCTACCTGTACGAGGAGCTGATCCGCCGCTTCTCCGAGCTGAGCAACGAGACGGCTGGTGAGCACTTCACGCCGCGTGAGGTGATCCGGCTGATGGTGAACCTGTTGTTCATCGAGGACGACGACATCCTCTCCAAGCCGGGCGCCAAGGCGACGCTGTTCGACCCGGCGTGTGGCACCGGTGGCATGTTGAGCGTGGCGGAGGACTTCGTGCGCAGTCACAACCCGCAGGCCACCCTCGCCGTCTACGGCCAGGAGCTGAACTCGGAGTCGTATGCGATCTGCCGCTCCGACATGATGCTGAAGGGCCAGAACGCCTCGAACATCAAGGTCGGCAACTCCCTCAAGTCGTACGACCCGGAGGATCCGGGCGACCAGGGCGATCAGCACCCGAACGAGCGGTTCGACTACCTGCTCGCCAATCCGCCGTTCGGGGTGGAGTGGAAGAAGGTCGCCGACTCGGTCAAGCACGAGCACGAGACCAAGGGCTTCGCCGGCCGGTACGGGGCGGGCCTGCCGCGGATCAACGACGGCAGCTTCCTGTTCCTGCAGCACATGATCTCCAAGATGCGCCCGCCCGAGCAGGGTGGCTCCCGCCTGGCGATCGTGTTCAACGGCTCCCCGCTGTTCACCGGCGCGGCCGGCAGCGGCGAGAGCGAGATCCGCCGATGGATCATCGAGAACGACTGGCTCGAGGCCGTGGTCGCCCTGCCCGACCAGCTCTTCTACAACACCGGCATCTCCACCTACTTCTGGATCGTCACCAACCGCAAGAGCCCCAACCGCAAGGGCAAGGTGCAGCTCATCGACGCCCGGCAGAGCTTCACCAAGATGCGCAAGAGCCTGGGTGAGAAGCGCAAGGAGGTCAGCGCCGACCAGATCGCCGACATCGTCCGCCTCTACGGCAACTTCGATCAGCAGCTCACCGACGACGACGAGCAGCGAGTCAAGATCTTCCCCAACGAGGAGTTCGGCTTCCTGCGAATCACCGTCGAGCGACCGCTGCGACTCAAGTGGGAAGTGACCGACGCGTCCGCGGACGCGCTGCTCGCCGACAAGAAGCTCGCCAAGCTCGACGAGCAGCAGCGACAAGCACTCGTCGAACACGCCCGCGGACGCGCAGCGGAGGAAACGGGCACGACGTTCGACAGCGAGGCCGCCGCCCGCAAGGAAGCGAAGCGCTGGATGGCCGACCTGCACCTCGACGGCAAGCCGATCGAGAACGCCATCGTCGACGCCCTGGCCGTCCGTGACCCCGACGCCGCCCCGATCACCGACAAGCACGGCCACCCCGAACCCGACCCCGACCTGCGCGACAACGAGAACGTCCCCCTGCCGAACGAGCCGGTGCGCTACGAACCCGACCCCACCGACCGCCTCGCCACCGACACCTACCGAAAGGCCGTCGAGCAGTACGTCGAGCAGGAGGTCCACCCCTACGTCCCCGACGCCTGGATCGACCACACCAAGACCAAGATCGGCTACGAGATCCCGGTGACGCGCCACTTCTACGTCTACACACCGCCGACGCCGCTCGAAGAGATCGACGCCGAGATCAAGCAGCTGGAGGCCGAGATCCAGGAGCTGTTGCGCGAGGTGACGGAGTGA
>CAVZGP010000031.1:0-436152 GCA_963774765.1 Ilumatobacteraceae bacterium
CGAGCCGGGGTGAGGTGAGCCCGTCGTAGTGGTCCAGTCGTTGTGCGACTCTGTTGCCCGGTGTTCGGGCAGGAAGAATCAACAACGACATGACATCGAACAAGCGCCGGCGGCATACGCCGGATCAGATCATCCGCAAGCTCGCCGAGGGCAACAAGCTCCTCGCCGCCGGCCAGGAACTCGACGAGGTGTGCCGACACCTGGAGATCGCCGAGTCGACGTGGCATCGCTGGCTCGCCCAGTACGGCGGCATGAAGGCCAACGACGCGAAACGGCTCAAGGAACTCGAGGCGCGAGAACGCCCGGCTCAAGAAGCTGGTCGCCAACCAGGCGCTCGACATCGACATGCTCAAGGAGATCTCGGCGGGAAACTTCTGACCCCGAACCGCAAGCGCAGCGCCGTGCACGGTGCTGCGCGACCGGTTCGGGGTCTCCGAACGTCGAGCCTGCACGGTGGTGGGCATCCACCGCTCCACGATGCGCCTGACGCCGCCGCCGATCACCGCCGAGGAGGCCGAGCTGCGCGCCTGGCTGCGCCGGTTCTCCACCGACCGGCCGCGCTGGGGGTGGCGACGGGCAGCCAAGATGGCCCGCCGAGCGGGCTGGCAGGTCAACAACAAGCGCATCCGCCGGCTGTGGCGCGAGGAGGGCCTGCGGGTGCCGCAGCGCCGCACGCAAGAAGCGGCTGACCGGGATCGGTGTCGCCGTCGGCGCGATGTGCCCGATTCGTCCGAACGTGATCTGGGCGATGGACTTCCAGTTCGACACCACCGCCGATGGCCGCACCCTGAAGATGTTGAACGTGATCGACGAGTTCACCCGCGAAGCCCTCGCGATCGAGGTCGATCGCTCCATCGACGCCGACGGCGTCGTCGACGTCCTGGACCGCCTCGCCCTCGCAGCACGGGGCGCCGCGTCTACGTGCGCTTCGACAACGGTCCCGAGTTCGTCGCCCACGCCGTCGCCGATTGGTGCCGATTCAACAGCACCGGCTCACTGTTCATCGATCCCGGCTCGCCGTGGCAGAACGCCTGGATCGAGTCGTTCAACGGCCGGCTCCGCGACGAACTGCTCAACTCGTGGCGCTTCGACTCGCTGCTCGAAGCCCGCGTGATCATCGAAGACTGGCGGCTCGACTACAACGCCAACCGACCCCACTCCGCCCACGGCGAACTCACCCCAACCGAGTTCGCCCTACAGTGGACCACGACCCACCAACCCCAAGCCGCATAGCGACTGGACCACCAAACGGGTCCCCCTCAACCTCCGTAGCCCTCTCCCAAATCGCTGAGGGATCCTCCAAACAGGGCCGCGACGCCGCCGCCAACCACCGCGATTGCGAGAACAAGGACGACGGCGGTGACCATGACGCCAACGACTGCGGGTAGCCGCCGCTTCTCGCCCATCGCAACCCCCTCGAATTGGACGCAGCCAGCACTGACCGTGCGTGCCGATGCTAGATCTGGCCGAGGCACATTTCAACCAGCGACGACGGCGGTAAGCCCTCCCGGTGTCGGCCCGTACCGAGCACTCCATAGTCCCGGCCCGCCCCGTCCGACAGGGGGACGCCAGTCGAACGATCTCGGGTTCGTCGGTACCTCGAATGGCGCTCGACGATCCAGTCTCAACTGACGGTCCTCAACCGGACGCGTGCGTCAACGGGTGAGTATGCAGCGGGTCGATCGTGCTCCGAGGTCACACACATCGGCGGAAGCCGAGCGTGGAAGGGCTGGATCTGGACCGCGATCATCGCGCTTGGCGCGAACGAAGGGACCCGCGAGCTCCACCACCTCGCGGGAATTCGTGGGCATGCGCCTCTCAGCAAACGTGATGGTTCGCTGAGGTTTACCCGCCTGTGAGCGGACTGGCAGCGACGACCGATGACCCTTGGCGGGCACGAGTGCTTTCACGGGGACCTCGACCGGTCCCCTTGGTCGGCGCCTCGGGGTTGCAGTCATCAACCGATCCGTCACCGATCAGCGGGTCCAGCGAGAACTCCGGTCGGAGACGAACGATTCCGGGTGTGGTGACGATGACTTCCACGAGGTCATCATCGGTGCGCACGACGCAGGCGCCATGGCCCTGCGCTGACCAGTAGGGCATGTACCAGGTGCGCACGAGCACCGACCCGGCCCGCTCGACGGTGAACACGATCTCGTCGGGTGACTCGCTGACGAGCCGCCCCGGGTCCTCCACGATCGGCACCGAGTCCACGACCTCCCAGATTCGCCAGTGTTCGGTAGTCCTCGCCAGCTTCAGCCACGGGAGACCTTGTTCGAGGAGTGCTTCCTCAGCGAGACCACCCCCATCGATCTCGATGTCGGGTAACGCAATCCAACGAACGGCGTGCTCGTCGATCCAACGCCGGTACTCATCGGAGGTGAGGTCCTCGTCGTAGAGGACCTCGTTGCGATCCATGTCGGTCTGGCGTTCCCATCCACGAGCAATCGGAACCTCCGCAGCAATGTAGGTGGCCTCCCAGTGACCTGCCGTGAACGGCACCTCGAGCCGGCCCGGTACACCGCCAGCGTGCGTGATGAAGTCGGTCACGGCGTCGTAATAGCTCGCCTCCGCCGCCGCGTCGTTGAGGTGATCGGCAGCGGCCACACCGGGCAACACCAACCACAGGGCAAGCGGAACACCGGCGGCAACCACCAGGGTCCGGCGCTGGGCCCACATCGATGCAGCGAACACAGGGACAACGAAGAAGACCACCATCCGCGTCATGTTGCCGCCCACTGGATTGGCCACCACGAACAACGGAACAGTCGCAACGGCGCCGAGACCAGCCGACAACCGCACCACCCGTTCGGTGGACGGCAACACGATGACGAGCGCAATGAACGCTGCCATGACGCCGACGAACGCTGCCCAACGAAACGGAAACACCCCCGGGTCCGGGAACAACACCGACGTCACCACGACGGGCGCCACGGTGACAACGAACATCGTGGCCGGAAGCCCAAATCGTGGGTGACCGCCACTGCGATGCTGCAGCCACGCATCGATCAGCACGCCACCAAGCGCGAGAGCGAGAAACGCACCGGCCACCGGGCTGGCCAGCGAACTGAGCATCGCCGCCGCCACGGCCACGACCACCCACCGCCGGTGAAAGGCCACAAGTGCGACCAGGCCGAAAGCCAGCCCGAGCGCAAAAGGAAGGCGCCCGACCGCAAGATTCACAGCTGTGCCGACAGCGAACCAACACGCTGCGAAAGCGCCCGCAACACCGAACCGACGCCACAGCAGGTCGGCAAGCGCAAACGACGCGAGAACACCACTCGCAATGCCGACGGCCAGCGGCCCGAACCACGAGGCCAGAGGCGGATACACGACGCTGTAGCCAAGTATGTAATGACCGGAATACCACTGGCCATTCCACAACGTCAGACCAACCTCACGAAACAGCTCGATCCGAAACTGATGCGCCGGCCAATCCGAACCGCGCGCACCCGACAACGCCACAACAACTCCGAGCACCAGTGCCATCAGCGGGGCCGCGACAACCACTGCGAACGCGCCGCGGTCCTTTCGTCGTCGTGACAGCTCGCTGGACGGCAAGAACGATGCGGAGCACACAATGACCCTCGACACGGCGACAAGTAGGTGTCAGCGCAGACTAACCCTCGATAGTAGCCGAGCGTGGCGGTCAGTGCCGGGTCGTCGAACGGCATCCTCACGCTGGGTCGGCACCCGGATCGGGGTCAACAATCCCGCCTCGTGCAACACTGCCAACCGGCGGGCGTCACGCTTGTCTGTTCTGACCCGATCACCCGGCCCCTTCGGGATCAGCGACGGGTACGACCACCACACAATGCACTCCCATCGACGACAACAATCGATGCAAGTCGTAACCGGTCGGCGCGCCTCGTAACACGCGGACACCCGGCCGAGGTGATCGAATCGTTGGAAGAACCGGCGCACCGAGGCTTCGTCAGCCGACAACGACTCCACCACAGGTAACCCGTCGCCACCAGTCAGCACGCCAGCGACAATCGTGTTCTTCGACACGTCCATCCCGACAACAACATCTGAATCCGAAACACTGGACCTGGGTTGGCTCCTCTCCGTATGTGGCTCCGCCCCCAGCATTGGTTCCGGAGACCACCTCAGAACTGCCCGCCCGCAGGGTCCTTCCCGGAATGAGTCACGAGTCTTCGGGGTTCATCGACCCATGCGCACCATCTCGATCGGCCGCACCCTCGACGCCGAAGCGCCAGCGATCTGGGGATGTGCTTGCCGACTTCCCAGGTATCGCATCGTGGAACTCGGGCGTCAACGCAAGCCGGGCGACGAGCGACGCCACCCTCCGGTGTCGGTCGACGCCGGCTGCCATGTT
Organism: Ilumatobacteraceae bacterium; assembly: GCA_963774765.1. Lineage (GTDB taxonomy): Bacteria > Actinomycetota > Acidimicrobiia > Acidimicrobiales > Ilumatobacteraceae > Sva-07. The sequence goes on from CAVZGP010000031.1 coordinate 4,340, forward strand.
CGCGATGTGCTGGCGATCGAGGGCCCGACCTCCGGCATGCCGAATCTCGCAGCCTGGCTGGACCACGATAAGCGACGTGCGATTCTTCTCGGAGCGATCGGCAGAGTCGAGTCCGAGCCGAGCTTGCTCGGCAGCTCCAGCCACATTCTCGTCGTTGCCCGGTCGTCAGCACCCAGCCGCGGCAGTCCCGACCTGGCGGCTGGCGACACTCGACCGTCGGCGATGATGGATCCGTGAACCGGGTGTCGGTGGTGGGAAACGCTGGCTCGGGCAAGTCCCGCCTCGCCGAACGCGTCGCGCAGGTTCTCGCCGTCACGTATGTCGAGCTCGACGCGATCCATCATCTGGCTGACTGGACACCGATCGATCCTGACGTGTTCGTGGCTCGGATCGACGAGATCACATCTACGGATTCTTGGGTCATCGACGGGAACTACCGGACCGTGGTGGTGGACGGACCGGTGTGGAAGCGAGCAGACACCGTCGTTTGGCTGGACGTTCCGCGTCACACCGTCATGTTTCAGGTGATCCGCCGAACACTGACGCGAATTGTCAGGCGGGAGCAACTGTGGAACGGAAATCGGGAGGTGTGGCGCACTCTGTGGTCGTGGGACCCGAACAAGTCGATCATCCGATGGTCCTGGACGCAGCATGCGAAATATCGGGAGCGGTACGGCTCGGCGATGAATGCGCCGGAGTTCGTCCACCTCGACTTCGTGCGGCTGACGAGCCACAAGTCTGCAGGTCAGTGGCTTGACAGCATCGGGCCTGCATCACCGGATTGAATCGGCCCGCGATCGTGCGGTCGCGAATCTGGGGCTCGGGACAGCCCACACCAGCGCGCCGTCGACGTGTATGGCGGCGATGAGGGTCGCAGCATCGGTGCCGGTGACGCATCCGACGAGGAACCAGAAGTCGGCGAGGCTGAGATGGCTGGTCACATCGCTCGGGGGTCCGACGCGCTATCCGCTCGAGCGGGCGGGCGTTGCGCTCCGCTCGCTGATGAACCGCACCGCGAGGGCGGGGGCGCGGTCGACTACACCGACCGTGACGGCGCGATCGGACGGCTGGGCAACTTCGACCTTGGACGCGGCCGCCACCTGGCACGGGAGCTGACCCGACCAGACCCTGGGTGACCTCAGCGACTTCGACGCGCCACTGCGGCTCCATTTCGGTGCCGCCGACCCCGTCACCCCACCCGAGGTGATCGACACCGTCCGACAGCACTTCGCCGAACAAGGCGACTGCGAGATCGTCGTGCACGACGTTCTGTCGGTAGGAGTGGGCGCCGATGCTCACGTCATCACCCTGGGCGCGCTGGGCTCTACTCCGAAGTGGCGTCGTACTCCATTGCGAGTGCGGGGTTCCCACCGGGGTCTTGGAACGCGATGAGGTGACCGACGCCGGAGATGGTGAACTTCTCCATCAGGATTCGGCCACCGGCGGCGAGGACGCGCTCCTTGGTGGCGTCAACATCGTCGACGCCGAAGGTGCACTCGAACCCGCGCGTGGGATCGGTGTCGAGGAGTTGGCGCCGCTGTTGTATCGCTCCCATCGGAGCGTTGCCGGAGGCATCCAGGATCTGCACGAATCCGGGTGGACCGTAATCCTGGAACTGCCAGCCGAACACCGAGGCGTAGAACGCCTGCGTCGCTTCGACGTCGTCGGTGTTGATGGCGAAGTGCGTCAGTTGAGGGTGCATGGGTGTCATCGTCGCCGATGCCGCCCCTGGTCAACATTCGATATTCTGACGAATCATGTCGATTTTTCGACAGCCGGCCTCACGAGTTCGGAGCTACTCGATCTCACATCCACCGGGCCGGGTCGCGTTGCCGACCCAGCCGGGCTGGGACTACCTCGTCTTCGCTCACACCGGACTGTTCACAGCGCTGACCGAATCCGTTGCCTGGACTGTTCCCGCTCACCGGGCGCTGTGCGTGCCCGACGGGACACAGGTGCAGATCGAAACAGTGGGACGCGCAGGCATCCGGTGTCTGTACCTCGACGCCCAACTCGGTGCGCTCGGAGATGCTCTTCGCGTCATCAGCCTCACACCGCTGACCCGTGAACTCACACTCCACGCCGTCGATGCTGCACCGATGGACCTCACATCGCCAGCCGATGCCGCCACCATCACGTTGCTCTCCACGCAGATCGCTCTCGAACCTGGTGCTCCACTGCACCTGCCGTTGCCGGACGATCCAGTTGCGCGAGACATCGCACACGCGATCATGTCGAACCCCGCAGACCCGTTGAACGCCCGAATTCGGGCGGCACATGCGAATCGCAGAACGATCGAGCGGCACTTCAGCGCTGGAACGGGCATGAGCTTGGGCAAGTGGCGGCGACGCGCCAGAGTCCTCGCCTCAGTCAGTCGGCTGGCCGATGGCGACAATGTGACGAACGCGGCAGTCACCGTCGGCTACTCCACTCCGAGCTCGTTCGTCGCAGCATTCCGAGCCGAACTCGGTACTTCGCCACGGGACTTCATGCGCAACCAATGAGCGTGACCACCACGGCCAACCCCGCCAGAAGCGCACGCCTCCGGGCATGAAGATCTCACAGTACGCCAGTTGGCGAGTCGGCGAAGTGATGGAGCACCACCGGTGAGCCGTCGGTTGCGGTGTCGACCACGGCGATGTCGGGCATACGGATCGATTGCCAGCAGGAGAAGGCAACATCGCTGTGAATCGCACCGAGTTCCACCAGCAGTGATGTCAGAACCCGACCACCGCTGCACACGACGATGTCGTCGTCGGGCCGGGTGAGGGCGATCGACTTCACCCCGGCGAGGAATCGAAGCCCTGCATCGCGCGATGGCTCCCAACCGACGGCCGGCGCGGACGTCGGCGATGCGAAGAGGTGACCGACGCTGGAGAGGAACTCCTCAGGGGGCAGCCAACCAGCTTCGGTTTCACGAAACGCATCGTCGATCGAGATGTCGATGCCGAGCCTTTCAGCGGTCGGCCGCAACGACTGCACCATCTTCGGCTCTGGGCCAGCTGCCAGAAATGCCGCGCCCGCGAGCCACGGCGACGATGCGAGGTTGGCCGCTTGGCGGTGTCCCTCGCCCGTGAGCCCCCACGTCGACGGATGCGCGGCGGCGTCGACCGCGGATCGGCAGTGCCGAACGAGAACCAAACACACACTCTGAGAGTACGGCGTCCGAGGTGTGGCCGGTCACGGCGAGACAGCGTCCGCGTCGTCGCATGTCACGCGCACAGGATCCCGTGCTGCGGGCTTGCGGTGATTTGGCTGTGCGTGCACCACTGCGTTCGCCGATCCCGCCGGATTGGATCTCGACTGTCAGAACCGGCTCAGGGCGTGAGTCGATGCAAGTCGCGCGGAAAGAGTGTGACTTCGCGGACGTTGGTGGCTTGTGTGAGGCGAGCGATCCATCGTTCGAGTCCGATTGCGAATCCGCCGTGCGGGGGCATGCCGTGGCGGAACGCTTCGAGGTATCCCTCGAACGGCGCGAGATCCTGGCCGTCGAGGGCTGCGAGGTAGTCGTCGTAGAGGTGCAGTCGTTGTCCGCCAGTGACGAGTTCGAGCCCGCGGAACAACAGGTCGAAACTCTTCGACACCTCGGGCCGGCGCGAGTCCGGATGTGTGTAGAAGGGCCGTTTGGCCATCGGGTAGCCAACCACGAACACGAACTCCGAACCATGCTCTCGCAGGGCCCATTCGCCGAGCCAACGTTCGTGCGCCGGTGCGAGGTCCGGCTCGCCGACGACCGACGTGCCGGTGTCGGACTCGATCAGTTGCTGAGCCTCGACGAAGCCGACCGCCGGGATCTCCGTCGGGATGCCCGGCAACTCGAGCGCCAACAGTTCAAGTGACGGCCGGGCGCTCTCGGCGATGCTCGCCGTCATGCCGGCGAGCACGTCACGCAGCATTGCCATGACGTCGGTGTGGTCGCCGATGAAGCCCATCTCGGCATCGAGCGACAGGTACTGGGCCAGGTGGCGGGCGGTGTCATGGGGTTCGGCTCGGAAGACCGGGCCGACCTCGTAGACGCGTTCGAAGACGCCGACCATGATCTGTTTGTAGAACTGTGGGCTCTGCGCCAGAAAGGCCCGATCGCCGAACCAGTCGATCGGAAACACGTTCGCCCCGCTCTCCGTTGCTGAGGCCACGACCTTGGGGGTGTGAATCTCGGTGAACCCCGACGCATCCAGCGTGGTGCGGAAACCACCGACCGATGCCGCTGCCAACGCTGCGATGGCCCGCCGTCGCGGGTGGCGCAATGCCACTGCGGCATGGTCGAGCAGCGTCGGGAGCTGCGCGGAGAGCTCCGGGCGTCGCAGTTCGAAAGGCAGCAGTTCGGTGGGTGATGCCAGGACCGTCACCTCGGGATCGACGATCTCGACTCCCGAGGGTGCCTGATCCGACGCAACGACTCGCCCGATGATCTCGATGACGGTCTCTGCGAGCAGTTCGCCGACTGCGCTGCGGACATCATCGTCGATCGCCACGACCTGCGCGATGCCAGCGCGGTCTCGCACCAGCAGGAACGAGACTTTCGCCAGCTGCCGTTGATGGTGGAGCCAGCCAGCGACGCGCACTCGTTCACCGACGTGCGATGCCAATTCAGAACTCAGGACCCGGTCCACTTCGTACCTCCATCCAGAAACAAATCCCAGATGTGCGGGCGAAGGGAACTCGCTGTGCCACCACACTTCGTCACCGGATTGGCGACCTCGACTTGTTCCACGCTGTGGCTCCAAGGGCGTCAACTCCTCATCGACGCCACGGCGAAATCCGAACCGTAGACCACCCGCCATCCGACGAGGCAACGAGTTTCCAGGTCGTCGCAGAGCGTCGGGCGGTGATCGCGGTGGCGATGGACACCACCCGGCCAAATCGTCAGCCTGCTCACCGCACGGTCAGCCGACTGACCTGCCCTGCTGCGTTCGACGCCGCTGGTACTCGCGACGGATGAACGTGGGCGCGTGGGGCGCGAGCATCTCCTGGCGTTCCGGTTTCATGGCGAAGAAGCTGCCGACAACGGTGCCGGTGCACGCCGACGCGCCGCACTCGCATGGCCACGAGTCACCGTCGAAGGCGTTCAATCGATAGTCGATCGTGATCTCCTCGTCGCGCTCGATCGGTTCCCATGCGAACACCTTGACGCCGTGGCGCATCGCGTTCGGCTCGCAGGAGTGGTTGAGGTAGCAGCCAGGGGGAGCGAGCACCGCGAAGCGATCGAAACCGAGTTCGCAGAGATGCATACGTTCCCACTCGCTCACGGATTCGAGTTCTTCGGTCGACACGATCCGCAGGTGTCTGCGTCGGAAGATGAACTCACCCTCGACGAACCGCCGCAGCGCATACACGCCGCGTCCCCTCGAACCAGCGTCGCGGACTTCGACGTCATCGATCATTCCCAGCAACCTAGGTTGGGACGCCGGCGTAGTCACACGGAGTTCGGGGCCGCTGATTGCGGAGCTGCAGCCATCCGCTGCCGTCGCGGCCAGCGATGTCCCGGCCGAGCAGCTGCGAGTGGAACGCGCCGAGTACTTCGGCGTCGGAGCAGTCAACGGTGAGTGTGGTCCAAGTGATCGACGGAGACGCTGGCATCGTGCCAGTGTCGCTCTGGCGGACTCCGCAAGCGGTCGAGCTACCAGGCGTACGCCTCGGGCGCAGTACCGCCGGGACCGGGGAAGATCGCGTCGATCGATGCCAGCGTGTCCGGAGCGAGCGTGATCTCGAGCGAACGCAGCGAGGCACCGTCGAACTGGTCCATCGTGCGCGGACCGATGATCGGGCACGTCACGCCGTCCTGGGCGAGGAGCCACGCCAACGCCACCGCCGCGGGCTCCTCAGCGAGCTCGGCGCACAGTTGCTCCCATTGCTCCAACCGTGGGCGCAGTTTGTCGATCCGCTTGAGCGATTGCGGGGACTGACGGCGGGCGCGGTCGGAGTCACCGAGTACGCCGCCGAGCAACCCGCCCGACAGCGGGCTCCACGGGATCACGCCGACGCCGTACTCGCGACAAGCTGGGAGGACCTCGAGTTCCACGGTCCGCACCAGGAGGTTGTAGTGGCTCTGCTCGCTGACGAGGCCGAGCGTGTGCCGGCGGGCGGCGGCCTCGTTCGCCCGAGCGATGTGCCATCCGGCGAAGTTGCTGCTGCCGACGTAGGTGATCTTGCCCTGTTGGATCAGTGTGTCCATCGCCTGCCAGATCTCTTCCCACGGGGCGGTCCGGTCGATGTGGTGCATCTGGTAGAGATCGATGTGGTCGGTCTGCATCCGTCGAAGGCTGTCGTCACACGCCATCCGGATGTGACGTGCCGACAGGCGACCGTCGTTCGGCCACTCGGACATCGCTCCGAACAGCTTCGTCGCCAAGACGATCTTGTCGCGGCGGCCGGCACCCTGGGCGAACCACCTTCCGATGATCGACTCGGTGGCGCCGGCGCCCTTGTCACCGCCGTAACGGTTCGCCGTGTCGAAGAAATTGATCCCGAGCTCGACCGCGCGATCCATGATCGCGAATGATTCGTCCTCGGGCGTCTGCGGCCCGAAGTTCATCGTGCCGAGACACAGCTCGCTGACCTGGAGAGCGGTACGGCCAAGCCGTCGATAGCGCATGCCCTCAGCCTCGCAGACCCAGGTGCCGGTCTCCGACGCCGAGCGATCCACGAACCAGCTCCCCGCCCCACCCTGCACCTCAGTCCGACACACCCGGCGGTATGTGACGGTCGGGCGAGGTCTCCCCGGCTGACGTTTTGGGGCACGCACGCTTGTGCGACACGGCCGATCGGGAGGCGACTCAGTGAGTTGTTTCGGCCGTTGACGTGCCAGGCGACATGTCGTCTGCGAGGACCAGCCGCGCGAGCAGCCCGGATGCGCCCGTGGCGGAGCTGAAGAGCACGGCGTTGGTACTGATGCCGTCGATCTCCATTTGCCACCACACGGGCGAGCCCTCGATGCCGGTGTGCCGCTCCTCGGCGGGGAAGCGTACGAGCAACACACGCACGCCGGCCCAGTGCTCAATGGCGATGATCTCCATGCCTTGGCCGCTGAGGTCGATGGATGAGGCGGGTACTTCGATGCGATCGGCGACAGCTCGTTCGGGCGGCCAGCGGGATCGAACCTGGACAAACAGCTCCCGTTCACTCGCTCTTGGTCGATGTTGTGCCGAGCGGACGACGAGATGGTGACAAGACGTCGGTGCCGAAGTGATCGGCACGTCGAGATTCAGGATCTCTCGGTCACCCGAGCTGCAGATCAGCTGGACCCTGTCGCTCGCCGAACCACTGAACCGCCAGCTGCCGTCGAGGTCGCGCGGCTCGTCCGGCTTTGCTCCACCTCCGTACCCGCCGCCGAACGGAGTCAACGTCCGTCCGTTTCGGCTGTCGACCAGCTGCCATCGGAGTTGCCCTTCGGACTGATTGTCGGGCCACCGCCGAAGCGAGAAGATGACCGAGACCTCCTCTTCAGTGACGACCATCGTCGAACACCCAACCCGGCGGCCATCGCTGAACACTGTCTCGGCCCCCACGACAGCCACGAGCAACTCACCCACCCGGCAAGCGTCTCACGTCATCGGGCCGTCGTCGACCGACCTGGCGTCCACCCTGAAGAGACGACCGCAGCGCGTCGGATGGCGCTCACGCCGGGCGACCGGCGCGCCAGCAGACCCGGCGATGGGTGACAGCTACGTTCGTCGGTGCGGGCCCGACACACGCGTTGTTGCAGGGTTGGCTGCGCGGGCTTCCGCTTCTTGCCGAGGATCCCTTGGGAATCCAGAACGACGACAACAATTGATGATGGTGACGTTGGGCGATCTGAGACAGACTTCGGCGATGACGCGCGACGCTGCCGCCGGACCTCTCCGCTTCTCCGCAACACTTCAGCAGGCCGAAGGCAAGAAGGCGACGGGGATCGTCGTCCCCGCGGCAGTGATCGAGCAGTTGGGCGCAGGCAAGAAGCCGCCGGTACGCGTGACGCTCAACGGCTACGAATATCGCACCACGGCGGGGGTGATGAACGGTCAGTCGATGATCCCGGTGAGCGCGGCGGTCCGAGATGCCGCTGGAGTGACCGCTGGAGACGGAGTCGAAGTCGGGCTCGTTGTCGACTCGACGCCGCGCACTGTTGACGTGCCAGCCGAACTGGCCACGGCGTTCGTGGCGAATCCTGCGGCCAAGTCGTTCTTCGAGACGCTGTCGAACAGCATTCAGCGCTACCACGTTGACAGCATCAATGGTGCGAAGTCGGTCGATACCCGCCAGCGAAGAGTCGACAAGGCCATCGGCTTGTTCCTCGCAGGCAAACCGCGCTGACACCTGAAGCGCCGAATTCGGCCACGACGTCGGGTGAACGTCGCTGCGCATGCGGAGACGAAGGAACCGAGCGGCGCCATTCAAACCCATCGAGTGGGGCGACCTGTCGCTCGCTACGCGCCCGGGCGAGGGTGGCGCGTTCGAGCATGTACTCCTCAACGGGACGCTCAGCACCCGGACGGTCTTCGTCGTGCGGGGCGTCGACGTAGCCTCGCGGGCGTGTTCGACCGCGAGCCGATCTTCTTCCGCGCTCCGCACGAGTTCCGCGACTGGCTGGAGCGCCATCACGCGACGGCGACGGAGTGCGTGGTGGGCTACTGGAAGACGCATACGGGCGAGCCCTCGCTCCGATGGGCCGACGCCGTGCGCGAGGCGCTGTGCTTCGGCTGGATCGACGGGCAGAGTCGCTCGATCGACGGCGAACGCCACATGCAGCGGTTCACGCCACGAAAGAGCCGCCGCTGGAGTGCCGTGAACGTCGCACTCGTGGCCGAGCTCGAGGCCGAGGGCCGCATGACCGAGGCCGGACGGCGCGCGTTCGCCGCACGCGACACGAGCGAGGAGCCGTACTCGACGTCGAAGCGGCCCAGCCGGCTGCCCCCTGAGTTCGACGAGCGCCTGCGCCGAGACCACCCGAACGCAGCTGCCTTCTGGGACTCCACGCCGCCGAGCTACCGCAAGATGCGCTCCTTCTGGATCAGTGAGGCGAAGCGCCCCGAGACGCGCGAGCGGCGATTCGGTCTGCTCGTCGAGGCGTGCGCCGCGGGCGAGCGGCTCCCGTAATCCGCCGGCTTGTTGTGGCAGCGTCGTCGACCCGGCGTCAAACGGCACTCGATCCATGGCGGCGTCAAGCCCTCCGCACCTTCGCGCGATCGGGCGCGGTTCAGGTGGCGGATACCCCGATGATCCACACGACAGCGGCCAACAGAGCCGAGGTCAACTCGAGCAGCATCGAAACACCGACAGCGCGCAAGGCTGCCTGGGTCGAAGGCCACGCCATCCGTGCGCCGACCCGCTGGACCTCCGATACGTAGATGCCAAGGACGAAGCCGATCAACACTCCCACGACCGGAACGACGAAGAACCCGACGATGGCCACCATCCCGCCAACGACCAGCGAGCGGTTGGGAACCCCGTCGGTGCGCAACCGTCGGCCGGAGATCGTGTACTTGACGATCTGGCCGGCCGCGATCAATGCCGTCACAACGCCCACGACAGCCACCTGTAGCGGTCCCAACGCTGAAGCCCCACACCACGATCGCCGACCAGACGAGCAAGGCGCCAGGAAGCAGCGGCACCACGACACCGACCAGCCCGACAGCGATGCTGACGGCGACGAGTACATCGATACCGGTCATCTTCACCAGACTCGCAGACCGCTGAACCGATGGCGAGTTCCCCACCCGCGCACCGACGTCCACCCCGCCTTCGGGGACACTCCGGGTAGCCGGACTGTCCTCGGTGCCCGGCAGGCACGACGGGAGCTCTGCTCAGCTGATCGTCAGACGACGGACGAAGTACGTGGTCATCTCGCCTCTCACGGCGACGGTCCGCTCGGCGACGGTGGTGCTCAGGAGTCCATTGGCGCTGATGCGCTCATCGAGGTACTCGACGTCACCGCTCGTGCCGAAGAACAGCAGCACCGCTCCGCCTCGTCGCAGCCGGACCGGCACGTCATGGAGGAACGCGGTGAGCGTCGCATAGTTCTCGTCCGTGAAGGCACGTTCGAGCATCGTGCGCGGTGAGAACCAACGAAACGGCGGGTCGATCACCACGAGGTCGAAGTCGCCCTCGACAGCTTCGAACAGGTCGCTGACGGCGAAGTCCGTGAGATCAGCGACGCCGTTGCGAGCGGCGTTGGCCCGCGATGCTTCTACGGCGGCGGGGTTCACGTCGACTCCGAGCACGGTGGCGCCGGCCCTGGCAGCGAGGATGGCGTTGGCCCCAGCCCCGCAGCCCATGTCGAGCACCCGCAGGCCAGGGGTCGCATGATCGGTCACGAGGTGGCCGAGGACGTCGGATGTGGGCGTCGGAGCGAACACGCCTTGTGGGACGTGTAGCTGTAGGCCGAGGTACTCGATGTCTGCAGTGGGGCGTGCGTGCAGTTCTGAGGACACGTCCTCATGCCAGCGACGCAACCGCTCGACGCGCTCAGCCGAGACTCGGGACACGTACTGTGGCATCGTTCCAACGCTACGCGGTCCGTGCGTGCGGGATTGCCCATCGACAGCAACCCGGCGTTCGGGGGCACGTCGTCGGTCGAATGGCTGCGACGCGCGCGCCGTGTCACTGCCTGGGCTGCTTGGACTGCCGGCCCGGCTCTCCCGCGGCGCGATCCGAGAGAAACGCGGGAAGGTCTTGTGCGTCGGCAAGGAGCGAACGACATCGACGTGCCACCGCGTGATCCGGCGCCGAGCACCATGTTGATTGCACGCAACGATGCAGTCGCAGTATCGAAGAACCGAACCCCGAGGTCGGGCCAGACGATCGTCCGGCCGACGCGGCCAGGAACGAACACCGGCCGGGGTTACGGTCATGCGATGGAGCTCACCGCCGAAGAACTTCGTGTGCTCGGCTGCCTCATCGAAAAGCAGGCGACAACGCCCGATCAGTATCCGCTCTCGACCAACGCGCTCGTCAATGCGTGCAATCAGAAGTCGAACCGCGAACCGCTGACCGACTTCAGCGAGCGAACCGTGTTGGACGCGATGCTGCTCGTGCGTCAGAAGGGCCTCGCGCGAATGAACAGCAGCGGGCGCGCCGACAAGCACCGCCACATTCTCGACGACGCCCTCGGCCTGGACCGCGACCAGCTCGCAGTGCTGGCAGTGATGATGTTGCGCGGCCCGCAGTCAGCTGGCGAGTTGAAGTCGCGCACCGAGCGATACCCGACCTCGCAGGGAAGCGGTTTCGAGTCGATCGACTCCATCGAAGCAGTGCTGGATCGGCTCGCCGACGGCGCCGATCCGTTGGCGGCCAACATCGGACGAGCCTCCGGCCAGAGCCAGGATCGCTGGGCGCATCTGCTCGGCGACGGAGCGCCCGACCAGCACGACGATGTGCGTCACTTCGCATCGGACCGGGTGGCACCGCCCGCCGACACCGGCCCATCGCTGGCGCAGCGCGTGGCGGACTTGGAGGCGCGGCTCGCGGTGCTGGAGTCAGAACTCGGGGTGTCGGCGGAACCATCGCCCGACACCGAGGGCGATCCGGACTGAAGCAGCTGCGGTGTCCCGGCCGACTCTCCCCGTCGTGCAACCGGTATTCGGCGACACCTGCCCGGAGAGTGTCCGGGTTCTCTCGTAGGGTCGAGCGGTGCCGCAGTCTGACTTCAACGCTCACGCGACCGCGGTCTGGGACGCGTCGGCTGATCGCTACGTCGAGTTCGTCGGCACCGACATCAGTGGAGCGACCGAAGGCCCGGTCGATCGAGCGTTGCTCGCCGCGTTCGTGGAGTTGGTTGCTTCCCGTCCGGGCGGTCTCGTCGCTGACGTCGGTTGTGGCCCCGGTCGCGTCGCTGCGTTCCTCGCGAGAAGTGGTCTCTCGGTGGTCGGCATCGACCCGTCAGCCGAGCTGCTCGCGCGGGCGTGCCTGGCACACCCGGCGATCACTTTCGACCAGGGGCGGCTCGACGACCTCCCGATCGCGGACGCCTCGCTGACCGGTGCAGTCTGCTGGTACTCGATCATCAACACGCCCCCCGCCGAACTCGATCGGTGTCTGGTCGAACTTCATCGCGCCATCGAGCCTGGCGGACACCTGCTGGTGGCCTTCCAATCCGGTGGCGGCGAAGCGGTCGTCCGGTCCGATGCTCATGGCACTGGCCTGCCACTCACGTCGTACCGGCATGGCGTTGCCGATGTCATTCGAAGGATGGAGGCAGCGGGGTTCGAGTTGCGTGCGACGACTGAACGTGTGCCCGAATTCGCCCACGAGACGTCCGCCCAAGCATTCGTCGTCGCACGTCGTCGACAGCCCACGGCCGATGCCCGGCGTGCGGTTGATCGACACCGCGCGAACTGAGCCGTCGAGCTCGGCCGGCGTTCGGTGGCGCTTTCAGATCGATCGTTCTGTGCGGTTGCGAGCGCTTGCCAACCGCGTCCCGGGCAGGCAATGTGTGCGTGCGGCCGGCTCGGGGCGGGCGTGCGCATCCAGGGGGAGAGACGCGATGAGACCACTTCGATATGCGATCAACACGACGCTGGACGGCTGCTGCCATCACGAGGCAGGGCTCCCGCCGGACGAGGAGTCGATGCGCTACTGGACGGAGGCGATGGGGCGAGCCGATGCCCTGCTGTTCGGCCGGGTCACCTACGAGATGATGGAGTCTGCGTGGCGGCGGCCGGTCACGGGCCGGTGGCCCGACTGGATGGAGGAGTGGGAGATCCCGTTCGCCGAGACCATCGACCGAGCAAGGAAATACGTGGTGTCGACCACGCTGAGCGGGGTCGATTGGAATGCCGAGCTGGTGCGAGGTGACGTGGGCCGAGCGGTTCATCAGCTCAAGCAGGAGCCGGGCGAGGGCCTGTTCGTGGGCGGTGTGACGCTCCCTCTGGCGTTGGCGGATCTGGGACTGATCGACGAGTACGAATTCCTCGTGCAGCCGGTCCTTGCCGGACACGGGCCGACGTTGCTCGCCGGTCTGCACGAGCGCATCCAGCTCGAACTGGTGAATCGCCTCGAGTTCCGGTCGGGGGCGATCGTCCTGCGATACCGGTGCACGCGAGAGACGGATTGATCCTGCCCGGTGGTCGTTTGTGCCTCGGTCAGAGCAGCCCGAGCTGGCGGGCAGCGTGCACGGCGGATGTCGCCCGCGACGGGGACCTTTGCCTCTTGGCCGGCAGGGTGGTTGGTGGTCCGATGAGGTGAGCGGACGAACCAGGAGGTCTCGACATGTCGCAGCTCGAAGGGGTTCGCCCCGGCGACGAGGAGCAGCTTGTCGATGTGATCGGTCGCCTCACGCGGGCCAGTGGTTTCATGGGCGCGAAGCAGAAGCAGTACACGCTGGTGGCCACCGATCGCCGGTTGATCTTCGCCGAGCTCACCAAGGAGCGGAGCAAGCAGCTGTTGGCGGAGGCGAACGCCCAGGCCGAGTTCGAGGGGAAGGGTTTCATGGGGCGGGCATCGGCCCGGATGCACGCGACGGACGGAGTGGCCGAGTCCTACCGGTCGATGTCGCCCGAGCAGGTGCTCCGGGAGACCCCCACCAACTTTGCCATCGACCGATCAGACATCAAGAAGGTGAAGTTCAAGACCGGCTACGGCGACACCGCAGATGACTACGTGTTGATCAAGACGGCCAAGGAGACCCACAAGCTCCTGGGCCTGCATGCTGCGCACAAGAAGCGGTTCGCGGCGGCCGGCTTCACCCGCTGACGCTGGCGATCCGTCACCGTCGGCGAGTTCGAAGCAGGTCAGCGCGGAGACCACCTTCACGGCCTCGGCGTTGTTGGGCACGCGTATGATTCTTGGGCAGACGAGAGCGGGGGTGCCCTTGGGAGAGAAGCAAGTCTTGGGTGCGACGAAGTCGATCGCGGAGGCGATCGCCGAGTCTGACGGCACGGAATACGTCCCGGTGACGTTCGAGAACTGCAGCCACATCGAGGGACCGTTCTTTCACGGGACCGCGACGGCTTTCGGTATCGGTGACGGAGTCGTGCCCGGCCACGACTCCAACTTCCACGATGGCCGCACCTCCAACCACGTGTATTTCGCGGCGCTGCTCGAACCAGCAATCTGGGGAGCCGAGCTGGCAGCAGCACTCCGCGGGACCGGCGGATGCGAGCGAATCTACGTTGTCGAACCCACCGGTCCCTTCGAGGATGACCCGAACGTCACGAACAAGAAGTTCCGCGGGAACGTCACCCAGTCGTATCGGACCCGCCACCCGATGCGTGTTGTCGACGAGATCGAGACGTGGGAAGGCCACCCATCGGAGGTTCTCCAGGGGATGCTCGACAACCTTGCACGCCTACGAGAGCAAGGGCTCGACCTCATCGACGACTGATCGAGATGACCGCCGTGCCAAACCTCAGTCCGGAGGTCGACCCGACGTCCATGCCCACCCGATACCGGCTCGACGGAGAGGTAGCATCAGCATTGCTACTCGGGTAGCATCACGGTGTGAAAGTCAGTGTGAGCGTTCCCGACGAAGACATTGAATTCCTCGACAACTACGTCAAGACCCACCAGTTCGCATCCCGCTCCGCCGCGATGCAACGCGCGATCCGCCTGCTCCGGGCATCGGAACTGACCGAGTCCTACGCGGCCGCATTCGCGGAGTGGTCCGACGATCCGGGCAGCGACGCCTGGGATACCGCAACCGCCGACGCCTGATGCGCCGCAGCGAGATCCGCCTCGTCAACCTCGATCCCGTCGTTGGGAGCGAAGCCGCCCGGACGCGCCCAGGCGTCATCGTCAGCAACGACGGAGCCAACACGACTGCGCAACGACTCGGGCAGGGCGTGGTGACCGTCGTCCCCGTCACATCCAACGTCACCCACGTCCATCCCTTCCAGACGCTTCTTCCAGCCGACGAGACCGGCCTCGAGGTCGACTCGAAGGCGCAAGCCGAACAGGTCCGCTCGGTGGCCATCGAACGTGTCGGGGCATTGATCGGCTCCGTTCCGTACCATCTCATGGACCGACTCGACGACGCGCTCCGTCTCCACCTCCACCTCTGACGGTCGCCCGGCAATCGCAACTCGCGAGGTGCGGTCCGCCACTCGGTGTGCGGGAGAAGTGCGGCGTCAACGAACGCCCGTCGGCCCAGAGCGCAGAGCAAATCGCGATCGTCGAAGCCGAGCAGGTCTGCCGGAGTGTGCGCGTAGCGGACGAAGACCTACCCGCTCATGGCGTCGTTGATCACCCGGCGGTCGGCGACACGGCGGCGGACACGCGAGTGCGGCGGGTCTGTCGATCGCCGGCGGGTTCTCCCACTGCAACTCGGTGGGCCACCGCTCGGATCGGGACCTATGGTGCCGTCGATGCCGGACCGGATCTTCGCCGACCCACGACTTGCAGCGATCTATGACGAAATCGACGGTGACCGTTGCGACCTCGACCACTACGAAGCCATCCTCGACGAGCTCGGCGCGCAAAGCGTGCTCGACATCGGCTGTGGCACCGGAGTGCTGGGCTGCCGACTCTCGACGCACGGAATGACGGTCATCGGTGTGGACCCCGCACAGGCGTCGCTCGACGTCGCACGCCGGAAGCCGGGCGCTGACCGCGTCAACTGGCTGCTCGGGGACGCGAGCGTGCTGCCGCCGCTGGTCGTGGATGCCGTCACGATGACGGGCAACGTCGCGCAGGTATTCGTGTGCGACGAGGACTGGCGGGCGGTGTTGAACGCAGCGCATGCAGCGCTTCGAGATGGTGGCCACCTGGTGTTCGAGACGAGAGATCCCTCGTACAGGGGTTGGGAGGAGTGGACCTGCGAGCGGTCGATCTCTGTGACTGACACCGTCGCGGGCCTTGTCGAGCACTGGGTCGAGGTGGACGAGGTCGATTTGCCGCTCGTGTCGTTTCGTCACAGCTTCCGATTCATTGATGCCGGCGATCTCGTGACGTCGGACTCAACGTTGAGATTCCGGGATCGAGACGAGATCGGTGAGACGCTCGATGCCAGCGGTTTCGCGATCGAGGAGATCCGCGACGCTCCCGACCGGCCGGGTTGCGAGTTCGTCGTCATCGCTCGCTCGACGCCGACCTGATCCCACCGGAATCGGCGGTCGGGGACACTTCCAGGTCAGGTGATCTGTGCACCTGGGTCGCTTGCGGTCCGCGCCCCGAGCGAATCAGGGCACTCTGCGCTCCCCTTGGCGGATGGCCGTGTGCGCCTGATTGCCGGATCGACGCGTGTCGTTCGGCTCGGACTCACTGTTCAGTCGGACCGAGCAAATCCCACCGGTTGCCTTCGCTGTCGAGGAAGACGACGAAGCGGCCGTACGGCTCGTCACGCGGTTCAGTGGCGAACACGACGCCATGTTGGAGCATGCGCTGTCTCGACTTCTCGAAATCATCGACTCGCAGAAAGAGTCCGACGCGACCGGCGAACTGTTCTCCAACTGCTTGCTCCTGGCGTTCGCCGTCGGCTTGCGCAAGCAGCAGTCCGGTCAGGGTTTCAGGTGGCCGCACGACGACCCATCGCTTCGGCCGGCCGTCGTTTGTTGTCGCCGGAGAATCCTCGACGACTTCAAACCCGAGAGCATCGACGAAGAACCGGAGAGCGACGTCGTAGTCCTTGACGATCAGAGCGCTGTTTTCGATGTGCATGCGGTGACCGTAGGCCGACCATCGACGCTCCGAGGACAGCACACATCTCGACATCGACCGGTCGCTGGGTTGCCCCGAGGAGGCGACCTCTCGGGCTGTCAATCGACCCGGGTCCGCACGGCAACTTGCCGTCGGAGGAGACGCAAGCCAACTTGTAATGGTGGATGGGCCACTCATTGCTCCCAGCGCACGCAGAGACGGCATCGGCAGCCGCTTGCCTCCTCGAGATCGGCGTCGTCGACGCCAGCGAGGGCCCGATCATCATTCACGTCATGCCCGCTCGATCCAGGTACCTGAGGTGACGGCCATGCCTCGAACCGCACAAGAGATTCTCGATCAGGCCGACGAACTCGCGGCCCGGTTCGAGACACACGAGCCCGCTCACGGTGTGCACGACGCAAACGAACTTCGACTGGTTCGCGACGCGTTCCTCGCCCGCGCCGATGCCGAGCGAACTGGTCGACCTGCTGGGCCGAGTCATCGAGGACTGCAGCCCGCTGCGAATCCCGACCACCGTGTGCGGCCATCCTCATACGGGTCGGGCGCTCGCGTGCGGGAGTTCGTCACCGGGCGATCCGAACAGCCGATGACGGAAGTGGGGTGGAAGTTGGCCTCATCGAGTTCACCGCTCTGCGCCCAGCATCGACGAGGAGCGTTGGGTGCTCCGTCGTGGGCATCTCCGCTGCGTGCCTACTATCGACGGATGGTGGAGTTGCGGTCGATGACGATCGACGATGTGGCCCTTATCGTTCAGTGGGACGACGACCCCGATGTGGCGCTCGCCATTGGTGGCCGTGGCGCCGATTGGTACGACTGGCCGGCCGAACTCATCCGAGAGGTTCCGTGGCGTGAGTTGCTCATCATCGAGGAGGACGGCAGGCCGATTGGATTCTTGCAATTGACCGACGCCAGCGAAGAGGAGTCACACTATTGGGGCGACATTGAACCGGGGGCATGGGCGCTCGACATCTGGATCGGATCGCCCGACGACCGAGGTCGCGGACTCGGAGCGGAGGTGATGAAGCTGGCGTTGGGCAGCGTCTTCGACCAGCACGGCGCTGAGATGTTGGTGATCGATCCCGCCGTTGACAACCGTCGGGCGATTGCGTTCTACGAGAAACTCGGCTTCGAGCGCGTCGGGGTCCGCGAGTTCGGCGACCATGAATGCTTGGTGATGCGCCTGTTGCGAAGTTCGACCAAACGGCCTGCCATCTGAGAGCGCTCGATTCGCTCGCGACGAACCGGCGATCGGGGATGGACGCTCCGTTGGTCAGACCGCTTCGACGAGCGCGCCGTATCGCTGCTGGGCTGCTTGGGCCGACGCGCCGAGCAGGCTCCCGATCCTTCGCCACGAGGTGCCCGATGCTCGTGCGGCGATGTCGGCGTCTGCGACTTGTCGTTCGCCGCGGGCCCGGGCGAGGGCGGCGCGTTCGAGCATGTACTCCTCCACGGGCCGTTCGTCTGCTGCGTCGGGTTCACAGCTCTCGAATCGTTGTGCCAGTTCGTCGGCTTGGTCGAGGATTTCTTGGATCGAGCGGGGCATGGAAATCACCTCAGGAACTTGTTGGCGTGCGGTCATGGCGTGGACGATGAACTCGATCCCCTCGGCGTCGGCGACACTGATCTCGAGCAGTCGACCATCGGTTGCAGCTCCGATGAGCATCGTCAGGCCGTCGAGGTCGAAAGCGCGGATCGGATTGCGGTAGGCGTGGAGCATGTCATCCCCGCGTCAACACGGTTGAGCGGTCAAGCGACGATCGTGCTTCATTGCCAAGACACGAGCGCTCAGCCGGCGTTTGGGGACGGTGGCCGCACGCGCTGAACCACTACAGAGCGCGCTGCACGGGCTGGCCTTCTTCGAGGTATGAGTGACCGTCGAGTGCTGATCGAAGTCGATCGACGACAAGTGGGATCAGGTAGTCGTCGAGATCGTCGATCTGAACCAGCCGCCATTCGCTGATCTCGGCGGGTGCGAGTTTGATGCTGTCGAGCTGATCTCGCGAGAGGCGTCCACCGTGGAACAGGAACCGCAGAGCGTCGCCGCGCCCACCCGAAACGGGTGGGCGGTAGTCGACACACATGAGTGCTCCGAGTTGGACATCGAGCCCGATCTCCTCGCGCACCTCACGCGTCGCAGCGGCCGACGGTGACTCCCCGGGTTCAACGACGCCGCCAGGCAGGTTCCAGGCGTCGTCGTAAGTCGGCTTGACGAGCAGGATGCGATCGAGCTGGTCGGTGAACAAGGCAGCTGCGGCGACTTGAGCTGTCGATTGATACCACGGCGCGAGCTTGCTGATGGCTCTATCGGACATTCACCACTCTCGCGTATCCGCCGCGACGACCGATCGGCGCCACGCTCCCCGCGATCGGGGACACTCGGACACCGTCGAGCACCCGACGTTGGGCCTACGTCGTCGGCGCTTCCAGGCGTTTACGTTGAACGTCACGTTGCAGCGACGAAGACAGAAGTCGTCGCAGCCTCGATCGCGTACTTGACAGCCGCTGCTGCGGGCACCTGGTCGGCCGCTTCGGCGATCCGACGCTTGACCACCTTTCGGTCGGCCCGATCGGGCGCGACGACCTCGAGCAGCTGGCTCGGGCCGGCCAGCGCGAGCAAAGCCGCAGTTCGATCGTCGAGCGGACCGTCGCCGATCGCGGCAGCCCGGACTCTGTCGAGCACATCCTGGCGAACTTCGGGTCGAAGGACAGGATGGCAGGTCGGTCGCAACGTCTTCTTCTCACGGCCGAGTACTCCTTCCGCGATCATCACGTCGACGACTTCACTCCACCCGGAGTGCTTGACGCTCCCAATCCGGCTCTTCAACTTCTTGCCCTCGAACCGGCCGACGTTGTCGAGGGTCTGGGCGAGCAACGGATGATTCGGGAGGGTCCCCGTCTGCCGGATCCGTCCATCGTCGAGCGCAAGGTGACCCTGTTGCATCAGTTCGATGATCAAGGCGCCAGTCACCCCGATCTGCACAGCCGCCTGGTTGGCGTGACCGCGCGCCGGCGAGCCGTCGGGATCGAGAGCCAGGAGGACGAAGTGTTCCGCAACCAGCACCTCCCGAGAGTACTCGGCCGCAGAACGTGCGGGGGCCTGGTCGGACGGCCGGGCAGATCGGTAGACGCACGTGTCGGTGGCGGGCGAACCGGCGATGGGGCACAGTGCTCAGGCAACCGGTGGCCGAACGGGCGCTCATCGAGTACCACGATGGCCCGCATGGCTTGGCGCGTTCTGGGTGGCTGCACTACATGTGGAGGTCATGGAGGAGCGAAGCGATCTCGTGCGCGTGCTCCGAGATCCGGACGGCAACGAACTCTGTTTCGGCGGTTACCCGACCGCGACACCGCTCAGTTGTGACCAGCAGGCGCACTCCCGGCGTTCAGGGATCCGTCGGACCGAGAAGTGGCACGACGATCTACTCGTGCGCTTCGAGGGATGCGTGGTGATGGACGCCGTGATGGAGATTCGAAGGGCACTTCTTTGCCCCGTGAGCATTCACCGGGTGATGGCGGTGCGCGGAAACCGGCGCCGCACGCAATGGAGTACGGTCTCGCTCAGCCTGGTGATGGCGCCAGAGAGGGGGTACGCGATGGAGTACGAGTTCACGACTGGGGCACCGATCACCGAGCAGGAAGCTCTCGATCAGGTCACCGCTCTGGGGTTGCACGGGTTGGCATTCGATGACGTACATGGGGAGAACGAGACCCTGCACTGGCACGAGTTCGCCGCCGTCACGTGGTTGATCTCGGGCACGGGGGCATTCGCCGACGAGCACGGCCATGTCACTCAGACTGGGCCGGGCTGCCGGCTGCAGGCGCCCGCAGGGTGGCTGCATCGCACGCTTGCGGGTACACGGGTCCGGCTGGTGATTGGCACGGACCTTCCCGGTGAGGTCTGGACCGCGCCGATCAACAAGGATCCGGCCGACCGACCGCTATCACTCTCGACCTGAGACGGGCGTCGTCGCGCCGTTTCGGCACCGAAGTGAACGTGGCGGCCTGACCACCGCCGCGCAGGACTGCATCAACAAGGAAGCCGCCGCCATGACCAAGTCCACAATCGGGCCGCTGGACATCACCTTCACGGCCACGATGGGGCGAGTGCGCGCGGGCGACACCTGGACGTGTGTTCAAATGCCCGACTCCGCAATCGTGTTCGGCACTCGCGGTCTCGTCAAAGTCGCCGGCACCGTCGACGGCGTGGCGTTCCGCAGCTCGTTCATGGCGCTCGGCGACGGTACCCACAAGCTCCCCATCGCCGCTGCCATCCGCAAGGTCATCGGCAAGACCGACGGCGACGATGTCGTCGTTCACCTGAAGCAACGCCTCAGTTGATGCCCTCAGCCGGTTGGGGGCAGTGGCATCAGCTCGCGGCTGTACGGCTCGTGAACGGAGCACGTCGGCTGCCACGGCCCCGATCGCCAGCGTTCAGCCCTCAAGCTTCACGACGGGATACCGGCGAAGTTGGACTAACGACCGACTCTCGGGCGCTCTGCTCGAGATGTCCATCAACTGGTTGCGACGTATGGATCAACGCAACCCGCGCGCGAATTGAGGGCGCTGGCGCCCGAGTCCGCTCGGGCAAAGAAGAAGCGTCTCAACGGCCCTCAGCGGACGCGTCCCGAACCGTGATCATGGCCGGGTCTGCGTCGTCCTGAACTCCGACTCGTCGGCTGATGCCGAACTGGCCCTCGCGAATGGGGAGTCGTGATCGTCGCGCGGTCTTCGCGCTGACTGGTCGGGGTGGGGTGAGAGGAAACCCTGGCGCTCGTAGGTTGTTCAGGTGCCTCGGCTGAGTGAGTTCTACGGGTTCGGCGAGATCGGTCTCACATGACGGGCGGCTTTCGAACGCTCGCCGATTGATCAGGGCGACCGGGCGGGGCACCGTTCTTGGATGGATGAAACATTGATTGGATACGCCCGATGCTCCACTGATGAGCAAGACCTCACGGCCCAACGCCAAGCGCTTCACGCGCTCGGCGTTCCGCCCGATCGGGTCTACATCGACCACGGCATCAGCGGCACCAAACGCGAGCGCCCCGGCCTCGACCAGGCACTGGCGGCGGTGCGCACAGGCGACACGCTCGTCGTTCCGAAGCTGGACCGGCTTGCTCGATCTGTTCCCGATGCTCGAGACATCGGCGACACCCTCGCCAAGCGCGGTGTGAGGCTGTCGCTCGGCGGTCAGATCTATGACCCTGACGATCCGATGGGAAAGTTGTTCTTCAACATCCTCGCCACGTTCGCCGAGTTCGAAGTGGACCTGATTCGGATGCGCACCCGTGAGGGCATGGCCGTCGCCAGAGCCCAAGGCAAGTTGAAGGGCCGGCAGCCGAAGCTGTCTGCGATGCAGCAGCGCGAGCTGAAGAGGATGCACCAGACCGGCCAATACACGATCTCAGATCTCGGCGAGCTGTTCTCGGTGTCGCGACCGACGGTGTACCGCATGATCGCCCGGCCCACCGCATAGGCCTTGAATCCCGCCGTTGGATGCAGCGTTTCGGCCGGGGCTGTTGAACCGGCAGGCGTCGCGTTCGATGACGGTTCAATTACCGGTCGATCGATTTTCGGTGCCGGTGTGCGCTGCCTCACTCTGATGGTGGTTCCAGACCAGTTCGCAGTGGGGTTGCTGCCGGCTACGGGACGATCGTCGAGACACCGAGCGACGGTGTTCGAGCGAGACGCTCGTCCGCTGTCACCAGCGTGGCGTCAAGGTGCTGGGCGAGCACGACATACAACGCGTCGGCAACGGTGATCGACGCCCGACGTGTCCAGGCCTCGCTGAGCAGTGGGCGAACTTGCGCCCGAAGGAATACTGCCCGCTCGAGCATCACAAACGCCTGGTCGACCTGTGCCGGCGCAACAACGCGGCACGCCGGAGCGCAGCAGCCACTTCAACGAAGTAGTGCTCTGGCACCCACCATTGGGCCGACGTAGGAAACTGAGCGGACATCGACCGTGCGCGCGTCGTGTTCAGAAGTAGCTCGACGCCCGCGGACGCATCGAGGACGAGTCGCGTCACACCTCGTCAACGCGAGCCTGAGCGACGAGCTCCGCTCCCGTTGTGTCAAGCTCGACTGGCGGATCAACGAGGAGTTCGCGGAGCCACGCGTCAAAGGATTCGGCAGGCTCCTCGATGAGGACCACCACCGGATCAGTCGACAAGTCGTCTGCGCGTCGCACCATGGTTCGAGCCTACTCGCAGCACTGCGCCCGTGGTCGCAAGGTTCATCAACCGACCCCTACTCGCTTTCGATGGGCAGTCCCAGACGGGACAGATCCCGCGTCCGATGGCGGTTCGTCAACCGGACAGGTCTCGCGTCCGTTCGAGGGTCGTTGAACGGACAGGTCCGCCGTCCGGCAGCGGTTCCTCAGCCGGACACCTCCTGGTGGAACTTGGCCGGTGATCATGCGTCGAGCCGATTTGGTTCGGAGGTCCCACACTTCGGCCGGCGATGCAGTGTTCAGCGACGCGAGGTGAACGAGCGAAGTGTGCGGCTCCCGCGGGCGTACCCATCTTTCTCTAGTTGTCTAGTAAAATACTGGAATGATCCAGTTTCGGGTGGAGACGACATCAGGGGTCGCTCCGTATCGGCAGATCGTGGAGCAGGTGCGGCAGGGGTTGCGTCTGGGTCTCTTGCGTGTCGGTGATCAGCTGCCGACGGTGAAGGAGGTGGTGGCCATGGTGGCGATCAATCCGAACACCGTGTCGAAGGCGTACCGGGAGTTGGAGTTGGAAGGGCTCGTGGAGGGCAGGGCCGGGGTGGGCACGTTCGTGACGCGCACGTTGGCCGGGCCGTCGTTGGCAGCGCATGGCGAGCTTCGCCGCACGTTGCGTGCGTGGCTCGACTCTGCTCGGCGAGCCGGGCTCGACGATGCGAGCATCGACGCTCTCGTCGAGACCACGTTGCGTGACGAACGCCAGGACGGGGTGGCGTGAGCGTCGCGATCGAAGCGACCGGGCTCGGCAGACGTTACGGGCGCCGGTGGGCGCTGCGGAACACAACGCTGCGGGTGCCGGCGGGGCGGGTGGTCGGACTCGTCGGGTCCAACGGTGCCGGCAAGACCACCTTGTTGCACCTGACCGTCGGTCTGCTCAACGCAACCGAGGGTGAGATCTCGGTGTTGGGAGGTCAGCCCGGCGATGGTGAGAAGCAACTCGCCCGCGTCGGATTCGTTGCCCAGGACGCCCCGCTCTACACGCGGATGAGCGTCGCCGACCATTTCGCGATGGCATCACGCCTGAACCCGCACTGGCACTCGAACGTGGCGGACGAGCTGATCGAGCGTCTGGACCTCGATCCGCGGCAACGGGCGGGATCGATGTCCGGCGGCCAACGCGCCCAGCTCGCCCTCGCACTGGCGATCGGCAAACGTCCCGAGCTGCTCGTGCTCGATGAGCCGGTCGCCAGCCTGGATCCACTGGCACGCCGCGAATTCATGCAGATGCTGATGAGTTTGGCCGCCGACGGGTTGAGCGTCGTGTTGTCATCACACCTCCTGAGCGACATCGAGCGGGCCTGCGACTACCTGATCGTGCTCGCCCACGGCGAGGTCCGCCTGGCCGGCGACGTCGACGAACTGCTCTCCCAGCATCGTGTCCTCACCGGACCCCGACGCGATCCACTGCGACTCCCCGCCGATCAGACCGTCATTCGCGAATCTCACACCGACCGCCAGTCGACGATCGTGGTGCGAACCACCGCCCCCGTGCTCGACCCGGCCTGGACGGTGTCGGATCTCGGTCTCGAAGAGTTGGTGCTGGCCTACATGGAATCCTCCGCACCCAACGTCCGACGGTTGCACAGCGTGGAGAACACACCGTGACATGGCTCGCCTGGCGCCAATTCCGATCTCAAGCATTGCTCGCCGGCACCGCCACCGTGGTTGTGCTCGTGGCGCTGGTCTCGAGCCGGAACCACATCGTCGAGGAGTACTCGAACACCGGCACCGGCGAACTGACCGGTGTGTACGTCTGGTTGCGGCTCCTCGGCACCGTGCTCATCGGCGTGCCAGCCGCCATCGGCGTGTTCTGGGGAGCGCCCCTGATCGCGACCGAAATCGAACGACACACCGACAGGCTCGTGTGGACACAGAGCGTCACCCGACGACGATGGCTCGCCACGAAGTTGGCCGTCATTGCGGTGGTGTGCGTCGTGACCGTTGGACTGTTCACTGCTGCGTTCACCCGCTGGGCAACACCGATCGACGCGGTCGGCAACCGCATCGGCACCGCGAACTTCGGCCAACGCGGCATCGTGCCCGTCAGCTACACGCTGTTCGCGCTCGCACTCGGCACCCTGCTCGGCCTCGTCATCCGACGCACACTCCCCGCGATCGCCGCAACCGTTGCCGTGTTCATCGCCGTACGCATGGCCTTCCAGCAACTCATCCGCCCCCACCTGGTCGCCCCGATCGAGATGTCGACATCGACCTTCGACCGGGGATCGCTCTCCGGATGGATTCTCTCGACGCGCACCGTCGACAGCGCAGGTCGCACGATCAACGACTTCGAAAACCAGATCGCCGCCACCTGCAACATCACACGTCAAACCCCCGACTACGAAAGCGCAATCGCAACCTGCGCACACACCCTCGGCATCCACGACATCACCCACCTCCATCCCGCCAACCACTTCTGGACGCTTCAGTACTACGAATTCGGCATCTTCATCGCCATGGCAGCAGCTCTCGCCTTCGCCAGCTTCTACGTCCTGCGTCGGTCACCATCCTGAACACCCTCTCGATGAGCCTCGGTGAGTCGCCCACAATCCGCTACTTCCACCCGATGTCAGACGCACGAAATACCCGATCCGAAGCCGAAGCGACCGCCCCATCAGGCCCCTTATCGAGCACCGCATAGTCGCGGGCCACGACTCGTCCGATAGGGGGACGACCACCGGACACCCGGCTCACGCACCGAACCGCCCACTGCATCTGACCTGGGTTGTCTCAGATAACCAGTACGGGAGGACTCTCAGTGAGGGAGGGCTATTCGTACGCCACTCGCCGTTGCTGCGCGAGTCTCCGAAGTGCCGCGAACGAGGACAGCCCTCGGTAGGGGTGGGAGGTGGGCCAGGTCACGATCATCCGGCCTGGATGCGTATGAGTCCCGCGAGGTGGTGGGGATTGCGTGACGCGTTCCCTGGTGTGGCTCAGCCCTCGATGAGTTCGCCGACGACGTGAGCGGTGTCAGTGTGGCAGGTCTTGTCGAGCAGCGCCATCGAGGCTTCTGAGAGGTAGTGGCGGGCGATGATCCAGTCGTCGTGTTGATCGGCGAGCACGGCTCCGATGAGCCGGATGACGGCGGGGTCGTTGGGGAAGATGCCGACGACGTTGGTGCGGCGTTTGATCTCTTTGTTGAGCCGTTCGAGCGGGTTGTTCGACCAGATCTTGCGCCAGTGCGCCGGCGGGAACGCGGTGAACGCGAGCACGTCGGTGCGGGCGTCGCGCATCGACGCTGCGGCCTTCGGGAACCGTTCGTCGAGGGTGTCGGCGACTTCGTCCCAGCGGGCGTTGACCTCGTCAGGGTCCGACAGCGCGAAGATCGACCGGAACGCGGCGGCGACCAGATCTTGGTGGGCTTTCGGCACGACGGCGAGCAGGTTGCGGACGTAGTGAACCCGGCATCGCTGCCAGCTGACGCCGAGCATGCATCTTGCGGATCGCTGCTTTCAGCCCGGCGTGCGCGTCGGAGATCACCAGACGCACCCCGACAAGCCCACGAGCGTTCAACGAGCGCAGGAAGTGGGTCCAGAACGTCTCGTCTTCGCAGTCGCCGATGTCGACACCGAGCACTTCACGGTCGCCGTTGGCGGTGATGCCGGTGGCGACCACGACCGCTCTGGACACGACCTGGCCGAGGGCGTCGTCGCGGACGTTGACGTAGGTGGCGTCCAAGTACACGTAGGGGAAGCTGACGTGACCGAGGGTGCGGTTGCGGAACGCGCTCGACACGTTCGTCGAGCCCGGCGCAGATCCGGGACACCTCCGACTTCGAGATCCCGGTGTCGATGCCCATCGCCGCGACCAGGTCATCGACCGAGCGGGTCGACACCCCGGACACGTAGGCCTCCATCACCACCGCGTACAACGCCTGATCGATACGGCGGCGCGGCTCGAGGATCGACGGGAAGAACGACCCCTTGCGCAGCTTCGGGATCGCCGAGGTGCAGGTCGCCGGCCTTGGTCGACAACGTCTTGGGGCGGTGCCCGTTGCGTTCCGTCACCCGCCCGTCGACGCGTTCGTAACGGCCCGGCGCCGATCGTCTCGGCGGCCTCGGCCTCGATCAACTCCTGGAGCACCCAGCGGGCGATCTCACGGATCAGATCGACACCTTCACCGACGCGGAGCGCGTCGAGCAGATCAGACAGGCAGACTCGGACAGAGCCATCGGTGTGTTCTCCTTGGTGTAGTTCTTGGCAGGAACACACCAAGAATCACGCCGATGGCTCACCTACCGGTGGACCCCAAAGCCCACCACCTCGCGGGGCGCTGTCCCTGGATGCTCAGTCCAGGTGAAAGACACATGGGGTGTTCTTCCAGAACTCACCCGGCTTGCGATCCGCGAATGGTCGTTGCATGTCGCCCATCAGCGCCCACCACTCGCTCATTCGCGGCGCATCGGCGAGCGAGCGCATCCGCTGGTCGTACTCGTCGTCGGGGCCGTGATACTCGAAGTAGGCGAACAGGACATCGCCGTGGTGGTAGATCGAATAGTTGTGGATCCCGGCGACGTGGAGCGCGTCAGCGATCTCCGGCCAGATGTTCGTGTGATGGTCGGTGTACTCCTGGATCCGACTGGCATCGATGCCGATGACCTGCCCGAATCGTCTCATGTGTCTGCTCCAAGCTGGTAGATGCGAGCAGCGGTTCCGCCGAACACCGCGCTCCTCTCGGTGTGGCTGAACTCGGCCGTGAGCGCCTCGACGAGGCCGACGACCTCGGCGTAGCTCGCCGCGAGAAGACACACCGGCCAGTCTGAGCCGAACATCACCCGGTCGGGGCCGAAGGCGTCGAGGACGACACCGGCGAACGGGCGGATCGTGTCCACGGTCCAGCGGTCCCACTCGTCCTCGGTCACCATGCCCGACAACTTGCATGTGACATTGGGATGTTCGGCGAGGCGCCGGATCTCCGTCGCCCAGGGTTCCTGATCGCCTGATGCGATCGGAGGTTTCGACAGGTGGTCGACGACGAATTGCACGTCGGGCAATGCGCGCACGGTCTCGATCGCCGCCGGCAGCTGGTGGGGCAGGGTCAGGAGGTCGTACACGAGGCCGGCCTCGCCGACCGCTTCGAGGCCGCGACGGACGTCAGACCGACAGAGCCACCGCGGGTCGGCCTCGCCTTGCACTTGGTGACGGATCCCGGCCAGGAGGTGACCGTCGGCGGATTCACGGAGTGCTGCGAGTTGATCGCCGACAGCGGCGTCGGTGAGATCGACCCAGCCGACAACCGCAGCGATCGCTGGGCTGGCTGCCGCGTACCCGAGCAGGAGCGGGGTCTCCGACGCCTCCGACACCGTCTGCACGAGCACGCTTCGGTCGACGTGCCCATCGATGGCGGCCTCGAAGTCGGCGGGGAGGAACGAACGATCGATCCGGCCGGTGTCGGCGTCGATCCACGGTTGCGGTGTGCGGTCGAGGTCCCAGAGATGGTGATGTGCGTCAACCCTCATGCGGTGCCACCAGTCCCTGTTCGGCGAGGTCCGTCCAGAGGTCCTCAGGAATCCCCGCGAGGTCGAGCGAGAGATTCTGTTCGAGTTCGGCGCGGTCGCGCGCCCCCATGAGCACGGTGGCGACGACCGGTTCCCGGAGTGGGAAGGCGACGGCAGCTCGTGCGAGCGCGACGCCGTGTCGCTCGCAGGTCGTACGAATCAGCGCCGTTCGTTCGATGATCGCGGCCGGGGCCGGCGAGTAGTCGAACATCGGCGACGAATCCGGGTCGGCGAGGATCCCCGAGTTGAAGACGCCTCCGATCACGATCGACACGCCGCGGCGACGCGCCGCGGGAATCAGGTCCCTCGCACCGGTCTGGTCGAGGAGCGTGTACCGACCCGCGAGGAGGACGACATCGATGTCGGTCTCCTCGACGAAGCGCGTCGGAATCGCTGACTGATTCATGCCCACACCGATCGCCCGGATCACACCCGCGTCGCGGAGCTCGTGCAGCACCGGATACGCCTCGTCGATTGCTTGGTCGGCATGCTCGTCGGGGTCGTGGATGTAGACGACGTCGAGCCGGTCGACATCGAGCCGTTGGAGGCTCTCCTCGAGAGATCGGAGAATCGATTCGCGATCGAATCGCAATTCGACGTTGGAGCTGGGTGCGTCGGCGAAGATCCCCGTGTCGCCATCCTCCGCGGGATGCACGAGACGGCCGACCTTGCTCGACAGCACATACGAGTCGCGGTCGCGACCACGCAGCGCTCGACCCAGCCGGACTTCCGACGTGCCGTGTCCGTACTGAGGTGCGGTGTCGAAGTACCGCAGACCCGCCGCCAATGCCGCCTCGACCATGTCGGTCGCGTCCTGGTCGGTCACCGAGCGGTAGAGCCCTCCGAGCGCGGCGGTTCCGACCGAGATCGGGCCGACCTGAACAGTGGTTGACCCGAGCGGTCTCACGCGCTCGCGCCCCGTGCCGACGAGAGGTTTGGTGCCGAGCTGGATGGGGTGTTGTTCCTGCATGCCGGGATGATCCGATCGGTGGTCGATCGACGTTCCGACGGCTCGTGCTGCGGCGTGGAAGGACCAGCTGACGACACCCCGCCAAATCTACAAACTGCTGTATCGCGCCGTTCGAGTCGGTGAGGGCGAGCCGACGCAGCCGGGGTACGTTGCGGCGGGGCGGCAAGTCGCTCCAACGATGCCTTTGCCGTCAGGATCCACAAGGAGGTCACCCATGAAACTGGCTCGCGTCGGCCAACCGGGAGATGAATGCCCGGTTGCCATCGATGACCAGGGCACCGCCCACGACCTCTCGAGCCTGACCGGCGACATCGATGGCCGCTTCCTGGCCGGCGGGGGCATCGCCGCCGCCCGATCCGCCGTCGTCGCAGGCGACCTGCCCAGCGTCGATCTCACCGATGTCCGGTTCGGGAGTCCGGTGGGCAGACCGAACATGTTGATGTGCGTCGGGCTCAACTACATGCGCCACGCGCTGGAGACCAACGCGGAGATTCCGACCGAACCCATCCTGTTCATGAAGGCGTCGAGATGCGTCATCGGCCCGAACGACCAGGTGCTGATCCCGCGCGGTTCGACCAAGACCGATTGGGAAGTCGAACTGGCCGTGGTGATCGGGGCCACCGCCCACTATCTCGAGAGTCCTGCCCACTCCGTCGAGCACATCGCCGGCTACGCGATCTCCAACGACGTGAGCGAACGCGAGTTCCAGCTCGAACGGGGTGGTCAGTGGGTGAAAGGGAAGTCCTGTGACACGTTCAACCCGCTGGGGCCGTACCTGGTGCCGGCATCCGAGGTGACGGAGCAGGACCTCGAGATGAGGTTGTGGGTGAACGGGCAGCTTCGCCAGTCGTCGAACACCTCCGACATGATCTTCGAGGTCAACCACCTGGTCTGGTACATCAGCCAGTTCATGGTGCTCGAGCCCGGCGACGTGATCAACACCGGGACCCCCGCCGGCGTCGCGCTCGGCCTCGACGGCAACCCGTACCTGCGTGCCGGAGACCACGTCCGTCTGACGATCGACGGGCTGGGCGAACAGAACCAGACGATCGGCGCGGCGTGAGCACGCTTGTGCCCGGCTCGACGATTCGTCGCATCGACGTCGCCGATGTCCGGTTCCCGACATCGCTCGAACTTCACGGGTCCGACGCCATGAACCTCGACCCCGACTACTCGGCGGCATACGTCTCTCTCGTCGCCGATGACGCGACGACCGGGTACGCACTCGCGTTCACGATCGGGCGCGGCAACGACGTGCAGTGCGCGGCGATCGAGGCGCTCGAACCACTCGTCGTCGGACTCGACATCGATGAGCTCGCCGCCGATCCCGGACTGCTGTCGCGGCGGCTGGTGAACGACAGCCACCTGCGTTGGCTCGGCCCCGAGAAGGGGGTCATGCACATGGCCATCGGCGCCGTCGTCAATGCCGGCTGGGACCTGATCGCCCGACGCGCAGGTGTTCCGGTCTGGAAACTGCTGTCCGGCATGACGCCGGCACAACTCACGGCGTGCATCGACTTCCGATACCTCACTGACGCCTTGACGCCGTCGGAGGCGATGTCGATCTTCGAGGCCGGTGAGGTGGGAAAGACCGAACGGATCGCGGATCTTGAGGATGCCGGGTATCCGGCCTACACCACCACGCCCGGTTGGATCGGCTACAGCGACGAACGGCTCGTGCAACGCTGTCGGGAGGCCGTCGCTGACGGATTCACCCAGATCAAGATGAAGGTCGGCGGCGACCTCGCGACCGACCAGCACCGACTCGCGCTCGCCCGCGCGGCCATCGGTCCCCACGTCGCGATGGCGGTCGATGCCAACCAGCGATGGGACGTGGCGTCCGCGATCGAATGGGTCGCTGCGCTCGCGGATCACGATCTCGCCTGGGTCGAAGAGCCCACG
Organism: Ilumatobacteraceae bacterium; assembly: GCA_963774765.1. Lineage (GTDB taxonomy): Bacteria > Actinomycetota > Acidimicrobiia > Acidimicrobiales > Ilumatobacteraceae > Sva-07. Next base: position 35,504 of record CAVZGP010000031.1, read on the forward strand.
AGCCCCGATGACATCGTCGGACACGCCGCGATCGCCCGGGGCATCCACCCGATCCCCGTCGCGACGGGGGAGCACTGCCAGAACCGTGTGATGTTCAAGCAGCTTCTGCAGCTCGAAGCCGCCCAGGTCATCCAGATCGACGCAGCCCGCGTCGGTGGCATCAACGAGAACATCGCCATCCTCGCTGTTGGCCGCGAAGTTCGGTGTGCGGGTGTGCCCCCACGCCGGTGGCGTCGGGCTGTGCGAGATGGTGCAACACCTCTCGTTCTTCGACTACGCCGCCGTGTCGACATCGCTCGACGGTCGAATGATCGAGTGGGCCGACCATCTCCACGAACACTTCACCGACCCGGCAGTCGTCCGCAATGGTCGCTACGTCGCCCCGACGCAGCCGGGGTTCAGCGCCGAGATGCACCCATCCTCCGTCGACGAATTCAGATTCCCTCACCGCACATCGGAGCCAACATGAGCAACGGACAGTTCGACGGACTCGTGGCCGTCGTCACCGGAGGAGCCTCCGGCATCGGCCTGGCGACCGCGAACATGCTCGCCTCGGACGGCGCCACCGTGGTCGCGCTCGACCTCGTGCCAACAGTCGACGAACCGCTCGTCGGCATCGAGTGCGACGTCTCCGACGACGACTCGATTCGTGCTGCGATCGCTGCCGTGGTCGAACGATTCTCACGGATCGACATCGTCATCAACAACGCCGGTATCGGCGCCCAAGGTTCGGTTGCCGACAACGACGACGACGAATGGGCGCGGGTGTTCGACGTGAACGTCGTGGGCATGGTGCGCGTCGCTCGAGCCGCGCTCCCATACCTGCAACAGTCCGATCATGCAGCAATCGTGAACACCGGCTCGATTGCAGGATGGGCAGGACTGCCACAACGAGCCCTGTACAGCGCATCCAAGGGTGCGGTCCACGCCCTCACCCTTGCCATGGCTGCCGACCACCTCGCTGACGGCATCCGCGTCAACGCCGTTGCACCGGGGACCGCAGACACGCCATGGATCGGACGCCTGCTCGCATCGGCGGACGACCCCGAGGCGGAACGCGCCGCGCTCGCCGCTCGGCAACCATCCGGCCGGCTGGTCAGCGCCGACGAGGTCGCAGCGGCCATCTGTTATCTGGCGAGCCCGCAGGCCGGCTCGACGTCCGGCACGATCCTCGGCGTCGACGGCGGGATGTTCGGTCTCCGTCTCCGCCCGAAGAACTGACTCGAGGTCGACCATGTTGGACTCCCTGCGTTCGCTCGTCCGTCTCAAGTCGTTCGAGTGGGATCGCGTCGAACGACACCTGGCTACGTGTGGCGACGTCGGCGACCTGCGCCGTCTCGCACGACGTCAACTCCCGGGTGGCGTGTTCGATTACATCGATGGCGGAGCCGAAGACGAGATCTCCCTCGGGCGCAACACCGCCGCGTTCTCCGACATGGCGCTCCATCCGAACGTTCTGTGTGACGTCGACCAGATCGACACGTCGACGACGTTGCTCGGCGTGCGCCGCAACACGCCCGTCGTGCTCGCGCCGACCGGCTTCACCCGCATTGCGCATCCGGACGGCGAGCTCGCCGTCGCGCGAGCCTGCGCGAACCACGAGGTGCCCTACGCACTGTCCACCCTGGGGACCCGGAGCATCGAGGAGCTCGCTGCCGCGGCCGCCGCGCCTCTGTGGTTCCAGGTGTACGTCTGGAAGGACCGGGGCGTGGTCGAGGAGATGATCACGCGGGCCGAGGAATCCGGGTACGAGGCGATCATCGTCACCGTCGACACCGCGGTGTTGGGTCGGCGCGAACGCGACGTTCGACGTGGGTTCACCCTGCCGCCGAAGATCGGGCTGGACACCTTCGTCGACGGAGCACTTCACCCGCGTTGGACGATCGATCTGCTTCGCAACGACCCGATCAACTTCGCCAACGTCGCGGGCATGTCGGGGATCGACGGGACCACGGCGATCTCGCTGAGTGACTACGTCAATGCCCAGTTCGACCAAGGGCTCTCCTGGGAGAGCCTCGAATGGATACGTGCCGCCTCGGATCTCAAGGTGATCCTCAAGGGTGTCCAGCGAGTCGATGATGCCAAGCGCGCCGCGGCGGTCGGCGTCGACGCGATCGCCGTGTCCAATCACGGCGGCCGGCAGGTCGACGGCACACTCGCTCCGGTGCACCTCCTCCCGGGGATCGTCGATGCGGTCGGTGACGCGTTGGACGTGATCTGTGACGGAGGCATCCGCCGCGGGAGCGACATCGTGAAGGCGTGTGCACTGGGCGCTGACGCCGTGATGGTCGGCCGGCCGTATCTCTACGGGTTGGCAGCGGGAGGGGATCGGGGTGTCGAGTGGGTGCTCGATCATCTGGTCGACGGACTGCGACGCACCATGGCGCTCTGCGGTCGCCGGTCGATCGAAGAACTCACCCGAGATCTCGTCACCTGGTGACAGCGCACACGAGAACAGTTCCGGTACTGCTCACCAGATCGTCCCGTGCTCACGTGTCGCGTCGGGTGTCGTGTACCGATTCTGGCTGCGTACCTTCGACGGGCGCCACTCCGATGTCGCTTGCTCGACCCATCGCAGGCACAGGTGTCTCACATGCCGATCGGAACGAGACCCACGCCCACGGTTGCAAGACCTTCGTGCTGGAACCCGACGAGTAGGGTGGCGGCCCGGGTCGTCTGAATCGACGGCCCTGCCAGATCCGGCTCGAGAGTGGGAGTGACGAGGTGGATGTGACCGACGACGTCGCACAGCAGCCGGACACGGCAACGCCGGGGAATCGCGTCGCTGTCGCGGGCTTGGTGTTCTGCGCGCTCTACCTTGCCAGCTTCCTCGCCGTTCGTGGCATGCCACGCGCGGCTTGGTCCGACGAAGAGATCCTCGCCTACTACTCCGGCGCGAACGTCCGCTACCTGCGGCTCGTCACGCTGTACTTCGTCCCCTTCGCGGGCATCGCATTCCTCTGGTTCCTCGCTGCCTTCCGCGAACGCGTCGTGCGACTGGCCGGCAATGAGAACACCATGTTGTCCACCGTGCAGATCCTGGCCGGCGCGATCTACGTGGCGATGCAGTTCTTGGCCGCCGCGAGTCTCGTCACGGTGGTATTCACCCTCGACATCGGTGAACCGACCGCCGCCGACGTCGATGCCGTGCGCCCGTTTCTCGTGCTCGGCGACACGATTCTCGTCGTGTTCGCGCTGCGCGCCGCCGCTGTGTTCATGATGGCGGGCACCACCCGGGCGCGCCGTGCCGGGCTGTTCCCGCGCTGGTTCGCGATTCTCAGCTATGTGCTGGTCGTCGTGCTCGTCACGACGGTCGCTGTGATGCGCTTCGTCACCTTGATCTTCCCCCTGTGGATCGGCGTTGCCAGCATCCTGGTGCTCGTTCGGCGCAGACACCTGCTGGCACCGTCGGACGCTTGACCGACCGCTGAGGGGCGTGGTCTGTGCGTACTACGTTCGCGTCGGGCCACGGCTTGCCCGAGTGAATGGAGAGACACGACATGGCAACGTCACCACAGGAGTTCGAGGGAGATCTGGCAGGGTCGGTCTTTTGGGGGGCCGACCTCACCGGAGCACTGTTCCGCGACGTCGATCTCACCCGGACGTCGATCAGCCATGCAAGGGTGATCGACGTCGACATCGACGCGCAGATCGACGGTCTCGTTGTCAACGGCGTCGATGTCACCGACTACGTGAACGAGCACGACCCCTGGTTCCCGTTGCGGTCGATGCTGGAGCCGACCGATCCGGCCGGGCTGCAGGCGTCGTGGTCGGCGATGGAGGAGACGTGGTCGCACACCCTCTCGCTCGCGCAGCAGCGTCCGGACGCCGACCTCCACCGGTCCGTTGACGGCGAGTTCTCCTTCGTCGACACATTGCGCCACCTGGTGTTCGCGATCGACAAGTGGTTCACGGCACCTGTGCTCGGCGGTCCGTTCGAACCCATGGGGAAACCCAACAGCGGGTCGGTCGATTTCCCCTGGCCGGGCCTCGACCAGAACCTCGACCCGACCGCTGCCGAAGCGCTCGCGGCGTACCGAGGACGCGTCGCCGCCGTGCGCGACGACATTTCATCCGTGACGCCCGACGAACTCGCACGTCGCGTCGAAGTGCTCGAGAACGGCGAACACACCGTGCAGGACTGTCTGTGGGTCGTGCTCGAGGAGTCGTTCTGGCACAATCGCTACGCCCGCCGCGACCTCGACCGATTGTCGGGTTCAGGGCGAGGTTCGATCGGCTGAGACGAGGAGTCCGAGCAACTCGCGGACGAGTTTCGCCGCGACCATCGCGGTGACGCCATGGATGTCGCGTGTCGGGTTCAGTTCGACAATGTCGGCGCCGACGACGACGGCGTCAGTCGATCCGATCTGGCGGAGCGAGTCGAGCAGTTGGCGCGTCGAGAGACCACCAGGCTCGTGGTGCGACACCCCGGGAGCGAAGGCCGGGTCGAGCGCATCGAGGTCGATCGTCACGTACACCGGACCAGCGAGAGCTGGCACGTCTCCCTCCCAGTCGCGAAGCTCGTGCACTTCGACTCCGAAGCGCTCGGCCTGCTGGCGCTGATGCGGGTTCATCGTCCGGATCCCGAGCTGCACCAAGCGGGCGACCCTGCCCTCCTCCATGATCCGAGCGAATGGGCACGCGTGCGAGAAACGGTCGCCGTCGAGCGAGTCGTAGAGATCGGGGTGCGCGTCGAAATGCACGATCGTGAGATCATCGAAGCGGTCGGTCACGGCGCGCACCAGCGGCCACGTCACCATGTGATCGCCGCCGAGTGAGAGCAGCGCCGAGCCGTCCGCCAAAGCGTCGGTCGCCGTGCGGTGGATCGTCTCGACGGCACTCGCGGCGTCCTGCGGGAGGTCCATGTCGCCGAGGTCGAACCACTCGTCGTTCGACGCCGGATCGAGGTCGACGCCCGACTCGGTGCACCAGTTCGCCGACCCGCACGTGAGTGCATCACGAATCGCCGGTGGCGCAAGCGCAGGCCCGCGCAGGAACGACGAGTGGGCGTCGTAGGGGATGCCGAGCAGCTTGACCGTCACAGGGATGCCCTCAAGCGAAGGCGTCGAAGATCTCGGCCACGGCCTTTGCCTGCCCGCCGGACGTCGACGACGGCACCAGGATCGGGGTGACACCGGCGTCGAACCAGGCCTCGACGCCGTCGCGAACCCGGGCGGGCGAACCGGAGAGTGTGCAGTCGTCGAGCCATCGATCGGTCATCGCGGCGAGCAGGGCATCGCTGTCGCCGGCGTCGATCGCTGCTTTCGCCTCGAGCATCTCCGCCTCGTAGCCGGCCTCGATCCAGTAGTTGCGATAGTTGGGCAACGCCACGTAACCCTGCAGGGTCTTTCGGTTGCGGGCTCGGGCGGCGTCGACGTCGTCGTCGATCACGGTCGGGATCATGTTGCCGATCCAGAACCCGCCAGCTCGTCGCTCGTCGGGAACGACACCGACGGAGTGCCCCATTCGGCTGAGTGAACCGTTGGCCCACACCGCGCCGTCACCGATCTCGACTGACAAGGCCAGCATCTTGTCGCGCAATGTTGCGAGGACGATCGGCGGCAGCCCACCCATGTGTTCGGCTGCTGTCCGCATCGTGGTGACGTATTCGCGCATGTCCGACAACGGCTTGCCCGTCTCGACGCCGAGACGCTTGATGACCGGGCCGTGCGTGACACCGACGCCGAGGCGAAAGCGCCCCTCGGCGACCTCGTGGAGATAGCACGCGGACGTCGCCAACGCGGCGGGATGCTGGAGGTAGATCGGTTGGATCGACGTGCCGACCTCCAACGTCGACGTCGCGTCGGCGATCGAGAGGCACAGGCCCAGAGCGTCACCGAAGCTCGGGCAGTAGACGCCTGGGAATCCGCGTGCCTCGATGTCCTTCGCGAGTTCGACGGTGCGCGAGCGGCGACCCGGCGAGGCAGCAAGCGACAGGGCAGGAAGGCGAGCGGTCATCTCTCGAACCTATTCGCCCAGCGGTGATGCACACGATGCGCCAGGGGGCTCAGGCGCCAGCCACATCGGAACGTCGGTCAGTCGAGTGTGTCGACAAAGGCGTCGAGGGCGGCGTTCGTGGCGGCCGGCGCTTCTTGCTGAACCCAATGGCCGACGCCGGGAATGATCGTCGACCCGCGGAAGTCGGTGCAGAACACCGGTGCGAAGTCGAACAGGTCGAGCCCGGGCACGAAGTCGCGAACCCCGTCGAGTTCACCGGCCACGAACGTCGTCGGTTGATGCAGTTGGCCGTCCGGCAACGATCCGAGTTCGTCGGCATCGAGCCCCTGCGCCCGGTAGCGGTTGAACGGTCCCACCCAGCCGCTTGCCTCGAACGCCTCGACATACACCGCGAGGTCGTCGGGGGTCATCCAGGCGGGGAACGGGTCGGGGTCGGTCATCCCGTCGAGCAGACCGGCGTCGGGACCCTTCTCGATGAACAACGACCGGTCGGCGTCGCCGCTCGCGCCGTAGTAGATCATCCGTAGCGCCCTGGCCGTGTCGGCGCCCACCTCGGCTTCGACGACTCCCGGCTGTTGGATGTACAGCTGGTAGAAGAACTTGCCCTCGTAGCGCTCCTTCCACATCTCGAGCGACGACACCGGCCCGATCGGGGTGTAGGGAACGCTCAACCCGGCGACGGCTCGAACCTTGTCTGGGTGCAGTCGGGCGGTGTTCCACGCAATCGGCGCGCCCCAGTCGTGGCCGAACACGATTGCGGTCCCATCACCGAGTTCGTCGATCACCGCGGCCGCGTCGGCGCACAGCGCGGTCAGCCGGTACGCCTCGACCTCGGGCGGATTCGAGCTGCCGCCATACCCGCGCACGTCCATCGCCGCGACCGTGAATCCGCGTGCGGCGAAGTGCTCCATCTGGTGGCGCCACGAGTACCAGAGCTCGGGCCAACCGTGAATGCACAGGATCAACGGCCCACTGCCGGTGGTGGCGACACGCAGGACGATGTCGCCGTGGTGCACGGTCCTGAACGTCGGTTCGAACATCCGGCGATCGTAGGCCTGCGTCAGACGGTCTCGCGCCAGTGTTCCTTCGTCTGCACGAGCCAGAAGACCGCGAACAGGGTGATCTCGGTCGCTTCCAAGACGAGCACCATGTGGTCCCAGTCCGACGCGAGGGGGAACATGATCGCCGGGGCGATCAGCATTGCAGCAGCGATCGACGCGTAGAGCCAGAAGTACGTGCGTGGCGCTGGGTCGTGGCGCCGGACCCAGGCGTTGCCTGCGACGGCGAGCGCGAGGAACAGGAACATCAACACCGCTGCGATGCCATGGGCCCGGGTGTCGAAGTCGTCCCACGCGACGAACAGCGCGGCACCGACGACGAGGAACACCATTGCGGCCAGGAGGCCGAGCCGCATGCCGACGTCGCCGACCTCCGCCACCGCTTTGACATTGCTCGTGGCAATGCTGGCGATCACGGCGGCCACGAGGAGTCCGGCGATGCCGGTGATCAGCAGCGCCGTGATGTTGTTGTCGATGTTCGCCACGACCCAGGTCGCAAGGTTTCCATCGTCGTCGACCGGCAGTCGACCGGGGCTCTGCGACCAGCACACGCCCACGTCGGTCGTCGGCACGACGGCGACGATCGGGGCCAACATTCCTGCGGCATTGAGCGTGGCGTCTTCCCACGAGGTGCTGCCCTTGATCACGATCAGGCACAACCCGATCGCCATCAGCACGCCGACGAAGATCGCCCGCACCGGCGTGTAGTAGTAGGCCGAGACCGATGTCTGCCAGCAGTCGACCTTCGATCGTTCGATCAACACCGACACGCCGAGCAACACCACCGCTCCGACCATGCTGATGCGCAGGTAGCGGTACGTCTTGATCGCGGCCGTGTCGATCATTCGTGCCAGTCGAGCCGTTCTCGCATGACGGCCTCGAACTCCTCGAATGACATTGCCGACTTGACCGAGTGGATCAGCTGGGCGTCGTCGCCCACGAAGCTGCGGAAGGGCGCTTCGGGGTCGAGGGCCGCACGCGCGATGGCGTCGGCGACGTCCTGCGGGTCGGGTGGCGCGCCGTCACCCGACAGCGCGCTGCGCGCTTGCCGGAACCGGGTGGCGCGGTCGAAGTAGTCGGAAGTTTCCCATCCATCGGCGGCGACGATGTTGTCGCGGAAGTTGGTGTCGAACGAGCCGGGTTCGACGAGCTTCACCTGGATCCCGAAGGCCGCCATCTCCAAGTGGAGTGCCTCGCTGAGCCCTTCCAATGCGTGCTTCGATGCGGCGTATGCGCCACCGAACGGCGATCCGACGACGCCGGCGATGCTCGACACGTTCACGATCGTGCCGCTGGCACGCTCGCGCCAGGCGGGCAGCACCGCACGGATCACCCGCATCGGGCCGAGCACGTTGGTGTCGAGCTGACGGGTCCAGAGCTCGTCGTCGATCATCTCCAACGCACCGGACACTTCGAAGCCGGCGTTGTTGATCACCACATCGATCTCGGCCGGATCACCCACACCTGCGGCGACCGACGCCGGGTCTCTGACGTCGAGCGACCGGATCTCGATCGCCAGGCCTTCGGCCTCAGCGGTCGATCGGAGGTCGGCGGCCTTCGCGACGGTGCGCATCGTGGCGATCACGTCGTGGCCCTGGCGGGCGAGGGTGAGCGCGGTGAGTCTGCCGAAACCGCTGTTGCTGCCGGTGATGAGGATGCTGGCCATGGTCGAACTCCTGTCAGGTGACGTGTACGGCGTCACGCAGTTCGCGTTTGAGGATCTTGCCAGATGCGTTGCGGGGCAGCTGCTCGGTGACGATGGTGACTCGGCTCGGCACCTTGAAGCTGGCGAGGCGCTCGCCGACGAAGCGTTGGAGGTCGGCGGCGTCGAGCGTTTCGCCCGGCTTGACCATCACGTGGCAGGCCAACTCCTCGCCGAGTCGCTCGTGCGGGAGCCCGTAGACCGCCGCTTCGTACACCGCCGGGTGTTCGTAGATCGCCGCTTCGACCTCCGCGGAGTAGATGTTCTCGCCGCCGCGCAGCACCATGTCCTTCGCTCGGTCGCTGACGTACACGAAACCCTCGTCGTCGATGCGGCCGATGTCGCCGGAACGCAACCAACCCTCGACGATCGTGTCGTCCGTGGCGTCGGACCGATTCCAGTAGCCACGGATCAGCATCGGGCCGCGGAACCAGATCTCGCCGGTTTCGCCGGTCGCCAACACCTTGCCGAGCGGGTCGGTGACCCGTAGATCCATCAACGGCACCGCCCGACCCGTGGACGTCGGATTGGCGATGAAGTCGTCGCCGGCGTTGCCGGGGCCGTACGCGTTCGTCTCGGTCATGCCATAGCCGAGGCTCGGTCGACCCTTCGAGAAGTTGTCCTCGATGCGCTTGACCAACTCGGGCGGCATCGGCGCCCCACCGCCACCGACGGACAGCAGGCTCGAGGTGTCGCGCTCGGCGAATGACGGGGATTCGAGCAGGTCCCAACTCATGGTGGGTACGCCGACGAAGTTGGTCACACGTTCGCGTTCGATCAATTCGAGGGCCCGCTCGGGATTCCACCTGTAGGTCATCACCAACTTCGATCCGCCGACGAACGAGCCGAGCATCACCGGCACGAGGCCGGTCACGTGGAACAACGGCACGCACAGCATCATCGCCGATTGCGGAGCGTCGGGATTCGACTCGGTGTCAGATGGTTCGCGTAGCGAGTTGACGGCGCCGCGTGCTGCGAAGGCCATCAACGAACTCAAGACGGCGCGGTGCGTCGACACGGCACCCTTTGGATTGCCGGTCGTGCCCGACGTGTACAGGATGGTGATGTCGTCGTCGGGATCGATGTCGACGTCCGGCAGCGTTGCGTCGTCGGTGAGCAGGTCCTCGAGTGCGACGACGCGGAACGGGTCGTCGGGGAGCGCAGCGGCGCCTTCGCGGACGGTGACGACGGTGGCGCTGATCGAACCGGGTTCGGCGGCGCGCATCCGGGTGAGTCGGTCGGCGTCGGCGATGACGATCTTCGAGTCGGAGTCGTCGAGGGCGAACACCATCTCGTCGGTCTGCCACCACGCGTTCATCGGCACTGCCACCGCACCGACCGACGTGATCGCGGCGAACGCGGCGATCCATTCGGGATAGTTGCGCATCGCGATGGCGACGCGGTCACCGTTGGTGACTCCGAGGTCGTGGACGAGTGTGTGGCCGATCCGGCCGATCAGATCGATCACCCGCGGCATCGGCCAGCGTTCGTCTTCGAACACGATGAAGTCGTCGGTTCGAGCCGCCGCAGCCGCGAACAGCCAGCGGATGTTCGGTGGTGTGCCCGTGAACGTCTTGGTCGGCACGCCGAACACGTCGACTTCCTGGATCTCGAATCGGGTGCCCGGAGCACACACCGCCGCGCATGCCTCGTGGAAGTCCATCGTCATGCGCCCGTTCGTACCACATCCGCCGAGCGCCATGCCGTGCCGGGCCCGAAGTGACCCTCGAGCTTGGAGGTAGCGTCAGCGGCGTGTGCGACACGTTGGTCTCGATCACACCGGACGGGGTGCTGTTCGCGAAGAACAGCGATCGCGACCCGAACGAGGCACAGATCCCGCGATGGTTTGCGGCCGCCGATCACGGCTCGTCACCGGATGTCGTCGAATGTACGTGGATCTCGATCCCGCAGGTCCCGCACACCCACGCCGTCCTGGTGTCGCAGCCGTGGTGGATGTGGGGTGCCGAGATGGGCGCGAACGAGCACGGCGTCGTCATCGGCAACGAAGCGGTGTTCACCAACCAGCCGCTCGGTGAACCGGCGCTACTCGGGATGGACCTGCTCCGGTTGGCACTGGAACGCGCGGCCACCGCGAACCACGCGGTCGGGGTGATCGTCGAACTGCTCGAACGACACGGGCAGGGCGGCCCGTGCAGCCACGAGCGGCCCGGCTTCTCGTACCACAACAGCTTCCTCGTGGCGGACCCGTCCGGTGCCATCGTGCTGGAGACGGCCGGATCCCAGTGGGCGGTCGAGCATGTCGACGGCCACGGCCGTTCGATCTCCAACGGGCTCTCGATTGCCGGTTTCGCCGACGAGTTCACGTCGACCACGGCCGCCCGCAGCGCGTCGTGCAGCATGCGCCGCGCCCGAACCCAACCAGCCGCGGAATCAGCGGTGGGGGTGGCCGACCTGTTCGCTGCGCTGCGCGATCACGGCGGAGGTCCGGCGCCCGTGTGGTCGCCGACCGATGGCGCGATGGGTGCGCCGTGCGTGCACGCGGGAGGCGAGGTGTCGTCGTCGCAGAGCACCGCATCCTGGGTGAGCGATCTACGTGGCGATCCGCTGCACTGGCTGACCGCGACATCCGCTCCGTGCACGTCGACATTCCATCCGGTGCGTGTGGAGCAACCTGTCGATCAGCCCTCGACGTTCGGCCCCGATCCGACGAACCGGTTCGACGCCGCCAGTCGTTGGTGGGCTCACGAGGTGCTGCACCGCAAGGTACTTCGCGATCACGAATCGTCGATGGCGGTGTTCGGCGCGGAACGCGACCTCGTCGAACGCGAGTGGATCGCTGCGCCACCCGACAGCGAAATCGCGTTCGCCACCTCAGCGGCAGCCGAGCGCCGGTGGCTCGACGCACTGGTGGACGCTGACCTCGATGACGTTCGCCCCGGGTGGCTCGTCGATCTCTGGCGCGACCTCGACCACGCAACCGGTGTGCCCATCCTCGATGAGCCGACCTGATTCAGCACGGCCCGCCCGAGCGTTTCCCGGATCGCGGGCGATCGTGGGCATCCGGTTCGTGTGAGCACAGGTCGCCTGGGTGGACCTTGTCGCTCACCCAAATCGCTGCTGATGCCGGTCTTTCGCTTTCACGTGAGCGACAATCGCCGACCAGTGCGTTGTCGCTCACACAAAATGCAGATCAGGCCGGCCCGCTCGGCGCACCAACGGTGCCTGGAACGTCGAGTGTGTCGGCATCGTCGAGGAGCGAGCGGCCGAGCCACAACGGCACGATCTGGCCGACGAGGAGCGTGACGCCGCCGAAGACGAGCAGGATGCGCATGAGAACCACGCCGGTGTCGAGGTCGTCGTTGGCCGACATCGCGAGCACCCGGGCGTCGGCGACGCTCGAGCGGTACTGCTCGACAAGCGCGTCGGTGTCGCCGAGGTCGTCACTGATCGAGCCGACCGACGCAGCGAGGTCGTCGAGTTGCTGCTGGAGTTCGTCGGCCGATCCGGTGAAGTCGGTCAGGCTTGTCGCCGTCGATTCGAGTTGGCCGGGCAGATCTTCGAGCGTGTCGGCGAGTTGGCCGAACGTGTCGCCGAGACCGGCACCGGGGTCGTAGTCGGGAGCGAGCGGGAGGCTGGACAGCGCCGCCAGGACGGAGTCGATGTCGTCGCCGATGTTCTCCAACCGACGCACGGTGCGTCCCGCGTCGTCGAGCGATGGCCCGATCGTGGTGGCGAGTCCGGCGATGTCGTCGATCGCCTGTGTGCCCGAATCGAACGACGCCGACACCGCGGTGAGGCTGCCGGCGAGTGCATCGACCGCGTCGACCGACGAACCGAGCACCTCGTCCGCGAGATCGATCGTGGCGTCGATCGCGTCGAGCGATTGCAGCGTCACCTCCAGCGTGTCGTCCGACGCCGTCGCCAACTGTCCGACGAAGATCCATCCGACGATCAGCCCGAACACGGCAATCAGCATTCCTGCGACACCGACGCCGATCATGACCTGCCCTGCGCGTCGGGTGTCCCGAGGCGAACGCCAACGACTCCGCCACGCCGACCTCGGAGATGCGCCAGGCGTGTCGTGCAGGTCCTCGGATGCCATCGCGGCGAGTCTGTCAGACATGGAGACTCGATCTCTCGTCCCGTCGGGTCGAACTCGACATGCGCACCCACTGCGGCAGAGGTGGGTTCCGACGCGGGTGGGTACCGCTTGTCCAAGGTTGCCGTTCAGCGTCAGCGCTCATGGGCGATTCGAGCGTTGTCGTTGGCGCAGAGCGCTGGTGCGGCCTGGCCCGCCGCCCGGTCCGGGCCCAACGTGGCCGGCACGGCGCCGTGTTCAGTTGCTGTACTGGTGCAGCGCGCCGCCCTCGGAGGCGAGGCGCTCGAGCAACGGCGACAGGTTCCAGTGGTTGCCACCGAGCGTCTCGCTGTAGTGCTTGATCTTGTCGACGATCTCGGCGAGGCCGACCTGGTCGGCCCAGTACATCGGGCCGCCGCGGTACACCGGCCAGCCGTAACCGTTCACCCACACGACGTCGATGTCGCTGCCGCGGATGGCGATGCCCTCGTCGAGGATCTTCGCTCCCTCGTTGACCATCGGATACAGGAGACGCTCCAGCACCTCTTGGTCCGTGACCTCTCGCTGCTCGATGCCCTTGCCGATCGCGAAGTTCTTGATGAGCTCGACGACCTCGGGGTCTGGGGTCGACGCTCGGGTGTCGGGGTCGTAGGTGTAGTAGCCCCGCCCGTTCTTCTGGCCGCGCCGGCCGTTCTCGCAGAGCACCTCGCGCAGGGTGGAGCTCGACGAGGTCTCCTCCTTCCAGCCGATGTCGAGGCCGGCGAGGTCGCTCATGGCGAACGGGCCCATCGGGAAGCCGAACCCGTAGAGCACGTTGTCGACCTGCGCCGGGGTGGCGCCTTCGAGGATCATCCGCTCGGCCTCGGCACCACGCATGAACAGCATGCGGTTGCCCACGAAGCCGCGGCACACTCCGACCATCACGGGGACCTTGCCGATCTGCTTGCCGATCGCCATGGTGGTGGCGACCACGCTGTCGGACGACTTGTCGCCGCGCACGTTCTCGAGCAGCTTCATGACGTTGGCGGGGGAGAAGAAGTGCATCCCGATCACGCTCTCGGGGCGTGAGGTGACCGAGGCGATCTCGTTGATGTCGAGCGCGGAAGTGTTCGACGCCAGCACAGCGCCCGGCTTGCAGATCTCGTCGAGCTCCTTGAAGATCGACTTCTTGAGGGCCATGTCCTCGAACACCGCTTCGATCACCATGTCGCAGTCGGCGAAGTCGGCCTTGTCGGTCGACCCGGTGATCAGTGCCATCCGCTGCTCGACGGCTTCGGCCGGGATCGAGCCACGCGACGCCGACCGCTCGTAGTTCTTGCGGACCACGCCGAGGCCACGGTCGAGCGCGGCCTGGTCGCGTTCGACGATGGTGACCGCGATACCGACGTTGGCGAAGTTCATCGCGATGCCGCCGCCCATCGTGCCGGCGCCGAGCACGCCGCACTTCTTGACGTCGATCAGCGGGGTCTCCTTGGCGATCCCGGGGATCTTGTTGGCGGCACGCTCGGCGAAGAACGCATATCGCTGGGCACCCGACTGCGGGCCGGTCATCAGCTCCATGAAGAGCTTGCCTTCGGTTTTGAGGCCCTCGTCGAACGGCAGGTTGGCGGCGGCTTCGATGCACCGGATGTTGTACTCGGGGGCGAGGAAGCCGCGGGTCTTGCGGGCGATCGAGGCCCGGAAGTCGGCGAACAGCTGGTCGTTGCCACGAGCGTCGAGCACTTTTTCATCGCGGTCGCGGACGCGAGCGAGTGGGAGGTTCTCGGCGACAGCCTTGTTCGCGAACGCGATGGCGGCCTCGCGCAGTTCGGCGGGGCCACCGGTGGTGACGTCGTCGATCAGGCCCGCTTCGAGGGCCTCGCCGGTGCCGATGTGGCGACCGGTCGTCATCATCTCGAGCGCCTTGGGAACGCCGACGAGGCGGGGGAGGCGCTGCGTGCCACCGGCACCGGGCAGCAGACCCAAGTTCACCTCGGGGAGTCCGAACTTCGCCGAATCGACAGCGACGCGGTAATGGGCGCACAGGGCAACTTCGAGCCCACCGCCGAGCGCCGTGCCGTGAATGGCGGCGATCACTGGGATGGATGCGTTCTCCATGGCCGCCTGCACCTCGTGGAGACCGGCGGCCTGCGGGACGTTGCCACCGAACTCGCTGATGTCGGCGCCGGCGATGAACGTCCGCCCGTCGCAGATCACGACGACGGCCTTCGCTCCGTCCTCGACGGCCTTGTTGATCCCGTCGAACAACCCCTGGCGGACGTGCCAACTGAGCGCGTTGACCGGCGGGTTGTCGACGATGACGAGGGCGATGTCACCGATGTCGGCGGCGACGGTTTCGAGGCGGACGGATTCGGAGATCGCAGTCATGCCGTCAGTCAAGCACCCCGGCACGCCGTCCTCCGATTCGGGATTGCAGCAGGGGTCAGACCCCTGGTGAAATCGCGTCGCCGGGGAGGTTGCCGTCGGGGTGCAGGGCCGACTGGAACCGACGCATGCCGGCGAGCCATCGGTCGCGGTCGGTGGCCTTGCGTTCGACATACGTGGCGACCTCGGGGTGGGGCAGGACCAGGAACCGCTCGTCGCGGATCGCTTCGAGGCAGAGCTGCGCGACGTCGGCGGGGTCGAGTACACCGTCGCCGCTCGCGACGCCGCCCTCGAAACCCTTGTCGTCGCCGCCGGCCTGCGCCGCCATCGCGTTCTGTGGGCTGTTGGCCACGATGTTCGTCGCCACCGCCTGCGGGCACAACACAGAGAAGCGGATGCCCTGATGGTGATGGCTGATCGACAGCCACTCGGCCAGTGAGATCGCCGCGGCCTTCGTCATCGAATACGCCATCGAACCGATCTGCGTCAGCAGGCCAGCGGCCGATGCCGTGCTCAGGATGTAGCCCTCGCCGCGGGCGATCATCGACGGCAGCACGGCGCGTGCGGCGTAGATGTGGGCCATGCAGTGCACCTCCCACATGGTCTGGATCGCCTCGTTCGAATCCTCGACGCCGGCGGCCGTGACGAAGCCGGCGTTCGACACGAACAGGTCGATCGGACCGTGCGCGTCGAGCGTCGACTCGACCATCGCGATGATCGCCGACTCGTCGCGTACGTCGATGGCCACGGCCGTGCCGCCGATGTCGACGGCGACTCGCTCGGCCTCGGCGCCGTGCAGGTCGGCGACGACGACGTGACGCGCGCCAGCCGCATGAGCGGCACGGGCGATCGCTTCGCCGATTCCCGATCCGGCTCCGGTCACGACGACGACTCGATCCTGTAGTTCCATGCGCGGAACCGTAGACCGCGTTGTCGGCCAGGCGGGAAGGCGGCGCAGTCGATGGTCCGCATCGACGAGGACCGATGCGCTGGCCCGAATCCCAGCGATGAGCGAACCGACCGAATACGGCGGTTTGGCTCATCGCTACCGATCTGGTCCCGTCTCCGATGAGCGAACCGACCGTATACAGCGGTTTGGCTCATCGCGAAAGGTGGAACAGATACCCAGGGGGGTATCATCGGTCCATGAGATTTCTCTCGTTCATGAACACGTCCGCCGGCCGAGCGATCCGTATCGGAGGGGCAGTGGTGCTGCTCGCTGTCGGGCTCGTCATCGGCGGCTGGTTCGGCGCTGCGCTGGCCGCGTTCTCCCTGTTGCCCATCGCGACCGGCGTCTTCGGTCTGTGTCCGATCAACCCGCTGTTCGGTCGATCGATGCGGGCGTGCGCTGTCCCCGTCAAGCGCACGGCGCATCGCTCCTGACCGTCGGTGGCTCCTACGATGGAGCGATGCCCATCGGATACCGGCACGTCGGTGTGATCGGAGCGATGGCCGAGGAAGTCGAGCGTCTGCACCACCATCTCGATGCCGAGACGGTCACCGAGCACGCCGGTCGCACCTACCGTCACGGGACGCTCGCCGGCCAGCGCGTCACCGTCGTCCAGTCCCGGATCGGCAAGGTCGCGGCTGCCCTCACGGCGGCTTCGCTCATCCGCGACCACGCCGTCGACGCGATCGTCTTCACCGGCATTGCCGGGGCGCTGCACGACGACCTTGCAATCGGAGATGTCGTCGTGGCAACCGACCTCGTCCAGCATGATCTCGCCGGGCCACCCGAAATGTTCGCCCGCGGCGAGATCCCATTGCTCGGCGTCGTGGAACTCCCCACGGATGCGGCCTTGACGGCCTCGGCGGTGGCAGCAGCGCGGGCGTTCTTCGACGACGGACTTGGATCGGTGGTCACGCCCGAGCAGCTCACGGCGCTCGGCATCGATCGGCCCGCGGTACACACCGGTCAAGTGGCCACCGGTGACGAGTTCATCGAGGGTGACCTCAAGGAGATCGTGCGATGCCGCACACCGTCCGCGGTGTGCGTCGACATGGAGGGTGCCGCCGTCGCCCAGGTCTGCCACGAACTCGGCGGTGTCCCGCTGTGCGTGGTTCGCGCCATCTCCGATCTCGCCGGTGGAACTGCGTCGGTCGACTTCCCGAAGTTCCTCGACCGACTCGCGTCGCACTACTCCTACGAGATCCTCCGCCGCATGTTCGCCTGACACACCACGATGGTGTGATCAGTGCCCCTCTGGTCCCGGAAACCGGGACTCGACGGGCGCAGATCCCCCGATCGGCCGGATGGGAGCACGTCCGCCGTCATCCGCGGAGGCGTAGATCGCGTCGACGATGCGGTGGGCAGGCAGTGCTTCGCGAAGGGGAAGCGGCGAGTCGGACCCGTTCGCGATCGCATCGAGGAACGGTGTGAGCGGATTGAACATTGCGCCACCAGGCACGGGAGCGAGGTCGCGTTCGCGTGCTGCGCCGGCACCGATGCAGGTTCGCGCGAGTGCGTCGCCCGCCAACGTCTGCACGGCTTCGCCGGTGAACTGCCACGTGAGCGGGCTGGTCGCCTCACCGTCGAGGTGCAGATACAGGTTCTCCGAGAAGATCTCGATGTTGCGCAGGCTCGGTCGGTCGACGATGTCGTGCCAGATCGACGTGAGCGACGCGATGCCACCGTCGGCGAACTCGAGCCGCGCGACAGCGACGTCGTCGATGCGCGGATAGCCGTGCACCTCGCGCACGCTTCCGCTGACCGACTCGACCGGCCCACACATCCACTGCATGACATCGACGTCATGGATCGAGTGTTCGAGCAGGGTTCCACGACCGCATCGCTCCGGGTCGACGCGCCACGTCGAGCCGTAGTGGCTCTGGATCGGGATGAACTGGTCGTCGCGGAACGACACCGCCAACAGGCGTCCCGCCCGACCGTCCGACAGCAGCGCCTTGGCATGAAGGAACTGCGGCATGAATCGCAGGACGAGGCCGACCTGATTGACGACTCCCGCCGTTTCGACGGCGTCGATCATCCGCTGTACAGCGGGGGCGTCGAACGCCAACGGCTTCTCGCAGAACACGGCGACGCCTCGCTCGGCCGCCGCTGCCACGAGGTGCTCGTGCTCGGAGGTCCACGTGGTGACGAACACCGCGTCGACACGTTCGAGTAGTTCGTCGCGTCCGACCGCCTCGGCGCCAACACGATCGGCGAACGCGGCCGCCCGATCAGCGTCGAGGTCGTGCACGGCCACGATCCGGTGGTCGGCCGCGGTGTGCTTGAGAAACCAGTTGTGCGTCCGCGCGATGAACCCAGCCCCGAGGAACCCGACCCGAATCGTCATCAGGGGAAGTGTGCCAGGGAGGCAGCAACCGCGTTCAGCCCCGAGTCGACGCGATCACGTGCGGGCAGACCTTGGCGGGAGACCGGTGGTGTGGTCCACGGTCAGCGAGCGGTGATGTTCACGGTGGGGAGGTTCGGAGATGAGAGCGTGTAGGTCGCGCCAGCGCGGACGTCGAACGGACTGGTGAGGCCACCTGTGAAGACGAGCTGGCCGGGCGCCAGTTCGCTGCCTTCGGCATGCAGGGATTCCGCCAGCCAGGCGACGGCAGCGCAGGGGTCGCTCATCGCGTTGGCGCCCACACCGCTGTGCGATTGCCGTCCATCGGTGAACTCGACCCTCTCCTCGGCCGGTGCCCAACTGTCGCCGAGCGGTACGAACGGTCCCACCACGATGCGTGCAGCCGACGAGTTGTCGGCGGTGTTGTCGAGCCAGCGGAATCCGTAGTCGGGATAGCGGGGATCGACCACTTCGAGCCCGAGCGCCCAGTCACCTCGGAGGCGGGCGATGTCGCCGGCCCCCACTCCTTCGGAGGCGTCGATCGGGAGCGGCACGCGGTAGACGAGTTCGGGTTCGATCTTCGGGTGGATCAGATCCGTGATGTCGAGGTGGCCGGACGCAACGTTCGACGTCCAGAGCGTGCCCCAGTTGGGTCGGCCGATGCCGAGTGCCTCGCGGATCGCCGCCGAGGTCCACCCCAGCTTGTAGCCGATGACCCTGTCGCCCTCGGCCCGACGGAGACCGTCGGTCGCTCGGGCGATCGCTCTGGCGTCATCCCAGCTGAGGTCGCTGTACCGATCGGTCAACAGCACAACCGGCGTCGACCTCCGCTCGGCCTCGAGGAGTTCGCGGGCGAGCTGCTCGATGCTCGCGGCGTCGATCATCCCAGCAGATGCGTGACGGCCGCGGACGCGATCTGGTGGTCCTGTTCTTCGGTCGCCCCCGAGACGCCGATCGCACCGGCGATTGCGCCGTCGACCAACACGGGGACACCGCCGCCGACGGTGATGAGATCGTCGACGTTGCCTGCCACACCGTGCAGCAGGCCAGGTTCGCCGAGGAACTGCGCCGCGAGCGCGGCAGTGGTTGCACCGGAGGCAGCCGAGGTCCACGCCTTCTTGCGTGCGATCTCGATCGAGAAGGTCGGGCTGGAATCCATCCGTGACAGGGCGATCGGGTGGCCACCAGGGTCACACACGTGGATCACGACGGAGACACCGAGGCGGACGGCCTCGTCCCGTGCGCCGGCGGTCAACCGGTCGGCGCCGGCGAGCGTCAGACGCGGCGAAGTGGAGATGTCGGGCTGTGGTGCGGAATCCATGAAACCTCGAAAACCGATCAGGCGGTGGCCGCGATCGTCTTGCCGTACAACTCGGCGAGTACGTCGGTGGTGCGCTGGATGTGAGCAGCCGCGACGTCGCACGCCGTGTCGGCGTCACGGGCGAGCGTGGCTTCCATCAGCGCTTGGTGCTCGGCGTGAACGTCGCGCGGGATGCTCGTGTCGGTCAGGGCCAGGCGCCGGTATCGCTCGGTGTGGTGGTGGAGGATGTCGAGCATGCGCAAGACCCATCGCGACCCGCAAGCGGCTGTGGTCGCCTCGTGGAACTGGTGGTTGCGAATCTCCCATTCAGCGGCGGATCTCTCGATTCCGCGTCCCAGTGCCTCCTGGGCCTTGGACAGATGGTGGAACGAGGCGATGATCCCGGTCTCCCAGTCGTCGCCACCCGACGCGATCGATTCCCGCAGGGCGTTGGTCTCCAACAGAATGCGGGTGTTGCTGAGGTCCTGGAGGTCTTCGATCGAGATGGGCGACACCGCGAAGCCCCGTTGGCCTCGTGCGGTCACCAGACCGTCGGGCAGGAGCAGCGACAGGGCCTCGCGGATCGTCGACGAGCCGACGCCGTAGCGCTTGCGGATGTGTTCGACCGCGAGTTTCGCGCCGGGTTCGAGTGCTCCGGAGATGATGTCGGCGCGGATGGCTGCGACGGTCTCCTCCACCCGCGCGAGCGGGCCGGCGACGTTGTCGCGTCGATCGCTGAGGTCGGTGTCGAGTGCTGTCATCGTGTGGCTTCGTCCGTCGTGTCGGCAGCGGTGTGGTTGCTCGGCCACCGTATCCCGAACGGGACGGCGACTACAGAGATACTCCACGATTTGCGGATGATCGTCAAGGATTACGGAGAAATTCAAAAATCTCTGAGATTTTTCTTGACAGACGAATTTCATCGGAGTTGGATGGCGTCATCCGAGCGATGGAGGAGACATGGCCGACTGGGGAGATGCATCCGTACGGGTCACCGGGGTGCGTCGATCACGGTTCGTCGAGTTCGAGTTCTCACTCGGTGAGGAGCTGGTCGTCGAGCTCGTGATGCCATATCGCGAGTTCGCGACCTTCTGCGACGAGCGCCACGCTCGGGTCCTTCCCGCCGAAGGCGAGGCAGCACTCGAGCTGATGCACCTCGTGGACGACGCATCGAGCTGACGGAGCTCGCCACCACGCATCGAGCCGGCCGAGCCGGCGCAACAGAGGGGATCACATGAACATCGAGATCAAAGCCGAGAGCTTCATTCCGCGACGCTCGACCTTCAGCCACATCGCGCGGCGCTACGGAGAAGACCGTCCGGCTTCTCGCTACGACGAGGCAACGCTCGACGTGCAGGCGACCGCCAACTTCCACTACCGACCCTTGTGGGCGCCGCAGTACGAGATCTTCGACGTCACTCGAACCGGCGTGGTCATGCAGGACTGGTACTCGTTCGCCGACCCTCGGCAGTACTACTACGCGAACGTACAACATCAATCGGGCGAACATGAACGCAGCCGCCGACCGATCGTTCGAGTTCGTCGAGGATCGGGATCTGGTCGCCAAGATCTCACCCGAATGGCTCGACACCGTTCGTCACTACCTCGTGCCGTTGCGCCATTTCGAGTGGGCCGCCGACCTCAACTCGCTCCGAGTCACGGACTACGGATACGGCACCCGGGTCACGAGCGCCGCCATGTTCGCGGCGTGCGACCGCCTCGGGATGGCCCAACTGCTCACCCGCATCGGCCTCGTGCTCGATGGCAACGATCCCGCCGGTCTCGAGACGGCACGCACGGCGTGGCTCGAAGCCGACGACTGGCAAGGCATGCGTCGCATGGCCGAGGACACCCTCGTGATCGAGGACTGGTTCGAGACGTTCATCGCCCAGTACCTCGCGGCCGACGGCATCGTGCACCCGTTGGTGTACGGGGTCTTTGATGACGCAGGCCTCGAGAATGGCGCCACTGCGGTGTCGATGATGTCGGAGTTCATGGTCGACTGGATGAAGGACAACGCCCGTTGGGTCGATGCGCTCGTCAAGGTCGCCGCGGAGGAGTCATCCGAGAACGCAGCGCTCATCAGCGGCTGGTACCGGAACTGGCGTGACCGTGCCGTCGACGCTGCGGGTCCGCTCGCCACGACGGTGCTCGGCAGCACCGAGGCCGTTGCCACCATTCGGGAAGGACTCGACGTCCGGGCTTCCAGCCTGGGCCTCGAGGCGTGAGAAGGGAACCATCAATGGTCACCGACAACAAGAACGCCAAGACCAACAGCGTCTCGGTCACACTGCAGAACACCGAGGATGCCCGACCCATCATCGACGCCATCGTCGCCGACAATCCCAACGCCGTCGTCAGCCACTTTCCGGCGATGGTCAAGGTGGACTGCCCGGGCCGACTCACGATCAGCGCCCAATCGGTCACCGACCGGATCGGACGTGACTGGGATCCGCAAGAACTGCACCTGTGTGTGATTTCCCTCTCCGGGAACATCGACGAAGACGACGACCAATTCGAACTGACCTGGAACTGAGGACGACATGGCAAAGAAGATCCCGCTCAAGCAGAAGTACGAGTACATGACGCGCTGGCCTGGCGTGGGACACGACGTACCAGGACATGGACGACGTGTATCCCTACGACAAGTTCGAAGGAATCAAGATCCACAACTGGGACGACTGGGTCGACCCGTTCCGCCTCACCCAGGACGCCTATTGGAAGTTCCAGGCCGAAAAGGAGCGAAAGCTCTACGCCGTCATCGACGCCTACGCCCAGAACAACGGCCAAGTCGGTCTCAGCGACGCCCGGTATCTCGGAGCGCTCAAGTTGTTCCTCACCGGCGTGAGCCCGCTCGAATACCAGGCCCACCGTCACTTCGCCCATCTCGGCCGCAACATCCGCGGTACCGGTGCCCAGGTGTCCGCACAGATGCAGTCGATCGACGAACTGCGCCACGCGCAGACCCAGATCCACGCGATCAGCCACTACAACAAGTTCTTCGACGGCCTGCACGACTTCGCTCACATGCACGACAGGGTCTGGTACCTGTCGGTGCCGAAATCGTTCTTCGACGATGCGGTGTCGGCCGGCCCCTTCGAATTCTTCACGGCGATTTCGTTCAGCTTCGAATACGTCTTGACGAACCTGCTGTTCGTCCCATTCATGTCGGGCGCCGCCTACAACGGCGACCTCGCCACCGTCACCTTCGGGTTCAGTGCCCAGTCCGACGAGTCGCGTCACATGACGCTCGGTCTGGAAGTCATCAAATTCATGCTCGAGCAGGACGAGGACAACATCCCCATCGTCCAGCACTGGATCGACAAGTGGTTCTGGCGTGGCCATCGCCTGCTCAGCCTGGTCGGGATGATGATGGACTACATGCTCCCCAAGAAGGTCATGTCCTGGAAGGACGCCTGGGAGATGTACTTCGAGGAGCAGGGCGGCGCGCTGTTCGACGATCTCGCCCGATATGGCATCAGGCCACCGCTGCATGCCGGCATCGCCAACAAGGAGAAGGATCGGATCAGCCACGAGGTGTGGTCGATCTTCTACCAGTACACCCATGCCGCCGGGTTCCACACCTGGGACATCGACGACGACCACAAGGCGTGGCTGGCATCGCAGTACCCCGACACGTTCGACAAGTACTACAGGCCCAGGCTCGATCAGTGGAAGCAGATGGCCGCAGATGGGAACCGCTTCTACAACATGGCGCTCCCGCAGTTGTGCCAGGTCTGTCAGATCCCCATGGGGTTCACGGAACCGGACGATCCGACCACGATCAGTTTCCGGTCGCGGGTGTACAACGGCGATCGTTACCACTTCTGCAGCGACGGCTGTCAGTACATCTTCGACCACGAGCCGGAGAAGTACGTCCAGGCGTGGCTGCCGGTGCACCAGATCTTTCAGGGCAACTGTGGCGGGGCCGAGATCCCCGATGTCCTGAGCTGGTACCACCTCAACCTCGGGGCTGACAACATGGCCTACGAGGGGTCACCGGAAGAGTCCATGTGGAACGAATGGATGGCGGGCCGCCGTGTCGGCGCCGCCCAGAGCTGAGAGGAAATCGACCATGGCTGTCGTCGCACTCGAACCGGGGTACAAGGGCACCGTTCTCGATGCTCGCGAGAACTTCGGACCCAACCAACTCGTGTATCTCCACTGGGAGAAGCACCTGATGTTCTGCGCCGCGCTGGCGTTCCCCCTCCCGCCCGAAATGCCCTTCGCGGCACTCGTCGGCGAACTGATCCCGCAGTTCTACGGACCGCATCCCGACTTCGAGAAGATCGATTGGTCGACGGTGCGCTGGATGCTCGACGACGAGGACTTCGTACCCGACATGGAGGCGTCACTCGGCGACCAGGGCATCGGTCACAAGTCCTTGCTGCGATTCTGGACGCCGGGCCTCGACGGCCTCGGCGAGTCGGGCGCCTGAGCGAGCATCAGCGTGCCTCACACTCTCACTGTCGAACCGATCGAGGAGTCGGTCGCGGTCGCCGACGGCCAGACGCTGCTGGACGCGTGCCTTCGGTCCGGTGTGTGGCTACCGCACGCCTGCGGCCACGGCCTGTGTGGCACCTGCAAGGTGCAGGTGCTCGAAGGCGACGTCGATCATGGTGACGCCTCGCCGTTCGCTCTGATGGACATCGAGCGCTCCGATGGTTTCGCGCTCGCATGTTCGGCCACCGCGAAGTCCGATGTGGTGATCGAGGCCGATGTCGACGAGGAACCCGACGCTGTCGTACGACCCGTCCGCGACTTCACCGGACGCGTCAGCCGTCTCGAGCACCTCACCGCCGACATCCTCGGCATCTGGATCACGCTCGACGAGGCGATCGAGTTCCAGGCCGGTCAATACGTCAACCTGTTCGTTCCAGGTGTCGAGCGTCCCCGAGCGTTCTCGCTCGCCGGCAGCCCGGCCAACGCCAAGGAGATCGAGCTGCACGTCAGGCTGGTGCCGGGCGGGGAGGCCACCCCCCGCTTGCACTCCGAGTTGGC
Organism: Ilumatobacteraceae bacterium; assembly: GCA_963774765.1. Taxonomy (GTDB): domain Bacteria; phylum Actinomycetota; class Acidimicrobiia; order Acidimicrobiales; family Ilumatobacteraceae; genus Sva-07. The sequence goes on from CAVZGP010000031.1 coordinate 60,219, forward strand.
CGTTGGCGACGAGCTCGCGCTGTCAGGCCCCTACGGACGGTTCTTCGTACGCCGCTCGGCGAACAAGCCGATGCTGTTCCTCGCCGGCGGTTCCGGGCTGTCGAGCCCGAAGTCGATGGTGCTCGACCTGCTGGAGACGGGTTGCGACCAACCCATCGTGCTCGTCCACGGCGTGCGTACCGTCAATGATGTCTACTTCGCCGACGAGTTCCAGGCGCTCGAAGCGTCACATCCGAACTTCACGTACCTCCCTGTCCTCAGCGAACACGACTCGGCGGCAGGGGAGTGGAGCGGTGAGGTCGGCTACGTCCACGAGGCCGCCGAGCGACGTTTCGACGGTTCGTTCAAGGGGATGTCGGCGTATCTGTGCGGGCCGCCGGTGATGATCGAAGCATGCATTCGTTCGTTGATGAAGGGCCGGCTCTTCGAACGCGACATCTTCACCGAGAAGTTCGTGACCGCTGCCGACGGTGAGGCCAGCCTCGCCCGGAGCCCACTGTTCAAGCGGCTGTGATGGACACGACCGGATCGACCCACCGTTGCACCGTCATCGACGGAACCGACGGTGACGACCGTGCCGCGGTCAGCTTCGACGTGCGCGTCGGTCATCGGTTGCTGCACGAGATGATCGTCCAACGCCGTGCGGCCATCTCGGTCGGTTGTCGTGGCGGTGGATGCGGGGTGTGCCGGGTACGCATCCTCGAGGGCACCTACACGACCAAGCGGATGAGCCGCCGACACGTTTCCGAGGCCGACGAGACCGTCGGTGTCGTACTCGCGTGCCGCACGATTCCCACATCCGATCTCACGCTGCGTTGCGAAGCGTCATCGATCACATCAACCAGTACATCAGCACATACAACAACCACATCACACGAGGGGTACACAGCATGGCAATGAACGGAGTTCTCCGTCCAGGTTTCATCCAGATCCGAGTCCTCGACATGGACGAAGCGATCGCCCACTACCGCGACCGTCTGGGTCTGCACGAGGTCGGCACCGAGTCCGACGGGCGCGTCTACCTGAAAGGGTGGGACGAGTTCGATCGCCACAGTGTGATCCTGCGCGAAGCCGACGAGGCAGGCATGGACGTGATGGCGTTCAAGGTGCTCGACGACGCCACGCTCAACGAACTCACCGCCAAGCTCGAGGCCTACAACGTCGCCGTCGATCACCTCGACGCGGGTGAGCAGCCCGGCACCGGACGGCGAGTCGGTTTCACGATCCCGAGCGGCCACCGAATCGAGCTGTACAGCCAGATGGATCGATCCGATTTCGGACCGGAGGTCGTCAACCCCAACGTCTGGCAGGCCGAACCGCGAGGCATGGGCGTCACCCGTTTCGACCATGCGCTGCTCTATGGGCCGGACATCGAAGCGGTGACCGACCTGTTCTGCGACGTCCTCGGATTCCGGGTGGCCGAGCAGGCCGACCTGGGCCCCGGCGGCATCGCGGTGTGGCTCACCTGCGGGATGAAGGCCCACGACGTCGCGTTCGTCACCAATCCCGACCCGGCCCGGTTCCACCATGCCGCGTTCTATCTCGAGACGGTCAACGACGTCACGCACGCCGGCGACATCATGGCGTACTACGACATCACGATCGACGTCGGTCCGACCCGCCACGGCATCACCAGGGGCCAGACGATCTACTTCTTCGACCCGTGCGGCAACCGCAACGAGGTGTTCGCCGGCGGATACACCTACTACCCCGACAACCCCACGCGCAGCTGGACCCCCGATCAGATCGGTAAGGGGATCTTCTATTACGAGCGCGAACTCAACGACGCGTTCCTCAGCGTCTACACCTGACCGACCCACCGGTCACGCGGTGCCAGGCGCCGCGTAACCGGCTGGCTCGACCGTCTCTCGTCACCACAAGGAGTGTGATTTGCGATGCCCGCCGCATCTGCCAACGATCCCCGCCCACCCCAGGATTTCCACAACTTCATCGGGGGCGAGTACCGCACCGGCTCGGCCGGCAACGTGTTCGAGAACCGTTCACCGCTCGACGGCTCGCTCATCGGCATGGTGCACGAGGCGTCGCGAGACGATGTCGACGCCGCCGTCGCCGCTGCTCGCGCGGCGCTGACGGGCCCGTGGGGCACGATGGCGGTCAACGATCGAAGCGCGCTGCTGCATGCCGTCGCCGACGAGATCGATCGTCGGTTCGACGACTTCCTCGCCGCCGAGATGGCCGACACCGGCAAGCCGGTCTCGATCGCCAGCCACATCGACATTCCCCGTGGCGCCGCCAACTTCCGGGTGTTCGCCGATGTGATCAAGAGCGAACCCACCGAGTTCTTCACGATGGACACCCCCGACGGAACCGGGGCGTTCAACTACGGGCTTCGACGGCCGAAGGGCATCATTGCCGTCGTGTGCCCGTGGAACCTGCCGCTGCTGTTGATGACCTGGAAGGTCGGGCCTGCGCTCGCGTGCGGGAACGCCGTGGTGGTCAAGCCGTCCGAGGAGACGCCCGCGACCGCCACGTTGCTGGGCGAGGTGATGAACGCGGTGGGCGTGCCGGCCGGCGTGTACAACGTGGTCCACGGCTTCGGTCCGGGGTCTGCGGGCGAGTTCCTCACCAGCCATCCCGATGTCGACGCGATCACCTTCACCGGCGAGACCCGCACCGGCGAGGCGATCATGAAGGCGGCGGCGGTCGGCCTGCGCGACGTGTCGTTGGAGATGGGCGGCAAGAACCCCGGCATCGTGTTCGCCGACACCGACCTCGACGAGGCGGTCGCCGGCACCGTCCGATCTGCGTTTTCCAATTCGGGCCAGGTGTGTCTCGGCACCGAACGCGTCTACGTCGAACGTCCGATCTTCGACGTGTTCGTCTCCCGACTCGCCGATGCGGCGAACGCGATGAAGATCGGCGACCCGGCCGACCCCGCCACCGAGCTCGGCCCGTTGATCAGCCAAGAGCATCGCGAGAAGGTGCTCGGCTACTACCAGCGGGCGGTCGACGAGGGAGCGACCGTCGTCATCGGTGGTGGCGTCCCCGACGTCGACGACCGTTTCGGCAAGGGGGCGTGGGTTGAGCCGACGATCTGGACCGGCCTCGCCGATGACGCCACCGTCGTCACCGACGAGATCTTCGGGCCGTGTTGCCATGTGAGACCGTTCGACACCGAGGACGAAGTCGTCACCCTCGCCAACGACACGCCCTACGGACTGGCCGCGACCGTGTGGACCAGCGACCTGCGTCGGGCCCATCGGGTCGCGGCACGACTCGACGTCGGGCTGTGCTGGGTGAACTCGTGGTTCCTCCGGGATCTGCGGACCTCGTTCGGCGGCATGAAGGCATCGGGAATCGGCCGCGAAGGCGGCGTTCACAGCCTCGAGTTCTACACCGAGGCCAGCAACGTCTGCGTGAAGATGTGAGGCGGAGATGAGATCTCCTTCCGAAACCGTCACCGAAGCAGCCGATCGCCTCCGCGACGCCCACGATCGCCGTGTCGCCTGCGAACCCATCGCCACGCTGCTCGGCGACGCATCGGTCGACGACGCCTACGCGGTCCAAGACGTCAACACCGAGCGGTGGCTCACCGACGGGCGTCGACTGGTCGGCCGCAAGATCGGCCTGACGTCGACTTCGGTCCAGCGCCAACTCGGCGTCGACCGTCCGGACTACGGCATGTTGTTCGCCGACATGGCCGCCGACGAAGGCGGCGACATCGACATCGGACGGTTGCTGCAACCGCGCGCCGAGGCCGAGATCGCGTTCGTCCTCGGCCGTGATCTTCCCGATCCCGACACGACCGTGGCCGAGGTGTTGCGGTCGATCGAGTTCGCCGTCGCGGCGATCGAGATCGTCGACTCACGGATCGCTGACTGGCGCATCGGCATCCTCGACACGGTCGCCGACAACGCGTCATCGGGGATGTACGTGCTGGGCTCGACGCCAGTCCTGCTCAGCTCGTTCGATCCGGTGATGTGCGCGATGGTGATGGAACGCCGCGGCGAGCCGGTGTCGGTCGGTGCCGGCCGGGCGTGCCTCGGCAGCCCGATCAGCGCGACTGCATGGTTGGCGCGAACGATGGCCGCCGTCGGTCGCCCGTTGTGCGCCGGTGACACCGTGCTGAGCGGTGCGCTCGGCCCGATGGTCGCCGTCGCACCAGGCGACGTGTTCGAAGCCCGGATCTCGGGCCTCGGCACCGTCACGGCAGCATTCACGGAGGCCCACGCATGACCGCACACTCGCCCCAGACCTCGGTCGCCCAGCTTGCCGAGCGCGCCGACGAAGCGGCCCGCACCGCAACGGCGATCGCCCAGTTCACCGACACGATCGACCTCGGTGTCGCCGACGCCTATGCGATCCAGGCGCTGTCGGTCGGCCGCCGACTCCAACGAGGCGAGCAGATGGTCGGGATCAAGATGGGTCTGACCTCTCGGGCCAAGATGGTCCAGGTCGGCGTCGACGAGGTGATCTGGGGACGCCTCACCGACGCGATGCGCGTCGATGACGGCGGCACGGTCCACCGAGCGCGTTACGTGCACCCCCGCGTCGAACCGGAGATCGCGTTCCTGATGGGCGCCCCGCTCGCCGGACGCGTCTGCGGCGCCGAGGCGATGGCGGCGGTCGCCGCAGTCGCCCCGGCCGCAGAGATCATCGACTCGCGGTTCGAGAACTTCCGCTTCGCGCTGCCCGACGTCATCGCCGACAACTCCTCGTCGTCCGGGTTCGTCGTCGGCGGATGGAGCGATCCGGCCACTCCCATCGCCAACCTCGCCATGGTGCTCGAACGCAACGGCCGCCCCGCCGAGATCGGCTCGAGCGCCGCGATCCTCGGCGACCCCGTCCGTTCGCTCGTCGAGGCGAGCCGGATGGTCGCCGACGCCGGACTCACGCTGCAGCCCGGCTGGATCGTGCTCGCCGGTGGCGCCACCGCCGCGCTCCCGCTCACCGTCGGCGACTCGATCCGTGTCGTCGTCGAAGACCTCGGTCACGTGCAGTTCCGCGTCGCCGACTGACAGAAAGGTTCGTCATGGATCACCCCTCGACCACGTCGAAGGCCACGGCCGCCATCGTCGGCCCCGGCAACATCGGCACCGACCTCATGTACAAGCTGCTGCGTTCGCCGTACATCGAACCGCGCTGGATGATCGGCGTCGACCCCGACTCCGAAGGGCTCAAGCGCGCCGCGTACTGAAGGCCTCGAGGCGTCGGCCGAAGGGGTCGACTGGCTGCTCGCACGACCTGAGCTGCCCGACATCGTGTTCGAAGCCACCTCGGCCTATGTCCACGTCCGCAACGCACCCAAGTACCGCAACGCCGGAATCCGAGCGGTCGACCTCACGCCCGCTGCGCGCGGTCCGTTCGTGGTGCCGCCGGCGAACCTCCTCGAACACATCGACGAGATGAACGTCAACATGGTCACCTGCGGTGGCCAGGCGACCATCCCGATGGTGCACGCCGTGTCCCGCGTCGTGCCGGTCGACTATGCCGAGATCGTCGCCACGGTTTCGTCGGCGTCCGCCGGACCAGGCACCCGCCAGAACATCGACGAGTTCACCCGCACGACCTCGAAGGCTGTCGAAGTGATCGGCGGTGCCACGAAGGGCAAGGCGATCATCATCCTCAACCCGGCCGAACCGCCGCTGATGATGCGCGACACGATCTACTGCTCGATCCCGCTCGACGCCGACACCGACGCGATCGACGCCTCGATCCGCGCGGTCGCTGCCGAGGTCGCCACCTATGTCCCCGGCTACCACCTCGTCGCCGACCCACAGTTCGATGTCCCGTTCGGGAGCACTGGCCGCGGCCGTGTCGCAGTGTTCGTCGAGGTCGAAGGCGCGGGCGACTTCCTGCCGCCGTACGCCGGGAACCTCGACATCATGACCGCCGCCGCCACCAAGGTCGGTGACGAGATCGCTCAGCGCCTCACCACGAAGGAGACCCTCTGATGCCCTACTCCGACACACTCGACGTTCGGGTCACCGACACCTGCCTGCGCGACGGTTCGCACGCCAAGCACCATCAGTTCACCGAGGACGATGTCCGTTCGATCGTTCGCGGGCTCGACGACGCCGGCATGCCGGTGATCGAGGTCACGCACGGCGACGGTCTCGGTGGTTCGTCGTTCAACTACGGGTTCTCGCTCGTCGACGAGCGGGTGCTGATGAAGGCAGCGGTGGACGAGGCCCGCAACGCCAAGATCGCGGCGCTGATGCTGCCCGGACTCGGGATCAAGGAGGACATCGCTGCCGCGCACGACCTCGGTGTCTCGGTGATCCGCGTCGCCACGCACTGCACCGAGGCCGACATCTCGGAGCAGCACTTCAAGATGGCTCGAGAACTCGGGCTCGAGACGGTGGGCTTCCTGATGATGGCCCACACCGTCGGCCCCGATGTGCTCGCTGCACAGGCGCGGATCATGGCCGACGCCGGCTGCCAGTGCGTGTACGTCGTCGACTCGGCGGGCGCCATGATCCTCGACGACGTCACCGATCGGGTGACGGCCGTCGTCGCCGAACTCGGTGACGATGCCCAGGTCGGGTTCCACGGCCACGAGAATCTGTCGCTGTCACTGGCGAACACGATCCTGGCCATCCGGGCCGGGGCCGTGCAGGTCGACGGATCGACGCGCCGATTCGGTGCCGGGTCGGGCAACACGAGCAACGAAGCGCTCGCGGCAGTGGCGGAACGACTTGGGATCCGCACCGGTCTCGACGTGCTCGCGATGATCGACGTGGCCGAGGATGTCGTGCGTCCGGTGATGGAGGGCGAGTGCGTGCTCGACCGACTGGCGATCACGATGGGGTACGCCGGGGTGTACTCCAGCTTCCTCAAACATGCGTTCCGTGCCGCGGAGCGCTATGACGTCTCGGGGGCCGAGATCCTGATGGAGTGCGGTCGGCGCGGGCTCGTCGGTGGCCAGGAAGACCAGATCATCCAGATCGCCTCGACGCTCGCTGGGGCCCGCTGATGCCACTCGTGCACATCCAGATGGCCGAGGGTCGTACCGCCGAACAGAAGCGGGCGGTGATGACAGCGATGACCGATGCGATGGTCGAGCACCTCGGAGCGGCCCGCGACTCGGTGCGGGTGTGGATCACCGAGTTCCCCGACACCGACTTCATGGCCGGCGGCGAACTGCTCGCCGACAAGAAGGCCCGCCTCGACGCCGAGAAGTGACGCCGCAGCGCTGGATCGAACACGTCGCAGTGTTACCTCTGGGGCCAGACCCCAGATGTACCGATTGCAGCAGGGGTCTGACCCCTGGTGAAATCAGCCGTAGAGCAGGCAGCCGTCGTCGAGGTCGGCGACGGGGAGGGTGTCCTTCTCGCTCATGTAGTCCTGGGTGTGCTGCCACTCGGGCTTGTCGCCGCGCTTGGGCATGAGGTGCTGGCTGCGCGTGAGATAGCCGGGGTTGAAGTTGTCCGGGTCGATCCACGACCCGAGTTGCATGTCGGTGTCCTCGGGGCGCAGCTGTGGAACGACCTTGCGGACGCCGAGGTCGTCCATGTGGTGCAGCAGTCGGCACACCCAGTCACCGATCAGATCGGCCCGCAGGGTCCAGCTCGCCCGGAAATAGCCGAACACCCACACCATGTTGGGGACGCCGGTGAACATCATCCCGCGGTAGGTGATCGTGTCGGCGTAGTTGACGGGCGCCCCGTCGACGGTGAACTGGATGTCGCCGAGCACACTCAGGTCGAAGCCGGTTGCGGTGATGATCACGTCGGCGCTCAGCTGCTCGCCGGACTTCGTGAGAATCCCCTTGTCGTTGAACGTCTCGATCTCGTCGGTGACCACCGATGCCTTGCCGGTGCTGATGCCCTTGAAGAGGTCGCCGTCGGGCACCATTGCGATCCGCTGGCGCCACGGCAGGTAGCGCGGGGTGAAATGCGTCTCGACGTCGTAGCCCTCGGGAAGTTCGGCACGCACGAGGTTGATCAACTCGTCGCGCACCATCTCGGGGTACTCGAACGACATCCGAGCGATCTCGTCGCCGTCCTTGAGCGCCTTGCGCCGCACGATCTCGTGCGTCCACTCCTCGGGCACGTCGAGATCGCGCAGCATGTCGGCCACCTCGTTGACGTTCGGACGCGAGAAGAAATACGTCGGCGAACGCTGCAGCATCGTGACGTGTTCGCACTCGTCGGCGATCGCCGGCACGAGCGTCGCCGCGGTCGCGCCTGAGCCGATCACGAGCACCTGCTTGCCCGACAGGTCGATGTCGGTCGGCCACGTCTGGGGATGCACGATCTCGCCCTCGTAGTCGGCCATGCCTGGCCAGTCGGGCGTGTAGCCCTGCTCGTGCTTGTAATAACCCTGGCACATCCACAGGAAGTTCGTCGTGAACGTCACCGGCTCGGACGCTCCGGTGCCGGGGTCGGAGCGGGTGGCGTGCACGGTCCAGAGGTTGTCGTCGCTCGACCACTCGACGTTGGAGATCGCGTGGTGGTAGCGGATGTGACGATCGAGGTCGTTCTCCTCGATCACTTCGCCCATGTAGGCGAGGATCTTGTCGGCGGTAGCGATCGGCGGACCGATCCACGGCTTGAATCGATAGCCGAACGTGTACAGGTCGCTGTCGGAACGGATTCCGGGGTACTTATGGGTGAGCCACGTGCCGCCGAAGCTCTCGAACTTCTCGAGGATGACGAAGGATTTCTCGGGATCCTGGTCCTGTAGGTGATAACCGGCGCCGATGCCGGAGATCCCGGCCCCGACGATCAGGACGTCGAAGTGTTCGATCGCGTGCCCCTCCGTGCGTTCGAGCGTGCTGCTGGTCTGGCTCATGGCGCCCTCCTCGTGTCGCTGGCAGCTTCGCGCGTCGAGGTGACGCAGCCGCAACCCGGCGATCCTGCAAGGATCGACGGTATGGGTGCGCCGAGTGGCTGAGTGGATCTGTCCCGAGTGCGGGCGGCTGTTCGGACGTTCCGGGCAGTCGCACGACTGCGCTCCAGGGCTCAGCCTCGAGGAGTACTTCGAGACCGGGCCGTCACACGAGCGACCGATCTTCGACGCGGTGATGGCCCACGTCGAGACGCTGGGTCCTGTGCACGCCGACATCGTGTCCGTCGGCATCTTCCTCAAGAATCCCCGCAAGTTCGCCGAGCTCCGCCCGCGGGATCGCTGGGTGGCCGTCTCGTTCTCGTTGCGTCGCCGCGCCACCCATCCCACGATCACCCGCAAGGTGGTCGAGTACGGCAACCGGTACTGGCATGTCGCCAATGTTCGTGAGCCGACAGACGTGGATGGCGCGTTGCGCGACCTGCTCACCGAGGCCTACAACGACGACCCCGTCTGAGATCGCTGCACGGCTCGCTCGATGGAGCCACGACCAGTCGCGCCGATGCGAACGGCCATCAGGTCGTCGTCGAGGCCGACGGCAGCGAGTTGGCTTGTGACCCTGCCGGCTTCGAACCCATCGTGGAGGACATTCTGGCGCTCGCAACCTCGAGCGGCTGAGCCTCACAACCCACGAAAATCTCCTCCCGATGAGCGAAGTGACCGGATACGGCGGTTTGGCTCATCGCGAGCGACGTGATTCTTCTCCCGATGAGCGAAGTGACCGGATACGGCGGTTTGGCTCATCGCGAGCGACGTGATTCTTCTCCCGATGAGCGAAGTGACCGGATACGGCGGTTTGGCTCATCGCAACCCCGGGTTCGCCGAGCACGAGGAAACCGTCGACGCCGAAGAGGCTGCGGAGTCGACGCTCGGGAACCATGCCCGAACGGCGTCAGGCGGCGAGGGTGAACTCGGTCCGGCGGCGGCCCGAGGTGATCTGCATGGCGAGGAGGCCGAAGGCACGCTCGCGCACCGGCGCCGGCTCGTGTTCGTCGGCGAACACTTCGGCGAGCACCGGTGAGGCGTCAGCGGCCGCGGCGAGGGTCAACACGTGGTCGATGATCGTGCGGTCAAGCGCCTCGAAGCCGTCGCGGTCGATGGTGATGGCGATGCGGTCGAGCCGGCTGGTGGGGGAGGTCATGCCATCACGGTACGGTCGAAGAAGCCTCATCACTAGCGATGATTTGGAGTCATGAAGATTAGATATGCTGATGCTCATGGTTGGCCTTCGCGACCTCGAGTTTCGGCATCTCGTGGCCCTCGACGCGGTCGCGACCGAGGGCACGTTTGCTCGTGCGGCCGAGCGGTTGGGGTACACGCAATCGGCGGTCAGCCAACAGGTCGCCGCGCTCGAACGAGCGGTGGGCGAGAAGGTGTTCGACCGGCCTGGTGGCCCACGAGCGGTCGAACTCACCCCGTTCGGTGCAGAACTGCTGCGCGGCGGCCGTGATCTGCTCGGTCGGGTCGCGGCGCTGGCCGACGATCTCGACCGGTTCCGCTCCGGCCACGCCGGACGCCTCACGGTCGGCACGTTCCAGAGCGTCTCGTCGGCGGTGCTGCCGCTGGTGCTCGGCAGGTTCCGATCGGACTACCCCGACGTGGAGGTGCAGCTGCTCGAGACGGACGACGACGACGAGTTGGTGGGGCACCTCGAACGCGGGCAGATCGAGGTGTCGTTCCTCGTCGGCCAGGTCGCCGAGCCAGCGCAGTCGGGCTTCGAATCGAGACCGCTGCTCACCGACCCGTTCGTCCTGATCACCCGGCCCGGACAGTTCCCGCCGGGACCGGTGTCGCTCGACGCGTTCGCCAATGAACCACTCATCGGCCAGCACCCGAACTCGTGTCAGTTGCTCAACGAGGCCGGGCTGCGCTCGGGCGGTCTCGATCCGAGTTACGTCTTCCGTTCGAACGACAACGGCACTGTCGCGGCGATGGTGCGCGCCGGGATGGGCGTGGCGGTGATGCCGTTGCTCTGCACCGAACCAGAGGACCCACGAACCGAACTGCATCCGCTCGATCCGCCGATCCCCGGTCGGCAGGTGTCGATCGCCTGGCGGGCGGGACGCACACTGTCACCTGCGGCGGGCGCTTTCATCGAGATGGCGACTGCGGTGTGCGGTGAGTTGTCCGAGCCGGACAAGCGCTTCGATCTGGCCGGAGCTACCGTCACCGTATGACCGAGCCACACGACATCACGGTTCGCAAGGTGACGTTCGACTTCCCCGACGAACTCGACGACGTGCTGCCGGGCGCCGATCCGATTCGTGAGACCTACATGGTGGCGTTCTCGCTCACGATGCCGTACCTCGAGCCGTACCTGATTCGCACGTTCCGAGCGGTCGCAGACGACATCACCGACGCGGGCCTGGCCGCCGACGTCAAGGAGTTCATCGGACAGGAGGCCCAGCACTTCCAGAACCATCGTCGGATCAACGAGATCATCAAGGCCCAACTCGGCACCTCGGTAGCCGCCGAACTGCGTGCGATCGAAGGCCGCCTCGACGCCGACTACCGCCGCTTCAACGCGTCGAAATCGCGTCGGTTCAACCTGGCGTACGCGGAGGGTTTCGAGGCGATGACGTGCGCGATGGCACTCACCTCGATCGCCGAGGCGGAGGCGGGCAACAGCACCTTGTCGGCCGGGCCGTGGGGGCAGCTGTGGGCCTGGCACCTCGCCGAGGAGATGGAGCACCGCACGGTCGCGTTCGATCTCTACGAGCACCTCGAAGGGAGCTATCCCTACCGGGTCGTCGGATCGCTCCGGGCGCAGGCGCACTTCCAACGCACCATCGACCGCCTGCAGCGCGTGCTGCTCGCTTCGCAGAACGCGCCGGTGAAGCATCACGCACCGCCCTGGCTCCGCGCCGGTCGCTCCCGGTATCTGCACACCTTCAAGCGCAGCTACGACCCGGGCCTGCTCGACCCCGGCCCGATCCCCGCGCTGATCCTCTCGCAATACGCCGGCTGACCGCGCCCGGATCAGGTCGTGGGTTGCCAGCCGGGGCCGCGGAGCACGTAGCCGAGGCGATCGCGCCATCTGGACGCGCGCCGCACGTCGCGGGCGATGTCGACGAACTCGTGGTAGCCGATGCGGATCGGGTTGAACGTGCGGATGTTCTTCGTGAGGCCGTACTTGATGCGGCGCACCTCGGGCTCGAACGTGCCGAACAGGCGATCCCACACGATGAGGATGCCTCCGTAGTTCTTGTCGAGATACTGCGGGTTGGCGCCGTGGTGCACCCGGTGATGTGACGGCGTGTTGAACACCGCTTCGATCGGTTTGGGGAGTCGATCGATCGTCTCGGTGTGGATCCAGTACTGGTAGAGCAGGTTGATCTGTGCGGCCTTGGCGACGTGGTGGGCGGGGATGCCGAGCAGCGGCATCGGCAGGAACACCCACGTCGTGAGGATCCCCGACCACGGCTGGCGCAGCGCTGTGGACAGGTTGTAGCGCTCGCTGGAGTGGTGGCTGACGTGGTTGGCCCAGAACAACCGCACCTCGTGCATCCAGCGGTGATCCCAGTAGTAGAGAAAATCCCACGCCACCATCGCCACCGGCAGCGACCATTTCGTCACGCCCACGTCGACGATGCGGCGTTTGTACACGGCGCGGCCCATCGCGCCGACCACGCCGGCGATTGCCAGGTTGACCGCAACGTTGCCGGCGAGCATCGCCAGGCTCGCGGCGGTGTCGCGTCGCTCGTAGCCGACCGGCACGAGGGGGTCGGGCGGCAGTCTGGGGTCGGACAACTCGTGTGGCGTCGCGTCGTCGAGGTCGCCGATTTCGCGCAGGTCTCGCCGCGCGAGCACTCGGGACTCCCACAGCATCGTGCCGACGAACGCCGGCAGCGACAGCAGGTCGATCGTGTCGATCGGACGCGAGGTCAGTTGTTTCACGTCTCCCAGTCTGGCCGTCCACCCTCACGTTCGTGGAGCGGCTCCGATGGCCCGTCCCGGAAATCGCCTGCCGAACGAGAGGGGAGTAGCTTCCGGGGATGGTCGACACCGCCACCGACACGCTCGCCGACGCCGCTGTGGATGGCGCGACGGAGACGCGCAGGTTTCCGCAGTCGCGGTTCTCGCCGCCGCCCGGCGCCACCGAGATCCTGCTGGTGCGCCACGGCGAGTCCGCCCCGCACGTCGAGGGCGAGTCGTTCGCGCTCGTCGACGGTCACGGCGACCCGCCGCTCGCGCCAGGGGGCTGGGAGCAGGCGAAGCTTGCCGCGCAGCGGCTCATCGACACCGGCGAGCGCATCGCAGCGGTCTACGTGACGACCTTGCAGCGCACCCACCAGACCGCCGAGCCGCTCTTGGAGTACCTGGAGATGGAGCCCACCGAGATCGCGGACCTGCGTGAGGTGTTCCTCGGCGAGTGGGAGGGTGGCGAGTTCCGCAGGCGGGTTGCCGACGGCGACCCGATCGCACAGCGGATGTACGTCGAGCAGCGCTGGGACGTGATCCCCGGCGGCGAGCCCGCCCACCAGTTCGAGAACCGCGTCCGCCGTGGTATCGAGCGCATCGCCACCGACCATCCTGACGAACTCGTCGTCGCCGTCGTGCACGGCGGTGTGATCGGCCAGATCATGAACATCGCCACCGGCTCACACGGATTCTCGTTCGTCGGATCCGACAACGCCTCGATCTCGCACATCGTCGTCGACGGCGACCGATGGGTCGTGCGCTGCTGGAATGACACCTCGCACCTCAGCCCGACGTTCAGCACCGCGGCCGAACCCCTGATCTGACTACGGCTTCTCGGGTCGCCAGAACCCGACGAGCAGCGCGGCGCCACCACCGATGCCACCGATTGCTGCGATCAGCAGGCCGGTCCAGCCGATCAGGTCGTCATTGAGGTCGAACGCCTCGTCGAGCGACCATGCGCCCGGCCCGACCGTCCCGATCGCCAACCCGACGATCCCGAGCGTCATCACGTACTCCCAGCCCTCACCGGGCCGGAAGATGAAGAACCCGTTGCCCCGGTGGTTGATCGCCCAGGCGACGAACATCACGCCCACCACGCCGGCCGCGGCGAACGGTGTCAGCAGGCCGAGGACGAGCAGCAGCCCACCCCCGATCTCGGTGACGCTGGCCAGCCAGGCGTGGAGCTTCGCCGGCTTCATGCCCATCGAGCCGAACCAGCTCGCCGTACCGTCGATGTTCGGCCGGATGTGGTTGATGCCGTGGGCGAGCATGACCGCGCCAACACCGCAGCGAAGCGCCAGAAGTGCGAGGTCGATGGCGTCGGCGTCGGACATCGGCCCAGCCTGTCACGCGAAGTCGGTCGACTCCGAGCTTGATGGTCGGTTCGCGAGCTCACGGCGAGACGGATGCTCGCGGCGCACTCGCTCCACCGTCTCCTGATGCAGCGACATCAGTTCGTCGCATCGGCCGGGCGCCAGATGCTCGAGCGCAGTGCGGTCGGCGCGCTCGCATGCCCGAACGATGTCGAGTGCCTCACCGACGCGTCCGGAGCCGTGGAGCACGGCGCGAATCGTGTCGTCACCCATGGGGAGTTCCTCGAGCAGCTCGCCCAGCGGAGCGTCGTAGAGGAGATCGGCGACGGACAACAGCGCTGCGGTCACCGCGGGTCGGACGAGGTCGGTGCCCTCGAGCAACGACGTGACCATGTCGGCGCGGGCCATCGCGCACACGACCTGGTCGGTGTGGTCGATGTCATCGTCATCGATGGCGTCGCTCGACGATGCCAGCAGGTCGGCGAGGCACCGGAGCTTGCTGATTCCCAGCAGGGCAATCGCCTCGTCGAGCGTCGTGACCACGCGGTCGAGCCCGAACGCGGAGGCGTTGACGGCGGCGAGGAGCCGGAATGTCAACGACGGGTCGGAAGCGACGATCTCCTCGATCTGGGAGACGTCGATGTCGCCTTGCAGCGACAGGTGCAGCGCCATGGCCGAGCGCCTGGCGGCGTGGCGAGCGGGACGGCGCAGGACCTCGGGTTCGCGCACGTGGTAGCCCTGGAACAGGTCGAATCCGTGATCGATACATCGGCTGAGCTCGTCCTGCGACTCGACCTTCTCGGCAACCACGAGTACGCCAGGCGAACGGTCGCGTGCCACCGAGATCAGTCGCTCGATCTCGCCACGGTGGGCTGTCGTGAGTTCGATCTTGACGATGCTCGCCAGGGGCAGGAGTTCCGAGTGCTCCAAGTCGCCGAGTCGGCTCACGTTGTCGAGCGCGAAGTGGTATCCGTTCATCCGCGCTCGGCGCAACGCATCGACCGTGAGTTCATCGAACGGTGACGACTCGCGAACCTCGATGATCATGCCTTCGGGTGGTATCGCCTCGTGCAGGCCGTTGACGATCAGGCTGGCGCTCGCGTTCATGAGACCGAACCGATCGCCGACGACGTGCTCCATCCCCCACTGCAGGAAGACCCGCTCCATGACGCAGCGCGTCGCAGCGTCTGGATCGTCGAACGCCGAGATCCGGTCGGGTCCGCCCCGGTAGAGCAGCTCGTAGCCGAAGACCTCGCGTTCCGCGTCGACGATCTGTTGTCGTCCCAGGAACACCTCTGAAGTCATGTGGCGACGGCCTCCCACCGTTTCGTGCTGCCGCGATGGGACAGCGTCACCGGTTCATCGGTCGAAAGTGTGCACAACTCAAGTACTCCGTGCGTCAATTTCTCACTGAGTGTGGTGGCGCGTCGTCAGCTCGACATCGACCCCGCAGCCATCGCCGCGGACTGCTTCGCCGCCATCGGGCTGGGTGTGAGGCCGAAACGCTCGCGGACCTCATCGAGCTGCTGGTCGAACATCTCCTCCCACGGTTGTGCCATCAGGTGCGGCGAGGTCTTGCCGAACGTCCAACCATCGGCGATGGCGTCCATCAAGGGGACGATCACATTCGGGTCGTTGAACGTCATCTGCGCGGTGACGGTGGCCATCCACATCCCGAAGTACGGGAACTGGAGCTGGGCGAGGCTGAACGCCTGCAACGCGATCTCGCCCTGGCCGGACGAGTCGTAGCCGGTGAGCACGTGCAAGATGTCGTGCACCTGGAAACCACGCAGTACGGCGAACTGCATCTCGTCGGGCATCCCGTCGAGCGCTCCCGATGCCTTGAGCATCTTGTGGAAGTCGGCGTAGTTCGTGGCGATCTGCGCGGTCAGACCGTTGTCGACGATCCAGTCGTGGTATGTCCGCCCGAGCGTGCCCGCAGCCAGCTTGCTGAGCGCGTCGAAATCGACCGGGTCCGCATAGTGGCCTGCCTCGTACCACTCCCTGTAGACCGGATCACCGAGGAAGATGTCGAGGTACTTCTGTTTGACGTCCTCGGGAGCATCGTTCCACCACTGGTTGAACAGCAGATGAACGGGGTTGTCGTCGGTCTTGTTGACGGTGGTGAGGAACCTCTCACCGAACCTGTCGTTGATCATCGGAATCATCCTTCGTGATGGCGGGAATCAGTCGGCGAGCTTGTCGCGTGTGGCGGCGACGTGTGCGGCCAGGTCGGCCTTGGGTCGGTGGTCGGCGTCGACCGTCCGGCGGTACCAGGAGCGTTGCACGTAGCCGTCGGCGCCGTTTCCGCCGGTTCCCACACCGGCGGCAGGGGTCTCGGGCGCGAACGGCACCGTGATCGTCGCGTCGAATTCCACGTCGTCGGGGTGGCGGTGGATCTGGCCGCTGTCGAACGCGAAGTCCCATGGGCCGTCGAGCGAGCGCCACGGGCGCTGGAGGAACGGGCGGGGGTGGTCGACGGAGGCGGGCATCGGAGTGCAGCGTGGGGGCGTCCTCCCCAACGAGATGACTTACGGTAGCGTAACCGCATCGTCGATGCCAGCGACCTCAGCGGATTGGCGACTGACAGCTCGAGGTTCTTGCCCCGCGGGTTTGTGCGATCGACAAGTCGCTCACGAAAACACCAACGACCAGCATCCTCGGCGATTTGTGCGAGCGACAACGTCCACCCACATGATCTGCGCTCACACAAACTGCACCCGCGGGAGAGCGCACTGTGCGCCCGCATTCGTCCTGAAGTGCCAAATCCGCTGAGGCCCCAGGCTCAGCTGATGCAACTGCGAAACACTTCGACCGAGATCGACTCGACCTCGAGGCGCGTGCCGTGGCCGTCGCCCCACGCGTTTGCTGCGGCGACGAGCGCACCGAGGACGATCGGCGCGGCGGCTTGCGCCCGCGGGCTCGGCACAGCGAAGTGCTCGACGAGCAGGTCGGCCACGAAGTCGGGTCCGATCCTCGAGTCGGCGTCGGCCAACGACGCCGCACGCGAGCCGGGCGACGACAGCACCCCGAGTGCGGGACCGAGGTCGAACACGGCATCGAAGTAGGCGCCGACCACGGTCACCACGAGATCGTCGTCGTGGCGTGCCTGCTCGAGCGCCGCGATCACACGAATGCCGAGTTCGCCGACGTAGCGGAAGTACAGCGCCATCAGGACGTCGTCGGCGTTGTCGAAGTGCGAGTAGGGAAGCGCCTTGCTGACGCCCGACCGCTCGCCGAGGCGCTCCATCGTCAGGGCGTCGGGACCCAACTCGACGATGAGAGTGGCCGCAGCATCGAGCAACTGCTCTCGGCGATCCTCCTTGGTCAGGCGCGTCGGCCGTGGAGTGCCCGTCGACGTCACGATGCTCACACTATGCGTCGGGCCGTTGCGTAACCTGCGTGCATGACCTGTCGGATCCTGGTGCTCAACGGCCCGAACCTGAACCTGCTCGGCACCCGCGAGGTCGACGTGTACGGCTCGGCGACGCTCGACGACATCCTCGCCGCGGTCCGAACCGGCGCAGCCGATCGTGACGCCGAGATCTACGACATCCAGAGCAATGCGGAAGGGGCGCTCATCGATGCGCTTCAAGATGCCCGCACCCGCGCCGATGGCGTGATCTTCAACCCTGGCGCATACACCCACTACAGCATCGCTCTACGTGACGCGATTGCATCCATCGACGTGCCCGTCATCGAGACGCACCTGTCGAACGTCCACGCCCGCGAGGAGTTTCGCCACACTTCTGTCGTCAGCGGCGTGTGCATCGGGGTGATCGCCGGCTTCGGCGTCGACAGCTACCTGCTGGCGCTCGACGCGATGCTGCGCCACCTGGCGCACTGAGCAGTTCAGCCCAACGTGTTGACGAGCACGGCGAAGTGGTTGGAAGTCGCCGCGTGGCGTTTGCCGACGATTGCCTGGTAGTCGCCGGAGTTGTAGATCTCGCGAGCCTTGTCCATCGACTCGAACTTCAAGACGACGGTCTGGCGGCCGGTGTGGGCGCCTTCGATGTGTTGCGAGTCGCCGTCGAACACGACGACCTCACAGTCGGTGCCGATCTGGAGGGCCGGGAGGGCACCGGCCTGGTATTCGCCGTACAGCTCAGGGTTGTCGATGTCGTAGTTGATGATCAGCAATGCGCTCATCGGGCGACTGTTGCAGACCGCCTCGCCCGTCGGTGTGTCGGACGGCACGCCCGCGGGGGCTGGAGAACGGTTGCGATGGGCCGATACTCCGGTGTGAGTTCCGCCGTCGTCGATCATTCGCGCCCTGACGCGCCTGATGTTGTGACGGTCGAGCGCGGGGTTCACCTGCCGGCGTTGAGCCGGGCCGGTGCCGTCGCTGCGGTGCTGGCGAATGGACCGATGCCACGATTGCTGCGGCGCTCGGCGCGAGTCGGGCTGCTCGTAGCCGGCTCGGTCGTCATCGCCGCTGGTGTGGCCGTGATGCTGTGGACCGGCCTCGGGCCTGGACCACTCGACGTGTTCATCGGCGCGGTTCGTGTTCGCACCGGTGTGTCGCTGACGGTTGCGGTGTGGCTCGTGATTGCCTCACTGATCGGTGCCGCCTGGCTGATGGGTCGTCGTCCCGGACCCGGCACCCTGCTCTCGCCGCTGATCATCGGCCCCGTGATGCAAGCACTGCTGTCGTTGCTCGACGGTGTCGAACCTCCCACGACGTTCGCGGTCGTCGTGACGATCCACGTGGTGGCGGTGTTCGTGGTCGGCCTCGGCGCCGGCGCGTTGATCGTGTCGGGCCTCGGGGCGGGGTCCGGCGAGCTGCTGGCGGCCGCGGCATCGGATCGAACGGGTCGTAACGAGCCCCGACTCCGGATGGCGTTCGAGCTGACCTGGCTGGTTGTCGGGGTCGCGTTGGGCGGACCGATCGGTGTCGGCACCGTGCTGGTTGCTCTGGTGATCGGTCCGGCCGTGATGGTCGGCTACCGGGTCGTCGACGCAGCGGCGGTCGACTGTCGGTCGAGGCTCATCGCCTCCAGCGCGACCTGCTGAACGCTGTCCCGCTCGGCCGGCGGCATGCCAGAATCTTGCGATGGCAAGCAATGGGTTGCACTTCGGATCTGCCCGCGACGGCGGCCATCCCGATCGTGAGGACGAGTGGGCTCGCATGCGGGCACAGCACATGCTCGCCCCGGAGGACCGTCCGCCGTCGACGGCACGCGGCGCGCATCACCAAGCGCTGATCTCCTCGGACGTCGAGCGGACGATCGACTTCTACCAGGGCCTGCTCGAATTCCCGTTGACCGAGCTCTTCCAAAACCGTGACTACGTCGGCTCGACGCATTTCTTCTTCGACATCGGCAATGGCAATGCGTTGGCATTCTTCGACTTCCCCGGCCTCGGCCTCGGCGAGTACGCAGAAGTGCTCGGCGGCCACCATCATCTGGCGATCTCGGTCACCCGCGAGAACTGGGTGCGGCTGAAAAGCAAACTCGAGTCGGCGGGCGTGCCGTGTCGCCTGGTCGGTGACACCTCGATCTACTTCGTAGGCCCCGATGGTGAGCGCCTCGAACTGATCAGCGACCCCCTCGGCGAGATGTACGGCATGCAGGTCGTCTGACCCAGCCCGAAAAATGCCTCGTTTGTCGCGCTGAGCGCGCAGATCCAGGCATTTTTCGGGCTGGGGTTCGGGCTGGGGTTCGGGCTGGGCGCGCGCTTGGTCGGGTCTCGTTGCGTCGCGTCAGGGGCGCGAGGTCGAGGTGCGGCCGACGGCGACGTGGCGCTGCCAGAGCGCTCCAGTACCCGTGCCGGCGACGACATCGGGGTGTGAACCCGCCGCGGTGAGAGCGAACAGCGTGCGGCCGTCCGGGCCGCCGAGCATGCAGGCATACACGTTGTCGGGGGTCGGGATCCGATCGGTGATCTCGCCACCCTCGAGCACCCGCACGACCTGTGACCCGAGCGCATCGGCGAACCAGATCGCACCGTCGGCGTCGATCGTGCAGCCGTCGGGTGCCATGCCCGGTACGTCAGCCCATCCCCGCCGGTCGGTGAGACCGCGGTCGTGGGTGATCGTGAACGCCGTGTAGCGCGCACCCATCGACTCGCCGACGATCAGGGTCGAACCATCGCTGGTGATCACCGACCCGTTCGGAAACAGCAGGTCGTCGGCAGCAGCCGTCACGGTCCCGTCGGCCCACACGATCGCCAATGTGGCTGGCGCTGGTGCCTCTCCGCCCTCGAAGTCGAACCCGAAGTTCCCCACGTACGCATTGCCCATCGGGCCCACGACCATGTCGTTGCAATGGCCCGCCGCGATTCCGTCGAGGTCGGCGTGTTCGACGATGCTGCCGTCCGCTTCGCGTCTCATGACGCGCCGGTCGAGCATCGACACGAACAGCAGCCGTCCGTCCGGCAGCCAGCCAAGGCCAGAGGGACGCCCGTCCCACTCGACCTCGACGCGCCGACGGCGGTCGTGGCCGACCGACGAGATCGTGCCCTGGTAGAAGTCGCTGAACCAGAGACGGCCCAGGTGCCAACGGGGTCCCTCACCGAAATCGATGCCATCGACGACCAGTTGCCAATCCTGCTGCCGGGTGCTCACCCCGCCAATCTGGCATGCGACGCCGTGAACCGATGCAGCGGGGGATAGCCGAGCAAGACCGCTCGCTCGGTGACCATGATCACCAATTCGTTGGCGATACCTTGTCGTCGGAACTCCTCCACCACCGCCAACGCCACAGCACCGTCGTTGTCCACCGCGGCAACGGCGATCAGACGCCGCCCTTGCATCACGCCGAGACGCATCATCTTCGGCGCACCCAGACGCTCGATCAGCTCGGGAAACGGGATCCGACCACGCGACGGTCCCCGGCCCTTGCAGCCCCTCTCGGTGCGCAGTTCATCGAGGAACACACCGAGCGTGCCATTCAGGCTCGGATGGTCGACGGCGATGACGAGGAACGGTTCGGGAGCCACTGCGCCATCATCGGCGACGAACGTGTCGTAGGTGTTTCCGCGCGATCAGGGGTTCGTGACCGTTGCGGCCGTCATCCGACCGATCGCATGGTCTCGACGAACGGTGTCATCGTGTCGAGGGCCGCGAGCACGTCGCCACGCGGTCCCTGCGGCAGCCCGAACACGGCCCGACGAACGCCCCTCGCTGCGAGGTCGGTGAGCTTGGCCTCGTCGGGTGGCGCACCGAACACGCCGAGTTCGACCGTCGCCGGGTCGCGCCCGATGCGCTCGCATGCGGCTCGCACCTCATCCCATTTGTCGAGCGCGTGGCGGCCGCCGATCGGCATCCAGCCGTCGCAGAACTCCGCGATGTGCGCCGCGGTCTTCGGGCCGGCGTCACCGCCGAGGATGATCGGTGGATGCGGCTGCTGGGCCGGCTTCGGCCACGACCAGCTCGGCTCGATCGAGACGTGCTCACCGTCGAAGGACGCTTCGTCGTGCGTCCACAACTCCTTCATGGCGAGGATGTTCTCGCGCAGAATTGTCCGCCGCTCGGTGTATTCGGTCCCGTGCTGGGCCATCTCCTCCTTGTTCCAGCCGTAGCCGATCCCGAACAGGAACCGCCCGTTCGACAACGCGTCGACGCTGGCGACCTCCTTCGCGGTATGGATCGGGTCGCGCTGCGCAACCAGGCAGATGCCCGTCGCCAACTTGAGCGTCGTGGTCACCGCAGCGCAGGCCCCGAGTGCCACGAAGGGATCGAACGTGCGCCAGTAGAACTCGGGCAGTGGTGGGGCGCCGTCACGCCCGCCCCACGGCGTTGCCCGCCGGGTGGGAATGTGGGAATGCTCAGGAAACCAGAGCGACTCGAACCCCCGGGCCTCGACTTCTCGTGCCAGCTCGATCGCTCCGATCGTCTGGTCGGTGGGAAAGATCTCAACGCCGATGTGCATGGGCGTCGACCGTACCCGGGCCGTGGTTCCAGATGTTGGCCGAAAGAGTCGAAAGTCCCTAGGGTGTCGCCGTGCGCGCAGCGAGGCTGCCCATCGCATTCAAACAGGATTGGAGTCTTGCGTGACCGGTAACGAATATCCCCCTGCACCCACCGCGGCCGACGGCGGCGGTGACAACGGTGGCGGCGGGCTCGTCTTCATCGCCATGGCGGGGCTGCTGATCGCCCTCGTGGCGACGGTGGTCGTCATCGGTTTGATCGGCCTGCTGCGCGACGAGACCGACGGCGGCGCCTCCGGAGGGGATGGAGCGGCTGCTGGTGCAACCACGGTCGGGATCACGCTCTCGGAGTTCAAGATCGAAGGCGACCTCGAAGCCGCGCCGGGCGACGTGTCACTGCTCGTGACCAACAACGGCAGCCAGCAGCACAACATCGTCGTGCGCGAGACCGGCGCCGAGACCCCGATGCTGAACTCCGGCGAGAACGCGACGCTCGATCTGGGGGCCCTCGATGTCGGGACCTACGAACTGTTCTGCAGCGTCGCCGGCCACGCCGAATCCGGCATGATCGCCCCGCTCGAGATCACCAATACGCCGGCGCCGACCGGAGAGGCCGCCGCCGGCGGCTCCCACGACCACAATTCTCCCGACTTCGACGCTGACGCAATGGATGCGATCATGGTCAACTCGATGCTCGAGTTCCCGGCCGAGACCGAGGGCAAGGGCAACCAGATCCTCGAACCGGAGATCCTTGCGGACGGCACGAAGAAGTTCGTGCTCGAGGCGTCGATCATCGACTGGGAGGTCGCTCCCGGCCAGATCGTCGAAGCATGGGCCTACAACGGCCAGGTCCCCGGCCCGCAGATCATCGTGGACGTCGGCGACAACGTGCAGATCGAGCTGACGAACAACACCCCGATGGGCACCGACATCCACTGGCACGGCATCCACACGCCGAACGATCAGGACGGTGTGTCACCCTTCACGCAGGATCCGATCAAGACCGGTGAGGTCTTCACCTACGAGTTCGTTGCCGACGAACAGGCGATCGGGATGTACCACGCCCACCTGCACTCGCAGATCTCCGTTCCGAACGGCATGTTCGGTGCCTTCCGGATCGGCGACCGTCCGTACCCCAGTGGCATGACGATCAGCGGTGTCACGATCCCCGAGGACTTCGAGCCCGACGTCGAGTTGCCGATGATCCTCAACGACGCCGGCACGATCGGGCTGACCCTCAACGGCAAGAGCTTCCCGGCCACCGAGCCGCTGGTGCTGACCGCGGGCGACTGGGTTGCGGCCGATTACTACAACGAGGGCCTGACGGCACACCCGATGCACCAGCACCAGTTCCCGCAGTTGGTGTACGCCAAGGACGGCATCGCGCTCGACTACCCGTACTGGGCCGACACCGTGAACGTCGCTCCCGGCGAGCGGTACTCGGTGATCTACCAGGCCAAGGACCCCGGCGTCTGGGTGTGGCACTGCCACATCCTCACCCACGTCGAGCGTGACACCGGGATGTTCGGCATGGTCACCGCCCTGGTGGTCAACGAAGCCGAAGGGACCGCGTCCGAGGACACCGACGAGGAACCCGTCACCGAGGACACCACCGAGGAACCCGTCACCGACGACACCGTCACCGACGACACCACGGCCGACGGCTGATCGAACACCAGCGAACGAACGCCATTGAAGGGGCCGTCACCGACCGCGCCAGGCGCGGTCGGTGACGGCCCTTTCGCGTCTGGTCGTGGATCGTGAGAGGGTGGTCGTCGATGAGCCGAGCATTCGAAGAGATCGACCACCAACGCACCCCGCTCGGCGACATCAGCCTTCGGCGGCGACTCGAACCGGTGCTCGACGTCGATGTGTGGGAGGTGAAGTTGGGTGACGAATTTCTGATGTCGAGTCTCTTCACCGCCAGCGAGGAGGCGGTCGCCACCCTCGGGTTGGCCGCATGTGGGGGCGACGAGCTCGAGGTGGTGGTGGGCGGACTGGGGCTCGGGTACACCGCCGTCACCGCGCTCGCTGACGACCGTGTCGTTCGGCTCCAGGTGATCGAGGTGCTCGGCGAGGTCATCGGTTGGCACCGACATGGCATCGTTCCGCTCGGCACTCAGCTCACCGGCGACGCGCGTTGCACGCTGCGACAGGGCGACTTCTTCGCCTTGGTCGACGATGGCATCGAAGCCGACGGGGCCGGACCTCGACGCTTCGACGCGATCCTGGTCGACATCGATCACACGCCGAGCCACCATCTCGATGCAGCCAACGCCCGCTTCTACGGTCCGTCAGGGTTCGCTCGTGTGTGCGACCAACTGAAGCCGGCGGGCGTGTTCGCGCTGTGGTCGGACGACCCGCCCGAGGAGCGATTCGAGGCGCTGATGCGCGACTCGTTCGCGAGCGTGACGTCCCACGTCGTGTCGTTCCCGAACCACTACACCGGCGGCGAGTCGGCCTGCACGGTGTACGTGGCCGTGGCGCCCGACCGCTGACTCAGCTGTCGGGTTCGGCCCGGCCCGTGAAGTCGTCCATCGTGTGGTACACGCCGATCACGCGGTCGGCGATGAAATCGCGCACGTCGATCGGCACCACGCCCTTGAGCATCTCGCTGAGCATCACGGTCTTGGGCAGGACGACGAATGAACGGCCGGCGAGCATCGCCTTCCACGCCTCGTCCACGACCTCGGCGGGCTCGAGAATCGGCAGCAGCGGCGCGGACGATGCACCGTCGAACATGCCGGTGCGGGTGTAGTAGGGACACACCGTGGTGACCTTGACGTGGTCGTGGCCGGCCTGCTTGAGCTCGAGGCGTACCGAGTCGGACCACCCGATCACCGCCCACTTCGAGGCGGCGTACACCGCCATGCGCGGGTTGGGTGTGAACCCTGCCGCCGACGCGAGATTGAGCATCCTGCAGTCGCCCGGTGCGGCGATCATCGCGGGAAGAAACGCGTGGGCGACGTACATCGGGGCGAGGGTGTTGACGTCGATCGTGAACTTGGCGTCGTGCTCGAGGTCGGTCTCCCAGAAGTAGTGGTTGCCCCGAACGACGCCGGCGTTGTTCACGAGTACGTCGATGCGGCCGAACTCGTCGAGCACGGCCGCCGCGGTGTCTGCGACTTCGTCGGCGCTGCGGACGTCGACGATGTAGCCGCTCAGCTCGCTCCCGCCGGCGGCGAGCTCGTGGAGATCGTCGAGCGTGGCGTTGAGCGCAGCTTCGTCGACGTCGAGGAGCACCACCACGGCCGCTCCGTCGGCGATGGCGCGCTCGGCGAAGAGTCGTCCCATCCCCATCGCCGCGCCCGTGATGAGGACGTTCTTGCCTGCAACCGACTTCATTCCAGCTCCTTCGATTCGTCGGCGGCTCGCCGCGAGCTGCAAGCGCAGCCTCGCGCACCCGATCGAAGTCCTCATCGGTGTACGGGCCGTTGATCCCGGAGATCGTGGCCAGCTTCATGCCGTGTCGGAGTCCGAGGCGGTAGATCTCCTTGACCTTCGGCCAGCTGATGCTGCGCCCGACGGTGAAGTTCTCGTACCTCCCTTCGAGCGCGAGCACGATGGTCTCGGCGAGGCAGGCATAGACGGTGTTGTCGGGCAGACCGATGCTCTTCATCCGCACCTCGCCGGGCAGCTCGACCTCGCCGGACTCGATGATCAGTACGTCGGGACGCTTGGCGACGTCCTCGGCGGACATGTCGAGTGGGCGGGCGACGTCGGTGATGACGCAGCCCGGTTTGACCCGCATGATGTCGAGCACTTTGTGCCCCGCTGCTGACGTGGCGGTGACGATCACGTCCATGTCGGCGATGGCACCTGAGGGGTCGGTCGCAACGTGCACCACGGCGCGTGGATCGTCGCGCTCGATGTCCTGCTTGATCTGGAGCAGCTTGGCGGTCTCGGGGGAGACGAGCCACAGTTCGTCCGAAGCCAGCGCGAGCAACCGGGCGCAGGCCGATCCGATGGCCCCGGACGCTCCGACGACCATTGCCTTGCCCCGGATGGTGCCGTCGTCATCGACCTCGGCGATCCCGAGGCGGCGCACCGCTTCCGATGCCGCCCACAGCGCACCCGAGGCGCTGTAGCTGTTGCCGGTGGTCACCGGCAACGACGCCTGTTTGGCGACGGTCACGCCGGCGTCGCCGACCACCTTGGTGAACGCGCCGAGCCCCATGATCTGGGCGCCGAGTCGGCGCGACAGCTCTGCCGCCGCGAGCAGCCGTGAGTAGGTGAACTCGGGCGGGTGAGCGAGCATCTCCTTCGGGGTGCCGCCCACGGTGATCAGCCAACCCTCGGCCTCGTCCCCGGTCTCCGAGACGATCCCGGTCACGTGGCTGTACACGAACGGGGGGATGTAGGCCATCGACTTCTCGACCACGCCGGTCATCCCCGGAATGCTCGTGACCATCCCGAGCGGCTCGACGTTCTTGAAGTACTCGGTCGACAACGGGTGGATCACGAACGCGAAACGGCTCTTGCGTCGGCGGCCGTGCGGCCACAGCAGTCGCGGTTCGAGTCGGGCGTCCTGCAGGAAACGGACGAGTGCGTCGGTCGTGAGTTCCGTGTCGGCAGGGAGGGTCGCGGCCACCATTGCCTCGTACATCGCAGGCACGATCATGAACCCGAACGGCTGCGGCGTGACGTCGACGACGAGGTCGGCGCCGAGTTCGCTGAGTGAGGCGAGGCGGTCCTCGGAGACCGCGCTCGGTGATCACCGCCTTGCCAGCGAGGTTCGGGAGACCGAACCGCATCAGCTCGGAGAATGAGCCGATGATGACATCGGCGTCGACGGCGGCAGCGTGGGCCACCTTGGCGCTCACCCAACCGACGGGCCCGGCGACCTGATCCTTGATGAAGCCGGGCACCTGTCGCCACGCGAACTCTCCGATCCCGGCGGTGGTCGCCGTCACGGGGTTGGTCTTGGCCTGGCCGGGCAGCACGAGATCGTGGCCTGCCTCGTCGAAGATGATGTTGTCGGTGAACTCGCGCAGCACGGCGACGGTCCGTTCGCGCGTCGTGCCGCCGACCACCACCACGCGGGCATTGATGAAGTAGCCGGGCATCTCGGCCTCGACGCGTCGGATCGCCCACTCCTGGAAGATGTCTGCGAGCAGCGTGTCGTCACGGACGGGGATCGCGATCGTCGCGGCCCTGAGCCGATCGAGATCGGCCGGCCGCACTGCCTCGTGGCCGCCGGCACGTGCTTCGCGCAGCCCGCTGAGTGCGATGGCATCGGCATCGTCCGCCCAGCGCCCCACGAGGGTCTCCGCCGCGCCGGCATCGCCGCTCGCGCCCACCCGGACGAGGCGGTAACGCCGTCCTGCGAGCGTGACTCGTTCGTCGTAGTCCCACTCGTCACCCTTGAAGGTGACGTTGACGACGGTCGTCTGCGTGCGCGGTCCCATGGAGAGTCGAACACTACTGCAGTGCACGGAATGGCGACCTTGGCCGTGCGGCCCGCGGATCAGGCGATGCCGAGCCGGGTGAGTTGCTCGTCGGGCGCGTCGACTTCGACCAGAGCGGTGCGCAGCAGGTCGACCATCTCGCGCTCGATGGTCGTCTCGTCGCGCCGGTTCTCGGTCTCGTCGGGGTCGACGTCGAGGTCGTAGAGGTGATGACGGTCGACGTTGCGGGCGCCCGCCGGCCCAGAAGGGGAGCGGGTCGCCGGCTTCGAACGGCTGGCGGATGACCGGGACGTCCGAGCCGGGCATGTAGTCGAGCGTCGCCCGACGGTCGGGATTCGGAAAGACGCGGAACTGCTCCAGCCCGCGACCGATCGGCATCGTCGACCATCGGTTCGACCACATCGACAGTGGCAGGTTGGCGTCGACCGGTGCCCGCGCGTACTTGCGGCGTCCGTCGGTGACCTGGACCCAGTTGCCGTACACGCCGCCGATCGCCCAGTCGCGCACCGACTCCGCCTCGCCGGTCAAGCAGCGGCACGAGCGACCGGCCGTGCGTGCGGTGTTCGGCCTCGACGCCGAATGCGTCGGCGATCGTGGCGTGGATGTCGACGTTGGTGCTCAGCGCGCCGATCTCACGTCGCGGCGCGCCCGGCCAGTGGATCATCAGCGGGGTGTGGCCGAGCGGCTCGAACTGCGGGATGGCCGGCTTGCCCCAGATGTCGGGGCGGTCGTCGTTGCCGGGCTCGCCGGTCGATCGTCGGTCGCCGAGGTAGTGGCCGTGGTCGGTGCACACGATCACGGCGGTGTCGTCCCACAGATCCTGCGCGTCGAGCTCGTCGAGGATCTTGCCGAAGTGTTCGTCGATCATCGAGAGCTTGGCGCCGTAGTTGTTGCGGATCTGACGGGCCTGACGTTCGGTGAGCTTGCCCGTCGACGTCCCACCGACGACGTACGGCGGCCACACGAGCCGACCCGAGTCCAGTTCGTCGGGCGTGAGTGGGTCGTCGTCGTACATCGACGCCCACGGCTCGGGCGTGTCGAACGGTTCGTGCGGATCGAACTCGTCGACGAACAACATCCAACGGTCGTGGAACTGCGACGCGTGCCGCAACCACGACGCGGCCGACGCCATCGTGCGCGGTCCGGGGAAGTCCTCCTCGGTGCGGTACCACGTGCGGCTGTCGTCGTAGTGGCGACGCCCGAACGACCGGTCGGCGATGCCCATCTGGTCGCGCAGGTACCAGCCGCCGTCGGCGGCATTGGTGATCAGCGGTCGCTCGCCCGGCTCGATCGTCGGGGCACCGTGCGCGCTGGGGTCGACGTAGGTCTTCCAGGGGTCGCCCTCGTGGCCGCGCAGGTAGTCCCAGGCGGAGAAGTCGACGTGGTAGTTCTCGCCGCCGGTCTCGAACAGGTGTGGGTGGTCCGACACGAGCATCGTCGTGACGTTGGCGCGACGAAGTGCGGCGGTGATCGATTCCTCCCACAGCTCGATCGACCCCCACGGCTTCCAGAGGAAGTCGAGCGAGCCGACGAGGATGTCGTGGCGGGCCGGCATGCACGGCAGCGACCCGGTGACGTGCGAGGTGAACTGCGACGCCCGCAGCGCGAACCGGTCGAGGTTCGGCGTGGAGAACTCGGTGCCGCCGTACGCGCCGAGCATGTGTCGGTTGAGTGAGTCGAGCAGGATGACGACGACGTTCTTGACAGCCATCCGCCGAGCGTACGCGGCATCACGCCCGGGGTCAGACCCCAGGCGTGATACCACATTCGGCTTCCTGCCCGCGATGCGGATCAGGAATCGGCGACCGGTGCGGTCACCGTCATCTCGTATCGCCCACCGGTTGGCCCCGATCCGGGGAACCAGTCGATCGTGCCGGAGATCCCCTCGAAGTCGCCGCTTCCTCCGGTGATCACCGCCGTCGCCGGGTCGTAGAACTCTCCGGTCTTCGTCCACGTCTCACGGAAGGTCATCGTGCCCTCGCCGATCCCTTCGATCGTGCCACGGAATGCGTTCGTTGCCCGAGCGACCTGGTTGCGATCGTCGAGTACCCAGATGGTGCCGTCGACCGCCGAGCTGCCCCCGACGCTGCCTTCGAAAGTGATCGTTCCGCTGTAGACAGCGGAGCCATCGGCCGCGACCGGTGGACCAGACGACCCTTCGTAGTACTGACCGGTAACGGTGGTGCTCACGAGTGACTGCGCCGGCGGCACCGTGATGTCGAAGCTGTAGGTCCCCGTTCCCGCAGTGAGGTCGGGTGATGCCGGGTCGGCGACGAATTCGACGGTTCCGATGGCGCCCTCGAAGTCGCCGGTTCCGCTCGAGATCCATCCGGTGCTCGTCCAGACGCCGTCGACGGTGCGCTGTTCGTCGGTGAACGACAGCGTTCCTGTACCGAGACCTTCGATGGTGCCGCTGAACTCGAAGTCGCCGGCGCCGATGATCGTGGTGGCATCGGGCAGTGTCCAGCTCCTCGATGTCCAGGGGGCATCACCGACCATCTCGCCGGCAAACGTCGTCGTTCCCTGGTAGCCGGGTTGACCCTTGACGTCGGCTTCCATCACGCCGGAGTCGGAGAACGTGCCGGTCACGCTGACCGACACGGGTTCGGCAGGCGGCTCGGGTTCCGGTTCGGGTGTGACCTCGGCGGCCGTCGTGGGCTCCGGTACTGGAACGACGACGGCTTCGGCGTCGGGGTCGACCTGTGCGTCCGGCGCCGGTTCGACCGGCACGGTGACCTCCGGCGTGTCGACCGGCACGGTGTCGTCATCTGAGCGGTTGGTGGCGAACACGAGTCCGCCGATCAGGGCGAGGCCGGCGACCGCAGCAGCGGCCAGCATCCATCCCCTCTTGGGTGAGTCGTTGCGGTCGGGACTGAGCATGATGACCTCCGTGGTCGGTTGGTCGGACTGCTCGTCGATCCGGGTTCGGATCGACTCCCAGGCCGTCGACGATGGAGTCGAGCGGTCCGCGATCTGGTGCAGGTCTCGCGTCACGCGATCGGTGAAGCGGGTCATGTGTCCAGTTCCTTTCGAAGTGCCTTCAGTCCCCGGTGAAGGTGCGACCGGACGGTCGCACCGGGCATGTCGACGATCGATGCGATCTCCGACGCCCGATATCCCCCGTAGTACTTGAGGACCACCACGATGCGTTGGTCCTCCGGCAGCTTGCCGAGCACGTCCCAGAGTTCACTTGCGTCGCTGGCCAGGCCCGCAGGTGGTTCTGGTGGGTGCAGTGCGATCACCCTGCGCCGTCGGAGCACCGATCTGCATCGGCTGACGACGGCACTTCGTAGATAGGCGCCCGGCTTGCGGACCTCGTCCAGCCGTCGAGCAACCTCGACGAAGCTGTCCTGCACGAGATCCTCGGCTTCGGCGTTGCTGCCCACGAGGGTGTACGCGAGGCGAACCATGCCGGTGTACTCGGTCCGGTAGAGCCGGTCGAGAACGTCGGCATGCTCGATCACCGTGTCGGTGTCGTTCGAGATCGCCACTTCCTCCATCATCTCCTACGGCGCACGAGGGGGCCAGAGTGTTGCAACGAAGTCGAATCTCGTCCGTGACACCTCGCCGGATCGCAGATCTCTCGGGGCCGCGGATGGCGCCGACACCGAATCGGAGTCAGCGCGGACGGTGGTCGGTGCCCTCGCCGGCGGTGATGAACAGTGCGGTCGCGGCGCCGCTGACGTCGGTGGTGTGCCAGGTGCCGGGCGGGTTGATGGCGTACTCGCCGTCGGCGATCGTGACGGTGGCGGTCGAACCGTCGACGTGCTCCTGGTGGAGGGTGATCTCGCCGGCGGTGCACAGCACGACCTCGGCGGCGTCGCGGGCCGAATACCCGCCGTACCACTCCATGGCTCCGGTGAAGTCGGGCTCGATCTCGGCGGTGGCTCCCAGTCCGAGGTGGATGGGATGCACGTTGATGTTCGTGGCGGTCATGGCGCGAGTCCCGCGAACACGGCGGGTGTTGTCAGCGGGTGATGTTGCTCCGTTTCATGGCGCAGGCGTCCAACGAGCAGCGGTGAGCACGGCGTCGCCGATGGCCAACCACGACGAGCGAGCCCCATTCGGGTCGACGTCGGTGATGAGGTCGAGCGGGCTGCCCGTCGGTGGATCGACCGGAGCGCGGTGTTCGACCTCGGCGATGCCTCGACGTGACCGGTCCGCGGGAAGGTTCTCTTCCACGATCGCCCACTGCGCGGCGTTGTTGACGTGGCCGAGCGGGTCGATGTCGACGCGGCGCAGCGCCCACGGCCGCCGAGGCGCACTGCCCGTCGGATCGGCGAGCTGCAGTCGCGACGACACCCGTCGGCCGGCGGCGGCCTCGCCGTAGGCCGCCATGAAGTCGTCGCCGAGACCGGTCGGTCGACCCGACGTCGGGTCGATGCGGATCCAGAGGCTGACCGCCTCGATCGACGCACCCCGCTCGCCGATGATCGAGGTCCGTCGTTCGGCCCAACTCCGCCCGGTTCCTGCGCAGAACGTCGACAACTCCAACTGCTCGTCGAGCCCGGCGGCGCGGCGGACCTCGATCATGGTCCGGCGAACCACCCAGCCGAACGCGTCGTCGGGTGCCGCGTCGTTGGCGTCGTCGGTGGCGATGTCCTGCAGATAGCGAGCGACCGCGTCGAGGCGGAGCCGGGCTCGCGCGTCGACGTCGCCGAGACGGACCGACCTGGTCCGGGTGACGACGCGTCCAGCGGTCGGTCGGTCGGTGAACGCGCTCGCGGGGAGTTCGGCCATGGCGTGTCGAACGTATCGGCCGCGCCAGCCTGCGATGGGATTCGCCGCGTAGGGTCGGCGCATGGCGTACGAAACGGTGAACGGGTACTGCTGGCCGCAATCGGTTGCGTCGGGGGAGCGCGTGGTGCTCCATCTCTCGTCGTCGGGAGGCCGGCCGGTGTCGATCGAGGTGGCGCGACTCGGCGCGACCCGCGAGGTCGTCTTCGCCGAGAACGACGTCCCGGCCGGTGACCACCCGACGCCGACCGATGCTCCCGAGCACGGATGCCGGTGGCCCGTCGCAGCCGATGTCGTCGCCGACGCGAGCTGGCGCTCCGGCTACTACGAGGTGTTGCTGTCGATCGACGTGGAGGGCAAGCGGCGCACGAGCCGAGCGTTCTTCGTCGTGCGGCCGGATGTCGCCACGACGACCGCGAAGATCCTCTGGGTGATCGACACCAACACCTGGCATGCGTACAACGACTTCGGCGGTCGCAACCTCTACACCGGTGCCACGCAGTCGTCGATGCTGCGGCCGATGGCGCCGGGCTATCTCTACAAGCCGCCGGGTGCGGGCCAGCGAGTCACCTCCATCCACCCGCCTGACCATCAGTCGGCGAGCCATGTCGGGTATCTGCGCATGAACCACCTGTCGCCGTACGGCGGTTCGGCCGGATGGCCCAACTGGAGCGGACCGTTCATCGAGTGGGCCGAGCGGGAGGGATACGAGATCGACGTGGTCGCCAACGCCGACCTCGAGGAGCATCCCGGGCTGCTCGGTCCCGATTCGCCCTACTCGCTGTACCTGTCGATCGGCCACGACGAGTACTGGTCCGCGCCGATGCGCGACACCGTCGAGGCGTTCACCGCCCGCGGCGGCAACGCTGTGTTCTTCTCCGGCAACACGGCGTTCTGGCAGGTTCGGTTGGAGGACCAGACGGGCCCCGACGGATTGGGTCCCGCATCGACGATGATCGGCTACAAGGGGTTCTTCAAGCAGGACCCGGTCTTCGGCACCGACCGCCAGGCCGAGCTCACCACGATCTGGTCGGACCACCTGCTGGAACGGCCGGAGAACCACATGACCGGGGTCAGCTTCAGCCGTGGTGGGTACCACCGCATCGGCAAGCGGGCGACGAAGGGAGCCGGTGGCTACACACTGCACCGGCCCGAGCACTGGATCTTCGACGGGACCGGTCTGGACTACGGCGATCTGCTCGGAGCGTCGGCGACGATCGTTGGCTACGAGTGTGATGGCTGCGACTTCACCTACCGCGACGGCCTGCCGTACCCGACCGGTGTCGACGGCACGCCGGGCAACTTCGAGATCCTCGGCACGGCGCCGGCGGCGCATTTCAGCCGTACGACGGCGTCACGACCGCCCGCACCGCACGAGCCGGCCGAGGACGAGTTCATCGCCTCACGGCTCTTCGACACCCGCGACCCGGACGCCGTCGAGCGGATCACCCACGGCCACGCCGTGCTCGGCGCGTTCGTCACCTCCGGGGGCGGAACGGTGATCACCAGCGGCTGCACCGACTGGGTGTGGGGTCTGGCCGAACGCGACCGCGACGTCGAGAAGATCACCCGCAACATCTTCGACCGTCTCGGCTGACGCAGGACGATCGGTCGATTGCAGCAGGGGTCAGACCCCTGCTGCAATCAGGTCGACGGGGCGAGCGTTTCGAGCAGGTTCCAGTCGAGGGTGATCGGGCCGTCGGTGGAGACCGGCTGGATGCACACGTGGTCGGCGCCGGCGTCGTAGTGCGCCTGGATGCCGGCGCGCACACGGTCCTCGTCGCCCCACACGATCACATGGTCGACGAAGCGGTGCGCTCGCTGCTCGATCTCGTCCTCGGTGAAGCCGATGCGCTTCCAGTTGTTCCGATAGTTCGGCA
This sequence comes from Ilumatobacteraceae bacterium, assembly GCA_963774765.1. Classification (GTDB taxonomy): domain Bacteria; phylum Actinomycetota; class Acidimicrobiia; order Acidimicrobiales; family Ilumatobacteraceae; genus Sva-07. The sequence continues at coordinate 94,158 of CAVZGP010000031.1, forward strand.
GGCCCGCATAGCGATCGATCTGGACGTTCGCCGCGGCACGAGCCGCGTCGGCGTCGGTCGACAGGATGACCTTCTGCTCGACGCACAGCAGCTTGTCGGGCCCGATCGCAGCGCGCGCCTCGGCGGTGTGCTCCGGTGTGACGAAGTATGGATGGGCGCCGTCGGCGGCGGTGGCCGACAGCTCGAGCATCTTGGGTCCGAGGGCGGCCAGCAGCCGCAGCGGCTTCTCGGTGGGTGGCACCGCCATGTATGGCGACGCATCCATCGCCTCCAGGTAGGCCTTCATCTGGGTGAGCGGCTTGGAGTAGTCGAGCTTGCGCAGGCCCGCCACCATCGGCTCGTGACTCACGCCGAGGCCGAGCACGAACCGACCATCGGTCTGTTCGGCGAGCGTATTCGCAGCCTGCATCATCGCGCCCGGATGGCGCGCGAAGATACTGGCGATCCCCGTCGCGAATTGCAGGGTGCGGGTCTGTGACCCGAGCCAGGCGAGATGGGCGAATGGGTCACGACCGACCGTGTCGGGCATCCACAGCGTCGAATAGCCCAGTGACTCGATCCGACCGGCGGCCTCGGCGGCTTGGCCGGCGGTCATCGCGTCGGTGAAGTACCAGACTCCGGTGTTCGACGGTCCGGACAGTCGTTCTCGTGTGCTCATGACGCCGAACCTACGCGCTGGCAGCACCCGCCCATCAGTTCGAGCGGTGACGCGGTGCCTCGGGCCTCAGCGGGTTGGGATCTCGTGGGTTGCGATGAGCGAAACCGCTGTATCTGGTCGGTTCGCTCATCGGTGGGGGGATCTCGTGGGTTGCGATGAGCGAAACCGCTGTATTTGGTCGGTTCGCTCATCGGTGGGGGATCTCAGTGGCGTCAGACTCGTTCGGGTCCCGGAACGCTGTTGCTCAATCCGCTGAGACCCAGGCACCGCGTCACCACTCAGTCGGGGAGCATGGGGAGTTGAATGCCGGGGTCGCCGCGCATCGTCGTGGCGCGCTGCAGCGCTCCGCGACCGAATCGTTCGCGCACGGCGTCGACGACGGTGTCGAGTTGTTCGGCCTCGCGCCGCTCGAAGGGAAGGGTGAGCTGCACTGCGTCGTGGGCGGAGAGGTTGCCGACCGACAGCCCGAGCAGGCTGATGCCGCGGGCCTCGACGAGTGGCCACGCGGCGTCCAGAACCGCCGTCGCCGCGGCGTGGATCACAGCGGTTGCCGAGGTGGCGTCCGGAAGTGAATGTGATCGTGTCGCCCGGGTGAGGTCATCGAACCGCAGGCGCAGGGTGATGGTGCGACCGACGCGCTCGGCGCGCCGCATGCGACCGGTGACTCGATCGACGAGTCGCCACAGCACGACGTCGATCTCGTCGCGAGACCGCCGCCGCCGACCGAGCGCCTGTTGCGATCCGATCGATCCGCGTCGCTTCCCGGCGGTGACATGACGAGCATCGCGGTTGTGCGCGAGTGCGTGGAGTTGGTGGCCCATCGCCCGACCGACGATCGCCACCAGTACTTCGGGTGACATCCCTGCGACCTGAGCGACGGTGTGGATGCCTCGCTCGTGCAACTTGGTGGCGGTGACCGCTCCGACGCCCCACAGTCGCTGGACGGGCAACGGGTGGAGGAAGTCGAGTTCGCCATCCGGCTCGACGACCAGGAGTCCGTCGGGCTTCGACACTGCGCTCGCAACCTTCGCGAGGAACTTGGTGCGTGCCACCCCGATGCTGATCGGCAGGCCCACCTCGTCGGCGACCCTCGCGCGAAGGCGGGTACCGATCTCGGTTGGCGTTCCGGCGATGCGCCAGAGGCCGGCCACGTCGATGAAGGCTTCGTCGATCGACATCGGCTCGACGATCGGCGACGTGTCGCGGAAGATGTCGAACACCTGCTTGCTGGCTTCGGAGTAGACGTCGAAGCGCGCGGGCACCTCGATCAGGTCTGGGCACGCCCGTCGCGCCGCGCCACCCGACATCGCTGTTCGAACGCCGAATGCCTTGGCTTCGTAACTCGCCGCCAGCACCACCCCGCCACCGACCACGATCGGTTTGCCGCGCAACGACGGATCGTCTCGCTGCTCGACCGATGCGTAGAAGGAGTCGAGATCGGCGTGCAGGATCGTCGCCGCGGATCGTGATACATTTGACATCGAACACATGTTCGCATGAGATGACCCCTGGGCGCAACCGGTCACGGGGGTGCCTGGGCCTCAGCGGGTTGGGAAACAGCGTTTCGGAACCCGAACGCATCGCGCGCCGCTGAGATTCCCCCACCGATGAGCGAAGCGACCGGATACGGCGGTTTCGCTCATCGCAACCCGCTGAGATTCCCCTACCGATGAGCGAAGCGACCGGATACGGCGGTTTCGCTCATCGCAACGCAACTCGAGCCCAATCCGCTGAGGGCCCAGGCGCCGGTGTCACCCGGTTACGGGGTGCGTGGCACCGGCGTGACCGGGCGGGGTGGGCGGTGGTGGAACCAGTCGCCGGAAGGGATCGGCGTCAGGTCGAGCCCGTCGCCGCTGGCGTACGCCCAGGCGTCGATGCCGTGCCCCGTCCGTACCGCCACCCGCGAGTACTCGCCGTCGACGATGCCTTCGACCTCGTCGAGTACGTCCAGTGCCCTGACCGCCGATGCCTGCTCCAACGCGAAGGTCTGGCCGTGAATCGTGCCCTCGCCCGCGAACACCGCGGCCGGGTAGTCGAGTCCCGTGTCGTACAGCTGTCCGGCGACGGTGTCGGGCCGGCCCTCGTCGACGACGAACGGTTCGAGGCAGTGCCAGCGCACATCGCCGCGCCGCAACGTGCCGTACACGAAGACGTGCCGGATCACGCTGCTGTCTTGCGCCGCCCGCGGGCGCCCCACACGGTGCCCGTGAGCATCAACGCAACGCTGACGATCAGGATCACCGTGGCAAGGACGTTGACCTCGGGCGGGAACTTCACGCGGAAACTGCTGTTGATGTACAGCGGGAACGTGACCAGCGATCCGGCGTTGAACAACGTGATGATGAAGTCGTCGAGCGACAACGCGAACGACAACAACGCCGCGGCGAGGATGCCGGGAAGGATCAACGGGAACGTCACCTTCCAGAACGTCCGCAACGGCGACGCCCCGAGATCCTGTGCTGCCTGTTCGAGCGTCCAGTCGAACCCGCGAACCCGGGCGCGCACCGTCAACGCGACGAAGCTCACCTGGAACATGATGTGGGCGATCACGACGGTGGTGAAGCCCCGGGTCACGTCCCAGTCGAGAAACAGCGTGGCGAGCGACGAGCCGAGCACGATCTCGGGTGTGGTGAGCGGCAACACGAGGAAGAAGTTCAGGCCGCCACTCCCACGGAAGCGGTACCGGGCGAGTGCGATCGCGATGAGCGAGCCGAGAACCGTGGCGATCAGTGTGGAGATCGCGGCGATCTTGATGCTCTCGACGAACGCATTGGTCAGCGCTGCATCGCCGAACGGATCGCGCCAGTTGTCGAGGGTGAACTGCTGCCACTCGACGTTGTAGTTGCCCTTCGGCTGATTGAAGGAGTACACGACGATCCAGATGATCGGCACGAACAGATACAGCAGGGCGAGACCCGCGTAGGCGTTCAGAGCGAACCGTGCCACCCGGCCCCCACGCGAGGTCGGCACGCTCACGCGAGGTCCTCGGTGCCGAAGAACCGGCTGTAGATGATCACGAACACGGTGATGATGAACATCAGCACGAACGACATCGCCGACGCCAGCGGCACGTTGTTCTGAACCAGGAACTGGTCCTGGATCGAGTTGCCGATCATCGTCGTGTTCGGGCTGCCGAGATACAGCGAGTTGACGAAGTCGCCGGCCGCCGGGATGAATGTCAGCAGCGTCCCTGCGAACACGCCGGGCAACGACAACGGCACGACGATCTTGCGGAACGCCGACGTCGAGGTCGAGTAGAGGTCCTTGGCCGCATCGACGAGGCGCACGTCGATCTTCTCGAGGCTCACGTAGATCGGCAGGATCATGAACGGCAGGAAGTTGTAGGTGAGTCCAAAGATCACCGCCGCCGGCGTGTTGATCAGACGTCCGTTGTCCATGATGTTGGACGCCTCGAAGAACCACGTCATCCCCACCGCGTCGATGAAACCCGTCGCGATGCCGTTGTCGGACAAGATGCTGCGCCACGCAATCGTGCGGATCAGGTACGACGTGAAGAACGGGATGACGACGAGCCCGAGCATCAACGTGCGGTACTTCCCTCCACGAAATGCGATCACGTAGGCGAGTGGGTATCCGATCGCGATCGTGAGAATCGTGGCGAGTCCGGAGTAGAGGAATGCGCGCTCGAACTGCGGTCTGAAGTCGGTGAACGCGGTGACGTAGTTGTCGAAGTTCCAGTCGAATTCGGCCTCGACCGCGAAGCGGCTGGGAAGCGTCGACAACGACAGGCGCAGCAGCGTGAACAGCGGCGCGAGGTAGAACAGCGCGAGCCAGAGCATGCCGGGTTTGAGGAGCCCGTACGGCGCGATCTTGCGCCTGGTCTCCGGCGTGCCGGTGAGCGCAACCACGACGAGCATCAAGACGCTGGCGAGGATCAGCGAGAGCGCCAGGATCGCGAGCGGCCCGGTGACCAGACGGGTACCGATCGCCGCGAGGAGCGCGCCGGCGCCGACGAGCGCCCCGAGCCCGAGCAGCTCGGGACGCTTCACACCGCGTCGTGCGGTGCTGACGTCGTCGACGGTCGAGGTCATGCGAGATCGATGCTCAGGCTCCGGTGATCGCCGAGAACGCGGCGTCGTACTCGGCCTCGACCTCTTCGCTCAGCGGCGCGAATCCCTGGGTGTTGGCGAGGGTCGCGTCGTCGGGGAAGACCAATGGATCGCTGGCGAGATCGGCATCGATCTTCTCGACTTCCTCCTGGACGCCGGCGACCGGCGACACGTAGCCGACCCACGCCGTGATCTGCGCGGCCTGCACCGGGTCGTAGACGAAGTTCATCCACTGTGCCGCGGCATCGATGTTCGTCGCTCCCTTGGGGATGACCATCGCGTCGGCCCACGACGTGGCGCCGCTCTCGGGGAACACGAACCTGACCGCCGGATTGTCACGGGCGATCGCGGCAACGTCACCGGACCAGCCGATGGTGATGGCGAGGTTGCCGTTCGAGAGGTCGTCGAAGTAGTCGTTGCCGTGGAAACGACGGATCTGGCCGGAATCCTTGGCCTCCTGCAGCTTGTCGAACGCCGGGGCCGCGTCGTCGAAGGTTGCGAGCGTCGAGATGTCGATCCCGAGGCTCATCGCGATCACGCCGATCGTGTCGCGCATCTCGGTGAGCGCGCCGACCTTGCCGGCGAACTCGGGATCGAACAGGTCGTCGACGCTGGTGATCTCACGGCCGGTTGCGTCGATGTTGTAGGCAATGCCGGCGAACCCGGTCTGCCACGGCAGGCTGTACTCGCCGGTGGGGTCCCACGAGGGGTTCTGCAGGTCGGCGCGAAGGTTGGCCGCATTCGGAACCTTGTCGAGCGGCAGCGTCTCGAGCCAGTCGAGAGCGATCAGGCGGTTCGCCAGCCAACTGGTCGGCGCGATGATGTCGGGATCGATCGGCTCACCACGGCCGAGCAGCGGTTGGATCTTGGCGAAGTACTCGTTGTTGTCGTTGAACGCCTCGGTGTAGCGCATGTCGATGCCGGTCGCCTCCATGAAGCGATCGACCGTTCCCGTCAGGCCGTCCTCGGTGGGATCGATGTACGACGGCCAGTTCTCGAAGAACAACTCATTCCCGCCGCCGCCTCCGGTGGAGGTGCCACCCGAGGTGGCCGGGGTGGAGCCGGACGCACCGCTGTCGGAGTCGCTGCCGCACGCCGCGAGGATCGCCGGCAACGACATGCCAGCCGCGCCGAGTGCACCTGCTCGAATGAGCAGTTGGCGTCGGCTCATCGGGCCACGGGCGGCGATGAACGGGTTCGGAGGTCGGTTCGTCATGGGTGTCTCCTGCTTGTCAGCCGGTCGGTGTCGGTGTTCAGTCGGTGTGGATTGGGGTTTCGGGAACGTGGTGCTTGGTGGGCGCTTCGCCGTCACGATTCTGCGAGCGCTTCGAGCGTGTCGATGTCATTGGCCGTGGCGCCGGGTCGGCGCGGCCATCCGGCCAGCATGTACGCGCTGCCCGGCTCCCACGAGAGGTGCACGGTACTTTCGGGGTGGAGGAACGGCAGGTCGGTGCCGGTGATCACGCTGGCGATCACCTCGCTGTCGTCGGCGAGATGCACGTTGATGCGCGCCGTCGCCCCTTGGAACACGACGTCTCGAACCGTTCCCTCGACGGATCGGCCGTCGTCGCGTGCGTTGGTGGTGGCGGTCAGACGTTCCGGTCGCAGCATCACCGACACGGGGGCACCGGGCAGCCGATCGGTGTCGGTTCGTGCACGGACGGTCGGGCCTGCATTGAGTTTGACCACCGTGTCGGTGCCGTCGGTGGTCAGCACCTCGCCCGGCAGCAGGTTGGCCGACCCGATGAACCCGGCGACGAACAGCGTGGCGGGGCTGTTGTAGATCTCCTCTGGGGTGCCGATCTGCTCGACGCGCCCGTCGCTCATCACGGCGATTCGGTCGCTCATCGTGAGCGCCTCGCCCTGGTCGTGGGTGACGAAGACGAAGGTGATACCGACCTCGCGCTGGATCCGCTTGAGCTCGAACTGCATGGCTTCGCGCAGCTTGAGGTCGAGCGCGGCGAGCGGCTCGTCGAGCAGCAGCGCGCTGGGGAAGTTGACCAGCGCCCGTGCCAGCGCGACGCGCTGCTGCTGGCCGCCGGACAGCTGCGTGGGCTTGCGGTCGGCGAACTCGGTGAGGCGGACGACCTCGAGCATCTGAGCGACGTTGGGTTCGTAGACGTGCTTGGAGATCCGCTTCGACTTCGGACCGAAGCGGACGTTGTCGGCCACGGTCATGTGCGGGAACAGTGCGTACTGCTGGAAGACCGTGTTGACGTTGCGCTTGTACGGCGGCACCCGGCTGACGTCGACGCCGTTGAGCAGCACCCTGCCGGACGTCGGCTGTTCGAACCCGGCGATCATCTTCAAAGTGGTCGTCTTCCCGCACCCGGACGGGCCGAGCATGGCGAAGAACTCACCCTGCTCGATACCGAAGTCGGCCCGCTCGACGGCGACGAAATCGCCGAACGACTTGCGTACGTGGTCGAGCTGGATGACGACGTCACTCATGTTGTTGCACCAGCCGCTCGCTCGTCGGGGACGGATCCCTGGATCATGATCGAGTGACACTACAACGTGGCGGCGCGCGCGTTCCCACCATCGCGATCGTTCATCGGGGCCAACACAGCATGTCGGCGCGTGGCAATCTGTGACCATGTCTTCCGAGCTGTCTTCTCTGAACTCCAACTTCATCGGTGGCGACTGGCGTCCGGCCGCGAGCGGCGCGACCGACGCGGTCGTGAATCCGGCGACCGGTGCCCCGATCGGCGAAGTCCCTGCGAGCGACGCGATCGACGTCGATGCCGCCGTCGCTGCGGCGTCTGCCGCGTTTCCTGCGTGGTCGGCGTTGACGCCGCGTGAACGCAGCGAGGTGCTGCACCGCGTCGCAGACATCATCGACGACAACATCGACGAGCTGTCGAACATCGAGTGCGAGAACGTCGGTAAACCCGTCGGCATCGTCGAATTCGAGATGGACCTCACGAAGGACAACTGGCGGTTCTTCGCGTCAGCGTGCCGCTTCCTCGAGGGCAAGGCCGCCGGCGAGTACATGGCCGGCTACACCTCGATGGTCCGACGCGACCCGCTCGGAGTGGTCGCCTCGATCACGCCCTGGAACTACCCGCTCAACATGGCGACGTGGAAGCTCGGCCCGGCGCTCGCAGCCGGCAACACCGTGGTGCTCAAGCCGTCTGAGCTCACCCCGTACTCGGTGCTACGACTCGCCGAGCTGACCGCCGACGTCCTGCCGGCGGGGGTCTTCAACGTGGTGTGCGGCCAGGGTCATGTCGCTGGTGCCGCACTCAGCGAGCACCCGGGCATTGCGATGATCTCGATCACCGGCAGCGTCGGCGCCGGCAAGGCAGTCGCGCGGGCATCGGCCGACACGCTCAAACGGGTTCACCTCGAACTCGGTGGTAAGGCGCCGGTCATCATCTTCGACGACGCCGACATCGAGGCCGCGGTCGAGATGCTCAAGGGGATGGCCTTCTACAACTCGGGCCAGGACTGCACCGCCCCGTGCCGTGTGATCGCCGGCTCGAAGGTGCACGACGACTTCGTCAACCAGCTCACCGACGCCGTCGGAAGCGTCAATGTCGGCGATCCGATGTCGGCCGACACCGAGATGGGCCCGGTGATCTCGGACGTGCACCGCAGCCGCGTGGCCGGCTACGTCGATCGTGCACGGGATGCGGGTGCCGAGGTCACCGTCGGCGGATCGGAACGTTCAGGTCCCGGCTTCTTCTACGAGCCGACCGTCGTGGTCGGCCCCGGCCAGTCATCGGAGATCATCCAACGCGAAGTGTTCGGACCGGTCGTCACGGTGCAGTCCGCCGCCGACGAGGAGACCGCGCTGGCGATGGCCAACGACGTCGACTACGGACTGGCGGCGAGTGTGTGGACCTCGGACGTCGGCCGGGCGATGCGGATGAGCAAGGCACTGCAGTTCGGTGCGGTGTGGGTGAACGATCACATTCCGATCATCTCCGAGATGCCGCACGGTGGCTTCAAACAGTCGGGCTACGGCAAGGACATGTCGATGTACGCCGTCGAGGCGTACACCGAGGTCAAGCACGTCATGATCAAGCACTGACGCTGTCGTCGCCGTCGCCGTCGCGTCGCGTCGCTGTCGTCGTCGTCGAGCTGTCGCTGGAGCGACGGTGCGGCGAGACCGATCACATCACCTTCGGTGGGGACGGGATCGTTGTGGCAGAGGAAGGCGAGTTTGTCGTCGACGATGCGCACGACCGGGAGGAAGAGGCTGTTGTCGACGGCCTCCTGGATCGCCTCGCCGCCGTGGGCGGTGCGCACCTTCCAGCCTTGACGCGAACGCTCGTCGAGCGTCGCGTAGGTGAGGCCCTCGATGCCGACGAGACGCCCGAGATGTTCCTCCGGTACCGAGGGGTCACCGCTGCGCCGAGCGGTCGGTGCGAGCTGGAACACCTCGCGACGTCCGAAGACGCGGGCGAAGCGAGCGGTGGCCAACGCGTTCACCTCGTCGTTCGACGTGAACGCCAGCAGCCGTCCGATGCCGCGCAGGTCGAGGTCGTGGTTCGCTTCCTCGGCGAGCACGCTCATCCTGCGGGCGCGCAACCCCCCGGCGATCGCGCGGGTGACGTTGTACGGGTCGGTGTCGACCAGCAGCGTCTTCACGTCGGCCTTGTCGAGCTCGGTGGCGAGCCCACGGGCGATGGCGTGCGAACCGGCGATCAGCACACCGTTCGCCTGCGCCTCGGCGAGACCGAGCGCTCGTGCAGCCGGTCCGGCGAGGAAGCCGTACACGACGATCGTGCCGATGATCACGAGGAACACGATCGGGACGATCTTCGCGGCGTCGGGTACGCCCTCCTCCTCGAGTCGGATGGCGAAGATCGCCGACACCGCAGCGGCGACGATGCCCCGCGGGGCCATCGCCATCAGGAAGACCCGTTCGCGCCAGCTGAGCGAAGTCCGAACAGTCGACACCAGCACCGACACCGGCCGCGCCAGGACCACCAACACGGCGAGGAACGCGAGTGACGGGAGCGCCACCTCACGGAGCGCGTCCGGTTCGATTCGGGCCGCGAGCAGGATGAAGAGGAAGGAGATCAACAGCGTCCGCAGGCTCTCGTTGAACTCGAGGACATGGCGAATCGTCGAACTCTCGCGGCGGGCCAGGTACATGCCCATCACGGTCACCGTCAGCAGTCCGGCTTCCTCCTGGATCTCGTTGGTGGCCACGAACGCAGCGACCACGAACGCGAAGGTGATGGGCACGATGAGCTGGTCGGGGATGAGGAAACGACGCAGCGCCGTGTCGAGCGCCACGGCGGTGGCGAGCCCGATTCCGGCACCGGCAACGATGGTCAACAGAACCACCCCGACGATGGTGGCGACCGCTTCGTCCGGCGTCTCGATGAGCACGATCTCGAACGCGATCAGGGCCGCGGTGGCACCGATCGGGTCGATCAGCACGCCCTCGGCGCGCAGGATCGGCCCCGTACGTCCGGCCGGCCTGACGAACCGCAGCAATGGCCCCACCACGGTCGGCCCGGTCACCACCAGCACCGCGCCCAGCACCATTGCCGACTGGTTCGAGATCCCGAACACCTCGCGAGCGCCGTACCAACTCACGAGGAACGTGAGGATCGCGCCGACGGTGATCAGCCGCCGAACGACCGTGCCGGTGTTGCGCAACTCACGCGGTGGGAGGTCGAGGCCGCCTTCGAACAGGATCAGCGCCACCGCCAACGAAACGAGCGGGAACAGAGTGCCACCGAGCAGCTCGTCCGGCTCGACGATGCCGGTCACCGGCCCGAGAAGCAACCCCGCGACAAGCAGGGCGATGATCGACGGCACCTGGATGCGCCAGGCGATCCACTGCGCCAGCATCCCCGCTCCGAGGATCAAGGCCAGCGTCGGCCCGATGGCGGACTCGGTTGCCGCCAACATCGCCACCGTCACGCGGGCGCTCCGACACGGTCCCAACGGATCGTGGCGCGGAGGACGGCGGTCATCCGGGGCGATCGTAGCCGGGTACCGTCGCTGCATGACCGCCCGCATCGAACGAGTCACCTTCCCAGGGAGCGGCGGAACCGATCTCGCAGCCCGACTCGACATGCCGGCCGGTCCTGCACGGGCCTTCGCGCTGTTCGCCCACTGTTTCACGTGCGGCAAGGACATCGCCGCGGCATCGCGGATCGCCAGTGCGCTGACCGACGTGGGATTCGGTGTCCTGAGATTCGACTTCACCGGGCTCGGCATGAGCGACGGAGAGTTCGAGAACACCAATTTCACGTCGAACACCGACGACCTCGTGGCCGCGGCGGCGTGGTTGCGGAGCGAACACCGTGCGCCGCAACTGCTGGTCGGTCACTCGCTCGGAGGCTCGGCGGTGCTGGCCGTCGCCGCCGACATCGCCGAGGTGCGCGCCGTCGCCACCATCGGCGCGCCGGCAAGCCCCGATCACGTCACCGACATCTTCCGGTCGTCGCTCGACGAGATCGCGGCAACCGGAGTCGCACAGGTACAACTGGCCGGACGGCCCTTCACCATCCGACAGCAGCTCATCGATGACCTCCGGGCACACACGATCACCGAACGGGTCGCAACGATGAAGCGGTCGCTGCTGGTCATGCATTCACCGATCGACAACACCGTGTCGATCGACCATGCATCGCAGATCTTCCAGGCGGCTCGACACCCGAAGAGCTTCGTGTCGCTCGATGGGGCCGATCATCTGCTCACGAACCGCGACGACGCCCGCTTTGCCGCCAACATGATCGGAGCGTTCGCCGATCGCTACATCGTCGACGAGAGCGGAGCGTTGGAGGCGCCGCGGGCATCAGCACCCGTCGTGGTTGCCGAGACCACCCAGGGCCCGTTCCTCAACCACGTCGTCGTCGGACGCCATCGGCTGTTGGCCGACGAACCCGAGTCGGTCGGTGGCTTCGATGCCGGGCCGTCGCCGTACGACCTGCTCGGTGCGGCCCTCGGCGCGTGTACCTCGATGACCTTGCGGATGTACGCCGACCGCAAGGGGGTGCCGCTCGATCGTGTCACGGTGGCGGTCACGCACGGCAAGGTGCACGCCGCCGACTGCGCCGAGTGCTCCGACAACGAACTGCTGGCGGGTCGCTCGGGCATGATCGACCGGTTCCAGCGGGTCGTCACCGTCGACGGCGACGATCTCACCGACCAACAGCGCACCAAACTGCTCGAGATCGCGGACAAGTGTCCGGTCCACCGCACCCTCGAGTCCGCCAGCTCGATCGTCACAACCCTCTCCGACTGACCCGACATCTCCCGCGATGAGCGAACCGACCGGATACGGCGGTTTCGCTCATCGCAGCCGGTTCGGGCGCCGCAACGATGAGCCAACCGACCGTATACGGCGGTTTCGCTCATCGCAGGAGATGTGGTGGCGACGCTCAGGCGGTGGCGGGCGCGGGGCGTTCGGCGGGCTCCTCGTCGGCGGGCTGTAGTCGGTCGAGCGACCCATCTCGATGGCGAACCAGTGCGGCGTTGAACTCGGCGCTCATCAGCGACGAGATGGCGAGGAAGCTCAGCCACGTCACGAGCCCGAGCACGAGCGCAAAGTTGCCGTACGTCGACGATGCGTTCTCTCGGAGCAGGCCGACGATCGCGGTGCCGAAGTACTGGAGCACGGAGAAGGCGATGCCGGCAGTGAGCGCCCCCGGCCACACGTCGTTCCACGTCGGTGTCGCGGCGGTCAGGAAACGGAACATCGCGGCGATCACCACGATGTTGATCGCAGCGCTCGCGAGCAGCAGAGCGATCCGGCCGATTTCGGGAAGCCCCGAGGCGTTCACGACCGCCGCGATGGCGACGCTGCCCACCTGGGCGGCGCCGATGAACACGAGACCGAGCAGCGCCTTCCCGCGCTGTTTGGGCATGGCGTCGCGATGGTCGACCGGCACCTCCCAGATGTCGTCGAGGCCGCCCTGCAATGCCACGAAGGCCTTCGTCGACGCCCACAGGGCGCCGCCGAGCCCGATGATCAGTGCCCACCAGTTCCCGGTGAGCGACGCAGGATCGTTCTGCAACTGCTCGCCGAGGACGGGGATGTCGGCGAGGGCGCCGTCGATGATGCGTTGCTGGAGGTCCTTGTTGCCCTCCAGGACGAAGCCCAAGATCGTGGTGGCAGCGAGCATCAGTGGGAAGATCGAGAGGAACCCGAAGAACGCGAGCACCGAGGCATTGCGGCCGGAGATGTGGCGTCGCCAGCCGTCGAGGGTGTCGACGAACACGTCGATCGCCACATGGTGCCGACGCAGCTGCATCACTCGTTCGCTCGTTGTCCACGGCATCAGTTCGGTGTCCTCATTCGTTGGTGTTTGCCCGGTCGGTCAGGTCCCAATCGACAGGGTTGCGCCCTGCTGCGGCGAGCGCCGCATTCGCGCGACTGAACGGTCGGCTGCCGAAGAAGCCGTTGTGGGCCGACAGGGGCGATGGATGCGCCGACTCGATGATGGCATGGCGGGTGGTGTCGATCAGCGATCGCTTGCGGCGTGCGGAAGCACCCCACAGGATGAACACGACGGGGTCGTCCTTGGCGGCGACCACCTCGATCACCCGGTCGGTGAACGTCTCCCACCCGTGCTTCTGGTGCGACCCCGCAGCTCCACCGCGCACGGTCAACGTCGTGTTGAGCAGCAGCACTCCACGCCCGGCCCAGGCCTCGAGGTTGCCGTGGTCGGGGATCGGGAGGTCGAGATCGGCGTGCAACTCCTTGTGGATGTTCATCAGCGACGGTGGCACTCGGACCCCGCGTCGCACCGAGAAGCACAACCCGTGCGCCTGACCCGGCCCGTGGTACGGATCCTGGCCGAGGATCATCGCCTTGACATCGGCGTACGGGGTGCTGTGGAGCGCCGCGAACACCTCGTCGGCGGGTGGGTACACGGGATGCGAGCGGCGTTCCTGAGCGACGAACTGCTGGAGTTCGAGCCAGTACGGCACCTCGAACTGATCGCGCAGCAGCGGGTTCCAGTCGGTGGCCATCGGCCACACTGCCTAGCATGAGCCAGGTGTTCGATCACCTCGAACGAGCCACGCTCGCCACCCTGCCCACGCCGCTCGAGGCCGGACCGACCCTCGCTGGCTCGAGTCGATTGTGGGTCAAACGCGACGACCTCACCGGCCTCGGCGGGGGAGGCAACAAGGCGCGCAAGCTCGAGTTCCTCTGTGGTGACGCCGTGGCGACGGGCGCCAAGGCATTGGTGACCGTGGGTGCCGCGCAATCGAATCACTGCCGAATGACGGCGGCCGCGGGCGCGCGCCTCGGTCTCGAGACGCACCTGGTGCTGTCGGGCGATCGGCCCGCCGAAACGACCGGGAACCAGCTGCTGTCGATGCTGTTCGGCGCCCAGCTGCATTTCACGGGTGCCGAGGAGAGCCACTGGGGCGAACTGGAGATCGCCCGCGAGGCGGTCACCGATCAGCTGGTCGCCGACGGGTTGTCGCCGTACGCGATCCCGATCGGCGGGAGCACTGCCGTCGGCGCGCTCGGGTACGCCGCAGCGTTCATCGAACTGCTCGACCAGTGCGAGGCGGTCGGTGCGTCGCCGTCACACGTCGTGTTCACCTCGTCGAGCGGTGGCACCCACGCCGGGCTCCTCGCCGGTCGCGCCGCGGCAGCGCATGCCGGTCGCGACGTTCCCGACGTGGTTGCGATCGGTGTGGCGAAGGGCGTCAACATCGGCCGGCCAGACATTGCGGGTCTCGCGAATCAGACGCTGACGCTGATGCAGTCGACGGCGATTGTCGCGGCGGAGGACGTCGAGGTCGACATCCGCTGGATCGGTGACGACTATGCCGTGCCCACCGAGGCCGGCGACGCCGCGATCCGATGGGCCGCACAACGTGGCGGGTGGCTGCTCGATCGCACCTACTCCGGCAAGGGTTGCTCGGGGCTGCTCGGTTTGGCCGCCGAGAACCGCTTCGGCCCCGACGTGGTCTTCGTCCACACCGGTGGCTGGCCGGCGCTCTTCGCCGCCGGTGGCGTTCCCGCCTAGCTAGCGTTGCGGCCATGACCGATCAGATCCTCGATGTCGACCTGCTGGCGTTCGAGTCGAGCGACCGGAGCGAGTCGCCGCGCCGTGGTCGACGGTGTGCGGCGCAGCCTCGAGACCGGCTTCGTCTACACGCGCCACGACCTGTCCGACGACCTGCTCGACACGGCCTACGCCATGCTGCCGGAGTTCTTCGAACTCTGACCGAGGCGACCAAGCAGCGGTTCATCGCGCCCGGAGCACACGGCCAGACCGGCTACACCGGCCTGCTCGTCGAGACGGCCGCGTCGAGCGACGTGCCCGACTGGAAGGAGATGCTCAACTGGGCGGCGCCGATCGCCGCCGGGCATCCGCTGCAGACGCAAGTTCCCGCACCGCGTATCCCGACCAGGTGCTGCCCGAGGCGGCAGTGCCCGGGCATCACCGAGGTGCTCTACCGCTTCCACGAGTCGATCGCCGACCTGCAGCGCCGGTTCCTGCGGGTCGATCGCCGAGGGCATCGGGTGCTCACGAGACGTTCTTCGACGAGATGCTGGTCGACGGCCCCACGCTGACCCGGGCCATCCGCTACCCGGCGATGTCCGAGACTCCGGCGAGGACGGCCACGTGTGGGCCGGCCAGCACGGCGACATCAACCTGATCACCGCGCTGCCCCGGGCCACCGCCCCCGGCCTGCAGGTGCTGCGTCGACGACGACTGGGTCGACGCCGTCGCCGCCCGACGGACACGGTGATCATCAACACCGGGATGATGCTCGAGCGGCTCACCAACGGCGTCATCCCGATCGGGCATGCACCGGGTCGTGGCCGCGCCCGGGCTACGACGGGCGAGCGCTACAGCGTGGTGCAGTTCTGCCATCCCACGGCCGTGGACGATCCTGTCGCCCGTGCCGTCGTGCTGCACGCCCGAACACCCGCAGCGGTTCTCGGCGATCAGCGCCGGACGACGCGCTCGACCTGGTGCTCTACGAGATCAACCTGATCGAGGACGCTCGGCGAGTGGGCTGACGGGTACCCGCGCCCACGGTCAGGGGCGCATCATCGGCACGGTCAGCGAGGTGTCGTCGCGGACTGCCAGATCGACCCAGATCGACGTCGGCAGGTCGATCGGCGTCATCCAGTTGACCGGTGTCGATGTCGGTCCGCCAGCGCCTGGTCCGCGCTTTTCGGGCGGTGCCCACCCGCAGCCCTCGCCGGGGTAGATCATCGCCGCCCACCCCGATGCGATCACTTCGCCGGTCGAGGTGACCTCCCATTCCGAGTCGATGTCACGGTTGTCGTCGGTGGTCTCGGTGACGACTGGGTCGAGTCCCAACCCGTTCGGAAGCCCCGACCACGGTCCGATTCCCACCGAACACACCTGGCGGAACAGCGCGTCGATCACCGGGCCGTACGCGTCGACCGGTGTGCCGTCGAGGTCGTTGATCGTGAGCCGGATGTGTGGTGCGACGGCATCGATGGGGATCTCGACCGTCTTGTCGGTCGGCACGTCGGCGCGGATCCCGAGCGGAAGCGGGTCGGTGTCGCCCATGAATCCGAGGACCTGGCCGGCGCGCACGCTCTGGCCGACGGTCGCCAGTTGCGTCAGACGGAGGTGCGCTGGTGCGGCCCCGTCGTCGGTGCCGGGCGAGTCGTCGTTGAAACCGGCGAGTTCGTAGCTGCGTCCGAACGTGTCGGTGACCGTGACCGAGATCGTCTGGCCGGGTGTGTCGACGACACGCGTGACCACGCCGTCGACCACCGACAGCACCGGCTGGAGCTTCACACCGAAGATGATTCCGGGTGCCTGCTCGGCGCAGAGTCCGGCAGCTTCGATCTCGGCCGCCGAGCCGCTCTCGCCGGCATTCTGCGTGACGTCCTGAGCGTCACCGCAGTCGGGAGCGGCGAGCCGGGTCGGGCCGATGACCGGAAAGGTGACCGTGGCGTTTCGTTCCGCCGCCGGGGTCGCCGGATCGACGGCAGTCGGTGACGGTAGCTCCGGTGCGAATCCCATCCGGGCGAGCTGATCGGCAAGCGTGAGGGTGCGAGGGATCGGTTGGCCGGCGATGAACGCCCAGACGGCCAGCCACCGCTGTTGGTACTCGCGAACCGTCAACACGTTGCCGGCCGACGGCACCGGCACGATGTCCATCAAGGCGACATCGGTCGACGCTCGGGGGTAGTACCACATGACCGGGATCATCGAGACGTCGTTGTTCCACTGCGCGAGGAACCGGTTGACGTCGTCGGCGGCGCGCTCGTCCTGGATCTCGGGCGGTGCCAGATAGGCGTCGCGGTAGCCGCCGTAGTTGTTCCAGGTCGAAGTGATGAACTGGTAGGCCCCGGATGCCCGGCCCTTGTTGGGCGGTGCGACGTAGTTGCCTCGCGATTCGAGGTAGCGAATCGTCGCCAGGATGTTGGCGATCTGGCTCGGGTAGGCGATCACGTTCTGTGGAGCCGGTGCGGCCGTGGTCGGTGCGGCGGTGGGCGGCAGTGACGGCGAGGGCCCAGTGGTCGTCGCGGCGGTCGTCGCAGACGTGGTCGTGGGAGGCGTAGTCGTCGGTGCGACGGTCGTGGTTGTCGTCGGTGTGGTGCTGGTCGGTGCCGTCGTGGTGGTGGTCGTGGACGGATCGGCGGGCACCGGGTCGTCGGCGTGCGCGACGGGCGACGCGATCATGGCGATCATTCCGGCGAGTGCGAGCACCACGGCGCCACGTTCCCAACGCGCGCCGTGCCGCGCCGCACGAATGCGGTCGCGCGAGCGCGGAGCTGCGGACGGAGACGTCGCTGCGGATGGTGTCATGGCCAAAGGTGTATCGGCACGCGGCCGCGCCGAGTCAAGTGCGTTCTCGCGACACTAGTGGCGGTGCGCCGCTACCGTTTGGCGGTCGATGCCCGATGTCGCCACTGAACAGGACGGCACCGTGGTGGCCCCGAGCGGCGCCCCGGTGGAGCCACTCGGCGACGTCGTGCTCGCTGTCGACGTCGGCGCCACGCATTTCCAGACGGGCCTCGTCACGTCGCGGGGCGTTCTGATCGACCGCGCTCGGGCCGAGATCGAAGTCGACGTGGGACCCGAATCGCAGTACACGGCGCTGGCGTTGATCGTGACCGAGATGCTCGAGCGAGCCGACTCGCGCCATGCGGTCGTCGTGCGAGGGTTGGGCCTCACCAGTGGTGGCCACGCGTCCAGGGGTCTCGAGCTGGTCTCACCGCTGAGCGTGCCGGGCTGGCGGGACTTCCCGTTGCGGTCCCGTCTTGCAGAGCTCTCCGGCCACAGCGTGTACGGCGACCTCGACGCGAAGGCGCTCGCTCTCGCAGAGGGTTGGCTCGGCGCCGCTCAGGGGCAACCGAACTTCTGTGCGATCACCGTGTCGGCCGGTATCTCCGCTGGAATCATCCTCGACGGCGACCTCCTCGATGGCGAATCAGGCTATGCCGGCCAGATCGGACACTTCATCGTCGAGCCAGGCGGACGGCGCTGTGCGTGCGGTACCCAGGGCTGCCTCGAGGCCGAGGCGTCGGGTGAAGCGATCGATGCCATCACCGGTCGACCCGTGAGTGAGCCGTCGTATCAGATCATGCAGCGCGCCGGCGATCTCGTCGGACGCACCGCAGCATCGATGTGCAACGCATTCGACCTGTCGCTCGTGGTGGTCGGCGGCAGCGTGGCGTTGGGCTTCGGCTCGACGTTCTTCCACGCTGCCCAGGTGGCGCTCGACGAACACGCCCGTCAGCCCTACAGCCGGGGTGCCCGGATCACGCCGTCGAGGCTCGGCGAACAGGGCCCGCTGGTGGGGGCGGGAGCGGTCGGCTGGCGTGGACTTCGGCGTGCTGCTCGTCGTCGGTCGACGAGTTCGCGACCTCAGCCGCCGAATGCCCGGTAGACGTACTCGGCAGGTCCGCGCCCGAACCGCCTTTGCCACCAGGAGGCGACCGTGATCGCCGCCACCCAGAACCCTGCGGCGAACACCAGGGCGGCGCCTGTGCCGGCCGGCCGCACCCATCCCAGCCAGTCGACCACCAGATTGAACACCAAGATGTGGGCGAGATACAGCGACAACGTGAGCTGACCGGCGCGGCGTAGCGGATCGGTCGCCGAGGGGAACCGCTCGGCCAACCAGTCGACGACGACGTAGGCGAGCAACGCCGTGCCGAGGGCGCTGGCGACGTACACGACGCCGCGATCGAGCGGATTCGTCGAGACGGCAACCTCCTGGAGATCGGTCGCTGGGAGCAGCGACAGGAGCCAGGCGCCGCCCACCAGGCCCAGGCTGGTCGCCACCGTCGCGCCCCGCCACCACGGTGCTGCGAGTATCCGGCCCAACACGATGCCCGCGCAGAGGAACGCGAGCCAGGGCAGCAGCGGATGGGTTCCGTTGACGAACACGTCGAACGCGTAGCGCCGTACCGACCCGTCACCGGGTGACGTCAACCAGCTTGTCGAGTGGCCATCACGGTTGCGATCGAAACGCCAGGACCGCAGCGCGGCACCGGCGATCGCGGCGGTCATTCCAATGGTGATGACCCACCTCGATCGCCACGTGAAGATCCCCGCTGCCAGCACGAACATCACGCCGTAGTAGACGATGATCGTTCCCGGCCAGATCTGCTCGAGGAGCAGGCCGACCACATACAGCAGGATCCCGCGTCGGACGAGCCGCCACCGCATCTCGGTGACACGAATGGGATCCTCGAGTGCTCGACGGGTGAGCAACGTGACCCCGACCCCTGCAACGAGTACGAACGTGGCGGCGAACCGGGTCGACAACGGCCCGTCCCACGGATCGAACAGCATGTCGAGCCAGCCGACCGGTGCGTGGACTCCACCTGCCTCGATGTCTCGCAGGATGAGGTAGCCGTGGAAGTTCATCACGACGACGCCGATCAGAGCGACCGAGCGCACCACGTCCGGGCCCGCCAACCGGGCCGATGGTGCCGTGTCGACGAACGTCGAACTCGGAACGCTCAACCTCACCGCTCAGATCCAGTCGATGGTGTCCACGATCGTCATCGTCAGCGGTCGCTGCACATCGACGCGGGAACCGATGTCGGGAACGCAGTCACCGTCGGGGACGAATGTCATCGAGGTGTGCATGTGTGGTGCTTCGTGCAGGTCGAGTCGCTGGCGTTCGAAATGGAACGGACTGCGACCATCCGACAGGGGCGTGACGCCGTTGGCCGTGCCCGCGCCGATCATCACGAGATGACCGTCGTCGCCGACCGGTCCCTGGCGGTAGCCGGCGCACTGGCCGGCGCGAATTGGTCGGACGTCGAGGACATCAGCGCTCAGCTGCAGGGCCGACTTGTCGCCGTGCCACAACGACGTGCCGAGCCGGAGTCGATGGGTGTGTGTCGTCGGCAGCGACGTGTATGCCGGGTGGTCGAGATGGCTCAGCCAGACGGTCAGGTCGGCGTCGACGTCGGCCAGAATCGCTCGGACCTCCGCTGCGTGGTCCTCCGACGATCCTGCCAATGGGGGGTGGATGCTGACGCCGACCACGTCGAGTCCTCGTTGCTGCGCGGCGTCGATCAGGTCGATGCCGCCACCGTACCGATGCATCGACGACTCGAGCTTGACG
Source organism: Ilumatobacteraceae bacterium (assembly GCA_963774765.1). Lineage (GTDB taxonomy): Bacteria > Actinomycetota > Acidimicrobiia > Acidimicrobiales > Ilumatobacteraceae > Sva-07. The sequence continues at coordinate 114,402 of CAVZGP010000031.1, forward strand.
AGCACGCGCCCACCCCACCCGACGAGCGCGTCGAGGTGAGCGGTGTTGCCGACGGTGAGGATCGGATCGGTCGACACCGGGGCGACGAGCGTCGGTGTGAGCACCACGGCGTGCAGTTCGTCGGGAAGCCCGTCGAGTTCGTGCACGGTTCCGACCGCCACCGTGTCGCAGAACTCCGAAGCGATGCGAGCGAGCGCGATGCGCCCGAACCCATACCCGTTGCCCTTCACGACGGGGACGAGCCCGTCGACCGTACTGGCGAGTTGGGCGACGTGGGCTCGCCACGGCGCGGTGCGAACGGTGAGCGTGATCGTCACGCCGGCGACGCTACTGCTGGTGCTGTCTCGCCGCGAGTCGACCGGCCGATCCTTGAATCCCGACTTTGTTGATCGGAATTGTCACCGATAACGTCGCCCGGGTGAACGTGCGAACGCTGCTGAGCTTTCCCGACCCGGTCAACGAGACGTCGGCCCGCCTGGTCGCCGCCGGTGTCGTCGTCGAGGTGGTCGCCTTCCTGGTGGTCCGCGAGTGGTGGGTGCTGGTTCCGATCACGTACGGATTCCTGGCTCGCGTGGCCACAGGTCCGACGTTGTCGCCGCTCGGCCAGTTCGTCACCAGGGTTGCAACTCCGGCAGTCGAGAACGTGTTGCGTGAGCGTCGTCCGGGCTTCGAGTCGCGTCAGGTACCCGGTCGGCCGAAGCGATTCGCCCAGTCGATCGGGTTGTGCTTCACCGCGTCTGCGTCGATCGCATGGGCGCTCGGCTCGCAGAACGTCGCGCTGATGCTGATTGGCCTGCTCGCCGTTGCGGCAGCACTCGAAGCCGCCTTCGCAATCTGCCTCGGCTGCATCGCCTACAGCGCGATCTGGGGCTGCGCCGACTGCGACGACATCAGCGACCGTCTCCGACGCGCGCTCGTCGAAGCTCGCGAGGATGTGCCCGGGGCCCACGCGGTCCCGGTCGTCAGTGCGGCGGTTGATGTGCCGGTTGACGTGCCGGCCATGCGCTGAGGCGCGGGATGATCGGCGCGAGCGTCCGCAGTCGGAACATGCCCGTCCACACACCCCAGCCGTACGCGAGGTCGGTCGGCGCTCGCCGGACGTTGCTCAGCAGGGCGATCGCTGCCCACCAACGTGCCCGGCGCGAGCAGAGCGCGACGATCGCGAGGATCGGCCACCACACACGGCGCGCCGCCTCGGCAAACTGCCGGCCGGCGAGCAGATGGCCGCGCATCGCCAAGTCGAACGACACGCGGGGAGGGATGTCGGGGAGCTTGCGAATCAAGGCCGCGCTGCTGCCCGCGCCCAGCGCCACCGCGGCAGGAAGCTGGCCGAGCAGCACCAGCGACCACGTCGCCGCGGTCCAGCCGTTGGCGTGGAGCGGCGACAGTGCTCGCGGATGGCGCAGCGCCAGCGATGCGGCGGAGGTTCCGTACCCGGCGTGTTGGCGCAGTCGTGCTCGCCACGATTCGCGTGGTTGGTGCCAGACCGCTGCCGAGGGGTCGTAGCGACAGTGCCAGCCCGCCTCGTCGAGTCGCCACACCAGGTCGACGTCCTCGCCGAACCGCAGCAACTCGTCGAAGCCGCCGATCGCGTCCAGCGCCTCGACACGCACCACCAGCGCCGCGCCCGGCACGTAGCTGACCCGGGTCCCCGCTCGCACCCGAGCCGGCTGGTCGCCGAGGTCGAGCGGTGACCGCGCCTCGCCCCGGACCCGCGGCGCCACCAGCGCGACCCGTGGGTCGTCGAAGTGCCAGAGCAGCGTTGCCACCCAGTCGTGATCTGGTGTCGAGACGTCCGCGTCGAGGAAGACGACGAGCGGCGTTCCGATCAGGTTTCGTGCGGCATTTCGGGCAGCCGCGGGTCCCCGGTTGGTGTCGAGGCGAAGCCGCGCACCGACGATCGGCGGAACCGATCCGTCGTCGACCGTGACCCGACCGTCGTCGTGGGCGATGCCGCCGAGCTGCGGGGTCACGACGGTGACGTCGTCGAGGCCGAACCGCCGAGGGTGGCCATCGACGTGTACCGGATGGGCAGCGCCGGCGTCGGCGAGGCGTTCGGTCAGCACGGACGGGTGCACCTCGCCGCCGGCTTCGATCTGCTCGACCACCGCAACACCTCCCGGGGTCAATCGGAACAGTCGCAGCGGCGAGCCTGCCAAGACCACCTGATCGAACCGCTGCCACGACGCATCGGTTCGAAAGCGCACGTCAGCCGTCCGAGTCGGCGGGACCGAGCGGTCGCCAACGCTCGATCTGGTGGACGAGATCGTCGACGAACGCCGAGATGAACCGCTCGCCCTCCCGGCCGGACGCTCCATCGGGGTCGCCGAGCACGCCGTTGTCGCTCACGGCCCGCACTCCACGGTCGCGCAGGTCGGCAATGGCTGCGTCCGCTCCGCGCTCGGCGAGCTCGAGTCGCACCAGGCCGGGGTCGATCGCCAGCATCATCGAGGTCTCGATCCGTCCCGCGTGGAGGTCCGCAGGCCCACCGTCGCGACGCTGCGGCCACGAGGGCGACCACGCGAACGCGTGACGCCCCTCCGCGGTGACGACTTCGACCGCCTCGGTGATCGCCGCGTGGTTCCCACCGTGGCCGTTGACCAACACGACTCCTGCAGCCCAGTCAGCGCTGCGCACCAACTCGACGAACACCGCCGTCGTCACCTCCGAACCGATCGACAGCGTGCCCGGGAAGTCCGCGTGCTCGCCCGATGCGCTCACGCTGATCGTCGGGCCGATCATCAACCCGTCGGTGCGGTGGACGGCCCGGCCGGCGAGTTCCTCGGCGATGATCGTGTCGGTCGCCAACGGGAGGTGGGGTCCGTGTTGCTCGGTCGAACCGACCGGAATCAACAGGATCGGCGCCGGTGCTTCGTCGGTTGTGCGGTGGCGGGCGATCCCGCCGACCTCCGGCCATGTTGCGTCGCCCAGTCGCATCGTGACGCCTCAGTCGGCCCCGGGTCGCACCGCCGCAAGGGCGTCGAGGTATCCCCAGTCGCGGAGCTGGTCGAGGATCTTCGTTGCCGCTGCCGGAGGATCGAGCGTGACCAGTTCCGCGTGCGTGTCGGCTCCACCGATGTCGAGGATCTGTCGCACGCGGTCGAGCGATCCGCCAGTGGGTGCCGGCACCACTCTCGCTCGCGGTCGGTACGGATGGATCTCGGCTTCGGGAAGTCGACCGTGAGGCCCCCGCACGACCTCGACCGGCGCGGTCCGCGCTGCGAGAGAAGCGGCCAACGAGGCGCGCCGCAGGGACCCGGCTGATCCCTCGACCGAGAGGATGGCGGGCGCCGTGACATCGAGGATCTCGCGGCGGCCGCCATCGAGGCGCCGAACCACTCGCAGCGCACCCACCGTGTCGGCGGACGTGCGTACCTCGAGCAGCCCGAGGGCCTGTGCGCTCGACAACTCGTGGGCGAGGAACGCCGGGACCGAACCGGTGCCCCGGTCGAGCGAGTAGTCGCCGCACAGCACGAGGTCGTGGTCGGTGAGGTGCTCGGCAAGCGCCACGGCGACGACCTGGCTGTCGAGTTCGGTCGATGCGTCGACGCGCAGCGCCGATGTCGCTCCGGCGGCGATCGCATCGCGGAGTACGTCATCGGCGCTGGCGGGTCCGAGACCGATCACCATGATCTCGGACGGGGCCGCACCGGATTCGGTCTCGTCCACCGTGCCAAGGCGCTCCGCGATCGTCAACGCCACCTCGAGCGCGGCTTCGTCGGCCGCTGATACTCCTGACCACCGGCGGTCGGCCTCGCGCTCGCGATCGAGCGACACCCACTTCCAACAGACGGCGATCTTCACGACGTGGACATCCGGCTCGGTCAGCTCCGCTTGAAGACGACGCCGTGGCCGCCTTCGGGGTAGTTCCAGGTGATCGCGCCTTCCTCGTTGCACACGAGGTAGCAGGTGCCACATTCGAAACACTGCTCGTAGTTGAAGAGGATGCCACCGTCGCTCGTCGGCACGAACAGGTTGGCTGGACAGGCGACCACGCAGCCGCGCGTCGAGCAGTCGGCACAGATCTCGTCGTCGACGGTGATGTGGGCACGTTCGTGGATGTCGAACCGTGTCGTGCCGATCAGTTCCTCGAACGACAGCTCGGGCCAGCGCTCGCTCATCCGAAGGTTCGCAGTCCGGCGAGCGCGTCGCTCGCGAGGTCCTTGAGCTTCACGCCGGCGCGCTTGCGCTCTTCGTCGAGGATCCGTCGCAACCCGGGCTTGGGCGTGGGGTTGTCGACGCGGAACATGCGCTCCACCGTATTGGCGATCATGTGCGGGTAGAGATGTTGGACGCGATCGGACAGCACCAGCGACGGCGCACGTCGCAGCTTGCGGTGGTCGCGCAGCACGAACGTGTCGTTCAGCCGACGCTCGTACCCGGCGAGTCCGACCGCCGAGGTGTCGTCCGCAGCGAGTGCCTCGGCGGCGGCCTCGGCCGCGTACATCCCGCTCGCCATGGCGAAGTTCACGCCCTCCAACCAGATGCCCGCTGCGAGGCACATCGCCGCGGCGTCGCCCGCGACGAGAAGCCCCTCGCCTGTCATCTTCGGCATCATCGCGAGGCCTGCTTCGGGGATCACGTGCGCCGAGTACTCCTTGATCTCACCGCTCTCGACGAGTGGCGCGATCCCGGGATGCGCCTTCAGGTTGGCGATGATCTCCTCCGGGCGTAGCTTCTGCGCGGCGAGTTTCGGCAGCTTGAGCACGACGCCCACCGCAACGGTGTCGAGGTTCGTGTACACGAAACCGCCGCCGTTCACGCCCGATGTGCCCCCGAGGATCTCGATGTCGACGCCCTCGCGGTCGCGCACGCCGAAGCGCTCGTCGATCACGTGTTTGGGCAGCGCGATGGTCTCCTTGACGCCGACGGTGTAGTTGGCCGCGTCGACGTCGCCGTACAGCCCGGCCTCCTTGGCGAGGAAGCTGTTCACGCCGTCGCAGGCGATCACGAGGCGAGCGTGAAGATCGCCGTCGGGCCGGTCGGTGGCGACGCCGATCACCTGACCGCGTTCGTCGCGCAGCAGGCCGATGGCGGTGGTGGAACACACGAGTTGGGCGCCGTCGGCCTCGGCCTTGCTCGCGAGCCAATGGTCCCAGTCGGGCCGGAACGCCGTGGCGCCGTTGTACGGCGGATGACCCCAGTTCGCGGACCGGAAGTCGACGGTGAGTGCCTGGGTGTCGGTGAGCACCATCGTGGAGCGGCGCGTGATCCAGCGCTGGATGGGTGCCTCGTTCCACCAGTCCGGGTGCAACTGGTCGAGGATGCGCGGGTACACGACCCCGCCGTACATGTTCTTCGAGCCGGGGAACGAGCCCCGTTCGAGCAGGATCACCGAGTACCCCTTGCGCGCCAGCACCGTCGCCGCCGCCGACCCCGCCGGCCCCGCACCCACCACGATGACGTCGACAGCGGTCACGACGGCCCCAGCTCGTTCGCCCCACCCCGAAAAATGCCTGGATCTGCGCGCTCAGCGCGACAAACCAGGCATTTTTCGGGCTCGGCGTTGGTCGTCACGAGGTCTCCTGGGGGGCGGCCGCCGCGTCGAGGAGGCGGAGGAGTTCGTTGAGTGTCGCGTTGGCGTCGGCGACGATCGCCAGATCGGACATCGACATCATCGGACAGTGGGGATCGGTGTTCACGCTGATGATGTGTTCGGGATGGCCGAGGCCGCTCGTGTGCTGCACGGCGCCGCTGACGCCGAACGACAGATACAGGTCGGGGTCGATGACCACACCGGTTGTGCCGATCTGGCGGTCGTGATGCACCCATGAACGGTCGGTGATCACCCGAGTGGCGCCCATCACGCCGCCGATCGCGCCCGCGAAGCGGTCGAGTTGGACGAACCGGTCGCCACTGTCGAGGCCAGCGCCGCCGCCGACGATGCGGCTGGCTTCGGTGAGGTCCATCGTCTGGACGTCGGGCGGCAAGACCTCGACCACGTGCGCGTCGTGCGCTGGTGTGGGTTCGTCGACTTCGAGGTGGTGCACGTCGGGCGGCGTGTCGAGCGGCGGCCCGCCGCGTGTTCCCGGTTGGAGCGTGGCCACGAATGGGCCAGTGGGACGGAGTTCGTGGAGTTCGAGACCGCCGCGGCGAGCGACACGAACGCGGTGGGCGCTCACCTCAGTGGCGCCCGCGAGCAGCGGTCGTTCGAGGGCCGCAGCGAGGCGTGGCGCCAGGTCGCGCCCGTCGGGGGAATGGGGGAGAACGATGATGTCGCTGTCGGGAAGGCCCGCGATCACCGATGCCAGTGCGGCGGTCCAACGGCCGATCTCGACGGGACCGATCTCGGCGAGGAACACCTCGGACGCGATGCCGTCGAGCGCCACGTCGGCGGCGCCCGATCCGACGATCACCACCCGTCCGCCGGCCTCGGCGATCGCGTCGGTTGCGCCAGCGGGCAGCACGCCGTCGCGAACCGGAACCAGAGCGATCATCCATCCAGCGTACGGTCGACGCCGTTGGCGTGCGCAATCATCCTCGTGCAGGTCAGCGGTGAGTGAAACCGCTGTATCCGGTCGGTTCGCTCATCGGTGGGTACCGGGGTTGGGTTGAGGTTGGGTTGCGATGAGCCAAACCGCTGTATCCGGTCGGTTCGCTCATCGGTGGGGTCGTCAGCCTGAGTCGCGGGCACGTCGATACTCGCTCCGAGCCTCGTCGACGAGCGACGCGACATCGCGTGAGAGCAACACACCCTCCGCGACTGCGCTCCCGGCTGCTTCGGTGAAGCGCTCGATGTAGGTCGATTCATCGCCGTACATCGCGTCGAGTTCCGCGGCGCCGAACGGGTGGCTCGACCCCCACAGCATGCTGTAGATGTCCTGGCCGAGCGGGATGGCGCTGTTCTGCGCGACCGGCACATCGGCCTGCGGCAGGCGAACACCACCGATCGCGATGCCGTGGCCGTCGCGTACCACCTGCGCCGGGTCGCCGTCGAACTCGATCTTCGGCTGGATGGGAGGGGCCTCGCCGCCTCCGACCCATCGATTGAGGTGGTGGAGCGCAGCGTCGTAGAGCGGGGTGATGGCGATGCGGTTCATCTGTTGCATCACTGGTTGTGTCGTTGCAAACTCGCGCTCGTACTTCGGTGCCCGCACGTCCATGGACTGGATGGAGACGTGGCAGGTGCCGGCCGACTCCCAGTACCGGAACCGCTCGGTGTCGGCCTGTCGGACCTCGTAACAGGCCATCGCCTCCAACTCGGAGTTGACCACCATCACCGGCACATCGAGGTCCTCACGGATGATGTTCGTGCCGCGCAGTCCAACACGCGAACCCGTTCCCGAGGCGGTCGGTGCGTTGATGTTGACGATCGCGTCGCCGACTTCGAGCACGGTGCCGGACCCGAAGTAGATCTGCAGGAAGTACCCGTCGAAGGCGCGTTCGGACGGATGGATGGCATTGACGTAGGTCGCGAGGCGGGCCGCCGACTGTGAGGCACCCATTCCGATGACTCGCTCGACGGTCAGACCGGCGAGCGGGTCGACCGTGCCGTCGCGATCGGCGCCAACGGCGCGGGCGACCTGGGTGAAGATGTCGTAGGAGGCGTCGTCGGTCGGGATGCTCAACGACCCGTATCGGGTCGGGTCCCATGCCGCGAGACCTTGGCTGTTGGTCGGGAAGCCGTCGATGCCGACGCGCTGCACGGTGGCCAGCACGACTGCATACCCCTCGAAGAATTCCGGACTCTCGCCGTTGAACAGCTCGTAGCCGGCGGTGACGTTGTTCCACGACACAGCGACCGTGCCGTTGAATCGGGTGGGATCGACGGGTCGATAGACCAACAGGCGTGTGATGAACGGCACCGTTCCGCTCGCCTCGGCGACCCACTTGCCGTCGCGGCCCCACTCCGTCCCGTGCGCCTGACGAAATGTCGTCGCATCGCCGGCGAGGAAGAACTCCTCGGCCACATAACCGTGATCGGCGAGGTCGAACAGCGGCTGACCGAACGGCCACCCGTGGTCACCACCGGTGATCGGCCCCTCGATCTTCTGTCGACTGGCGATTTCGGTCATCGTGCTCCCCTCAGGTGCGACCACCGCACCGACCAGCGACATCACAGCACGCTGGGCCTGCGAACCCGCAAGCGGACTCGATCGGCTGTGTCTTGTGGACTCGGTCGACGTGAGGAACTTGGGTACAGGTCCGTTCGACATGGCCAGACAACGCGGGCTCCACTGACACGATGACCCCGAACGACGACCTCCGGGCCAGACGTCTCGCCACGCTCCAGATCCACTTCAAGTCGGAGGTCGACCACGACTGGGATGCCTGCCTCGGCACGTTCGTCGACCATCCTCGCTACGAGATCATGCTCGTCGGACACGAACACCTGCGAGTTCGTGGGCGACCCACCGACCGGAAAGCCGTTCCGCGTCCCGACGATCGCCGTGTTCTTCTTCGAGGACGACCGGATCACGAACGAGCGCGTCAAGCTCGATGCGGCGAGCATGCTCCGCCAGATCGGTCGTACCGACCTGCTCGGGTGACTCGCCAATCGGTGCGTTGAGTGCTCGTTCCGAGCGACTCCACGTCGGCGGCGGGAGAACATCCGCCCACTCGAGATCGAGGAGTTCCTTTGCGCCCGTCCGGAACCGGAACCAGCGCGATCATCCGTCCAGAGCACGGTCGGTGCCGTCGGCAGGAGAAATCTCTGCCGAGGTCGGTTCCTCCGACTTCGCTCGTCGCCGTTCCCGGAGCCATCGGACTGCCTCGACGAGCAGCGTGAGCCCCAACGACGTTGCGAATGCGAGCCAGAACGCGGCGGTCTCGTTGTCCTCGAACGCCTGGCCGAAGAGGTAGCCGAGCCCGGCCGCGTACGTGGCCCAGATGGTCGCCGCGATCGCGACCCAGGTCGCGAACCATACGCGCGGTTGCTGTGTGACACCCGAGGAGATCGTGAGGATGCTGCGTCCACCCGGGATGAAGCGGGCTGTGATCAGGAGCATTCCCCCGCGCTTCTTGATCTGGTTGGCCGCGGAGTCGAGGCGCGCTCCGCGGTTCGGCTTGCGTGCGGCCCACGCCCGCACCCGTGGTTCGAAGTAGTCGCCGATCGAGTAGGCGAGGTTGTCGCCGAGGAACGCACCGGACGCGCCGGCGAAGATCACGAGGGCCAGGTTCTGGTTGCCTGCACCGGCAGCGACTCCACCCGCGATGACGGTCGTCTCGCCGGGGACGATGGGGATCACCGAGTCGAGGAGTGCCACCGCGAAGATGATCAGTAGGAACCACCAGTTGGACGAGAACTCATCGAGCCACGTCGAGAAGTCGCCGATGATGTTTCCGACGAGGCCGACCATGAGGGTTCGACGCTAGCGGCCCCCGTCCACGCGCAACTCTCGATCGATCCCGCTCCGCGATGAGCGAAACCGCTGTATCCGGTCGGTTCGCTCATCGGTGGGGTCGGGCCTCGTGTTGCGATGAGCGAAACCGCTGTATCCGGTCGGTTCGCTCATCGGTGGGGTCGGGCCTCGTGTTGCGATGAGCGAAACCGCTGTATCCGGTCGGTTCGCTCATCGCAAGGCGGGATCACGTGATCGTGATGCGGACGCGGGATCGTTCGTCGGTGGCCGAGGCGGCGACGACGACGTCGTACTCGCCCGGTTCGATCAACCAGGCACCGGTGGCGGTGTCCCAGTGGTGGAACGCGTCGGGGCCGAACTCGAGCGTCAGCTCGGCGTCGGACCCGGCCGGAACCACTGCCTTGTCCCACGCCTTCAACTCCTTGGGGGGCCGAACCGCCGACGGTGCGACCGGTGCGACATATCCCTGTACCACGACGGTCGCGTCACGGTCGCCCGTCGCGGTGATCGGTACCGACACGGTGACGCTGTCGCCGACGCCGATCGCGGTCGCGGAAGCCCTCGGTTCACCCCACCCGGCAGCGCCGTAGCTGAGACCGTGGCCGAAGGGGAAGCGTGGTGCCATCGAGCGGGCGTCGTAGCCGCGGTAGCCCATGAACAGCCCCTCGCCGTAGCGCTGGGTGCCAGCGCCGGTGCTGTCGTGGTCGGGTGCGTGATGGAGATACGCGGGATGATCGGCCAATCGCTTCGGGATCGTCGTCGGCAGTCGACCGCCGGGGTCGGCGAGGCCGAGCAGCACGTCCACCAACGCCTCGGCCTGTTCCTGTCCGGCGAAGAACGAGGTGAGGATCGCGGGCGCGGCATCCGGATCGTCAGGGTCGGCCCAGTCCATCGTGACCGGCGATCCGGCGTTCACGATCACGGCCGTGTTCGGATTCGCCGCGGTCACTCGACGCACGAGCTCGTCCTGACGGCCGGGGAGATCCATCGTCGTGCGATCGTGGCCCTCGGTCTCCCATTCGTCGTTCGTCCCGACCATCACAACGGCGACATCGGCGGCGGCCGCGGTGGCGACCGCGCGGTCCATCAGATCGACGGGCTCCGGCGATCGGATCCCGACCCGGATCGCGGCGAACCCGTTGCCCGATGCGGTTGCGAAGCCGATGTACAGCGGGACCGCTTCGCCGGCCCGGCACTCGATCTCGTGGGTGACCTCCACGCTCCCGTATCCGAAGAACTCCTCGCTGCGGGGGAGGGCCATCTCGCGGTCGGCGAGCACTTCCTCCAACCCGTGGCCAGTGTCGACGGCGACCGTCATCGGGCCGGTTGTCACCACGCCGATCGTGTGTGGCCCATCGACATCGGGGATGAACGATCCTTCGACTCGCGCCGAGAACTTGCGTGGATCGACACCCGCGGGTACCGAACCGAAGAAGCGCACGAGGGTGGTCGGCGTCGGCTGATCGAGCACGGCCTCAGCTGTCCAGTCGCTGCCGTTGACGTACGAGACGGTGAGGCCGCGCTCCCCGGTCGGGCTGAGCAGTTGGCCCTTGCGAACCACGGGGGTGAGACGATCGATACGTACCCCCGGCTCATAGGTGACCGTGGCGTCAGTGGCGGTGCCGGGCCCGATCCTGTCGGTGATCGCGGCGAGCAATGTCCGGTGGCCGAACGGCGTGAGGCTCGCCGAGCCACCCCCCATGCACCGGTCGATGTCGGCATTCGGGCCGATCACCGCGACCTGCTTGATCCTCGCAGCATCGAGGGGGAGCACCGAAGCGGTCACGGAATCGCGGGTGATCGGCTCGTTGCGTAACAGCACGGTTCCGGCGACTGCGGCGCGTCGGGTGAGCGCGCGCTCGGCGGGGTCGTCGATCGACTGCTCGTCGGCATCGGGGGACCGCTCGTCGGCGCGAACACGGTTGACGAGAACGAGGAGGTCGCGCACGAGGCGGTCGATCTGGGCCTCGTCGACCTCGCCGCGCTCGACCGCGGCGGCCAGCTTGTCGCCGTAGATCCGCACGGGGCCGGGCATTTCCAGATTGAGCCCGGCGTTGGCGGCCGGTGCCGCGTCGTGGACCCCATACCAGTCGGAGACGACGAACCCGTCGAACCCCCATTCGTCGCGCAGGATCTCGGTGAGCAACCGCCGGTTCTGGGCGGCGTGCTCACCGGCGAGCTTGTTGTACGAGCTCATGATGCCCCACGCCTGAGCGTTCTTGACGGTCTGCTCGAACGGGCGCAGATACAACTCGCGCAGGGTGCGCTCGTCGACATCGACATCCACCGACATCCGTTCGATCTCGGTGTCGTTGGCAACGAAGTGCTTCACCGTCACTGCGACGTCGTTCGACTGGACGCCGCGCACCCAAGAGGCCGCGAGTGCCCCGGTGAGTTCGGGGTCCTCGCTGAAGCACTCGAAGGTACGCCCGCCGACGGGTGTGCGATGCAGGTTGACGGTGGGCCCGAGCACGATGTGTGATCCTTTGCGAACCGCCTCCGTGCCGACCAGCGCGCCGAGCTCTGCCACGAGCTCGGGATCCCACGTGGCCCCCGTTGTGATTCCCGATGGCATGACGACGCCCGGCGTGCCCGCGCCGCCGTGGCCCTCTCCGCGCACGCCGTTGGGCCCGTCGGACATCTTGAGCTGAGGGACCCCGGCATTCGGGAACGGCTGGGTGCGCCACGTGGTCAGGCCGGCGACCAGCCGGCACTTGTCGTCGAGTGAGAGTGCGGCCAGCGCCGCGTCGATGTCGATCACAGCCCGAGTGTTGCACGAGTTGGATCAGGGGTCAGACTCGCGATTTCACCAGGGGTCAGACCCCTGGTGAAATTCTCACACCGCGGCGCCGGCGCGTTCGCCTTCGACGATCGCGGCGTGAGCGCGACGGGGAGCGACGCAGTCACCGACGCGCTCGACGCTGACGCCGGCGGTCTTCAGATCGTGGTAGAGCCATTCGACCGGGTTGGCATGTACGGCGAGCACCACCCAGTCGGGGGTGCGGGTCACGTTGGTGCCGGTCGGGTGGTGCAGGAGGGTGAGCGTGTGGCCGTCCATCGCCATGGGCACGAGGTCGGTCGTCTGCACGATGCCCTTCTCGCCGGCGCGGATCCACCAGTTCTCCATGTCGAGCGTGATACCGAGATCCTGACCGACGACCATCCCCTGCGTGATCACCTCGACGTTGCAACCTCGGTCGGCAAGCACCTCGGCAGTCGACGTCGCGTGGTGGAAACCGATCTCGTCGATCACCACGACGTCACCGAACGGCTGAACGGACCCGTCGAGCACCTGACGGACATCGATGACGTTGTCCGCATCGTCCGGCACCCAATAGGGGCGGGCGGGATCGGCGCCGGTGGCCACGATCACGTGATCTGGCTGCCTCTCCTCGACGAGGCCCGGCCACACGCCGACGCCGTACTCGAACTCGACGCCGAGGCGCCGACACTCGGTGAGCTGGTTGCGGATCATGTCGCCGAACTCGGCGCGGTTCGGCACCGATGCGGCCAGGCGGACCTGTCCACCGGCGACAGCGTCCTTCTCGAACACCGTCACCTGATGGCCGTTGCGGCGAGCAGCGATCGCCGCCTGCAGACCGGCGGGTCCAGCGCCGACGACCATCACCGACTTCGCCTTGGCCGTCAGTCGCACGGTGCCGACGCCTTCGGACTCGCGGCCGGTGCGCGGGTTCTCGATGCAACCGAGCCACCTGTTGAGACCCATCCGGCCCACACACTCCTGATTGCACGACAGGCACAGTCGGGTCTCATCGGTAGCGCCGGCCCGCGCCTTGGCCACGAAGTCGGCGTCCGCGATCTGTCCGCGCACCACGCCCACGAGATCGCAGTGGCCCTCGGACAGCGCACGCTCGGCCTGAAGGGGATCCTTGAACCGACCGACACCCACCACAGGGATGTCGACGGCCTTACGGATCGCCGAGGGGATGAACATCGCGTAGCCCGGCGGGATGTGCATCGATGCTTCGATCATGAACAGGCTCGCCGTGGCCACGCCGATCGAGGTGTTGATGTAGTCGACGTGGCCCGTGGCCTCGACGATCTCGGCGATCCGCACCGCGTCGTCGATCGTCGTGCCGTGCTCGATCAGCTCGTCGCCGCAGATCCGCACGCCGAGCGCCATGCCGCGCCCGATCTCCTTACGCACCGCCGCCACGATCTCGACCAGCAGCCGCGCCCGGTTCTCGAGCGATCCGCCGTAGTCGTCGGTGCGACGGTTGGTGGCGGGGGAGAGGAAGCCGCGCACGATCGAGGAGTGCGAGCACTGCAGCTCGATGCCGTCGAACCCGCCCTCGGCGCAGTGCTCGGCGACGAGTGCGTAGCCAGCAACGATCTCGTCGATCTCGGCGCTGGTGATGGCCTTGGGGACCTCGCGGAACAGCGGGTCGGCGACCGGCGACGGCCCCCAGACCGGCAGGCGCGAGTACATCGACGACGCCTGACCGCCGTTGTGGTTGATCTGCGCAAAGATCGGCACGCGATGGCGATGAACCGCGTCGGTCATCTTGCGGTAACCGGGGATCACGTCGCGATGGAAACCGTGGATCAGCTTCTCGTACGGCCAGTCGGTCGGATGCGTCGAGTGCTCCTCGGTGATGATCAGCCCGGTGCCACCGGCGGCGCGGGCGCCGTAGTAGGCCGCGTGCTGGTCGGTCGGCAGGCCGTCGCGGGCGTAGTTCGTGAGGTGCGCGGAGAACACGATGCGGTTGCGCACCTCGACGGGGCCGAGCTGCTGCGGGGTCCAGAGGTACCGGTACGCCATGGCGTGGGCAACGGTACCGCGTGCAGCAGTTGGGCGGGTCAGGTCGGCTCGGGTCAGGTCGGCTCGAGTCGGACCGTCAGCTCGGCGGGCCGGCGCTGACGCGTTCGAGGTGGCGCTCGTAGGGGACCGTCGGGTCGTCGAGTGAGTCGATCCACCAGGTCATTCCGGCGTCGACGAGCCGCCCGATCTTGTCCGAGGTCCGGGGATCATCCCCGGCAGGACTGCGGTCGATGAAGCAGGCGTCGAACGGATCGTCGGTGTCGCGCAAACCGTGGACCGCGGCGACGCAGTCGGCGAACTCATCAGCCGAGAGGTACCCGCCGGCCCTGGCGACCGGCCACACGCCGTCGAAGCGGGCGGCACGGCGAAACGGTGCACTGCCCGGCCACCCACCGGCGACCCAGATCGGGATCCGGCCGTGCACCGGTGTCGGGCGGAACTCCACGTCGTCCAGCGTCACGAGGTCACCGTGGTACGAGACCGGATCGCCGGACCACAAGAGCTCCAGGGCGTCGAGTGACTCGTCGAGCAGCCGCGCCCGGCGCTTCGGATCGGCGTCCTCGCCGAAGCGTGTGAACTCGTCGTCGGGGGCGCCGAGGCCGACACCGAGGCGCAATCGCCCGCCGCACAACCGGTCGAGGGTGACCGACTGTCGGGCGATCACCGAGACGCGCCGCCGGGCAAGCGGTGTGACCATCGGGCCGAGGATGATCCGCTCGGTGGACATCGCGACGGCGGCGAGTGACACCCACGGGTCGACCATCGGCCGCCACGGTTGGCGGCGGATGACGTGGTCCCACAGGAAGAAGCCGTCCCACCCCGCTGCCTCCGCGGTGCTGGAGAGTTCGGCGATGCGACGCGGGTCGGCGAAGTCGCCGCCGTTGGGGACGCCCAGGCCGAACCTCGGTGACGTCATCAGGCGTCCGCGCGTCGGTAGATCGAGACGTGCTGCGCGCCGTCGTCGGTGAACGGCGCGCCGCCCATGTCGCCGAGTCGCGCGTCGAGGCGCAGCCCGGCCGCTGCGGCCATGTCGTCGAGTTGCCCAGGTGTCGCCCACCGGATCGACCACGGTCGCAACCGCACGCCGCCACGTTCGGAGATCTGGACGAACTGCCCCTCGGCGAGTTGCTCGTCCGGCCGGTTCACCGACACCGACAGCACGACGTGATCGACCGCCATCGACCGCACCGTCACCTCCGACGATCCATCGGCCGCGTCGGCGTGGGGCACGAACGCCTCGACGACGAAGACGCCGCCGGGAGCGAGCTGCTCCGCGATTCGTCGGAACAGGCGCGGTTGGTCGTGTTCGCCGAGCAGGTTGAAGATCGTGTTGTAGGCGACGAGCACTGCGTCGAACGGACCTGCGGGGAGGTCGTGGGCGATGTCGCCGAGCACTGCCTCGACCGTGCCGGCGGTGTCTCGTTCGCGGAGCTTGGCGAGCATCGCCTCGCTGCTGTCGACGCCGACCACACGGAGGCCGGCAGCGGTCATCGGTACGGCGAGCCGGCCGGTCCCCACCCCGAGTTCGAGCACGCGGCCGCTGGCTGCCTGCGAGTTCGACCATGCGGCGGACGGTCGCGTCGACGTCGGTGACGTCGGCGTACCACTCGTCGTACACATCGGCGAATGCCTCGCCGTACGAACGATGGTCGTATCCCCGCACCCACCCGAGGCTACGCCGCGATTTCACCGGGGGTCAGACCCCTGCTGCAATCGGTAGCGTGGCCGAGGTGACGGAGCCGGCCATCACCTACCTCGACCATGCTGCATCGACGCCGATGCGCGCCGAGGCCGTCGAGGCGATGATGCCGTACCTCTCCGAGCTCTACGCCAACCCGTCGGGCTCCCACCGCTTCGCACGCCGTGCCCGCCAGGCCGTCGACGAGTCCCGTGACACGGTCGCACGGGTCGTCGGCTGCCACCCGAATGAGGTCGTGTTCACCGGCTGCGGCACCGAGAGCGACAACATGGCGATCACCGGGGCGGTCGGTCGTCGCGGTGGCGTCGCAGTCTGTCCCGCCGTCGAACACCACGCTGTGCTCCACGTCGTCGAACACCTCGGCGATCGGGGACGGGTTGTCGGCGTCGACGAGTTCGGTCGTGTCGATCTCGATGAACTCGCCGCCGTCCTCGCCGCCACGGCCGATGTGTCGATCGTCAGCGTGATGGCGGTCAACAACGAGGTCGGCGCAATCACCGACATCGCCGACGTTGCCCGAGTTGTGCGTCGCCAAGCGCCCAACGCCCTGCTGCACACCGACGCGGTCCAGTCCGCCTGCTGGATCGACCTGCGCGACATCACCTCCCACGTCGACCTGCTGTCGCTCAGCGCCCACAAGTTCGGCGGGCCGAAAGGGGTCGGCGTGCTCGTCGAGCGTGGCGGTCCGAAGGTCGAACCGTTGATCATCGGCGGCGGCCAGGAACGCGAGCGCCGCAGCGGCACCCACAACACGGCCGGAATCGTCGCTGCCGCAGTCGCGCTCGACCTCACCGACCGCGACCGTTCGACGGAGAACCCGCGTCTCGCCTCCCTGCGCGACTCGCTCGTCGACGGTTTGCGGGGTCGTCTCGACGGCGTCATCGAGACCGTGCCGCGCGAGCACAAGGTTGCCGGTTCTGCGCACGTCTGTATCGCCGGGATCGAGTCCGAAGCGCTGTTGTTCCTGCTCGACGAAGCCGGGGTCTGCGCGTCAGCAGCGTCGGCCTGCGCGAGCGGGGCAATGGAACCGTCACACGTCCTCGCGGCGATGGGCGTCGACCGGTCGGTGGCGCTCGGCGCGCTCAGGCTCACGCTCGGACACACCACGACAGCGGCCGACGTTGATCGTGCGGTCGACGTGATCGGCGCCTCGGTCGACCAGCTGCGTCGCCGATCGACCCGCGATCTGAACGTGTGGACGACGTGAGGGTGATGTGCGCGATGAGCGGCGGGGTCGATTCGTCCGTCGCCGCGCTCTTGCTTCAGCGCGCCGGGCACGAGGTCGTCGGCGTCACGATGAAGCTCTGGGGTGGCGACAGCGACACCGGTTGTTGTTCGGTGTCCGACGTCGACGACGCGCGCCGGGTCGCTCAGCAGCTGGGGATCGATCACCTCGTGTTCAACTTCGGCGACGACTTCGACGAGCACGTCGTCGCCCCGTACGTCGATGCGCACACTCGTGGCGTCACGCCGAATCCGTGCATCGAGTGCAACCGGTCGGTGAAGTTCGCCCGCCTCGCCGAGCGAGCCGATCTGCTGGGGTTCGACGCCGTGGCCACGGGGCACCACGCCAACATCGGGCGGACCGCCGACGGCCGGTACACGCTCGAGCGCGGGTCCGATTCGGCGAAGGACCAGAGCTACGTCGTGCACATGCTCGACCAGGCACAGCTCGCTCGCACGATGTTTCCCGTCGGTGGGATGCAGAAGTCCGACCTGCGCGCGCTCGCTGCGTCGATCGACCTGCGAACGGCCACCAAGCCCGACAGTCAGGACGTGTGCTTCATCACCTCCACCGGGGGGCGCACATCGTTCCTCGGCGAGCGCATCCCGTTCCGTCCCGGCACCGTCGTCGACACCCAAGGCAACCGTCTCGGCGAGGTCGAGAGGGTCGAGCTGGTCACCGTCGGCCAACGCAAGGGCATCGGCCTGCCCGGCGGCGGACCGAAGCGGTACGTTGTCGACGTCGACACCGCCGCGGCGACCGTCACCGTCGGCGCCGACGCCGATCTGTTGCGCGACGGGTTGATCGTCGATCGGATGAGTTGGGTCGATGCGCCAGTCGAAGGTCCGGTGCTGGTGCAGTGCAGCGCGCACGGTCGAGCGTTGCCCGCCACGATCAACGGGGTCGAGGACGGCTCGATCGCGGTGCGCTGGCACGAGCCGCAACGCCGCATCGCCCCCGGGCAGAGCGTCGTGGCCTACGACCCCACGAACAGTCGCGTTCTCGGCGGCGGTATCTGCCGCTGACCGGTGACGCCGTGCCGGCGACCTCAGCGGATTGGGGTGGTGTGTGGGTTGCGATGAGCGAAACCGCCGTATCTGGTCGGTTCGCTCATCGGTGGGGGGATCTCGTGGGTTGCGATGAGCGAAACCGCCGTATCCGGTCGGTTCGCTCATCGGTGGGGGGATCTCGTGGGTTGCGATGAGCGAAACCGCCGTATCCGGTCGGTTCGCTCATCGGTGGGGGGATCTCGGCGGCGCGTGATTCGTTCGGGTCCCGAAACCCCGTTGCCCAACCCGCTGACGCCCCCGGCACCGCGTCACCGGTCAGGTGACGGGGAGGCCGCGGGCGCGGGCGGACTGGAGTGCTCGTCCGGGTCGGCTCGGGGCGATCAGGAACGAACGGAGGTGGATCGCCCTGCCATTCGGTTCGGAGGGCGTGAACGCGAACACCGCGGTGACCGACTCGGTGGTGGTGACCTCGATCGCATAGCCGCTGGCGGGCCCGGTCAGATCGGCGGCCTCGGTGTCGGCGGGAGCCAGCCTGATCGTGGCCACTTGCGCCGTGCGCAACGGGAACGTGTCGGCGAGCACGATCGGGTCATGTACCACGACACCGGCCGGCACGAGCACGAACCACCGGCGCGTCAATCGGTGCCATCGCGGCCCGAGCAGCACGACGCCTGCGATCGCGAGCGCCGTCAGCGCCACTCCGGCGATCCACGATCCGGCTGCGACCAACAGGGGCCCGGCGATCACCGTCGGCGCCCACACGACCCATGACACGATCGCCGCCAAACCCGCCCCGACGGGGAACCGCAAGGGGAAGCGTTCCTCGTCGCCGTATGCGGACGCCTGCACGTACTGGCGTCCGAACTCCGCCGTCATGACGGCCCCGGCGGTCACGATCGCCGGCGCGCCGAGCAGCAGCAAGTCGACCGCTGTTGCGCCACCGAGGCCAGCCGCGGCCGTGGCCACGAGCGCCATCGGGACCACGACGCGTCCCGTGGTCAATGACCACACCGATGCGATCGCCAGGCAGAGAGCGGCAAGTGCCCAGAGACCCCAGCCCCCAACCGCCGCCGTCCATGCAACCGCAGAGCTTCGCCCGTCGACGGCGGACTCGACGGCGTTTCCACCGACCACTGCCACCGTGAGCCACGCCAATCGGGCGACCCACGGAGTGAGGCGTTCGAGTCGTTCGATCGAGTCGTCGGGGGCTGTCGACATCCCCACAGGTTGCCGTGCTCGTGGCCACGTCGGACACGATCGCCGAGCAAGTGGCGCTCGTGGCCTCGGTCCCCGATGTCGTCGGAACGGATTCGGCCGGACCGCGTGCAGCGTGGAACGATGCAGAGATCCCAGTTCGGCGACCGTCGGACTGACAAAGTATGGGGGGATCACCGATGGGAGGTGTGTCGTGAACGAGTCGGAAGTCGGCGTTCGTGCGCACACCGCTGCCCGCTCCGCCTTCGCCGACGGTGCAACCGCCGGTGTCGGCAGCCTTCCGCATCTCGATCCGGTGGCAGCCGCGGCGTTCTCGATCGGCGAGTTCGACATTGCCACCATCCCCACGACGCCCCGGCGGTCGCACCACGAACTGATGCTCGCTCAAGCGCTCGTCGATGTGAGGGGCGTGACCGTCGGTGCCGACGGAACGATCGTCGTCGATCCGGAGAACGTGAAGCCGCACGTCACGATCGCGACCGACATCGACCACCAGGCGTTCAGTGGTGTGCGGTCGTTCCTCGACCTCGCCGACAAGGTGCGCCTCGACGGTGCCGTGGTCAAATGGCAGTTCGTCGGGCCCGTCACCCTCGGCGTGGCACTGCATCGTGGGGGTCTCGACCGCGACACGGCGTTCGATCTCGCACTCTCCACCGTCCGCGACCGCCTGTCTGCGCTCTCGTCGGTCGTCACTGCGGCGCTGCCGAACTCGAAACAGATGGTCGTGCTCGACGAACCCTGGTTCGCCGAGCTGATGCAGCCAGGCTTCCCGATCCCGCCCGACGAGGCGATCGATCGGATGTCGGGCGCGATGGCTGCCCTGCCTGTTGACACGCTCACCGGCGTGCACTGCTGCGCTCCCTGTGACGTCGCGACGTTGCTCGCCTCCGGCCCGAACGTGGTCTCGCTACCGGTGTCGCCGGAGTTGGTCGACTGGGTCGGCTACCTCAGCCGCTTCCTCGCCGACGGCGGCATCATCGTGTGGGGCGTCATCCCGACCGACGGGCCGGTGGCGTCCACGTCCGAGCGCCCGTGGCGTGCACTCAGCGATGTCTGGTGCAGCCTCGTGCGCCTCGGCTGCGACCCGGTGTTGCTGCGCCGCCAGAGCATCGTCACACCGCAGTGCGGTCTGGCCATGCATTCGGTCTCCGTGGCACGCCGCATCGCGCGGCTGACCGCCGACGTCGGCAAACGGATCCAAGACCAGTCGGCGGCCACCCGCTTCGCCCTCGGCGCCTGACGCCCACGAGGCCCCTGGCGCATCGTGTGCGTGTGAGTGGCCGCTGGCATGTCGCGAGCTACGTCCTCACCGATGAGCGAACCGACCGGATACGGCGGTTTCGCTCATCGCAACACCCGGCCAGTCCTCACCGATGAGCGAACCGACCGGATACAGCGGTTTCGCTCATCGCAACCCCGGTCGCCTGACGCCCACGAGGCCCCTGGCGCATCGTGTACGTGACTGCCGGTGAGGTGTACGTCGTAGCCTCGCTCGCGATGACTGCGCATCCTGACGAAGCGACCGACCCGGCGGTGCGCGTCGACGAGCTCCGGGCCCAGATCGCCCATCACAACGAGCGATATCACACGCTCGACGACCCAGAGATCAGCGACGCCGAGTACGACGCGCTCGTTCGCGAGCTGCGCCAGCTCGAAGCGGACCATCCCGACCTCATCAGCGGCGATTCACCCACGAATCTCGTCGGCGCCGCGATCAGCGCCACGTTCTCGCCGGTCACCCACCGGGTTCCGATGATGAGCCTCGACAACGCGATGGACGCCGACGAGCTGCGGGCGTGGGTCGACCGCGTGGTCAAGGGCCTCGACGGAGTCGAGCCGAAGTTCGTCTGTGAGTTGAAGTTCGACGGCCTCGCGATCAGCCTTCGCTACGAGCATGGGATGTTCGTGCAGGCGGCGACTCGCGGCGACGGACGAGTCGGAGAAGACGTCACCGCCAACGTTGCAACGATCAGCGATGTGCCTCGACGACTTCCCGACGGCGCGCCCGAGGTCGTCGAGGTGCGCGGCGAGGTGTACATGACCCGATCGAGCTTCGAGCAGCTCAACGAGCGCGCCGTGGCGGCGGGGGAGAAGACGTTCGTCAACCCGCGCAACTCCGCGGCGGGCAGCCTCCGCCAGAAGGACCCCGCCGTCACGGCGAGCCGCAACCTGTCGTTCTTCAGCTACCAGCTCGGCGAGGTGATCGGTGGTCCGGAGTTCACGAGCCACGTCACCATGCTCGACTTCGCGGCCGGTCTCGGATTCGCCGTCAACGATCACGTGCGGACCTTTACCACGATCGACGAGGTCGCCGCCCATTGCCTGCATTGGCAGGAACATCGTCACGATCTCGACTACGAGATCGACGGGGTCGTGGTCAAGCTCGACGACATCGCGCAACGTGAACGCCTCGGTGTCACGTCGCGTGCGCCGCGCTGGGCGATCGCGTACAAGTTCCCGCCGGAGGAACGAACCACCTTGCTGCGCGACATCATGGTGTCGGTCGGTCGCACCGGTCGCGCCACACCGTTCGCCGTGCTCGAGCCCGTCTTCGTGGGAGGCTCGACGGTGGGGATGGCGACGCTGCACAACCAGGACCAGGTGGCCGTCAAAGATGTCCGTCCTGGCGACACGGTCGTGGTCCGCAAAGCCGGTGACGTGATCCCCGAGGTCGTCGGGCCGGTGCTGTCGCTGCGTCCGAAGGGCAGCAAGCCATGGGTGTTCCCGACGAACTGCCCGCGCTGCGGCAATCCGCTCGTACGCCCGGAAGGCGAAGCTGACACGCGCTGCGTGGCCCCCGACTGCCCGGCCCAGCGCGACCAGAAGATTGCCTACTTCGCCTCACGCGGCGGCATGGACATCGAGGGCCTCGGCGAGCAGATGGTGGAGAAGCTCACCGCGGCCGGGCTCGTGCGTGACCCCGCCGACCTCTACTCGCTGACGGTCGAGCAGCTCGTCGGACTCGAACGCGTCGGCCCGACGAGCGCCCAGAACCTGGTCGACGAAATCGCAGAATCGAAACAACGTCCCCTTCCGAAGCTGCTCACGGCATTGGGCGTGCGTCATCTCGGTCCGGCCGCCTCGCTCGCCCTGACGAACGAGTTCCACACGCTCGACGCGATCGTGTCGAAATCTGTCGACGAGTTGGCTGCGGTGGAAGGTGTCGGCGAGGTGATCGCCACCACGATTGTCAGCTGGTTCGCCCAGGAGACCAACCGCGCCTACGTCGATCGTCTCCGTGATGCGGGCATCAGCTTTGGTGACCCTGCTGCAGCCGAAGCAGCAGCGGCAGCCCGCGCTGCGACGCCGCAGACGCTTGACGGCAAGGCCGTGGTGGTCACCGGCACCCTCGCCAACTACAACCGCGAACAAGCCGAGGAAATGATCACCTCACGTGGCGGCAAGAGCCCGGGCAGCGTCAGCAAGAAGACATTCGCGCTCGTCGTCGGTGAGTCGGCCGGGGCGAGCAAGCTCACGAAGGCCGAGTTGCTCGGCGTACCGATCCTCGACGAAGCAGGCTTCGAGCACGTGCTCTCGACCGGCGAACTCCCGTCCACCTGAACCTGCTCGGGGACCCTGGGCTCGGGGAACCTCGATCAGATGACGTTGAACTCCCAGCGATAGCTCAGCGCTTGCTCGGGGCCGTCCTCGATCTTCCAGAAGATCACCCGAGCCTCGTGGAGGCCCTGGGTGAACGACTCGATCAGGGCACCTTCGACCGGCTGGAACGAGATCACGTTGTTGCCCGGATCGAAGATGGCGGTCGTCGGGAGATCGACTTGCTGGCCGGGAGCTGGCTGTTCGAAGGGATCGACGTCTGACTGGCCGATCACCGTCGTCGGAAGCTCGATGCCGTCGATCACCAGCCGTGCCTCGTACCCCGCTCGGAGATCGACGACGACACGCTCCTGCTGGAGCACCTGCACGGCGTTCTCGACCGGTTGAACGGATTCGATCGCCTCGGGCCGGTCGATCCCGTCGTTCCCGGTCAGTGCAGTGGTGACACCGAAGATCACCAGAATCACGCCGCACGCGATCGCGAGACTGGCGATCAGCAGGCCCCGATCGAGCCGGTGCTTCGGGCGCCGAGGTGCAGCACCATCGCCGATCGAAGGTTCGACATCGTCGGGGCTCACGGCGACGAAATCGTCGACGTCAGCGGCGTCGGGGTCGGTCACGCGATCGGTCACGCTTCTCATGATGCCCGCCCTCTACGCGAGTTGCTCAGCCGGTAGCGTTTCATCCGCTGTGGATCCCGACTCTCCCGACCCGACTCCGACCGGAGTGAAGACGCTGACCGGCCGCGTGCTGAGCGATCGGTACCGCATCGAGAACGTGGTGAACGCCGGTGCCAACACGGTGATCACCGAAGCGATCGACACCGACGCGAACGGGCCGGTCACCGTGAAGATCGTGCGCCCAGAGCTCGCGGTCACCTCGGCGTTTCGTCAGGCCTTCCGTCGCCAGGTCGAGGTGGCGATGTCGCTCAACCATCCCAACATCGCCGCCGTCCTCGGCTGGGGCGAGACCGAACTCGACGACGAGTCCACGTTGTACTGGGTCGTCGAGTACCTCGGCGGCGGCAGTCTTCGTGACCTCTTCGACCGTGGTCGCCTCCTCGCCCCGTCGCAGGCGCTGGTCGTGGGGCTCGAAGCCTGCAGGGCACTCGAGGCCGCCCACGATCGCGGGATCGTCCACACCGAGGTCACGCCGTCGAAACTCGTGTTCGGCGAGGACGCACGCTTACGGATCGTCGACATGGCCATGGCGCAACTGCTCGGCGCCGAGGCCTGGACGGAACCGGCGACCGTTGCGACGCACGTGGCCCGGTACGCGTCGCCCGAGCAGGCGCTCAGCCTCGACGTCGACGAGAAGACCGACGTGTACGCACTCTCGCTGTGTCTGATCGAGTCGATCACGGGGAAGGTGCCGTTCGCCGGCGACTCCACCGTGTCGACGTTGGCGGCCCGCGTCGGCAAGTTGATGCCGGTCACCGCCGACATGGGGTCGCTGGCATCGGTGCTCGAACGAGGCGGCCGCCCCGACTCCGACGATCGGTGGACGGCGGCCGAGTTCGCCCAGGCACTGGTCTCGGCCGCGGAAGCGCTCCCGCGACCCGAGCCGATCCCGGTGCTCGCCACGAGCCTGTTCGCGTCGTCGCTCGCTCACCGGGTCGAACCGACCGCGGTGGAACCGCCCGCGGACGAAGTGAACGAGGTCGAGGTCGATGCCGACGTCACGGCGGCGACCCTCGACAACGACGTCACCGAGGCAACCCCCTCCACCGAGGCAACCCCCTCCACCGAGGCAACCCCCTCCACCGAGGCAACCCCCTCCACCGAGGCAACCCCCTCCACCGAGGCAACCCCCTCCACCGACGACCTCTCCGAGCCGCCGCCTGGAGCGGCCGTCCCGCTGCTCTTACTCACCGACCTGTCCGACTCGCCGACCGGCGCGGTCGAGGTGGCCACCGATGCCGGCGTCACCACCGTGGGTGATTCCTCGGGCACCGTCGAGATGCCAGCGGCGGCGGCAGCAGCGGCAGAATCGACAGCGGAGATGCCCATAGCGCCAATCGATCCGACGCCGTCGGGGATCCTCTACGACGAGGAACGATCGAAACGGCCGTGGGGCAAGTATCTCCTCTTCGGGTTGATCGCCCTCCTCGGTGTCGGCCTGCTCAGCTTCGCGGGCTGGTTCCTGTTGCGCACCAAGTCGTACGAGGTGCCCGACCTGACCGGCGCCGAAGAAGCCGTTGCCCGCAACGAGGTTGCCGGCAACGGTTGGGTGATCGAGACGGAACGCGAACGCAGCGACGAGGTGCCGGAGATCGATCACGTCGTGCGCACGATTCCGGTGGCGGGCGAGATGCTCGACGAGGGTGAGACGTTCGTCATCGTGGTGAGTGACGGCTACGAGCTGCGTACGTTGCCGGAGCTGACTGGCATGCCGCTCACCGATGCCGTCGACACGCTCACCGAACTCCGACTCGTCCCGGTCGAGGCTCCCGCCGAATACTCCGAGGAGGTCCCGGCGGGCGCGGTGATCCGCTGGCAGGTGCAGGGCGACGCGGCGCTCACCGCCGGGGCCCAGGTGCTTCCCGACACCGTCATCGTGATCACCGCCTCGCTCGGCCCCGAACCACGCCCCGCACCGGATCTCGTGAACCTCACTGCTGCCGAAGCGACGGCGGCGCTCGACGCGCTACAGCTCGTGACGGCGCAGGGCGACGACGTGTTCAGCAACGACATCGAGGTCGGGCGTGTCGTCGTCCAGACCCCACCGCCGGGAACGCCGGTCGAGCGCGGCGGAACGGTCACCTTCCAAGTGTCGAAGGGCCCCGACCTGGTGGCGTTTCCTGACCTGACCGGGCTGACCTACCCCGCCGCGCAGACCGTGCTCGCCGACGCCGGCTACAGCATCAACAGCCTGCTCGGGACGACGGAGGGCACGTTCGTGTCGGCTTCCGTCAACGGTGAGGAGATCCAGGCGGGGGCCGTGTTCCCGCGGGGAACCGGCGTCGACCTGATCTTCCTGTAGTCACTCGTCGCCGATCGGGAATCGACTCGACCGACGTCAGATCGCTACGGTTCCGAGACCGTGGCCGGCAACCGCTGGTCACCGGGGCGACAAGGAGCCACCATGACCTCACTCGACGGACGAGTCGCGATCATCACAGGTGCCGGACGCGGGATCGGCCGAGAGCACGCGCTGCTCTTCGCCGAGGAGGGCGCGAAGCTCGTCATCAACGACCTCGGGGGAGCCAATGACGGCGAAGGCAGCGACCAGACACCCGCCGAAGAGGTGGCCGCCGAGATCCGGGCGAAGGGCGGCGAGGCGATCGCCAACGCCGACAACGTGGCCGACTGGGAGGGCGCCCAGCGCCTCGTGAACGCCGCGATCGGCGAGTTCGGCGACCTCGACATCGTCGTGAACAACGCTGGCATCCTGCGCGATCGGGTGATCGTCAACATGACCGAAGCCGAATGGGACGCCGTGATCGCTGTGCACTTGAAGGGCCACTTCGCCCCGACCCGTTGGGCGGCGGCCTACTGGCGCGAGGAGCACAAGGCCGGGCGGGGCAAGCGGCGCAACCTCGTGCACACCTCGAGCACGTCGGGCCTGTTCTCCAATCCCGGTCAGGCGAACTACGGCGCCGCGAAGTCGGGGATCGCCACGTTCAGTCAGATCGCCGCGAAGGAGCTTGTGCGCTACGACGTGCAGAGCAACTGCATCGCGCCGGGTGCCCGGACCCGTCTGACGCTCGCCACCCCGGGCCTCGAGGAGATCATGACGCCGAAGGACGGCGCGTTCGACGAGTGGGATCCCGCCAACATCTCACCGTTGGTCGCCTACCTGAGCAGTACGGCGTGTCAGTTCACCGGCGAGACGTTCTTCGCGCAAGGTGGCGTTGTCAAGCGGGTGCGCTCGTGGGAGATGGGCGACACCGTCGAGCAGCACGCCAAGTGGTCCGTCGGCGACCTCGCCGCCGCGCTCGCCTCCCTCGCCGAGTAGTCGGTGACGCCGGTGCCTGGCGCGTCAGCGGATTGGGCTGGAGTTGGGTTGCGGTGAGCGAAACCGCTGTATCTGGTCGTTTCGCTCATCGGTGGGGACACTGTTGGGTTGCGGTGAGCGAAACCGCTGTATCTGGTCGTTTCGCTCATCGGTGGGGGACTCTCAGCGGCGCGTGACTCGTTCGGGCCCCGAGACGATGTTTCCCGATCCGCTGAGGTGCCTGGCGCCGCGTCGCCTCGCCCACCGCACCCAACGTGTGGTGGCGGGCCGCGGGTAGCGTGGGTTCGTGGACGTACGCATCGGAGTGACCCAGGCCCCCCGCGAGCTCAACATCGAACTCGCCGAAGACGCTGACCGCGACGATCTCAAGTCTCGGGTCGAGGCGGCGTTGGCTGGAGCGAGCGACGTGCTGTGGATCACCGACAAGCGTGGCAAGGATGTCGCGATCCCGTCGGCGAAGATCGCCTACATCGAGCTGGGCTCGGCCGACGGCGATCGTCGCATCGGCTTCGGAGGCTGAGTCTGGGGCCCGCCGGTCGGCCGGGGTTGCTCGACCTCGACCTGCTCTGGGTCACCGGCAAAGGTGGTGTCGGCAAGACCACCGTGGCGGCTGCGATCGCCGACGTCGCGGCACGGCACGGCCGTCGCACGCTGGTCTGTGAGATGGACGCCAAGGGCGCGCTGGCCAACGCATTCGACGTCGGTGAACTCGAGTTCGAACCGACCGAGGTGGCGCCGAATCTGTACGCCATGGCGATGAACACCGAGGACTCGCTGCGTGAGTACCTGCGCCTCTTCGTGCGCATCCCGCTGCTCGGCCGGATCGGACCGCTCGCGTCGACGTTCGACTTCGTGGCCGACGCGGCGCCGGGCGTCAAGGAGATCCTCGGTGTCGGCAAGCTCTGCTGGGAGGTACGCGAGCGCAACTACGACCTGATCGTGGTCGATGCCGAGGCGAGCGGGCACATCGTGAGCCAGATCGGCGCGCCCCGGGTGATTGCCGACCTGGTGCAGGTCGGACTGGTGCGTGATCAGACCCAGTGGATGCTCGACATCCTCGACGACCCTGACCGCACCGGCGTCGCGGTCGTGACCACACCGGAGGAGATGCCGGTCACCGAGACCATCGAACTGCTGGCGCGGTTGCGTGCCGAGACCGGGGCTCACGCGTCGGCGGTCATCGCGAACCGGGTGCTGCCCGCGATGTTCAATCGACGCGAGCAGGCGATCGTCGACCGGCTCGACGAGGTGATGCCGATCCTCGTCGACGCCGTCGGCCCCGGTGCCCGCACCGTCGTCGACGCCGCCCGGCTGACCGAGTCACGGCGCTCCACCGGGGCGAGGCACTTGGATCGGCTCCGCGGGTGGATCGACGACGCCGGCGACGAGGTGTCCGATCAGTTGCCGATCATCACGGTGCCCGAATTGTTCGCCAGGGCCGCCGGCCCGCGGGTCGTGTCGCTGGTCGCAGACGCCCTGACCGACGAACTCGACCCGGAACCGAGAGCGCCCGACGAGGGGAGCACCAGGCGGTGAGCGATCTCGACAACCTGCTCGCGAGTCGCGAGATGATTCTGGTCGCCGGTTCCGGCGGCGTGGGCAAGACCACGATCGCTGCCGCCCTCGGCATCGCTGCTGCCGCGCGGCAGACGGGTCGCGTACTCGTGCTCACCGTCGATCCGGCCCGTCGTCTGGCGACGGCTCTCGGCCTCGAGGAGTTCGGCAACACGCCGGTTCGCATCGATCCGTCGGCGTTCGCCGATGCCGGGGTGAAGGTGCGCGGCGAGGTGTGGGTGGCGATGCTCGACACCAAGGCCGGTTGGGACGAGCTGATCATGCGCCATGCTCCCGACGTCCAGGTCCGCGAGGCCGTGTTGGCCAACCCGCTGTACGAGAACATCACGAGCCGGTTCGTGCACAGCCACGAGTACCTGGCGATGGAACAGCTCCACGACCTGCATGCCACCGGCGACTTCGACCTGGTGATCGTCGACACACCCCCGTCGCGCAACGCACTGTCGATCCTCGACGCTCCGAGTCGGATGGTCGAGTTCTTCGGGAGCCGACTGTTGCGCTGGCTGACCGTTCCGTATCGGTCGCGGCTGTTCACCGTGGCCTCCAAACCGTTCTACCAGGTGGCTGATCGGGTCCTGGGTTCCCGGTTCCTGCAGGACATTGCCGACTTCTTCGTGCTGTTCCAGGCCATGGAGAGCGGGTTCGTTCGCCGCGCCCGCGAGGTCGAGGCACTGCTCGTCGATCCTCGCACAGCGTTCGTCGTGGTGACGACGCTCGAGACGGCGCCGAGCCACGAAGCCCGCTTCCTCTCGCGTTCGTTGCAGGATCGCCAGATGTGCCTCGGTGCGGTGATTGCCAATCGGGTGCTGCCCGAGGAGCTGGCCGGCGCTGCGGCAGCCGACAGCGCCGTTGCTCTGCTCGATCAGGCGTCGGGCCCGCTGGCCGACGCGGTCGCGGCAGAACTCGACACCCCGGTGGGGCCGGTGCGCTCGGCCCTCACCCAGATCGCATCGCGGTTCGATGATGTCGCCCTCGTGGCGGCGCGGGAGTCCGACCGGCGGTCGGAGCTGGCCGCGATGGCACCGACGTTGGTGTCGGTGCCGTGGCTCGACGGTGACATCCACGATCTTGCCGGACTGGGTCGCTTGGCCGGTCACCTGCGCGACGCGTGATCATCAGGCAGAATCAACGGTGATGACCAATCTCGCCGAACTGGCCCGCGAGCACTCAGCGCTCGAACGCGACGACATCGACCACCTTCACCGGCTCACCGCCGAGTGGGCCTTCCTTGCCGACCTGTGCTTCGCGGATCTGCTCCTCTACGTGCGTTCCGACGCGGGCAAGTGGCTGATCGCCGATCAGGTACGGCCCGCGACGAACCAGACGATGTACGTCACCGACTATGTCGGGACCTGGGCCGATGGCGGCGAAGCGGAACTCATCGAGCAGGCCTTCACGAGAGCGCAGCGCATCGAGGGGGCGATCGAGGTGGACGGCGGCGGCGACGAGATCAACCACGCCCGCATGCTGGCGATCCCGATCCGTCACGGAGATCGGGTCGTCGCGGTTCTGTCGAAGGAATGGAAGGTGCGCGCCGGACGTCCGCTCGGTGAACTCGAACGCAACTACTCCTACATCTTCGAAGAGTTCGTCCAGATGATCGAGGCTGGATCCTTCCCGTTCGCCGGCCGCGTCGCCGACTCGAGCGCGGCGCCGCGAGTCGGCGACGGGGTGCTCACGCTCGACTCGAGCGGCACCGTCACGTACGTGTCGCCGAACGCGAACTCGGCGCTGCACCGCGTCGGGATCCAGGCGAACCCGGTCGGGATGCGTTTGGCCGAACTCGGCTTCCACGACGGGCCGGTTCGCCAGGCGTTCGAACGGTTCGAGCCGGTCGTCGAGGAATTCGAACAGGGCGCCGATGTCACGTTGCTGTGTCGGTGCGTTCCGATCGTCGTGGCGTCAGGACCCGGTCGCGAGATCGCCGGTGGCCTCCTGCTGGTGCGTGATGTCACCGAGCTGCGCAAACGTGATCGCCTGCTGCTGAGCAAGGACGCGACGATCCGTGAAATCCATCACCGCGTGAAGAACAACCTGCAGACGATCTCATCGCTGCTGCGGCTGCAGTCGCGTCGACTCACGAACCCCGAGGCGAAGGCTGCCGTGCAGGAGTCGGTGCGGCGCATCCGCACGATCGCGCTCGTGCACGAATCGTTGTCGCGCGAACCCGGCGAGGACATCGCGTTCATCGAGATCGTGCGGCCGTTGTTGCGCCTCGCCGAAGAGGGCCTCCAGTCTCCTGATCGGCCCGTCCGTTTCACGGTGACCGGCGACGGTGGTCGCATTCCGGCGAACACGGCGACGCCGCTGTCGGTCGTGCTCACCGAACTGCTGCAGAACGCCGTCGATCACGGATTTCCGGAGGGTAGCGGCGGTGGCGAGGTGCAAGTTGGGTTGTCGCAGGTCGACCGCAACCTCACGGTTCGCGTCGTCGACAATGGGCGCGGAGTCGACCCGTCGTTCGACATCGACCAGGTGAAGGGTCTCGGACTGTCGATCGTGCGCACGCTGGTGACCACCGAACTCAACGGCACGATCGACATCCGTCCGGCGACCGCCGAGGATCTCGCGGGCGTCGGCCTCGGCGACGGCTACAACCGCCAGCACGGCACCGTCATCGAACTCTGCGTCCCGACGGACGACTGAGCTGTCAGCTGACGCGAGCGGCGCGGGCGGCGGCGACGCGGCGCCGGCGGATGACGCGGCGTTCCTCCTCGGTGAGCCCGCCCCAGATACCGGAGTCCTGGTTGGTTTCGAGGGCGAAGTCGAGGCATCGCTTGGAGACGGCGCACTCGTCGCACACTTCCTTGGCACGATCGATCTGCACCAGCGCATGTCCTGTGGTCCCGACCGGAAAGAAGAGTTCTGGATCGGTGTCGCGGCAGATGGCGTCGTCTCGCCACTCGTAATCTGCTGCTCCAAGGGTGAGGCTGGACGCAAGGATCGACACGTTGGTGCTCCTCGAAAGTGACTGGGGCGGAGGATCCGCCTGGGGGATGGGGGGCATCGCCGCGGGGCGATGGGCCGCTCGGGCCGGGAGGAACTGTAGGCGTCGCGTTCTGCCGCCGCAAGGGTCCATTCGTCCTTTGTTCGCGTTCTGGCCGATCCTTTGGACCATGATGGGCCCCATGCTCGTGCTCGGTCATCGCGGCGCCTCGGCCGCCGCTCCGGAGAACACACCTGAGGCGTTCGCGCTCGCAGATCGGATGGGCGCTGACGGTGTCGAACTCGACGTGCGGCGCTTCGGCGACGGCCGATTGCTGGTCGCCCACGACCCGCTGCCGGACTCGTTGGACGAGGTCGTTGCGCTGGGATTCCCGACCCTGGCCGAGGCGCTCGACGCGTGCGGCGACCGCATGCTCGTCAACGTCGAGATCAAGAACTCGAAGTCCGACCCCGACTACGACCCCACGATGGCGGTGGTCGCCCCGGTGATCGACGAGCTACGTCGCCGAGGTGCGCAGTCCCGTCACCGCTGGCTGATCTCATCGTTTTCGTGGAGCACCCTGGCAGCGTGCCGAGAGCTGGCTCCTGAGATCCCGACCGGTTGCCTCACGTTCGATCAGGTCGACGACACGACGATCGAGCGGCTGGCTGCAGTGGGCCACGCTGCGCTCAACTCGTGGGATCCCCAGGTCGACGCTGCGTTGGTCCGGCGGTGTCATTCGGTCGGGATGGCCCTGAACGCATGGACCTGCAATGAGCCGGCCCGCATCGTCGAGTTGGCTGACATCGGCGTCGATGGACTGATCACCGACGTGCCGGACAGTGCGTTGTCGGTGCTGGGACGTGATGGTGATCCGATCGCAGCCACCTGGCCGACCATCGGGAGCTGACGGCGCATTCGGGCCGTCAGCCTGGGAACACCAACTGGACCGCGTCGGGCACGTGGGTGAACTCGAGCCGTTTCGTGCTGCCGAGTGCATCCCCGTCGACCTGATAGGGAAATGGCGTTTCGTGTTCGACGACGAGATGAGCCACGTCAATGCGGATGTCGAGGTGTTTGGCGGGCTTCACGCCGCCACCGCGCAACGCGCCGGCCAGTGACGTCAGGATCGCAGCCGCGTTCATGGTGGTGAACGTGATTGCCACGAGGCCGCGGTCGAGCGTGGCGGCGGGCGACAGGTCGAGCGGCCGGTTTCCCAGGTAGGTGTAGGGGTTCGTGTTGAGCACGATGGTGAAGTAGCCGTCGTCGACGTCGGGGCCACCATCGCCGTGAAGCCGGAAGTGGGGTGTGCGATGGTCGTAGCCCGTCATCCAGGTCGACAGTCCCGCCCACATGAACAGCGGATGGCCGAGCCAACGCTTCAAGGAACCGCGCCGTTCGACTCGTTCGACGACCGCCGCATCGAAGCCGACCCCGGTGTGGAAGCAGAAGTAGCGTCCGTTGACCTGCCCCAGGCCGATGGGGCGCAGGTCGGCGGCGTCGATGCCGTTGGCGAGGTGCTCGGCTGCCTCGACCGGATCGTTCGGGAGACCGAGCGTTCGGGCGAAGACGTTGGTCGACCCACCGGGCAGCACGCCAAGGGCTGTGTCGGTGCCGGCGATACCGGTGGCGACCTCGTTGAGAGTGCCGTCGCCACCGAACCCGATCACGACGTCGATGCCGCGGCGTGCTGCATCGTGGGCGAAGCGGGTGGCGTGGCCACGACGGTTGGTCTCGACCACTTCGACGTCGTGACCTTGGCTGAGGCGGCGGTGGACGATCACCGTGTTGCGCGCCGTCACCGACGATGCGAAGGAATTGACCACCAGCAGGATCCGCAAGGCGCCGACGGTACCAATACGCGGCGACGTCTTGGTCACACGGGTTTGGGCGCAAGTTGACGCACCGGTAACTTGGAACACCTTATGAACGTCATCGTCTGTGTGAAACAGATCCCCGATCCGGCCCTGCCCGGCGAACTGGATCCCTCCACCAACACGCTCAAGCGTGATGGCAAGCTCATCCTCGACGAGTCCGACAGCTACGGCGTCGAGATGGCTCTCCAGCTCGTCACGGCGGCCGGCGGCGGCGAGGTCAGCCTCGTGTCGATGGCTCCCAACGACGAGACCTCGGGTCTGCGCACCGCCCTCGCCATGGGCGCCGCCAAAGCGGTCCTCGTGAGCGACTCGTCGCTCGCCGGCGCCGATGCGCTCACCACTGCCAAGGTGCTCGCCGCGGCGTCGAAGAAGCTCGGCGACGTCGATCTGATCATCGCCGGCACCGAGTCGTCCGACGGCTACACCGGCACCGTGCCTGAGCAGATCGCCGAAGTGCTCGGCCTGCCATCGATCACGTTCGCCAAGAGCATCGAGATCGCCGACGGGACCCTCAAGGTCAGCCGTCAGACCGAAGCCGGCTACGACGAGGTCACCTGCCCGCTGCCCGCCGTGGTCTCGGTGACCGCTGGCGTGGTCGAGCCGCGGTACCCGAGCTTCAAGGGCATCATGGCCGCCAAGTCGAAGCCGGTCGACACGGTCACCGCCGGCGACCTCGGCATCGAGTCGGTGTCGTGGGCGCAGCAGATCACATCCGTCGAAGATGCACCGGCCCGTGAGGCGGGCGAGGTCATCGAGGACGACGGCGAATCGTTCAACAAGATCGTCGAGTTCCTCGACAACCTGAAAGTCATCTGAGGAGACCACTGATGGGTATCGACAACATCTGGGTGTTCGCGCAGGCCGCCGATGGCGCCCCGACCACCGGCACACTCGAACTGCTCACCAAGGCCCGTAGCCTCGGCGGCAACGTCTCAGCGTTCATCGCCGGCGATGGCGCCGGCGCCGCTGGCGCGCTGGGCGATCACGGCGCCACCAAGGTCTACGCGACGGGCGACCTCGGCGGGGCGCTTCCCGGCGTGGCCGTCGCTGCTGCGATGAAGGCCGTGATCGACGGTGGCGACAGCCCTGACCTGATCATGTTCCCGCAGAGCTACGAGGGACGCGACGTGATGGCGCGGCTGTCGGTCAAGCTCGACCGCACCGTGCTCACCAACTCGACGTCGATCGCCGTCGAGGGCGACTCGGTCACGGTGCAGACACCGATCTTCGGTGGCACCAAATTGGTCAACTCGACGTTCACCGGCGAGCGTCCGTACCTGGCCGCCTTCCGCCCGAAGAGCTTCGTCGCCGAAGCGGGCGCCGGCGCGGCCGGCGAGGTCGTGTCGGCTCCGGTTCCGGACCTCGGCTCGACCGGCGGCGCAAACGTGACCGCGGTGCACGTCGAGGAGACCTCGGGGCCGAAGCTCGACGAAGCAGCAGTCGTAGTCGCCGGCGGGCGCGGACTCGGCGAGTCCGAGAAGTTCGAGATGATCGAATCGCTCGCCAAGGCGCTCAAGGGTGCGCCCGGTGCGTCCCGTGCGATCGTCGACGCCGGCTGGGTGCCGTACAGCTACCAGGTGGGCCAGACCGGCAAGGTCGTCAAGCCGACCGTCTACATCGCCGCCGGCATCTCCGGCGCGACGCAGCACATGGTGGGCATGAAGGGCTCGAAGAACATCATCGCGATCAACAAGGACAAGGAGGCGCCGATCTTCGGTGTCGCCGACCTCGGCATCGTCGGTGACGTGCACAAGGTGCTCCCGCAGCTCCTCGCAGCACTCGCCGCCCGCGCCTGACTCGGTCCACCCCACCCTGAGCCCGAAAAATGCCTGGATCTGCGCGCTCAGCGCGCAGATCCAGGCATTTTCGGGCGTCATGTGGCGTCATGTGGCGTCGCGGGCGAGGATGGCCCACGCGACGTGTTCGTCGGGGTCCTCGACGGCGAGCTGGAGTTGCCAGCCCATCGCCGGTTCGTGAGCGTCCCAGCGGTACCAGCGGAGTTCGGCAGCGAGTTCGCCGAGTTCGTCGGACGGCACGGGCCAGTCGTCGACGAGATCTCCGAGCGCCGCGAGCGTCCACCAGGCTCCGAAACGCCCTGACGCGGCGCCTCGCCGACGACCGTGAGCGCCGCCACTCGCGCCCGCCCACGCCAGCCAGGCGAGTGCGGTCGGTGGCTCGAGCCGGGCAATCCGAGCGCGCCGAAGCCCCAGCGCGCCGAGTGCATCGGCGACGCCTCCCTCGACGCAGACGATGTCGGCGTGGCCGTTCGATCCGGTCAACCATGGCTCGACCAGCTGACGTACCGCGAGGTCGACCTCGTCGTCGAGCACCTCGCAGGGCTCCGGCGATACGTCGATCCAGTTGTCGGGGAGGTCCGGCATCGGGAACTCAGCGCCCACCTCGGTATAGGTCGCGAGCGGGTAGTCGGGTTCCCAGTGCTGCAACTCGAGTGGCATGTCGAGGACCGCGGGCAGGTCCGGAGCATCGACTCGCTCGCCGCGCAGTACCCGCTCGTGGGCGACGAAGGCCGCTCGCGGGCCGAGATCGAGAGCGGACCGCAGCTCGTCCCACGTGTGGTGTTGAGCCGCGACCTCGGTGAGTGGCCCGATCGTGAATCGACCGGACAACCCGTCGGACTCGTCGAGCACCGCTGCCACGAACTCGGGCGATGCCAACAGCGCGAGTCGGTATTCGGCGAGCGTGGCGGCCGGCCAGAGTTGCCGACCCGTGGCGACGGCGTGACGTGATCGGTCTCGGAGGCGCAGGAGACCCGGCCAATCGCGGGCGCTGCAACGGTCGTCGATCGTGCGCACCAGCCCGTCGAGGTCGGCGCGGTGGATCAGTTCGTCGAGGGCCTCGTCAGACACATCGCTCACGATCAGACCAGTGGCCACGGGTAGCGACGACCCGACGGATCGGTCGGGAAGCGACGTTGCATCACACAGCGGCCGGCCCGGCGCTGCAGCGCCTCGACCTCGTCATCGGCGAGGAGTGCGGCGATGTCGAGGGGAACCCGATCCGACAGCGAGCCGACCCGTTCGAGCCACGCGTCGGGGATCTCCTCGCCACCGAACTCCCAGATCACCGTGCGCAACTTGTCGTCGGTAGCGAAGCACAGCCCGTTGTCGATGCCCCACACGGTCGCGGGCTCGCCGTTGCGTTCGGGGATCAAGAGCACGTGGCCGCTCTTGCGGTCGGTGTTGTTGGCGAGCACGTCGAGCAGCGCCATCGCCGCGCAACCGATCGTGCAGGTCGGGATGATTCTCGTGGATCGTGAAGTAGTGCTGGCTGTGATCGGCGGTCACGAACCACTGGAAGGACCCTTCGCCGAGCGGTCCGTCGCGCAGCACGGTCGGTGGGATCACGCCGAGTCCGAGACGTTCGCTCAGCAGGTAGGTCGCGACCTCGCGTCGGTGGAGGCCCGGCTCGAAGTCCCACAACGGCCGTTCGCCGCGTGTCGGCTTGTAGATCGCCGGATGCGATCGACCTTTGCAGACCACGTGGACGAGGTACGTGGCATTGCTGCTGTAGGGCATGCGACCCTCGACCTCGATGTCACCGTGGAGGAGGTGAGCAATGGGATCGTCGATCGCATCGACGCGCAGCTCGACGCCGCGTTCGTCGGCCTCGTCGTCGTCGAGCTCGTCGTCATCGAACTCGTCGTCGGATTCATCGATGTCGTCGGGCGACGGGTCGGACACGGTCAGTTCATCCGCGGGCAGTCGTGGCCGTCGGGATCGATCGGGAATGCGCACCACTGGCACGCCGGGCGGCCGGCCTCGACGACAGCGTCTGCGTGGTCGCAGAACGCCGCGGCCTGTCCCCGGCTCAGGTAGAGGCGCACGTGTCCGCGGTCGTCGTCCTCGATCGGTTCCCCGTCTTCGTCGAGCTCGCCGACCTCGTCGAGTTGGATCAGCACGCGGTCGTTCGAGCGGTCGTAGCCAAGCCCGATCGGCCCGAGCACGAAGACCGCTTCGAGGGGCTCACGTAGCTCGAGCGTGCCGCTCATCGGTCGGTCCTCGGCCGGTGGGAGGTCGGCGAGCACGCGGCGCAGGTACTGGACGATCGCCGCAGTCTGTTGCTTCTCGCATTTCACGGTGACCCTCTGGTCGTCTGCTCGCGCCTGTAGGAGAAAGGTGCGTTCGCCGGGCCGGCCGATGGTGCCGACGGTGAACGCGGAGACGTCGTCGAACTCGTAGAAGGCGCTCATGGCGATGTCATGGTCATGACGGCTGGAGGTCGGTCAGTGGGCGGCCCGTGGAGTTGACGGCCAGTACGACGGGGCCACTTGTACCCCACCCGATCGCGGTCACGGATGCGGGGCTGATCACGATGCGTTGGAACAGGTCGATGTGGGTCCCCATCGCATGGGCAACTGCGGCCTTGATCGTGTCGGCATGCGACACGCACACGATCGTGCCGCCCGGATGCGCGGCGCGCAGACGGTCGAGCGTGCTGACCATTCGAGTCTGCATCTCGGTGAAGCTCTCGCCGTTCGGAAACCGGAACGTCGACGGCACACGTTGCACGGTCTGCCATTCCGGCAGCTTCATCAGATGCTTCAGTTCCCCACCGGTCCAGTCGCCGAAGTCGCATTCGAACAGCCCGCGGTCGATCACGGTCTTCAGCCCGCGGGCCGCAGCGATCGGGGCCGCTGTTTCCTTCGCCCGTTCGAGCGGTGATGAATAGATCGCGTCGACGCGCTTCAGTTCGCCGATACGTTCCGCGGCGATCGCGGCTTGACGACGACCCTCGTCAGCGAGGTGGAGGCCCTTTGACCGGCCGGGCAGCACCTTGCCGGTCGTCGGTGTCTGCCCGTGACGCACGAGGAGCATGGTCGTGAACGGGGGTGGAGGAGTCTTCTTCGCTGTGGCCATGGAGTGTGTCCAACCTACTGTCGAGGGCTGTGACTCCGCTCGCCAGACTCGAACGTGATGTGGTGGGTTGCCGTGCGTGCCCGCGCCTCGTTGCTTGGCGCGAGCAGGTTGCGCGTGAGAAGCGGGCCGCCTTTCGCGACGACGAGTACTGGGGTCGACCGATTCCGGGGTTCGGCGACAGCGAGGCGCGCATCGTCGTGCTCGGCCTGGCCCCCGCTGCGCACGGCGCCAATCGGACGGGCCGGGTCTTCACCGGTGATCGCAGCGGTGACTGGTTGTTCCGTGCGATGCACCGTGCGGGCCTGGCAAGCCAACCGCAATCGGTAGCCCTCGGCGATGGTTTGTCCCTGACCGATGCCTGGGTGACCGCTGCGGTGAAGTGCGCGCCGCCGGCCAACAAGCCGCTTCCCGAAGAACGAGACGCGTGCGCTCCGTTTCTCGAACGGGAGTTCGCGGCGCTCACGAACATGACGGTGGTGGTGTGTCTCGGCCAGTTCGGTTATCAGGCTGCGTGCGCCCACTTCGGCGTGCGACCGCGTCCGAAGTTCGGCCACGGCGTCGAGGTTCCGGTCGAGGGTGGGCCGACGCTGATCTGCTCCTTCCACCCCAGCCAACAGAACACGTTCACCAAACGCCTGACCGAGCCGATGCTCGACGCCGTCCTCGTTCGCGCCTTCGAACTCGCCCGCCGCGATCCGTGATGGCGCATCGATGAGCGAACCGACCGTATGCGGCGGTTTGGCTCATCGGTGGAGAGCGAGGCCCGGCACCGGCGAGCCCGACGGGCACGGTGGCGTGGGGGATGGGCGCCAGTAGCCTCGCAGTGCTGTGATCCCGTCTCGTTTCGCCAACATGATCGTCATCGGACTGGTCGCAGTGCTCGGCGTCTCGGCATGCACGTCCGACCCGAGCACGCAGCGCGTCGCCGAGGACATCGTGAAGACGGTCGCTCAGGACTACCCGGACATCGAAGAGTGCATGCTCGGTGTCATCGACGACTACGACCTCAACGACCTCGGCGACAAGGCGAACAGCGACAACCCTGACGTGAGCGATCCCGCGCTCGCCGAACTCGACAAGTTCGAGGCCGATCTCGCCGCCTGCGATCCCGAAGGCGTCACCCGCACCTCGACCCCCTGACGTACACGGTGTGCCCGGCGGCTCAGGGGAGAGGGCGCTGGGGGCTGCGATGAGCGAAACCGCTGTATCTGGTCGGTTCGCTCATCGGGAGGGGATGCTCGCTGGTTGCGATGAGCGAAACCGCTGTATCTGGTCGGTTCGCTCATCGGGAGGGCCGGGAAGAGGCGACGAGGCTGAGTTTCGCGATCCAAGCCGATTCGGGTCAGCGGTTGGTGGTCGGCGCGACGTTCGAGTCCCGACGCACGGTTCCCTCTCCCGCGGGCGCCACGCACATTTCGTTGTCAGCTGTCGGACTTCGGTTCGGCGTCCGCCGGTGCGGCAGCCTTCTTCTTTGGTGGCGGCACGCCGACGGCGGGCGCGGTGTCGGCGAAATCCGGCCAACGGCGCCGACTGACGATCGACAGCAGCCGCAGCAGGCGCATCGCGGTCTCGTCGGTCTGGGCGGGCTTGGCGATGATCGAGCCGTCGGCGATCATCCGCTCGATGACCTGCTCGCCGAGTTCGGTGCGCACGATGGTGAGTGTCCAGTCGTTGTCCTCGCCGATGCCGCCCGTCGACACATCCGCGTGTTCGGCGGCGAAGTCGGGACAGCTCGTGCAGCCCTTGCGGGTCCAGCCGTGGCATTCCTTCAGGTCGATCTCGTGGTACGAGCCGTCCTTCATCCAGATCTGGAACGCGCCCTTGATGTTCATCTTCACCATGTCCTGTTTCTTCAGGCCGTACTTGGCCTCGAAGAGTTCGGGGAAGATCGCGTCGTCGAACGTCTTCGAGCACAGCAGCCCGATGTTGAACAGGAACGGCTTGGACACCTTGCCGGCCTTGCGGTCCCACATCGTCGGCGGCGACGAGGTCTGACACCCCATGCCGACGAGGGCGAGCCGTTCGTAGCCCTTCTCCTTGGCCTCGGGAAGTGCCAGCGGGTTCGCACAGTACGTGTAACGGCTGCCGGCCGTGGCGAGGATCTCCTCCTTGGTCGACACGACGGCGGGCTTTGCCTTCCAGGCGTCGTCGTCCTCGACGCCCGACACGAGCGCGGCGTCGATGTAGTCGTGCTCGCGCAACCAGATCAGCATCGCCGACACGAGGCCGCCGTCCTGGCCCATCTTGTGGACCATGTCGTCGCTCGCGCGGGTGAGGTACAGCTGACGCCAGATGCCGGCCATCTCGTCAGGTTCACGCACCCGCCCGAACAGGTGCATGTCGGCCGATGGCTCCCATGCTCGAAACCGCGGGCATGCCCGGGTGCATGTCGTACAGCCCTTCTCACCGTGGATGCAGTTGTCGAGGCCGAGTTCCTCTTCGAGGTGGAACGGGATGTACTTGCCCTCCTCGTGCTCGTAGCCGATCACGTCGTGGGGGCAGGTGACCACGCATCCGGCGCAGCCGGTGCACAGGCCGGTGGTGATCACCTCGGCGTACAGCTCCTTCCACTGCGCCGTCCACCGACCCGCCTTTGCTGGGGTGATGGGAGCGTCTGGCTCGGCCGTCGTCATCTCGCCGACTGTACGCGACGTGTCAGGTGCCGTTCTCAACCGACGGCGAATTGGTGTCAGATCGCGTCGTTGCCCTCGTCGCCGGTGCGGATGCGAACGACGCGCTCGACGTCGGTGACCCAGAACCTGCCGTCACCGATTTGCCGGTGGCGGTCGTGCGCGTGATCGCGGCGAGCACGTCGTCGACGCGATCGTCGTCGACGAGCACGGAGAGGCGGATCTTCGGCACGAAGTCGATCTTGTACTCGGCGCCGCGGTAGGTCTCGGTGTGGCCGCCCTGACGGCCGAACCCGCGGACTTCGGTGACGGTGATGCCAGACGCGCCCGACGCCTCGAGCGCTTCTTTGACCTCGTCGAGCTGGAACGGCTTGATGACGGCGGTGATGAGCTTCATGGGAGCGGCTCGTGCGCGGGTGGGTGTGGGTGGGTGTGGGTGGCCTTGGTGTGCTCGGACTGGTCGAGGCCGAGCGGTTCGTCCCGTATCGAGACCCGCTGGCAGAGCGTACGTTGCACCGGTCGCCGGTGATCGCCCTGGCGTCGTGGTCGCGCGGACGCGAAGGTCCCCGAGCCTGACCCCTCTGAGGACGCAAAGGGAGGCTCGGGGACCCACTTGCGGAACGCGACGATGCGCCCCGATCGGGTTGGAGGGGCGGCGACTAGATCGCGTCGTTGCCCTCTTCACCGGTGCGGATTCGCACGAGGCGGTCCACGTCGGTGACCCAGATCTTGCCGTCGCCGATCTTGCCGGTGGCGGCGGCAGTGACGATCGCGTCGACGACACCGTCGACCGACTCGTCAGCCACGACGATGCCGAGGCTCACCTTGGGAACGAAGTCGATCTTGTACTCCGCTCCTCGGTAGGTCTCGGTGTGGCCGCCCTGACGGCCGAAACCGCGGACCTCCTCGACGGTGATGCCAGCGACGCCGATGGCCTTGAGGGCATCTTTGACGTCGTCGAGCTTGAACGGCTTGATGACCGCTGTCACGAGTTTCATGTGTTGGTTCCTTTGTGAGTTTCGTCGCTCGATGGGATCAGCTCGTGTGAGCCAGGTCGTTGGCGTAGCCCTGCAGGCCGTGCTCGAGGACGTCGAGGCCCTCGATTTCTTCCTCGGCGGTCACCCGGAGGCCGATCGTCGCCTTCAGGATTCCGAACAGGAGTCCGGTGCAGATCGCCACCCAGGCAATGATGATGGCGGCCATCACGGCCTGCACGGCGAGCTGACTGA
Source organism: Ilumatobacteraceae bacterium (assembly GCA_963774765.1). Classification (GTDB taxonomy): domain Bacteria; phylum Actinomycetota; class Acidimicrobiia; order Acidimicrobiales; family Ilumatobacteraceae; genus Sva-07. The sequence goes on from CAVZGP010000031.1 coordinate 156,265, forward strand.
GGCCGCCACCGTAGATCAGGCCGGCATCCGGCCGATCGAGGAAGGCGTCGTCGTACTTCGCGAAGAGGCCCACCGAGAGCAGACCCCACAGACCGCACATGCCGTGGACGCTGACTGCGCCGACCGGATCGTCGATCTTGACCTTGTCGAAGAAGAAGACCGAGAAGACCACCAAGATGCCGGCGATTCCACCGATCACCACGGACCAGACGGGTGTGACCGCGCCGCACGGAGCGGTGATCGCCACGAGTCCGGCGAGGACGCCGTTGCCGATCATGGCGAGGTCGGGCTTGCCGGTCTTCAGGGTGATGGTGATGGCGGTGAACAGACCACCCGCGGCGGCGGCGAGCATCGTGTTGACGGCGATGCCGGACACGAACTCATCGGCGAGCAGCTCAGATCCGGGGTTGAAACCGAACCAGCCCACCCACAAGATGAACACACCGAGGATGGCGAAGGGGATGTTGTGGCCGGGGATGGCGCGGACGTTGCCGTTCGCGTCGTAGCGGCCGATGCGAGGTCCGAGGAACATGGCGCCCATGAACGCGGCGATGCCGCCGGTCATGTGCACGATGCCGGATCCGGCGAAGTCGGAGAACACGGCGTCGCCGATCTGGATGTCGGCGATCAGGCCGCCGCCCCAGGTCCAGTGCACGATCACCGGGTAGATGAATGCGCACATCACGGCCGAGAAGATCACGTACGACCAGAACTTCGTGCGTTCCGCCATGGCTCCCGAAGCGATCGTCACTGCCGTTGCGGCGAACACGGCCTGGAAGAAGAACGACGTGCCGGGGCTCAGCCCTCCTTCCGGGATCGCTGCCAGGTCGAGGTCATTGAGGAAGAAGTTGCTGGTGCCGATGAACCAGCCGCCACTGTCGCCGAATGCAAACGCCCAGCCGGTGGCGAAGAAGGCGAGTATGCCGACGACTGCATCGGTCATGTTCTTGGCGAAGATGTTCACGACGTTCTTCGCCCGGGTCAGGCCCGCTTCGACGAGCGCGAAGCCGGCCTGCATGAAGAACACCAGCACGCCGGCGATGAGCACCCAGATGTTGTTCAGGTAGTCCTGGGCGGTCGGGACGTAGTCCTGGGCAAAGCCGACGGATGGGGTGATGGCCAAGATGGCAACCACGCCACCCAGGCCGGAAACGATTCGAAGCGCTCGGTTGCGCACGGGTCCTCCAGAGGGATCGGGAATACGGAAGTGATGCGGAGTCCAGTGGCGCCGTTGCCGCCCGGATTGCGAGCGCAACCTAAGGGTGTGGCATTTCTCGCTTGTCGCCGAAGTGTTTCCTCCGCGTGAATGGTCCCGGCCGCCGCAGGCCGATCTGAACTTGACCCGTGGGTCAAGTCGTGAGGCAGAATGGGGCCATGGACCTCTCCTACCCCCCAGAAGCCGAGGAATTCCGCGCCGAGATCAAGACGTGGCTGCACGACAACCTGCCCGACGGCTGGTTCGACGAGGGCTTCGAGATGACCGACGACGAACGCAAGCAGTTCAACGACGAGTGGCCCCAGAAGCTGTTCGAAGGTGGCTGGATCTGTGCGACGTGGCCTTCGGAGTACGGCGGCAAGGGCCTCACCACCATGCAGGGCGTCGTACTCTCCGAGGAGTTCGCGAGTGCGAAGGCGCCGATGCGCGGCGACTTCTTCGGCGACACGCTCGTCGGGCCCACCATCCTGCAGTGGGGCACCGAGGAGCAGAAGAAGGAGTTCCTGCCGGGCATCCTCAGCGGCACGACCAGGTGGTGCCAGGGATTCTCCGAGCCGAACTCGGGGTCCGATCTCGCTTCACTGAAGACGACCGCTGTGGTCGACGGCGACGAGTGGATCATCAACGGCCAGAAGGTGTGGACCACCGGCGGCCACCACGCCGATTACTGCTTCCTGCTCACCCGCACCGACCCGGACGTGAAGAAGCATGCCGGCATCTCCTACATGCTCGTCCCGATGCGTCAGCCGGGCATCGAGGTGCGCGGGATCGTGCAGCCCGACGGTACGGCAGAGTTCTGCGAGGTGTTCTTCGACAATGCCAGGTGCCGCAAGGACGCTGTCGTCGGTGGGCTGAACAACGGCTGGAAGGTCGCCAACTCCACGCTGGCGTTCGAGCGGGGCCAATCGGCCACCACCGGCTATCGACGGTTCGCCGAGGAGTATCGCCTGCTGGTCGAAGCGGCCACCGAGAAGGGCCTCCTCGGCGAGCCACTGATCCGCCAGCGGCTGATGGAGTACTACACCAAGATCCAGATCCTCAAGATCAACGGTCTGCGCAACTTGTCGGCGACGCTGTCGGGTGGCGGGGACATGGGCACGATTGCGCTCGGTGCGACCAACAAGATGTTCTGGTCCGAGATGCACAAGGCGGCGATGGAACTCGCCGTCGACATCTACGGCGCCGAGGGCATGCTCATCGACGCCGGGCCGGAATCAGGCGGCTGGCCCGGCTCTGGTCGCGACCAACGCCGCGACGGCTATCCCGTCAGCCCGATGATGTCGTCGTTCTTCTTCTCGCGCTCCGAGACGATCTGGGGTGGCACCAGCCAGATCCAGCGCAACATTGTCGGCGAGCGCGTCCTCGGCCTCCCCAAGGAACCCAAGCCCGCCAACGAGTGAGTCCAGCCGCTTCTCGTGAACTCGTGCGGGAACTATTCCCGCACGAGTTCACGAGAATGGGTTCAGGCCGCGCGATAGGTGTCTCGGCGTTGCCGGTAGATGTCGGCCAGTTCATCGATCGCGCCGTGGAAGTCTTCGTCGAGTTCGTAGTCGGTCACCCGGTCGGTCTGCCATCCGAGTCGACGAAGGCCGCGGTCACGAACCTTGTCCCGTTGCGTTTCCAGCCGGCCGGCGTGCCAACTCGAGTGGTCGACCTCGAGCGCCCACTTGATCGCCGGGTCGACGCCATCGGGGTGAATGACCTGGCCACCCGGCAGCGCGATGGCGTACTGGCGGATCAGTTCGATGCCGCGGTCCTCGAGGGCACGGAGTACGCGCAGCTCCAGGCCCGATCCGGCCGGCTTCTGCCAATCGGCTCGTCGTGACATCACCCGATTGACCCGGCCGAGGCCCGGACGGCCCTTCGCCCGGAGACGGCGCGTCAGTCGCCAGAGCGTCTGCAGCGTCGTGTGATTGTCGAGCACCCACTCGGTCAGTCTCTCGAACCGAATGTCGTCGAGATCTCTGGCGGAGTCGAACCACGCGCGCGGCGGGCTGGCCACGACGATTCCATCAGGACGGGTGACGGCGTCGGTGTGGTCGATCACATTCGAGCGGCGCAGGATCACCCCGGCGGTGATCGGCGTGCGATCGTGGCCGACGAGCATGTGCGGCACGTCCGCACGCCAGACGTGACGGAAGGCCCACAGACGTGCCGCTGAGATGCCGGTGACGATGGCGAACGGATCGGCAAGACACGCGGCCGCGCATCGACTCTCGAAGGTGTCAGGCGAGGTGGCGACGCGATACACGCCCCTGTGCACGGGGATCAGAACGCCATTGGAGAGCTGCCAACGAAGGGTCTCGTCGGTGTAGCCGTCGGCGGCGAGATCAGTGCGGGTGACGATGCCGTGGCGTGCCGCGACGGTTGCGGCCAGTGACGGGGAGATGGTGCCCATTGCGGCTCCTCTGGATCGGATCGTGCGTGCGGGCCGACGGGCCGAGCGGGCAACCCCGTGCTGACGAACGGTAGCGGGACGATCCGACGGCGCAACCGCCGCCCGCTTCTCGTGAACTCGTGCGGGAATAGTTCCCGCACGAGTTCACGAGAACGAAATCGATCAGGTCGGGTGGCGATCTGGCCGGACCGGGTACGGTCACCATTCGTGGACGAACTCCTGGAGGCAGACGGAAGCCCGCGGCCGATTGCGCGCGAGCTGATCGACCTGATCCATCGGATCGGGCTCGAGGAGGTCCGCGAACGCCAGCGCCATTCCGACCTCGACATCCTCACGATGGGCATCTCGTTCACGGTGTACTCCGATGGCGCGAACATCGACCGGGCCTGGCCGTTCGACATCGTTCCACGCCTCATCGACGGCGCCGAGTGGAGCGTGGTCGAGCTCGGCCTGGCCCAGCGGCTGCGGGCGCTCAACCGGTTCATCGACGACATCTACAACGACCAGCGGATCATCGCCGACGGCATCTTTCCCGCCGATCTGCTCGAGGATTCCGCCAACTACCGACCTGAGTGCCGTGGGGTCCGACCGAAGTTCGGCGTGTGGGCGCACATCTCGGGGTCGGACCTCGTACGCGCAGGCGACGGCCAGCTCTACGTGCTGGAGGACAACCTGCGTGTGCCCTCGGGCGTGAGCTACGTGCTCGAGAATCGAGGCGTGGCCAAGCGCGCATTTCCCGAACTGTTCCAGCGGCACCTGATCCGCCCGGTCGACGGGTACACCGACGAACTCAACAAGCTGCTCGCGTCACTCGCCCCTGAGGGGCGGTCCGACCCGACGATCGTCGTGCTCACGCCCGGCATCTTCAATTCGGCGTACTTCGAGCACTCGTTCCTTGCGCAACGCATGGGGGCCGAGCTGGTCGAGGGCCAGGATCTCGTTGTCGGCGACGATGATTGCGTCTACATGCGCACGATCCAGGGCCTCGAGCGCGTCGACGTGGTGTACCGGCGCATCGACGACCTGTTCATCGATCCAGAAGCGTTCAACCCCGACTCGATGCTCGGTGTGGCCGGTCTGATGCGGGCGTGGAAGGCGGGCAACGTCGGGATCGCCAATGCCCCTGGTGCCGGCGTCGCCGACGACAAGTGCGTGTATGCCTGGGTCCCCGACATGATCCGCTACTACCTCGGCGAGGAACCACTGATCCCCAACGTTCCGACCTATCGCTGCATGTATGACGAGGAGCGCGACTTCGTGCTGGCGAACATCGGCGAGCTCGTGCTCAAGCCGGCCAACGAGAGTGGCGGCTACGGCATCGTGATCGGCAGCCGTGCGACTCCGGAGGAGCTCGAGACCGCTGCCGCAGCGATACGGGCGGATCCGCGGAACTGGGTGGCTCAGCCGATTCTCGATCTGTCGACGGCGCCGACGCTCGTCGAGGACGGCATCGAACCCCGACATCTCGACTTGCGACCGTTCATCCTGACCGGCGAGCACAGCTATGTCACCGCCGGCGGGCTCACCCGCGTCGCGCTCACCAAGGGTTCGCTCGTGGTGAACTCGTCCCAGGGCGGCGGGAGCAAGGACACCTGGGTGGTCGACGGTCCGCTCGACGGTGCTGCGACTGCGCCGAACGGAACGCAGCAGCACCCGCAGATGCAGAATCAGGAGAGCAGCTGATGGCGCTGCTGTCGAGGGTTGCGGATCGGATGTACTGGGCCGCGCGCTGACGTCGAACGCGCGGAGGACTCCGCCCGCGTGCTTCGGGCGTACGGCGAAGTGCTCGCTGACCTTCCGATCAGTACATCGCGGTGGCATCCGTTGGTGACGATCTCGGGGAGCAACGTTCATCTGCCGGCAGTCGCCGAGTCGGACGAGGCGCAGGTCGCGCAGTTCCTGATCTCTGATCGCGAGCATCCGAACAGCATCATCAACAGCGTCGACAACAGCCGCGAGAACTTGCGCACATGCCGTGAGGTCCTCCCACGAGAGGCGTGGCAGACGATCAACGACCTGTCGATCTATGTTCGTGGTGCGGCCGTCACATCGGTCGAACGCCGGCGGAGGGATCGGTTCCTCGCACGCGTCGTCGACGAGAGTCGGCGCCTCGATGGGGTCATGCAGTCGACGATGACCCGCGACGAGGTCTTCGAGATGTGGAGGTTGGGCCGCTACATCGAGCGCGCCGACATGACGACGCGCGTGCTCGGCGTGCGAGCGGCCGGGCTGCTCTCGCAACCGGCCGGGTCGGTCGACGGGTTCGCCGAAGTGCAGTGGATGGGCGTGTTGCGTTCGCTGTCCGCTCTCCAGATGTACCAACGCGCGACGCGTGGCCCCATCGATGGGCCCGACGTGGTGCGATTCCTGCTGTTCGATCATCGATTCCCGAGGTCGGTCGCAGGGTGCCTCGCCGAGATGCGAACGTCGATCCTCCGTCTCCCCGGGTATTCGACCGTGCTCGGCGCGGTGGAAGCTGCCGACCGCCAGCTCCGACAGAGTCGCCCCGCCGCTGACGACGGCGCAGCGCTCGATGCCGCGATGGAGGGCGTCCAGATCGCGCTCGCCCGGCTCGATGCGGTCATGCACGAGCAGTACGTCGTTCACTGACCATGACCGATCACGCGGGATTCGATGCGGGACATCTCCGACCCGGGATGTCCGGAGCCGGTGGCGTGGATGGCGCCGGCGACCTCATGTCGTCGATTGCCGCCCTCGGCGACCTCTACACACGTCAGGTGGATCACGATCGGCTGCTGGCGGCCGAGGGTGCCGGCCACATCGTGCACGATCTTCCCGTTCGAACCGACGGTCGCCTCGTCGCGCTCGCATCCAGACCGTGGAGACTCGACCCGGTGCCGTTGGTCATCGACGGCGACGAGTTCGTGGCGCTCGCGGATGGGGCGATCGCTCGGATGCAGATGTTCGAAGCGATCCTCAACGATGTCTATGGAGCGAGAACGCTGCTGCAAGACGCCGTGATCGATCCGGCGACGCTGTGGGGGAGTTCGAAGTACCGGCTTGCGGCGTTCAAGACGCGCCCGCACCGGCGCTGGCTGTCGAACTACGCCGTCGATGTCATCCGCGACGTGGACGGTCGCTGGCGAGTGATCAGAGACATCACCGATGCGCCATCCGGCGTGGGCTACGCGCTGCTGGGGCGTTCGGTGTCGGGTCGTGTTCATCGCGACGTGATCTCTCGTCTTCACGTCGGCCGGGCGCTGCGATCGTTGGATCCGTTTGCCGATCGCCTGCGCGACGGTCTCGCCGATGTGGCACCCACCAGGAACCCGCGCATCGTCGTGCTGTCGGGTGGTGTCGACCATGCGTCCTACGTCGAACAGTCATACCTGGCGACGCGGCTCGGGCTCAACCTGGTCGAAGGGGCCGACCTCGTGGTCCGCCAGCGCCGAGTGTGGCTCCGTTCGCTGTCTGGCCTCGAGCCCGTCGACGTGCTGTTTCGACGGTTGGAAGACGACCGAATCGACCCGATGGAGGTGAACGCCGAAGGGAGTGTCGGAGTTCCCGGCCTGCTCCTGGCAGCACGATCGGGCGGGGTGGCACTGGCGAATGCGCACGGTTGTGGCGTCCTGGAAGATCCAGCGCTCGGAGAGTTGTGGGACACCGCCGGCGCTTGGCTGACAGGTCGCGACTCCGACTACCAGGGCGTGTGGCCCCTCGAATTCATGCCGATGGCCGAGCGAGCGACGGCGAGGTGGGCGACCTACCCGAGTTTCGACGGTGCGTCCCCGACCGAACGTGCCGTCACGCTGCGGCTCCATCTGGTCGCGAGCGACCGGGGGATCGATGTGCTGCAGGGTGGCAGCGCCCGCGTGCTCGCCGATGGCGACGATCCGATGGCGACGACGCTGGCAACTGCCAAGGACGTGTGGGTCGTCGGCGGCACCGTCGCGCCACCGGAAATCCGTCGACGCGACCCGCTGCCGCAGGTCGATCTCATCGCGTCGGTTCCCACGCGCGCGGCCGATGCGCTGTTCTGGGCCGGACGCGCGATGGAGCGGGCCGAACTGATCGCGCGAGCGATGGAGGTCGTTCTCGACCGAACCAGCGGGGCTGTCGACGCCGAGGTCGCCGAGCCGTGGGTGGCCAACGGGCTGGACATGTTGGCCGCGATTGCCGGGATCGCCGGACGCGTCGACGAGTCGCACCCCGACCGAGCCGGCGCGACGTTCGCGCTGGCCGTCGAAGCGCTTGCCCGCCAACTCGGATCGTTCCTCGCCGAGACGGCGTCGGTGCGCGAGTTCTTCTCGGTCACCGCTGGTCGGATGCTCTCCCGCTTGGCCGAGTCGCGGGCGCAGTTGCGTTGGTTGGTGACCGCCGATGGATCGGCGGGGTCCGCATCGGTTGTCGACATCGCGCAGATCGATGGTCGCCATCTGGAATCGATCCTGGTCGATCTGGCATCGCTCGTGGGTCTGTGGAATGAGAGCGTCGTGCACGGCCCGGCGTGGCGTTTCGGCGAGGTCGGACGTCGGCTCGAGCGGGCGTTCGGCGTGATCGACTGCGTTCGAGGGGCGTTCGGCTTCACCGGCGTCGATGGGACCGTCGATCACGAGCGGGGTGCCGGTGGCACTCCGGGATCGTTCGGGGTCGAGTCAGATCATCGCCTCGACTTCCAGCGCCAACGAGTGATCGAGATCGTGCTCGCATCGAACGAGAGCCTGGTCGCGTATCGTCGCCGACATCGCAGCGATGTCGAGTTCGAAGCTGCACTGCACCTCCTGGTCGTCGAGGTCGACAACCCGCGAGCGGCAGCGTCAGCGATCCGTGAGGTCCGTGAACAAGCACTCAAGCTCGAATGGCAGCGCGGTGTCGATGTCACATCCGAGCTGTTGGCGACGCTCGAGGACACCTCCTTCGGATCGGTGGACTCGACGGTCGCGACGTTGGCCGAGGTCTTCGCCGGTTGTGATCTCCTCGCCCGAGATGTCGTCGGCTCGTACTTGTCGGCGCCGGTCGATCCGCGGATGATGGGACGGAGCTGACATGCCAGGCCAGCACTACCGAGTGATCCACCGCACCGAGTACATCTACGGCGCGACGATGCTCGACGGGTACAGCGTCGCCTGTGTGCACGCTCGTCAGACACCATCACAGCAGGTGTTGTCGTCGGTTGTCACCACCGATCCCGAACCCGACGAGGTCGACGAGCGTGTCGACGTGTTCGGCAACAACATCGTCCAGTTCGGACTGCACCGTCCGCATGAGGGTTTGGTCGTCGAAGCTCGCACCGAGGTCAGGGTGTGGGAGCAGGAGCTGCCCCGCGGCGACCCGGCCTGGGAGCGGGTGAGCGCAACGCTCGCCGGACTGCGCGGCCCGATGGCGCTCGATGTGGCGCCGTTCATTGCGCCGTCTCGTTTCGTCACCCTCGGCTCGAATCGTGCCGGACTGCTCGCCTTCGTCTCGCAGTCGTTCGTGCCGGGTCGACCGATCGTCGAGGCCACCAAGGCGTTCTGCAGCGACATCTTCACCTCGTTCGTGTTCGATCCGTCCTTCACCGAAGTGAGCACGCCGATCGGTTCGGTTCTCGACGAACGGCGAGGGGTCTGTCAGGACTTCGCCCACGTCGCGGTAGCGGGGCTTCGCACCCTGGGTCTCGCTGCTCGGTACGTCAGCGGCTACATCGAGACCGAGCCGCCGCCGGGCGAACCCAAGACCATCGGAGCCGACGCGTCTCACGCGTGGTGCTCGGTCTGGATCCCAGAGCATGGCTGGCTCGACTTCGACCCGACGAATGGAGTGGTCGCGCCATCGCGCCATGTGACGATCGGCTGGGGACGCGACTACGCCGACGTTGCCCCGGTTCGCGGCGTGGTGGTCGGACCGGCGTCGTCGCAGTCGCTGTCGGTGTCGGTCGACGTCGCCCGCCTCTGACCGTCCGTGGTTCGACGCCGGAAGGTGTGACATCGGGCGTTCGATCGATCCGGTTGTCGAATGTACGACGACGTTCGGCAGGATTGTCGGAATGTCGACGACGAACGCGCGGACCGGTCAGGCGCCGACGCGTCTCCTGACGCGTCCGTTCCTGGTCGTCACCGCAACGGCGCTCGTCTTCTTCGTCTACATCGGGATGCTCGTGCCGATCGTGCCGCTGTTCATCGAAGGCCCGCTCGCCCGCGGCGAATTCGGTATCGGGCTCACCATTGCGATGTTTGCCGGCGCGGCGATCATCGCTCGACCGCTGCTCGGTCGTATCGCCGATCGCTACGGCCGTCGGGTGTTGCTCGTCGGCGGAGCTACCGTCGCCGGGCTCGCGGGTATCGCGACCAGTCAGGTCACCGAGTTCTGGCAACTGCTCGGACTGCGCGGTGCGATGGGGATCGGCGAGGCAGCGGTGTTCGTCGGCGCGGCAACCCTGATCGCCGATCTCTCACCGCGCGATCGGCGCGCCGAGGGCGCGAGCTACTTCTCGGTGGCAGTGTTCGGTGGCATCGGTGTCGGCCCGATCGTCGGTGAGTGGTTGCTGGACGACACGCAGTTCGAGCGGGCGTTCGTGGTGGCCGGGGCGTTCGCGCTACTCGCTGGCGTCGTCGCGCTGTTCGCTCCGGCCCGGGTCGCACCACTCGACGCGGTCGACGAGACGATTGCATCGGCGGCATCGACATCGGGTCGGCGTCGGATCGTTCATCCGGCGGCGGTGATGCCCGGCGTCGTGCTCGCCTCTGGCGTCGCCGCGTTCTCGACGTTCGGTGCGTTCATCCCCGAGTACTCGCGCGAGGTCGGCCTCGCGACGTCCGGAGGATTGTTCGCGGCGTACTCGCTCACGTCGGTGATCGTGCGGATCTTCGGCGCCACTCTGCCCGAGCGCCTCGGACCACGGCGTGCCGTCACGATCGCACTCGGCACGTTGGGGATCGGGCTCACCGTGCTCGCTGTCGTCCCCACGGTCGCGGCGTTGTGGGCCGCGGCAGTGTTCGTCGGCATCGGGATGGCGTTCAACTATCCGTCGCTGCTCGCGCTCACCGTCAACCGGGCCAGCGACAGCGATCGCGCCTGGGCAATCAGTTCGTTCACGATGTTCTTCGAGGTCGGGTCCGTGTTCGGCGGGTTGTTCATCGGCGGGTTCGCGCAGGCCGTCGGCAAGCAGACCGGGTTCTTCGGTGGCGTGATGTGTTGTGTCATCGGGCTCTACCTCTTGCGGTTCAAGCTCGTCCCCGCCGGTTCACCCGAAGCCGGCCCGACTCGCACGACCACCGTTCCGTACGCCCCGGTCGTTGGCGACTGACTTCAGATCGGACCGGGCGTCACTGCGATGTCCGAATTCCGCTAGGGGTCAGGGCCGCCAGTCGGCATGATGGTCGTGTGCCGCCGCTCGATCCCGACCAGTGCTACCTCGCCGTGCAGAGCCGCGACCAGAGATTCGACGGCTGGTTCGTCACGGCCGTGCACACGACGGGCATCTACTGCCGACCGAGTTGTCCCGCGATCACCCCGAAGCGCGCGAACGTCGAATTCCATCCCACCGCAGCCGCCGCACAACAGCGGGGGTTTCGTGCATGTAAGCGGTGCCGACCCGACGCTTCACCGGGGTCGCCCGATTGGAACGTCCGACAGGATGTCGTCGCCCGCGCGATGCGACTGATCGCCGACGGTGTCGTCGAACGAGAAGGAACCGGCGGGCTGGCCAGGCGGCTCGGCTACAGCGAACGGCACCTCAATCGGGTGTTCACCGAGGAACTCGGCGCCGGACCACTCGCCGTCGCCCGAGCCCAACGTGCCCACACGGCGCGACTGCTCATCGAAACGACGTCGCTTCCATTGACCGATGTCGCGTTCGCGGCCGGATTCGGGAGCGTGCGGCAGTTCAATGACACGCTCCGTGAGGTGTTCGCCGCGTCACCGACCGAACTCCGTGGGGCCCGTCGCCGCGAACCTCTTCTGAACGTCGCGTCGGCAACGATCGAGAGCCGCGTCGCGGTCACGGTCCGGCTGCCCGTGCGGTCGCCGTTCGCGTCGAGCGAGGTGATGTCGTTCATCGGCGAGCGGGCGATCCCCGGCATCGAGTCGTGGGATGGCGAGACGTATCGTCGCTCGCTCGACCTGCCGGGCGGCGTCGGCGTCATCGGACTCGTGGCCCACGACGATCACGTCGCCGCCAGGGCCGAGCTGACGTCGTGGAGCGACCTCGGTGTGGCCGTGCAACGCGTGCGGCGACTGCTCGACCTCGACAGTGACCCGACTGCTGTCGACGCCGCGCTCGGTTCCGATCCACTGCTCGCCGGACTCGTCGCGGCGGCACCTGGACGACGCGCACCCGCCAGCGTCGACCCCTACGAGACCGCGATCCGGGCGGTGATCGGCCAGCAGGTGTCGGTTGCCGGTGCACGGACCGTCGCCGGTCGCATCGTCGATGGCGTCGGCCGTACGTTGAGCGAGCCCGGCGATGACGTGATGCATGTGTTCCCCCGACCCGACGAGCTGGCGATGGCGCCCGATGAGGTGTTCTCGATGCCAGGCGCTCGGCGCGACACGATCCGACGACTTGCAGCCGCGGTCGCGGGCGGGGACGTCGAACTCGACGTGGGCAGTGACCCTGGCGCCGCACACCGCCAACTTCTCGCGCTGAAGGGGATCGGTCCCTGGACGGCGGACTACGTCGTGATGCGTGGCCTCGGACATCCCGACACGTTCCTCACCAACGACCTCGGGGTCAGGCACGCTCTCGACCGGCTCGGTCTCAGTGGCGAAGACGGATCGCGGTGGGCGCCGTGGCGCTCCTACGCGGTCCACCATCTCTGGGCCAGCCTCTCCACACGTCCGATCGACCCAGGCACCCGAACGAAAGCAGAATGATGATGTCCGTGCTCTTCAGCTCCGTGATCGACAGTCCCGTCGGCCCGCTCACCATCGTGGCGAGCGACGACGGCCTACGAGCGATTCTGTGGCCCGACGACGACCCGACCCGGGTACGGCTCGACGCCACGACCGACCGACCGGACCATCCGGTGATCGCTGCCACGGTGGCCCAGCTCGATGGGTACTTCGGCGGCGAACGCACTGAGTTCGACGTACCACTCGACGCCGTCGGCACCGAGTTCCAGCGCGCCGCGTGGGACGCGTTGCGCACGATTCCATACGGCACGACGGTCAGCTACGGCGAGCAGGCCGAGCGGATGGGCGATCGTCGCAAGGCGCGGGCGGTGGGCGCGGCGAACGGCCGCAATCCGATCTCGATCGTCGTGCCGTGCCATCGGGTGATCGGAGTGAACGGCGCTCTCACCGGATTCGCCGGCGGCACCGACACCAAAGCCTGGCTCCTCGCCCACGAACAGCGCCAGGTTGCGCCGGTGCCAGGCACAGCGTCACCGGTGACGGCGCGCCTGGGACCTGAGCGGATTGGCGACTGACAGCTCGAGGTTCTTGCCCGCGGGTTTGTGTGAGCGACAACGTCCACCCAGACGCGAACCGCGCTCACACGAACCGCATGCGCGGGAGAGCGCGCTGGGCGCCGTCGCCCGTCCTGAAGTGGCCCACTCCGATGACGCCGCTGGCACCAGGCGTCACCTGTCAGGCGCGGTTGCGGGCGGCGGCTGACTGGGCTCTGCGGGCGCGGTCGGCTTCCTTCTTGGCGGCCTTCGCTTCGGCGCGCTTGGCCTTGATGGCGGCCTGCTCTGCGGGCGAGCGCTTCGAGGTGTCGATCAGTGGGGCGATCGTGACCTCTTCGGCCTTCGGGAGTGCGACGAGTTCGTCGGATTTCAGCAGGTCGCGGATGATCGCCGACGCGGGTGCCTCGCCGGCGACGGTGGCCGCGAGCATGATCCGGGTGACTGCCGCGCCGTGGCGTTCGACGATGCCAGGCAGCACCTCCTGGAGCTGGTCGGTCGACGGGTTGTCCGCGTGGTCGCCGAGCTCCTTGATGCAGTCGGCGAGGCACAGGTCGGTGACGATCGCTGCGATCGCCTCCATGTCGCCGTTGATGCGACCGGCCTTGACCGCTGTGCGGACACCATCGGGCGTGGCGGCCTCGACGAACGACTCGAGGCCCTCACGATGGTCGTCGTCGAGCACCTCGATCGCCGCGGCGAGCTCGTCGTCGGTGGCGGCCTTGAAGGAGCGGTCGAGCAATCCGAGCGCCTGCATCCGGTTCTTCGTCTGATTCACGTCGTTCGACGCTATCTGCGTGTGCATGAGACCACGTAGGCGCCGGGTGTGCCTGGCAACACGATGGTGTTGGGATCGCCGCCCGCAGCCGGGTGCAGCTCGACGAGGTTGCTCTGCCCGAACTCGACGGCGCACCGGTCCGCATCCGGCGTCTCGATGATCCCCACCTCGTGGGCAAGAAAGGTTCGTTGCTCGCACGGTCGTCGCACCAGATGCACGACCACGTTCTCGCTGGAACCCTCGCGGACGTAGGTGACAGAGTCTTCGGTGGCGTCGATCCAACGCAGCGATCCGTGTTGGAGCGCATCGCTGCCGCGTCGCATCTCGATGAGGGTTCGCAGGTCGTTCAGGAACCTGCCGTCGCCGTCGGACGCCCGTTCGTCGAGTTCCGCGAGGCGCCCCCACGGGAACGGCACGCGAGTGGTGTCGATCGAACCGCCTTCGCAGCCGACCTCGACGCCCGCGAACAGCGTCGGCACACCGGGCATCGTCAACAGCGCCGTCAACCCAACCATGTGGCGCACGAGGTCGCCGCCGACCACTGTTCGGAACCGGGCAGTATCGTGCGAGTCGAGCATCGTCATCGACGCCTGCTGCGCCTCCCACGACACGTTCGCCGACAGTTCGCGCATCGACTCGACGAGACCGTGGCCGTCGAGATCGATCAATTCGACTGCTGACATCAGTGAGATCGGGTCGGGATCCTTCAGCCACGCCCACAGCGGGCGCGTGAACCACTGATACGCCATCACGCCGTGCCAGCCCGTACCGTCGAGGTCGTTGCCGGCGTCGTAGCAGTGCTCGGCAACGAGCCAGCGGCCACCTTCGCCGCTGTCGATCGTCGCTCGCGTCGATCGAGCCACCTCGTGGTTGTCGTCGTGGTCACGGAACCGTGCTGTGGTGTTCGCGGAGTCGACCCGCCAGCCGTCGAGGCCGAACGGGGCACTCAGGTATCGGGCGGCCACCGATCCATCGCCGTTGTACAAACGCTCGCGGAGTTCTGTGCTTCGATGGTCGAGTTTCGGCAGCGACCGCACCCCGTGCCACGCCACGTAGCCGAACGGCTCGGCGTCGTCGAAAAATAGAACCCGTGCTCGGCGGCGTCGGGATCGGCCGCGGCCGCCTCGAACCAGTCGTGGTGCGCTCCGGTGTGGTTGAGCGTGATGTCGCCGATCACCCGAATCCCCCGCTCGTGCGCTGCCGAGACGAGCGACACCAGCGCATCGTCGCCGCCGAGCGCTGGGTCGACATGGTCGAACGTCGACGCGTCATAGCGGTGCATCGAGCCGGCAGGGAAGAACGGCGTGAGATAGATCAGCGAGACACCGAGATGGACGAGATGGTCGAGGTGCGTCTCGATTCCGGCCAGGTCGCCGCCGTACCAGTGTCGAGCCCTCATCCCCGGCGTGTCCTCGATCGGCTCGTCCCAACCTCGTGGGATCGCCCAATCCGGCGCCGGTCGATCAACGTCGGAGTTCGCGAACCGGTCGATGAAGATCTGATAGCCGACCGTGCCGGCCAGCCAGTCCGGCGGTCGAGTGGTGCCCGCTGTGGTTCCCGGAGCTCGGGCCTCGGGGAACCAGGTGGACAGCCGGAAGTCGGCGTCATCGCTGACATCGCGGTGGAACACGCCGGCGCCGTTCACCCAGCAGCGACCCAGGTCACCGCCGTCGAGCAACCAACGGTACGAGGTGACCGGATTGTGCAGCCGCAGGTCGGCGCTCCACCATGTCGCACCGTGCTCGTGACGATCGATGAGTGCCTCGACGATCGCTGGTTCGGCGTCCGGCGTGGAACGCAATCGCACGCGCTCGGTACCGCACGCATCGGGCACCCTGAGTCGCACTCGCACCCGACCCCCCAACTCGCGAGGCGACGGGTCGACGTACATCGGGGATCCGTCGTGATGCGGTTCGTCGACGAGTGCACCCGTCACGGTCCGGGTGGGGACGGGGCCGGGGAGGACCCCCACGGTCCGGGTGGGGACGGGGCCGGGGAGGACCGTCCCACTCATTCCTTGACGGCGCCGGAGGTGAGGCCCGAGACGATGTAGCGCTGCAGGAACAGGAACAACAGCACCACGGGGATCGCGCCGATCAACGATCCGGCCGCGAACGGTCCCCAACGGTTGTCGAAGCCGGCGCGGACGTAGCCCGACAGACCGACGGCCAGTGTCTTGTTGTCCTCACTCAGCATCACGCTGGCGACGAGGAACTCCGCCTGCGTGGTGATGAACGACAGCAGGCCGATCACGGCGAGGACCGGAGCGGCGAGCGGCAGGATGATCTTGTAGAAGATCTGGAAATGGGTGCAGCCGTCGATCTTGGCGGCCTCGTCGAGCGTGAAGGGGATCGTGTCGAAGAAGCCCTTGATCAGGTAGGTGTTCACACCGAGCGCCCCGCCGAGGTAGATGAAGATCAAGCCCCACGACGACCCGAGCCCGATCGCCGGGAACAGGCCCTTGATGCGTGTCATGAACAGGAACAGGGCGACCACGGCGAGCAGGTTGGGGAACATCTGGATCAACAACAGCGACAGCAACCCGGGCCGCCGGCCCTTGAACCGCAGCCGGCTGAACGCGAATGCAGCCAAAGCGCACATCGCCACGGTGAGCACCGACGTCGTGACGCCGATGAACATCGAGTTGCGGAACCACGACCAGAACGGGGGATGGCCCGGGTCGGTCATCAGCGCTCGGAAGTTGTCGAGCGTCGGATCGGTGGGGATGAGGCGCTGTGAGCTGAGGTTGCCGTCGGTGAACGCCGCCGAGATGACCCACATCACCGGGAACAACGCGAATGCCAGGGCGATCCATGCGACGACGTGGCGCCACCCGGTCGTGCGGAACACCTTGCCCATCGACGGCTTGTTGTATTCGAACGCCGGGGCTTCGGGCTCGTAGACCTGCGTGACGGCGTTCATCGCATCTCCTCGAGTGAGCGTGTGGCGCGGAAGCTGAATGCCGAGATCGTGGCGACGATCAGGAAGATCACGAGCGACACGGCAGCGGCAAAGCCGTAGTCGACCCCGCCGCCGCCGGCGAAGGCGATCTTGTAGACGTAGGAGATCAGGATGTCGGTGCGGCCGGCGTCACTGCCGGGCACGGGCGGGCGACCTTCGGTGAGCAGGTAGATGATGTTGAAGTTGTTGAAGTTGAACGCGAAGCTCGCCACGAGCAGCGGGCCGACGGCGACGAGCAGCAACGGGAACGTGATCAGTCGGAACGCCTTGAAGCCGCCGGCGCCGTCGACTGCCGCCGCTTCGGTGAGGTCGGACGGGATGCTCTGCAGCGCACCGGTGCACACGAGGAACATGTAGGGGAAGCCGAGCCAACTGTTGACGAGAAGGATCGAGAAGTAGGGGAGCCACTGACCGTCGAGCCACGGCAGGTTGAGGCCGAGCCACCGGTTGATGACGCCGAACTGCTGGTTGAGCATGCCGCGCCAGACGAGCGCGGTCATGAAGCTCGGGATGGCGTACGGGATGATGATCAGGCTCCGGTACCAGCGCCGCCCGAACATCCGCTCGTCGTTGAAGACGAGCGCCAGCAGCAGGCCGAGCCCGAACGACAAGATCACGGAGAAGAGGGAGAACAGGATCGTCCACAGCAGCACGCGGAAGAACACGTTGCGGGTCTGGTCGTCGTTGACCAGGCGGTCGTAGTTCTTCAGTCCGACACCGGCGCGCCAGCCGGGGACGAGCGCTTCTCCGTTCTCGCTGACGAACTGCCCGTTCTCGACGGTGTAGGTCGTGTTTGTCGCCGAGTCGAAGATGGTGTCGGTCTCGGGGTCGTAGGTGCGGCTCTGGGATTTCGCGAACGCGGCGCCGAAACCGTCGTTGGCGATCTCGCCGCTCGGTCCCGGCACGATCAGGGCGTTGACCTCGCCGACGCGGTCGTTGGCCTGGCCGGTGTTGAGCGCGACGAATCCGTCGATGGTCTCGCGTCGGCCGTCTTCGATGATGTCGGTATCGCCGATCGGGGTCAGCCCGTCGGCGGTTCCGATGAACCGGTTGCCGTCGGGGTCGGTGAGCAGGAAGACCAGTTCGCCGCCAGGATTGCCTTCGGCGAGGATCTGCAGGTCGTAGCGGATCGACTCGGCACCGGCGCTGATCGAGTTGGCCTCGATCCGCTCGATGGCGGTCTGTTTGTTCAGGTTGTTGCCGGTCCCGTAGTTCGTCGTCGAGATGTAGACCAGGTAGAAGATCGGATAGACGGCGAAGACCAGCAGGAACAGGGTGCCGGGCAGCAGGTACTTCGCGGGGATGAAGCGCCGCTTGGAGATGTAGACGACGTCGATGACGACGAGTGCGACGATCGCCGAGATGGCGAGCCCATAGTCGGGCTTGTCGAACATCGTCGGCAGCGACGCGAGGACGACCGCATTCAGGAGTCCCAGCAGCAGGTACTTGATGATCAGCCCGAGCGAGGCCCCGTACCGTGGGCCGCTCGGCATCTGCAACGGCGACATGCCGTCGTAGTAACCATCTCGTTCGGGCAGCGTTGTGCTGCCGCCACCGGACGCGCCGCCCCGAGAGGAGGGTGTCCCCTCGGTGGGGGACCCCTCCTCTCGGGGATCGGCGGTGTTCATTCGGTGATCAGCCTTCGGCGATCTTGTCGCGGATCTGGGTCGCGGCGTCGGTGAACGCCTGGGTCGGATCCGAGCCGGTGAAGATCAGCGAGTAGGCGTCGGTCCAGCTGTCCCAGACCGCCGACATCTCGGGGATGGCCGGGAGCGGGGTACCGAGCTGGCCGGCGGCGCCGAAGCCCTGGATCAGCGGGTCGCTCGACACCTGGTCGTACGCGCTGAGCATGGCCGGCGGGCGACCGCCGGCCTCGAACAGCGCGAGCTGTACCTCTTCGGTGCCGAGGTAGTCGACCATGAACGTGGTCGCCAGGTCGGGGTTCTCGCTGAACGCCGACTGCATGAAGCCCTGGACGCCGACGAACACCTCGGGGGTGCCACCCGCCACCGGCGGGATCGGCTCGACGACGAAGTTGATGCCGGCATCGGTGAAGCCGCCGACGGCCCACGGGCCGGTGATCGCGAAGGGCGCCTTGCCGGTCGAGAACGACTCGTTCATGATGTCGTAGCTGACGTCCTTGGAGATCAGGCCCTCGTTGCTCCAGTCGGCGAACTTCTGAGCGGCCGCGAGGCCACCGTCGGAGTCGATTCCGACGTCGTCGGCGTTGTACGTGCCGTCGTCGTTCTGACCGAACACGTAGCCACCCATTGCGCTGAACAGCGGGTAGTTGTGGTAGGGGTCGGCCGGGTCCTGCTGGACGGCGAGCGGCACATCGACGGTTCCGTCGGCCTGCAGCGCGAGCGCGGTGGCCTCGAGGTCCTCGAACGTGGCCGGGGCCTCGGGGACGAGGTCGACGTTGCGGATGAGGGCGATGTTCTCGATGGCGTACGGAACGCCGTAGAGCGCTCCGTCGTAGGTGAACGCCTCGATGGCGACCGGTGCGTACAGGTCGGCGTCGGGCCCGAGGTCGATCGGGGCGATGACGCCGTTCGAGACGAGCTCGCCGAGCCAGTCGTGGGCGCCAGTGACGATGTCGGGGCCCTCACCGGCGGGGCCGGCGATGCTGAGCTGGTCGCGGATCTGGTCGAACGGGACTTCGACGACCTGGACGGTGACGCCCTCGGCCTCGGAGAACGCTGCGGCGATCGGCTCGAGCACGGGCGCCCGGGTGTCGTCGGCCCAGATCACGAGATCGGCGTCGCCACGGGCGGGAGCCTGGTACTCGGTGGTCTCGGTGGTCGCTTCTTCGGTGGTGGCGGGTGCCTCGGTCGTTTCGGTGGCTTCCGTCGTCTCCGAGCCCTCAGTGGTTTCGGTGGCGTCGGTGTTCTCGGTGGATGAATCGCTCGAGTCGTCGCTACCGCACGCGGCGCCCACCAGGGCGGCTACGGCGGCGAAGGCGATCAAGCGGCGTGATGCGCGCATGGTGTCTCCCCCTCAGGAGGTGATGGTGCCGGCGAGTGCCGGCGAGGTGGTTGGGTCATTCACGGTGTTGCCGGTGGCGCCATCGCTGCAGTCTCCACCGGGAGGCGTCGACGGTCGAACGAGGGGATCCACCGCTGTCCACATTACGGAAACCCCGCCGCCACTGCAAGAAATTTGCAGCAATTCTTCCATTTCTTGCAGTGGGCGCCTACAGTCGGCCGCATGCGGATTCGACTCCAGGACGTCTCGGCGCTCGCTGGCGTCAGCGAGGCAACGGTCAGCCGGGTGATGAACGGAAAAGACGGCGTTCGCGCCTCGACTCGCGACCGTGTCCTGCACGTGCTCGCCGAACTCGGCTATGCCCCGGAGTCACTCCGCTCGAGCCCGAACGTCGGCGTGATCGGCCTGATCGTGCCCGAGTTGGACAATCCGATCTTTCCCAAGTTCGTTCAGACCGTCGAAGCGCGACTGCTCTCGAGCGGCTATCTGTGTGTGTTGTGTTGTGCGACCAGGGTCGGCGCCACCGAGGACGACTATCTCGACTCGCTGATCGCGCATCGGGTCGCCGGAGTGATCGTGGTGTCGGGACGCCATGCCGACACCCGTGCCGACCACGGCATCTACGACGAGATCACGCGACGAGGCATCGGTCTGGTCACGATCAACGGCGCGATGGTGCCGGACGAATCCGGGGTACTCGCTGTGCCGAGCGTGTCGACCGACGATTTCGCGGCGACCGTCACGGCCTATCGCCACTTGAGCGAGTTGGGTCACGAACGAATCGGGCTGCTGATCGGTCCCGCCTGCTACACCCCGGTGCAGCGCAAACTGGCGGGCTTCCTCGATGCCGCTCGCGCCGCCGGCGCAAAGGGCGACCTCGACGATCGTGTGATCGAGACCATCTTCACTCTCGACGGTGGGTTCACCGGGGCGCAACGTCTGCTCGACCTGGGCATCACGGCCATCGTGGCGGCGAGCGACATGATGGCGCTCGGAGCGGTTCGTGCGGTGCGAGAGCGCGGCCTCGCGGTTCCGGCGGACGTCTCGATCGTCGGCTTCGACGACACCGAGCTGATGCGTTTCACCGACCCGCCACTCACCACCGTGCACCAGCCGGTCAGTCGTATCGTGGACCACGCTGTCGACATCTTGTTCGCCCAGCTCGAGGGCCAGCCGTTCGAACGCGCCGAGCGGCTGCTGCCCGGTGAGCTGATCGTTCGGGGCACGACCGCACGGGTTCCGTCGCTCGTCGTATCGGGCTCGTCAGGGCAACGTGGACACAGTTTGAGCTAACGTCTGCGGTCACGTGGTCGAGGGGGACTGCGCTCAGCGATGCTCCGCACGGCGGGGCCACAGGAGGAAAACTCGTCATGGCAACCGTCCAGCTCGCCGGCATCAACAAGGTCTACGAGAACGGCTATCACGCGATCCATGACCTGGATCTCGAGATCGCCGACAAGGAGTTCCTGGTGCTCGTCGGCCCTTCGGGCTGTGGCAAGTCGACGGCGTTGCGCATGATCGCCGGACTCGAAACCATCACGGGCGGCACGATGAAGATCGGCGACAAGGTCGTCAACGACGTCGAGCCGAAGGACCGCGACATCGCGATGGTCTTCCAGAACTATGCGCTGTATCCCCACATGAGCGTGTACGACAACATCGGCTTCGCGCTCGAAACTCGCCAAGGTCCCGAAGGACGAGATCGACACGCGCGTACGCAAGGCCGCAGCGATCCTCGAACTCGAGGAGAACCTCGACCGCAAGCCCGGCCAGCTCTCGGGTGGCCAGCGTCAGCGCGTGGCCATGGGGCGAGCGATCGTGCGCCAGCCGGCGGCGTTCCTGATGGACGAGCCGCTGTCGAACCTCGATGCGAAGTTGCGCGTGCAGATGCGTGCCGAGATCGCCGCACTCCAGCGTGAGTTGGCAGTCACCACGGTGTACGTCACCCACGACCAGATCGAGGCCATGACGATGGGTGACCGCGTCGCCGTGCTGAAGGACGGCTACCTCCAGCAGGTCGACACGCCGCAGAATCTCTACGACCGTCCGGTCAACGTGTTCGTCGCCGCGTTCATCGGCTCGCCGTCGATGAACCTGTTCGAAGGCGTGATGCACGCGTCCGGCGACATCGGAACCGTCACCATCGGCTCGCACATCCTGGCGCTCCCCAGGGCCTGCTTCGAGAAGCAGCCTCGACTCGCCGACTACGACGGCAAGCCGGTGATCATCGGGATCCGGCCGGAGGACTACGAGGACGCATCGCTCGCCTCGGATGTTCCCGAGGGCCAACGGCTCAGTGCCAAGGTGTCGTTGATCGAGGCGCTGGGCTCGGAGATCATGGTCCACTTCCGTATCGACGCACCGACGGTCGACTCCGGTGACCCCGATGCCATCGAGGAGAAGACGGGCGCCGACGTGGCCAACGCGGTCGGCCGGTTCAACCCACGCTCGCGAGTGCGGATGGGTGAGACGATCGAGATCGCCGTGTCGACCGAGAACATGCACTTCTTCGACCCCGAGACGCGCCAGGCGATCTGGGCCTGAATCCCGGCCCGCCGAGCTGTCTGCGGTCCCGGCGGCGGGGATCGCCACGAACGGGACCATGGTCCCAATCGTGGCGGCAATGTCGCCGAGCCATTGACGTGAGGGGAGCGGCGGCCGTACGATGAAAGCGCTTACATCCCGTGAGCGGAGGTCTCGCCTGGCAACTCCAGACGGGTGACTGGATCTCCTGTCGTTCTGCTGGAGGGGGAGACAACATGCAACGATCTCGAGGGATCAAGATTCTCGCCGCGGTGGCCGCCTTCGGGCTCGTCGCCGCGGCCTGTGGGAGCGACGATGACAGCTCATCGTCGGACACCGACGCGTCGGGCACGAGCGGAGGCAGCAGCGCTGCAGCCGACGCCGAGTTCACGCTGTTCGGTGCGCCGACGGGTGTCGAAGGTGAGGCCCTCACCGGCTTCATCGACGTGTACAACGAAGAGACGGGCTCGAACATCCAGTTCACCGGCTCGGACGACTTCGAATCGCAGCTGCGGATCCAGGTCGACGGCGGCAACCCGCCGGCGGTGGCGTTCACGCCGCAGCCTGCGTCGATCTGTGCGTTCGCCGACGAGGGAGCGCTCGTCTCGCTCGAAGACATGGGCTTCGACATCGCCCAGATGGAAGCCGATCACTCCGCCTACTGGATGAACCTCGGCCTGTGTGACGACGGCATGCACTACGGCATCCCGTGGTTCCCGAACTACAAGTCGATCGTCTTCTACAGCAAGCCGGTCTTCGAAGAAGGTGGCTACGAGATCCCCGAGACCTACGAAGACATGGTCTCGCTGTCTCAGCAGATGGTCGACGACGGCCAGACGCCGTGGTGCTTCGGTTTCGAGTCGGGCGGCGCCACGGGTTGGCCCGGTACCGACTGGATCGAGGACATCGTGGTTCGCCAATCCGGCGCCGAGGTCTACGACCAGTGGGTCAACCACGAGATCCCGTTCAACGATCCGGCAATCGTGTCGGCGTTCGACACCTTCGGTGAGATCCTGCTCGCGCAGGACTTCGTACTCGGCGGCGCCGAGAACGTCGCCGGCGTGAACTTCAACGACTCGCCCGGGCCGCTGTTCGAGGATCCGCCTGGATGCGCCATGCTGAAGCAGGGCTCGTTCATCGCGAACGTGTTCGCCGATCAGCCTGGTTTCGAAGACGGCGAGAACGAAGAGATCGGGACGTTCCCGTTCCCGAGCATCGACGGCAACGGCGGTGCGATGGGTGGCGGTGACACGCTGATCGTCTTCGACGGCGCGGACGCCAACGTCGCGGTCATGAAGGACTGGATCTCACCCGACTGGCAGTGCACGCTGGCATCGCCGGACGGTGGCGGCATCGCTCCGTACGGTGGCCACGGCGTCGAAGGCGTCGAGCGACTGCCCGGCAACGCGAACGTCGATCCGAACTGCTACGACACCGATCAGTCCAAGGCGTTCGCCACGGCGGTCACCGAAGCGCTCGCGGCGAACACGTTCGTCTTCGACGCCTCCGACCTCATGCCTCCGGCGGTCGGTCAGGGATCATTCTGGACCGCAATGGTCGACTGGTCACGCGGTGCGTCCAGCCAGGACGTGACCGACACGGTCGAATCGAGCTGGCCGAGCTGACCGGCTCGACCCGGAAACACTGAACGGACACATTCAATGCAGGGGCGGCTTCCTCACGGGAGCCGCCCCTGTGCTTGACTGGACCGACGCGTCACACCGGGGGGACTGAGATGCCGAAGGGGAGACCACATGAGTGAGCAGCAACCGATGCTCGTCGACGACGACAACGTCGAGCCACCGCACCGGCCCATCGAGGAGATCGAGGTCGAGTACGGCCTCGGCACGACGGTGCTGTCGATTCTTGCGGCGATCACCATCCCGCTGATCCTGATCGTCTTCTACTTCTCGTTCCTGTTCCTGAAGGACGAAGACGCCCACAAGGGCCTCAAGGTGATCGTGGCGGTACTCGTCGGCACGATCGGCGTCTGGGGGCTCTACTGGGGCGCCGATCAGCTGATCGGCCGGCTGCCTCGCCGAGGTGCCAATGCCGTTCGACCGTTCCTGTTCGTCGGCCCCGCAATGATGCTGCTCGCGTTCTACCTGGTGTACCCGGCGATCAACACGCTGTTCCTGAGCATGCAGAACGCCCGGAGCGACGAGTGGGTCGGGCTCGACAACTTCAAGACGCTGTTCACCGAGCAGCAGTACCAGACGGGTATCCGCAACTCGATCCTGTGGGTGGTGGTCGTGCCGGCGGCCGCATTGATCATCGGCCTGGGCTTCGCCACCCTCGTCGACCAGTTGGGCAAGAAGACCGAGTCGGTCACGAAGTCGATGATCTTCATGCCGATGGCGATCTCCTTCGTCGGTGCGTCGGTCGTGTTCACGTTCGTCTACTCGTTCCGCCCCGAGGGCTTCGGCGAGCAGATCGGAATCCTCAACGCGATCAAGGTCGGCCTCGGCGGCGAGTCGACCAACTGGCTGGCCCAGCAGCCCTGGAACAACCTGTACCTGATGGTGATCCTGATCTGGTTGCAGACCGGATTCTCGATGGTGATCCTCTCGTCGGCGATCAAGGGCGTACCGATCGAGCTGATCGAGGCCGCACGCATCGACGGTGCCTCGGAGTGGAAGGTGTTCACCCGCATCACGATCCCGACGATCAAGTCCACGATCGTGGTGGTGTGGACCACCGTGATCATCACCGTCTGGAAGGTCTTCGACATCGTGTGGGTGATGACCGGCGGTCGCGACAACACCCAGGTGGTCGCCCAGCAGATGGTCCAGGAGTTCTTCACCAACCGCAACAACGGGGTTGGCGCTGCGTTGGCGGTGCTGATGTTCTTGGCGGTCGTGCCGATCCTGATCATCAACATTCGGCGCTTCAAGGCCGAGGAGGCCATGCGATGACCACGCTCGACACGTCGCCGGATCTCGCCGACGACACCGCGCCGACCAAGCTCACGCCGCCAAGGGCCAAACGAGCGGCGTTCCCGATCTATCTCACGGTCTTCGTGATCGTCGCCCTGTGGACCATCCCGACGCTCGGACTGCTGGTCAACTCGTTCCGTGCCCCCGGCGACATCCGTGCCACCGGCTGGTGGACGGTACTGAGCAGCCCCTTCGACACGGCGCAGTGGACGCTCGACAACTACACGCGAGTGCTCGACGACGGCTTCAGCAACGCGTTCCTCAACACGCTCGCGGTGAGCATCCCCGCAACGATCATCCCAATCATGGTCGCCGCGTTCGCCGCATACGCATTCGCGTGGATGGACTTCCCGGGTCGCAACTTCCTGTTCGTCGTCGTCGTCGGCCTGATGGTCGTTCCGCTGCAGATGGCGCTCATCCCGATTCTGAGGGTCTACACCGACGTCGACCTGACCGGCACCTATCCGGCGGTCTGGCTGGCGCACACCGGCTTCGGGCTCCCACTCGCGGTGTACCTGCTGCGCAACTACATGGGATCGCTCCCGGGCTCGATGATCGAGTCAGCGCGCATCGACGGCGCCGACCACTTCGCCATCTTCACCAAGCTCGTGTTGCCGCTGTCCGTTCCGGTGCTCGCGTCGTTCGCGATCTTCCAGTTCCTCTGGACGTGGAACGACTACCTCGTGGCGCTGGTGTTCCTCGGTATCGATCCCGAGAAGAGAGTGCTCACGGTGGAACTCGCCGACCTCGCCGGTCGCGGCGAAGGTGCGCTCAACCTGCTGCCCGCGGCGGCGTTCGTCACGATGATCCTGCCGCTTGTGGTGTTCTTCAGCCTCCAGCGCTACTTCGTGCGCGGCCTGACGGCGGGTTCTGTCAAGGGCTGAACACGTCTGCCGTGAACGCACGCTCATCCGCGGCGACGCCGCGCGACGGCATCGAGGCCGTCCGACGGTCGAACTGGGTCGCCATCGCTGTGGCCACGATGCTCATGGCGTTCAGCACGTTCGCGTACGCGGCAGCGTTCGTGGGCGACGCTGACGAGCGAGGGTCCGTCGATCTGCGGCTCGCGTTCATCGGACTGGCCGTGGCTCCGTTCGTGTTCGTCGCGTTGGGATTCCTGTCCCGCAACCCGGTTGCTCCGAAACGCGTGTTGCAGGCGATGGGTCTGCTCCTGCTCGTCGGGCTTCCGATCGGTTTGATCGACCCGGTCACCGGCGCTGCGACCGGATTCTGCCTGGGTGGCGCCGTCGTCCTCAACCGTCCTGCGATCGAGCGGGTGATGTACTGGCGGATCGCGGCGGTCGTGTTCACGTCGGTCTACGTGCTCGTGCTGATCGTGGTCGTCCCGCCAGCGGGTGTCTTCACCGCCGCGATCCTGCCGCTGATGATGATCGGTGCCGCGGACGAGTACGCAGCATGGAGCGCCGAACGTTCGTCGTGATCGGTCGGTCAGGGCATTCGGTGTTGTCGCACTCCCGTGGTCGAACGGACGATCAGCTCGAGGGGTGAGTCGACGTCGGTTGCCACGGCATGGGGGTCGGCCATGCGCGCCAGCAGCGCACGTGCTGCGGCGGCGCCCTGGTCGGCCACTCGCTGGCGGATGGTGGTGAGTCCAACGACCCGCGAGACGTCGTGGTCGTCGACGCCGACCACCGAGATGTCGACGCCTGGACGCAACGATCGACGATCGAGTTCCATCAACGCGCCGAATGCCATCTCGTCGGACATCGCGAAGACCGCCGTCGGTGGTTCGGGTCGATTCAGCAACGTGGCCATTGCTTCCGATCCGCCGTCGATGCCGAAGTTGCCACTCTCGACGAGTGCGGGGTCGAATTCGAGACCGTACGACTCCAGGGCTCCGACGAACCCGATGCGGCGTTGCCGCGGCACGGCGAAGTTCATCGGATCGTTGCCCTGACCGCTGATCAGGCCGATGCGCTGGTGGCCGAGCCCGACGAGGTGGTCGACGGCGATCCTCCCGGTGTGGACGTCGTCGATCGACACCGACGGGTGACCGTGCGTGCGGGTGCCCACCGTGGCGAGAGCCACGCGTCGTACACGCAACGACTCGGCCTGCGTCTCCGATGCCGGAACGTTCACCAGGATGACGCCGTCCGTTCGGCGCTCGAGGTGCGCCGGTTCGTCGAGGAGTCGATTGCAGGCGTCGATGCTGCCGACCGCGGTGATCAGGCATTCGTAGCCGGCCTCGGCGCACACGGCCTCGGCGCCGGCGATCACCGTCGAGAAGTACCAACTGGCGAGGTGGGGCACGACCACCGTGATCGTCGAGCCACGTCCTGCCGCGAGTCGAGATGCTGCGGGGTCGGCGCGATAGTTCAGTTGTTCGGCCACGCCGACGACTCGGGCACGAGTCGACTCGGCGACATTCGGCAGGTTGCGCAGCGCCCGACTCACCGTTGCGACGGAAACGTTCGCCGCTGCCGCGACGTCTTCGATGCGGGCTCTCGCAGCGAGTCGATCGGGTGGGTTCGGGCTGTCGGTCATGACGTACCCATCGAGTGTAAGCGCTTTCATCGCGGTGCTAGCGTGTCCGAGCGTGACGGACTGGTGGCGCGAGGCGGTCGTCTACCAGATCTACGTCCGGTCGTTCGCGGACGGCAACGGTGATGGCACGGGCGACATCGCCGGGATGAGATCACGTCTCGGTTATCTGCGCGACCTCGGCGTCGATGCGGTGTGGATCAACCCGTGGTACCGGTCGCCGTTGCACGACGGCGGCTACGACGTCGCCGACTATCGCCAGATCAACGACGCCTTCGGTACGACCGCCGAGGCCGAGTCGTTCATGAAGACGGCCGCCGACCACGGAGTTCGAGTGATCGTCGACCTCGTTCCGAATCACACCTCCTCCGATCACGTCTGGTTCGTCGAGGCGCTGGCATCGCCAGCGGGATCCGAGGCCCGGTCGCGATATCACTTCCTCGACGGGCGTGGACCCGGCGGCGACGAACCGCCGAACGACTGGCAGTCGGTCTTCGGGGGGTCGGCATGGACCCGGGTCGCCGACGGCCAGTGGTACCTCCACCTCTTCGACGACAGCCAGCCGGACGTCAACTGGAGCCATCCCGCCGTCGCCGACGAGTTCGAGGCGGTGATGCGGTTCTGGCTCGATCGGGGTGCTGCCGGCTTCCGGATGGATGTCGCCCATGCGCTCACCAAGGCTCCCGGCTACCCCGACGCTGGTCTGGAGGTGAACGACGGCAAGGCGACCATCGACCCCATTCCCTACCTCGATCGCGACGATCTGCACGTCATCGTGCGGCGTTGGCGGCGTGTGCTCGACGAGTACGACGGTCGCATGATGGTCGCCGAGGCGTGGGTCGCTGCCGAGCGCCGCCCGCTGTACCTGCGTTCCGACGAGTACCACCAAGCGTTCGACTTCGATCTGCTGTCGGCGCCGTGGGACGCGGCGCGCTTCACGGCGATCATCGACGCGAGTCTGCGAGCGGCCGACGCGGTGGGTTCGAACTCGACCTGGGTGCTGTCGAACCACGATGTCGTACGACACGCAACGCGCTACGGGCTTCCGGCCGGCGTCGAGCCTGGCCTGTGGCTGCTCGACGGGCCGCACGAACTCCTCGACGCCGCCCGCGGAGCCCGACGCGCCCGCGCGGCGGCGCTGCTCACGTTCGCCCTGCCCGGGTCGGTGTACGTGTACCAGGGCGACGAACTCGGCCTGCCCGAGGCGTGGCAACTCCCGGTCGAGGTGCTCCAGGACCCGATCTGGGAGGACTCCGGGCACCAGGTCAAGGGGCGCGACGGGTGCCGCGTGCCGATCCCGTGGGAGCCGACGGGCCCGTCGCTCGGCTTCGGCGACGCTGTTGGCTGGCTTCCCCAGCCATCGGAGTTCGCCGGATTGGCGGCCGCGGTGCAGGAGCACGATGCCGACTCGACATTGCTGCTGTACCGGCGGGCGTTGGTGCTGCGCCGCGAGCGGCTCGCTCACAGTGAGGCGTACCGGCCGGGATCGGCGGCGCACCTCACCTGGCTCGACCTCGGCTCGGATGTCGTCGCCTTCGAGCGGGCCGACGGCATCCGTTGTGTGGTCAACATGAGCGACGCTCCGATCACGCTGCCGGTGGGCGAGGTCCTGCTGTCGTCCGCTCCGCACGTCGACGGTCGGCTTCCGGCCGACACCGCGGTCTGGTTGGGCTGATCGCAGGCGCCGTGGAGATCGTCACCAAACAAGGTCAGCCCGACTTCTTGGACCTGCCGTGGGAGCAGCCGCTCGTCGAGTGGACCGATCCCCGCCTGGTCAAGATGGCGCACGGCATCAGCCGCCACGTCGTGCGCTTCGTGCGCTTCGACGACCGCGTGTACGCGCTGAAGGCGACCGGCGTCGTGGCAGCACACCACGAGTATCGGGTGCTGCGCGATCTGCGCGACGACCACCTCCCGGTCGTCGAACCGATCGGGGTCGTGGCCGACGCCCCCGACGTCGGCGACGGGGTGCTGATCACCCGCTACCTCGACTACTCGTTGCCGTACTGGTACCTCATGGGGCGAGGCGACGCGTCGCTGGCCGAGCGGCTGATGGACGCCGGTGTCGTCCTGCTCGTCCGACTCCATCTCGAGGGCGTCTTCTGGGGTGACTGCTCGTTGTCGAACATCCTCTGGCGACGAGATGCGGGGGCGATGATGGCGTACCTCGTCGACGCCGAGACCACCGAACGGCACGAGACGATCGGCGAACGCATGCGGATCCACGACGTCGAGATCGCTGTCGAGAACGTCGCCGGCGGGCTCTTCGAGCTGATTGCGAGCGGGCGGATCACCGACGACATCGACCCGGTTGCCATCGCGGAGAGTCTGCGGATTCGCTACGACCAGCTGTGGAACGAACTCACCCGCGTCGATCTGCTGGATCTCGAGGACCGCTGGCAGATCGAGCAACGAGTTCGTCGCATCAACGCACTCGGCTTCGATGTCGAAGAGCTGTCGATCAACCGCGACGGTCGCACCTTGTCGGTGAAGCCGGTCCTGATCGAGGAGGGCCATCACGCCCGGGATCTGCGGTCTCGCACCGGACTCGACGTCCAGGAGAACCAGGCTCGGCGCCTGCTGGCCGACATCGACCAGTTCAGGGCGTGGCTCGAGCGCAAGGAGGACGGTTCGATCCCGCGGGCGGTGGCCACGGCGAGATGGCTGGCCGAGGTGTACGAACCGATCATCGACGCGATCCCCGACGAGTTGAGATCGCGGCTCGAGCCTGCCGAGGTGTTCCATCAGCTGCTCGAACACCGTTACCTGATGGCAGAACGTCGAGGCGGGGATGTCACCAACGAAGACGCGCTTGCCGACTACGTCGAAAGCGTGCTCGCGGCGTCGCCCAAGGAACAGCAGCTGCGTCTCGACACCGGCAGCATCCCGGCCGTCGTGATCGACTCGGCGATCGATCCGGGTGACTCGGGTACTGTCGGAGCGTGAACGACCAACGTACCGACCGAGCCCGCCGTGCGATCGGGTTGATCGATCTCACGGACCTGTCCGACGACCACGCTCCCGACGGGATCGACGAACTGTGTCGGCGGGCCAGCGAACACGGCACGGCTGCGGTGTGCGTGTGGCCGGAGTACGTCGCGCGCTGCGCCGAACTCCTCGCCGGATCGGCCGTGCGGGTGGCGACGGTGGTCAACTTCCCGTCGGGCGACGAGCGGGTCGATGATGTCGTGGCGATGACGCAGGCGGCGCTCGCCGACGGTGCCGACGACGTCGATCTCGTGTTGCCGTACAGCGCCTTCCTCGACGGCGATTCCGACCGAGCTGGTGCGATGGTGGCGGCGATCGCGTCGCTCGTCGAGGCACCGTCGTTGCTCAAGGTCATCCTCGAGTCGGGCGCGTATCCGGGCGCCGACTCGGTCGGTGCGGCCGCCCATCTCGCGATTGCGAACGGTGCCGACTTCGTCAAGACCTCGACCGGCAAGATCTCCGCGGGAGCGTCGCTCGATGCCGCCCGGGCGATGCTCGACGAGATCGCGGCGGCCGCCGAGGCCGGTCGCACGGTGGGCCTCAAACCGTCGGGAGGCATCCGAACCTTCGACGATGCCATGGCCTATCTCGACCTCGCTGAGAGCGTGATGGGCGAGCGTTGGGCGACGCCGGCCACGTTCCGGTACGGCGCGAGCGGGGTCCTCGACGCCCTGCTCGCGGAGATCGACGGCACCGCCCCGCCATCGTCCACCTCCAGCTACTGACGTACGAGATGTGCCGGGCACATCTCGTACGGTGGCGTCACCGGTAGCCTCATGGCTCCCTGCCCTCGTAGCTCAGGGGATAGAGCATCGGCCTCCGGAGCCGTGTGCGCAGGTTCGAATCCTGCCGAGGGCGCTGGCGAGTTCCGGAGGGATGTTGACCCTCACGCCGTTCGAGTCGGAGTTCCAGATTCCGAAAAATGCCTGGATCTGCGCGCTGAGCGCGACAAACCAGGCATTTTTCGGGCTCGGCCTGCGCTCCATCGCGTCGACGGCGGGGTATGGCGTCCTAGATTTGGGCGATGTCCGACTCGCAGCCCCTACCGACGCGCCCGCCCGCGGTCGCGCCAGGCAATGTCGCGGTGATCACGGGTGGTGCGAGTGGCATCGGCCTCGCAGTCGCCGAGGCGATGATCGCCGAGGGAATGAGCGTGGTGCTCGCCGACATCGACGCACCGAAGCTGCGCGACGTCGAGGCGCGGCTCAGCGAGGACGGCGCGTCCGTCGCGACGATGGTGTGCAACACGACGGCCGAGGAAGAGGTCGACGCGCTGATCGAGTACGCACTCGAGCAGTTCGGCGCGGTCCACGTGATGTTCAACAATGCGGGGATCGCCGGCGTCGGTGACGCCTGGACCGATTCGATCGACCTGTGGCGTCGCGTGCTCGACGTCAACGTGCTCGGCGTCGTGCACGGTATTCGGGCGGCGCTCCCCGTCATGCAGCAGCAGGGAGTCGGCCACATCGTGAGTACCGCCTCGCATGCCGGCCTCAACGGGGCGCCCGGCATCGCGCCCTACGTCTCGAGCAAGCATGCGGTCGTCGGACTGAGCGAGAGTCTGTTCCTCGAACTCGAGCTGGTGGGATCGCCGGTCGGTGCGAGTGTGCTGTGCCCCGAGTTCGTCAAGACCGACCTGATGAGCAAGGACAAGGAGCCCGAGACCGTCGACTCGCCGATTGCCCAGTTCGTCAACCAGGCGCTCGCCGCCGGCGTCGACGGCGGGATTCCAGCCAGCGAGGTGGCCGCGGCGGTCGTCGCCGCGATCAAGGCCGGCCGCTTCTGGATCCTCACCCACGAGTCGACCCGCGAAGCATCGGTGGAGCGTGTGCAGCGTGCGGCCGACGGCGTCAACCCCTCGGTCAACCTGCCCGTCGAAGATCCTGCTGCCGATCCCGAGAGCTGAACGGACTCGAATGGGCACGTCCACCTCCTCGTTCGGCGTCGGCAAGCGTGAGTCGCACGACTCGACCGACTTCTACGCTCGCTTCGCACCGCCCGAGGTGAGCGACGACGACACGCTCGGCGGGCCCGGAGAACTCGACGTGATCCACGTGGGCGACGCCCGCCACATGTCGGCGGTGCCCGACGCCTCGGTGGCACTCGTCGTCACCTCTCCGCCGTACTTCGCCGGCAAGGAGTACGAGACCGCGCTCGGCGAGGGCCACGTGCCCGGTGACTATCTCGACTACCTCGCCATGCTTCGCGACGTGCTCGCGGAATGCGTGCGCACGTTGGAACCCGGCGGCCGCATCGCCGTCAACGTGGCGAACCTCGGCCGACGCCCGTACCGCAGCCTGGCCGCCGACGTCACGACCATCCTGCAGGACGACCTGCGCTTGTTGTTGCGTGGTGAGGTCATCTGGCAGAAACAACGCGGCGCGAGTGGATCGTGCGCGTGGGGGTCGTACCAGTCGCCCGCGAACCCGGTGCTGCGCGACACGACCGAGCGGCTGCTCATCGCCAGCAAGGGCCGCTTCGACCGCGTCGGTCGGGGGTCGGCATCGCCGGGCGAGCAGGGTACCGCCACCATTCCCGGCGACGAGTTCATGGAGGCCACGCTCGACGTGTGGGAAATCCCCGCCGAAAGCGCGACGCGTGTGGGTCACCCGGCGCCGTTCCCGGTCGCTCTGGTCGAACGCTGTCTCCAGCTGTTCACCTACGACGGCGACGTCGTACTCGACCCGTTCATGGGATCCGGGACCACCGCCGTGGCAGCGGTGAACACCCACCGCCACTACATCGGCTACGACACCGATGTCGAGTACGTGCACCGAGCCCGCGAGCGCGTCTCCTCGATGGTCCCGGTTGCCGCGCGTGACCGACGCACGCTCAAGGAGATGGCTCGCACGTTGCTCGACGAGGCCGGCTTCGTCGACATCGAAGAGAGCGCACGGATCGCGCCGGGCGTCACCGTGAGCTTCCGAGCGACCGGGCCGGACGGAGTCGTCCGGCTCCTCGAACTCGCCGGGACGCACACGCCTGCCCGTCCGGGCCTCTCGCGCCTCGACGTCGTCTGGCGCACCATCGCCAAGGCCGCCATCGCCCGCGAGACGAACCCGGCGACTGCGTTCGTCGTTCTCACGTCGGGTTCGGTGCGAGGTGGGCCGCTTGCCGCAGTCGTCGGCGACAGTGGACCGATCACCGCCGTGGTCGACGTGACGAGTGACGATGCGCACGAACGCCTCGTCGCTGTTCGCGTCGAGTGAGCGCCGCCGACGCCGCCGTCGTCGCCGACGCCGTCGACCGGCGGGCGCTGCGATCGGTCGCGGTGCAGTTCTTCGCGAACGGCACCGTCTACGCCACGGTCATCCCTCGGCTGCCCGACATCCGAGAGCGCGTCGACATCTCGATCGGCACACTCGGACTCGTCCTCACCCTCGGCAGCGTCGCCAGCCTCATCGGCTCGCTGTTGACCGGTCGGGTGATCGCCCGGTTCGGGAGCCGAAAGGTGATGATCTACGGCACCGCGTGTTCGATCGCGTTCCTGCCGTTGATCGGCTTCTCGACGGGGCCGGTGCTGCTTGTGGTGGCACTCTTCGGTCTGCTGTTCTTCGACGTCTTCATCGACGTCGCGATGAACGTGCAGGGATCTGCCCTCAGCGCGAGACGCCACATGCCGGTGATGAACCGCTTGCACGGGTTCTGGAGCCTGGGCTCGGTCACCGGTGGCGTCATCACGGTGCTCACCCTGCGCGCCGGCGTGAGTACGCCGGTGCACCTGACGACCGTGGCCATCCTGCTCGTCGTCGCGCTGGCGTTCGTCGCCCCCGGATTGCTGCATCGCGACGAGGCGCCCGAGCTCGACGAGGCAGCGGCCGCTTCGGGTACTCCACCGCTCAGACGGGCGCTCAGCTCCGCTTCCCTGTTGCTCGCGGTGGGTGGAGCGCTGGCGATGACGATCGAGATCACCAATGGCGACTGGGCGTCGTTCCGACTCGGCGACGACCTCGCGGCCCGACCCAGTGTCGCCGGTCTGGCATTTCTGACGTTCACATCCGGCATGACGATCGGTCGCCTCGGCGGCGATTGGCTGCAGGTCAGGGTCGGTCCGACCAATCTGTTCCGGCTGTCTGCGTTGATCGCCGGGACGGGTTCGCTTCTCGCCACCCTGGTTCCGAACGTGGCGGTGTCGATCATCGGCTTCCTGATCGCCGGACTCGGGACGTCGGTGCTGTTCCCGCAGCTCTACGACCGTGCCGCTCGTTCGCCGGGACCTCCCGGTTCGGGGTTTGCCTCGATGCTGATCGGCCAGCGCGGCGCCGGGTTGGTCGCACCACTCGTGGTCGGCTGGCTTGCCGACACCGACGCTCTCGACGTCGGCCAAGCGATGGCGATCGTCACCCTCCCGGCTGCGGTCGTGGTGTTCCTCACCACGTTGACGCGGTCGGATCCGAGGTCCAGTTGAGCCACGCCGGGCCGGTCGACCACGCGAGTGGTACGCGGTGCCTGGGGCCTCAGCGGATCGGTCTGGAGTTGGCGTTGTGATGAGCGAAACCGCTGTATCCGGTCGGTTCGCTCATCGGTGGGGGATTGTCGTGGGTTGCGATGAGCGAGACCGCTGTATCTGGTCGGTTCGCTCATCGGTGGGGCATTCTCGCTGGTTGTGATGAGCGAGACCGCTGTATCTGGTCGGTTCGCTCATCGGTGGGGCATTCTCGCCGGCGCGTGACTCGTTTGGTCCCGAAACGCTGTGCCCAATCCGCTGGCACTCCAGGCACCGCGTCACCACTCGAGCATCGTCGGTCAGAGGGGTTCGATGACGAGATCGAACTGGGGGTGGCGCCACGACTCGATCACGTCGATGCCGTTGGCGAGGATGGCGCGAGCGAGTTCGCCCTTGGCGGCCTTGGCGAAGTGCCCGCCGGGCTTGCCGGACGGGTCCGTCAGCGTGAGCGACACGCCGTCGAGTCCGTCGAGCACCAGCGCGGCACGGTGTTCCTGCGGGAGGAGGTCGACGACGAATCGTCGTCGCCCGACCCGGGCGAGTTCAGCCGACAACGCATCGCGCCACCACGTCGACAGCTTGCCGAGCGGAGCGAGGTTGGCACTCATCTTCAGTCGATAGTCGGGCACCGGGTCGTCGCCGCGCGCCAGCCCGAGCAGCCCGGACACCACCGTGATCTGCTTGCGAGCGTCGGCCGGCAGCGATTCCGGGGCGAGGTGATCCCACACGACGCCGGTGTAGCGCTGCCAGGCCGGAAGCACGGGCGTGCCGATCAGCGAGTGATTTGCCGACTGGGCGCGCACGAGGTGATCACCGCGTACGCCCAGCAGCCTCTCGTCGCCGCCGTGGACCCCGGCGAGCGCCGCAGCGACGTCGGCTCGCCGGTCGCCCAAGCGGCGCCCGTACGAACCGGCATCCGGGGTCCACGATGTGCGCCGCCGGTTGCCGCCTTCGGCCTTGCCCTCTGACGGCGGCAACAGCAGCATTGGAACGTTGTTGGAAAAAGTCGCCTGCTCGCTGGTCACGGCCCCACTCTGGCCTCTACAGTCGAAAAGATGCGTGTACACCTCGATGCAGAGAAATGCCAGGGCCACAACCGTTGCTACGCGTTGGCGCCGGAATTGTTCGATGTCGACGACTATGGCCAGGCCATGTTGCTCGTCGAGGGCGACGTGCCCGCCGAGTTGCAGGACAAGGCCCGACTGGCCGCCTCCAACTGCCCCGAGTACGCGATCACCATCACGGAGAACGGCTGACATGACCGACACGCTCGACGAAACCACAGCGAACGCGAACGCAACCACGCCGACCATTCGGATCGATCCGGACACCGGCAACAAGATCATCTCCTTCGAACGCGGCGCGGAGATGATCGAGTTCATCATCGGCTCCAGCCCGGAGGGCACCGACATCTGGCAACGAGTTCCGTACGACGAGGCCGATTATGGGCCGGTCGAGGACTTCGCGGCCGATTTCGACCACGCCGATCCGGCCTACAACCCGAAGGCACCCGAGGTGTGGAAGGAACTGCGCGAGGGCGGGTGCCCCGTCGCTCACTCCGACCGATACGGCGGCATGTGGGTGCCATTGACGAACGACCTCGTCCACGAGGTCGCCTACGACACCGACAACTTCACCAGCCGCGCCGTCGTGGTGTCCGTCGGGCGACCGGGCGATCGTGCGCTCCCGGCACCGATCGGCGTGGCGCCCCCGATCTCCAGTGATCCGCCGTTCCACAGCGTGGCGCGACGCACGCTGTTGCCGCCTTTCGCTCCGAAGAAGATCGCCGAGTGGGAGCCAAAGGTGCGTGCGCTGTGTGGTCGCCTGCTCGACGAGATGGGCGAGATCACCCCCGGCGAGTCCGTCGTCGACGCGGCTGTCCAGTACGCCCAGCACATCCCGGTGAGCGTCATCCGCCAGATGCTCGGCTTCCCCGAGAAGGACGAGGCCCTGTTCCGCAAGTTCGTGCACAACACCCTCGAACGGATCAACGAAGAGCCTGGTTCCCGCCTCGATGGCGAGGACGACCTCGGCGCCTACATCACCGATCAGATCGCCGATCACCGTGCGAACCCGCGGGACGACCTGACGAGCTACCTGCTCGAGGAGGTCGAGTTCGACGGCAACAAACTCTCCGACGAGATCGCCGCCGGCATGACCATCCTCTTGCTGATCGCCGGCATCGACACGACGTGGTCGTCGATCGGGTCGTCGCTGTGGCACCTCGCCCAGAACCCGCAGGACCACCAGCGCATGCTCGACGACCCCGATGTGATCCCCTTCGCTGTCGAGGAGTTCCTCCGCGCGTACGCGCCGGTCACGATGGCTCGTATGGCCGCCAACGACGTCGACTTCCACGGCTGTCCGGTGAAGAAGAACGACTGGATGCTGTTGCCGTTCCCGGCGGCGAACCGCGACCCGCAGAAGTTCGAGGATCCCGACACGTTCATCGTCGACCGCGAGGCGAACCGTCACGCGGCGTTCGGCCTCGGCATCCACCGCTGTCTCGGCTCGAACCTCGCCCGGCTCGAACTCCGTGTCGCGATCGAGGAGTTCATCAAACGCTTCCCGAGCTTCGAGCTCGCCGGCGACGTCCGCTGGAGTGTCGGCCAGATCCGCGGTCCCCGCGAACTCCCGGTCCGCATCCTCGAAACCTCCTGAATTTCACCAGGGGTCAGACCCCTGGTGAAATTCACACGAGTGTGCTTGCGAGCGCTGCTGCCGCGCAGGCCGACATCACCGTGACGCCGGCGTAGACGCCGCCCCAGCGCCAACCGAGCGCGCGCGTTTCCAGCGCGAACGACGAGAACGTCGTGAGCGCGCCGCAGAAGCCGACGCCGAGAATCGTTCGCGCCTCGGTGCCGAGGTCGGAGGCGGCGATGAGTCCGAGGAGGCCGGCTCCGATCGAGTTCACCCACAGCAGCGACACCCACGAGCACGCGAACTGCGCGACGAGATGACGCCCGAGCGCACCGAGCCCAGCGGCCGCGACGAAGAGCACCGGCGTCATTCGCCGACCGCGATCGGTCGGTGCGCAACGAACGTTGCACCGATGCCCGCTGCGAGCGTGACCGCCCCATAGAGCGCCGCCACCGCGAGGCGATCGGCATCGGCGAGGTCGTTCAGTTCGACCGCCAGCGCCGAGAAGGTGGTGAACCCTCCGAGGATTCCGGTGACGGCGAACGCCCAGGCTGTCGTCCCGGCCACCAGGTTCCGCGCAGCGAACCCGATCAGCAGGCATCCGACCACGTTCACGATGAGCGTCGGCCACGGCCACGTCCCCGCCAGGTGCGGCCCATCGATCTCACTCACGACCTCTGCGACCGCCCACCGAGCGCCTGCCCCGATCGCTCCGCCGACAGCGATCGCAGCGGTCACCCGTGGAGCGAATGGACGATCGGCGATCTGCACCTCCCGTTCGTAGCAAACCACTGGGCGCCGACGGTGCCTTTCGGGGGACGGGCAGGGACGGGCAGGGACGGGCTGGGACGGCAGGGCGGGTGGGGATCACACCGGATTCTCACCGTGTGCGAGCAGACTGATGGCCGTGACGGACACATCGACCGCTCGGATCCTCGTCGCCGAGGACGACCGCGCCGTGCGCGAGTCGCTGGTGCGTGCCCTGCAACTCGAGGGCTACACGGTCGCGTCGTCGAACAACGGCGCCGACGCACTTGAAACCATCCGTCAAGCCGAACCCGATGTGCTCCTGCTCGACGTGTCGATGCCGATCGTCGACGGGCTGACCGTGTGTCGCGTGATTCGATCCGAGGGCAGCAAGCTTCCGGTGTTGATGCTCACCGCGCGCACCGAGACCAGCGACCGTGTTGCCGGCCTCGATGCCGGGGCCGACGACTACCTGCCCAAGCCGTACGACCTCGACGAATTGCTCGCTCGGATTCGTGCACTCCTGCGGCGCTCGGGATACGGCGCCGGCGATGCGGAACAACTCGAGGCCGAACTCGTGCTCGGCGACCTCCGACTCGACACGTCGGGCCGGCGGGCGTTCCGCGGAGAACGGGAGGTCCAGCTCTCCAAGACCG
Source organism: Ilumatobacteraceae bacterium (assembly GCA_963774765.1). Lineage (GTDB taxonomy): Bacteria > Actinomycetota > Acidimicrobiia > Acidimicrobiales > Ilumatobacteraceae > Sva-07. The sequence goes on from CAVZGP010000031.1 coordinate 195,386, forward strand.
AGTTCGACCTGTTGGCGCTGCTCGTCGCCAACCGAGGCATCGTGCTCGATCACTCGACGATCTACGACCGGATCTGGCACTACGACTTCGGGCCCGACTCGAAGAACCTCGCTGTCTACATCGGGTACCTGCGTCGCAAGACCGAAGCCGAGGGCGAGCCGCGCGTCGTGCACACCGTGCGAGGCGTGGGATACACCGCCCGGATCGACGGCTGATGGGTCTGCGCTGGAAGATCGCGCTGTCGCTCGCATTGGTGGCGATGATCGCGACGTTCACCGTCGGGTTGTTCGGGTACCGCACCACCAGCGCCCGCCTCCTCGACGAGGTCGACCGCTCGATCACCCAGGCGACCGGGCAGATGATCGGCCGAGCCGTCGGCGGTCGCGTCACGATGCCGACGCGCAGCTTGTTGGAGGTCTACTCGGTGCGCGTGCTGGACGCGAGTGGAGCGACGGTCGCCTCCTCGTTCCCCGAGGACACGCCGATCGGCGACGCAGCGTTGGCGGTCGTCGGCGACCCCAGGGAGCTCGACCGCGAAACGCTCACCGTCGACGACGAGTCGCTGCGAGTCCACACGATCGGTCTCGCCAACGGTGCGCTCCAGGTGGCCCGCCCACTCGACGAGGTCGACAGCGTGCTGAGCGATCTGCGCCAGCGCACCTTCCTGCTGGTTGTACTCGTGTCGGTCGCAGCCGCGCTGGTTGGCTGGTTGATCGCCGGGACGGTCGCGGCGCCGATCCGCCGGCTCACGGGCGCGGCAGAAGTCGTCGGCTCCTCCGGACGGCTCGACGTGGACGTCCCCGGCACAGGCAACGACGAGGTGGGGAGGCTTGGCTCCGCGTTCCGCAACATGTTGAGTGCGCTCGCGGTGTCGCGCGCCGAACAGCAGCGCCTCGTCCAGGACGCTGGACACGAACTGCGCACCCCGTTGACCAGCCTGACGACGAATCTGTCGGTGCTGCGTCGTCATCCCGACATGTCGTCGGACACTCGCGACAGGATCCTCGCCGATCTCGACAGCGAGGTCCGGGAGCTCACCGAACTGGTGAACGAGCTCGTCGCCGTCGCCTCCGGCGAGTTGGAACAACAGCCGAACGAACGGATTGAACTGCCTGCCCTCGCCCAGGAAGTCGCCGAACGTGTCGGTCGTCGGCGATCGCGCGACATCGTGGTCGACGTACGCCAACGGGCGGCCGTCGACGCACCACGATCCGCACTCGATCGCGCGATCACGAATCTCGTCGACAACGCGTGCAAGTTCGACGCCAGCGGCGGTCGGATCGACGTGGTGGTCGACGGCGGCTCGCTGACGGTGCTCGACCGGGGACCGGGGATCGAGCCAGGCGACGAGGAACGGATCTTCGACCGTTTCCACCGAGCCGATTCGGCCCGATCGATGCCCGGCTCGGGGCTCGGCCTGTCGATCGTGCGCGAGGTGGTCGATCGTGCGGGCGGATCGGTCGTCGCAACACAACGCGAGGGCGGCGGCGCTGCGATCGGGTTCACATTGCCGTTGTCGCCTGATTGGCCGAGCGGTTCCAGCTCAGCTGAACGCTTCGTGGTCGACACCGGCGGCGACGGTGCTGGCACAGTGGCCGGGTGAGCGATCCTGATGTCGTCGTCGTCGGCTCTGGCCCGAACGGGTTGATGGCCGGGGCGGTTCTGGCTCGGGCAGGACGTCAGGTCCTGGTACTCGAAGCGTCGGGATTCCCGGGTGGGGGAACGCGCTCGGCGGCACTGATCCGACCCGATGTGCTCCACGACGTCTGCTCGGCGATCCATCCTCTGGCACTTGCATCGCCGGCGTTCCGACGGCTCGCTGACGACGGATCGCTCTCCGACCACGGCCTCGACTGGGTGCATCCTGGCCTACCGGTCGCCCATCCGCTCGAGGGCGGTCGTGTCGCCGTGCTCGAACGTTCCGTCGACGACACAGCCGCCGGCCTGGGCGTCGACGCCGCCGCATATCGACGGCTGATGGGTCCGGTCGTCGATGCGGGGTTCGAACTGACCGACGCCCTGCTCCAACCGATGCAACTCCCGCAGCATCCCGCCCGCCTCGCCCGCTTCGCATGGAGCGGCATCCGGTCGGCTCGCGGGCTCGCTCGCTCGCGGTTCGAGGGCGACGAGGCGCAGGCACTGGTCGCCGGTCTCGCTGCTCACTCGATGCTGTCGCTTCGTTCGCCGGCCACCGCAGCGTACGGACTCGTGCTGGGCGTGCTCGGCCATGTGGTCGGTTGGCCAATGGTGCAGGGGGGTTCGCAGCGGATCGCAGATGCACTCGTGGGGATCATCGAGGCGGCCGGAGGTTCGATCGAGTGCGATCGCCGTGTCGCCTCGCTCGGCGAGCTCCCGTCGTCGAGCGACGTCGTGCTCGATCTGACACCTCGCCAGGTGCTCGATGTGCTGGGTGACCGAGCACCGGCGCGATACGCGAACTCGCTGCGGCGGTATCGGTACGGACGCGGCGTGGTGAAGGTCGACTGGGTGCTCGACGGGCCGATCCCGTGGACGAATGTCCGCTGCGCGCAGGCTGGCACCCTGCATCTCGGTGGCACGTTCGACGAGATCGCGAGTTCGGAGGCCGATGTGGTCCGCGGCCGTCACCCCGAGCGGCCCTACGTGCTGCTCGCACAACAGACGCTGTTCGACCACACGAGGGCGCCCGCCGGTGTGCACGCGGTCTGGGGCTACTGCCACGTACCGAACGGGTCGACGTTCGACATGACCGCTCGGATCGAGTCGCAGGTCGAACGGTTCGCCCCCGGGTTTCGAGACCGCATCATCGGACGCCACGTGATGACATCGCCGGCGATGCAGGCGTACAACGAGAACTATGTCGGGGGCGACATCAACGGCGGAGCTGGCGACCTCCGGCAGCTCGTCGCCCGCCCGACCTGGGGGTTGCGTCCGTGGCGGACGCCGATCGACGGGGTGTGGCTGTGCTCGGCATCCACGCCGCCGGGTGGTGGCGTCCATGGGATGGGCGGGTTCCACGCTGCCAACGATCTACTCGCGCGCCGTTCTTGAGTTCTTCCAGAACCTCTCGACATCTCACCGTGCGCTTACGTAGTTCGATGATCATCCTCACCGACGACGTTCACGATGTTCCTGTCGTCGAGAGTCGCTCGCCGACTCCATCAATCGAAGGGAAGCACGGTCATGACCAACGCAAACATCCCCACTTCCGATCCGACCGCTGAATCGGCGGGCAAGCGCCGCGGCGTCGCCATCGGTGTGGCGGGCGGACTACTCGCTGGCACCGCGGCCGGACTCATGTTCGGTGTTCCCGGCCTCACGAGCGCTGCATCCGGCGACGTCACCGTCCAGCAAGCCGCCGTCGTTCAGCAGACCGACGAGACCGACCCCAGCACGGACACCGTCGATCCCGTAGACGCCCCCGACGCCCCCGAGGTGGGCACGCGACTGCGAGAGACGCTGCAACCGCTCGTCGACGCGGGAACGATCACCGCCGAACAGGCCGACGCCGTCACAGCTCAGCTGGTCGAGAACCGCCCAGAGCGCGCCCAGGCCGGCGAGGGTCACGGCCGTGGCGGCCATCGCGGTGGACCGGGTATGTTTGCCGCTGGCGTGGGTTCCGAGGCGCTGACCGATCTGCTCGGCCTCGACGCTCAGGAACTGCGCACGCAGCTCCGTGACGGAGCGACACTCGCCGAGATCGCAACGGCGCAGGGCGTCGAGGTCCAAGCCGTCGTCGACGAACTCGTCGCCGAGCTCGATGAGCGCCTCACCAATGCGGTCGAGAACGGTCGTATCGACCAGGCCGAGGCCGACCAGAAGCTCGTGGACGCCGAGGCCAGGATCACCGACGCGGTGAACAACGGCCGTCCCGAGCGTGGCGCCCCCGACGCCGAAGACTGACCGCCCGACAACGCAACGTTTGGTGTCTGACACCAAACGTTGCGTTTCGTCGCGTGAGGGGGACGCTGATCACGGCATCGGGCCGTAGCGTCACGTCACGTGATCTGTGTCGACCTCGCCGGCGTCGGAATGGCCCAACCCGACAAGGTGCTGTTCGAGGACGTCGCTGTCACGGTCTCGACCGGTGACCGGGTGGCAGTCGTCGGCGTCAACGGCTCCGGCAAGACGACATTGTTGAAGATCCTGACCGGCGTGGTGGCGCCCGACGAGGGCGAGGTGCGTTTCGGTCGGGGGGTGAGGATCGCTTCGCTCGAACAGGATCCGGTGCTTCCCCCCGGCACGGTTCGGGGGTTTCTCGGTGACTCGTGGGAGGTCGCCGCCGTCGCCACGAAGCTCGGTGTCCAGCCTCTGTTCGACCGGCAGACCCACGAGCTGTCCGGCGGCCAGGCCAAGCGGGTCGCGCTCGCCAGGATGCTGGCCGACGACGAGCACGGCGACCACGACATGGTCGTGCTCGACGAGCCGACCAACCACCTCGATCTCGAAGCGATCGAATGGCTCGAATCCCGACTCGTGAAGATGAAGTCGGCGCTGGTGCTCGTCACCCACGACCGCCATGCCCTCGATCGGCTGACCACCGCCGTCGGGCCGAGCAAGGTCGTCGAACTCGACGGCGGCCGGTGCTTCGTCCATCAGGCGGCCGCCGGATCGAGCGCGTACGCGACGTACCTCGATGCCCGAGCCGCCCGCATCGATCGGGAAGTGCAGGAGGAGTCGACCCGCAAGATCCTCGCGCGCAAGGAACTCGCCTGGCTGCGACGCGGCGCTCCGGCACGTTCGACCAAGCCGAAGGCACGCCTGCGCTCGGCGAACGAGATCGTGTCCGGCGGTCCGGCGCCCGCCGGTGTGCGCGGGAATGACCTGCAACTCGGTGGTGGAACCGCTCGCCTCGGCAACCAGGTCGTCGAACTGGAGGATGTGGCCCAGCGCTTCGAGGTGTTACGTCTGGGGTCTGACCCCAGAGGTGACACGTCCGACGAGCTCACGGTGTTCGAACACGTCGACCTGATGATCGAACCTGGTGCCCGGTTGGCGGTTGTGGGCCCGAACGGGTCGGGCAAGTCGACGCTGCTCGACATCATCGCCGGGCGTGCGGAGCCGGCCGAGGGCACGGTGAAGCGGGGCAAGACGGTGGTGGTGGGTTTCGCCGACCAGCACTCGTCCGACCTCGATCCGAACGCCATCGTGCGCGAACTCGTCGCCGGGCCTCATCGAGAGCCTGATCATCGCGACCGGGCGCTGCTCGAGAGGTTCTGGTTCGACACGACTGCCCAGTACGCGCCGGTACGGATGCTGTCGGGGGGTGAACGACGCCGGTTGCAGCTCGTGATGGTCTTGGCAACCGAGCCGAACCTGCTGATCCTCGACGAGCCGACCAACGATCTCGACCTCGACACGCTGCGGTCGCTGGAGGCCTTCCTCGACGACTGGCCGGGGGCGCTCGTGGTCGCCAGTCACGACCGCGCCTTCCTCGACCGGGTCGCCGATCATGTGCTGGCGATCGACCCCGGTGGTACGGTCCGACGCGTCCCCGGCGGTGTCGCCGGCTGGCTCGAGGAACGTTCTTCTGGCGGATCACCGAAGCCAACTGTCTCGACATCTGCACCGGAGCCCACGGCCGCACCGAAGTCGAAAGGCGCCCCGAGCCAGTACACGGTCGGTCGGCAACTCCGCGAGGCCGAGCAGGCGATGGTCAAGGCCCAGAAGCGGGTCGATCAGCTCACCGAGCGCCTCGCCATCGCCACCGACCACATCGAACTACACGCGATCGGCTCCGAACTCGCGACCGCTCAGGGTGAACTCGACGGACTCGAGTCGCGCTGGTTGGAACTCGCCGAACTCCAGAGCGGTTGACCACCTTCCACTCCGCATCCAACTCCATCCAAACGGCGGGGTCGATCACGGCAGGTTCAGCTGCCAGGTCACACCGTGAGGGTCGCCGATCCATCCGAACCGCGTGCTGAATCCGTAGTCGTTGAGCGCCATGAACACCTGGCCCCCGTCGGACAGGCGGGCGAAGAGCCGTTCGAGTTCGGCGCCGTCCTCGCAGTCGATCCACAGCGAGATCGCCGGAGTGAATCCCCACGCGTGCTCGACAGGGCTGTCGGCGCAGCGGAACTCGGTGCCGGCGAGCCGGAACCTCGCGACCATGACGGTGCCTTCTGGCCCACCATCGCCGGGTCCGTAGTAGGCGATCTCGACGATCTCGAAGTCGTCGAACACCTCGCCGTACAACGCGAGTGCGGCGGTGGCGGCGCCACCCTGGAACGTCAGGAAGGTCTGCAGTCCTTGGGCCATGGTCGTGAACGTAACTGCGCCGCATTCTGGGAATGACACTCGCCGATGCCCCGGGACGTGCGAACGGCGAGTGGAGATCGATGTCGCCGTCAGCGGTCCTGCCAGGTGCAGATGCAGCACTCGTTGCCGTCAGCGTCGGCGAGCACCCACCACGAGCGGGCGAACTCGTCGGTGACGAGGCTTCCCCCGGCGGCCAGCGCTGCAGCGACACGGTCCTCGGCCACGTCATGGGCAACGCTGATGTCGATGTGGAAGCGTCCACGATCCGTCCGCGGCTCGTCCATCTGCTGGAACCACATCGGCGGCCCGGCGTTGAGCGGATCGACCAGATTCCCATCGCGCTCCTGGTAGCCGAGGGCCGACGCCCAGAACGGACGGATCCGATCAGCGTCCATCGTGTCGATCGCGACCTCGATGGCCTGCGGAGCTCCCGCCTCTGCGGTCGCGTCCTTCTGACGGGCGGTCTCCGAGATCAGGCGCGCCACCTCGGCGTCGAGCGTCGAGGTCCCACCGGTGGCATGCGTCGTCAGGATGACGTGCACCCGGTCGGGGTATCGGATCTCGATGTCGGGGTGATGGTTCGCCGCTTCGGCGATGTCGGCGATCGCAACGGCGAGGGCCGCCGCGTCGGGAAACGTGCCCGCCCGGAAGTGGGCGCGGATCCCACCCAGCACGTACCGCCAGTCGTCGAGGTCGTCGATCGCCGCGAATTCCTCGGGCGTCATCTGCGTGTACTCCATGTGCCCGAGTGAAGCAGATCGCGCGCCGCCCGGGGAACGCGAGACCCGAAACTCGGTCGCTGTTTCCCGGCGTGTCGTGCGACGCTGTGGCCCATGGCGACGATCATCTGGGAACGCGAGATCGCCGAGGTCTACGACGCGACCTCGGCGGCGATGTTCGAGTCGGCGGTTCTCGGGCCGACCGTGGATCGACTGGTCGAACTCGCCGCGGGCGGTCCTGTGCTCGAGTTCGCGATCGGCACGGGACGCGTCGCGTGCTCGCGGTGAGCGCCCGCGGTGTGACGGTGGGCGGCATCGAGTTGTCGCCGCACATGGTGGACGTGCTGCGAGCCAAGCCGGGCGCCGACGCCATCGAGGTCACCGTCGGCGACATGGCGACGACCGCGTGGCAGGGGAGTTCGCCCTCGTCTACCTCGTCTACAACACCATCATGAACGTCACGACGCTCGACGAGCAGGTCGCCGTGTTCGCCAACGCCGCCGCACATCTCGAACCGGGTGGATGCCTCGTCGTCGAGGTGGTCGTGCCACAGTTGCGGCGACTGCCGCACGGCGAGATGGCCCGGGTCTTCACGATGGAACCCGATCATGTCGGCGTCGAGACGTTCGACGACCCGGTCGGGCAGATCTCGTGGTCGCACCACTGGATGAACGTCGACGGTCGCTTCATCGGCCACTCGGCACCGTACCGCTACGTGTGGCCGGCCGAACTGGATTTGATGGGTCGCCTCGCCGGATTCCGGTTGCGCGACCGATGGGCCGACTGGTCCGGCGCCGAGTTCACCGCGGGCAGCGCGAGCCAGGTGGCGGTGTTCGAGAAGGTGTGCTGACCTGGTTCGGCGGCTGGCTCCGCCCTTTCCGTGGACAAGTGCGCGGTCTGAGCGCGCAGGTGTTCACGAGATCGGTCGTTCAACCTCGCGGACCTTGTCGGCAAGGTTGGCGGGCAGCGGCTGGTAGCCGTGGTGGTCGACCTCGAACGAACCGCTGGCCCCGCTGAGCGAGCGCAGGTCGATCGCGTAGCGCAGTATCTCCGACGTCGGGACGAGCGCATGGATGGTGGTCACACCGGATTCGCTCGTGTCGGAGCCGACCACCTGAGCCCGTCGCGAGTTCAGGTCGCCGAGCACGTCGCCGTGGTGGATGGCGGGCACGTGGACATGGACCTCGCTGATGGGTTCGAGGATGTCGACACCGACCTGGGCGATCGCCTCGCGCAGGGCGTGTGAGCCGGCCATCTTGAAGCTCATCTCCGAGGAGTCGACGGCGTGGTGCTTGCCGCCCTTGCACACGGCGCGCACGTCGACGATCGGGAAGCCGTCGCGCCCGCCCCGAGCCATCGCCTCCTCGATCCCGGCGCCGACGGCGGGCACGAGGTTCTTCGGGATGACGCCACCGGTCACCTCGCTGTCGAACTCGAAGCCGGAACCCGCCGGCAGCGGCTCGAATCGGACCGTCGCCACGCCGAACTGCCCATGTCCGCCGCTCTGCTTCTTGTGCTTGCCTTCGACCTCGACCGAGGCCGCCAGCGTGGATCGGTACGCCACGCGGACGTCGTCGACCACCAGGTCGACGCCGGCACGTTCGATGCGCGACAGCGCGACGAGGACGTGCGTTTCCCCGCTGCCGCTCAGGATGGTCTGGCCCGTCGAGCCGTCGTGCACAACCGCCAGCGTTGGGTCCTCGAGCATGAGCCGGTGCAACGTGGTGGCCAGTCGATCCTCGTCCGACTGCTTGGCTGCGGTGATCGCAAGCCCGAACACCGGGCGTGGGAGAGCGGGTATCACCGCCGTGACCGGGGTGCCGTCGGGTGCCAGCGTGTCGCCGGTACGGGTGTCGGTGAGCTTGGTGACCGCGACGATGTCGCCGGCGCCGACCGAATCGACGTGGGTCTGCGAGCCACCGACGAGCGAGATCAGATTGTGCAGGCGTTCCTTGGTCCCCGAGCGGGAATTGACGAGCACGTCATCGGCGCGGATCGTGCCGGACAGCACCTTGAGCAGCGAGATCTGGCCGAGGAATTCGTCGACGGTGGTCTTGAACACCAGCGCGAGCGGTGCTCCGTTCGGGTCGGGGGCCACCTCGACGAGACCACCGGCCGCCTGGACGGTGGTCGGACCGGCGTCGCCCGGAGCTGGGCCGACACGACAGATGAAGTTCGCGAGCTGGTCTGCCCCGATCGGTGCCGTCGCCGATCCGCACAACACGGGGAACGCGATGGCGCGGTCGACGGCGTCGTGCAACAGGTGCTCGAGCTGCTCTGGTGACGGCTCGTCACCGTCGAGGTACCGGGCGAGGAGATCGTCGTCGAGTTCGATGACGTCGTCGACCAGGTGCTCGTGCTCCACACGCTCGGTCTCGGCGAGGTCGGTGGGAACTTCGACTGGCTCGGCGTGTCCCGAGTCGTAGACGAACGCACGATGGGTGAGGAGGTCGGTCACACCGTGGAAGCTGGATTCCTCGCCGATGGGGAGTTCGGTCGGGTCGGCGTGCGAACCGAACGCCTCACGGACCTGCTCGAGGGTCCGATCGAACGACGACCGTTCGCGGTCGAGCTTGTTGACGAACACCAGTCGCGGGGTGCTGAGTTCAGCGGCGTGGCGCCACAGCACGAGGTCTTGAGACTGGACGCCAGCAACGCCGTCGATGACGAACACGGCGAGGTCGGCGGCGGCCAGCCCGAGGAGTGCCTCGCCGCGGAAGTCGGGCGAGCCGGGAGCGTCGATGAGGTTGATGCGATGCCCGTTCCAGTCGAACGATGCGACCGACAGCCCGATCGACTGGTGGCGTTCGTGTTCCTCGGGATCGTGGTCCATCACCGTCGACCCCTTCTCGATGGAACCGGCCCGAGGGATCACCCCGGCTCGGAAGAGCAGCGCCTCGGCGAGGCTCGTCTTTCCGCTGCCGTGGTGTCCGACGAGCACCACGTTCCTGATCTGTTCGGTCGAACGCATGAGGACCCCTTTCGTGTCCGCCCAGTTTCCACCGGCGGAGTCCCGGGTGGCAACCGACCAAGGACCCGAAGGCGGTGGTCGACCGCCGGCGTGTTGAAAGGCAGGCTGTGACACCCGCTCTCTAGAGTGGGCCGCACATGACTGACGACGAGCTGTTCGCCGACATCCCGCATCCCGCCGACAGCGCGTCGCCGGATGCACTGGACGATCCGTTCGGTGGCAACGGCCCGTCGCCGTTCGCCGAAGGGCTCAATCCCGACCAGCTCGATGCGGTCGCCCACGAGACGGGCCCGTTGCTCGTCATTGCCGGTGCCGGGTCGGGCAAGACCCGCGTGCTCACACACCGCATCGCGCACCTGATCCACAACGGTGTGCATCCGTCGAAGATCCTGGCGATCACGTTCACCAACAAGGCCGCCGCCGAGATGCGCGAACGCGTCGGTGCGCTCGTCGGTCCGGTGGTGAAGACGATGTGGGTGTCGACATTCCACTCGGCGTGTGTGCGCATCCTGCGCGCCAACGCCGATGCACTCGGCTACCCCCGCCAGTTCTCGATCTACGACGCCGCCGACTCGAACCGGCTCACCAGCTACGTCATCCGCGACCTCGGCCTCGACGCCAAGCGGTTCACACCTCGCGGCGTCCACGCCATCATCAGCCTCTGGAAGAACGAGCTGATCGACCCCGACGAGGCGCACCGTCGGGCGCAGAACATCTTCGATCGCAAGCACGCCGACGTCTACGCCGAGTACCAGGCCCGCCTGCTCAAGGCCGGGGCGATGGACTTCGACGACCTGCTCACCAACACCGTCAAGCTGTTCCGTGAACACGGTGACGTCCTCGAGCACTACCGCCAGCGTTTCCAGCACATCCTCGTCGACGAGTACCAGGACACGAACCAGGCCCAGAATGAACTCGTGCTGCTGCTCGCCGACGGCCACCGCAACGTCTGCGTGGTCGGCGACACCGACCAGTCGGTGTACAAATTTCGCGGGGCCGACTTCCGCAACATTCTCGAGTTCGAGGAGGCGTTCCCCGACGTCACCACGGTGATCCTCGATCAGAACTACCGCAGCACCCAGACGATCCTCGACGCCGCGAACGCGGTCATCGACAACAACGTCGAACGCAAGCCGAAGTCGCTGTGGACCGACAGCGGTATGGGTGAGCGCATCGTGCGCTACCACGCCGAGGACGAGGGCGACGAGGCCACCTGGGTCGCCGGAACGGCCCGCCAGCTGCACGCCGACGACGCCACCAACTTCCGCGAGATGGCCGTGCTCTACCGCACCAACGCGCAGAGCCGAGTGGTCGAGGAGGCGTTCATGCGCCTTGGTGTGCCGTACAAGGTGGTCGGCGGAACCCGCTTCTACGACCGCCGCGAGATCAAGGATGCAATGGCGTACCTGCGGGCGGTGATCAACCCCGCCGACGAAGTCAGCGTGAAGCGGGTACTCAACGTGCCCAAGCGCGGCATCGGCGACGCCAGCGTGGCCAAGCTCGATGCGTTCGCCGGCGCCGAAGGCATCGCGTTCGTCGAGGCTCTACGCCGCGCCGACGAGGCGGGCATCACCGGCCCGGCGGTGCGCGGCATCGCGTCCTTCGTCGATCTGCTCGACACGATGACCACCGTCGTCGCCGACCCCGACCAGGGCCCCGGCGACGTCCTCCAGGCGGCACTCGACGGATCCGGCTACCTGGCCGAACTCGAAGCCGAAGACACGATCGAGGCGCACACCCGCGTCGAGAACCTCGGCGAACTGGTCGGCTCGGCCCGCGAATTCACGGTGATGGACGAGTTCCTCGAACAGGTCGCGCTCGTCGCCGACACCGACGACCTCCCCGACGGTGAGATCGAGGACCAGGTCGTCCTGATGACCTTGCACTCAGCCAAGGGCCTCGAGTTCCCGGTGGTGTTCCTCGTCGGCTGCGAGGAGGGGATCTTCCCCCACATCCGGGCGCTCACCGAGCCCGCCGAGATGGAGGAGGAGCGTCGCCTCGCCTACGTGGGCATCACCCGTGCCATGAATCGGCTGTACATGTCGCACGCCTGGAGCCGCCAGCTGTTCGGCTCCACCCAGTACAACCCGCCGTCACGCTTCTTCGACGAGATCCCCGCCACGCTGATCGAGTCCAAGGGCAATATCAGCGGCCGCTCGACCTACGGTCGCCAGAGCTACCGACGCCGCGATTCCGACTACGGCGACCCGCCGGCGTACCGCCGCGGTGGTGGAGGTGGCGGCAGTGGCGGACGCGAACATCAACGCCGACATCCTCGACGCGAAGGCCGCCCAGGATGAACACCGCGACCGCGTCGTCGAGGCCGCCATCCGATCGGGGTCCAAGCCGTCGCCGACACCGTCGAACAGTCAGGAACTCGGGCTGCGCATCGGCGACGACGTCGAGCACCCGGCGTTCGGCGCCGGCGTGATCATCGACATCTCCGGCTCGGGCGAGAAGGCCGAGGCCACCATCAACTTCCCCGGCGCCGGTACCAAACACCTCGCACTCGCCTGGGCCCCCCTCAAAAAGCTCTGACCCAATCGCATCTCGTGAACAACTTCACCTCTGAGAGGTGAAGTTGTTCACGAGAACGACGGGGAGGCGGGTCAGGGGCGCGGAGCGAGGATCAGCTGGGTGCAGCGGAACAGTGCCATCGTGCGCCCGGTGTCGCCGTTTGTCACCTCGGCGTCCCACACGTGCGTGGTGCGTCCGAGGTGCGCCGGCGTGCAGCGGCACACGACGAGGTCGCCGACGCGTGCGCTCGACAGGAAGTTCGTCTTCAGCTCGATCGTGGTGAACGACTCGCGGGGACCGAGGTTGTGTCCGCAGCCGATCGCCGCGCACGTGTCGGCGAGAGCGATCACCGCTGGTGCGAACAGGAACCCGGTGCCCGCGATCAACGACTCGGTCACCGCGATGTGCCCGACGACCAGGTCGGGCGCCGAGTGGTCGAACACGCACCCCATCTGGCCGGGTACCAGTGGACCGAAGAAGTCGTTGTCGCGCCGAGCCCGCTCGACCGGGTCCGCCTGATCGTCACTCATCACGCCACCGTAGGCCACGCTTCTCGTGAACTCGTTCGGGAATTATTCCCGTACGAGTTCACGAGAACGGAAGGGAGAACGGTTCAGGTGAGGCCGAGGCGTTCGACCGCCCGCTGGTATTCGACGACCTCGATGCGCTGGTTTCGTGACACCGCCTCGGCGAATTCGATGATCTCTTCGCGAGCGCCGTTGGCCGCGGCGTGGTCGGCCATGTGGACACCGCCGAGGTGATGGTCGGTCATGATCTCGAACCACAGCCGGTCCTGTTCGGAACCGGTGGCATCGGCGAGTTCCTGGAGGCGTTCAGGTGTCTGCATGCCGGGCATCTCCGACACCGTGGTCGGCTCGCTCATCCACTCCATCGCTGTGCGGTCCGGCGCACCGGGGGCATAGCCCCCCTCGGCCAGCCAGTCGTTCATCCAGCCCATGTCGCGCGTCTGAAACAAGATCACCTCGTGGGCATACGGTGCGGCGTCACCGTGAGGTTGATCGTCGAGGTACAGGTTCGAGATCACCAGCGCTTGCTCGTGGTGGTCGAGCATGTCCTGGAGAAACCCGACGTCGACGGCGTTCATCGGTGTCGGCGGTTCGTCGTCGCCACCGAGCGCCCAGATGGCGGCCCCTGCGAAGAGTCCGGTCACGACCGCGGCGGCCAACACGACGAGCACCACCCGGAGCAGCCGTTGTGCGGCGTCGTCTGACAGGGATTCGTCGACCGGTCCCACGACAGCGACATCGACGTCGTCGGAGTCGTCGCGTCGACCGGTCGTGCGCATCGTCGCAGTGTACGGAGCCAGCCGATCTGGGGAACGGCGGCCGTCGCCGTAACCTTGCCGCGCCATGATCCGTCGACTTGTCCTCTTCGCCGCGGCCGCCGTGGCTTCGCTGTTTGCCATCGGTGGTGTCGCGTTTGCCCACATCGATCCGGATCCAGCGGAGGCGCAGGCGGGGTCGCGTCTCACCGTTGGATTCACGGTCGAACACGGCTGCGAGGGTTCTCCGACGGTCCAACTCGACATGCGGTTGCCCGACGCCGTCACCGACCCCGTGACGGAACCAGCGGACGGTTGGGACGGTTCGATCGATGACGTCGACGGCGACACGGTCGTCACATTCCTCGGCGGCCCGCTCGCCGACGACGTCGAGGGCACCTTCTCGGTCACGATGACGCTGCCGCCGACGCCCGACGCAACGATCTACTTCCCGTTCGTGCAGCGCTGCGAGGTCGGCGAGATCCGATGGATCGGGATCCCCACCGAACCGGGGGACGAACTCGACGAGCCGGCTCCGGCGATGGACCTGTTCGGGCCGATCGCCACCGTTGTGACGACCGCACCCAGCACCGAATCGACTGCACCCGAATCGACCGCGCCGGTGGTCACCGAGCCAGAGACCACCGATTCGCCCTCGACGACCGAGGCATCGACCGAGACGACCTCATCGCCCGGCACGAGCGAACCGGTGCTGATCTCGCCGGGGGTCGACGGGTCAGGCGACTCCGGCACCGGCACGATCATCTTCATCGTGTCGATCGCTGCCATCCTCGCAATCGGCGGGTTCGTCGTCTACCGATCTCGCCAGGCCAGAGCCGCCATGCCCGACGACGACACCTGAATCGGTCCATGATGGCGTTCGCTGAATTCACGCCCTCGACGCGCACGCGATCGGCCACGCTGTTGGGTGTGGTCGTCGTCCTGCTCGTCGTCCTGCTCGGCGGCGGTACCGCGTCGGCCCACGCGGAGTTGTTGTCGTCATCCCCCGCGAATCAACAACTTCTCGAGGTCGCGCCGACCGAGATCGCACTGCAGTTCACCGAGGCCATCGATCCGATCGAGCCGGGCATCCGGCTGCTCGACGCCGACGGTGACGAGGTCGGCATCGGTGCTGTCGATCAGTCCGCTGGCTCCGATCGGATGCGATCATCGATCCCGACGACGCTCGCCGATGGCACCTACGTCGTGGCGTGGCAGGGGGTGTCCGCCGATTCACACCGCGTTCGTGGCTCGTTCACGTTCTCGGTCGGGACGCCGTCGTCGGTGACCACCGGCGTGGTCGACGGGCTCTTCGACGGTGCGTCCGAGAGTTCCTCCGACGACCTCCTTCTCGGTATCGGTCGGTTCGTCAGCTATGCCGGCGTCGGACTGCTCGTCGGTGGCCTCGTGCTGGCCCTCGCGTTGACCCCGTCGGTGATCGCATCGCGTCGCGTGGGTGCCCTGCTCGTCGTGTCGTCCGAGATGCGCGCTCGTCGGCACGCTGTGGATGATCGCTGCGCAGGCGAACCTGATCGGCGGATCGTTCCTGGCGTGGGGATCGGTGGCCGACACGCAGTCCGGCCAGTGGTGGATCGCCAGGCTGGTCGTGATCGCGTTGTTCTGCGTGCTGATCCCGTTGCGATCGCGGTTCGCGGTGCGCGGCGGGATCGCCGTGGTCGCCGCGCTCGCGCTCGGCGTGCTGGGCGTGGTCGCCGCCGGTGGCCATGCGATCTCCGGCGACTCCATCGTCCTGGGGTTCGCGGCCACACTCGTGCATCTCGCCGCGATGTCGGTCTGGCTGGGTGGCCTCGCCGTGGTCCTCGTCGCGCCACCACGTGGCGAGTTCTGGGCGACGGTCATCCGCTTCTCGCCGTGGGCGCTGGGGTCGGTCGTCGCACTCGCTGTCACCGGCGGCATCAACGCGTGGCGTCAACTCGGCACCCTCTCGGGTCTCACCGAGTCGAGCTACGGGCGGTGGCTGGTGATCAAGCTGCTGCTCGTCGTGCTCGTGGTGGGCGTGGCCGCATTCAGTCGGCGCATCGTCCACACCCGCGGCGACGATGCCAGCATGCTCGTGCGTCGATCGGTCGGATTCGAGATCGCCGGGATCGTGCTGATCCTCGGAGCGACTGCAGGCCTGGTGAACTCGCCTCCACCGGTCGACGTGCCCGAGATCGTCTCGGTGTCGGCCGTGGCGGGTTCCCGCGTCGCCCAGGTCGAGCTCGAACCCGCGGTCACCGGCGGCACCGAGATGCACGTGTACATCACCTCGCCATCGGGTGCGCTCGACCGTGCCGACGAGATCTCGGTGCGCGCCGAACTCCCCGAGGCCGACATCCCGCCGTTCGACGTCGAGGTCTTCCCGGCCGGCGCCAACCACGTGGTCGGCGCCGGCCTCGATCTGCCGGTCGCCGGCCTGTGGACCTTCGAGGTCACCGCTCGCTATGGCGACTTCGACGAGGTGGTCTTCACCGTGCAGATTCCGGTGTCCGACTGACAGGTTGCGCTTTCGTTCTCATTCAATGAGAATAGCCTCATGTCAACATCGTCTGCGGCGCCGCACGGTCACGATCCCACGCACGATCACGGTCTCGCCCTGGCGCGGGCGGGGGAGCGGCACCGCGGTCGGCTGATCGCGGCGTTCGCTGTCATCGCCACGTTCTTCGTGGTCCAGCTGATTGCCGCGTTCGCGACGAACTCGCTCGCGCTCTTGTCGGATGCCGGACACATGCTCACCGACGTGGTCGGCATCGGCATGGCACTGGCAGCGATCAGCCTTGCCACCCGCTTCGACCGGCAGGGGGCAGGTCTGACGTCGAAGCACACCTTCGGGCTCTACCGGTTGGAGATCCTGGCGGCGTTCGTCAACTCGTTGTTGTTGTTCGCCGTTGCGATCTGGGTGGTCGTTGAAGCGATCCGTCGAATCGGCGACGAGGCCGAAGTGCTCAGTGGACCGATGCTGGTCGTGGCCGTGCTCGGATTGGTCGCGAACCTCGTTGCCTTCGCCCTGCTCCGCTCGGGGGCGAAGGAGTCGATCAATGTCGAAGGTGCATCTCTCGAGGTGCTCGCCGACACCGTCGGGTCGGTTGGCGTGATCCTCGCGGCCGTGCTGCTCGCCCTGTTCGGCTGGACCTGGATCGACTCTCTGGCCGGTGTGCTGATCGGCCTCTGGATCCTGCCGCGTGCCTGGCGGCTGGGACGCCGATCCGTCGCCATCCTGCTGCAAGCCGCACCGGACCACGTCGACCTCGAGCGTCTGGCCAGTGACCTCTCCTCGATCGAGGGGGTCGTCGACGTGCACGATCTGCATGTCTGGACGCTCACCTCCGAGATGGACGCCGCGTCGGCGCACCTCGTGATGGCATCGACGGCCGACTCCCACGGTGTGCTCGACGATGCTCGCCACTGCGTGGCCACACGCCACGGCATCGACCACGCGACGTTCCAGGTCGAACCCGACTCGCACGAGGGCTGCGACCAGGTGAACTGGTGACGAGATCTGCCGCGACGGCTCCCGACCTGCAAGAATCGTCGGCGTGAAGGCAGCACTGTTGGTCGAGAGCTTGACGGGGAACACGTGGTCGGCAGCCGAGAGGGTGGCCGATCTCCTGGCGCAGGAGCGCTGGACCATCACCGGGCTGTCGAAGGTGAAGCAGCCGGACCACGCGTCGATCCAGCAGGCTGACCTGATCCTGGTCGGCACGTGGGTGCATGGTGCGTTCGTGTTCGGTCAGGCACCATGGGCGACGTCGAACATCGCCAACCTTCCCGCGATGCGCGGCAAGCGCGCCGCCGGTTTCTGCACGTTCGCGCTCGACCCGGGCAAGTCGCTCGACAAGCTCGACCGTGCGCTCGGCGACACGGGCGCCTACGTGATCGGTGGGCTGGCGATGAGCCGGAACAAGCTCGGCCAACACACCGAGATCTTCGCCGAGCGCCTCGTCGACGCCATGGCTCTCGGCTGAACGTCCCACGGCAGCAGCCGCGGCGTCACGCGCTCGGGAGGGATCGGTGTCAACCGGTGGTGGTCGTGGTGATGCCGGCGAGGTCGATGTACAGGACCCGTTGGTTCTCGACCACCGGGAACACGCCGGAGTCCGGCGGTGACAGGTCGGCCACGGTGATCGTGGCCCCGTCACAATCGACGAACTCACCGGTGCCGACCACCTGCTCGACCGGACAGTCGGGGCGATCGATCGGATGGGCGTAGTAGATCCTCCAACCGCGGGTCGGATCGGAGCCCTCGTGGTCGATCACCAGCGTGCGTTCGCCGGTTGTGGTGTTCAGTCCGGGAAGGATGATCGGGCCGCCCTCGTCGACGATCCGCGCCGCGCTCTGGACGGAGCCGACCTCGAGACGACTCGGGGCGAGCCGGTCGGTCACGTCGGCACCCCCGCTCGAGATCCATGCAGCGACGCCCCATGTCACCAGACCGAGCACCACGAAGAAGGCGATGCCGCCGAGAACCGGCACGACCGCTCGAGCGAACGGTGACTTCAGCCTGACCGGTCGGCGAGCGGCGGGATTCGACATCGGCCACAGTCTGCCGGGGAACGGCTGCTTCGATGGGCCGGCCGCCGTTTCGGCACATCGACCCGACGTGCCCTATGGTTCATCCTTCGTGAAGCGCACGTATCGCATCGTCGTGGCGAAACCCGGGCTCGATGGCCACGACCGTGGGGCCAAGACCATCACCCGAGCGCTGCGCGACCACGGCTTCGAGGTCATCTACACCGGCCTGCACCAGACGCCGGAACAGATCGCCGAGACCGTCCTGCAGGAGGACGCCGACGGCGTCGGCCTCTCGCTGCTGTCCGGAGCTCACCTCACCCTGTTCCCTCGGGTGATGGAGGAACTTCGCAGCCGTGACCTCGGCGACGTACTGGTCTTCGGCGGCGGGGTCATCCCCGACGCCGACGCCCGGGCGCTTCGTGCGCAGGGCGTGGCCGAGATCTTCGGCCCGGGTTCGTCGCTGAAGGCGATCGGCCAGTGGCTCGAGACGACGCTCGACGAATCCGAACCCGACTGACCGCTGCCGCGGTCGGTCCTCAGCACGCAACCGTACGCAACCAGAAAGCGAGTGACCCCGACGTGGACCTCTTCGAGTACCAGGGCAAGCAGTACTTCGCCCGATACGACATCCCGGTGAGCCCAGGTGGGCCGGCCGACACCGTCGACGAGGCGGTGAGCGAGGCCAATCAGGCCGGATACCCCGTCGTCGTCAAGGCCCAGGTTCAAGTCGGTGGCCGCGGCAAGGCCGGCGGCATCAAGCTCGCCGACAACGAGGCCGAGGTGCGCGAGCACGCCGGCAACATCCTCGGCATGGACATCAAGGGCCATGTCGTCAAGCGACTCTGGATCGAGCAGGCGTCCGACATCGACGAGGAGTACTACGCGTCGTTCACGCTCGATCGTGCGGCCAAGAAGCACCTGCTGATGCTGTCGGCCGAGGGCGGTGTCGAGATCGAAGCCGTCGCGGAGTCCAATCCTGAGGCGATCGTCAAGCTGCACATCGATCCGGTCGATGGGCTCGATCTGGCCACGGCCCGTCAGGCCTGCGTCGACGCGAAGCTGCCCGAGCGGGCACTCGACGGGGCTGCCGACATCCTCGTGAAGCTGTACCGCTGCTTCACCGAGGGCGACTGCGACCTCGCCGAGATCAACCCGCTGATCCTCAAGCCGACCGGTGAGGTGCATGCGCTCGACGCCAAGGTGACCCTCGACGAGAACGCCGAGTTCCGTCACCCCGAGTGGGATGCGTTCCGCGGCCTCACCGAGATGGACGACCGCGAGAAGATGGCGACCGAGAAGGGCCTGCAGTACATCGGCCTCGACGGCACCGTCGGGATCATCGCCAACGGCGCCGGTCTGGCCATGTCGACGCTCGACGTCGTCAACCAGGTCGGTGGATCCGCCGCCAACTTCCTCGACATCGGAGGCGGTGCCAACGCCGACGTGATGGCCGGGGCGCTCGAGGTCATCAACTCCGACGAAAAGGTCCAGTCGATCTTCATCAACATCTTCGGCGGAATCACCCGCGGCGAAGAAGTCGCCAAGGGCATCGTCGAGGCCATGGGCCGCGTCGACCTGAAGGCACCGATCGTCATTCGCCTCGACGGCACCAACGCCGAAGAGGGGCGCCAGATCCTGCTCGACGCCGGCATCGCCGCCGAGAAGCTCCAGTCCGAACCCACCATGCTCGACGCCGCCCGTGCGGCCGTTGCGAAAGCGAAGTGAAGTAGTCATGGCAATCTTCGTCAACGAGAACACCAAGGTCATCGTCCAGGGGCTCACCGGTGGCCAAGGCAAGTACCACGGCCTACGCAACCGCGACTACGGAACCCAGATCGTCGCCGGAGTCACCCCAGGCAAGGCCGGCCAGGACGTCGACGGCGTGCCGATCTACGACACCGTCGCCGACGCCGTCGCTGCCACGGGAGCGACCGCTTCGTTCGTGGCCGTGCCACCCAAGTTCGCGTCCGGCGCGATCCTCGAAGCTGCCGAGGCGGGCATTGCGTTCATCGTGTGCATCACCGAGGGCATCCCCGCCCAGGACGAGGCGAAGGTGTTCAACACCCTTCTGCGTGACTTTCCCGGCACCCGCCTGCTCGGCCCGAACTGCCCCGGCATCATCAGCCCCGGCAAGTGCAACATCGGCATCACCGCCGGCGAGATCGCCCAGGAGCCGACCGCTGACGGCCCGAATGTGGGCATCGTCAGCCGCTCCGGCACGCTCACCTACCAGGCGCTCTACGAACTCAAGCAGAAGGGCATCGGCGTGTCGACGTGTGTCGGCATCGGCGGCGACCCCGTGCCCGGCACGAACTTCATCGACTGCCTCGCCGAGTTCCAGGCCGACCCCGAGACGCACGCGATCATGATGATCGGTGAGATCGGTGGCTCGGCCGAGGAAGAGGCAGCGGAGTACATCCAGGCAAACGTCACCAAGCCGATGAGCGCCTACATCGCCGGTGTCACCGCCCCGGCCGGCAAGAAGATGGGTCATGCCGGCGCCATCGTCTCCGGTGGGAAGGGCACTGCCCAGGGCAAGATGGACGCACTCGCTGCCGCCGGCGTGAAGGTCGGTCTCAACCCGACCGAGGCCGGCGAGTTGATGGCCGACATCGTCGCCGCGCTCTGACTGCTTCTCGTGAACTCGTTGCGGAACTATTCCGCAACGAGTTCACGAGAACGACTCAACCCTCCGGCGATGCGGGGGGCGCGGGTGGCGGCGGGGGATCCAGGGGCGGAGGTGGCGGGGGAGCATCGTCTCCCGCGTCGCCATCGCCCTTGGCGAAGCTCGACTTGAGCTTGTCGACGTCGGTGAGGTCCTTGAGGGTGCCGCCCGACGCCTGAAAGTTCAGGTACGCACCAGCAGTCGCCACCAGACCGGACAGCACCGACAGGATCATGCCGATGCCGCGGCCGACGTCGCCGCCAGCAGACTCGATCTGATCCTTGCCGTCGATCGGGTTGAAGATGATTCGCAGCAGCAGCAACAGCGCTGCGAGGCCGGTGGCAACGAGGAGGATCAGTGGCCAGGGAGCCTGGTCCGATTTCAGGATGCCTTGCACGAGCAGGACGGTGATCACCGCACTGGCGATCACCAGGAACCACGGGATCGTGCCGGTGAAGAAGAAGTCGAAGACGTTGCCGCCGGAGCTGGAGAAGCCGAAGCCGGACACGGTGACCCAGTTGAAGAATCCGAAGATGAAGATACCGATGCCACCTCCGATCATGAGCCAGTCGGAAGTCTTGAATTTGCTGAAGTCCATGTGAATCCCCTCCGGAATTGCTGGTGTGCGGTTCTCCCCGAATGGCACCGTAGTCGTGGTGCTGACGCCGGTCGCGTACTTCGGAGGTAGTGACTGTGCGGATGTCATGTCTTGTCGCTGGGGCGCGTTCGCTACGGTCGCGTCCGTGCCCACTGCGCTGCTTTCCGTCTTCGACAAGTCCGGCATCGTCGAGTTCGCCGAGTCACTGCATCGATTGGGGTGGTCGCTCGTCTCCAGCGGTGGAACCGCCAGAGCAATCGCCGATGCCGGCGTGCCCGTCACCGACGTTGCGGAGCTGACCGGCCTTCCAGCGATCCTCGGCCACCGCGTGGTGACCCTGCACCCGAAGATCCACGGTGGCATCCTCGCCGATCCGACCGACGCTGAACACGTCGCCGACATGGAACACCACGGCATCGAGCCGATCGACCTGGTCGTGGTGAATCTGTATCCCTTCTCGTCCGATCCGAGTATCGAGCTGATCGACATCGGTGGCCCGGCGATGGTGCGTGCCGCCGCCAAGAACCATGCGCACGTCGGCGTCCTCGTCGACCCGGCCGACTATGTCCCCGTGCTCGACGAGCTTCGCGGTGAGGGTGCACTGACCGATGCGACTCGGCGCCGTCTGGCGCGGACGGCGTTCGCGCACACAGCGTCGTACGACGCTGCGATCGTCACGTGGTTCGACGATTCAGCATCGGGTGCAGGCGATGACGCCGCGCTGCCGTCGTCGATTCACTTGGCCCTCGAACTCGCGCAGCCGCTGCGCTACGGCGAGAATCCGCATCAGCAAGGGGCCCGCTATCGCCAGGCCGGAGCCTCGAGCTGGTGGGACACGATGACCCAACACGGTGGGAAGGAACTCAGCTACCTCAACGTGTTCGACACCGAGGCGGCGTGGCGCCTCGTCCATCGATTCGACGCGCCTGGCGTCGTCGTGGTCAAGCACGCGAATCCCTGCGGCGTCGCCGTTGCCGACGACATCACCCAGGCGTACATCCGGGCGAACGCTTGTGACCCCGTGAGTGCCTTCGGTGGCATCATCGCGGCGAACCGCACGGTGACCGCCGAGATGGCGACGGCGATCGGTGACGTCTTCACCGAAGTGGTCGTCGCGCCCGACTTCGAATCGGAGGCGCTCGAGATTCTCGCCGTCAAGAAGAACCTGCGCGTGATGTCGGCCAACGCTGCTTCTCCGCTGCCATTCGACCTCCGTCCGGTCGATGGTGGTCTGCTCGTTCAGCAGCCCGACTCGATTTCGGGTCGCAGCGACGACTGGCGTGTCGTCACCTCTGCACAACCGAGCGACGGCCAGTGGGCCGACCTCGAATTCGCGTGGCAGGTCTGCGCGGCCGTCAGCAGCAACGCGATCGTCTACGCCAAGGATCTGCAGGCGTTCGGGATCGGTGCCGGCCAGCAGAACCGCCTCGACTCCGCTCGGATCGCCGCCGAACGGTCAGCGGGCCGGGCGAGCGGTGGTGCCTGTGCGAGCGATGCGTTCTTCCCGTTCCGCGACGGCCTCGACGCCGCTGCGGCCGCCGGCATCGGGTGCGTGATCCAACCCGGTGGCTCGGTTCGCGACGACGAGGTCATCGCGGCGGCCGACGAGCACGGCATCGCGATGGTTTTCACCGGCCAGCGTCACTTCCGGCACTGATTGTCACGTCTGGGGTCAGACCCCAGACGTGACAACCCTCAGGCGGCGGCTGCTGCGGGTTCCGCGGCGGCGCCGTGGCTGTTCGGGCCGTTTGTGCCTTCGAGGATGTAGAACACCAGCAGCACGATTCCACCGAACGGGATCAGACTGATCAACAGCCACCAGCCGGACTTGTTCGTGTCGTGCAGGCGCCTGATGGCGAGCGCGAGGCTCGGCACGATCAGTGCCAGTGACAGACCGATCAGGATGATGTAGCCGATCACGGCAAGTGCCGTTGCGATGGCGCCGAGAATCGCCGCGACGATCGCGCCCGCGATGAACAGGAGCCACGTCGCCAGCGCGAACCACCAGAACTCGGCCCTGCCGGCGCGGCCATCGAACTTCGCGTACCGCTGAAGTACGACGGTTTTCCAGATGTCGACCATTTCCATGTGAGCACTTCCTCTCGTTCGTCGACCCGATCGGGTCGACGCGGAACGTAGCACCCGGCGACGCCCGGCATGGGTGACACTCGGATGTGGGGTCGGGCGCCCTCGACGTCGGTAGTTTGGTCGGATGGCTCGGATCCCGGATCTTCTCGCGAGCAAGCGGACGTTGTCGTTCGAGTTCTTCCCACCGAAGACACCGGCGGCGAACATGACCCTCGGTCGCACCGTGGCAGCGATCGAGTCGCTGCATCCCGACTTCGTGTCGATCACCTATGGCGCAGGGGGCTCCGATCGTCACCGCACCGGCGACGTCGTTGCGTGGATGCTCGGCGAGACGACGTGGACGCCGATGCCGCACCTCACCTGCCGCGGTCACCGTCGCGACGACGTCGTCTCGTTGCTCGAGCAATACGCCGAACTGGGCATCGAGAACGTCCTCGCGCTCGGCGGAGACCCGCCTGCCGGTGGTATCGAGGAGCCGGGTGACTACCTGTATGCGATGGACCTGCTCGAAGACGTGGTCGCCTCCGGCACGTTCGCGACCGGGGTTGCCGCGCATCCCGAGGTGCACCCCCGCTCGCCGGACCGAGCGACCGATCGCCGCCGCCTCGCGGACAAGCTTGCCGTGGCCGATTTTGCGCTGACGCAGTTCTTCTTCGACGTCGAGCACTGGGTCCGTCTCGTCGAGGAACTGGCCGCGCTCGGCATCGACAAGCCCGTGCTGCCCGGCATCATGCCGATCAACAACAAGGCCATGGTGAAGCGGATGGCTGAGATGAGCGGCGCGGCGCTGCCTGGCTGGCTCGCCGATCGTCTCGACGCCACCGACGACGCCGAGGAGGTCCGCCGAATCGGCATCGAGGTGGCAACGCAACTGTGCGTCGACCTGATCGACGCCGGCACACCCGGTCTGCATCTGTACGCACTCAACCGGCCAGAGTCGGTCGTGGAGATCTGCTTGAACCTCGGGCTGACCACGGCTTGAGCGATACTGGTCGCCACATGACTGCCGCCGCCGACGCATCGGACGTTCCGACGCGAGCCTCGACGCGGCCGACCACGCGGGTACGGCGGCGCTCTGCGCCCATTGACATCAGCCGGGTTCCGTACCTGCCCGGTCTCGACGGCATGCGGGCGATCGCAGTCGCCGCGGTGATGGTGTACCACGCCAACCCCGACTGGTTGCCAGGTGGCTATCTCGGTGTCGAGGTGTTCTTCGTGATCTCCGGGTACCTGATCACGCTGCTGCTGATCTCCGAGAAGGAACGCACGTCCACCGTCGACATGCGCCAGTTCTGGCTGCGGCGAGCGCGGCGGCTGTTGCCGGCGCTGTACACGATGATGATCGCACTCACGATCTGGACGTCGCTGTTCGAACGAGATGCCCTCGGCAAGTTGCGCGGCGACGTGATCGCGGCGTTGTTCTACGTGTCGAACTGGTATCAGATCTGGACCGGCGCCGGGTACACGGCAGCGAACGACTTCGCCCCGCTGCGTCACCTCTGGAGCCTCGCCGTCGAGGAGCAGTTCTACCTCGTGTGGCCGGTGGTGATGTTCGCGCTGCTCCGCGGCGGATCGCGTCGGATCGCCGACATCAGTCGCTGGCTGGTGCTCGCTGCGCTCGGTATCACCGTTGTCACTGCGCTCGTGTACACCTCCGGGCCGATCGGTACCCCCGAGGTCACGCCGGACGCGTTCTGGTCGGTGTTCGGTCGTGAGATCTCCAAGTTCGACTGGTCCTATCTCGGAACGTTCAGCCGTGCCGGAGGGCTGCTGCTCGGCGCGGCGTTCGCAATGGTGTGGCGACCGGTCGCGGTGATGCGTGGGCCGCTGCGCACGAAGGGCCGACTCCTCGACCTCGTGGGCCTGGTCGGCTTCCTCGGGCTCGCTGCCATGTTCTGGTGGATGTGGCTGATCGGCTCGGACGGCGGCAATCCCGTGCTCTTCCGTGGCGGGTTCGTGCTGTGTGCGCTCGCGACGTTGATGATGGTGGCCGCAGTCACCCACGATCGCGCCGTCACCTCGAAGGTGCTCAGCATCCCGGTTCTGTTGTGGATCGGCACCCGGTCGTACGGGCTCTACCTGTACCACTGGCCGATCTATCAGATCATCCGCAACATCGCCGGTGTCCACCTGAAGTTCCACGAGTTCGTGTTCGCGTTGATCCTCACCGGGATCGTCACCGAACTCTCGTACCGATTCATCGAGACCCCGATCCGCAAGGGCACGCTCCGAGCGTCGCTGGTACGAATTCGGCGCTCGCCCGTCGCCGGTCCTCGCCACGCGCTGTATGGCATCGGAGCCGTCGTCGCCGCCCTGACCCTGTTCGCCGGAGTGAGCCTGGCAACGGCTCCTGTCGAGGAGAACGAAGTGCGCCAGACGCTCGACGAGGGCGCCGAGTTCGTCTGCGACGTCGTCAACGACCCGACGTGTTCAGGTGCCGAACCGACCGATCCGGTTGTGGTCACCGACGACTCGACTGCTCCGGCGGACTCCACCGACCCGTCGGGTTCCGCGGTGGTGCCACCGGTGGAGACGACCACGACCACGACGGCGCCTCCGGTCCCGATCGCCCAGTTTGCGATCGGTGACTCGGTGATGCTCGGCGCGGCCGGAGAACTCACGAACCGGGGATTCACCGTCGACGCGAAGGAGAGCCGCCAGTTCTCCGACGGTCGCGCCGTGATCGAGCAACTGCGTGCCGATGGACGACTCGGCGACGCTGTCGTGGTCCACCTCGGCACCAACGGCAACATCAACCCCGCTGACATGACGGCGATGATGGACGCGCTGGCCGAGGTACCGCAGGTGCTGCTGCTGACGATCGACGTCGACCGTGCGTGGACCGCTGGCAACAACGATCTGATCTACAACGCGGCGAGCACGTACCCGAACGTGTCGGTGTTGTACTGGGCCGACCTCGACGACTCCTGCCCGGGCGACTGCTTCCAGAGCGACGGCTTTCACCTGCGCCCCGACGGCCAGGTGTATTACGCCTCCCTGATCGAAGGCGCGCTGCAAACACCCACCTGATCGTCACGCGGCGTCACACGGTGCCGGGCCAGGTGTGACGCTGCCGAGCGCCGAACTCACCTCGGTGGGATGACGTTGGAGGCGCGATGGCCTCGGCGATACTGGGTGCCCCATGTCCACGCTCACCCCACCCCGTGTGGAAACGGTCCCCGACGACCGCGCCCACATCAGTCGGGTCCCGTACCTTCCGGGTCTCGACGGGATGCGCGCTCTCGCCGTGGTGGCGGTGATGGTGTACCACGCCAACAGCGACTGGCTGCCCGGCGGGTTTTTCGGCGTCGAGATGTTCTTCGTGATCTCCGGCTATCTGATCACGCTGCTGTTGATCTCCGAACGCGAGCGCACGTACCGCGTCTCGCTGCGGCACTTCTGGATGCGGCGGGCGAGGCGTCTGCTGCCGGCGCTGTTCACGATGATGTTCTTCGTCGTCGTCTGGACGGCGATCTTCAAGAAGGACGCCCTCGGTGCGCTGCGCGGCGACGTGATCGCGGGGTTCTTCTACGTCTCGAACTACTACCAGATCTGGGAAGGTCTCGGGTACACGGCGGCCGGCGACTTCGCCCCGCTGCGGCATCTGTGGAGCCTGGCCGTCGAGGAGCAGTTCTACCTGTTCTGGCCGGTGGTGATGATCTTCCTGCTCGGCCGCAACGGCACCCGCCAGGTTGCCGCCGTCAGCCGATGGCTCTTCGTGTGCGCTGTGCTGCTCACCGTGGCGACGGCCATGCTCTTCTACCCGGGGCCGATTGCGGAACCGAATGTGACACCCGACGCGTACTGGTGGCTCGGCGATCGTCCGATCAACAAGATCGACACGCTGTACCTGGGCACGATCAGCCGCCTGAGCGGCATTCTGCTCGGCGCGGCGTTCGCGATGGTCTGGCGGCCACTGGCCATCGTGCGCGGACCGTTGCGTTCGAAGGGGAAGCTGTTCGACGGGTTGGCGGTGCTGTCAATCCTCACCTTCGCGTGGCTCTGCTGGAACACCTACCTCGTCACGCCGAGCGGTGCCGATCCGTTGGTGTTCCGTGGCGGGTTCTTCCTCGCCGGACTGGCCACGTTGGCGATCATCGCTGCGGTGACCCATCGGGGCGCTCGGGCCAACCACCTGCTCGGCAACCCACTGTTCCGCTGGATCGGCACCCGGTCGTATGGGCTCTACCTGTACCACTGGCCGATCTATCAGATGATCCGCGGCGTCGCGGGCAACAAGTTGACGGTGCGTGAATTCGTGTTCGCCCTGTTGCTGACCACGATCGTCACCGAACTGTCGTACCAGTACATCGAGACGCCGATCCGTCAGGGACGTTGGACGGCGTGGTGGCGTCGGACGTTTGCCGGCACCCGACGCGTTCCCAAACTGGTGGCCATGGGTGCGGTGGCGATGGCCGCGGCGGTCGGGCTGTTCGTGGGTGCCGTGTTGATGACTGCTCCACTCGAGCAGAACGAGATCGCCCAAGCACTCGACGCCGGCGAGGAGTTCACGACCGACCTGCTCGCCGTCGGCGAGGTCCCGGTCGCGTCAACCACCACGACCTCGCCGACCACGACCTCGACGACCACAGCACCGCCGGTCACGACCGCGCCGGCCATCGCTGACCCGGTGCTCGATCCGTCCGGTTCGATCGATGCACCGATCGCTCCGACGACTGCCGTGTCGTCCACCGTCGCACCCAGCACCGCGGCTCCCACGACGGTGCCTGTGGCGGCCGGGCAACTGGGCGTGGTGTCGAGCATCGATGGGCTGACGCCGCTCGCCGTCCCTCCGACCGTGTCGGGATTCCCGCTCGTCGCGCTCGGCGACTCGGTGATGCTCGGCGCGGCCGAGGAACTCCAGGCCCGCGGCTTCCAGGTCGACGCGTTGCAGAGCCGCCAGATGATGGCGTTCGTGCCGACCATGCAGACGCTGAAGGACAACGGCACGTTCGGATCGGTCGTCGTGATCCACCTCGGCACCAATGGCGGGTTCAGCCAGGAGACGCTGGATGCCATGCTGGCCACTGTTGCCGACGTCCCCGTTGTGCTGCTGATGACCGGCAAGGCCGACCGCGGCTGGATCGCCGACAACAACGCCAAATTGCGCGCCGTCCCGGCCACGCACCCGAACGTGACGGTGCTCGACTGGGAGGCCCTGTCGGCGAGTTGCGAGGGTCGTTGCTTCTACGACGACGGCATTCACCTCACCCAGTCCGGCCAGAACTTCTACGCCGACGTCATCGGGAAGGTGCTCGCCCAACCCTGAGCCCGAAAAATGCCTGGATCTGCGCGCTGCAGCGCGACAAACCAGGCATTTTTCGAAGCTGGCGTGCGCTTGGGCGGTGGTCGGCGGCGGGCGTACGCTCGGACCATGACCACTCCAGTTCGTGTTGCCGTCACCGGTGCTGCTGGCCAGATCGGCTACAGCATCCTCTTCCGTATCGCATCGGGCTCGATGCTCGGCCCCGACACGCCGATCTCGCTGCAGTTGCTCGAGATCACTCCCGCGCTCGGTGCTCTCAATGGTGTGCGGATGGAACTCGACGACTGTGCATTCCCGCTGCTCGACAGCGTGGTGTGCACCGACGACGCCGACTCGGCATTCGGCGATGCCGACGTCGCCATCCTCGTCGGATCCATGCCGCGCAAGGCCGGCATGGAACGCGCCGACCTGCTGTCAGCCAACGGTGGCATCTTCAAGCCGCAGGGCGAAGCGCTCTCGCGTTCGGCCACTCCGGCGGTGAAGATCCTCGTGGTCGGAAACCCGGCCAACACCAACGCGCTGATCGCGCAGCGCAACTCGTCCGACCTCGACCCGCGGTGCTTCACGGCGATGACCCGCCTCGACCACAACCGCGCGAAGGCGCAGCTCGCCCAGCGTCTCGATGCGTCGGTGAACGACATCACCAAGATGACGATCTGGGGGAACCACTCCACGACGCAGTACCCCGACCTGTTCCACTGCGAGGTCGGCGGCAAGAACGCCTTCGAGGCGGTGGGTGACCACGACTGGTACGAGAACACGTACATCCCGACTGTCGCGAAGCGCGGTGCCGCAATCATCGACGCCCGTGGTTCGTCGTCGGCGGCCTCGGCGGCGTCGGCCGCGGTCGATCACATCCGTGACTGGACGCTCGGCACGCCCGATGGCGACTGGGTGTCGATGTCGGTGGTCAGCGACGGCAGCTACGGCGTGCCGGAGGGCATCATCTCGTCGTTCCCGTGCGTGTGCAAGGACGGCGACTACGCAATCGTCCAGGGTCTCGACATCGACGACTTCAGCCGGGCGAAGATCGACGCCAGCGCCGGCGAACTCGTGAGCGAACGCGACGCCGTCGCCGAACTCGGCCTGATCTGACCCCCGCCACACAGGCGAGCGATGAGTCTTCGCGCGGACAGGTCGTGCGCAAACTCATCGCTCGCGGTGGGCAACTCCGAGCGATGAGTCTTCGCGCGGACAGGTCGCGCGAAGACTCATCGCTCGCGGTGGGCGAGGTCGCAGTCGCTAGCGTGTCGCCACCGACTCCCTCCTCGAACGGTCTGTTCACTGGGAGGTCATGTGGCCACTTTCACCACCGAGGCGTTGGAGTTCCTTCGCACCCATCACGGCGTTGCGACCGCAGCCGATCTGCAGCGCTGCGGCCTCACTGTCCCAGCGGTACGTACCCTGCTGGACACCGGCAACCTGACGCCCGTGCTCAAGGGGGTGTATCGCATTCCGGCGGTCACGCTCGACGAGGCCGCGAGGTGTTCGGCGATCTGTGCAGCCCACCCGTCCCTCGCGATCAGCGGTCCGACGGCGGGTCGTCTATGGGGGCTGCGTCGTCTCCCACCTGATCGCAGGATCCATGTGATCGCTCCGCCAGCCAGCCATCCGTCGATCGTGTCGTGGGTGGTGCCGTACCGGACGTCGGCGGTTCACCCCCGCGATGTGGTTCGGCGCGCCGATGGCATCAACGTGACCAGTCGCGCACGTACGGCACTCGATCTTGCACGATTCGTGGGTTCCACGGATCTGCTCTCGATCATGGAGCAGGTGATCCGCGATGGTGATCTCGACGACGACACGCTCCGCGCGGTCGCAGTCGATTGGATGTCGTCGCAGCGGCCGTGGATCCGACGGTTCCTCGAACTGCTCGACAGCCGACTCCACGGCGGACCTGCGGAGTCGCATGGCGAGACCGTCCTCGGCGACGCGCTCGCCGCCGCTGGCCTCGCTGGCCTCGAGCGCCAGTATCGAATCGACCTTCCAGGGTATGGACCGGCGAGGTTCGACCTCGCCATCCCGTCGGTGCGACTGGCCATCGAAGTCGACTTGCATCCGACCCACAGCGAGACGGCGGGGCGACGCCGCGATGCTTCACGTGACGAGGCCGCGGCCGGGGTCGACTGGGCCGTTGAGCGTGTGGTCGAGCATCACTTCGGCGACAGTCTCCCAGCAACCACCCGTCGCATCCTCGACCTTGTCGCGTCCCTCCGCTCCGAGCGATGAGTCTTCGCGCGGACAGGTCGCGCGGAAACTCATCGCGTGTGGTCGTCGGGGCTGGAGCGATGAGTCTTCGCGCGGACAGGTCGCGCGCGAACTCATCGCTTGCGGTGTGAGCGGCGGCGTGACGGTCAGGATTCGGCGGTGAGTTCGAGGCCGATCTCGTCGGCGCCGTCGCCGGTGCGCAGCGACAGGTGGTTGCCGTCGATCGTGTAGGTCACCTCGCCCTGCAGGACGCTGAGGACGCTTGCCTCGAGATCCATCTGTTCCTGCGGGCACGCCATCTTGGTAGTGGCGATGGGCCCGAACGTCAGAGTGTCGTCGGTGATCTCGACGATGCCCGAACCCGTGTTGCACCCGGAGTTGACCGACACGGTGCCATCGGGTGCGATCTCGATCGAAGCTGTCGAGTCTGCCGGAACGGTGCTGACGCCCTGGTTGGCGACGGTTCCGGTGACCATCCAGGTGGTGTCGACCAGCGTGCTCGGCTGGAGTTCGCTGAGGATCATGGTCGTGTCGCCGCTCGCGAGGGTGAGCGTCTCGCCGTCGAGTTCGATGGTGGGGAGCGAGGACAGGAAGTCGTTGAGCCAGACGTCTTGGTCCATGAGCGCCGGGTCACAGGCCATCATCGTCGACAGGAAGGGCCCTGCGGTGAGGACCTCACCGATCTCGAAGGCGCCGTTCATCGAGTTGCATCCGGCGCTGACACTCATCGAGTTGGCGAGAAAGGTGATGTTGACCTCGGTCTCTTCGACCAGGTCGTACCCGATCACCTCGGTCGACATGAACGTTCGGCCATCGAGTTCTTCGGCCGTGACGGGACCACCGGCGGACGCCACGGTGTCGTCCGACGTGCCCGCCGAGTCGTCGCTGCCGCAGGCAGCAATGGCCAGGCCGGCAAGGGCCAGAAGGGCGATGGCAGTACGAGTTCCCATGTGAATCTTGACGCTCCTGAGGCGGAAATGGTTCCCTCGGCGAGTGCCGGGTGAGCTGATCATGACACGGCGACGGCGCAAGATATGCGCATCATCTGATCGACACCGGCCTTCAATTCGGCGTCGCTGATCCGAACGGTGTCGCCACTCTCGCCGAGCAGGTCGCTGACCGTCATGATCGCCAGCGCTTCGATCCCCTTGACCGCAGCGATCGTGTACATCATCGCCGCCTCCATCTCGACGCCGATGTGGCCGAGTCGCTTCCAACGAGCGAATGTCGTCGGGTCGGGATCGTAGAAGATTCCCGATGTGACCACGGGCCCGACGTGGACGGCGCCGGCCGAGTCTTGACGGGCGAGACGTGCCGCGGTCTCGACCAACGAGAAGGTGGCGGAGGGCGCGTAGCCATCCATCGCTGCATAGCGGAAGGGCGTCTGGTCGTCGCTCGATGCGGCGAGGCCGACCACCGTATCGCCCATCGCCATGCCGTCGCCGAGCCCGCCGCACGTGCCGACGCGAACGAGGCGCGTCGCGCCGAGCATGATCAGTTCCTCGAACACGATCCCGGCGCTGGGACAGCCCATCCCCGTCGACTGCACGCTGATCGGCTTCCCTTCGAACGTGCCGGTGTAGCCCAGCATTCCTCGCTCGGCGTTGACCTGCCGGGAGCCCTCGTCGAAGAAGGTCTCGGCGATGTATTTCGCCCGCAGGGGGTCTCCAGGACACAACACGTTCGGGGCGTAGTCACCGGGCTCGGCTCGCAGATGGATCGGCATGAAGGCGAGCGTATAACGCTGGTGCTACTTCAGGAACTTGCTGGTCGTGTTGTCGGCGAGCACCTTGCCGCCGGTCTGGCACGTCGCGCAGTAGTTCACCGTGTAGCCGGAGTACTCCACCGCCCGCACGACGTCGCCGCAGTCGGGGCATGGATCGCCGGTACGACTGTGCATCGCGCTCGGACGGTCCTTCGACGAACTCATCTCGTCGCGAGCACGCTCGGCGTCGAGGCCCTCGGCGATGCACGAGTGGATTGCCGAGGCGACGTCGGCCGCGCCAGCCGTCGCGAGCTTGCGGGTGTTCGCGAACGGCGAGACGCGCGCTCGATGGCAGATCTCGTTTGCCAGGCGTCGTCCGATGCCGGCGATCATGCGCTGATCGCGCAGGAAGCCGTGGACGCGCATCGAGTTCGCCGCGAACATCTCGGCGAGGTCGTCGACGCTGATGTCGGCCGCCTCCGGTCCCAGCTTGTCGAGCGGGGGTGAGGTGAGCGCGTTCGCGGTCGGCACACACCAGACACCTGCGCGCCGTTCCTTGCCCTGCTCGGTGAGCAGCAGCGCGGTCTCGTCGAACAGTCCATCGGTGAGCTCGATCGGCTCGAAACTGAAGCGGGCCTGGCCGCCGCGTGGCTTTGCCGATCGTTTGGCGTCGGTGACGAGTCGGCCGCCCTGCATCAGGTGCACGACGAACGTGATCGGCTCGAACCGCACCAGCAGGTACTTGCCCCGACGTCCGATCTCGATGAGCGGGAGACCGAATGCCTCCGAAGGTGCGGGAACCGCCGTCTTCAGTGCCGTGAAGTTGAACGGCGTGAAGCCCGAGAGCGTCCGTCCGGCGAACTGCTCTGTCAAGCGTTCGGCGTGAGCCTGGATCTCCGGCATCTCGGGCATGCGCGGGACCTCACTCGTACGTCGTGCGCTCGCGGACCGTGGCGAAGACGGCGTCGAGGGCCCCGAACACCGGCTGCGAATCGAGCAGCTTCTGCTGGTCGCCGAAGAGCCGGATTCGACCGCCGATGAAGGCCTCCTGCGCGTTGAGGTCGCCGGTCGCCACCGCGACCGCGGTGTCCCAGTCCTGCTCCATCTTGACGTCCTCGTGCTCGGCCGGACCTGCTCCGAACGAGGCCTGTCCGTCGCCGACGCTGAGGTGATAGGTGACGTCGCCTTCGGGGCCGTTGCTCACCACCTGGGTGACGCCGATGCGGTGTGTCTCGGCGATCTCGCGCATGTGGTCGCTCGCTGCGACCTCGTCGGCGAGCGCGGTGATCCAGTCGAGACTGAGGTATCGGATCATGGTCCGTAGTCTGCCTGATGTGCTCGGCGACGGCGACCATCTGGATTGCGGTGACGAACGCCGACACGTCGACGCTCCGGTGGAGGAATGGGTCTTCGCTGCGTGGACCCCCGATGCGACGCTCGGTGCGATCTCCGGGCATCGGATCGTCGGACGGACGGCGTGGTACTGGTCGGCGTTGGCACGAGCTGGCCGACCGCTGTTGCACGTCGCCGACTTCGAGGTCCCGGTGCGAGCCGACCCGTTCATCATCAAAGCGGAGGCACTCTGGGCGGAGCACACGTGCGACGCTCCCATGGAGCAGTGGTCGGTCGGCAACGAGACCTACGCATCAGCGATCGACGACGCCGATGATGCGCTTGGGCTCGCCTACGGCGACCCGACGCCGATCGCATTCGATCTCGAGTGGTATGCGACCGCGCCGCCGCGTCCGCTCGAAGCAGCTGCGGACCGGCTCACTGTCGATGTCGGTTACGAGCAGATCGGGGTGGTCCACGGTGCCATCGAGATTCTCGGCGAACCTCGGGTGGAACTCGCTGAGATCCCGGCGCATCGGTGGCACCGATGGACGGCCGACGTCACCGGGTTCGGACCGTTGGTGCTGCCGGAGGTGCGGGCCCACTCCGGTGTGCGCGCGCCGTTCGCCTTTCCCGACGGGACCATCAGCGATCTCGTGCTCACGCCCGCTGGCTGGGCTCGGCGAGCTGGTCGCCCTGGCTGACCGCCTCGGATGGGCGTTCTGGAACCAGCGCCTCCACGCTCGGGCGGTCGTCCGGCCGCACGCGACGTCCTCGACGGGTGACCAACCAGATCGCACCGAGCACGGCGGCGGCGGTGATCAGGAACGGCGAGGCGACTGCGACGACGAATCCGATCGCGAACAAGGCGCCGATGAAGACGTCCCAGCCCGCTCGCCAGGCATCGGCGATGCTGTCGATCGAGTCGTCCGCAATCTCGGCGGCGACGGGAACGGGCGCTTCGTACTGCAGCTGGATGGTCAGCGTCGAGAGTTCGACGCGGTTGTCGAGGTTGCGCTGACTGGCGAGGAGCTGCTCGAGTGCGATGGTCCGTTCGCTGATCACCCGTTCGATCTCGACGATGTCCTGGAACTCGGTGGCGTCGACGAGTAGATCCTGGAAGCGGGCGATCACGTTGCGTTCGACGGTGATGCGGATGTCGAGGTCGACGAGCTGATCGGTGACGTCCGTGGTCTCCTGCGTGCGCCCGGACAGCCGACCGACGGTGGCTCCGAGGTCGGTGATCAACGGTTCGAGATCGGCGGGCGGCACCTTCACCACGAAGTAGCCAGATCCATCGACGCTGCCGCCGTCGACTTCATCGCCGATGCTGACGTCGGCGGTGAATACGCTCGCTCCGTTTCGTTGTGCGGCGGCGAGCGTGTCGTCGACCGCGGTGCGGATGTCGGGCGTGGCGACGACGACCCCGGCGGTCGTCGCGAGCGCCTGGCCCGTGGTCGGCAGACTGCTCGGCGCCTGATCGAGTGCCGCATCGCCTGCGGGCCCGGTCTGTTCGGCCACGCCCGATCGCCCCGGTGCTGCGTCGTCGATCATCGGAGCCTCGGCCTCGATCGACGGCGCGAATTGCGCCTCCGAGGACGAGTCGTCGTCACTGCCGCATGCCGAGACCCCCAGCCCGACCAGAACCATCAAGGTGACCGCAGTGAGTGCTGTGTTGTTTCTCCCCATGGTCCTTCGACGCCGCCCGACGCCACCCGGTTCCATCGATTTCACCAGGGGTCTGACCCCTCGTGAAATCGTCAGGCGTCGGGGGAGAAGGGGGTGCCGGCGTTGCTGGAGGTGAGGTCACCCAGGGTCAGCGACTCGTAGGCGATCTCCGGGTTGGCGCGCACCGCCTCGTCGAGCTTCCGCGCGTCGTCGCCAACCAGGATTCGCCACCGACCGTTGCGGACCCCGTCGAGGATCTCGCCGCTGGCCTCCGCGGCCGACATCGGGGCCTGATCGCGGAACATGTCGGACATGAGCTTGACCATCTCCGCAGCTTCCATGTCGACCTCCATGCGGCCGTGACGAAGCGAGTTCTCGACGATCGAGGTCCCGATGTGTCCAGGCATCACCACCGACACCTTGACATGCGGAGCGTTGACGCGAAGGTCGGTGATCAGCGCCTCGCTGAAGCCCTTGACGGCGAACTTGGCTGCCGAGTAGGCGGTGTGCGGGCGGTCCGGACCGATGCTCGCCCAGAACCCGTTGACGCTCGAGGTGTTGACGATGTGGCCCTCGTCGGAGGCGATCAACAGCGGCATGAAGGCGCGCACGCCGTGGTACACACCGCCCCAGCACACGGCGAACGTGCGGTCCCACACGGCTCGCTCATCGGTGATCACCGAGCCGCCACCGCCGATGCCGGCGTTGTTGAACAGCAGGTTGATGTGGTCGGTGTCGTGTTGCGCGACGACCGCGTCGCGGAAGGCCAGCATCGATGCCTCGTCCGACACGTCGCACACGTGTGTGGTGACCACCGTTCCGACCGGAGCGACCTCGAGTGCGAGACGTTTGGTCTCGTCCATCTCCTCGACCGACATGTCGCACGTGGCGACGTGGCATCCCTCGGCCGCCAATTGCAGCACGAGCTCGCGCCCCATCCCGCTTGCTCCGCCTGTGACGACCGCGATCTTTCGTTCGAAACTCTGCATCGGAGCATGCTGGCACAGCGACCTCGTCGGCTGCTTCACTGGGGCCGTGGCGTACACCGGCGACATCCTCGACGACTTCGCAGCATCCAAACGCGGTCCGACCCATCCCGACGTGGCTGTCGAGATGGGCATGTTGGTCGAGGACCGCGCTTCGCAC
Source organism: Ilumatobacteraceae bacterium (assembly GCA_963774765.1). Classification (GTDB taxonomy): domain Bacteria; phylum Actinomycetota; class Acidimicrobiia; order Acidimicrobiales; family Ilumatobacteraceae; genus Sva-07. Next base: position 232,303 of record CAVZGP010000031.1, read on the forward strand.
TTCTGCGGCGACGTCGTGCGGTGGAGTGCGGAGGGCGTCACCTTGCAGGACCGCAACGACTACGTGCGCCACTTCACGTGGAAGCCCGGGGGCTTCCTGATCGAGGGACGGCCGGTCACGCTCGTCAGGCCAACCACCGCCAAGGCCGCGACGCAGCGCATCACCGCGTCGGGCTCCGTCGCTGGCGACGGGCGCGCGCGAGTCGCAGCGGCCAGCCGAATCTGGGTCGAGGGCAAACACGACGCGGAACTCCTCGAACACGTGTGGGGCGACGATCTACGCGAGCTCGGCATCGTTGTTGAACCGTTGCACGGTGCGGACGATCTCGCGGCCGCAGTGGCCGAGTTCGGTCCGTCAGCAGACCGGCGCCTCGGGGTGCTGCTCGACCACCTCGTGCCCGGCTCGAAAGAGACCCGGATCGCCCAGACCGTTCGCGATCCGAACGTGCTGATCACCGGTCATCCGTTCGTCGACGTCTGGGCCGGCATTCGCCCGAAGGTGCTCGGGCTCGATGCCTGGCCTGACGTGCCCCGCCGTGATGAGAACGGGCGCGACGTGCCGTGGAAGGAAGGGCTGTGCGCCGAGCTCGGCGTGCCGTTCGACGGCTTCTGGCCAAAACTCCGCAATCGCGTGAACACCTTCGCCGACCTGCGCCCCGAGCTCGTCGGCGCCGTCGAGCAACTGATCGACTTCGTCAGCGAGTGACGTGCACGATGTGCCACGTACGCCGTCGCCATCCGGACGCATCTCCCCAACGGGATTCGGAGTGAACGGTGCGCTCAGCGCGACAGCCGCTTCGAACTCGGGGTGGTCCCGCGGGCGGTTGGCCGGGATTGAGGCGGCTCCTGGATCGGCGAGTCGCCCGTAGCCGCCACGGTGGTGTTCCAACGGCGGGACGCGTCTGAGCCGAAGAACTTCGAACGGACGGCTTCCTCGAGGTCGATTCCGAAGGCCGACGCAAGCGCGCTGAGTCCGACGTAGACGTCCGAGATCTCGCCGGCGAGGTCCTCGACCACCAGGTCCGGGTAGTTGTCGGACCATGTCTTCTTGACCTCGGCGGCGATCTCTCCGAGTTCCTCCGTGAGAAGGCAGACGAGCCGAATCGGATCGTTCATGAACCCCCGTTCGGCCCGGGTCCGTTCGATCTCGGCCTGCAGGTCCCGGACGTCAGTCATCGCGCCGACGATAGGGCATCGCTCGATCGCCCGGTGGGGCGTTCAGGCGAATGAGCCCCAGGGCGCTGCGTGCGATCCGGTGCGTCCGGTTCGTGTGAGCGCCGATCGCATGGTTGGAGGTTGTCGCTCACCTGAATCGGTGCGGATGCCGTTCGCTCGTGCGCAACGATCGTCGACGAATGCGTTGTCGATCACGCAAACGAAGATCGACCTCGGACCCGGGCGGTCACCGCCCCACCGGCTGACCGCCCGGGCACTTCGTGTATGTCCGGTGCTCAGACGAAGGCGCTGGCGAACACCAGGCTGACGATGGTCATCACCTTGATGAGGATGTTCATCGACGGGCCCGAGGTGTCCTTGAACGGGTCGCCGACGGTGTCGCCGACGACGGCGGCCTTGTGCGAATCGGAGCCCTTGCCGCCATGTGCGCCGGCTTCGATGTACTTCTTCGCGTTGTCCCAGGCGCCGCCCGAGTTGGCCATGAAGATGGCGAGCGAGAAGCCGGTGACGAGCGCTCCGGCGAGCAGACCGCCGAGGGCATCGACGCTGATGAACCCGGTGACCAGCGGAACGACGACCGCCAGTGCTCCGGGCACGATCATCTCGCGCAGCGACGCTTCCGTGGAGATGGCGACGCAGCGTGCCGAGTCGGGAACGACGCCCGGAAGTCCTTCGCGCAGGCCCGGAATCTCACGGAACTGACGACGCACTTCCTCGATCATCTTCTGGGCGGCGCGGCCGACCGCGTCGATCGTGAGGGCAGCAAACAGGAAGGGCAGCCCCGCACCGATGAACAGGCCGATGAACACGTCGACCTCACCGATGTTGAGGTTGAGCCGTGCGGTGGGGTCGGCGTCGGCGATCGCGAACTCGAAGCTCTTGAAGAGGGCCAGGGCGGTGAGCGCCGCCGAACCGACGGCGAACCCCTTGGCGATCGCCGCAGTGGTGTTGCCCAGCGAGTCGAGGGCGTCGGTGACCTTGCGAACCGACGGATCGAGTTCGGCCATCTCGGCGATGCCGCCGGCGTTGTCGGCGATCGGGCCGTACGCGTCGACGGAGACCACGACGCCGGTCGTTGCGAGCATGCCGATCGCTGCAACGGCGATGCCGTACACGCCGCCGCCCTCGCCGAGCGTCTGCTCGCCGCCCCAGTATGCGATACCGACACCGATCAGAATGAGTGCAATCGATGCCGCAACCGACACCATGCCGGTGCTGATGCCGCCGAGGATGGTGGTGGCGGGTCCCGTCTCGGTCTGCTCGGCGATCTTCTTGACCGGACGGAACGCATCGGAGGTGTAGTACTCGGCGGTCTTGCCCAGCGCCCAACCGACGACCAGGCCACCGATGACCGAGACTCCGAGGCCCCACGGCTTGTCGAACAGGATGTCGTCGGCGAACAGCCAGTAGGCAATGGCGATCGTGGCGACGGCGGTGATGCCCATCGCGACGTTGGTTCCCATGTGGAGCGCACGCGAGAGCGCGTGGCCCTCGGTGGAGTCGCCGCCCTTGACGAAGAACGAGCCGATGATCGATGCGATCATGCCGACGAAGGCGATGCCCATCGGGAACATGAACAGTGGGAGATAGGCGGCCTCGCCGGCGTCCTTGGCGGTCAGTGCGAAAGCGAAGGCGGTCAGCGAGATCGGTGCGATGATCGAGCCGGCATACGACTCGAACAGGTCGGCGCCCATGCCGGCGACATCGCCGACGTTGTCGCCCACGTTGTCGGCAATCGTCGCCGGGTTGCGCGGGTCGTCTTCGGGGATGCCGGCTTCGACCTTCCCGACCAGGTCGGCGCCGACGTCAGCGGCCTTGGTGTAGATGCCGCCGCCCACGCGGGAGAACAGTGCGATCGACGATGCGCCGAGGCCGAAGGCGGTGAAGATCTCGAACGCTTCGTCGACCTCGAACCAGACGACGAACACCAGGTAGGTCGCCATCAGTCCCAGCAACGCCAGACCGGCGACGGTGAAGCCCATGACCGCACCACCACGGAAGGCGACCGGGAGGGCCTTGCCGGGCCCAGACTTGGCGGCCTCGGTCGTGCGGGCGTTGGCCATGGTCGCCACCGTCATGCCGACGTAGCCGGCGCCCGCGGACAGGACGGCTCCCAGCACGTAGGTCAGCGCGGCGAGCGGTGCGATGACGACGGCGAGCAGCACCGCCATGATCACGACGAACACCGAGACCCACTGGTATTCCTTCTTCAGGAACGCCTTGGCGCCCTTCTGGATCTCGGTCATCAAGAAGACCATGCGCTCGTTTCCGGGCGACTCCTTCTCGACGGCCTTGTAGTAGTAGAACGCGAGGGCGAGTGCGGCGATGGCCGACACTGCTGCGAGATAGGGAACGACGTCCACGGGCTTCTTGCCTCCTGAGGGCGGTACGAGAGTGATCCTGGTCGGAACGATCCGAGGGACCGGACCATGATGGTCGGCGGGGCAGGCTAGATCCCAACCGAACGGAATCCAATCGTTGCCGCATCGGCACCTCCGCAACACCGTGGGAGAATTGGGTGGGTGCCTGGGGGCGGCGAGTAGCGTCGCGGCAATGGCACAAACGTTGAACCGCGGGCCCGTGTCGGGCACCGCAGTCAAGCCGCCGTCCAAGAAGAAGCCGTTCGTCGTCGACTTCTACTCCACGGCAGTCGGCAAGAAGTATGTGATGGCGATCACCGGGATCATCGGGATCGGCTTCGTGATCGGACACATGGTCGGCAACCTCAAGATGTACCTCGGGGTCGTCACGGTCGGCGACGAGCAGGCATACGACATCGACATCTACGGTGAGTTCCTCCGTGAACTGCTCGTGCCGATCCTGCCGCACGGGATCTTCCTGTGGATCATGCGCATCGTGCTGATCGGAGCGGTCCTCCTGCACATCCATGCTGCGTATTCGCTCACGGTGCTGAATCGCAAGGCCCGCCCAGTGAAGTACCAGACGGCTCGCGACTACGAGGTCGCGAACTTCGCCAGCCGCACGATGCGGTGGACCGGGATCATCGTTGCGCTGTTCATCCTGTGGCACCTCGCCGATCTGACATGGGGCTGGGCCAACCCGGACTTCGTGAAGGGCGCGGTCTACTGGAACATCGACACATCGCTCTCGCGTCTGCCGGTCGCGATCCTCTACGTCGTGGCCAACATCGCGCTCGGCATCCACCTGTTCCACGGCACGTGGTCGTTGTTCCAGTCGATGGGATGGAGCAGTCCTCGCTTCAACATGTGGCGTCGATATCTCGCCACGGGCGTCGCGACGATCGTGGTCGTCGGCAACTGTTCATTCCCGATCGCCGTGCAGGCTGGGATCATCGAGTACGACCCGGACGCCGTCACGGTGAGCCTGGAGGAGACCGAAGGATGACCATCGAACTCGATTCCAAGATCCCCGAGGGCCCGCTGGCCGACAAGTGGCAGAACTACATCGCCAACCAGAAGTTGGTGAACCCCGCCAACAAGCGCAAGTTCAAGATCATCGTCGTCGGCACCGGCCTCGCCGGAGCCGCGGCGGCTGCCACGTTCGGTGAGCTCGGCTACCAGGTGGAGGCGTTCACGTTCCACGACTCGCCGCGCCGTGCCCACTCGATCGCCGCGCAGGGCGGCATCAACGCGGCGAAGAACTATCAGGGCGATGGCGACAGCGTCCACCGTCTCTTCTACGACACCGTCAAGGGCGGCGACTTCCGGGCCCGTGAAGCCAACGTCCACCGGCTCGCCGAGGTGTCGGTCGACATCATCGACCAGATGGTCGCTCAGGGCGTGCCGTTCGCCCGCGAGTACGGTGGCCTGCTCGACAACCGGAGCTTCGGCGGCGCTCAGGTCAGCCGCACGTTCTACGCCCGGGGCCAGACCGGACAGCAGTTGCTGATCGGCGCCTACCAACAGCTGGCCCGCCAGATCGGTCTCGGCAACGTCAAGCTGTGGAACCGCATGGAGATGGTCGATGTCGTCAACATCGACGGCCGCTGCGCCGGCATCGTCACCCGTGACCTGATGAGCGGCGAGTTCTCGTCGCACTCGGCCCACGCCGTCGTGCTCGCCACCGGCGGCTACGGCAACGTGTTCTACCTGTCGACGAACGCGATGGCGTGCAACGTCACCGGCGCATGGCGCGCCCACCGGCGTGGGGCGGCGTTCGCCAACCCGTGCTACACGCAGATTCACCCGACGTGCATCCCGCAGGCCGACGACTTCCAGTCGAAGCTCACCTTGATGTCCGAGTCGTTGCGCAACGACGGCCGGATCTGGGTGCCGAAGAATCCCGACGAGACCCGCTCCGCCGACCAGATCCCCGAATCAGATCGCGACTATTACCTCGAGCGGATCTACCCGAGCTTCGGCAACCTCGCGCCTCGTGACGTGTCGTCGCGTGCTGCAAAGCGGATGGTCGACGCCGGCCAGGGTGTCGGTCCCCTGAAGAACGGCGTGTACCTCGACTTCGCCGACGCCATCGATCGCCTCGGCAAGGACACGATCGAAGAGCGCTACGGGAACCTGTTCGAGATGTACGAGCGCATCACCGGTGAGAGCCCGTATGCGGTGCCGATGCGCATCTACCCGGCCAGTCACTACACGATGGGGGGTCTGTGGGTCGACTACGAGCTGCAGACCACGATTCCCGGTCTGTTCTGTGCCGGTGAGGCCAACTTCTCCGACCATGGCGCGAACCGTCTCGGCGCGTCGGCGCTGATGCAGGGTCTGTCCGACGGCTACTTTGTGCTGCCGTACACGATCGCGCCGTATCTCGCCGACCTGCTCAACAAGCCGGTCCCGGACACCTCGCACGCGGAGTTCGCCAAGATCGAGCAGGAGGCTCGCGACCGGTTCGCCGGCTACATGGCGATCGGTGGCACCAAGGGCCCCGACCACTTCCATCGCGAGCTCGGCAAGATCATCTGGGACTACTGCGGCATGGATCGCACCGCCGCCGGACTCGAGAAGGCACTGTCGGAGATCCCGGCACTGCACGCCGAGTTCAAGAAGGACCTCAGGATCACGGGCTCGGACAAGAACGTCAACCAGACGCTCGAGAAGGCCGGGCGTGTCGACGACTTCTTCGAACTCGGCATGCTGATGTGTCGCGACGCACTCAACCGCGAGGAGAGCTGCGGCGGCCACTTCCGCTCCGAACACCAGACCGACGACAGCGAGGCGTTGCGCAACGACGACGACTTCGCCTACGTCAGCGCGTGGGAGTGGACGGGCGATCCGCTCGCACCGATCGAGAACAAAGAGCAACTCGAGTACCAAGTCGTCAAGTTCCAGACCCGGAGTTACAAGTGACCAGCCTCACCAACCTCACCTTGAAGATCTGGCGTCAGGACAGCCCCGATGGCCAGGGTCGCTTCGAGACGCATCAGATCCCCGAGATCAGCGAGGAGGCGTCGTTGCTCGAGCTGCTCGACATCCTCAACGAACGGCTCATCGAGGAGAACAAGGAAGCCATCGTCTTCGATCACGACTGCCGTGAGGGCATCTGCGGAACGTGTTCGTTGATGATCGACGGCAAGGCGCACGGGCCGCAGAAGGCCACCGCAACGTGCCAGGTGCACATGCGCGTGTTCTCCAGCGGTGACGAGATCGTCCTCGAGCCATGGCGCGCTGGGGCGTTCCCGGTGATCAAGGACCTCATGGTCGACCGCGCGGCATTCGACCGCATCATCGAAGTCGGCGGCTACATCACCGCACCGACCGGCGGTGCTCCCGATGCCAACCTGATCCCGATCCCCAAGCCGGTCGCGGATGCGTCGATGGACGCCGCGTCCTGCATCGGTTGCGGTGCCTGCGTGGCGGCGTGCCCGAATGGCGCGGCCAACCTGTTCACGGCGGCGAAGATCTCGCACCTCAACCTGCTTCCGCAGGGCCAGGCCGAGCGCTACAAGCGCACCGAGGCGATGGTCGAGAAGATGGACGAGTACTTCGGCTCATGCACGAACCACGGCGAATGCGAAGCCGCGTGCCCGAAGGAGATCTCGATCGACACCATCGCGACGATGAACGTCGACTACCTGAAGTCGAAGTTCAAGAACCGCAAGTCGCTCGCTCGTTGAGGAGCAAATGACGATCAACCCGCACCCTCTCGCGTGAGCGTGATGGTGTTCGTGGTGTCCCGGCAGCCGCCGATGTCGACGCAGCCGGACGCCGCGTAGGCCAGTGTCAGGGTCGGGTCCTCGCCGCTGATCGTGTAGGTCCCGTTCCCGCTCATGGAGGCGCCGCCGCCTGAGCCGCTGTAGCTCAATGTGCCGGCATCCGCACTCGTCGGGTTGAACGAGAAGACGACCCCGAAGCCCGTCCCGGTGCCCTGCAACTGGAACGGCGCTTCGAGGTCGGGCACCGTGCCCGCGAACGTCACCTCGGTGCCTCCGGACGCCACGTATCCCTTCCGTTTGGTGTCGAGGGTGAGCTCGGCCTTGCCGATGCCTCGGCGGGATCGTGCCTCGAAGGTCAGCGTGCCCGACTCGTCGACCTCGTCAGGCGCGGTGTAGCTGAAGGTGGCGTCCGCCGGGACCGACGAGCCGCTCGGGTCGAGCGATGCACCACCGGCGGAGAGCGTGCCGGTGACCGTGCCGCCGGTCGGCGAGCCGTCGACCTTGCTGCGCGGCTCGGCGAGCACGTTCACGACCTCGGAGGGCGACAGGCCGGACGGTCCGGCGGACGGAGTGAGCTTCAGCTCGACGCACCGTCCCGACTTCCAACCCTTCTCGGTCGCGTTGAGGATCTGCGTGGCCATCATCAACCCGACCAGTGACGACAGCGTGGTGGAGAGCCTCGTGAAGTCGTCGGTCACGCTGCCACCCGTTCGGTTCATGGTGCCGTTCTCGAGGCCGTCGGGGCCCGAATAGGTGAAGTCGACGAACTGTCCCTTCCCGCCTCCGTAGTCGGACCACTGCGTGTGATTCTCGATGTTCTTGCTGGCGAGTTCGGCGTTGTCGTCGACGGTCCCGTCGATCTTCAGCTCGACCGTCGCGTTCTGACCGACGCCGTTCTTGCTCGCCTTCACGTCGATCGACGCGTCGACGGTGAACGTTCCGTCGGCGGCAGGACACGGATGGATCGACACCGAGGCCACGAACTCGACGTCGACGCCGCCCTGCTCCCCGCTGTACTTCAGCTCCATGTCGACTTCTTCGAGGTTGAAGCCAATCGCCATGCCGTCGCCTTCGCGGAGGGAGTCCTCGCCCGGCTCGATCTTGTTGGACGCCTCGACCGCGACCGTGGCGAAGGTGCCGAGCGCCATGTATCCCAGGAACAGGCCGAGGGCGGCGACGCCACCACCGGCCGAAGGGGCAGGCGACGAGACGTCGCGCTGCCGGAAGCCGCTGACGAGCGAGGCCGCGACTGTCGCATCCATCTGTGTGCGTATCTGGGTACCGGCTTCGGCGAGCGCCGCCTCGGTGGATGACCCATCGCCGACCGCGGTGTCGAGTCCGGACAGCGCCGCAGCGGCGAGTTCGGTGCGGGCGGCGAGGTCGGCAATGGTGGCCTCCTGTTCCTCGATCGGCAGGGCCAACAGTTCGGTCGCCAACGCCTGCAGCACCGATCCGTCGGGCTGGCCGTCGGGGGTGAGCACGACGGCCAGGGCGGCGTCGCTGACGACGCCGTCTTCGAGCAATGGCGGAACACCGACAGCGCCGCTCGACGGGGACGATGTGTCCGGCGTCGCGCCGCTGTCGTCGATGGTCTGCGTCGACGTTCCGCCGCCACACGCCGCCAGCGTCAACGCCAGCACCACCACGAACCCAACCGAACGCGACGCTCGTGTCGTCATCGCCGGATACTACGTGGTTCGGACATCGAGAGATCCAGACGGTCCGGGTCGCCGAGAGCGTGCCGATCACCGGAGGTATACGGTGCGCCATGGCCGAGAACCCGCAGGTCGAGGCGTGGAATGGCGAGTCCGGTCGAGCGTGGGTCGAACACGTCGATCAGTTCGACTCGATGCTCGCACCGTTCGGTCTCGCGGTGATCGATCGTCTCGAACTCCGCGCCGGAGATCGTGTCGTCGACATCGGGTGTGGCGTGGGCGCGACCTCGTTGTCGATCGCTGCTGTGGTGGCACCCGCACCTGTTGTCGGCGTCGACATCTCCGAACCGATGCTCGCGGCAGCGCGGGCGCGCGCGTCGAGGTCGGGGTGCTCGAACGTGCAGTTCCGGCTGCACGACGTGCAGGACGAACTGTTGGAGGCGTCATCGTTCGATGTCGCATTCTCGCGCTTCGGAGTGATGTTCTTTCCCGAGCCCGAGCTGGCGTTCGCTCACGTGCGCCACGCGCTCGTGGACGGTGGCCGGTTGGGGTTCGTTTGTTTCCAGGGTCCGATGGACAATCCGATGATCCTGCAGCCCGTGATGGCTGCGGCCGCTCACGTTGAGATGCTGCCGCCTCCGGGCCCGACGGAGCCCGGCCCCTTCTCGCTGGCCGATCCCGAACGGGTGAGGTCGCTGCTGCAGGCCACCGGCTTCGGCGACATCCTGATCGAGGCGGGGCCGCCGTCGGCGGACCTCGGGCCGGCCGACGACCTCGAATCCACCGCCCGCCGGGCTCTCGAACAGAACCCGGGCATCGCTCCCGGGCTCGCTGCGGCCACGCCGGCGACTCGCCGGGCTGCGATCGACGCAGCGGCCGACGTGATGTCGCATCATGTCGTCGACGGGCGCATCGTGATGGGGGCTTCGACGTGGGTCGTCACCGCCCGCGGAGCGTGACCTGAAACCGGTCCTCGCACGTTGGGGGAGGGTCAGTCGACGCTGATCGTGGTGTAGCGGTTGGTGTTCGTGACGTGGCCACTCGTCAGTGTGAGGTCGAGGGTGATCGGGCCACTGGCGTCGGGGATCTCGGGGCGGACACGGCCGACCTTCACGACGTCGTCGGCAGGAATCGGACCGCCAAATCGCCACCGCTGCTCGCCACCGGACCACGAGGCGACGACATCGACCACGGCGAAGTCGAGCGGATCGCGCAGATCGCTCACCACATGCACATCGAGGTCGAGTCGTTCGCCGGGCCGGACGTCAGCCGGCAACGGATCAGCGATCACGAGCACGGGTGCGCAGGCAGCAGCGACCGTGGCGTACGCGACCTTTGGCCGGCGTTCGTGATCGAGGACGCTCGACGAGATCGACGCACCTGAATCGTTCAGCGACGAGAAGCAGAAGCCGCCGGTCGGGCGGTACTTGAGCCGACGCAGAGTCTCGATCTGGACCTTCAATACGTGCGCTTGGTAATACTGCAGCGCGTCGCGCCACTCCTCGAACCCGTCGAAATCCGTCGGCGGGAAGCTCCGCTCGGCCACGTCGCGTTGATACCCCGTTTCGCGCTGCACCCGATCCCAGTCGAGACCGGGCCATTCGTACGTCGCGAGTTGTTCGTCGATGAACGGTGCGTCGGCAGGCGGCGAATCCGACCCGAACTCGCTCACGAAACGCACCATTCGCGGGAGCCGAGCAGCGAAGTCGGCGAGGTCCTCCGATTCACCGTGGCGCCATCCGAACCACAAGTGGCTGTCGGTGCCGTCGAGTTGCGGGAGGTGAGGGACGACGCCGGAATGAGCAACGACTCGACGGCTCGAGTCGGCGCGCTCGAACGCCCGTTTCACCCATCGGTCGAGCACCGATTTGTTCCAGGACGGCAACTGCTTGGCCGCGAAGGTGCGAGCCGTTCCCCGCCAGCCGGGCGCCGCAACTCCCGCGTCGGTGACCGACGGGTCGTCGTGAGCGGTCCACATCGCGATCGATGGATGGTGACCGAGCGAATCGACCGCGGCGCGGGCCTGTTCGACCGCCTGTTGGCGAACGGATCGAGCGTGGCCCCACTGCAGCGGGAAGTCCTGCAGGAGCAGGATTCCGGATTCGTCCGCGGCGTCGTACAACGCCCGATTGGCGATGTGGCCGTGTACCCGCACGGCGTCCAGGCCGAGTTCGACCGCGGCATGCAGGTCGGCGCGGACCATCTCGCGCGTCGCGCTTGCCGGACCGGTCGTCGTCGGAAGCAGGTTCGCCCCCTTGAGGAAGAGCCGTTCTCCGTTCACGGAGCAGATCCAGTCGTCCCAGACGACCTGTCGGAGCCCGGTGCGGCGCTGACGACGGTCGCTCACGTCCCCCTCGACCACGACTTCGACGGCGACCTCGATCAGCGGCTGGTCGCCGAGCGCCTTCGGCCACCACAGCGCGGGGTCGGCGATGTCGATCGTCCACTCGAAGTCGTTCTGGCCGGCGGCGATCGACTGGAGCTGTTCGTCGACCTGTTCGCCATCGACGTAGGTGCGCATCGTCACCGGCGTCAATCGATCGCTGTCGATGCGCGTCGAGATCCGAAGGTGCGCGCGCCGGGCGTCGGCGTCGCGGCACAGCACCCGGAGGCGATCGATGTGCACCGGGCCGGTGTCGTACATGAAGACCGGCCGCCACAGCCCACCAGGATTGCGGTTCGATCCGATCCCTGTCGGGCTCTGGAACACCCCGGTGATGTTGCGGCGCCCGGTGGTTCCGGTCTGCGGCGAACAGGTCACTTCGATGGCGAGCACGTGTTCGTCGCCGAATCGTGACAGCGACGTGACGTCGAAGCTGTGACTGGAGAAGTAGCCCTCGGGGTCGCCGAGGTACGCGCCGTCGAGCCAGACGTCGGCCTGGTAGAAGATCCCGTCGAGCGTGACCCACCGGCGTCGTCCGTCCGGCGGGGGCGCAGCGGTGAACGAGTGCCGGTACATCAGTGGTCCGTCGCTCGTCGAGAACTCGGGGTGGTCCTGCCAGTGTCCTGGCACCGTCACTCGAGTCCATTGGGAGTCGTCGGTGTCGAGGCCGATGCCGTTGCGCCGGACGTCGTCGTCGGCTTCGGCCGCCAGCCAGACGCCGGACAGTTGCATGATGCCGAGCGTACGCCGGGACATGAGTGCCCACCGCCCCCCAGCAACCTGCCCCACCGATGAGCCAAACCGCTGTATTCGGTCACCTCGCTCATCGCGAGCCACGGACCCGCCCGATCGATGAGCCAAACCGCCGTATACGGTCACCTCGCTCATCGCAACGACGGTCGCCGCCCGAACGATGAGCCAAACCGCCGTATACGGTCACCTCGCTCATCGCAACGACGGTCGCTGGACCGCGGCGGGTCGTGCGCTCGCATGCTCACGGTCAGCCCGGCCGCGGTAGGTTCGAGACATGGCTGACACGGATCGACCGCAGGCGACGACGTTGGGGGAACTCCGGGCTTCGGGCTGGGTGTCGAGGCCGGTGAAGCAGGAGGTACGTGAGCACGCGATCGAGAAGGTGGCCGCCGGCGAGCCGCTCTTCGCCGGGGTGTCGGGCTACGAGCACACCGTGATGCCGCAACTCGAGAACGCATTGCTGGCGGGCCACGACGTGATCTTCCTCGGCGAGCGCGGGCAGGCCAAGACCAGGATGATCCGCTCGCTCACCGGGCTGCTCGACGAGTGGATGCCGATCATCGCCGGGAGTGAGATCAACGACGATCCGTACGCGCCGGTGTCGAAACACGCTCGTGACCTCGTCGAGGAACTGGGCGATGACACGCCGATCCACTGGGTGCATCGCAGTGAGCGATTCGGCGAGAAACTTGCAACCCCCGACACCTCGATCGCCGACCTGATCGGCGAGGTCGACCCGATCAAGGTCGCCGAAGGCCGGTATCTGTCCGACGAACTGACCCTCCACTACGGCCTTGTTCCGCGGACGAACCGGGGCATCTTCGCGATCAACGAGTTGCCCGACCTCGCCGAGCGGATCCAGGTCGGCATGCTCAACGTGCTGGAGGAGCGCGACGTCCAGATCCGTGGCTACAAGATCCGGCTGCCCCTCGACGTGATGCTGCTTGCGTCGGCCAACCCCGAGGACTACACCAACCGTGGCCGCATCATCACGCCGCTCAAGGACCGCTTCGGCAGCCAGATCCGTACCCATTACCCGCTCGAGGTCCACACCGAGGTCGCGATCATGCGCCAGGAGGCGGTTGCGCTCGACATCACCACCGCACAGGGCCGGGTCACCGTCGACGTGCCCGAGTACCTGGCCGACGTGGTCGCGACGTTCAGCCATCTGGCGAGGGCGAGCAACCACGTCAACCAACGCTCGGGTGTGAGCGTGCGCCTGAGCGTCGCGAACTACGAGGCGCTCGCGGCCAACGCGCTTCGGCGGGGTCTGCGCTCGGGCGAACGTCACATCGTCGCTCGGGTCGACGACCTCGATGCGCTCGCGGCGAGCTCGATGGGCAAGATCGAGATCGAGTCGATCGAGGAGGGACGCGAGGGCGCGATCATGGAGAACCTGATCAAGGGCGCCGTCCTCAGCGTGTTCAAGGATGTGGTGCCGCCCGAGCAGACCCGGGCGGTTGTCGATGCCTTCGAAGCGGGAGCGGTTGCGCACACTGGCGAAGGGGTCACCAGCGAAGAACTCGCCCGCCTCGTCGAACAGGTCGATGCGTTGCGGGCTCCCGTGTCGGTGCTGACGGGCGGCGACGAGTCGCCGGCAGCGGTCGGCGGTGCCGTCGAGTTCGTGCTCGAGGGCCTCCACCTCAGCAAACGCCTCAACAAGGACGCCTCCGGCCCGAGCGCCACCTACCGCGGTCGTACCTGACGCCCGGCCAGCCGCCACCTGCACCGATCTGCGCCCCTCACGTCTCGGATTCCGGGACGTGAGGGGCGCAGGCGGGGACGTGAGGGGCGCAGATCGCGTCGTGGGACGTGAGGGGCGCAGATCAGTCGAGGAAGGCGGCGCTCGACGGGGTCGGTGCGCGGTCGGCGTCGAGGAGGCCGGCGGGGGAGTCGGGGCCGGCGATGGCGGGTTCGAGGAAGGCGATCTCGATCGGCACGCCATCGGCAACAGCGTCATCGAGCACCGACCGCAAGGCGCCCACCACGTCGCCAGCGGCGTCCGCGTCGTCGTGACCTGCGCTGAACCCGCTGATCACCAGCGCGGAGTCGGCGGCGTCGGCGGCCTCGCGCAATTCGCCGCCCCAACGGTCGGCGGCACGCGAGAGCCCGGCCGAGTCGACCGGATCCTCGCTGCCCCACTCGCCGGTGAGTACGGCACCGAGCAGATCCATCCTGTCCTCGTATCGACCGACCGTGGTTGCCCGTTCGCGCAGATCGACCGCGGCGACCACCGGCGGTCCTCCGGAGAGGATGCCCCACGTGTCGATCCATGGCTGATCAGGCGCGCCGGCAGGAATGCAGGCGAACGGCACCCAGCCTCCGACGTGGTCACCGAACCGTTCCGCCGCCCGCTCGACCCAACGCGGCCACCACGTCGTGAACGTCTCGTCGTTGGAGAACCCGCCGTCGTTGTCGAACCACCGCGGGATCGAGGCTTCGTGGAGGCAGGCCCACGGGCGCACACCGATCGCCTCTGCGGCCTGCAGGATCTGTTCGAACCGTTCGGCCCAGTCGGCGTCGAGCGTTCCCGGTTTCGGTTGCAGCCGCGCCCAGTCGAGTGCGATTCGCGCATCGGTGATCCCCAGTTCCTGCAGCGCGGCGAGGTCGTCGGGCCAGCGTGTGCGAAAGCCGTTGCCCGCTGTCGGACCACAGTCGGCGGTGTCTGCGTGGCCGAGCGTGGTGCCGGTGGTGAGGGCGGCTCCCCTGCGGAACGTCATGGGTGGTGCGTGCTGGTTCTTCGGCCGATCAGATGAACGGCGTACGCGTCCAGAGCTCGGACGAGTCGAGGTTCGACGAGTGCGGCGTACCCGACAAGCTGACCACGTCGATCGGTCCCGGGAATCCGCGCAGCTCCACCTCGCCGTACGGTTCGGCGGTGACGCCCTCGGGGAGCCGCTGGAGCTGCATCGTGGGCATCAACACCTGCACACCGCGGGCGTAGTCGCACAGTCTCGCGGCCATGTTGACCGCGGACCCGATGTAGTCGTCCCCTTCGAACAGCAGCGCATGTCCGGTCGCCAATCCGGCCCGGATCGTCAATGGCGCGCACACGTCGGTGGCGCGTTGTTCGAGGTCGAGCACGAAGTCGATCGCATCGCACTGATCGACGGCCACGACCATGCAACCGTCACCGAGCCACTTGGCGATGCGTACACCGCGGTCGGAGGCAACGGTACGGACGATGCCTCGAAACGTGCCGAGGATACGGCCGGCGGCGTCGTCGCCGAACGCGGCGGTGTAGTTCGTGAAGCCTGACAGGTCGACGAAGACGAACGTGCGGGGGACACGCATGGCGACGATGTTACGGGCTCCGGGCAGCGAAGTGGGGGACGACCCGTTAAGTTCCGGTCATGACGAAGCGGTTCGAGTACTCCCGCTGGGATGGAACCCAGACCGGTTTCGAGTTCGATGCGGACGCGGCCTTCGACGAACTCACCGACGAACTGCTCTACCACGGCGACGTGAACGCGGCGCTGCGTCGGATGATGCAGGAGGGCCTACGCGACCGCAACGGCGAGCAGCTCCAAGGGCTGCGCGAACTGCTCGAACAACTCCGTGCCGAACGTCAGCAGCGGCTGGAGAGCTCCGACCTCGGTGGTGTCTACGACGAGATCAAGGCACAACTCGACGACATCATCGACGAGGAACGTCATGCGATCGACAACGCTCGACGCGACGCCGAGAACTCCGGCGACGAACGCCGAGCCGAGAACGCCCGAGCGGCAGCCGAGGAACGCAACATGCGACTCGACCTGATGCCCGACGACCTCGCCGGCAAGGTCCGCGAGCTCGACGCGTACAACTTCGAGTCCAAGCAGGCCAAGGCCCGGTTCGACCAACTGATGGAGCAGCTCAAGGAGCAGCTGATGCAGCAGATGGTCGATCAGATGTCCGGCGCGATGCAGAACATGACCCCCGAGGACATGGCGCGCATGAAGGACATGATGGCCGCGCTCAACGAGATGCTCGAGAAGCATCAACGAGGCGAGGATCCCGGCTTCGAGCAGTTCATGGAGGAGTACGGCGACTTCTTCCCCGAGAATCCCGAGACCGTCGAGGAACTGCTCGAACAGATGGCCAAGCGCATGGCGGCCATGCAGGCGATGATGAACTCGATGTCACCCGAGCAGCGCGCGCAGCTGCAGCAGTTGTCCGACCAGCTGATGGAGGACATGGACCTGCAGTGGCAGATGCAGCAGCTGTCCGGGAACCTCCAGCAGATGTTCCCGCAGCTCAACTGGAACCAGAGCTACGACTTCGAGGGTCAGGACCCGATGGGGTTCCAGCAGGCGATGCAGGCGATGCAGGACATGGGTGACCTCGACCAGTTGGAGAACCTCCTGCGCAACGCCTCGAGCCCGGGCGCACTCGCCGAGGCCGACATGGATCGGGTGCGCGACCTGATGGGTGACGACGCGGCGAAGTCGCTGGAGCGTCTGGCCGAGCTGACCAAGATGCTCGAGGAAGCGGGGTTGATCGAGCAGAAGGAGGGGCGCCTGGAGATGACGCCCAAGGGCCTGCGCAAGATCGGCGCGAACGCACTGCGGGATCTCTTCTCGAAGCTTGCCAAGGACACACTCGGCCAGCACGACACCAGCAACCTCGGGCAGGGCCACGAGCGCACGTACGACACGAAGCCCTACGAGTACGGCGATCCTTTCCAGCTCGACTTGAACCGCACGATCCGCAACGCGCTCCGCCGCAGCGGAGGGGGCACACCGATCCAGCTCGATCCATCCGACTTCGAAATCGAACGCATGGAGCACCTGACGCGCTCGTCGACGGTGCTGATGCTCGACCTGTCGCTGTCGATGCCGATGCGCGACAACTTCCTGCCGGCCAAGAAGGTCGCCATGGCACTGCACAGCCTGATCACGTCGCAGTTTCCGCGGGACTATCTCGGCATCGTCGGGTTCTCCGAGACCGCACGAATCCTCACCGCCGAGCAGTTGCCGGAGGTGTCGTGGGACTTCGTGTACGGCACGAACATGCACCACGGCTTCACGTTGGCGCGCAAACTGCTCGCCCGCGAATCGGGCACCAAGCAGATCATCATGATCACCGACGGCGAACCGACGGCGCACATCATGGACAACGGGATGCCGTTCTTCAACTACCCCCCGGTGCGCGAGACCGTCGAGGCCACGCTGCGTGAGGTGGTTCGCTGCACCAAGGAGCAGATCCGGATCAACACGTTCGGTCTCGGCGCCGACGGGTCGCTGCGTCACTTCATCGAGCAGTTGACCCAAATCAATCGGGGACGGGCGTTCTTCACGACGCCGGAGCATCTTGGCGACTATGTGCTGGTCGACTTCATGCAGGGCAAGCGCGAACTCGCCGCGCCGCGGACGTCGCGCGGGCTGATTCGCGCGGACCGCGCGAATCTCTGGAAATCCGCCCTTGCGAAATCCCTGTGTGCTATGGCAGAATGACGCCACTGTAATTACGTCGCTGTCAATCATTCGTTTGGGGGCGGGTGATTGCCGACACATTCGACGCCTCCGGGCCCGCAGGGAGATTCTCCACATGCAGTTCATCACCACATCCAGCATCACGGTCAGTGCCGTTCCGGTCGAACCCGACCCCGACTGGCACGACTACGCGAACTGCCTGGGTGTCGACCCCGACCTGTTCTTCCCCGAGCGTGGCGCATCCACCCGTGAGGCCAAAGAGGTGTGTCGCGGCTGTGAGGTGCGCCACGACTGTCTCGAATTCGCGCTCCAGAACGGTGAGAAGTTCGGGATCTGGGGCGGGCTGTCCGAACGTGAACGCCGCCGGATCCGGCGCCAGCGTGCGCAGGTCGCGCGCAGCACGATCACCGCCTGAGCTTCGGTCGGGCACAAAGACGGCCACGCGCTGCACACGCCCGCATCGATGCGGTAGCGTGTCGGCATGCCTGGTGGCCCCGAACTGATCATCATCCTGGTCGTGGTTCTCGTGCTCTTCGGCGGCTCACAGCTGCCCAAGCTCGCCAAGAACCTCGGTAAGGCCCAGAAGGAGTTCAAGGACGGGATGGCCGACGCCAACAAGCCGGACGATTCAGGTTCGACCGCGTCGAGCACCGCATCCGACGACGCCAAGTAGGCCGCCCGCTCCCGCGCCGTTGACCGTGGTCTCGGTGCGCCATCACCTGCGCTGGCGATGAGCGAGGCGACCGCATACGGCGGTTTCGCTCATCGGTGGCTGGGGCAGGGCGGGTCGCGGGGTCAGAGGGCGGCGTCGACGCGGCGGCGTTTGAGGATCCGGCGGCGTTCGCGTTCGCTGCAGCCGCCCCACACGCCGTGGTCGATCCGCTCTTCGAGCGCGAAGTCGAGGCACGTCGAGATCACCGGACAGTCCCGACAGATCTTGCGGGCGCGGTCGACGCCGACGCCATCGCTCGGGAAGAACGTTGCCGGCGGGTGCAGGCGACAATTGCCGTCGGCCATCCAGGCCGTCGCCGAATCGGGGTCGTGCGGTACGTGGGCGGTCTCGATCGGGATCTGCTTGGAACGACTGGGGAGCTTGGCCATGGTGACCCTTCCTGCGGGAGGTGTGTTCGTGTGGAGTGTGAATTGGACGCTCGGCACGTCGATTCGGTTCCCGGATTTCTGCGTGGACCCGATCAGTGTGGATGTCCGAGGTAAGAGAATGTTGGGGGGTCGCATTGTTGCGTGTTCGATGGCAAAACGTAACATATCCGTAATGTGAATGCCAGCACCACTCGCCGGACCGGACGCCCGTGCGGCCGATAGAGTCGGCAGACATGACCGACCTCGCCGAGACCCAGGCCCCGCGTGCCCATGCCCGCATCGTGTACCACGGTCCCGTGGCGCCGCACTGGGAGGTCTACGGCGACTGGGGCGACCGTCAGGCGCTCGACGAGTTCCGTGCCCGGGTCCTCGCACGGCTCGTGCTGCTGCCCCGCGATGACCCGCAATTCCGTCGCAACCGCGAACGCATCGTCCGTGATGCCGAGCGCGAGCTGATCACCATCGAATGGGACCTCGGTTACGCCGAGGACGACAGCTGATCATCTGGGCAGACCTCGAGCCGGCCGCCACAGCAACGAGCCAGCTGCGATGACCGACGAACGGTTCACCAACCGGGAACTGAGCTGGATGCGGTTCAACGACCGCGTGCTCGAACTGGCGAGTGAGTCAGGTGTCCCGCTGCTCGAGCGGGCCAAGTTCTGTGCGATCGCAGCCACCAACCTCGATGAGTTCTTCCAGGTGCGCGTCGCCGCCCTCAAGGATCAGATCGTCGCTGGTATCGACCGACCCTCACCCGACGGTCGGACCCCGGCGAACACCCTTGCCGAGATCGGCCTTCGGGTGCTCGAATTCGTCGACCGCATCGATGGCACCTTCGTCGATCGGCTCGTGCCCGAACTACGAGCGGCCGGCATCGACATCATCTCGTGGGACGACGTCACCGACGACGAGCGTGTCGAAGTCGACGACTGGTTCGACGAACGGGTCTTCCCCGTGCTCACGCCGCTGGCGGTCGACCCCGGTCACCCGTTTCCGTACATCTCGGACCTGGCGCTCTCGCTGGCGGTCAACGTGGCTGACCCGGAAACAGGCGACCGCCGCTTCGCCCGGCTCAAGGTTCCCCAGATCTTCCCGCGCCTGGTGCCCGTGGCGCCCGGTCGATACCTCCCCGTCGAGCAGCTGATCGCCGCCAAGCTCGACCGGCTCTTCGTGGGGATGATCGTCGAGGACTGGGCACCGTTCCGGGTGAGCCGGAACGCCGACCTGACGCTGGAGGAGGAGGAGGCCGACGATCTCCTCGAAGCCGTCGAGATGGAGCTGCGACGCCGACGATTCAACAAGGCGGTTCGCCTCGAGGTGTCACACGACATCGGTGCCGAGGTGCTCGAACTGCTCGTACGCGAACTCGAACTCACGATGGACGACGTCACGTTCCACCGGGCACCGCTCGACCTCAGTTTCTTGTGGCAGCTGCTCGAACTCGATCGGCCCGACCTCAAGGATCAGCCGTGGCCACCGGTCACGTCCGGTCGCATCCTCGCAGCCGACGAGACCGATCGCCCGATCTTCGACGTGATGCGGCACCGGGCGGTCATGGTGCACCATCCGTACGAGAGCTTCGCGGCCAGTGTCGAAGCGTTCATCTCGCAAGCGGCCGTCGATCCCAAGGTCCAGTCGATCAAGATGACGCTCTACTCGCGGGCGGCGACAGCGCTGTCATCCGCAGCCTGATCCGCGCCGCCGAACGCGGGGTGCAGGTCGCGGTCCTCGTGGAGTTGAAGGCTCGTTTCGACGAAGCCAACAACGTGCAGTGGGCTCGCCAACTCGAACGTGCAGGGGTTCATGTCGTCTACGGCATGGTCGGACTGAAGACGCACAGCAAGGTCGCTCTGGTCGTGCGCGACGACGGTGACGAGCTGCGTCGGTACGTCCACATCGGAACGGGCAACTACAACGCCAAGACCGCCAAGATCTACGAGGACATCGGCGTGCTGACGTGCTCGCCCGACATCGGCGACGATGCGACCCAGCTGTTCAACCACCTCACCGGCTACAGCCGTTCCGAGGACTACCGCAACCTGCTTGTCGCTCCACGCGACCTCCGGCGCCAACTCGTCGACCTGATCGAGCACGAAGCCTCCTTCGGCCCCGACGGCCACATCATCCTCAAATGCAACTCGATCGCCGACGACCAGCTGATCGAGACGCTGTACGCGGCAAGCGCCGAGGGCACCCGAATCGACATGATCGTGCGCGGGATCTGCTGCCTACGCGCCGGGGTTCCGGGCCTCTCCGAGACCATCCGCGTCCGCAGCATCCTCGGCCGGTACCTCGAGCACAGCCGGATCTACCGATTCGCGCACGGCAACGTCGTGCACGGCGAGCGGCTGGCGACGGCGACATCCGACGCTGTGTTCCTCATCGGCTCGGCGGACCTGATGCCGCGAAACTTGAACCGCCGGGTCGAAGTGATGGTGCCGATCGAGCATCCCCGCCACACCGCCGCGCTCGATCAAGCGCTCGAGTTCGCACTGGCCGACGACGTCGTGGCCTGGGAGCTGCAGCCCGACAATTCCTGGGCGCGCATCGGACCGACGAACACCTTCGAGCCGCACAGCCAGGAGCGGCTCTACCGCTGGACGGTCGGCCAGCAGCTCGCCGGCCGCACCTGAGCCGCCCGGATCAGAGTTGGTCGGAACGACAGCATCTGTTCACCCTTCGTTCACCTCGACGCGGGTTCGGGTTCATCTGAGGTCTCTACCGTGCGCGCCGACGCCGACGCTCGTCGGTGTCGCGTGAACAGAACCCGACCGATCACTCACCCCCCGAACGGAGTTGGAAGCGTGAACACTCCCAAGCGTCGCATCTTTGCTGGTGCCCTCGTACTGACCCTCGTCGCCGCCGCGTGCGGGAGTGACGGCGACACGGCCGACGAGTCCTCTGGCCCCGCTGAGACGTCGGCGACCGACGGCTCACTGGCCGACGGTGGCTCGGAGATGGCCCAGGTGTCCGGAACCCTCATTGGTGCAGGCTCATCCGCCCAGGCCGCAGCCATGCAGGGTTGGCAGGCCGGTTTCCAGGCCCTCAACCCGGACTCCACCGTCGAGTACGACCCGATCGGCTCCGGCGGCGGACGTGAGGCCTTCTTGTCGGGCGGCTCGGACTTCGCCGGCTCGGACGCGTACCTGAAGGACGACGAGTTCGAACAGTCCAAGCAGCGTTGCGCCGGCGATGGCGGAGCGATCAACCTGCCTCATTACATCTCGCCGATTGCCCTGCCGTACAACCTCCCGTCGCTCGACGGCGAGACGCTCAACCTCAGCCCCGAGGTGATCGCCGGCATCTTCGCCAATGAGATCACGGTGTGGAACGACCCGGCGATCGCCGCTGACAACCCCGACCTCGAGTTGCCGGACACGACGATCAACCCCGTGCACCGTTCGGACGAGTCGGGAACCACCAAGAACTTCACCGACTACCTCGCCAAGGCGGCGCCGGATGTGTGGACGTTCGACGCACTCGAGGAGTGGGATGAAGGCCCGGGCGGCGGCGAAGGGGCCCCACAGACCAGCGGCGTCGTCATGGCAGTGGCGGCGGGCGAAGGCTCGATCGGCTACGCCGACGCCAGCCAGCTCGGTGACCTCCCCGCTGCCGCTGTCGGTGTCGCCGGTGAGTTCGTCGAGTACACCCCGGAAGCGGCTGCCAAGATCGTCGATTCGTCCGAGCGTCTCACCGCTCGCAACGAGTACGACTTCGCCATCGAGGTGAACCGCACCCCCGACACCGCCGACACCTATCCGATCGCGTTGGTCTCGTACCACATCGTCTGTCTGCAGTACGACAGCCA
Organism: Ilumatobacteraceae bacterium; assembly: GCA_963774765.1. Taxonomy (GTDB): domain Bacteria; phylum Actinomycetota; class Acidimicrobiia; order Acidimicrobiales; family Ilumatobacteraceae; genus Sva-07. Next base: position 254,683 of record CAVZGP010000031.1, read on the forward strand.
GGAGACCGTCGATCTGGTGAAGGCGTTCATGGCCTACGTCGGTTCCGCCGACGGCCAAGCCGCTGCCGCGGCATCGGCCGGTTCGGCCCCGCTGTCGGCCGAGGTGCAGGCCGAGGTCCAGACGGCCGTCGAGGCCATTTCGGTCGGCTGACCCGGCAGAAGCGGTTCCCATGACCATCCTCGAAACACCACCGGCACCCGGAGGATCGTCGTCCGCGCCCACCGAGCGGACCAGCAAGCTCGGCGACCGGATCTTCGGTGGTATCTCCCTCGGCGCCGGCATCCTGATCCTCGTCACCCTGGCGGCGGTCGCGCTGTTCCTCATCACCGAGGCGTGGCCGACCTTCGGTGCCGACGCCTCCGAATTCGACGGCGACGACACCTTCTTGCAGTACGTCGGCCCGTTGCTGTTCGGCACGATCTGGGCGGCGTTCCTCGCCCTTCTGATCGCGCTGCCGATGGCCGTTGGTGTCGCGCTGTTCATCAGCCACTACGCGCCGAAGCGACTCGCGGCGACGTTCGGCTACTTCATCGACCTTCTCGCGGCGATCCCGTCGGTCGTGTTCGGCATCTGGGGTATCGCCGTGTTGGCGCCGATCCTGGCCAAGAGCGTGTACCCCTGGCTCGAGGACAACCTCGGGTTCCTTCCGTTCTTCGCGGGTCCGGCCTCCACCAGCGGTCGCACGATGATGACCGCTGCGGTCGTGCTCGCCGTGATGATCCTGCCGATCATCACGGCGATCTCGCGCGAGGTCTTTCTGCAGACGCCTCGCCTCCACGAGGAGGCATCACTCGCCCTCGGGGCGACGAAGTGGGAGATGATCCGTCAGGCGGTGATCCCCTACGGCCGCTCTGGCGTGATCAGCGGCGCGATGCTCGGCCTCGGCCGGGCGCTCGGTGAGACGATGGCGGTGGCGATCATCCTGTCGCCTGCCGACGTCTACACCTTCAACATCATCAGCAATCAGAACCCGAACACGATCGCGTCGAACATCGCCCTCAAGTTTCCAGAGTCGTCCGGTCTCGAAGTCAACCGGTTGATCGCCACCGGCCTCGTGTTGTTCGCCATCACGTTCCTCGTCAACACGTTGGCCCGCCGGGTCGCCAATGCCGGATTCTCTGGAGCAGCGGGATGACCATCACCGAAGAGCGCCGCGCGCCGACCGAGCAACGGTCGTCGATCACCGCGGGGCGGCTCGGCACGCCACGCCACATCGCGGTCGCGGTCGCAGCGATCGTGCTCGGCGCGATCTCCTGGATGCCGCAGGGATCTGCCAACTGGGCCCGCTGGGTCATCGTGACGCTCATCACGTACTGCGTGGGCATCTACATCGTGTCGCGTATCGTCGAAGGGCGTCGACCAGCGGTCGATCGCCTGATGTTCGCGGTCGTCACCAGTTGCTTCGTGATCGTTTCGCTTCCACTGGTGTCACTGGTGTGGACCGTGATCTCGCGCGGCCTGAATCGCTTCGACGTCACGTTCTTCACCGAGTCCATGCGCGGCGTGGTGGGCGAAGGCGGCGGCGCCTACCACGCCATCGTCGGCACGTTCATCGTCACCGGCCTCGCCACACTGATGTCGGTGCCGTTCGGACTGTTCACGGCCATCTACCTCGCCGAGTACGGCCACGGCTCGAGGCTCGCCACGGCGATCCAGTCGATGGTCGACGTGATGACCGGCATCCCCTCGATCGTGGCCGGCCTGTTCTCCTACGCGCTGTTCGAGATGATCTTCGGGCCAGGCACGCGGTCGGGTATCGCCGGCGCCGTCGCACTCACCGTGCTGATGACACCGGTCGTCGTGCGCTCGGCCGAAGAGATGCTGCGCCTCGTTCCCAACGAACTCCGCGAGGCGTCGTACGCCCTCGGCGTTCCGAAGTGGAAGACGATCGTGAAGGTGGTGCTCCCGACGGCGATCGGCGGCATCATCACTGGGGTGGTGCTCGCCATCGCCCGAGTGATCGGCGAGACGGCTCCGCTGCTCGTCACCGCGGGCCTCGCGCAGGGCGTCAACTGGAATCCGTTCGACGGGCGCATGACGACACTTCCCGTGTTCACGTACTACCAGTACCTGCAACCCGGTCTGCCGCCCGAGGCGGGCCAGGACCGGGCGTGGACCGCAGCGCTCACGTTGATGATCATCGTGGGCGTGCTGTTCTCGCTCGCTCGTATCCTGTCCTCAGCACTCAAGCCGAAGGGTCTGAAATGACCATGTCCGATCATCAGACCACCATCTGCCCCACCGGTGAGGAACTCTCCGACATGACCGACCGTCTCGACACGCCCACCGACACCGCCGTCGTGTCGACGCCGCAGCATCAGCCGACCGGCCCGGACAACCGGATCGTGGTCGAGAACCTGAACATCTATTACGGCGCGTTTCTCGCCGTGCAGGATGTCAACATGGTGATCGAACCGCGCTCGGTCACGGCGTTGATCGGGCCGTCGGGCTGTGGCAAGTCGACGTTCATCAGGTCGCTCAACCGGATGCACGAGGTGATCGACGGCGCCCGCGTCGAGGGTTCCGTCTTCGTCGACGGCGAGGACCTGTACGGCCCGGGTGTCGATCCCGTTGCGGTGCGCCGCAAGGTCGGCATGGTGTTCCAACGTCCGAACCCGTTCCCGACGATGTCGATCGCCGACAACGTGCTGGCGGGCAAGCGTCTCAACAGCAAGCGGTTCGCGAAGGGTGAGGCTGACGACCTGATCGAGAAGTCGCTGCGCGGAGCGAACCTCTGGAACGAGGTGAAGGATCGTCTCGCCAAGCCGGGATCCGGCCTGTCGGGTGGCCAGCAGCAGCGACTGTGCATCGCTCGTGCCATCGCCGTCGAGCCTGAAATCCTGCTGATGGACGAGCCGTGTTCGGCGCTCGATCCGATTTCGACACTCGCGATCGAGCAGTTGATGAACGAGCTGAAGTCGACCTACACGATCGTGATCGTCACCCACAACATGCAGCAGGCTGCCCGGGTGTCGCAACGAACTGCGTTCTTCACGATCGACGGGAGCGGCCAGCCCGGTCACGTCGTCGAGATGGACGACACCAACGTCATGTTCTCGAATCCGAAAGAGCAGTCCACGATCGACTACGTGACGGGACGGTTCGGCTGATGAACGATCTGCGCTCCGGATTCCACCAGGAACTCGACGACATCCAGATCGGCATCGCGCGGATGTCGGCCGGGGTCACCGAACTCGTGCCGCGCGCGACCGATGTCCTGTTGTCGATGGATCTCGAAGCCGCCGAGTACATGATCCTCGGCGACGACGAGTACGACACTCAGGCACTCGACCTCGAGGAGCGGTGCTTCACGGTCATCGCCCTCCAGGCACCCGTGGCCACCGACCTGCGCGCCCTGGTGTCGGCGATCAAGATCATCGCGGACGTCGAGCGATCGGCCGATCTGTGCGTGAACATCTGCAAGGCGGCGCGCCGGATCTACGGCCACGAACTCGATCCGCACCTGCGTGGCGTGATCCAGAAGATGGGCGACCAGGCGCAGGTCCTCTTCAAGGAAGCGACCGAGGCCTACCTCGGCCGTGACGGTGTTCGGGCGGCCGCGCTCCACGACATGGACGCGTATCTCGACGACCTCCACCGCCAGTTCATCCAGGTGATCTTCGAGAGTCACGCAGCCGGCAACATCGACCTGCAGGTGGCGGTGCAACTCGCGGTCGTCGCTCGCTTCTACGAACGCATCGGCGACCACGCCGTCAACGTCGGCGACCGGACCCGCTACATCGTCAATGGCTGGCTTCCGGACCGCCCGTATCCGGAGAGCGACAACGATCCACCCACGGTCGTCGCGGTGCCCGGCACCGACGACGACTGACCATGATCGTCGCGGTCGGGGTCGCCCTCGTATTCGCCCTCGCGCTCGGCCTGGTGGTTGGCGTCGCCATCGTCCATTGGGGCACCCGTCACGAGGTCGAACGTGCTGATGCGCCGCCGCCAGACGAAAGCGTCGCAGCGGACGACGGCGACGTGTCGGACAACGGCGACGTTCCGGACGACGTCGACGTGTCGGGATCGCTGCGCGAAGCGGTGGAGCATCTCGAGATCGGCGTGCTCGTCGTCGACGCAGCCGGGGAGGTGCGCTACCGCAACGCGGCCGCGATGTCGTTCCGCGGCACCCATGTCGGCGTCCTGCTCGATGGGCACGTCGCGGGCGTCGTCGAGGCGTCGCTCGACGCAGGGGCCAGCGTCGCGATCATCGAACTCCAGGGTCCACCGAAGCTCTGGCTCGAGATCTCCGCCAACACGCTGCCGAGTGGCGGTGCGGTCGTCGCGATCCGTGACGTCAGCGCGCGCGTCCGGACCGACACGACGCGGTCGGATTTCGTCACCAACATCTCCCACGAACTCAAGACACCGGTCGGCGCTGTCGCCGTGCTCGCCGAGGCGCTGATCGACGAAACCGATCCCGAGGTCGTTCGTCGACTGTCCGACCACCTGGTCGAAGAGGCACACCGCGCCGTGCGAACGATCGACGACCTCCTCAAGCTCTCGGAGATCGAATCGATGGGTCCTGGCGACGACATCGTCGACCTGGCCGACGTCGTGCAGGATGCCGTCGCACGCGGACGCGTCGTCGATGGTGGCCGCGGGGTCGAGATCACGTCGCTCGACCTGCCCGATGGGCTCCTGCTGCGATGCGACGAACGACAGCTGATGTCCGCTGTCGGAAATCTCGTCGAGAACGCCGTGAAGTACAGCCACCCCGGCGACGTGGTTCAGGTGCGTGCTCGTGTCGACGACACCGCCGTCGAAGTGACGGTTGCTGATCAGGGCATCGGCATTCCGACCCGTGACCTCGACCGAGTGTTCGAACGGTTCTATCGAGTCGACAGGGCACGGAGTCGTGAGACCGGGGGAACTGGCCTCGGCCTGTCGATCGTCCGCCATGTCGCCGCGAGCCACGGCGGTGAGGTGCTCGTGTCGTCGCAGGAAGGCGAGGGGTCGACGTTCGTGCTGCGCCTGCCGGCGTCGCTCGTCGTGCAATCGGCAACACCGGCCCGAACGAACGCCCATGAGGAGCAACAACATCGTGAGTGAGGCAACGGTCCTCGTCGTCGAGGACGAGGCAAGTTTCGTCGAGGCCCTGACGATCGGTCTCCGGCGCGAGGGGTTCGAGGTCGTGGTCGCGACCGATGGCGCGCAAGCGCTCGAGCTCTTCGACCAGACGCAGCCGGACATCGTGCTACTCGACGTGATGCTGCCGAAGATCAGCGGCATCGACGTGTGCCGACAGCTCCGCAAGCGAACGCAGATCCCCATCATCATGGTCACCGCCAAAGGTGCCGAGATCGACACGGTCGTCGGCCTCGAGGTGGGCGCCGACGATTACGTGACCAAGCCGTATCGGCTGCGAGAACTGGTCGCCCGCATGCGCGCGGTGTTGCGTCGCGCCGAATCGAACGGCACCGGTGGATCTTCGGCGACGTTGACGCCGGCGGTGGTGCAGGTCGGTGACGTGTCGCTCGACCCGGACGAACACCGCGTGTCGGTCGATGGACGTGATCTCGCGTTGCCGCTCAAGGAGTTCGAGTTGCTGCACATCCTGCTCGCCAACGCGGGACGTGTCCTCCCGCGCGAGACGCTGATCGATCGTGTCTGGGGGAGCGACTACGTGGGCGACACCAAGACGCTGGACGTCCACATCAAACGATTGCGCGGCAAGATCGAGGCAGATCCGACCATGCCGACGCGGATCGTCACGATCCGCGGCCTTGGCTACAGGTACGAGCGCACCTGACCGTCGGCGATCTGTGCTGGCCGTCGGGCGGGCGCCCCGTCACATAGGATCGGCTCGGTGGAACGGGTCAATGCTGCGCAGCGACCGACCGCCTCGAAGTTCCGTCGGCTCGCGATCACCCACGCCCTGATGATGGGCGGCGACGCGGCGATGGTGGTCGCTCTCGCCGACTCGTTGTTCTTCGACATCGATCTCGACGCGGCGCGGTCTCGTGTTCTGCTGTTCCTGGTGATCGGTTTCGCGCCGTTCCTCGTGGTGGCACCGCTGATCGGGCCGCTGATCGACCGCGTGGCCGGCGGTCGCAAGTTCGTCATTCAGGTCGTGGCGTTGTCGCGGGTGATCCTGACGTTGTTGATGGCGCAGTACCTCGATGCCCTCGTTCTGTTCCCGCTCGTGTTCGCCTCGCTCGTGCTGCAGAAGACCTACGCCGTGTCGAAGTCGGCCATCGTGCCCTCGACCGTTCGCTCCGAGGCCGAACTCGTCGAGGCCAACTCGAAGCTCGGGCTGATCGCCGGCATCACCGGAGCGGTCGCCGTGATACCGGCGGGCATCTTGCTCAAGTTGATCGGAGCACCAGCGACGCTGGTCTACGGCTCGATGCTGTTCGTGGGGGCGCTTGTCGCGGCGACACGGCTGTCGCCGGATGTGGTCGCCTCCGATGCCGCCGACGCGGTGGAGACCACCGAACTCCACTCGTCGAACATCCAGCTCGGGGCGATCGCGATGACGGTGTTGCGCGGTCTCGTCGGCTTCACGTTCTTCCATCTCGCGTTCTGGCTCCGTTCGCAGGATCAGGGGACGCTGTGGTTCGCTGCGGTGGTCGGTGTGTCGGCATTGGCTGCGATGTTCGGAAATGCCATGGCCTCGGCGCTGCGAGCGCGTGTGCGTGAAGAGACGATGCTGACCACGGCGCTGCTCGTGTGCGCGGGAGCAGGGCTCGCAGTGTCCGTGCTCGGCGGACCGATCGGTGCGGTCGTGCTCGCCGGTGTGCTGAATCTGATGGCGGCGCTCGGGCGGCTCAACTTCGAGAGCATCGTGCAGCGAGACGCACCGGATGCGAACCAGGGCAGGGCATTCGCAGTGTTCGAGACCCGCTTCCAACTCGCCTGGGCGATCGGCGCCTTCATCGCCGTCGCGCTCCAGGTGTCCGGTACGATCGGGTTCCTGATCGTGGGTGTCGTCGCGGTGGCAGCGAGCATCCACGTGTTCAGCCGAACTCGCTCGGACGCGAGCCGCCCGTCGTCGGTCAGTCGGCGGCGACCCGGGCAAGCCAGAGGCCAGGCGCCTCGATCTCGTTCGGAGTCGGCACGGCCGACGGATCGGTGAACAACGGTCCGAGGGCGTTTTCGCCCGCTCGATCGACCACACCCTGCACGAATGCCTTGCCGCGAGCCGTCTGCTCGGCCCCGAGACGGATCCCGAGCAACCGTTCGACGAAGATCTCGTCGGGTGACGCTTCGGCACGACGGCGGCGCGCTGCCTCGGCGATCTGCAGCGCGCTGCCCCCGATGATGCGTACAGCGACTGCGTCGACGACCCAGTCGATGACGCCGATCGTCACCGCGACGGCGGCGTCGAGTTCGGGCTCGAGCGCCAACTGCTCGGGTGATCGCACGGCACCGAGGAGTACTTCAGGGTCGCCGAACGCCTGCTGCATTGCGGCCATCGGGTCGCTCTGGTCGATGTCGAGCGACGTGAGTTTGTCGGACAACGCCGACGGGTCGGGACGGAATCCGCCGACGTGACGCTGCACGAGCAACCGGAGATGGTTGGCGATGTGGTCGACCGAGAACAGCGTCAATCCGGCCAATTCGTGGGCGAGCACCCACAAACGCATCTCGTCGAGTTCGATCGACCAAGCGGCGGCGAACGCATCGATGCTCGACGGCACGAGCACGAGCGCGGGCGTGGCACGGGGGATCGGGAGGTCGTACACGCCGAATGCCCGGCGGGCCAGGTTGCCGACCATCGAGCCGACGCTCATCCCCATCATCGCCGGCGCCATCATCTTGCCGAGTCCGGCCATCATCTGGGCCATCGGGTCGGCAGACATGTCGGCGGGGAGATCGTCGGTGCCACCGAGCGACGTGGCGAGATCGGTGAACAACGGCCGGTAGGCCTCGAGTGTCTGCTGCGCCCACTGTTCGGGTGTGGCCACGTCCGGTTCGGTCGACGGGACCTCGAGCTGCATCACGTCGGCCACGTGCAGCCGGGCGATGTCGGCGAGTTCGCGGTACTTGATCCGCACGGTCGGATCGACGTTGCCGGACGTCGAGACGCCCGTACCCGACAACAAACCTCCGCCGTTCGCGGCGAGCACGGCGAATTGTCGGGCGGCATCCCAGTTCAGTGGCCCCTGCCCCGACAAAGCTCTCGACAGGTCGCCGAACAGCGGCATGCCGGCGAACGGGTCGATCGATTCGCCGGGATCGTCCTGGTCGGCCATACCCCGATGCTACGGGTTGCGCCGGTGCCAGGGGCCCCAGCGGGTGGGAAACAGCGTTTCTGGACCCGAACGAATCACGCAACGCGTGCGAGATTCCCCGACCGATGAGCGAAGCGACCGGATACGGCGGTTTCGCTCATCGCTACGCCAACTCCAGCCCAATTCGCTGAGGCCCCGGGCACCGGCGTCACCGATGGCTATCGTGCGGGCGATGGATGGCCCTGCCAACCGCCCTGTGGTCGTGCTCACGGGAGCTGCCGGTTCGCTCGGCCATCGAGTCGAGGGCCAGCTTGGCTCCTTCGAGGTGGTGCTCGCCGATTCTCACGACGATCTCGACCGCTCCGCGCACTCCGTGCTCGGATGTGGCGGCCAGGTTGCGGCGGTGGTCGACCTCGGAAGCAGCGACTACGACAACCGGGCGGCTCGACGCGAGAGTGCGACCGAGTCGGCTGCGGCGACGCTGGCGATCGCCGATCGGGTCGGTGCACGCCACGTGGTGTTCGTCTCATCAGCGCTCGTCTACGGCGCCGCCGCGAACAACCCGGTTCCGCTGACCGAGGACGCGACGCTTCGTCCCGACGTGGAGTTCGTGTTCGCGCGGCAACTCGCGTCGGCCGAGGAGCTCGTCGAGCAGTGGCGAACGGCGCAGGCCGACCGGACAACGTGTGTGCTGAGGCCTGCGGTGTCGTTGGCGGCCGGCGACAGCGCTCGCTTGGCGACGGCCCTGGTCTTCGGGTTGGGGCGCCGGCTTGCCCAAGCAGATCCGCCGTCACAGTTCCTCCATCTCGACGATCTCGCTTCCGCAGTTGGCGTCGGCATCGACCGTCGGCTCGACGGGGTGTTCAATGTGGCGCCCGACGGATGGGTGCCCGGCGGGCGCGTACGCGCTCTGTCGGGTGAACGGCCGCGGCTCCCGCTGCCCGAACGGTTCAGCGAACTCGTGGCCGGGTTGAGGTGGCGATTCCTCCGTGGACCGATTCCGCCCGGCCTGCTGCCCTACACCGTGGAGCCATGGGTTGTCTCCAACGGCCGCCTTCGAGCCGCGGGGTGGGTCCCGACCGTCACGAACGAGCAGACCTACGTCGAGAGCACCGAGGCACCGTGGTGGACCATGGTCTCGCCGAAGCGCCGTCAGGAGTTGACGCTCGGTGGTGCGGCCGCAGCAGCCGTGGTTGCCGCGCTGATCGGGCTGACCGTCGGCCGTCGCTGGTTCATTCGTCGACGAGGCTGAGAAGGTCTCCGTCGCTGACGCGGGCGACCAGGTCGCCCTCATCGTCGAAGATCACCGACCCGTCGGGGACGTTCATCTGCTGCGCGTCGTCCCACGTGACCTGGTAGGTGACCGCCTCGGTCCGGACGAACACCGTCTCGTCCTCGGCCGGAGCTTGGTCGGCGACCTCGGTGCCGTCAACGTCGAGCTGGGGGCCGGGCGTGACCGCATGCGGGAAGGCAACGAACGAGCTCGTCAGCATCGTGTGTGCATGGTCCACCGTCGACTGTGCTGGAGCGGTCGCCCCGGTCGAGACGGTCGCCGCAATGGTGGCAGCCGGGGGCTCGACAACGGCACGAGCAGTGATCGGCGTCGTCGTCGCACTCAGGGCCACCGGGCCGCTCGACGTTCGAGGGGTCATCGCGACCACCATCGCGGCCACGGCCAGAACGGCCACCGTCCCACCACCGAGCGCGACCAGGTTCATGTGCGAGCGTCGACCCGAATCATCGACGTCGAGGCGCGTCGGTCCGAGTTCCGAAGGATGCCGCCACGAACGCTCGTGCGGGGGCAGGGGACCTGGCTCCACGAGCACGAGATCGTACAACGCCAACAGGAGGCGTTGTCCGCGGCCCGCGATTGCAGCAGGGGTCAGACCCCTGCTGCAATCGCGTCGATACGATGCCGGTGTGGAACAACCTCTCGATGGTGACGACTGGTTCGGGCTCACCGACGAGGAACTCCCGATCGGCGACGCCTACGACTGGGCGATCCGTCCCGAGTGCGGCGCCGTCGTGTTGTTCAGCGGCACCATCCGCGACCACGCCGACGGGCGCACGGGAGTCGAGCACCTCACCTACGAGGCCTACGACGAGCAGGTGGTGCCTCGATTCGCCGAGATCGGCGCCGAGCTGCGGCGCCGTTGGCCAGACACCGGTCGGGTCGTCCTGCTCCACCGAGTCGGCCGGCTCGCGATCGGTGAGTCGTCGGTGGTCGCCGTGGTCTCGGCGCCACACCGCGCCGGGGCATTCGAGGCAGGTCGCTTCGCCATCGACGCGCTCAAGGAGTCCGCTCCGATCTGGAAGCACGAAGTCTGGGCCGACGGCGCCGACTGGGGCACGGGAGCGCACGACGTGAGCGACGCGCGGTCTGTGGGGTCACCGGAATGACCGTTGCCGTGATCGTCGTGTTCGTCGTGATCGGCGTCGTGGTCGCGCTCGTCGCAGCGGCAGCGAGCCGCAGTCGCCAGCCGACGGACGACATCGCGTCGTTCCGCCGCCAGATCGACGCGTTGTCGCCCGAGGCCCGTCGACAGACGTCGGACCGGATGAAACCGTCCGAACGGTCCGCCAGCGGCGATGATGGTCCCGATGACACGTGACGTCACCGCGCTCGACGCGGCAGACACCCTCCGACCAGTGCAGGTGACCGCCCATGGCGCGTGACCTTGCGATCGACCTGGGGACGGCGAACACGCTCGTCTACATGAAGGGTCGAGGCATCGTGCTCAACGAGCCGTCGGTGATCGCCCTCAACCGCCAGACAGGCGAAGTGCTCGCGACCGGACGCGAAGCGTGGCAGATGATCGGGCGCACGCCCGGCTACATCGTGGCCGTTCGCCCCCTGCGCGGAGGAGCGATCACCGACTTCGAGATCACTGAACGAATGATCCGGTTGCTGTTGCAGCGCGTCGGCGTGAGTCGCTTCACCCGACCGAAGGTGGTCATCTGCGTGCCGTCGGCCATCACCGAAGTCGAACGGCGCGCCGTCACCGATGCAGCACGCCGAGCCGGCGCTGCCGACGCGAACCTGATCGAACAGCCGATGGCCGCGGCGATCGGTGCCGACCTGCCGATCGACGAGCCGGTCGGCAACATGGTGATCGACATCGGGGGTGGCACGAGCGAGACCGCCGTCATCAGCCTCGGCGGCATCGTGGCGCTCGAGGCGGTCAGGGTCGGCTCGTTCGACATCGACGCTGCGATCCAGAACTACGTGCGACGCGAGCACGGCATCGCGATCGGTGAACGAACCGCCGAGGAGATCAAGGTCGCCATCGGTTCCGCCGATCCCACGCCCGACGAGAACCAGGCGGAGGTTCGTGGGCGCGATCTGATGACCGGTCTGCCCAAGACCGTGCTGCTCACGCCCGAGGAGGTCCGTTACGCGATCGAAGACGTGGTGTCCTCCATCGTGGCGTCGGTGATCCGGTGTCTGTCGAAGGCGCCGCCGGAGCTGTCGCAGGACTTCCTGGTGCGCGGGATGTATCTCGTGGGGGGCGGTGGGCTGCTGCGAGGGCTGGCCGAGCGCATCGAACGCGAGACCGAGGTGCCCGTCAAGATGTCGAACGTTCCGCTCGAGGCCGTGGTCTTGGGTGCTGGTCACGTGATCGAGCACTATGAAGCCCTGAAGGGCATGTTCATGGGTGCCCGCCGCTGAACGGAGACGACGTGAGCGAGACCAACGAGCACCGCGCCGGCGGGCAACAGGTCACCGACATCGACAGCCTGATCGAGGAGTTCCGCTCGATGACCGCCGAGGAGATCGCCTCGCGCGGGTTCACGGTCGAGGGCACGTTCGATCAGGTCGACGATCCGATCCTGCTCGGTCCCGACGGTTTGCCGGTCAACACCTGGCGTGAGAGCTATCCGTACAGCGAGCGGATGTCGCGGTCCGAGTACGAGTCGCTGAAACGTGATCTGCAGGTCGAACTGCTCAAGGCGCAGGACTGGATCAAGTCGAGCGGTCACAAGCTCGTGATGGTGTTCGAGGGCCGCGACGCTGCCGGCAAAGGTGGCACCATCAAGCGGTTCCTCGAGCACCTCGACCCGCGCGGCGCCGAGGTGATCGCACTCAGCGTGCCATCGCAACGCGAGCAGGGTGAATGGTTCTTCCAGCGATACGTGCGTCACCTGCCGACGCGCGGCGAGATGCGGTTCTTCGACCGCTCCTGGTACAACCGGGCGGGCGTCGAGCGGGTGATGGGCTATTGCACGCCCGAGGAGTACGAGGAGTTCCTGCGGACCGTGCCGCAGTTCGAAGAGATGATCATGAACACCGGCACGACGTTGATCAAACTGTGGTTCTCGGTGTCGCGACGCGAACAGATCGCGCGGTTCACGATCCGGCGGATCGACCCGGTCCGCCAGTGGAAGCTCAGCCCAACCGACATCGCGTCGCTCGATCGGTGGGACGACTACACCCAGGCCAAGCTCACCATGTTCGAGCGCACCTCGACCGAACGCGCCCCGTGGAACATCGTGCGCAGCAACGACAAGAAGCGTGGTCGGATCAACGCGATGCGCCACGTCCTGCACACGTTGCCGTACGAGGGCAAGAACCTCGACGTCGTGGTCCCGCCCGATCCGTTGATCGTCGGCACCCCCGACACCCTCCCCGACCACGGCGAAACCTGGTAGCCACACCCGACGTGCCAGACACATCGGGTACGCCCCACCGCGATCGTGCGTAGCGATGAGCGAAACCGCCGTATCTGGTCGGTTCGCTCATCGGTGGGAGGCTTTCGTGGGTTGCGATGAGCGAAACCGCTGTATCCGGTCGGTTCGCTCATCGGCGGGGCTGCAGCTCCGACACGCGGTTTCTCTGTCTGCGCGGCGTCCGGCCACGTCGTGTCCGACGCGCCGAAACTCGTGCGACATCGGGCGTGCGATGGGCTATGTTGACCCCGTCCGTCGATCGAGAGGAGGAGTGCACATGACTGCCGTTGCCACTTCCACCTTCGGTCGCGCGACGTGCTGAACCAGCCGTTCTGAGCCCGCGCTCACCTCGCTTCTCGCATGTTGCCGTGAGCGGCGCGACCGAACTTCGTCCATCGTCGTCGTTCTCCCGCGCCCGAGGTGCACTCACGTGTCTGAATCCCTGCCCGAACAACCAGCCTGGCTCGTCGCTGAGCCCTACACCGACGTCGATCACGGCGTCGTCAAGAGCGGGAAGGAGGCCCAGGTCAACCTCGTCGAACGGATCGGCGATGACGGCCGTGCCTGCCTGCTCGCCCGCAAGCGCTACCTGCCCCGCCACGTCACCCAGAAGGGCCAACTCGAGGCGATGGGTGTCCAACGGGCGTCCACGTTCCGTCACGACGTCCAGTACCGAGAAGGCCGCCAGTTCCGCAAGACCCGCGATCGGCGAGCGATCGAGCGGATGTCGACCTACGGCAAGAAGCTGCTGCAGGATCGATGGACCGGCACCGAACACGACGTGATGTCACGCCTGTGGCAGGCGGGAGTGTCGGTGCCGTATCCAGTGGGGTTCGCCGACGACGTGTTCGACCTCGAGTACGTCGGCAGTTGGGAGATGGCAGCACCGCAGCTGTCGGCCGCCCGTTTGACCTCAACGCAACTGGCCGACGCGTTCGACCAACTGCTCGTCGGCCTGCGCGCCATCACCGCCGCCGGGATCGCCCATGGGGATTTGTCGGCCTACAACCTGTTGTGGTGGGACGAACGATTGTGGTTCATCGACTTCCCGCAGTCGATCGACATTGCCGCCAACCTGCAGGGTCTCGACTTCCTTCACCGCGACGTACTCAACGTCTGCGACTGGTTCGAACGGCGCGGGTACGACGTCGACGCCGAGGAGGTGTTCGCCGACCTGCTCAGCTTCCTGTGAGATCCAAGGCCGATGCCGCGATGAGCGAACCGACCGGATACGGCGGTTTCGCTCATCGGTGGGGTGGGGGTCAGGGGGTCGACAGCGGGGTGATGTCCAGTGTCAGGACCGTGACGTCGTCGTCGAGTTCGGAGTCGGGCACGGTGATGATGATCTCGCCGTCGGGGTCGTCCATCAGCATCTCGATGATGCCGGTGCGGGTGGCGAAATCCAGCTCGCGGCCGGTGGCCATCACGGTGACCTTGCCCACCCGGCGTACCGGAACTCCGCGGACAGTCACCGTGTCGTAGGGGCGCATCACCAGGAACAGATTGATCACGTTGCCCCGCCGAGTCGACGGCCCGTAGAACTGCCAGGGCTCGAGGCCCACCGTGGTGTCGTGGATGGCTGCGGCGTGGCGCGACATCCAGACGGCGACCGCGTCCAGGCGCTCGCGCTGTGCGTCAGGGATCGTGCCGTCACCCATCGGGCTGACGTTCAGGAGCAGGTTGCCGCCCTTGCCGGCGGTCTCGCACAGCGTGTTGATGATCGCTCTCGACGACTTGTAGTTGGAGTCGTCGGGGTTCCAGCCCCAACTCTCGTTCATCGTCATGCACGACTCCCAGCGACCAGCCGGAGGTGTCGCCGGCACGAACTGTTCGGGCGTCGAGAAGTCACCGACGCCGGGGAGCCGATCGTTGATCAAGGCGCCCGGTTGCAGTGTGTGGATGAGGGTCTCGATTTCGTCTGGATGCCACCACGGGGCGGGACGTTCCCAGCCCCCGTCGAACCACACCACGTCGATCTGGCCATAGCCGGACAGCAGTTCGCGAAGCTGGGTCATCAGATCTGCTCGGAACCGCTCGGCCTGGTCCTCGGTCGGCAGCGGCGGCGACAGGCCAAGCCGATAGGGACGGAACTCCTCGGTCCACGCGGGATAGTCGGGGTGGTGCCAATCCGACAGCGAGTAGTACACGCCGATCCGCAGCCCCTCTGCACGGAACGCATCGAAGGTCTCACGTACGATGTCGCGCCCGGTCGGCGAACCGTACGGGGAGTTCGTCACCTTGTGCTCGGTGGTGGACGTGTCGAACATCGCATAGCCGCTGTGGTGGCGAGTCGTGAACACCACATAGCGCATCCCGGCGGCACTCGCACGACGGGCCAGGTCTGCGGGGTCGTAGTTCCTTGGATCGAACGTGGCGGCGAGTGCGTGGTACTCGGCAGCGGTGGTCTGCTGGCTCTTGGGAAGGCTGAACACACCGCCGACCAGAGGCCACGACACCTCCCATCCATGTTGGCTGGCGTGGTCCCAGTGGATGAACATGCCCAACCGCGCCCGGTCGAACCAGCCAGTGGTGTCGGTCGTGTCGTCGTCGGATGGCATGTTTCCTCGTTCCGATTGGTGATGGCCGTCGTCGCGCCGCGAGTCGTGTGCAACGTGATCAGGGCACGCCAGCACGTTAGACCGCGACCGATCGTCGTAGGTGTGTGGACTGGACCGCGGGTGACGATCGGTGAGTACGGTTCATGCGATGGGTGCGATGCTGATGTCGCCAAAGACCACTGCCGACTACTCGGCATCTCGTCGCGCGGCGACGCCATGACGTCCGAACAGCGCAGGCGGTCGTGGTGGGGCTGGGGATGGGAGGACACTGCGCTGACCGATGGTGAGTGTTCGTCGTACGGCGAGCTCATGCCAGGACTCGCGCCCTCACCGCGTCCGGTGCCAGCGGTCGCGAGCATCGACCTGCCGACACCTCGCCTCGGCATTCCGAACTCACTCGGCGCGATCGCGAGCGCGGCACCGTTCGATCGGGTGAGCCACACCTACGGCAAGTCCTATCGAGATGTCGTGCGGGCACTTCGCGGTGATCTGGCCACGCCGCCCGATGTTGTTGCCTACCCGTCCAGCGAGGCCGATGTCGTCGCGATCTTGGACTGGGCGGCAACCGTCGATGCGGCGGTCGTCCCGTACGGCGGTGGCAGCTCGGTCGTCGGTGGTGTGTCGTGTCCGGGCGACGGATTCGGTGGTGTCGTGTCGATCGACATGGCGAGACTCGACCGCGTGCTGGAGATCGACGAGGTCAGCCGGGCAGCGCGCATCCAGGCCGGCGCGCTCGGCCCGAGCATCGAGGAGCAGCTGCGCCCCGCCGGGTACACACTGCGGCACTTCCCGCAGAGCTTCGAGTTCTCGAGCCTCGGCGGTTGGCTCGCGACCAGGGCAGGTGGCCACTTCGCCACACTCCACACCCACATCGACGACTTCGTCGAGTCGATGCGGGTGGTCACCCCGGTCGGGATCAGCGAGTCGTGGCGGTTGCCGGGCTCGGGTGCCGGACCCTCGCACGATCGTCTGTTCCTCGGGTCCGAGGGCACGCTCGGCATCGTGACCGAGGCCTGGATGCGGCTCCAGGACCGACCCACCTCTCGGCGATCGGCCACGGTGGCGTTCGTCGACGGTGCACGGGCGTTCGCCGCGCTGCGGGCGATCTCGCAGTCGGGCATGTATCCAGCGAACTGCCGGTTGCTCGATCCGGGCGAGGCGGCGATGTCGGGGGCGACCAACGACGGATCGTGGGTGCTGGTGTTGGGTGTGGAGTCGGGCCACCGACCGGTCGACCACGAGTTCGAGCAGCTGATCGAACTCGCGCGTGACCACTCGGGTGTGCCCAGCACGTCGGACAGCGAACGACCTCCTGATCGTGACCCGGCGGCCGATGCATGGCGTTCGAGCTTCCTGCGCATGCCCTACACCCGCGACGGGCTCGCACGGATGAGTGCGATCGTCGAGACCTTCGAAACGGCGATCACGTGGGACCGTCTCGAAGCCCTGCATCACGAGCTCACCGTCGAGTTGGCCGATGTCGTCCGGCGAGTCACCGGGCATGACGGATTGATCAACTGTCGGGTCACCCACGTGTATCCCGATGGTGCCGCCCCGTACTACACGGTGATCGCTCCCGGAAGACCCGGGTCGGAGGTCGAGATGTGGGACGAGATCAAGACCGCGGCGATGGAGATCCTCACGAGGCATCGTGCGACGGTCACCCATCATCACGCGGTCGGGCGCGATCACCGGCCGGGCTACGACCGTCAACGTACCGAGGTCTTCGCGGCCGCCCTGAGTGCGGCCAAGCACGCCCTCGATCCGACGGGAATCCTCAATCCCGGGGTGCTCCTGGAGCCACGGGCCCGCGACGGTCAGGCATCGACGACCCCGCCATAGCTCGCCTCGACGCCACGGCTGATGCCGCGGTTGGCGACGGCGTCGCGCAGGTCAGCGGTGAACGCGTCGGTGACCGCGAGGTGACCGGGCGACACCATCAGGTGCAGGCCGCCCTGCTGTCGGTCGAGGCGCCAGCCCCGGTCGCTCATCAGGTCGCCGATCGCCCCGGTGGCGTCCGGCCCCTCCGTCGAGGAGAACTCGAACAACGACATGTCGGGACGTCCCGACACCTGCAAGTCGTCGATCGACTCGATGCCGGCGATGAACGCCCGCGTGGCGTCGCGCACGGTGCGCGCCTTGGCGACATAGCCATCGCGTCCGAGGTGTTGGATCGTCGCCCACGCAGCTGCGATCGGAGAGCCGGGCCGGGTGCCCGCCGTCGTTGCGGACCCGTAGATGCCGCCGGGCCACCCGTCGAAGATGAAGTGCTGACGGCGCTTCATGGCGGGATCGCGGTACATGATCGTCGAAGCGCCCTTGAAGCAGTATCCGTACTTGTGGATGTCCGCGGAGATCGAGGTCACGCCCTCGACGGAGAAGTTCCACGGCACCACCGGTTCTCCGATCTCCTCCCAGAACGGAAGCAGCCACCCGCCGAGGCAGGCGTCGACATGACACAGCGTGTTGTTGGCGAGTGCGACCTGAGCCAACTCGGTGATCGGATCGATGACGCCGTAGGGGTAGCACGGTGACGAACCGACGACCAGGGCGGTGCGTTCGTCGACCTCGTCGGCCATCGCCGCGACGTCGGCACGCAGGTCGGCGCCGACGGGAACCCGGACCTCCTCGACGTCGAGATAGTGGGCGGCCTTGGTGAACGCCGGGTGTGCCGTGCTGGCGAGGACGAGTCGGGGATGGGCGATCCCTCGCTCGCGGGCATGCTCGCGTGCCGTGTAGACGCCGAGGAAGATGCTCTCGGTGCCGCCCGATGTCATCGTGCCAGCCTGCGGATCGGTGCCGAACAACTCGGCTGCGACGGCGATCACCTCCTGTTCCATCCGCAGCAGGGATGGATAGGCGAACGGGTTCAGTGCGTTCTCGTGGAGGAAGCGGTCGGCCACTCGATGTTGCAGGTCCTCGAGCACCGGATCGTCGGCGTTGTACACCAGGCTGAACGCGTGACCACCCTTCCAATCGATGTCGCCGGTCTGCCAGTCGGCGAGCAACTCCTGGAGTTCCTCGGAGGCTCGACCATGTACGGGGAAGACGTCGCTCATGCATGCATCGTAGGCACCGGCGTCCGACCGGTTGGTCATGTGGAGGATGCGACGTGCACGGGTTCTGGATGGGTCTGGGGCCGCCCGAGGCGGCTCGGACATCGGGCACCACGTCACGCGTCCGCGGACGCGTGGACGAGACACCCAGCCGAGCGGTCACGACTGTTCGGGCTCAGACAAACAGTGATTCCATGATGTCACGGACGGGCCTCGCAGTGCGGTGCGATGGTGGTGACCTTGTCAACCATCAGTCGACTGGATTCTCAGATGCCGGTTACCTCGGCGGCCTCGACGAGCAATCGGAAGAGCAGTACGTCGGTCGGGTCAGTAGTGAATGCGCACACGCTTACCGACGCAGGTCGGATCTCGCCTCGTTTCACTGGTCGTCGGCCAGCGCGTCGATGAAGACCTGATCGTCGGCTGAGGGTCGGCTCGAAGGGACTGCGAGCGACTGGTGGTGCGCCTGCTCGGCGAACTGCGGCGACCGCACATCGGGAAACCAGATCTGAATCGGTCGAAGCCCCGAGTGAGCGAAGTCGCTGGCGTGAGCGCGGACCCGAATTGCGGTCGGAGACGAGGACTGTCGGTGAGCCATGCGGACAATGTCACATGTAACAATGATGAGCGCGGCTCTGTGCCAGCGGGCTCCGCCATGTTGTCGCACTGCAGTTGGCCGAAGTCGGCCACCGCTGGTTGCCTCGGCCCCGTGATCATCCAGGTCGAGATGTGCGGGTCACGCGACCTGGACGGCGTTCTTGAGGCGCTTGGGTACGACTTCGGGGAACGAAACGACGAGGTGGCGGTCCAACGCAACGGCGACTCGCCCGAGGGTGTCGAGACGGTTGCGGGCGCCGCCCCCTTCTTCCAGTCGCGAGATCACCGACTGCGTGGTCCCCATCCGTTCGGCCAACTCGCGTTGGCTCAATCCTGCCTCGGTGCGCAGGTCATGGATGAGTTGCCCGAGTGCGAAGTCCTGCTCGACACCCAACCGGGTCTCGTCGTTGGGGTCTGGTCGCTGTTTCTTGATGTCTTCCCAGCGGGAGTAGTTGGCCATGTCGGGTCCTCTACGGGTTGAGCCGAGCGCATTCGTCGGCGACGCGTCGCGCTCGGGTGATCTCGGAGCGCTCGTTGGGAGCGATGATCAGGCGACTGTTGTGGAAACGCCGGGATTCCGTGGCGCGGAACCTGGGCCGGACCGCGCGAGTCGAGCCTGTGTCGAGGGCGGGTTGTCGATCGTTGTGATCGGGTGTCCGAGCACGGCACTTCGGCAACAGGTGAGCGGCGGTCTCTGAGCATGCCCGGCGGGGACGGCGACGAGTGCGCGCCGATTGGGGTTGGGTTGCCTACGGCGTTCTGTTCGTTGTTGGCTTCGCAGTTCTCGCAGTTCTCACGGGTCGCGCGCCGCTGGGCAGTCGACACGACAAGTGCTCACCGTTGCGCCGGACGCGACCGAGCAGTTGCCAGCGCGGCTGTGGTGGTCAGCGGGCATCGGCGGCGGACCGGTTGCGATCGTGGAGCTACGGCGAGCGGATGGGGCCGTGGTCAACCTTCCGGTCACTGGCGTACCCAACGGTTTCGCCATCGAGCCAGGCGCCGTGGCGACAGTCGGTGGTCCGGTCGGCGTCGGGCTGGCCACCAGCCTGACCATCAACAGTGTCCAACTGTGGCCAACAGCACCCGCGTTCACCACACACAACCGCAGGTCAGCGCCGTGATTCGGGGCAAACTCGACCGTCCCTCGACGCCGGGGATCGCAGGCTCTGTCGAGGGCAGGTCTTTTTTCTGTCGATGTCGAGTCGATGGTCACGATCCCACGTCGATCTGGCAAGCAGCTTCTGGCTTCTCGAACGATGCGTGGGTGCGATGGCGGCTATGCGTGTCGGGTCGAGTCTGGCTTGTGACCCGGTGTCTGGGCGATGGTGAGGGTGAAGCGGGCTCCACCGAGTGGGCTGGAGGTGCACTCGATGTCACCGGCGTGTGCGCGTGCGATCTCGCGGGCAATCGCGAGGCCGAGACCGGTTCCGCCGGAGTGCCGATCGCGGGCTTCGTCGAGTCGGACGAAGCGTTCGAAGATCTCGTCGCGTCGTTCTGGTGGGACGCCGGGGCCGTCGTCGTCGACATGGATCACTGCAGTTGTGTCGTGAGATTCGAGCGTGATCAAGGTCTCGTGGTCGGCGTGCCGGGTGGCGTTGTCGACCAGATTGCGCAGCAATCTCGTCAACAGCGTCGGGTTGCCATGAACTCGCACCGGTTCGGCGATGTTGGTGCGCACACGTTGATGGCGAGCGGCCTCGATCGCGATGAGGTCGTCGAGATCGACGTCGCCGGCGATGTCAGGTTCGGCCTCGGCGAGGCTGCTGAGCGTCAGCAGGTCGTCGATCAGCTTGCTGAGGTGTTCCTGCTCCGTCATCACCGCTTCAGCGGTGGCAATCCAGTCGGTGGCGGTCGGGTTTGCGGTGGCGACGTCGAGTTGGGCGCGGCTGGCGGCGACGGGGCTGCGCAGCTCGTGGGATGCGTCGGCGATCAGTTGGTGTTGACGAGTTTGGGCGTCTTCGAGGCGTTGCAGCATCCCGTTGACGGTGGTCGCGAGGTGGTGGATCTCGTCGTTGGCGCCAGGCACCGGCACACGTTGATGGATGTTGGCCGCGGTGATCGATTCGGCCTGGCTGCTGATGGCGTGCACCGGGTGAAGCGCGCGGCTGGCGGCCATCCAGGTGATGAATGCGATCGCCGCGATCAGCGTTGGCAACGCGAACCACAGCAGTTGGCGGATCGTGTCGAGGCTGTCCGTGATCGGCTGCAATGGGTTGGAGACGCCGACCTGGATCGTTTCGCCATCGGCGAAGGTGAGCGTCTGTGCGACGGCGACGACGTCGGCGCCGAGTTCGACCCGGTGAGGTTCTCCTTCCGGCACCGGCCCGGTGGCGAACACGACCATCTCGCCGTCGGGTGCGAGGACGGTACCGGTTTCCGGGTCGATCGCGATCGCACCCGCCGACCCGATCGGGGTGCCGTCGAGCACTTCGCCGGGGAGCTCGCCCGCACCCACAGCCGAGGTGACGACGACACTGCTGGAACCGGCGCCGGGAAGCGTCGAACCCTGATCGACGGCGACGAGGTCAGCCAGCGTGTCGTCGAACCCGGAAGCGATCGTGGCGAAGTACTGCTGTTCGGTGATCTCATTGCCGTCGCCGTCGAGGTAGAAGAATCGCGTCGAATCGGCGCGGCCGACCACGCCGATCGTGGCGACGCCACCGTTGATCGACTCGAGATAGTTGCCGAGAACCGCTTCGGCACTGGCCCGCGTGTCGTCGACGAGTCGATCCTCGACGGCGTCGAGGGCGGCGATCGCGGTGACGGAGAGCGCCGTGCCGAACACGACGGTGACCAAGATCGTGAGTCGCGCCCGCAGTCCGAGCCGGCTGGTCATCGCGTCGCCAGCCGATACCCGACGCCGCGTACGGTCTCGATGAGATCGGGACGGCGACCGTGGTGGAGTTTCCTGCGGAGGTACCCCACGTAGACGTCGACCACGTTGGATGCGCCGTCGAAGTCGGCCCCCCACACCAGATCGCGCAGTTCGTCGCGGGTGAGTGGTTCGCCGGCTCGCCTGGCCAGCGTTTCGAGCAGCGAGTACTCGCGAGGGGTGAGGTCGAGCGCATCGCCACCGAGCCGACAGCGTCGCGTCGTGGTGTCGATCGAGAGTTCTCCGATCCGCAGCGTGGGATCGGCAGATGGCGTCGCCCTGCGCAGTACCGCTCTCAGTCGGGCCACGAGCACGACGAAGCTGAACGGTTTGGTGAGGTAGTCGTCCGCTCCGAGATCGAGACCTTCTGCAACGTCGTGCTCGCCGTCTTTGGCGGTGAGCATCAGCACCGGCGTGTTGATCTGCTCGGCACGAAGGGTGCGGCAGATCTCATAGCCATTCATGCCGGGCAACATGATGTCGAGCACGATCCCGTCGTAGGGGAACTCGCGGGCTCGCCACAACCCGTCGAGGCCGTCGGCGACAGCGTCGACGGCGAATCCTTCCGCGATCAGTCCACGTTCGATCGCGTCGAGCATCGTCAGGTTGTCGTCGACGACGAGAATCCGCATGGGTCCAGTCTCGCGGTTCTTTGATGAGAGTTCGATGAGAAGCCGTTCGGTTTCTGAGAACGCTCTCATCTGTTCTCATCGGTCTCTCATCGCCGGTTCGTCAGCATCGCCATGTACCCCGACGTTTGATGAGGAGACCCCGATGTTGAAAATCACAAACCCCCGCCGCGCCATCGCCTTGCTGGTCGGCCCACTCTTGCTGATCGCCACGGCGTGTGGTGGCAGCACCGACGGTGAGCCCAGTGCCGGTGACGGTGTGGCATCGCTGAACGAAGGCGCCGCTGGCGCACCGACCCCCGCCGACGAGTCGGCACCCGACGGCGTCGAGGCGCCCGACAATCCGGAGGATGCGCTGGCGTTGTTCAACGAATGCATGGAGGAGCACGGGTTCGGAGGCGTGGTCACGGTGATCGCCGGCGGTGGGCCCGGGTCCGGCGGTCTACCGATCGGCGACACCGAGGTGCAGGAGATCGATCCCCAAGCCGAGCTCGGTTCGTTCGAGGACTTCGACAAGGACGCCTTCGACGAGGCCAACACGGCATGCGAAGGACATCTCGCCAATCTCGACGGCGGCTTCGACATGACACCCGAGCAGGAAGCCGCGATGGAGGACGCTCAACTCGAGTTCGCCGACTGCATGGCCGACCTGGGCATCGAGATGCCTGAGGTCGTCTCGTCTGGCGGCTTCGCGATCACCGACGAGGTCGAGGCATCAGAGGTCGATCCGCAGCCGGGTGGCCCGGCGCCGGACGATCTGGGTTTCGATCTCGAGGCCTTCGAAGAGGCCGCCTCGGCATGCGACTCGGTGTTCGACCAGTTCGAACCGACACAGCCGTGAACCGCCGAACGTTCCTGATGTCGGGCTTGGCCGCCACCGTGGCGCTCGCCGCCGGGGCAACAGCCACGTCATCGGGGTTGCTGGGAAGTGATTCCGCCGAACGTTCCGGCACCGCCACGGTGCCCGGTTCGTCGCCCACCACCGCCACCGTCGAACGCGGCGACCTCAGCGCCGAACGTGAGTTCACTGCAGCGGTGAGCTTCGGCGACGCGTGGCCGGTCACGACATCGGCATCGGGCACGATCACCCAACATCATGGCGTCGGTGCTGTCGTCGGCTTCGGCGAGACACTTGCCCACATCGACCAGAAGCCGCTGTTTCTCGGCTACGGGGTGATGCCCATGTACCGCGAGTTGTACAGGGTCGCATCGGGGAGCCGTGATCAGTACGGCAACAGGCTCGATCTGATGAACGGGTACGACGTTGCTCACCTCCAGTCGTTCCTGCTCGATGCCGGCTTCGATGCCGGCGGAGAACTCGAAGCCGACGGGACGTTCGGATCGCCGACCGAAGACGCGGTCAAGGCGTGGCAGAAGGCCGTTGGACTCCCGGTGTCGGGTCGGGTCGACAACAGCCAACTCGTCCTCTCTCCCGAGCCGCTGCGAATCGCCTCCGAAACGCGGATCGGTGCGCCGTTCACCGGGATCGAGGTCAACAACGCGCGGGCCGATGTGTTGGTCGACACCTCGAACCGCGACCGCAGCGCCCTGCCCGTCGGCGCCGACGTGCGGGTGACGTTGCCAGACGGAAGCGAGTTGGCCGGGACCGTGGCCGGTCAAGCACAGGCGACGAGCGCCGACGACACGCCGGTGTGGCGCACCACGATCGTGCCCGATCGTGACGTGCCCGGAGATGCCAGCACCGCAACGGTCACGGTCACCGAAGTGCTTGCCGACGATGTGCTGCACGTGCCGGTGGGCGCGCTGTTGGCGTTGTCGGAAGGAGGGTTCGCGGTCGAAGTGCCGTCGGGCGACTCCACCCGCTTGGTGGCGGTCGACGTCGGCGAGGTGCTCGACGGTCGAGCGGAGGTCACCGGCAGCATCGAGGCCGGCACGAAGGTGCTGGTGGCGACGTGAAGCGACGCAACGCCCGGCCTCCCCGAAGCGGGCACGGCATCGCGCGTTCTTCCGACACGGCGGTGCTGCAACTCGTGGACGTGGCAAAGCACTATGCCGGCTCACCGCCGGTACGCGCTCTCGACGGTGTTTGCTTGACCGTCGACCGAGGTGAGTTGGTGGCGATCGTGGGTGCGTCCGGTTCGGGAAAGTCCACGCTGTTGAACATCATCGGCACGCTCGACCGGCCCACCACCGGCCAGGTCGTGATCGAACGCACACCCGTGGAAACGCTCTCGGATGCGGGCCTGGCCGGTCTGCGATCGGCCCGGATCGGTTTCGTGTTCCAACAGTTTCACCTGCTCGAAGCGATCAGCGCCCTCGACAACGTCGCCACCGGGCTGCTGTACCAGGGTGTGCGCCGCGGCCAGCGGCGGGCACTCGCCCATGAGGCGCTCGAACGCGTCGGTCTCGCCAACCGCATCTCCCACAAACCCCCGCAGCTCTCCGGGGGTGAACGCCAGCGCGTCGCCATCGCCCGAGCGATCGTCGGCGACCCGGCGATCGTGCTCGCCGACGAACCGACCGGCAACCTCGACAGCCATTCCTCGGCCGGCATCGTCGCTCTGCTTCGTGGCCTCAACGCCGACGGATCGACGATCATCGTCATCACCCACGACGCCAACATTGCAGGCACGCTGCCGCGCCAGGTCACCTTGAGCGATGGCCGGATCGTCGGCGACAGCTCCCGGCCGGACGGTGTCGGATTCGGGCGCGGCCTCGTCGAAACCACGGAATTGACTGCGGTCGCGCCGTGACCGCCGCCACCGATCATCGTGCCCAGCATCGATCGAAGCTGCTGGCCGGCGACGCTCTCGTCACCGGAACGCACGGGTTGCTCAGCCGCAAGGGCCGCACCATGCTGACCGCGATCGGAATCGCGATCGGGATCGCGTCGATGGTCGCCGTGCTCGGCATCTCGAGTTCGAGCAAGGCGGACCTGATCGCCGAGATCGACAAGCTCGGTACCAACCTCCTGCAAGTCCAAGCCGGCAATGACCTGTTCGGCGAGAGCGCCAGGCTGCCCGAACAGTCACCCGCCATGGTGCGTCGCGTCGGTCCGGTCCTGCAGGCCTCATCGGTGTCGCAGCTCGACACCGACGTTCAGCGCAACGAACACCTCGACGACACCAACGGCCTCGACGTGCTCGCCACCGAACCCGAACTGCTCGACACGCTCGAAGGCTCGATGGCGTACGGGCGTTTCCTCGACGATCAGGTTGCGACACTTCCAACCGTGGTGCTGGGATCGGTGGCTGCACAACGGCTCGGCATCGACGACCTGATCGGTGGACCGCTCATCGAGATCGGCGGACGCAAGTTCGCCGTGATCGGGATCCTCGAACCGCTCCCACTCAACCCCGACATCGACCGCTCCGTACTGATCGGCAACGCCGCCGCCGAAGACTTCCTCGGAGCCGAGATCGTGCCGACCGCGATCTACCTGCGAGCCACCCCTGATCTCGTCGAAGACGTTCGCAGCGTGCTCCCTCGGACCGTCAACCCGGCCGATCCGAACGAGGTCAACGTCTCGCGGCCCTCGGACGCACTCGAAGCGAGAGCTCGGATCGATCAGAACCTCCAGAACCTCCTGCTCGGGCTCGGCACCGTTGCCCTGCTGGTCGGCGGCGTCGGGATCGCCAACGTGATGATCATCTCGGTGCTCGAGCGCCGCGGCGAAATCGGCCTGCGGCGCGCACTCGGGGCAACCAGGCGTCACATCGCCACCCAGTTCGTGCTCGAATCGGCCAGCCTGGCTGCGCTCGGAGGCGTGATCGGCACCGTGCTCGGGGCTGCCGTCACCTACGGCTACGCCAGGAAGCAGAACTGGCTCGTCGACATCCCGACCGAGGCACTCGCCGCCGGCATCGCCGTCGCGCTGGTTCTCGGCGCCCTCGCCGGCCTCTATCCCGCAACCCGCGCCGCCCGACTCGACCCTGCTGACGCCGTGCGCCCGACCTGATCGATCGCGTACCTCCCGTCAGGTCGATGGCCTCGAGCCGCCCCTCACGCACGTCCCGCACTTGGCGCGGCGTCGCAGTCGATTCAGGATTTCGTGCCCATCCTCGTCAGGCCCCAACAGCCGACCGCGACGACCACCACGCTTGCGATCCCGACACCGATCAGCACCTTCCTGCGGCGCCGCGCGATTGCGCCGGTGTCGTCGTAGAACGACGCGGGGACCGACAGCACGAAGCCGCCCGCCGGCACGACCGAGAGGTGCCGACCTCTGCCGACG
This sequence comes from Ilumatobacteraceae bacterium, assembly GCA_963774765.1. Taxonomy (GTDB): domain Bacteria; phylum Actinomycetota; class Acidimicrobiia; order Acidimicrobiales; family Ilumatobacteraceae; genus Sva-07. Next base: position 281,439 of record CAVZGP010000031.1, read on the forward strand.
GTCAGTTCGCGGTCGATCAGTGCTCGCAGCGGCGAGATCCGACCGCTGCACACCCGGCTCATCGCGAGCCACGAGCCAGCCATGCTCGGTGCTCCCGGGGCGGCGCCATCGGTGACCTCGATCCCGCCTCGGCCGAAGGTCAAGGTGATCGAGAGGTCGCGATCGGAGGCGGTGAGCACCAGTGCGCCGCGGGTGCGCGCAGCGACTCGCGCCCGACCGGGAAAGTCGCGCAGATTGTCACTGAGGAGGTCGGCGAGCATGATCGCCATGCCCGACGCGTCCTCGTCGACGGACACGCGAGAAGCGACGGTCACACCTGTGCCCACCACTTGTCGATACCGAGGTCGTCAGCGATCACCTGCAGCGCGTTGTAGCCCGGCCCGAACGTGATGAACCCGTGCGGATGCTGCGTCGATCCGGCCATGTACAACCCGTCGATCGGGGTCCGGTACTGGCCGAGCTCGGGGAGCGGACGCTGATCGAGCATGTTGGCCAGGCTGATCTCACCCATCATCCAGTCGCCCTTGACCATGTTGGGGAGCTTGTGGGCGATGTCTTCGGGCGTGAACACCTCCCAGTCGACGAACGTGTCGTCGGTGAGGTTCGGTGCGTAGCGACGCCACGCCTCGATGCAGCGGTATCCGTACGGCCGACCGATGCCCTGCCAAGCCCCCGAGCCGCCGTCGGCCAGGTCGAACGGGGCGAACTGGCGCAACATGCCGGTGTAGAAACCCTCCGGCGCATCGGTCGGGTCGTACAGCGAGTTGACCGCCGCGTTCGGTCGAGGATCGACCAGTCCCCCGGAGCGGATCGTCTTCCAGTCGGCGTCGAGGTGATCGGTCGAGCCGATGCCAAGGTTGACGACCCAGGCGCGATCGACATCGGGATTGAACTTCGACGCGGTGTACTGGGGCAACTCCGACATGGCGAGGTGCACGGTGAACAGCGACCAGTCCTTGTGGACCACGTCGTTGCGCACACGGTCTGCGAGACCCTCGCCGACGGTGGCGGTGTCCATGAACTCGAGGAAGGTCTGCTCGGCCGACACGGTCGATGCCACCAGCTTGCGAGCAGCGATCTCGGTGCCATCGGCAAGCCGGACACCCACGGCCCGGCCGTCCTCGACGAGGATGCGGTCGACCTCGGCGTCGGCGACCATGACACCGCCGTGCTGGGCCAGGTCGCGCCACAGCGCATGGGCCAGCCGGTGTGAACCACCGACGCACAGGTGCCAGTTGTTGATCTTTCCGACCAGCAGTGGGTAGCCGATGGCGAGGCCCTTGACGTCGTTGGTGTACGAGCAGACCGCGCCGTGGAACGCGAGGTGGGCCTTGATCTTCGGATCGGTGAAGTGCTGGTCGAGGAACTGGTTGATCGTCTCGCGGCGCAGCTTGACCGACAGGAACTCCGAGCGGTCCTCCACACCGAAGGTGGCCAACGCCTTGGTCAGCTCCTTGACCGACAACGGCGGCTGGTACATCAGCGTGCCCAGCAGCAGGTCGACGAAACCGTGGGCCTCGTCGTAGAGCCGACGGAATGTCGCTGCGTCCTTGGTGCTGAACTCGGCCATGGCGTCGACGGTGCGGTCGATGTCGGCATAGATGCACAGCGCCGTGCCGTCGTCGAACACCGATGCCATCTGCACCTCGGGCCGCACGTATTCGATGCCGTGGCCCCGAACATCGAGGTCGGCCACCGGCGGAGCCATGTCGACGAAGGTGTGGTAGTTGGCATGCAGGTTGTGCAGGAAGCCCGGCTGGGTGACCTCTTCGGTGCACAGTCCGCCGCCTTCCTCGTGGCGGCGTTCGAGCACCATCACATCCAGCCCGGAGCGGGCCAGGTAGGCGCCGAGGGTCAAGCCGTTGTGGCCTGCCCCGATGATGATCGCATCGCATGACTCACGCATTGCTCAGACCTTCTCAGCTGTGTGGTACGGGGGGTGACCATCGGGCCACGTGGTGTCGACGCCGGAGGTGTACGCGTTCAACAGCACGTTGACCAACTCGGCCTGACGCAGCAGGAATCGCATGTCGCCGCGCACTTTGATCATGCCGTGGAGAACCGCGTCGAGCGGGTCGAGGACGCCGGCGGCGATCTCGTCGAACACGCTCGCTGCCGCGGTGAAGCGGTAGTCGAGTTTCTCGTCGGGTTCGGCGTCGAGTTCGCGGTACCACATGCAGATCCCGGCCTCGATCCGGATCAGGAACCGGCGCATCCCATCGGCGGGGACGTAGGGAGAGGCACCATCGTCGAGGATCTCGACGCAGATCGTCCAGGCACCCTCCGGTGCGTCACGCAGATCGACGACGGCGGCGTTGATCGCCTGTTTGACCGACTCGTACCAGTCGGTGGTGTAGATGTCGGGCATCAGTAGCTCCGTCCCGCGGCGATCGGGCTCGGCAGGCCGATGTCCTCGGCGATCTTCTTGTAGGCGTTGTAGCCGCAGGCGGCGTGCACCCCGCCTCCCGGATAGGCCGACGAACCGCACAGGTACAGCCCGTCGATCTCGGTGAGGTAGTTCGATGCCTCCGGGAACGGCCGGTTGACTCCCTTCTGGTCGGGGGCGAACTCGCCGTGCGAGAAGTCGCCCTCGCGCATCATCATCTTCGGCTCCATCTGGTCAGGCGTGTAGAGCTTGTGGGCGATCACGTTGTCGCGCGTCATGTTCGGCGCCGCCTCGACCCAGGCGTCGAGGAACCGCTCGTTGTAGGTCTCGCGGACCTCGGTCCACTCCTGCGTGCTCAGCTCGCTGGCGCACGGCAGGAAGTACCACCCGGTGGCAGAGTGACGTCCGGCCGGTGCCTGCGAGCGGTCCCACAGGCTGTTGACCCATGTTCCGGCGGCCGGCTTGGGCAGGATGCCCGAGTAGGCGTCGCGGATGTAGCGCGCCATGTCCTCGGGCCCGTCGTAGCCGACCACGGTGTAGAAGCAGCGGTTGATCTCCGGATCCCACCGCGCCGAGCGGTAGTCGGGCGCTTCGTACAGGCAGAACATCGGAGTGCCGAGCACGTGGCTCGGGCCATAGCGGTAGTCCTTGGCTCGCTTCACCCAGCGAGGGCTCAGGTGATCCTCTCCGACGAGGCCCAAGAGGGTCTGGCGGACGTCGGCGTTGGACGCCACCAACTTGGTCGCCCGGTAGTCGACACCGCGTGCGGTGACACCGACGGCCCGCCCGTCTTCGACGATGACGCGCTCCACGTTCGAGTTCTCGATGAGATCGACCCCCTCGCGGTAACAGGCCTGCGTCATCGCCTTGGCCAGCCCGTGCGTGCCGCCCATCACCAGCTTCCAGTTCCCGGTGGTCCACATGACGAAGGTGAGGAACTCGATGCCGGTGCCTGCCGTGTCGATCGGGATGCCCCATTCGACGCTCACCCGGTACAACAGCGCACGGAGTTCGGGCGACTCGAACAGTTCGTCGATCACCATCTTCGGCGTCTTGAGCATGAAGTGGGCGTCGACGCCGAGGTCACCGAACAGGGTGTCGATCAGCACAGCCGATGCGTCGGGGCCGCCCATTGCCTGGCCGGCCCCCGGCGGATTGTAGAGATTCGACCGCCAACAGCTCCTGGAGCGGGACGGCGCGCTGCTTCAGTTCGACGAACATGTCGGCATCGGCACGCGAATACCTCGAGATGCTGGCGTGGGTGCGATCCAGGAGGTCGGGACGGTGCAGCACGATCGGCGGCCGACCGTCGGCGAACGCGATCCCGGCCTGCGCTTCGGGAGTGACGGTGCGCAGCCCGAGGTCGTAGAGACCGAAGTCCTGGATCATCGGCATCACGTCGAAGAACTCCATGTACTGCGAGTGCATGTTGTGTCGGTAGCCCGCCTTCACCGGTTCTTCGGTGTTGACACCGCCGCCTTCTTCGTGGCGTCGCTCGATGATCGCGGTCGAGAGACCGGCTCGTTGGAGATAGGCGGCCAAGCACAGCCCGTTGTGGCCGGCTCCGATGACGATCGCGTCATAGGTCCGAGTGGTCATGGTGATTTCCTCCGAGCGTTCGGTGGGTGTATTGATGTTGGGTGGCCATCGACGAAGTCGACGATGTGAGAGCTGTGGTGGGCGACGACGGGTCCCCGGGTGGTCCTGGCGCGGTCGTGGACCGCACCCGACCCGGCCAGCTGAGCGTGTGGATGTTCGTGATGGCCGGCCTGGTGTTCGTGATCCTCGTGGTCGGCGGCACGACGCGGCTGACCGAGTCGGGGCTGTCGATCGTCAAATGGGATCCGGTCACCGGGGTGGTGCCGCCGTTGACCAACGCCGACTGGCAGGCGAAGTTCGACGCCTACCAGGCGACGCCCGAGTTCCAGCTCGTCAATCAGGGGATGGACCTCGGTGAGTTCAAGGCGATCTTCCTGTGGGAGTACCTGCACCGACTGCTCGGTCGCGTGCTCGGACTCGCGATGGCGGTGCCGTTCGCCTGGTTCCTGTGGCGACGGGCGATCCCTCGTGGGTACGGATGGAGACTCGGCGGTCTCGTGGCGCTCGTCGGTCTGCAGGGAGTCATCGGATGGTGGATGGTGGCGAGCGGTCTCGTCGACCGGCCGGACGTGGCACACCAACGACTCGCGCTGCACCTCACCACAGCGCTCGTGCTGCAGTGCGCGCTGATCTGGACGGCGCTGGACTTCCGCGCGCTCGCCGAGCGACGTGACCCCGTCGAGGGTCGACCCCACCGTTGGTTCTGGCCGTTCCTGGTGCTGTTGTTCGTCCAGATCACCCTCGGCGCGTTCGTTGCGGGCCTCGACGCCGGGCACATGTACACGACGTGGCCGACGATGCAGGGCGAGTGGACCCCCGAGGCCCTCACGTACATGCGCCCGCTCTGGACGAACACCGTCGACAATCCGGTCGCCGTGCAGTTCCTGCACCGATGGCTCGCGGTGGTGGTCGCCGTGTACGCGGTGGTGGCGGCGGTACGGCTGCATCGCGCTGGGGCCGGTCTGCGTGCGGGAGCCCTCGGGGCCGCGGTGCTGCTGCAGTTCGTCCTCGGTGTCCTGACCCTCGTGAACTCCGTACCGATCCCGTTGGGCGTTGCTCATCAGGCCGGCGCCGTCGTGCTGCTGGTGGCGACGATCGTGGCCGGCCACTGGTCGATGGGCGGCGCCAGGCGGTCGCCGACCGCGACGGTGGACGGACCGGTGACCGACATTCCCGCGCTGACGTCGTCGATCTGAGCCGACGAGTCCGGCACGCCTGGTGTCGGCTCGAACGTCGTGCAACGCGACTCGATCTCTCTCGATCGGGTGGCGAGGGCGGTCGCGCTCGCCGGCCCCGATTCGATCACGATGGCGTGTGCGTCGCTGAGCATGGGTGGTTCCTCTGGGAGTTCCTTCGGCTACTCTGGAGTATCACTCTGGAAATAGCAAGAGATTTCTGACCATAACTCTGGAAAAGGCAAGAAATTTCAGACTCGCCCTCGGGATTTCGCCTACCATGTGCCGATGGTCGCTCAGCCGCCGTCCAAGCGTTCGATCCAGACGCGCGGCGAGCTGGCCCGGGCCGCTCACGACCAGATCGCGCGTGACGGCGCGCTCGATGCGGGGGCCATTGCCACAGCCGCGGGCGTCTCCACCGCCACCTTCTACGTGCACTTCGCGACGCACGATGACGCGATCGCGGCAGCACTGGACATCACGCTCGCGGCCGTGGTCGACGTCGCCCGACGGTTCATCGACATCGGGGCGCTGATCGAGCGTGGGGTCGTACCGGTCATGGACGACGTGGTCCACGACATCCACGCCATCTTCCGGGCCGAGAGTCCGGTCACACGCATGGCGATCGCGCGGTTCGCTCATCATCGCGGGATCAGAGACGTGTACCTCCATCACGAGAACGCCGGCCTCGAGCACCTCACCCGCCAGATCGATCTGGCTCAACGAGCGGGGTTGCTCGGGGCGGGGGACCCCGCACACCGGGCGACCTGCGCCATCGTGCTCATGGAGGGGATCAACAATCCACTGCTCACCAGATCCGAACTCGACCCCGAAGTGGCCGTGCACCTGCGTGAGGCGCTCGCCGCCGCGCTCGGGTCGAACGCAGCGCCAGCATCTCGCGTGTGAATTCCGTTCAGCGCGGCTCATCAGCTCGCAGCCCGCTCGGGGGCTTCGCCGGAGGATGAGGCCAACACGATGGATGCCAGCGCGCGCCCGTCGGCGGCGATGAGCGTGTCGGCGATGACGACTCGCTGCCCGTGTGTCGCGATCGACGGGGCTTCGGCCCGGTCGGCCTGGTCGAGCACGAACACCCCGGCGATGTCGGCGTAGAGCGCGGCGGTATCTGTCGAGCGGTGAGCGAGACCGACTGCGTGCATCAGGTTGTACCTCGCGCGCTGTCGGTGGGCTTCGCCGTCGTCGAGGATCGGTCTCCCGGTGACGATCGGGGTGACGGCGATCACCGTCTCTCGCCGCGCGGCCAACTGGTCGCGAACACCGGGAAGCGCCAGGATCGGCTCGATGCTCGCGACGGGGCTGCTCGGCCCGAGCACCACGACGTCGGCGCCGGAGATCGCAGCGAGGACCTCCGACGTGGCGGTCGCCGTCTCGATGCCCGCGTAGGAGACCTTCTCCACCGGACCGACCGCGCCCATCTTCACGAACCACTCCTGGAACCGGTGGTCCCCATCCGAGGTGGTCACCACGGTGCCGACCGCGTCGTCGCTCATCGGCAGGAGTCGGCTCGTCACGCCGAACGCACGCCGCAGTTCATCGGTGGCCTGGGTGAGCGTGCGCCCGGCGGCGAGCGCGTCGGTCCGCATGAAATGGGTCGCCAGGTCGATGTCGCCGAGGTTGAACCAGGGGTCGCACCCCATCGTCGCGCAGTCGGCCCATCGTGTGGAACGTGTCGCCGACCACACCCCACCCGCGCGCTTGGTCGCGGAGCCCGGCCAGCGCGTAGAGGTTGGTGTCGATGTCGGGGCAGATGCGCAGCCCGTAGCGGTCGAGGTCGTCCGCAGTGTTGACGACCAGCGTCAGCTCCGACACCGCTGCGAGGGGCACCGCAAGTCGGCTGCAACCGATCCCGCCGCCGAGCATCGTGACGGTGACGGACATGGGTCTCAGCGCCGCGTGTGGACGTTGTCGCTGGTCGGGTCGAACATCTCGAGCAGGAAACGCTCCTGTGGCTTCTCCGACGCGGTCTTGGGGATCTGATCGACCACGTGGAGGTAGGTGGGAACGAAGTTCGATTCGAGACCCTCGCGGCAGGCGGTGAACACCGCGTCGGGATCGAAACCGGCGGGGTCGACCAGCGTGATCGCGGCAACGACGTCCTTCTCGCCCGGCGCGCCCGACGCCGCAGGGACGCCGTAGACGAACACATCGCTGATCTGCGGTTCCTCGGCCAGTACCCGTTCGATGTACCCGGGGTTCACGAAGTCACCGTTGTGTCGCAGACCTCCACCCTTGCGGTAGTCGAAGAACAACCAACCCGCTTCGTCGCGGTGGCCGATGTCGCCGGAGCGCAGCCATCCGCCGCGGGTCTTGGCCGACGAGGCGTCGGGGTTGTCGAAGTATTCGACCTCGGCGGATCCGCCGCCGGCGGGTCGTGAACAGATCTCGCCCGAGACCCCCGGTGGGCACTCGTCGTCGTTGTCGTCGAGGATCTTCATGTCGAGCCCCGGGACGGGCTTGCCGAACGAGCCGAGCGGGCCCTGGCCGACCGGCTTGAACGCGAGGCCACCCTCGATCGCTCCGTACCATTCGAACACGTCGACCGCGAATCGCTCCTCGAACGACTCCCAGACGGCGGGCGCCATGCCCGCACTGACGACGAATCGCACCGGGTTGTCGGCATCGTCGGGTCGGTGCGGTTCGCTGTAGATCGCAGTGGACATGCCGCCGAGCATGCTGAACGCGGTGCAGCCGTGTTGACGGCAGACGTCCCACAGCTTCGACTTGGTGAACCGTCGGCTGAACACCGCGCGCAGCCCCATCGCCAACGATGGGCCGAGTGTCACGGACTGCGCGTTGCCGTGGGTCAGCGAGAGCCCGGTGTAGGGCCGGTCGTCGGTGGTGTAACCGAGCAGGAGGCCGAGCATGCCGAACGCGCCGAAGCGTTCGTTGGGGAACACCACACCCTTGGGGTCGCCGGTCGTGCCCGAGGTGTAGATGATCTGCAGCGGGTCGCTCGGAAGCTGCAGGCGCACGTCGACGGTCGTCTCGGGGCCATCGAACACGGCTGCGAGCGACTCGACGCCGGTGATCTCCTCGGGTGGTGCTGCGCCGTCCTCGCCGCTGAAGAGCAGCAGGACCCAGTTGTCCTTGCCCATCGACGCGCGCGCCGCGTCGACCGCAGCGAAGGAGTAGTCGGCGCAGATCACTCCCCGACAGCCGGCGTTGCGGAGCATGAAGGCGAGCTTGTCGCCCTTGGTCCGCGGGTCGATCGGCACCGCGACGGCTCCGGTGATCGACGCCGCGATCAGTGCCTCGACGAACTCCGGATGATTGCGCATCATCAACCCGAACCGGTCGCCGCGCTGCATCCCGCGGTCGATCAGAGCCAACGCCAACCGGTTGGCGTTGCGATGCAGGTCGGCGTAGGTGCGGACTTCGTCGGGGGTCGCGCCACCGTCCAGGCTCAAGTGTTCGAACGTCAGCACATCGAGATCAGGCGAGCGTTGTGCCCGCGCATGGACCATGTCGGCGAGGACGTTGTCGTTGAGTTCGCGTGTCACGTCGACAGGATCGTGACGCAGAGGGCGGCGGCGTCGGCGCCGATGGCCCCGCCACCGTTGTGGGCGAGTCCGACCGATGCTCCGACGACCTGACGGTCGCCGCAACGACCCTGGAGTTGTTCGGTGAGTTCCACGATCTGGGCGATCCCGGTGGCACCGACCGGGTGCCCCTTGCGGAGCAGCCCCCCGGAGGTGTTGACCGGGATGCGGCCACCGAGTGCGGTGTCGCCAGCGTCGATGAGCTTGCCGCCCTCGCCGTCGGCACACAGACCGAGTGCCTCGTAGGCGATCAGTTCAGCGGGTGCACTGGCATCGTGACACTCGACGACGTCGAGGTCGCCAGGCCCGACACCGGCCTCTTCGTAGGCCTCGGCCGCGCAGAGTCGTGCCACGTCGGGCTCGCCGGGGCCGCGGTCCCATCCCGAGTGCAGCACCGACGAACGGATGTGTACCGGCTTCGTGATGCCCATCTGGCGCGCACGCTCGGGACTGACGAGGATCACCGCCGCGGCACCGTCACCGATCGGCGAGCACATCGATCTCGTGAGCGGTTCGGCGATCATCCGATCGGCGAGCACCTCCTCGACGCTCAGCTCGTTGCGGAACTGGGCGCGCGGATTGAGGTGCCCGTGACGCGAGTTCTTGGCCGAGACACCAGCGAACTGTTCCACCGTGGTGCCGAAGCGTTCCATGTGGCTGCGGGCAGCGGATGCGTAGATGTCCATGAACATCGAGCGGTTCTCGCCGGCGCCGCTCGACCCCGACGTGGCACCAGCCGACTCGGCCTGGCGTTTGAGGCCGGCCATGAACTCCTGGATCATCTCGACGTCGACGGCGCCACTGAATGCACCGAACGTCTTGCGCTTGTCCTCGTTGTAGAGCTTCTCGACGCCGAGTGCCAGCACGCAGTCGTATGCGCCGGCCGTGATCATCGCGGCGGCCTGATTGACAGCGGTCGATGCGCTCGCACACGCGTTCTCGACGTTGATCACCGGCAGCTTGCCGATCCCGATCCCGCGCAGGATGACCTGGCCACGGATCGATTCCTGCCCGGTTGTGAGCCCGGCCGCCGCGTTGCCGACGTAGGCCGCCTGGAGATCGGCCGCGGTGAGTCCAGCGTCGGCGAGCGCTGCGGTGACCGCCTGCCCACCGATGGCCTTGAGTCCCTCCTCGAGGTGTTTGCCGAACGTGGTCATGCCCACGCCGGCGACGACTGCTGTGGTTCTCATGTTTCCTCCATCGATGGGTGGTCAGATCAGTCCGCTGCCGGGCACGTCGAGTGCCTTCTGCAGGTACGCCAGTTCGTCTTCTCGCCATGGCAGCGGGCCGGGGCGGGTGAAGAAACCATCGTCGGTGAGTTCCGCGATCACCTCGTCTGACCGAGGGAACGGCGTGCCGTACTCGTTCAGGTGGAACAGCTTCTCGAAGGGCTGGCGCGGCCGTTGCCCACCGGCCTCCCACGACTCGGCCGCGTAGCCGACGGTCTGCAGCAGCAGCACCCTGCAGGAGTCGGGCAACCCGAGTGCGACGCGGATGACATCGGTGTTCGCGGTGCCGAGACAACACGTGCCGAGGCCTTGTTCGTAGGCCATCAGCGTCGCCTGGGCGATGCCTTGTCCGCAGTCGATGTCGTTCATGCCAGGCCCCTTGAGCAACTCGCGGATCCCGTCGAAGAACGGAATGATCTTCTCGTCGAGATCCTGCTGCTTGTTCTCACCGACCCCCAGCGCTCCGGCGTCGAGCAGTTCCTGCAGTCGAGTGCTCTGCTCGTCGACGGCCTGGGAGTCGAAGAACCAGACGATGGTCACCGGGGCGCGGCGGATCTGGAACCCGGCGATCGGTGCGAGCAGCGCGTCGAGTGTCGCCTGTGGTGCGGTCGCCCGCTCGACGACGATCGCTCGGAGCCCGCCGACGTTGCCCCAGTGCGATGCCCGTCGGGCGGCCTCGAGCATCACCTGGATCTTCTCGCGTTCCACGGGTTGGTACGGCCGCATGAATCGGATCGACCTGCGCCGTCCCATCACTTCACGAAGTTCCATCTGGTCCTCTCTGGTCAGAGCTTTGCGCCGCCGACGATGCTGAGCATCTCGTTGCAGCCGTCTTCGATCAATGCGGCGCGTGAATCGCGAAGCAGCTTCTCGATCGGGTATTCACGGGTGAGGCCGTTCCCACCGAAGATCTGCACCGCTTCGCTCGAGACCTCGAACGCGGCGTTGGTGCAGAAGGTCTTCGAGGCAATCGGGTAGCGGATCGGTGCGGGGAGCCCGGGCGATGCCATCAGCGCCACCCGTCGGGACAACGATCGGGCGGCTTCGACCTTGGCGAACATCTTGAACAGCCGTGAACGCACGGCAGGGTGCTCGGCGATCGGAGCGCCGCCCTGCTTGCGCTCTCTCGCGTAGTCGAGGGCGAGCTCATACGACGCCCTCGCCAGGCCGGCGAAGGTCGTCCCCATGAACGTGTTGGCCATCGAGAGCACCATTTCGATCGTGGGGACGTACGCCTCGGGGTCGACGACCATCCACCGGGCGGGTATCCGCACGTCGTCGAAGAAGATCTCACCCTGGGGAAGGGCGCGTTGGCCGAACTTGTCGAGTGGCTGTCCTCGCGACACTCCCGGACCGTCGAGCGGGACCACGCAGACCCCGCCCTTGGCGAAACCGGCGTCGCCGTCGATCGTGGTGAACAGCGCGGCGACATCGGCGATGGTGCCGTTCGACACCCACGCCGCCTTCGAGCCGTTGATCACGTAGTCGTCACCGTCGCGTCGCGCGATGCAGTCCGCCTTGACGACGGGGTCGCGGAACGATGCCTCGGTGAACCCGAGCGTGTCGCTGCCGTGGTTGGGTTCGGTGACCGCCCAGCAGCTGATGGCGGTGCTGTCGGGGCCGGCATAGTGCTCGATCAGTTCGGCGTCGCCGGTGAGCGGGGCGAACGCTCGAATGAACCCGCTCACCGAGAGGCTGACCGCGAGACCGCCGTCCCCCCATCCCAGCTCCTCGCTGACGAGGGCGCCGAGCAGGGCCGACTCGGCCTGGTCGATGCCATCGAGTTCGGTGAGCTGGTTCACGCCGATGCTGCGGTAGGCGTCGAACACGTCCCACAGCGGTGAGCCCTTCGCGATCACGTCTGCCGGATCGGGCATCCGATCGAGTTCGACCCCGGCAGGGCGCATCACGTCGCGGGCGAAGCGATGTGCGGTGTCGAGGATTTCCTGGCCCTCGACAGACAGACCCAGTTCTGATGCGTGCTCCATGCTGCCCCCTTGCGCTGCTGGTGGTGCAATGGTTCGCTTTGCAGCGCGGCCACCCCAGAGGAAAAGGTCCTCTCCCGGTGTCGCATCGGTCACAGGTCTGGATGCCCGCGCCGGCGCGGACGTTCGACACCCTCGATGTCAGCAAGCGGGGGGAAGGGGGAAGGGTGGGAAGAGGAGGGTCAGTTGGCGCGCAGCGTGAGCACGGCGACGAGGAAGTCGGACTCGTTCGTGAACGGGCGGAGGTCCCAGGTTCCCAGCGGCAGCTCGACGGCCAGGCCGACCGCGTCGACATCGTCGAAGAACTCGTCGAACGGGTAGCCGTGACCGGCCCCGAAGCCGATCACGATCCGCCCGGCGGAGCCGATCGTGGTGGCGAGCTGTTCGGTCACCTGGCGCCGGGTGGCGGGGTCGAGAAAGCCCATCACGTTGCCCGCACAGATGACGGCGTCGAATCCTGGCTCGACTCCGAGTGCCGCAAGGTCGAGTTCGGAGAGGTCGGCGACGAGCCAGTTCGGCCCCGGATGGTCCTGCTGGGCAGCGGCGATCAGCGCGGGATCGATGTCGATGCCGACGACGTCGTGTCCCAGTTCGGCGAGGCGCCCGCCGACCCTGCCGGGGCCGCATCCCGCATCGAGGACGCGTGCGTGCCGAGGCACCATCGCGTCGATGAACCGGGCCTCGCCGTGGAGGTCGACGCCGTCGGCCGCCATCGCGCGGAACCGCTCGATGTACCAGTCGGAGTGTCCGGGATTCTGTTCGATCCTGTCGAGCCACAGGTTGCGTGCCATCGACCGAGTGTTCCACACACTCCCCACCGGCCGGCACTCCATTGCCCACCCGAGTCGGTGTGCTGGCTCATGTCGGTGCAGCCGCGGGTTCGACGTGGTCAGACCCGACCGTTGTGGTCTCGGCGTGCTCACGCCGCGTGAGACTCACCCATCCGTAGCCGGCCGCGAGCATCGCGGCGACTCCACCGATCAAGAGCGAGATGCGGGCGCTGTAGGTCTCACCGATCCACCCCATCAACGGACCACCGATCGGGGTCGAGCCGATCAGGGCCATCGAGAAGATGGCCATCACGCGTCCGCGTAGTTGGGGGTCGGAGTTGAGTTGGAGCGTTGCGTTGGAGAGCGAGATGACCCCCACGCTGGCAGCACCGACGAACGGCATCACGACGTACACGAGGCCGAGCGTCGGCATGATCGAAACGAGCATCACCAACATCCCGAAGACCGCGGCGATGGCGACGAGACGACGAGACGTCGGAGCGTTGCCGGCGGCGATGACCAGCCCGCCGACCACCGCGCCCACGCCCATCAGCGCGGTCATCGTCGCCAGACCAGCGCTCCCGGCACCGAACGTGAACTCCGCCAACAGTGGCAGCGTGGTCGTGAACTCGTAGGTGAACAGGCCGATCACAGCGAGCATCACGAGCGTCGTGCGCAGCGACCGTGTGTGCCACGCGTACTGGAAACCCTGGCGCAGTTGGCCGGGAGCACGGGAGGTTCGCGCCGACGGGTGCAGTTCGGAGGTGCGGATGAACACGAGTGCGATGATGACGGCCAGGTAGCTGAGTGCGTTGAACACGAAGCACTGTCCGATGCCCACCGTGGCGATGATGACACCGGCGATCGCGGGCCCGATCGCCCGCGCCGCGTTGACGACCACGCTGTTCAACGTGACCGCGTTGGCGATGTCTCCCGGGCCGACCATCTCCATCACGAAGGTCTGTCGGCTCGGGTTGTCGATGGCGGTGACCGCACCGAACCCGGCGGCGATGGCGTACACCATCCAGAGTTCGACCACGCCGGTGAGGGTGAGCACACCCAGGGTGAGCGCCAGCAGCCCGGCGAGCGATTGCGTGAGCATGATCAGCTTGCGCTTCTCGAAGCGGTCGGCGATCACCCCTCCGTAGGGCGCGAGCAGGAGTGTTGGCAGGAACTGCATCGCCACGACGGTTCCGAGTGCGGTGCCGCTGCCGGTGAGTTCGAGCACCAGCCAGGCTTGGGCGATGCCCTGCATCCACGTGCCCGAGAACGAGACGATCTGGCTGAAGAAGTAGAGGCGGTAGTTGTGGAATCGCAGGGCCGCGAACGTGCGGCCCGACAGCGCGGTCACGCGCTCGTTCACGACTCGGCCGCAAGGAGTTGTTCGAGTGGGGCCAGTGCGGCGATCAGCACCTCGATGCCGTCAGCGCCGAGTTCGCCGACCTGTGTCGCCAGCCAGGTCCGCCCTGCGGTGCGAGCGGTCTCGAGATACTCGACGCCATCTTGGGTGAGCGAGATCAGCGCACAGCGACGATCGTCGGGATCGGGCGCTCGTGCGACGAGACCGCGCTCCTCGAGTGAGGCGACGATCTTGCTCGCCGACGGAGGCTGAACGTGTTCGAGTTCGGCGATACGACCGATGGTGATGGGGCCGTTCTTTGCAATCGACGCGAACACTGCCTGTTGCGACGGCGTGAGTTCGTCGACGGAGTTGGTTCGAATCCGCCGAGCGAGACGCAGGGTCACCAGTCGGAGGCGCTCGATGTCGTCGCTGGAGGCGGTGACCGAGGTTCGTTCGTTCATGACCGCTGAGTTCACGATGGAAAGTATAGGAAACAGTTTCCTTCCCTATGTATCGCCGGTTGTTGCCCCGACCGCGGTCGGTCAGCCGTCGATGAAACGAGCGATCGTGCCGGCAGTGGACACTGCGTAGAGCTCGCGGTCGGGTCCTTGCACGACGGCTGCCAGAGCGTCGAGTTGGGCGATCTCGACGACTCGCGGCTCGCTCGGTGGCGCTGTGGGGTCGAGCGCCCAGATCTGACCGCTGCAGTAGTCGCCGAAGACATACCACCCCGCGAGGTTCTCCACCGTGTCGCCGCGGGCGACAGCACCCCCGGTCACCGAGCAGCGCCCGTCGGTGTGGTCGTAGACGAACAGGGGAGCAACAGCGTCCTCGGCTGGCTGGTCGTCGTTGAACGGAGTGAAGCCCTCGTAGGCGCTCCATCCGAAATTGGCGCCGCGGGCGGCGTCGCGACGGTCGGTCGCGATCGAGTGATCGATCTCCTCGAAGTCACCCTGTCCGACATCGCCGATCCAGAGATCTCCGGTGTCGGGGTCGAACGAGAACCTCCATGGATTACGCAGCCCGAACGCCCAGATCGTCGGATCGGCGGTGCCGTCGTCGACGAACGGGTTGTCGGCGGGGACCGTGAACGGCTCGCTGCCGTCGGCCGTCGGATCGACTCGCAGGATCTTGCCGAGTCGGCTCGACAGGTCGAGGGCGTGGCGTTCAGGATCACCACCCGAACCACCGTCGCCGACGCCGATGTACAGCAGTTGATCGGGGCCGAAGGCGAGCTGGCCACCGTTGTGGTTGCTGTAGGGCTGATCGATCGTGAGCACCTGGCGGTTGCTGTTGCGATCGAACAGTCCGGTCGCCGGGTCGATGACGAACTCGGCAATCACGGTGTTGCCGTCGTTGTCGGTGAAGTTCACATAGGCCAGGTCGTCGGTGGGATGAAATGCGAGACCGAGCAGTCCCTGTTCGCCATTGGCGTCGGTGAGGTCGGTGATGTCGAGCACGACCTCGGTGGACAGGTCGGTGACGGCGACGACTCTGCCCGGTTGTTCGACGACGAACAGCTCGGCGAAGCCTGGGCGGGTGGCCACGTCGACGGGCTGATCGAACGTGCCGACGTCGAACAGTGCCACCGACGGCTCGGGCAGTGATCCGTCCGCCGTGGTGGTGCTCGGTGGTGCCGGCTCGGGATCGCTCGGCGCGGTCGCGGCGGACGTTGTCGACTCGGTGGTCGCCGGGACTGTCGTCGTCTCGATCGTCGATTCGGACACGGCGGGCCGACCGCTGCCGAACGAGTCGTCGTCGTTCTCGGATCCGCAGGCCACGAGCAGCAGGCCAAGGGCGGCGAAAAGGGCGAGGGGAGTTGGTCTCACCGCTCCACTTCTATCGCGGTCGCGGGTGCTCAACTCGTCACGCGGGTGAGTCCCTCCTGGACCACGCTGACCGCCAACCGTCCGTCGCTGGTGAAGATCGAACCCTGCGCCATCCCGCGCGCCGACGACGTGGACACCGCAGACTGGGCGTAGAGGAGCCAGTCGTCGGCGCAGAACGGGCGATGGAACCACATCGCGTGATCGACGCTCGCCATCTGCATCCCCGCGGTTTCCCAATCGAGACCGAACGGCAGCAGCGTCGTGTCGAGCAGTGTCATGTCGCTGGCGTAGGTGACCACACAGGCGTGCAACACCGGATCGACGGGGAGCACCCCGTCGGCGCGCAGCCACACGTGCTGGCTGGTGGTCGACTGGCCCCGTCGGCTCGTCGGGTCGCCGTCGACGTAGCGCAGGTCGATCGGTCGAGGCCGGTGGTACCAGTCGCCGATCTGCTCGGCGTAGGGGGCCATGCGCGTGTGGAAGTCGGGCAGATCGAGTGGATCGCCCATACCATCGGGCATCGGGATCTGATGGTCGGGTCCGGGCTCGTCGTCGTGGAAGCTTGCCTGCAGGTTGAAGATCGCCCGCCCGTGCTGTATCGCCACGACCCGTCTCGTCGAGAAGCTGCGACCGTCACGAATGCGGTCGACCTCGTACAGGATCGGGACCGTCGGGTCGCCCGGCCGCAGGAAGTACGCATGCAGTGAGTGCACGAGACGCCCAGCTTCGTCGATCGTCCGGGCTGCGGCGACGAGCGCTTGGCCGGCAACCTGGCCGCCGAAGACCCGTTGGCGGTTCTCGTCGGGGGAGTTCCCGCGGAAGATGTTGACCTCGATCGCTTCGAGGTCGAGCAGTCGGACGAGGTCATCCAACGCGGACTGGTCGGGGGCGGTGCTCTCCATGGCAGGCGCCATGTTGGCACGTCGTACAGTTCACGCATGACGTTGCTCGACATCTCTGCCGACTCGATCATCCACTGGGATACGTGGTGACGCCCGAGCGTCGAGCGCTGGCACTCGCGACCAAGGGTTTCATGCCCGCTGACGAAGGCGACGCCCTGTGGCACGCGGCTGTCGCCGCGAGCGAGGCCGTGCCGGGCGCGCCGATGCTCGAGGTCGGCTCGTACTGCGGTCGATCGACGATCTGGCTCGGTGACGCCGCCGAACGGTCGGGGGTCGTGCTGTTCGCCGTCGATCACCATCGCGGTTCCGAGGAGAACCAGTCGGGTTGGGATCACCACGACGTCGAGGTGGTCGACGATCGGATCGGCAAGATGGACACGCTGCCGTTCTTCCGGGCTGCGATTCACGACGCAGGACTCGAGGACGCGGTGTTCGCCGTCGTCGGTAAGTCGCCGGCGGTCGCGGCCACGTGGACCAGCCCATTGGCGTTCCTCTTCATCGATGGCGGGCACGGGGAAGAGCCGGCTCGGCTCGACTACGAAGGTTGGACGCCGCACGTGGCCGTAGGCGGCACGCTGGCGATCCACGACGTGTTTCCCGATCCCGCCGACGGTGGGCGACCGCCGTACGAACAGATCTTCAAACCGGCGCTCGAGTCGGGGCGGTTCGAACTCGTGTCGGCGACCGGGTCGCTACGCGTGCTGCGTCGAGTCGACTGACGATCGCGTCCTCGCCTGCGACCATCCGCCGTACTGGTGCACGGCCACGAACCGATCCCGGTCGACGTACAACAGGAGGAACGATCCGGCCGCCATCACGCCGGCAGCCACGAATCCGAGCGTGACCGCCGACCCGGCAGCGATGAGCGTGCCGCCCATGATCGGCCCGAAGACGCGTCCGAGCGCCATCACTGCTTGCGCGTCGCCGGCTCGTTCCTCGGGAAAGCTCGACCGGTCCGCGAGGAGATGGAACGCCGCGGGCACGCCCATGAAGAACACGAAGCCCCAACCGACGATCGCGGCGCCGAACACCAGTCCGCTTCGCGAGGCGGCGATGGCGAGCGCGCACAGGGCGGTCGCGAGGAACCACACGCCGGCGGGGCCGCGTCGTCCTGTCCAACGAGCGGAGGGGATGCCGGCGAGTGCGTTGCCGCTGAACAGCAACGACACCGTGAGCGGCGACAGCCCGTCGAGATCCCTGCCGATCGCCGCGCTGTAGACGAACACCGACGAGCCGCCGAGCGTGATCGTGCCGAGTGCGATCAGGATCGCGCGAGCGGCCCGCGTCGGAGTGTGGCGGCTGCGGTGCGGGCGCAGACGATCGATACGCGGTACCTGCCGCGACCAGATCAACGGCGTCGCGGTGATCACGGCGAGCAGGATGAACAACCACGTCAGACCGACCGACTCGAGGATGACCGCGATCAGCGGCGCCATGACCACGCCGACGAGCGGGCCGACGACGGCGACGTCCCCGGTCTTCTCGCTGTCACCGAACGCCGCCTGCCAGGCGATCCAGGCGGCGAACCCGAGCGAGAGGCCGCTGCCGAATCGCATGAGTGCGAGGATCTCGAAGGTTGGAGCGGCCGCGGATGCGAGGTTGGCGACGACGCCGATCAGCGTGCCGATCACGAACACCGAGCGGACCGGGTGGAGAAATCGCCCCCCGACCCACGACGCCAGCACGAACCCGGCGAGCTGTGCCGTCGACATCCAACCGGCCGTACTGACCGTGATGTCGTACTCGTCGGAGACCGCTGGGAGCAGGAACGGTGTGGCGGTGAAGACGGCGGTGCTCGACGCGATGGCGACCAGCAGGGCCGCAGGCACCGAGGGTCGGGCCGCGGCGAGAAGGCGAACCGGTGCCTGGAATGCCACGTCGGCGCGCCCCGGCGATCAGTCGCCGAACTCGCGACGCAGGTCGTCGCGAGCTGAGTTGATCAGGTCACGCACCTGGGTTCGCAACGCCGGCATGTCGTCCATCGTGAGTCCCTCGGTGCTGATGGGTTCGAGGACGCGCACTTCGGCCTCGGCGTTGCCGAGTCGCCAGTCGTGCTTGCGCAGGGCGTCGCGGGTGCCGTACACCGCGAGCGGAAGGATCGGCACCTGGTGATCGATCGCCAGGCGGAACGCTCCGGACTTGAACTCGCGCAGTTCGCCGGTCTTCGAGCGGGTCCCTTCCGGGAAGATCATCACCGACACCTTCGAGTTCAGCCGTTCGCTCGACGCGGCGAGCGCCTTCGCGGTCGACTCGGCGTCGCCGCGCTCGAGTGGGATGTCGCGTGCGAGGCGCATCATCCATCCGACGAGCGGGATGCGCAGAATCGAGATCTTCGACATCCACTTCATCTCGGTCGGCAGGTGCGAGATCAGCAGGATGTCGACGAAGCTCTCGTGGTTCGACACCACCACGTACGGGCGGCGCATGTCGTCGGGCAACGTGCCAGATGTGCGGAACTTCCACAACGGTGTGAGGCGTTCATGGACGACGGTCAGCTTGCGGAACAGATAGCCGGCGGCATACGCGCCCTTGTCGAACGGCATGGTGACCAACCGGACGATCGCCACCATCGGGGTCCAGACGATCACCACCACGCCGAGCACGAACCAACTCCAGATCGAGAACACCGTACGTGCGAAGTTCGACTTCATTGAGAGAGCAACGTAACAGTCGGAGCCCTCGGCCAGACCTCCGAGCGATGAGTCTTCGCGCGGACAGGTCGCGCGGAAACTCATCGCCTACGGGGTGGACCCGTCAGAACGGGACGAAGACGTCGCTGGCGGGGGTGGCGCGGGTGATCGCGTCGACGGCGAGTACGACGGCCGCGGCCGTGTAGGACGTGTGCTCGTCGAAGGGGAACAAGACCGGTTCGGGGTAGACGATGCCGGTCCAGTAGGAGCCGTCGTCGCGGCGGTGCGTGCGGGTCCACGTGAGCAGGTCGGTGGCCGTCGACATGTCGCCCATCGAGGCGTAGGCGAGCGCGCACTCGGCCGTCTCGGACGCGGTGATCCACGGTTCGTCACTGACGCAGCGGATGCCGAGACCCTCCATCGCGAAGGTCTCCCAACCGTCGGCGAGGCGAGCCTTCGCGGCCTCGCCGGTGAGCACGCCGGTGAGCACCGGGTAGTACCAGTCCATTGCCCAGCGGGTCTTCGGCTCGAACACGTCGGGGTTCGTGCGCACGGCGTGGGCCATCACATCGGCGGCCTCGATCCACTCGGGCCGCGCTTGGCCGACGCGCTCGCCGAGGCGGGCGCCGCAGCGAAGCGAGTGTTGGATGCTCGAGGTGCCCGTCACCAACGCGTAGTCCCACGGCCTCGCGTCCGGTTCGACCGCCCACAGCGGCAGACCGTCGTCGCGTCGATGGCCGAGCACGAACTCGAGGGCACGTTCGACGGTCGGCCACATGCGTTCGGCGAAGGTGCGATCCCAGGTGAGACGCAGGTGATGGCTCACACCGGTGGCGATGTATGCGCACACGTTGGTGTCGAGCTTGGGGTCCTCGACCGACCCGTCGCAGTGGTAGTACGCGTGCCACGAGCCGTCGGGGCGCTGTGTGTCGACGAGCCAGTCGTAGGCGCGCTCGGCCTCGTGGTGGAAGCCGGCGACGTCGAGCGCCATCGCGGACTCGACGTGGTTCCACGGGTCGCAGTGACCGCTGGGAAACCAGGGGATCATCCCCGTGTCGAGCTGGAGCGACGCGAGGTGCTGACCGGTGGCCCGCAGCTCATCGGCGGTGAGGACGCCCGGGAGGTGCGCGACGTGCTTCACCGGACTGAGGGCTCCCGCACATCCGGCTGGGCGACCCTCTGCTTGACGCCGTAGAAGACGATGCTCTTGCCCAACACGGGCGAGAGCACCCGGTCGGCGACCTTGGTGGCTCTCGGCTGCTCCATGATGTCCCATTCGAGGAACTCGCGGTACCTCCTGACCGCCGGGTTGTCGTCGTTGCGAGGCCCGACGGCGCACTTGAGCCACCAGTAGGGCGAGTGCAGCGCGTGGGCGCGGTGGTGCCCCTGCAGGTCGAGTCCGGCCGTGCGCAGCTTCGCCGACAGCTCGGTGGCGCTGTAGATGCGAACGTGTCCACCCTCGCTCTTCGGGGCGTGGTACTCGTCGGAGAGCATCCAGTTGATCTTCTCGGGAAACCACGCCGGCACGGTCGCGGCGAAGTGCCCGCCGGGCTTGAGCACCCGGACCATCTCGGCGATCGCGGCGACGTCGTCCTGGATGTGTTCGAGCACCTCGGAAGTGATCACGACATCGAAGGAACCATCGGCAAAGGGCAGCTGTGTGGCATCGCCGCGCAAGACGCCCTTGAATCGTTCGAGGTCGATCTCGCCGGCGTCGACCATGCCGCCGAGCGTTGCTCGGGTCTGCACGACCTCGTCCTCGGCGTAGTCGAGCGCGACGACGTCGGCGCCGCGGCGCGCGCACTCGAACACGTGGCGACCGAATCCAGCGCCGACATCGAGGACACGGTCGCCGGGAGCGAGACCGAGCTGGTCGAACTTGATCGTCAACATCTCAGATCCGCCCGTTTGCGCGCAGCTTGGTGATGTTCGCAGGCATCGCCAGCACCTCGCGGTACTGCTCGACGGTCTGCAGGGCGCACAGCTTCCACGTCCAGCGATCGAGCACCCGCTGACGGCCTGCGGCACCGATTCGCGCACGGAGTTCCGGGTCGTCGAGACCCCGGGCGATCGTTGCGGCCAGCGCGTCCTTGTTGCCGGCGGGGCATTGGAGCACGGTCTCACCGTCGGCGCCGGTCACCTCAGGCAGTGCGCCGCCGTCGGTGGCGACGAGCGGCGTACCGGTGCACATCGCCTCGATGGCGGGGAGGCTGAAGCCTTCGTACAGGCTCGGCACGACGGCCATCTCGGCCTCGGCGTAGAGCTCGACGATGCGCTCGTCGGTCACGCCTGACACGAACTCGATGTGCGGCGCGAGCCCGTACGAGTCGATCAGGTCCATCGAGTGTCCGGGACGCGGCTTGCCGATGATGGTGAGCGTCACGTCGCGCTCGGTGCGCAGCTTCGCCATTGCCTCGAGCAGGTACGACAGCCCCTTGAGGGCTACATCGGCCGACGCAGTGGTGATCAGACGCCCCGGTCGGCGGGTGACGTGGTCGAGCGGCTTGAACAGGTCGGGGTCGACGCCCACCGGGACGAGGCGCATCCGATCCTTGCTGACGCCCATGTCGGTGTGGATGTCGTCGATCGAGTTCTGGCTCACCACGACGATCCGCGGCATCTTCGACGCGACCTTGCCCTGCATCTTCACGAACGAGTACCAGCGACCGACCGACATCTTTCGGGGGAACGTCTTGGCGTGGCTCATCTCGAGCTCGCGGTCCTTGGTGATCGGGTGGTGCAACGTGACGATCGTGGGGATCTTCTCCTCGATCTTCAAGATGCCGTAGCCGAGGCACTGGTTGTCGTGGACGAGGTCGAACTCACCGGCGCGAGGCATGAGTTCGCGGGCGGCACGGGAGCTGAACGCACGCGGCTCGGGGAACACACCGGTCATGAACCAGGCCATCTCGAGTGCATCGTCGCGGGTCTTCAGCTCCCAGAAACCGGGAAACCGGCCGGGGAAATAGTCGTTGAACGTGTCGAGGCTCGGAAGTTTCGTCAGCGTGATGCGCTCGTCGAGGATCGGGTAGGGCTGGCCGCCGAACACCTCGATGGTGTGGCCCAGGTCGGCGAGGGCCTTGGTGAGGTGGCGGGTGTACACGCCCTGGCCGCCCACGTGCGGCTTGCCCCGGTACGTGAGGTACGCGATCTTGAGCGGAGCGTCAGGATCGAGACCGGCAATCGACATCCGAGCGAGGCTATCGGCGCTCCATTACCACCCGGTAACGCAAGCCGCACGGGCAGCGATCAGGTGCGGGCGATCGCTCGGCTGACCATGGACAAGATGGTCGGGCCGTCCAGTCCGATGGTGCGGGCATCTCGAACCACCTGTTCGATGGCGTCTGTCGGTGTGACGGAGGGCGAAGGGTGCGCGATCACCGTGGTGCCGCGACGCCCACGCGATCGGAGGAAGCCGTCGACCTCCAGTTCGCGGTATGAGCGTGCCACGGTGTTCGGCGCGACCCCGAGGTCGCCGGCGAGTTGGCGGATCGACGGGAGCCGGAAGTGCAGCGGCATCGTGCCGTCGGCGATCAGCCGGATGATCTCCGTCTTGATCTGCTCGTAGGGAGGAGCCTTGTCGGTGGGGTCGAGGTGGATCTCCACGTCACGTCACCGCCGGACGCTCGGGTTCGGGGACGGTGGGGAGGGCGCCCGAGAAGGGTGCGAGACGCGGGATCGTGGTGAGCGTCAGCAGACCACCCCACATCGCGCTGAGGGCACAGATCCACCCCGTGAGGTTGTTCGCCCACTGAACGAGCTTCGAAGCGTCGCCGTCGAGCATCCCGGCGGCGCCTCCGAGCTTGGCGCCGACACTGCCGCTGACCATGACCGTCGCGCCGATGACCGACATGATTGCCGCCGATCGAATCGCATGACGAACCGCCATCCGGTCGGGGGTGTCAGCGGGCATCGGAGCTTGTGCCAGCGCGATCGTGCTGACCCACGCGATTGCCAGTGCACCGATCGAGACGGCGACGAGCGCGAGGACGAACCAGTCCTGCGGCCGGTAACGCATCTGGCTCAACGGGTCGATGGTGTCGACCCACGATCGCTGGGGATTGTCGAGCAGGAGGAACACCGCCGGGAGCAGACTGGCGACGAACACGACTGCCACGACCGCGAGGAATCGGGGAACGACGAAGTCGCGAACTCGTCGGGGTTCGAGTGAAGCGATGCTGCCCGCCGGATTCCGCTCGGCCGGTCGCATCAACTCGCCGACCAGTGTGCCGGCGCCATAGCCGACGACCAGAGGCATCCAACCGAAGCCGCCTCGCTGAGTGAGCATCGAGATGACCACGGCGATTGCGTTGGCAACGACGACGCCGCCAAGCCGCCAACGCCGGGTCCACTGGATGTAGCGGCGCACCTGATCGACATTGCCCCTCGTGAGCGGGACGTCGTAGGTCTTGGCGAACGCGCCGACACTGCGGTCGGACGGGCGGTGCAACATCAGCCACACGAACACCAGGGTGAGACTCCCCGCGACCAGAAAGAACAGGAGCATCTGGGCGATCGTATCAAATGTGCTGCTACAAAAGCTACCGACGGCGCCGGCCGAAGTCACCAGTGAATGCTCATCGTGCGGGTGAGGGGAGCTGTCGGCGTGACCAGATGGGGTTCGAGATTGAACGCATCGGGCGGGCCGGACTGGGGCTCGACGCAGGTGGCGTCGGCCGGCTCGTCGTAGACGACCCAGTGATCGCAGTCGGAGTCGACCCGTACGACCGGCGCGATGGGCCTGTCGTAGTGCAGTTCGACAGGATCGCGGTTGAGGAAGCAGTCGTCCCACGGCCCATCTGCGGGGTCGATGAGCGTTCCGGTCGGGAGGCCGAAGTCGTCGCGCTCGTACATCGCGATCGGTGAGAACTCCAGCCGGTCGGGCTTGCGGAACCAGGGATGCCATCCCACCTCAGCCGGAAACCGCTCGCCCGACGACTCGACCGTCAGCGTCAGCGCGACGTGATCATCGAACAAGCCGATCCCTTGGGTGACGCTGCCACCGAAGTCCCAGTCGAGTGCCCGGGTCGCCGTCCACGACGTGTCCGATTCCAGGTCGATCTCTGTCCAGGCGCGGTCGTAGACGAGGCCGTGGATCGCGTGGGAGCGCTGGGGACCCTCGCCGTCGCGGTGATTGATCGGAAGCTGGTGCTCGACCCCCTCGAAGGCGAACCGGCCACTGCGGATTCGTCCGGCCCACGGCGCCATCGGATAGCAGCCCCACGTCAGCGGATGCGGGCCGTCGAGCGGTGGCACATCGACGAGGAGGGGTTGGCCCGCAACGGTGATCTGGCCCAGCCGTGCGCCGAACTCGGCAAAGAGAGTCAGTGTGATGTCGCCGACATGAAGGGTCGCTGGCTGCGCAGGCATCGGGCGATACTGGCGCGATGCGAGCGCTCGTGCAACGTGTCATCCGCGCCGAGGTGACGAGCCGATCGTCTCCCGAGGTCGACTGGGAGGTGACGGGCTCGATCGGGCCCGGGCTCTGCGTGCTGGTCGGGGTTACCCACTCCGACACCGACGACGTTGCCGACAAGCTTGCGGGCAAGCTCTGGGGGCTGCGCATCTTCGACGACGACGACGGGGTGATGAACCGTTCCGTTGCAGATGTCAGCGGGGCGCTCCTCGTCGTGAGCCAGTTCACTCTCTACGGCGACACCGCCAAAGGACGCAGGCCGAGCTGGATCGCCGCCGCCCGCCCGGAGGTGGCCGAACCGCTCGTGGATCGAGTCGTCGAACGGCTGCGTTCGCTCGGCGCCGCCGTCGAGATCGGCCGGTTCCGCACCGACATGCGTGTCGAACTCGTCAACGACGGCCCGGTCACCCTGATGCTCGACGTCGACTGACCACACGCAGATGCTCGCGGGTTGCGATGAGCGAAACCGCTGTATGTGGTCGGTTCGCTCATCGATGGGGGGTGTGGGCGGGTTGCGATGAGCGAAACCGCTGGATGTGGTCGGTTCGCTCATCGGTGGGGGATGCTCGCGGGTTGCGATGAGCGAAACCGCTGGATGTGGTCGGTTCGCTCATCGATGGGAGGTCACGGAGAGTCCGTAGAGCGCGAGCGGCGGGCGTACCACAGCGACAGGCCGAACAGCGCGAGCAACGCGACGATGAACGGGCCGTCGCCGAGGTTCGTGTACCACGTGAAGCCGTCGCGCAGTTCGACCGGCGCGTAGAGCACCCGCTGCTCACTGACGGCCGTGCGCTGCAGCACGTTGCCGTCGGCGTCGACGATCGCGGTGAAGCCGGTCGGTGCCGCCTGCACGACCCAGCGCCCGTTCTCGATCGCCCGCAGCCGGCTCGACGCGACCTGCTGGCTCTGCACGATGGTGCCGGTGTAGCTCGCTCCGTTGGTCGGGTTGAGGATCGCCTCACCGCCCGCCTCGACGCCTTCGCGGGCGCGTCCGGCGAAGAAGATCTCCCACGAGATCACCACGCCCAGGCGAGTGCCGTCGGGCAGGTCGACGTAGGCCGGCCCGGTTCCGGCATTGGCGTCACGGCCCACCTGTTCGATGGGGGCCCCGAGCGCTTCGAGGATCCCGCGCAACGGCACGTACTCGCCGAACGGCACTCGGCGGACCTTCACGTACTGATCGACGATGTCGCCGTTGGGGGCCACGACGATCTGCGAGTTGACCCGTGGGTCTTCAGTGACTCCGACGGCGAACGGCGCGTCGAGTCGCTCCGCCTCGGCGACGATGGCGAGATGGGCCTCGGATCCGTCGAAGAGCTGGTCGCCTGGGATGCTGGCGCGGCGCACGTCCACGGTGTTCTCCGGCCACAGCACCAGGTCGAGGTCGGCGTCGTCGGGAATCGTGCGGGTCGCGTCGAGGTGTCGTTCGGTCACGAGGCTCGACGGCACCTCGAGCGCACTGGTGCCCTGCTCACCGCCGCCTTGCACGGCGGCGACGTCCAGCTGTTCGCCCGTGTCGTGACCCTGGGGTGCGATCACGCTGAGGAGAGCGATGACGACGACGGCCATGAATGCGATCGCGCCATGCGGCTCGACGCGTGCGCCCAACCGCACACGACGTGCGAACGCCGGGGCGCCGGCCAGGGTGACGCCGAGCTGGAACACCACCCACGTGATCAGGATCACCCCGCCGACGCGAACGATCCCGACCAACGGTCCGCCGACCTGCGACATGCCCATCGTGGCCAGCGGGATGCCACCGAACGGGAACGAGAACCGCAACGCTTCGACCAAGGTGTGTGCAACCGGTCGCCCGATCACGCGCCACACCCCGATCGGTGCCACCAGCGCAGCTCCGGCGTGAAAGAGCGAGAAGACGAGTCCGGCCACAAGGTAGCCGGGCGCCGTCAGCTGGACCATCCATCCCATGCCGAGGTACATCCATCCGGCTCCGAACAGCAGCCCGAGGCGGAACCGTTC
The DNA here is from genome assembly GCA_963774765.1 of Ilumatobacteraceae bacterium. Lineage (GTDB taxonomy): Bacteria > Actinomycetota > Acidimicrobiia > Acidimicrobiales > Ilumatobacteraceae > Sva-07. The sequence goes on from CAVZGP010000031.1 coordinate 308,239, forward strand.
CCGCCGCGCAGGATCGGCTCCGAGTGTGATCTCGAACAGCACGACGCCGACGATCGCCAGCGGCCAGAACCCCCACGGGGGCATCGACAGCGCTACCAGAACGCCCGAGCCGAGCGCGAGCGCGGGCCGCGCGATGCGCTCGCGCACGGAACGCGTGGGGCGCTCGTCGAGCGCCGGTGACTCCGAAGTGCCGTCGGTCAAGTCGCCAGCGCCAGGTTGACGACAATGCGCTTCGCGGTCGAGCCGAGGGGGTGACACGCGAACAGCGTGGCCGTGGGTGTGTCCGTCGGATCGATGATCCACAGCGAGTCCGGCGTGACGATCTGCGTGCCGGTCACGTGGTAGGTGAAGGTGCCGTCGGCCGTGCTGAACACCACGTCGTCACCGGGGACCAAGGCGTCGAGGTGGCGGAAGTCGGCTCCGTGGCTCGTGCGGTGCCCGGCGACAACGACGTTGCCGAGCTGGCCGGGCATCGCGGACCCGGGCCAGTGACCGGGACCACGATCGAGCGTGTCGAGCCTGATGCCCTCGTGCAACTCGGAGTCGAGCCCGATCTTCGGGATCGCGATCCTGCCGAGCGGGGCGTTGTTCTCGGCACCGCGCGGATCGCCTGGCGGATCGACCGGTTGGGTCAGCTGACGCGGCAGAGTCGTCGTCGTCGTAGTAGTCGTGGTCGTGGTCGTGGTCGTGGTCGTGGTGGTGGTGGTCGTCGGCGCGAGGGTGGTGGTCGTGGTCGCCGAGTCGGCGTTCAACGAGGCGACCGTGTCGGGGGCCCGGACGAGGTCGACGGCGATGACCGCTGCGGCAGCGCCGACGATCAACAGCGCGGCGATCAGGGACGCGACGATCCGACGCCGACTGCTGCGTTCGCGCCCGTTCGATGACCCCATCAACGCGATTCTGCCAGAGCGCGAGCACGCGTGCTCGCGCGTGCCGCGACCGAAGTTCCGGCCCGGACGCACGCCGGAATTCCGATTCCACGAAACCCTGCACCGGTCACGAAGACGCCTGCCGGCAGTTCCGCCTCGACGGCGTCGACCCAGGCGGCATGATGCGGGCGATACTGGGCAAAGGCGTCGGGCCAGCGCGTGATCCGGGCGTCGCGGGGCGTGAACTTCACGTCGAGGTGGTGTTCGAGGTCATCGAGCACCAGCCGGAGCACCTCGTCGTCGTCCAGATGCATCACCGTCATCCCGTCGCGTCCGATCGACACGCGCAGGATCTCACCGCCCGCGGGCGGCCGCCAGTGTCCCCACTTCTGGGACGCGAACGATGCCGCGGTGACCCACCGTTGATCGGGCTTCGGAACGAGGTAGCCGCTCAACCCGCGCAGTCGGTCGGGCCACTGCTCGGCGGGCACGTGCAACGTCACCATGATGACGTCGACAGTTTCGGCCCGACGCAGCAGGACAGACGCCTCGCGAGCGTGATCGTCGATCACTGGTGCGGTGATCGTCGCCGGGGTGGCGAACACGACGGCATCGAACGTCGTGTCGTCGACCGATGCTGCAGCTGTCGTCTCGACCGAGATCTTCCAGCGGTCGTGTTCGGTCGGGTTGATCGCCGTCACCCGCGTGCCGGTGTGGATCTGACCACCGCCACCCACGACGGCATCCGCGATCGCACGGACCAATGCGCCGACGCCGCCGCGCGGCGCGGCGAACACGGGACTCGGGGCATCGGGAGTTGCGGGCGTGGCGGCAGCCGAGCGGCGTTGACGTCGTGCGGCGAGCAGCACGCTCCGGCTGCCGTTTGCCAATGAGGCGAGTTGGGGTACTTCGGCGAGGCTGAAGCGGTCGGTGTCCGCCGCGTAGATGCTGCCGACGAGTGAATCGACGAGGCGCTCGTGTACCTCGTTGCCGAAACGGGCTCGGACGAAGTGGCCGATCGAATCATCCTCGGTCGAGGTGCGCGGAAGGAACGGTTCGAGAGCGGCGCGGGCCTTTCCGCGCCATGTCAGCAGCCCGGTCGTGGCGAGCGGACGGACCTTCCCCGGCAGGCCGAGCATCAGTCCATCGGGTATCGGGTGCAACCCATCGTGCCACACCGCCGCGCCAACGGGTTCGGGCGAGACGAGGTCGTCACCCAGCCCGACACGACGTGCCAACGCGACCGCTTCGGGGACCCGTGCGAGAAATGCGTCAGGACCCTCGTCGACACCGTCGACGCCGGCGAACGGCGAGGTGTCGATCTTGCCACCGGTTCGTTCGGCGGCTTCGAACACCGTGACGTCGATGCCGCCGGCGTCGACGAGGGCAAGAGCCGTGGCCAGCCCACTGACGCCGGCGCCGACGACGGCGATTCTCGGAAGTTCGGACATCGTGAGACCTCGATCAGTTGCTTTCGGTGGGGACTCGTGGTGAGGCCTCACGCACACGGTCGGCGAGCGCTGCCATGACGGTGGGGTCGTCGTTGACGCAGGCGGTGCGGTCGAAGGCGAGGCCGTGCGCCGTTGCTCGGGCAGCCGATTCGACATCGAGGTCGTACAACACCTCGAGGTGGTCGGCGACGAAACCGCATGCGCACACGATCACGCCGGCCACGTCACCGTCGGCGAGCGAGTCGATGACGTTCAGGATGTCGGGGCCGATCCACGGCTCTGGGGTCCGCCCTGCCGATTGCCAGGCGATCTGCCAGTCGTCGCCCTCTGTGAGCCCGACACGCCTGGCAACCGCCTCGGCCGTCGAGCGCAACTCGTCGGGGTACGGGTCGCCCGCATCGATGATCCGCATGGGAAGTGAGTGGGCAGTGAACAACACCCGGACCCGACCCTCGGTGCGCTCGCGCATGGCGGCCACACGCGTGCCGAGGTCGTCGGCCAGGAAGTCGACGAAGGCGGGCTCGGTCGCCCAGCTCTCGATGCCGATCACCGGGATGTCCCTCCAGGTTTCGGCAACGCCGGCCCGCAGGCGATCGAGGTACTGGCCGATCGAGTACGCCGAGTAGTGCGGCGCCAGCACGAGTCCGACGATCGCCGCCGCACCGTCGGCGGCGACGTGCCTGGCGGCATCCTCGACCTTCGGCTCGGCGTGCTTGAGGCCGAGCGACACCTCGAAGCGACCCGGCTCCGCGGCGTCGAGTGCCGCCTGTACAGCGTCGGCCTGTGCTTCGGTGCGCTGCGCGAGCGGGGAGACCCCTCCGATCGTTGCGTACCGGTCGGTGAGGCTCGCGAGCGCTTCTGGGGTCGGGGGCCGACCCCGTCGGATGTCGGTGTAGTACGGCTCGATGTCCGCTGGAGTCCTCGGCGTGCCGTAGGCCATCAGGACGACGGCGACTCGATCGACGGTCACGATCCGGCCGTCGCGTCGGTCGTGCGGGTGCGCTCGTGGACCAGGTCGACCACCGCCTGCAGCACCTCTGGGTCGGTGTCGGGCTGCACCCCGTGACCGAGGTTGAAGATGTGGCCGGGGTGCTGACTGCCGTCGACCAACTCGTTGTCGCGGAGCACCTGTTGGGCGCCCTCGAGTGCCGGATCGCGACCGGCGAGCACCAGCGCCGGATCGAGGTTGCCCTGCACGACCAGGTCGTCGCCGAGACGCCTGCGGGCGTCGGCAATCGGGGTGCGCCAGTCGAGGCCGAGGACGGTGGGACCGGCATCGAGCATCGAGTCGAGCAGGTGGTCGCAGCCGATCCCGAAGTGGATTGCCGGCGCGTCGGGATGGCGGCGGCGGAGTTCGCGGAACACGTGGCGTGAATGCGGCAACACGTAACGGTCGTAGTCGCGCCGGCTCAACGATCCCGCCCACGAGTCGAAGAGCTGGAACGCCGCAGCACCGTGTGAGAGCTGGGCGTCGATGAACGTGATCGCAGATTGGGCGAGGCGTTCCATCACCTCGTGCCAGAGCACCTCGTCGGTGCGGATCAACGCCTTGGTGTGGCGGTAGTCCTTGCTCGGACGGCCCTCGATGAGGTAGCTCGCCACCGTGAACGGTGCTCCAGCGAACGCGAGCAGCGGCACGTCGAGTTCGGCGACGAGCAACTCGACGGTGTCGATCACGTAGGAGACGTCGTCGAATTCGAGCGGTCGGAGACGCTCGAGGTCGTCGCTCGACCGCAGCGGTTGCTCGGCCACGGGACCGGTCCCGGGTGCCACGTCGATACCGAACCCGACGGCATGCGGCGCCACGACGATGTCGCTGTAGAGCACCGCCGCGTCGACTCCGTATCGACGGACGGGCTGCACGGTGATCTCGGCGGCCAGTTCCGGCTGCTTGATCGCGTCGAGGATGGAACCATCGCCGCGCACCGCCCGGTACTCGGGCAGCGATCGGCCCGCTTGGCGCATGAACCACACCGGCGTGTGATGTCCGGGGCGGCCGTGCGCGGCGTCGACGAACGCCGTGCCGGCGGCAGGGGGGGTCGATGTGGCCGGAGTGGCCGGAGTGGCCGGATCGTGCGGCGCGTCGTCGTGGCTGGCGAGAGCGTCCATCGGGCATCGACGCTATCGGCGGGTCGGGAGCGCAGACCCGGCCGATAGCATTTCGTGACCCGTTATGACCCAGCAGCACCCCGATCTCGCTGACGAACAGGCCTACATCGACCACGCGTACGAGTGTCTCGACACCAGTCGCGAGGCTGCCTGGCGCATCCGCGACATGACCGAAGCCGACCTCGGCGGCACGTTCCAGGCCCGGTTCGAACGCAACGCCTTCGACGAGGCGTTGGTGAAACGGCTCGCCGACCTCGACCTCGGCAATGCCTCGCTCGTGTTCGGTCGCATCGACCGCTCCGCCGAGTCACCCGACGCTGTCGAGAGCTTCCACATCGGCCGGCTGGCCGTCGCCGACGAGGATCGGGAGCCGGTCGTCGTCGACTGGCGAGCGCCGGTGGCCGAGCCGTTCTACCGTGCCACCGGCCGGAGTCCGATGGGGCTGCTTCGCCGGCGCCATTTCGTCGTCGAGGGCCGGAAGTTGTTGGGTCTCGAGGACGAGCTCTTCGGCGACGGCCACCTCGGGCTCGGCCACGATGAGGGCCTTGACGGCTCACCGAGTTCCGGTGCCGACAGCGACGGCGGAACAGGGTTGCGCGGTTATTCGACCCTGCTTGCCGCGCTCGAACGGGGACGTACCGGCACGCTCGGCGACATCGTCGCCACGATCCAGGGCGAACAGGACGAGATCATCCGGTCACCTCAACACGGCGTGCTGGTCGTACAGGGCGGCCCCGGCACGGGCAAGACCGTGGTGGCACTGCACCGCGCCGCGTATCTCCTGTACACCCACCGGTTCCCGCTCGAGGACCAGGGCGTGCTGGTCGTCGGGCCGAACCGGGTGTTCCTGCGGTACATCGAGCGCGTCCTACCGTCGTTGGGCGAGGCCGGCGTCGAACAGGTCGTGCTCTCCGATCTCGTTCCCGGTGTGCAGTTCCTCCGGCCCGATGATCGCACGGGCGTCGACAGTCCGGCCACCGCTCGGATCAAGGGCGATGCGCGGATGTCCGACGTGATCGATCAGGCGGTCAACGATCGCGAGCGTGCCCTGCGCGACGACCTGGTGATCCCGTTCCGCACGGGCTACGTCCGGTTGCGCGTCGACGAGTCGGCCCGGATCGTCAGGAACGCGCGCCGCCGATTCCGCCGGCACAACGGCGGACGCAGATTCGTCGAGAACGAGATGTGGTCGGCGCTGGCGTCGACCTACCGGGATCCGGAGATCGGTCCTCGAGACGTGAAGGACTCGCTGCGAGGTACGCCGGAGATCCGCGAGGCGCTCGACAGGATGTGGCCGCTCCTGACACCGGCGCAGTTGCTGCACGACCTCTTCGGGTCCAAGGCGTTGCTCGCGCTCGCCGCACGAGGTGTGCTCGACGAGGCGGAGGCCCTGGCACTGTTCCGCCCTCGATCCGAGTCGGTCCACGACGTCCGTTGGACGCAGGCCGACATTGCACTGCTCGACGACGCCCGCGACGTGCTCGGCCCCAAGCCGGGTCGCAACGGCAAGATCGACGATGCCGACGAGATCCGCACGTATGGGCACATCGTCATCGACGAGGTGCAGGACCTCACGCCGATGCAGCTCAAGATGGCGACCAGGCGCTCGTTGAACGGTGCGATGACCATCGTCGGCGACCTCGCCCAGGCGACCGGTCCGCTCGCTCCCGCCGAATGGCAGGACGTACTCGACCACCTGCCCGACCGCAAGCCGTCCCGGGTGATCGGGCTGTCGGTCGGCTACCGGATCCCCGGTCAGATCATGGACCTGGCCAACCGGGTGATGGCCGCGGCCACGCCGACATTGCGTGCTCCGCAGTCGGTGCGTGTCGGCGATGCCATGCCGGTGTTCGTACGGGCGAGCGGATCGCTTGGTGCAGCGGTTGCCGACGAGGTGGGCTCGCTCACCGCCGAGCTGCCGAACGCCAGCCTTGGCGTGATCGCACCGGACTCGATGATCGACGAGTTGTCCGAGCATCTGACCGCAGCTGGCGTGAACCACGGGACCGCGACGCGGACCGGCCTCGACGAAGGCGTCACACTCGTGCCCGTGAGCGTCGTCAAGGGGCTCGAACTCGACGCCGTCGTCGTGGTCGAACCGTCCCGGATCGTGGCCGACCACGAGCACGGCATGCGCTCGCTCTACGTTGCGCTCACTCGCCCGACCCAACGCCTCAGCATCGTCCACGCCACCGACCTCCCCGACCCCCTCCGCTGACGTCCCAACGCGCCGTCCTCACCGGTTGCGATGAGCGAAACCGCTGTATTCGGTTGGTTCGCTCATCGCTGGGTGGTTGGCCCCGGTTGCGATGAGCGAAACCGCTGTATTCGGTTGGTTCGCTCATCGCTGGGTGGTTGGCCCCGGTTGCGATGAGCGAAACCGCTGTATTCGGTTGGTTCGCTCATCGCTGGGTGGTTGGCCCCGGTTGCGATGAGCGAAATCGCTCGCCCGCAGGGTTCAGCCGCCGGCGGTGTAGCGGTCGACGAGATTCGTGAGGAGTTGGAACGCCTTGTCACCGTCGGCGGGGCGGATGCGCACCACCGCGGTTCTCGCCATGTCGACGGTGGTGTCGATGCCGCTCACCAGCTCTGGATTCGTCGACTCGACGTCGGGTCGCGCGATCAACCAGACCGCCTCGATGCGTTCCAGGGTCGCCTTCTCGTCGCCAGGCTCGGAGATCTGCGAGCTCAGCTGACTCATCTGCGTCGACATCTCGGCGAGGAGTTCAGCCGTGGTTCCCTCGATCGGCAGCGTCGTTGTCGCGACGGCCTCGAACGATCCCTCGACGTTCACGTCACCGTTGTCGGCTTCTTGCTCGACCACCGTGTCGGCGCACGATGCCAACACGGTGGCGGCGAGTGCGAGGGCGACGAGTCGGTGGCGACGGCGTCCGGCGGTCACGAGGTGACCAGGATACGTTCGCTGGCGAACGACCCGACCCCGATGTGACGACCCTCGATCTCGACGGTCAGCGTGCCGTCGGGGGACGCGGCGGTGATGGTGCCCCGGTTGCCGGGCTGGATCGCGGATTCCTCGAGGAATTCGAGCAGGCCGGGCTCGAACTCGAGTTCCTCGGTGATCCGACGTACCGTGAACGGCGAGCCGACTGCGAGTGCGGCCAACGGCCCGGAGTCGGGCGCTTCGTAGCCTGAGCCGGGGATCGGGTTGCCGTGCGGACAGGTCGTGGGCGAACCCAACAGGTCATTGAGGGCCCTCTCGACCGAGTCACTCATGATGTGCTCCCACTTGCCGGCCTCGTGGTGCGCTTCGGCCCAGCTCAACTTGAGGACGTCCGTGAGGAACACTTCGGCGAGGCGGTGACGACGTACGACACGTTCACCGAGGTGACGACCGGCGTCGGTGAGACGGATCCCTGCGTCCGAGGTGATCAGTCCTTCGGCCTCGAGACGCTTCATCATCTCGCTCACCGCTGGGCGCGATACCTGGAGTCGTTCGGCGATGCGTGCCTGGATCACCTCGACGTCGTCTTCGTCCAGCTCGAAGATGCACTCGCAGTACTCCTCGAACGCGGGATGGTGCTCACCGCTCGCAGGCATCCTTCGATCCTACCGCCGCAGTGTCACACCGTGCCGGGCCTGTTGCGTGGGGTGAGGTGATGCTGGCAGTTCGGTTCAGTGTTGAAGGCGGCGCATCCAACTCTCGGCGTAGCGCAGTCGGCGTTCGAGTTGCTCGGTGGTGGCGGTTGCGACTCGGGTGACACCGGCGAGGCGGTTCATCTCACCTTGCACCTTGGCGTGCCCCCAGCCGGTGATGTCGACCAGGCGTTTGGCGACGTGGGCGTTTCGGATGCGCAGGTCGTCCTTGCGCTCGGCGACGCTGAGCGAGCCCGACGGCACGAGCCCGGCCGCGGTCGGCACCTCGGGGAGGTCGAGGCTCAGCAGTGGGTCGGTGACGAACAACGGCTCGGCGATCTCGACCTCGTCGTCGTACCGCTCGACTCGGAGGTCGTCGGGCGAGAACCGTGGCTCGAATCGCACGCCGTCCTCGGTCACGGTGTGCACCGTGATGTCGGTGGCGGTCGCCGACACCACGGCGAACAGCGTGAGCTGTTCGGCGTCGTCGTCGGGATGCACCAGTTCGTCGAGCCCACCGTCGAGCTGGAACTCGTCGCCGTCGTCGGTTCCCGGTGGCCGCAGCACGTGGCGGCGTGCTTCGGCGATCTCGAAGGCGTGCGAGCGCAGCCGTGGATCGTCGGGGATGTAGACGTATGCCTTCTGGCTCGGACGCCCCGCCTGCCAGCGAACAAACCTTCCGACGGCCTGGCGGAAGAAGAGTTCGGTCGAGGTCGTTGTGGCGAACACGCCGACGCGCAGGCGAGGGATGTCGACGCCCTCGGACACCATCCGTACCGCGACGAGCCATGGCCGGTCGTTCTGGGAGAACTCGGCGATCTTCTTCGACGCGGTCGGGTCATCGCTGATCACCACATCGGCGGGGGTGCCGAACCGATCGCGCAGCAGGCGGGCGATGCCTTGCGCGTGGTCCTGATCGATGGCGATCACCAGCCCGCCGGCGTCGCGATGGTCCTGGCGGATCGAGCGCAGTTGGTCGTTCGCTCGGGCGAGCACACTCGGCATCCACTCGCCTTCCAGACTCAGTGCCGTGCGCAGGCGCATCGACATCTGGTCCTTCGTGAGCTCGTCCTGGAAGCTGGCGTTGATCACGTCGCCCGACGCGGTGGTCCACTCCATCTCTCCGTCGACGCGGGGAAAGTAGACCGGCCGCACGACGCCGCCGTCGCGTAGGGCGTCGGCGTAGCCGTAGACGTAGTCGGCGTGGGCCATGTCGCCCTCGCCCCCCGTGGCGTCGTATCGCACGAACGGGATCGGGACGGCATCGCTGCGGAACGGGGTACCCGACAGCGACAGTCGCCGGGCGGCGTGCCCGAACGCCACCCGGATGCCATCACCCCACGCCTTCTCGTGGCCGGCGTGGTGGACCTCGTCGAGGATCACGAATCCGTCCGCCGACAGGCCGGCGAGTTTGGGCGCGGTGTTGCCAGTGGCGACCTGCTGGTACGTGGTGACGAGCCCGTGGACGTCGCGGGCGAGTCCGTCGCCGGGGCTCCAGTCGGGATCGAGCTGGAGGCCGAGTCGATGGGCAGCCAGCGACCACTGGACCTTGAGGTGGCTGGTCGGCGCGACGACCACCAGCGTGCGTGGTTCCTCGGCGAGGCTTGCTCGGGCACACGTGAGCGCGAAGGTGGTCTTCCCGGCGCCCGGCGTGGCCACAGCGAGGTAGTCGGGATTGGGGCTGGTGCGGAACGCCTCGTACGCGGCACGCTGCCAGGGTCGCAGGATCACGGTCGGCATCGGAGCGTCCGAGTCTGCCGCGCCACATCCCCCGGCCAACCCTCTCGCCCGAAAAATGCCTGGATCTGCGCGCTCAGCGCGACAAACCAGGCATTTTTCGGGCGAGAGGTGGGGTACGGTCGCGGGCGATGACCGATCAGTGAGCCGCCCACCGTCCGTCCGTTCCCTGGAGGTGCCTCGTGCCCGCGTCACTCATTGCCCGTTCTCTCACCGTTGTCCGAGGTCCACTCGTCGTGCTCGACGACGTGGATCTCACCCTCGCCCCCGGTCATCGCGTCGGTCTCGTCGGGCCGAATGGCGTCGGCAAGTCGACGCTGCTCGGAGCGCTCGCTGGACGCGTCGAACTCGATCGCGGGTCGGTCGATGTCGCCCCACGCAGCGCCAACGTCGGCCTGCTCCCACAGGAACCCGATCGTTCGGCAGACGAAACCGTCCGAAGCTTCCTCTCGCGGCGCAGCGGAGTCGCGGCCGCCCAGGCCGAACTCGATGCCGCGACGGCTGCGCTTGCGTCCGGTGAGTCGGGTGCCGACGATCGGTACTCGGACGCGCTCGATCGCTGGCTGGCGCTCGGTGCCGCCGACTTCGACGCTCGGGTGGGCGAGGTCTGGAACGACCTCGGCCTCGCCGACCGGCTCCTCGACCAACCAACGCTGTCACTGTCGGGTGGCGAGGCGGCTCGCTCGTCGCTGGCGTCGCTCCTGCTGTCGCGTTTCGACGTGTTCCTGCTCGACGAACCGACCAACGACCTCGACCTCGACGGTCTCGATCGTCTCGAGCGCTGGATCCTCGGCGTCGACGCCCCTGTCCTGCTGGTCAGCCACGACCGCTCGTTCCTGCGTCGAACGATCACCGACGTCGTCGAGATCGACCACCATTCGCACCGCGCAACATGGTTCGCCGGTGGATGGGAATCGTTCCTCGCCGAACGCGAATTGGGCAAGCAGCACGCGCGGGAGCGTTTCGAGGAGTACGACGCCAAGCGATCTGCACTCCAGCAACGAGCGCAACGCGAGCGCGAGTGGGCGACGCAGGGCCAGGCGAAGGTGAAGAAGTCGGGCGAGACCGACAAGTACATTCGGCACTACAAGGTCAACCAGACCGAGCAACTCGCGGGGAAGGCGGCACGGACGCAGAAGGCTGCCGAACGGCTCGAAGCGGTCGACGAACCACGCGAGCCGTGGGAGCTGCGCCTGACGATCCCCACGACTGGGCGCAGCGGCGACGTGGTCGCGACCGCTCGTGGGGCAGTGGTCGAGCGTGGCTCGTTCCGGTTGGGCCCGGTCGATCTCGACCTGCGAGTTGGCGACCGAGTGGCGTTCGTCGGCGCGAACGGCAGCGGGAAGACCACGCTGATCTCGCTGCTGCTCGGTCGGGAGCGTCCCAGCGCCGGTACTGCGTCGCTCGGCGCAAGTGTGGTCGTCGGTGAGATCGAGCAGGCCCGTTCCGAATTGCTCGGCGACGAGTCGTTGATCGACGCGTTCATTGCGTCGACGGGGATGCAGGTTGGCGACGCCCGGACGTTGCTCGCGAAGTTCGGCCTCGGCGCGGAGCATGTCCATCGCGGCGCCGCGACGCTGTCGCCAGGTGAGCGCACGCGCGCGTCGCTCGCGCTCCTGATGGCCAATGGCGCGAACCTGCTCGTGCTCGACGAACCGACGAACCACCTCGATCTCCCGGCGATCGAACAGCTCGAGCAGGCGCTCAACACCTTCGCCGGCACGGTGATCCTCGTCACGCACGACCGCGACCTCCTGGATCGGGTCCGCGTCAGCCGAACGCTCGAGTTCGACGTCGGCGCGGTCGCCGAACGCCCCTGAATCACCCGCCCGAGCCCGAAAAATGCCTGGCTTGTCGCGCTGAGCGCGCAGATCCAGGCATTTTTCGGGTGGTGGGAACCTGACTGGGGCGAGCAGCGACCTGTCGGGTCGTGAACCACAACCGAACCAAACTCCTCCTTGCCCCGCTCGCAGCGTCCGCGCTGGTCCTCTCGCTGGCCGCGTGCGGCAGCGACGATGACAGCAGCTCGTCCGACACGACGGAGATGGCGAGCGACACCACGATGGCCGGCGACATGGCCGACGACATGGCGAGCGACACCACGATGGCCGGCGACATGGCCGAGATGCCAGGCGGCGAGGCCACCGTTGGCGACATCACGATCACCGACGTCTGGATGCGCGAGCCCGCCGAGGGCCAGACCGCGACGGCCGCATACGGCACCATCACCAACAACGGCGACGCCGACGTCACGCTCGTCAGCGCGTCGGTGCCGTTCGATGCCACCGTCGAGATCCACGAGACGCTCATGGGCGACGACGGATCGATGCAGATGCAGGAGGTCCCCGAGGGCTTCGTGGTGCCTGCTGGCGGGTCGTTCTCGCTCGAGCCCGGTGGAGCGCACATCATGATGCTCGACATCGACCCCGCCGACATCGTGGGAACGATCGAGGTGACGATGGTCTTCGACGACGGCACCGAGGTCACGGTTGGCGCTCCTGTCCGCGTGCTCGTGATGGAGAACATGGACGACGACATGAGCGGTGACATGACGGAGACCACCGACGGCTGACACGTTCCCCCTGCTCGTCGTCTCGGCGAGTAGGGGGACCGGCATCGTCGGGACGGTGGCTAGCGTGACCCGATCGCTGCGCACCCGGTCCTGCAGGCGTTCTCGCCGGCTGTTCGCGAGTGGTTCGCGGCGTCGTTTCCCGAACCGACGTCCCCGCAGGTGCAGGGTTGGCCGCACATCGCGGCCGGCGAACACACGCTGATCTGTGCGCCGACGGGTTCAGGCAAGACGCTCACGGCGTTCCTCGCCTCGATCGATCGGCTGACGACCACCCCGCGTCCCGAGGAACGCTCCCATCGCACCCGGGTCCTCTACATCTCGCCGCTGCGGGCGCTGGCGTTCGACATCGAGAAGAACCTGCGGGCACCACTCAAAGGCATCGAACTCGCCGCCGAGCGCCTTGGCCCACCGATCGCGACGGCATTCGTCGTCCCCGAGGTCGGCATGCGCACCGGCGACACCGCGGCGAATGACCGCCAGAAGCTGATCCGCCGCCCGCCTGACCTGCTGATCACCACCCCCGAATCGCTGTACCTGATGCTCACGTCGTCGGCGCGCGAGACGCTCCGCGGTGTCGAGACCGTGATCATCGACGAGATCCATGCGATGGCCACGACCAAACGTGGCGCGCATCTGATGCTCACGCTCGAACGCTTGGAGGAGGTCACCGACACGCCGCCGCAGCGCATCGGGCTGTCGGCGACGCAGCGTCCGCTCGAGGAGGTGGCTGAGTTCCTCGGTGGCTGGGCAGAACCCGGACGCAAGCGGCCCGTGCAGATCGTCGACGCCGGCATTCGCAAGCAACTCGAGATCGAGGTCGTCATCCCGATCGAGGACATGTCGACGCTGGGTCAGGTGAAGGTCGACCTCACGCCCGGTCCGGCGAGCTCGGCGTTGACCGAGCGGCGAACGTCGATCTGGCCGAGCATCTACCCCGAGATCCTCGAACGGATTCTCGCCAACCGCACCACGATCATCTTCTGCAACGCCCGCCGCGCCGCCGAGCGCCTCGCCGCGAAGCTCAACGAACTGGCGATCGAGCAAGGTGTACCGGGCATCGTCGACCCGGCCACCGGCGAGGTTCTCGACGAACTGGTGCGGGCCCACCACGGATCGCTCGCACGCGAGCAGCGCGTCGTGATCGAGGACCGCCTCAAACGCGGCGATCTGAGAGCGATCGTCGCGACGTCGTCGCTGGAACTCGGCATCGACATGGGCGCCGTCGACCTCGTCATCCAGGTCGAGTCGCCGGGCGCCGTGAGCCGCGGCCTGCAACGCATCGGTCGCGCCGGCCACCAGGTCGGCGAGCCGTCGCGAGGCTCGATCTTCCCCAAGCACCGCGGCGATCTGCTCGAAGCGGCGATCGTGACGCGGCGGATGGTCGACGGCGAGATCGAATCGACCCGCTACCTGCGCAACCCGCTCGACGTGCTCGCCCAACAGATCGTCGCCCACGTCGCGATCGTCGAGGAGTGCTCGGTCGGCGAGGTCGCCGCGTTGGTACGGCGCTGTGCGAGTTTCGCCGACATCTCCGACGACCTGCTGTCGAACGTGCTCGACCTGCTGTCAGGCCGGTACCCGAGCGAGGAGTTCTCCGAGCTGCGCCCGCGCATCGTTTGGGACCGCATCAACGACCGGCTACGAGCCCGCGACGGCTCGAAGCGGCTCGCCGTCACCAGCGGCGGCACGATTCCCGACCGCGGCCTGTTCGGCGTGTTCCTGCCCGACGGCACTCGCGTCGGCGAACTCGATGAGGAGATGGTCTACGAGAGCCGCCCCGGCGAGACCTTCGTGCTCGGTGCGTCGACGTGGCGCATCGAAGACATCACGTTTGAGCGCGTCACCGTCAGCCCGGCGCCCGGCCAACCCGGCAAGATGCCGTTCTGGCACGGTGATCGGCCGGGTCGCCCACTGGAGTTGGGACGGGCTCTCGGTGCGTTCGTCCGCGAGATCCGCGACCTCGACGACGTCGCCGCGACCGAACGCCTGATGACGCACTACAACCTCGATACGTTGGCCGCAGGCAACCTCTCGCAGTACCTCGCGGAGCAGGTCGAGGCGACCGGGGCGGTGCCCGACGATCGCACCGTGGTCGTCGAGCGGTTCCAGGACGAGATCGGTGACTGGCGCATCTGCATTCTCAGCCCGTTCGGCACGCCGGTCCACGCGCCGTGGGCGATGGCGATCGAGCGTCGTCTGATGGATCGATACGACATCCCGGTCGAGTCGATGTGGGGCGATGACGGCATCGTCATCCGCCTTCCGGAATCCGCTGACGAGTTGCCGATCGAGGCGCTGATGATCGACCCGGAGGACATCGACGAACTCGTCGTCGAGACGCTCCCGCAGACAGCGCTGTTCTCGGCTCGCTTCCGCGAGTGCGCCGGTCGAGCACTGCTGCTCCCGCGCCGACGCCCGGACCGTCGCACTCCGTTGTGGCAGCAGCGCCAACGGGCCGCCGACCTCCTCGCCGTGGCGGCCAAGTACCCGACGTTCCCGATCCTGTTGGAGACCTCGCGGGAGTGCCTGCAGGACGTGTTCGACGTACCGGCGTTGCGCGAGGTGCTCGGGCTCCTGCGCTCGCGGGCGATTCGGGTGGTCACCGTCGACACCGGTAAGGCCAGCCCGATGGCGTCGAGTCTGCTGTTCAACTGGATCGCCGCCTACATGTACGAGGGCGACGCCCCACTCGCCGAGCGTCGGGCGGCGGCGCTGTCCCTCGACCGGGATCTGTTGCGCGATCTGCTCGGCGCCGAGGAGCTGCGCGAACTCCTCGACCCCGAGGTGCTCGCCGATGTCGAGCTGGAGCTGCAGTGCATCGCCGAGGGTCGGCGGGCGCGCTCGGCCGACGAACTCCACGACGTGTTCCGCAAGGTCGGCGACCTGAGTGCGGACGAGGTCGACCTCCGATGCGGCGGTCCGGGTGGGGACGGGGCCGGGGAGGACCCTCGACCGTGCGACGGTCCGGGTGGGGACGGGGCCGGGGGGGACCGTGGGTGGTTGGCCGTGTTGCTCGCCGAGCGGCGGGTGATCGAGGTGGCGCTCGGCGGCGAGACCCGCTTTGCCGCCGCCGAGGACGCTGCCCGCTACCGAGACGCCTTCGGCTGTTCGCTGCCGCTCGGGTTGCCGATGGCGTTCACGGAGCCGGTCGCCCGCCCGCTCGAGGAGATCGTCGGCCGGTATGCGCGAACCCACGGCCCGTTCCTGACCGCCGAGGTGGCGACGCGGTTCGGTGCCCCACCGGAGCGGATCGCCGGTGCACTCGCAGCGCTCGAAGGCGAGGAGCGACTCGTCGTCGGCGAGTTCCGCCCCGAAGGTGTATCGCGCGAGTTCTGCGACGTCGACGTGCTTCGCCAGTTGCGCCGTCGATCGCTCGCCGCGTTGCGCAAGGAAGTCGAGCCGGTCGAACAGGAGGCGTTCGCCCGGTTCCTCACCGCGTGGCACGACATCCCCGCCGGGCGTCGTGGCATGGACGCACTCGTCGAGACGCTCGGCGTGCTCTCCGGCGCGGCGCTGGTGTCCTCGACGATCGAGACCGACGTGCTGCCCGTGCGCGTCGCCGGGTTCCGCCCGTCGATGCTCGACGAGCTCTGTACCGCTGGGGAGGTGGTGTGGATCGGCGCCGGTGCCCTCGGTGCCCGTGACGGTCGAGTCCGGCTGTGCTTCGCCGATCAACTCCCACGCCTCGCCCCGGGTTGGGAGGAGCGCGGAGCGGCCGAGGGGTCGCTGCAGGAGGCGATCCGGACGCTGCTGGCCGAGCACGGCGCGAGTTTCTGGGGCCAGATCCGCGGCGCCGCTCCTGGCGCGCAGGATCAGGAACTGCTCGCCGCGCTCTGGGATCTCGTCTGGGCAGGCGAGGTCACCAACGACTCGCTGGCCCCGCTGCGCTCGGTGATCGGAGGTGCCAAGGTCACGGCCGCATCGAAGGGCCGAGCCCCGTACAGCCGGAGCCGTCCCCGCCCGGGTCGCCTCACCCGGATCGGTCCGCCGGCCGGCCAGGGTCGGTGGAGCCTCGTGGCGCCGTTGTTGCGTCCCGTTCCGACGCCGACCGAGGCCACCCACGCCCAGGCGATGCAACTTGTCGAGCGCTACGGCGTGGTGACCCGTGAGGCGGTGATGGCCGAAGGACTCGTCGGCGGGTTCAGCGCCGTGTACGGCGTGCTCAAGGTGCTGGAGGAACGCGGCCAGGTACGTCGCGGATACTTCGTCGACGGGCTCGGCGCGGCACAGTTCGCTGTGCCCGGAGCTGTCGACCGCCTCCGAGCCGCACGCGAAACACCGGATCCGATCATCCGCCCTGACGACGTCCCCGATCCTGTGGTTCTCGCTGCGACCGACCCTGCTCAGCCCTACGGCGCGGCGCTGGCGTGGCCGGCCACCGCTGGGCGCCCCGCCCGCAATGCCTCGTCGATCGTGGTGCTGCGTGCCGGTCGTCCGTTGGTCTGGTACGACCGGCGGGGGCACCACCTCGTCACGTTCCCCGGCGCTCTCCACGACGTCGCGTGGGCGGGAGCACTGGTCGGACTCGCCAAGGCCGGTCGTCTGAAGATTGTCGAGATCCGCAAGATCGACGGTGAGGGGCTCGCCGACGCGCCGGTGGGGCTCGTCGACCTGCTCCGCTCCGCAGGTTTCGTCGACGGCTACCGCGGTCTCGTCGTGCGAGGGTGAGCCGCTCGATCGGATGTGCGCCACTGGGTGGCGGGCTGACTACCTTGGTCCGGTGAACGCAACGGCTGACCAACCCGGCGATCCTGGGGCAGTGGTCGATCCGCTGGCCGTCGTCAAGTCGAATGAATACCTTCGGGCACTCGTCCTGGCGGCGCTGATCGCGCTGCCTGTCGCTGCCGTCGCCTACGGCTTCCTGGCACTGATCGACTGGCTCCAGGAAGCGCTGTACAGCGACCTGCCGAGTGGGCTGGGTTTCGATTCCCCGCCGATCTGGTGGCCGGTTCCACTGCTCGCACTCGCGGGCCTGTTGGTCGCCCTGTGCGTCCGGTCACTTCCGGGAAACTGCGGACACTCGCCATCGGGCGGATTCCACGAGAGCGGGCCGACGATGCCGATCGAGCTGCCGGGCGTTGCGCTCGCCGCAGTGGCCACCCTGGCTTTCGGCGCTGTCCTCGGACCCGAGGCCCCGTTGATCGCGATCGGCAGCGGGCTCGGTGCTCTTGCGATCCGAAGCATCAAACGCGACTCGAAACCGACCGCTGTCGCGCTGATCGCCAGCGCGGGAAGCTTTGCGGCGATCAGCACGCTGATCGGATCGCCGGTGGTGGCCGCTTTCTTGATGCTCGAGGTCGCCGGGCTCGGAGGAACGATGCTCGCCGTCGCTCTGCTCCCGGGCCTGCTCGCGGCGGGGCTCGGCTACCTGGTGTTCATCGGGCTCGATTCGGTCACGGGGTTGGGAACCTTCTCGCTGGCGATTCCCAACCTGCCGGCGTTCACGACGCCCACGGTCGCGATGTTCGCGTGGGCGCTCGTCCTCGGCCTGCTGTGCCCGCTGGCCGGATGGCTCGTGTACACGATCGCGCTGTCGGTCCGCACGCTGGTGCACACTCGACGGATGGTCGTCACGCCGCTGCTCGGCGTGGCGATCGCCGTGCTCGCCATCGTTTTCGGTGAGGTGACGGATCAGGGCGTCGAGAACGTCCTGTTCTCCGGTCAGGCGCAGCTGCCCGTCCTTGTCGAGCAGTCCGCGACGTGGTCGACCGGCGCGCTGCTGCTCGTGATCGTGTGCAAGGGGCTGGCGTACGCGCTGTCGCTCAGTGCCTTTCGGGGTGGGCCGATCTTTCCGAGTCTGTTCATCGGCGGAGCGGTCGGCGTTCTCGCCGCCGACCTGCCCGGCATGTCGCTCGTCCCCGGCCTCGCGATCGGGATCGGCGCGATGTGCGCCACGATGCTGAAGCTGCCGTTCACGTCGGTGCTGCTCGCCACCGTCTTGCTGTCGAGCGATGCCTACGCCGTCATGCCGCTCGCGATCGTGGCGGTGGTGGTTGCCTACGTGGCCACTCAGCGGTTGCCAACCCCGCAATCGTGGCTTTCGTCTCGAGGAGCGGTCGATTCACCGTCGCTCGTCTGACGGCGGCCACAACAGGTAGCCGCCGACGAGGAAGCACACGGCACCGGCGAACGTGCCGAGGTTGACGAGCGCGATGTTCCAGATCTCGCCGGTGGTCGGCAGCACGACGGCGGCGATCGCCGACAGCATGAACCACACCGACCCGACGCCGTTGAGGAGGTTCGCCCACCAGTCGGCGTCGTTGCGGCGTACGGTCCACCGCCATCCCACCAACGCCACCCACGCGAGGGTGCTGGCGACGAGGAAGGCGATCGATCCGAAGATGTCCGGCGCCCACACCAGGCGATTCTCCTGCTGTGTGTCGAGTCCCTCGATCAGTGCGCCGAACGTGCTGATGTTGAAGAAGACCGTGCCGGCGAGCTGCACCGCCGTCGCCCACCACAGCAGGGTGTTGCGGAACCCGATCAGGCGGAACGACGACGGCCCGTCGTTCAGTGTCTGGAGGAACTGGCTGTAGCCGGCCGAGGTGAAGAACACCGAGCCGAGTGCGAACGTCATCGCGTCGGCGCGGGGATCGACCCACTGGGCGTACGGCGGGAACGAGCCCAACGCGAAGAGGAACGACCCCACGATGAACAGCGCACCGACGCGCCAGCCGAGATCGCTCGCGTTCCATCGGATCTCGCGTCGCCACTGCATGTGGGGTGCGGTCGTACCGCTGCTCGCACCCACTCAGGTATGGCTGAAGCGTTCGGGCTCGGGGGGATGAGCCGGCGGAAACTCCGTCAGGTGATCGACGGCCTTGTGCAACGCGGCGACCAGTCCTTCGGCGAGATCGAGGCTGAAGCCCTCTCGCACCACGATGCGAAGTACGGCGACGTTCGTCGCATCGGCTGGCATCGTGTAGGCGGGTACCTGCCAGCCGCCCATGCGCAATTGGTCGGAGACGTGGAACACCGTGAAGGGCTGATCGGTCGCCATCTTGAACGACATCACCGGGATTGCGCTGCCGTCGCTGATGATCTCGAACGGCCCCATCTTCGCGATCTCGGCGGACAGGTACAGCGTGATGTCGCGCAGCGACTCCATGATGCGCTGGTAGCCCTCGCGGCCCAGCCGGAGGAAGTTGTAGTACTGGCCGACGATCTGATTGCCGGGTCGGGAGAAGTTGAGCGTGAACGTCGGCATGTCACCGCCCAGATAGTTGACGTGGAAGATCAGTTCTTCGGGCAGGTCGTCCTTGCTGCGCCAGATCGCGAAACCGAGGCCGGGATAGGTGAGGCCGTACTTGTGGCCCGACACGTTGATCGACTTCACCTGCGGGAGCCGGAAGTCCCATCGCAGATCGGGGTGGAGGAACGGGGCGACGAAACCACCGCTTGCCGCGTCGACGTGGATCGGGATGTCGAGGCCGTGCTCGGCGTTGAAGGCGACGACACGATCGTGGATCTCCTCGATCGGTTCGAACTCACCGGTGTAGGTGGTGCCGAGGATCGGAATCACACCGATCGTGTTCTCGTCGACGCGTTCCATCACGGCGTCCGGGTGGACCACGAACGAGGTCTCGGTGACGGGCACGTAGCGGGGCTCGACGTCCCAGTAGCGGCAGAACTTCTCCCACACGACCTGGACGTTCGACCCCATCACCATGTTCGGTTGATCCGTTGGCAGGCCGGCCGCTTCGCGGCGCTTGCGCCACTGCCACTTCATCGCGAGTCCGGCGAGCATCACCGCCTCGCTCGACCCGATCGTCGCCACACCGATGGCGTCGCCGTCGGCGGGGGCGTTGAACAGGTCGGCCACGACGTTGACGCATCGACGCTCGATCTCGGCGGTCTGTGGGTACTCGTCCTTGTCGATCATGTTCTTGTCGAACGACTCGGCCATCAGCTTCTCGGCCTCGGGTTCCATCCACGTGGTGACGAACGTCGCCATGTTCAGACGTGAACTGCCGTCGAGCAGCAGTTCGTCGTGGATGTAGCGGTAGACGGCGGTCGCCGGCGACTCGGAGTCGGGAAGGCGATTCTTGGGCGTCGGCCGCTGATTCATCCGCCCCGCGTAGGCCGGAGTCAGCTCGCTGTCGGAAGGTTCGTGGTCGTGGATCATGGGATGCTTCTCCTTGGTGATGTCCCCCGAACCTAGCGAGATGACAGTCATGCCTGACACTCCCGCCTAGCATCAACGCCCGGTTGATCGATCCGACGCACGAGGGAGCAGCATGAGCCGAGGCGGCGGTCCGGACGACAAGACGACGTGGCGTCAGTACCTTCGCTACCGCTTCGACGCGCTGCTCGCGCGTGGCACCTGGGCAGTGCTGCTCTGGCTCGGGGCGGTCACGTTCGCCGTCGTTCTGGTCGCGTCATTCCTGCTGCGACGCGCCGACGTCAGCCTCGCGGGCAGCGAGGACGCGTCATGGTTCGAGGACTTCTGGCAGAGCCTGCTGCGAACGCTGGACACGGGCACGATGGCCGGCGACATCGGCGTGCGTCAGCGGCTGGTGGCGCTCGCCGTCACGATCTTCGGACTGCTCGTGTTCGGCACGCTCATCGGCGTCATCGCAAGCGGTGTGGAGGCGCAGATCGACCGGATGAAGCGTGGTCGCAGCGCGGTGGTCGAACGCGACCACATCGTCGTGCTCGGATCGTCGAGTCTGCTTCCCGTGGTGGTCGACCAGTTGGTTCGAGCCAACGCCGGCGCAGGGATCGCCATCGTGGTGATGGCGGATGGCGACCCGGCGGAACTGAACGAGGAGGTGCGCGCGGGCCTCGACAGCACGTTCGGGAACCGGCTCGTGTTTCGATCCGGCGACCCGACGCGCATCGCCGACCTCGCTCTGGTGCGACTGGCGACCTGCCGAACGGTGCTGGTCCTCAACGGAGATGGTGCGGATGTCGGTGACGCCCGAGCGCTGCACACGGTCCTCGCGGTCGGCGAGGTGCTCGGTGGGCTCGACGTCACTTCGATCGTGGTGGTCGTCGACGACCCCGCAGTTGCGTCGGCCATCAGCGAGACCTGCGGACCGAGCGTGCACCCGGTCGTCGTCACGCAGGCCGTCGCACGGAACGCGGCGTTCGCGCTGCGAGCTCCGGGGGTCGGCGCGGTGATGTCGGAGCTCAGCGACTTCCGCGGCGCCGACATCTATGTCCGCGAGTACGACGCCGATCTGTTGGGGCTCCCATTCGGCGATCTGGTCGTCCGCTATCGGAACTGTCGCCCGATCGGGTTCGTGCGCGCCGGCTCGGCGCTGCTGGCTCCCGGTCCGGACGTGGCGCTCGAACCGGGCGATCGGGTCGTCGTCGTGGGCGACTCGTCGGCACCCTCGGACCTCTCCGAGTTCGACCAGCCGGCATTCGTGGCAACGCAGTCGTCCGTGAGCGATGCGCCACACACCGCGACCGATCAGCACGTGCTCATCGTCGGCTGGAACGGGCTCGGGCGCCAGTTGCTCGCCGGCTGGTCGCAGACGGCGACCGCCAACTCGACGGTCGAGGTGGTCTTCGATGCCAATCTGGTCGACGAATCGGCCATCGATCTCCCCGACGGTCTGCGCCGCGACGTGGTGCTCACACCCGTCGTCGACCGCTCCGACACGGTCACCGGGCGAGCGACCGCGTCGATCACCACGGTCGTGCTGCTCGCGTACGGCGACACGCTGCCACCCGAGGAGGTCGACAGCCGAACCCTGCTCGAGTTGATGATGCTCCGCCGTGACCTCGCGCGCCGAGACCTCGACACGCCGCGGCTCGTCGTCGAGCTGATGGACCTGGGCAACGCATCGCTCGCCCATGTTCGTCCGACCGACGACGTGCTCGTGACGCCGGCGATGGCGAGTCGCCTGCTCGCCCAGCTGACCGATCAGCCCGATCGGCGCGCGGTGTACCTGAGCCTGTACGCGAGCGATGGTCCGACCATCCGCCTGGTCGACGCCGACCGGCTCGGGTTGCACGGCGAGATCACGATGCGTCAGGTGGCGCTGGATGCCTACGCCCACGGGCTGGTCGCGATCGGCTGGCACCGTGCCGGCGAGCGCGGCGGCGAACTGACGCTCAATCCCGACGAGGCGCAGCGGGTCGACCTCGTCGCCGGCGATCAGATCGTCGTCATCGGCTGAGGGTCAGGCGTCGCGCACCCAGTTCCCGTGGAAGCCGAACGGCACCCGTTGGGGAAGATGGATGCGGGCGACCTCGGGTCCGGTGATGTCCTGAGCGTCGAGGATGCAGAGTTCGCTCGCGTCGGCAGCAGCGTCGTACACGACGGTGAGGATCCAGGCGTCGTCCTCCGTGACCGCGTCGGCTTTGGGGACGACGACCGGTTCGGCGCCGCCGCGACCCGGACCGAATTCGTGCGCCTCGGACGAGCCGGACTCGACGTCGTGCTTGATGATCGCTCCGTGCAGGTTCGGGCCGCCGAGGGTCACCTCGGAGGTGTAGCCGTAGCGGTGGCGCTGCAATCCGACCGTCGGGTTGTGGCGGGGGAACTCCTGCGGGCGGTCGTCGAGTCGCGTTTCGAACACCCGCTTCGCCGTCGGGTCGATCACCCAATGGTCGAACGTCGGGAGCGAATCGGCGAACGGTCCGCGGCGGTCGGTGTCCATCATGCGGTCGTAGCGGCACACGTCGACCACCACCGTGCCATCGTCGGCGTCGTAGGCGTTGAGGGGATGGAACACGTAGCACGGGTCGACGTCGCACCAGACGATGTCGTCCGCGGTGCCGTTGCGAGGGAGCAGGCCGACGCGTGCGGCCCGGTCGGGTGCCCACGTGAACGGCCATGGATACCCCTCGACGACCACATCGAGGTTCACGGTCACCGGCAGGTCGTACACGACGGCGTAGGTCGCGGTCAGCGACATGTCGTGGACCATCGGCATGTCGGCAACCGGCACGTCGATCACCTTCGACACTCGGCCGTCCGGTCCGACGACGAGGTACTGGACGTGGTCGATCAGGTCGGGCCAGTGGTACGCCACCGCGTGGAGCTCGCCGGTCGCCGGGTCGTACTTCGGGTGTGCGGTGTAGCCGTTGGGCAATGTGCCGAAGAACCGATTGGTGCCGAGCGAGTCGAGTTCGTCGCCGAGTTCGATGGGAGGGCTGCCGCCTTCGACCATTGCCCAGGTCGTGCCGGCGAACCCGCCGACGTTGGTGTTGGCGGAGAATCCGTCGTCGCCCGCCACGAGGCGGTTTCGGTACCACTCGGCCTTCGCTCCGCGGAGGCGCACCCCGTGGACCATGCCCGCACCGAAGAACCAGTGGTGGACAGCGGGGTCGATGTCGGGTCCTGGATTGGGGCCGTTGCGCAACCAGCGGCCCTCGAGGTCGGCGGGGATCGTTCCCGTGACGGGAAGGTCGAACGCGGTGACCTCGTGATCGACCGGGGCGAAGTTGCCGCCGAGGTACGGGTTGTCGCTCGGACGAAGCGAGCGCACGGATGCGTCGGTGTCGGTCATGTACGCCACCCTGACCGATGGGTGAACACCTGTCAATCGGGTCGGGTGTCAGCCCTTCGGGTGGACGGCGCGGAGGCCCGCCCAGGCGAGGTCTGCGACCACGTGGGCGATCTCGTCGGGGTCGAACTCGTCGCCGCGTTCGACCAGCAGGCGGCTGGCGCCCTCCGCCATCCCCACGAGCGAGTGGGCGATCGTGGTGCGATGGCGCTCGTCGATGTCGACCGCGATCAACGGGGCGACCGCTCGGGCGGCCTCGGCCGTGATGCGGATGACGGCAGCGTTGAACTCGTCGTCTCGTCGCGTCCCCGAGCCGAACAGGAACCGGAACGCGTCGTGGTCGTCGGCGACCCATCGGAAGTACGCGCGGAACCCGAGCTCGGTCTGGCTCTTGCCGTCGGTCGCTTCTGCTGCCGATTTCGAGATGCTGGCGAGGAGCCGAGCGCCGACCTCGTCGATCAGTGCCTGGTACAAATCGCGCTTGGAGTCGAAGTGTTGGTAGAGCACCGGCTTGGTGACGCCGACGGCATCGGCGACGTCGTTCATCGAGGCGCCGTGGAATCCATGGGTGGCGAACACCTCGAGGGCGACGTCGAGGATCTGCTCGCGGCGGGCGGGTGCGGTGAGTCGAGGAGACATTTGTTACCGAATGGTAACGCCGGTTGCGGTGTGGCGGAAGTCGGCTCCGGCCGGTTCAGTATCCGCGTTCGCGGTCGTCGCGCTCGGCGGCCTTCACGGCATAACCGAGGATGATCGACGGTGCCAACAGCACGCAGCCGATCACGAACGAGATGATCACGAGCGACGCCATCAACGGCGAGAACCCGATCGCGAACGCGATGAAGAACAGTGCCATCGCCAAGGCGACGAAGAGGTAACCGACGCGGTTGGCGAGCAGCGTCCACTTGGCGATCTTGGCCCGGCGGATGCGGATCGGGTCGGTCTCTTCGGGCGTGGCAGTGGGGTTCGACATACTGTCGGGCCATGCTACGAGCGCGACACTGCAGGTCATGACGGTCGACCTCATCCACGACGGATTCGTTTCGATCGTCACGCTCGACCGACCGTCGAGGCGGAATGCCGTCGACCACGCAACGCTGTTGGAACTCCTCGACGTGCAAGCCGCGATCGCCGCTCGCACGCCCGACGCGATTCGAGCGGTGGTGCTCACCGGCAAGCCGCCGGCGTTCAGCGCGGGTGCCGATCTCAACGGTGTTGAGGAGGGTCAGTTCGGCGCTGATCTCGCGTCGGTGTTGCGCGGGTTCGGCCGCCTGCCCGTGCCGGTGATCGCAGCGATCGACGGTCCGGCGCTCGGCGCCGGAGCGCAGCTGGCGATCGCCACCGATCTGCGGGTGGCGACGCCGACCAGCGTGCTGGGTGTCCCGGCAGCCAAGCTCGGTCTCGTGGTCGACCACTGGACGATCCGCCGACTGGCCTCGGAATTCTCGCCGCCGATCGCACGGGCGATGTTGCTCGCCGCCCAGACCTACACGGCCGAACAACTGCACGCGGCGGGCGGCATCCACCGCCTGGGCACGCTCGACGATGCCGTCGCATGGGCGCACGAACTCTCACGTCTGGCACCGCTCACGATTGCGGGTCACAAGCTCGGCTTGGAACACGCCATCGCCGAGCCCGGCCCCGATGACGACTTCGAGACCGCTCGCAGCGCCGCGTGGGCGAGCGCCGACGCCGAGGAGGGCCGGACTGCGTTCCTCGGCAAACGCCCGGCCCGCTTCACCGGTCGCTGAGAGACTGCCCGATCCGGCGGGACTCGCCAGGTGTGGGCGATGCCGATTTCGCCGCATTCGCCTAGATTCGGTGTCACTGTCGTACAGCCCCGAGGAGTCTCGATGCCAAACCGTCCCGATCGTCATGCCCGGTCGATGCTGCCGATCCCCGATCGCCCGGCGCCGGGGTTGACGACCTACGACGCGAAGGATCCCGACACGGCCTATCCGCCGATCGAGCCGCTGTTGCCGCCCGAAGGCGCGCCGAACGTGCTGATCGTGTTGCTCGACGACGTCGGCTTCGGCGCGTCGTCGGCCTTCGGGGGGCCATGCAACACGCCCAACGCAGAGCGTCTCGCCGCCGGCGGTCTGAAGTACAACCGTTTCCACACGACGGCACTGTGCGCGCCGACCCGTCAGGCGATGCTCACCGGCCGCAACCACCATTCGGTCGGCATGGGCAGCATCACCGAGACCGCGACCTCGGCGCCGGGCAACAACTCGTTGCGCCCGAACACCAAGGCCCCGCTGGCGATGACGCTCAAGCTGAACGGCTACTCCACCGCGCAGTTCGGCAAGTGTCACGAGGTGCCGGTCTGGCAGTCGTCGCCGATGGGCCCGTTCGATGCGTGGCCGTCGGCCGGTGGCGGTTTCGAGACGTTCTACGGCTTCATCGGCGGCGAGAACAACCAGTACGAACCGGCGCTCTACTCCGGAACGACGCCGGTCGAACCGCCCGCCACCGCCGAGGAGGGGTATCACCTCACCGAGGATCTTGCGGACCATGCGATCAGCTGGATCCGCCAGCAGAAGGCGTTGATGCCCGATCGGCCCTTCTTCGCCTACTTCGCCCCCGGCGCAACCCATGCGCCGCACCACGTGCCGCTCGAGTGGGCCGACAAGTACGCCGGGCAGTTCGACGGCGGTTGGGACGCGTTGCGCGAGGCAACGCTCGCTCGCCAGAAGGAACTGGGCGTCGTACCTGCCGACACTCAGCTGACCGCCCGTCACGCCGAGATTCCGTCCTGGGACGACATGCCCGACGAACTCAAGCCCGTGCTTGCTCGTCAGATGGAGGTGTACGCAGGATTCCTCGAACACACCGACCATCACGTCGGTCGGGTCATCGATGCGATCGAGGGCCTCGGCGTGCTCGACGACACGCTCGTGTACTACATCGTCGGTGACAACGGCGCCTCCGCCGAGGGGACGCTGAACGGCGCCTTCAACGAGATGGCCAACTTCAACGGCATGGCGGCGTTGGAGACGCCTGAGTTCATGCTGTCGAAGATGGACGAGTTCGGAACACCGGCGTCGTACAACCACTACTCCGTCGGCTGGGCGCATGCGATGAACACGCCGTTCCAGTGGACCAAGCAGGTGGCGTCGCACTGGGGTGGCACTCGCAACGGGACCATCGTGCACTGGCCGAACGGCATCGACGAGTCCGCGGGCGTGCGCGAGCAGTTCACCCACGTGATCGACATCGCGCCGACCATCCTCGAAGCCGCCGGGCTGCCCGAGCCGACGACGGTCAACGGTGTACAGCAGTCGCCGATGGAGGGCACGAGCATGCTGTACACCTTCAACCAGGCCGACGAGCCAGAGCGTCACGACCTGCAGTACTTCGAGATGTTCGGCAATCGCGGCATCTATCACAAGGGATGGAGTGCGGTCACGAAGCACCACACCCCGTGGGAGATGATCGGTGCGGTGCTCCCGGAGTTCGACGACGACACATGGGAGCTGTACGACGCAAGCGCGGACTACAGCCAGGCCGAGAACCTCGTCGGCGAGCACCCCGAGCTGCTCGCGAAACTTCAACGACTCTGGATCATCGAGGCCACGAAGTACAACGTGCTGCCGATCGACGACCGCGGCGCCGAGCGGCTCAACCCCGATCTGGCGGGTCGTCCAACGTTGATCCATGGCACGTCGCAACAGTTCTTCCCCGGCATGGGCCGTCTGTCGGAGAACAGCGTCGTCAGCATCAAGAACCGGTCGTTCTCGGTGACCGCCGAGATCGAGGTCCCCGCCGGCGGCGCCAGCGGTGTGATCATCGCCCAGGGCGGCCGCTTCGGCGGCTGGGGTGTCTACTGCAGAGATGGCATGCTGACGTTCGTCTACAACCTGCTCGGCATCCAGTGGTTCACGACGTCGGCGACGGTCGCGGTGCCCGAGGGCACCCACCAGGTCCGGATGGAGTTCGCGTACGACGGCGGCGGCCTCGCCAAGGGCGGCGGCGTCACGCTGTACCACGACGGCGACGCTGTGGGCACCGGCCGCGTCGCGGCGACCCAGGCGATGGTCTTCTCCGCCGACGAGACCACCGACATCGGCTTCGAGTCCGGCACGTGCGTCACGCCCGACTACACCGTCGACACGAGCAAGTTCACCGGGAAGATCCACTGGGTGCAGATCGACCTCGGTGACGACGACCACGACCACTTCATCGACCCCGAGGAACGTCTGCGCATCGCCATCGCGAGGCAATAGCCGCGCCGGCAGCAGGGCCGGGGCCTCGTCAACAAGTCAGGGCGTCGGCCGAGACGGCGACGTGGAGCGCGGCGTGGCCCGCGTACTCGTGGGCGAGGTCGAGCGCTTCGTGCGATGACGGGTCGGTGTCGAGCGTGAACGTCGCCCAGCCGACCACCCGCATCGGGTGGCTCGCCAGCGTCGGCATCGTGTTGTCGTCGGGGCGCCATGCCTCGATCGCCGCGGTCATCTCGGCCCACCGGGCGCTGGCGTCGTCCCACGGGCCGCCGAGCACATCGCGTTCGATGCACGCGTTGTCGGCGATCTGGCTCGCCAGCCCGTCGGGACTGCCGTCGAGCCCCGGGAGCAGCCCGGCGTCGGTGTCGCCGTCGATGGTCCCGTCGCCGTTGCGGTCGCCGTAGCCAGGACCGTTCGGCCCGACGACCAGGTTGGCAGCGGTCTCGGCGGCAACCTGCGCCTCCGCGATCGATGCTGCTGCCTTCCAGCGATCGACCGCCTCGTCCAGCTCTGCGATTCGCTCGGTGGCGACGGCAGATTCCGGCGTCGTGACGTCGGCCGCGCTGTCATCGCCCGACGATCCGCATCCGGCGAGCGCGCCGACTGCCACGACCGCGATGGCCAGCCGTGGTGCTCTCACAGGTTCGGTGGGAGTAGGCGGTTGACGTTCTGGAAGAAGAAGTAGAGCACGATCACGAACGGCACGATGCCGACGAGCAGGCCGACCCAGTCGCGCTTGGCCTTGCGGCTGATCAGGTACGAGACGACACCGATCGCCGCGAGGAGCAGGCCCCACAGCAGAACCTGACCGTTGGCACCTGGATCGCTGAACCACCCCTCGGAGAAGGCGTCGGCGATCCCGTCATTGATCTGCTCGTCGTCGAGGGTGCTCGCATCGGCTGTCAGTGTCGGATCGTCGATCAGAATCGTCGCGTCGGCAGCCGAAGCAATGGTCGTCTCGGGCTCGACCACGGTGTTCGTCGGATCGCGATCGGCAGAGCCAGCGTCGTCGAGTGGCCGGCCGTAGTTGATCGTCGGTTCGGTGACCACACCCGCCGAGGCACTCGGATCGAGCTGGGCGGTGACGATGATGCGCTCGCGGGCGGTGTACTTCGGATGACACGACGTGAGGGTCAGCGTCGCCGTGGTCGGATCGGTCGTGGCGATCACCTGATACTCGCTCGGTGACACGATCTGTTGTCCGGTCATCCGGTACACGAACCGCCCGGCCAGCGTGGTGACGATGATCTCGTCGCCGGTGTCGAGCTTGTCGATGTCGTAGAACGGCTGGCCGAACGTGGTGCGGTGCCCGGCGATGGCCGAGTTGCCGAGCTGGCCGGGCAGCGGCGTTTCGGGGTAGTGGCCAGGCCCCTTCTTCAGGTCGTCCTTGTCGACGCCGGCCACGACGATCTTGTCGACACCGATGCGGGGTATTTCGAGGTGGGCGATCGGGTCGCCATCGGCGACCGGCGGCAAGCTCGCCACCGATGCGGGTACCGGGGACTCGGTCACCGGGACTGCCTCGCGCGGCGTCGAGTCGGGTGGGGCCGTGTCGACAGGTGCCGCGGCGGGCGGTGTGCCCGCCATCAGTTCCTCGAACTCGTTCTCGAGCGAGTTCTGGGCCCGGGCGGTCTCGATCGCGGTGCCCCACAGCTGGTACGCGACGAATGCGAACAGCAGGAACCCGATGGCGATCAGCGTCTTGCCGAGGCCCCCCACCCACCATCGCCAGTCGTGGGGTGGAGGTGGCCGGTCGAACTTGCGCACCCGCTCGGGGCGCGTCGCAGCTGCTGGGACGTCCGACACGGCCACGAAACTACCGGCACGGGGCTGAGGCGTGATCGCGGCGGCAGGAGTTGACGAACACTTCACCACCTAGCGTGTCGGCCATGTCGGTCGTGGAACTCGATGACGCGGTCGCCGTGCTCGGACAGTTCCCGGCCTTGGCGGGAGCGACGTTGCGAGTCGAGTCAGGTGAGATCCTGCTGTTGCGCGGCCCGAACGGTGCCGGAAAGACCACGCTGTTGCGGCTGTGCGCAGGCCTCCTGCCGTTGGTGCGTGGCACAGGCGCCGTGCTCGGACTGGATCTGTCCACCCATCGCGAGTCGATCCGACGCAACGTCGGGCTGCTCGGCCACCAGAACGGGTTGTACGTCGATCTCACCGTTGCCGAGAACGTGCGCTTCTGGGGTTCGACGGTGGGGGCGTCCGACGCCGAGATGCAGGTCGCGATGCGGCGTCTGGACGTGGCGGGACGCCTCGCCGACGTCGCTGTGAGCAAGCTCTCGGCCGGGCAGAAACGCCGGGCGGCGTTGGCCTGCCTCATCGCCAGACGAGCGCAGCTGTGGCTTCTCGACGAGCCGCACGCAGGCCTCGACGCGTCGGCTCGCGACGAACTCGATGACACGCTGCGTCAAGCGGCGGCCGCTGGGGCCACCATTCTCGTCGCCAGCCATGAACTCGAACGGGCCGGCTCGCTCGCGACCCGCGCGGTCGACGTCATCGCCGGTCGTGTCCACGACGTGGTTCCCAGAGACCCGGGCTCGGGGAACCACGAGGGCACACGATGAGCACCTTGAGGATCGCACGGTTGGTGGCGGCGAAGGACCTGCGCATCGAGTGGAACAGCCGCGTGTTCGTCAACCAGGTCCTGCCTTTCGCTGGGGTCACGATGGTGATCTTCGCCTTTGCCCTCGACGCCGATTCCGTGCTCCAGCGCGTGGCGCCCGGCCTCGTCTGGCTGGCGACGATGTTCTCGATGCTCGTCCTGGTCCAGCGAGCCTTCGCTGTCGAGACGGCCGATGGTGCCCTCGACGCGCTCCGCGTCGCCGGCGTCGATCCGCGAGCGATCTACCTCGGCAAGGCAGCGGCGCTCGGTGTGCAACTCCTCGTGCTCGAGGTGGTGCTGTTGTTCGCTGCGGTCGTGCTGTACGGCCAGACGATGCCCGCCGACGGTTGGGTGCTCCTCGTCACAACCCTGCTCTCCGCGACGTGCGGACTCGCCGCGGTCGGTACCCTGTACGGAGGCCTTGCCGCAGGGTTCACGGGTCGCGAGACATTGCTCCCGCTGCTCACGTTCCCCGCGGTGGCGCCCGTCCTGATCGGAGCAACACGAGCGGTCGAAGCAGCGCTCGGCACGGCAGGTGCGGTGGTGTCGGACGGCTGGCCCTGGGTGGGCCTGCTGGCCGTCTTCGCCGTCGCCTTCGGTGTCGGTGGTGCGTTGGCGTTCGGCCCGTTGATCGACGAATGAAACGAACTTCAGCCCCCACCCGCCCTTCCAGCCATCGTAGGAATCGGACATGACGACGACGGATCCCACGCTCAGCCAGACCGATCCCGCCGGCACCCCAGCTTCCACCGGCGCCGGGACCGGCACTCGAGGAACCCGGGTCATCGGGATCGCCACCATCGTCGCCATGGCCTGGCTCGTTGCGTTCGGTCTCGGCTTCTCACCGGAGGACCGCGACCAACGCGAGAGCGTCCGCCTGCTCTACGTGCACGTGCCGACCATTTGGATCGCCTACGTCGCGTTCGTCGTCACCGCCGTCGCCTCGGCCATGTACTTCTTCGGCAAGAAGAAGTCGCTCGGTTGGGATCGCGTGGCCGGAGCCAGCGCTGAGATCGGCACCGCCTTCGTCGCTGTGACGTTGGTGATCGGTGCGATGTGGGGCCGCCTCACCTGGGGTGTGTTCTGGCAGTGGGACGCCCGCCTCACCACGACGGCGCTGTTGTTCGTCACCTACATCGGGTACCTGGCCGTGCGTCGCCTCGGCGGCACCCACCAACAGCGCGCCCGTCGCAGCGCGGTCATCGGCATGCTGGCGGTGCTCGAGATCCCACTCGTGCACTGGAGCGTCAGGTTGTGGCGCAGCCTGCACCAGGAAGCCACGGTGCTCGGCACCGACGGCGATGTCAGCATGGACGGGCTGATGCTGTTCAGCCTGTTCGTCGGCGTGGTCGCCTTCTCGTTGCTCTACGTGTGGCTCATGATGCACCGCACCCGAGTGATGGCGATGGAGGACCTGCTCGACGACCGTGGCCTCGACGAGGCGTTGGCAGCGCGTCGAGCCGAGACCGCCCCCGCCGAGGCCGTACGACACGAGGAAGGCAGCGTCTGATGGAAGATGCAGGATTCATCATCGGGGGATACGTCCTCACGTTCGTCACGGTGGTGTTCATGTCGTGGCGGGTGCTGCGCGCAGGGAAGCGGCTCGGAAAACAGGTCCCCGACGCGGACAAGTACTGGCTCTGAGCGGCCAGAATGAACCCAGCATGAACGACGACTCGACCGACATGGATCTCTCGCCCCGCGCGCCCGCCGGGCCCGGCGGCTCGGTGCGTAAGAGCCGCAAGTGGCTCCCCGTGGTGGTCCTGGGGCTCGTGGTGGTCGCCGGTGGCGTGATCGTCACGCAGTTCCTCACCCAGGCGGTCGACTACTACTGCAACGTCGACGAGGTCGGCCAGCGAAGCGGATGCGACGAGGACCGCCGCATCCGGCTGCAGGGCACCGTCGACGAGGGCTCCGTCGAGCGCGTCGCCAACACCACGGTGTTCACGATCTCGTTCAACGGCGAGACGATGCCGGTCACCTACGACGGCGAGCCTGGTGGCATCTTCAACGAGTGCCTCCCCGTGGTCGTTCACGGTGTGATCGAGGACGGCACGTTGCTCGGTGATCGGGTCGAGGTCAAGCACTCCGACGAGTACGTCGCCGTCCACGACGAGCGAGTGGCCGAGGCCGAAGCCGCTGGCTGCCCCGACATGCCCGCCCCGTGATGGTTTTCGCGGCGAGCATCAACTCGGCGCTCGGCCGCGCCGGTCTGCTGCTGATGTTGGCCGCCTCCGTCTTCGGCGCCTTGGCCGTGCTCTACGGCATCCGCCGACGCGACCCCAAGCTGCTCAAGCAGGGTCCGCTCTACGCGTGGCTCACGTTCGGTGGCATGGTGCTCGCCGTCACCATGATGCAGCGGGGCCTGATCACCCGTGACTTCTCGCTCGCCTACGTGCAACAGGTCGGCTCGGCCGACACACCGCTGCTGTACAACATCGCCGCGATGTGGTCGGCGCTCGAGGGGTCGATCCTGCTGTGGTCGCTGATCCTCGCAGGGTTCACCGCAGCGGTCGGATGGCGATTCCGGAACCGCACCGACGACGTGCTCGTCGGGTGGGCGTTGATCGTGATGTTCGTCGTGTCGGCGTTCTTCGCGTTGTTGAGCTTCGGACCGGCGAACCCGTTCGCGGCCGGTGCCCCAGGTGTCACGAGCGGTCCCGGTCCCAACCCGCTGCTGCAGAACCACATCCTGGTGCTGTTCCACCCGCCGATCCTGTACCTCGGCTACGTCGGCTTCACGGTGCCGTTCGCGTTCGCCATCGCGGCGCTCGTCACCGGACGCCTCGGCGAGGGTTGGTTGATGGAGACACGCCGTTGGGCGCTGTTCGCGTGGGCGTTCCTCACGATCGGCATCCTGCTCGGTGGCTGGTGGAGCTATGAGGTGCTCGGCTGGTCCGGCGTCTGGGCGTGGGATCCCGTCGAGAACGCGTCACTGCTGCCATGGCTCACCGGCACGGCGTACATCCACTCGGTGCTCGTGCAGGAGCGGCGCGGGATGTTGCGCGTCTGGAACCTCAGCCTGCTCGTTGCCACGTTCGCACTCACGATCCTCGGCACGTTCCTGACACGGTCGGGAATCCTCAGTTCGGTGCACGCCTTCGGCGACGGCCCGGTCGGCAACTGGCTGCTCGCGTTCTTCGGAGCCGTCGTCGTGGTGTCGCTCGGTCTGATCGCCTGGCGCGGCGACCGGTTGCGCTCGCCCGGCTCGATCGACTCTCCGCTGTCGCGTGAGGGCTCGTTCCTCGCCAACAACGTGTTGTTCACGGTGTGGGCGTTCATCGTGCTGCTCGGCACGCTGTTCCCGCTGCTGGTCGAGGCGTTCCAGGACCGCCAGACGCTCGTCGGTGCCCCGTACTTCGACCGCCTGTCGCAGCCGATCGGGTTGATGTTGCTGTTCCTCATGGGCGTGGCGCCGGTGCTGCCGTGGCGCAAAGCATCGGCCGAACTGTTGCGCACTCGGCTCTTCTGGCCGGCCTGGGCCGGCGCGCTCGGGTTGGCCATCGCCGTCTTCGTCGGAGCCGATGGCTGGGCGCCGCTGGTCGCGTTCGGGCTCGCCGGCTTCGCGATGGGCTCGGCAGTTCGGCAGCTCGCGCTGGCCACCCGCCGCCAGCGATGGCGCGGGTTCGTCGGCCGGGCCAACGGGGGCATGGTCGTGCACATCGGAGTGATCATCGTTGCGGTCGCCCTGGCGGCGTCGAACAGCTTCACCCACTCGGCCACGCTCGAGCTGAACGTCGGTGAGGTCGTCGAGTGGGGTGGTCACACCTTCGAGCTGGTCTCCGTCGACGAAGGCACGAACGACAGGGGGAGCGAACGCCGGATCGCCGCCAACGTCATCCTCGATGGTGAGCAGGTCTACCGCCCGGCGACGACGCGGTACCTCAACATGGGTGCCGACATCGGCACGCCGTCGGTGCGAACGGGCTGGAACGAGGACGTCTATCTCACGCTCGGCCAGGGCGCATCGCCAGGCGACACCGAGGCCACGATCCGGGTGTTCATCAAGCCGATGATCCTGTGGCTGTGGATCGGCGGCGCCATCATGGCGCTCGGAACACTGCTCGCCGCCTTCCCCGGGACGCGTCGGCGTCATGCGATCGATCCGGTGTCGGCACCGATCGGGCTGGACGACGCCTCCGATGTCGTCGTCGACGGCGTTGCGCGTCCGGTCGAGATCGAGGACAGCGAGACGGGAGTGTCGGTGTGAGCGAGCTGCTCGACGATCACGTGCCTGCCGACGCGCCCGATGCCGCTCCACGCGGCCGGGGCCGTCGGCTCGCTCCGCTGGTCGTCGGGATCATCGCCGTGGTGATGGTCGGGCTGTTCGTCGTGCTCGCCGGCGCGTCCCCCGATGACGGTGGCACCAGCGCCGACTCGCCCTTGATCGGTCGCCCCGCCCCCGAGGCCACGGGCACCTTGTCCGATGGCACGTCGTTCGACCTGTCGCGCCGCAAGGGCAGCTGGGTGGTGCTCAACTTCTTCGACCCCGAGTGTGTTCCGTGCATCCGCGAGCATCCCGAACTCGTCGCATTCTCCGAGGACCAGGCGACGCTCGGCACCGGCGGCGCCGAGCTCTACTCGGTGATCACTCGCGGTGATCAGGCCGAAATCGAAGCGTTCTTCGCCGAGAACGGTGGCGAGTGGCCGGCGATCTACTCCGAGAACGACGAGTTCCCGGTCGCGTTCGGCGTGGCGCAGGTTCCCGAGACGTGGATCGTCGACCCGAGCGGAGTCGTGCAACTGCGGCTGATCTCCATGGTCACAGCCGAGCAGCTCAACTCGATCCTTCGTCAGTTCCGCGAGCAGTACGGCTGATGGCGAGCCAGCTGAATCGTCGCGTGAAGCGGTGGCCGGGTTGGGTGGCGCTCGTCTTCGTCATCGCCGGGTTCCTGGCCGTCGGTGCGACGCGCTCCTCGGGTCCGGAGAGCCAGGGTGACCGCATCGACGAGGTCGCCAAACGCGTCGCCTGCCCGATCTGCGACGGCGAGAGCGTGTTCGAGTCGCAGAACAATGCCTCGGTCGCACTGCGCAACCAGATCGCCGACCTGGTGGCCGACAACGACCTGACCGACGCCGAGATCATCGCATTCATCGAGACGCGCTACGGCGCGCAGGTGTTGCTGGTGCCCAAGTCGAGCGGTTTCGACGCGTTGGTGTGGGTGCTGCCCGCGGTGGCGTTCGCCTGCGGATTGGCGGCACTCGTGGTGGTGTTCCGACGTTGGAAGCGCGAAGCGGGCGAGGTGTCGGAGCCGACCGATGACGATCGTGCGCTCGTCGAAGCGGCGCTCGCGGCCGACGTACTCGACGTCGACCAGGAGGACAGCGGGAGATGACCGCGAGCGGTACCCGGCTCGATCGGCTCGCGGCGCTCGAGGACGAGCGGCGGTTCCTGTTGCGTTCGCTCACCGATCTCGAGCGTGAACACGACGCCGGTGACGTCGACGACCTCGACTACCACACGCTCAAGGATGGCTATACGGTGCGCGCCGCGAAGGTGCTGCGCGAGATCGACGACGGGCGCGGTGAACTGCCGGCCCCGCCGCCGCGCCGATGGAGCAGGGTGGTGGCTGTCGCAGCTGCGGTTGTCGTGGGATCGATCGCCGTCGGGTTCGTGTTGGCGGGGGCGTGGGGTGAGCGATCGTCGGGCCAGGAAATGACAGGGCTCACGCCGGGCGACGAGTCACGCGTCGTGCTCACCAACGCCCGCGACGCGATGAGCGCCGGCGACTTCGCAACGGCGAACGCGCTGTTCGCCGAAGTGATCGAGGCCGAGCGTGCCCGCGGCCGTGAGAACGCCGAGGCGGTGGCGTACTTCGGATGGACCCTCGCCCTGCTCACCCGCCAGAACTCCGATCAGACCAATGCCGACGAGCGTTACGCCGCGGCGGTGTTGGCCCTCGGGCTGGCGACCGAGATCGAACCCGACTATGCCGACCCCCAGTGTTTCCTGGCCATCGTCGAGTATCAGTTCCGCGGTGACGCCGAGGCAGCGTTGCCGCACATCGAACGGTGCGAGGCCAGCAATCCGCCCGGCGACGTCGCCTCGATGGTCGCGAGCTTCGCCGACGAGATCCGCGCCGCCAACTGAGAACGCTCCCTCGCCCCAGGCGATGAGTCTTCGCGCGACCTGTCCGCGCGGAAACTCATCGC
Source organism: Ilumatobacteraceae bacterium (assembly GCA_963774765.1). GTDB lineage: Bacteria > Actinomycetota > Acidimicrobiia > Acidimicrobiales > Ilumatobacteraceae > Sva-07. Next base: position 345,017 of record CAVZGP010000031.1, read on the forward strand.
TCGCGGTCGGTTCGTGCGGGCGATGAGTCTTCGCGCGACCTGTCCGCGCGGAAACTCATCGCTTCAGGTGGGCGGCGGCCAGACCTTGCCCGTGGTGATGCGGTCGCCTTTGCGCTTCAGCACCCAGATGCTGGCCTTGCGCCAGTCGGGCGGCGTCTGGACCTCCATGCCACGCCGCACGAGCGCGTCGATCGTCTCGGGGATGATGTCGCCATGGCTGCACAGCACCGCACCGCCTTCGACTTCTCCGAGCAGCTCCAGCACCGGTTCGAACGGCTCGGCTTCAGCGAGACGGCGGTCCATGCGGATGTCGATGCCGAGTTGGCCGGCGAGCGGTTCGACGGTCTGCACGCACCGGATGTACGGGCTCGAATACAGCGACGATGCCCCCTTCTCGACGAGGCGTTTCGCGATCGACTCCGCCTGCTTCCACCCGTGTTTGCTCAGCGGGCGTGCCTCGTCGTCGCCCCTCCAGACCCGTCGTTCGCCTGCTTTGGCATGGCGGACCAGGTAGATCACGTCGGCTTTGGTCATGTGCGGTGCAACAGACTGCTCGCTCAGGTCTCGTTCGTCAACTGCCGGTGCCGCTGTGTCAACTGGCGCACGAAGCGCACCCACACCACCGCCGCGGCCACGGTCAGCAGCGCGGTCAGCCAGCCGATCGCACCGAATTCGTCGAGGCCCTCGGCGACGGATTCGATGTCGCCGGTGGGCAGGCCACCGGAGGCGAACGACCCGATCTGGACGGCGAAGAGGATTGCCGGAATGATCCCGAACAGCACGAACCACACCCACAGCACCGGATTGTCAGATGCTCGTTTCCAAGTGTCCGATCCGTCGACTGCGGTGGATTCGGATGCCTTCCAGAGTTCGCGCAGTACGAGGAAGGGGATGACGTAGAGCACGAGCGGCGGGAGGAACCATCCGAAGATCGCGAACAGCGGGCTCCACGTGGTGGCGCGGCCGAAGGCCCGAACGTTCTGGGCGATCCGGAACATCCAGATGATCGTGAGTACGCCAGTGGCGAGCGTTGCGACGCTCACCAGCAATTGGACGGAGTTGAGGGGGATGATCGCGTTCTCGAAGTCGCTCTGGCTGGTGCTGCCCGCCAGGAAGTCGGCCGCGTCGGTCGCAATGCTCGCCGACAGGAACGCGGAGACCAGCGTGCCGAGCGCAACGATCACGGTCGACACCATGATGGGCATGGCGAGGCCGCCCACTCGACGGACTCCGGTGCTCGGGCTGGCGTGGCCTTCGTAGGCGACATATCCAGGCGGAGGTGTCAGTCCGCTCGGCGGAGGCGGAGGTGGCGGTGGATTACTCGACGGCGGGTTGTTCGGTGGGGGAGGGGCGTCGCTCACCGACCACACGGTAGTGCGAGCAGTACGACAGACGGCGGCGCGGACCACCCGTTCGATGAGCGAAACCGCTGTATCCGGTCGGTTCGCTCATCGCGGGGTGGGTTGATCTGGTTGCGATGAGTGAAACCGCTGTATCCGGTCGGTTCGCTCATCGCGGGTGGGTCGAGGCGGTGTCATTTCGCGTCGGACCAGCGCGTGATCACGCTGGTATCGGAGACGAAACGGACGTCGCCGGTCAGTTCGGGCTGCTGCCACCGTGCCGCCGTCTCTTGCAGCGCGTCATCGACCAACGCGGCGACGTCGGCTGCACCATCGATCGGTGCGTGGACGAGCAGCTCGTCGTGGAGACACATCACGAGTTTCGCATCGGCGGGCAGTCGGGCGCGGACGATGACCGCCCAGGTCTTGAAGAACTCCGCTGCTGCGCCCTGGACCATCGCGTTGCGGCCGAACCGGCCGCGCGCCGCGGCGCGTGAACGTCGATCGCGCTCGTCGACGTCGGGGTCGGCGCTGCCCGACATCCGGACGCGACGACCACCTCTCGTGCGGAGGTCGTTGCCGGCTTCGGCCGCACGAGCAGCATCGCCGAGATATCGCATGGCGATGGGGTACGCCGCATCCAGCCCGCGCAGTGCGGCGGCACCGTGGCCGGTCGTCTGGCCGTACATCGCACCGAGTACCGCGACCTTGGCGACATCACGAGTCACGCCGAGTCGTGCGGCGACCGGGGCGTACATGTCGGCCTCTCGTGTGGCGGCAGCGAGCGCCTTGTCGCCCGACACCGCCGCGAGGATCCGCGGTTCGATCTGCCCGAGATCGGCGCGCACGAAGGCATGCCCCGGCTCGGCGACGACCGCCGGTCGGAGGTCGGCCGGAAGGTTGTGCAAACCGGCAGTGGCGGTCATGCGGCCGGCGGCGCCGTCGGATGCCGACCACGTCCCGCGCAGGCGGCCGTCGGCGGCGACGTGTTCGTCGAGCCACCGGTATCCGAACGTCGTCGCCACCCGCTCGGCCTTGCGCCACGTGAGCAGTGCGTCCACCACGGGATGCTGGTCGCGCAGCCGTTCCAACCGCCAGGCGCGGGTGTCGTCGACCTCGATGCCTGCCCGTCGCAACAGGGACTTGACGTTTGTCGGGTTGCGCAGGTCGATCCCGCTGCGCACGTCGACGGGCACGTGCGCCAGCACGACTTCGTCGCGTTCAGTCGCCAGGTGGCGCTCGTCGGCGGCGTCCCGTGGCCTCGGGCCGATGAACGACGCGATGACACGTTCCGCTTCGTCGACGTCGATCGGCAGACCGTCATGGCCGAGTTCGACGGCCAGCAACGCCGCGGCCGACTCCGATCGGGCGGTGGCCGGCGCGGCGGGACGGTCGTCTAGACATGCGAGATGGTCGCGTTGCAGTCGGTGGACCTCGAGCGCCAGCAGTGCCCAGGTCGCGAGCCGGCCGAGGTCGTCGTGCCAGCCGCCGTCGATCCACGCCGGATCGAGATGTCCGTCGGAGCGGATGGCTCCATCGGTGCGATCGAGTTGCGTGGCCGCACTGAACAGGTCGATGGACACGAGTGCCGGCAGGTTGTCGGTATCGAGGCCCTGAGCGACCGCCCACGTCAGCGCTGGTCCTCCTCGCCACCCCCCGTGGACGAGTCGGTGGACGGCGTCGATGTCCCAACATCGTGCCGGGCGAATCCCGGCATCGACGAGTTGCTGCGCGGTCTCGGCCGTCCACCACACCCAGCGCGGTCCGACGCCGTGTTCGATGCGTCGGATCTGGGCGATCGCGTCGGCCGGCTCCCAACGCAGTTCGCCGCCACGTTCGCCGACTGCGACCGTGCCGAGTCCCGGATCGAGCACGAGCGCGACCGCTTCGTTGGCGACGAAGTCGACCGACCCGGATTCCACCCACCGGTGTCTACCATCGCCCAATCTGCGCCCCAAGCGTCCCATTCCGCCATCTGTGCCCATGGCGTCCCGGAAGCCGGGACTGCACGGGCGCAGATCCCGCTCGGCCCGCCGGTCCCGCTGGGGTGGCGGTGCGATGCGGTCAGGCCCAGCCGAGTTCGTGGAGACGGTCGTCGTCGATCCCGGCGGCGTGGGCGATCTCGTGGATGACGGTCACGTACACCTCCTCGGCGAGTTCATCGAGGTCGTGGCACATCTCGCAGAGGGGCACCCGGAAGATCGACACGATGTCGGGACCCTCGTTGCCGGTGCGTTCGGTGTGCGGCACCCCGTCGTACAGTCCGAGCAGATCGGGCTCGTCTGGGTGGTGATCGACGACCTGTACGACGACGTTGTCGAGCACGTGGAGCAGCTCGTCGGGAAGATCGTCGAGCGCGTCGGCCACCATCGCCTCGAACTTGTAGCGCGGCACGACATCCATCGCCGACAGTGTTGCATCTGGGGTCTGACCCCTGGTGCAACACTGCATCGATTGCAGCAGGGTCTGACCCCTGGTGCAATCGTTGATCAGAGGATCTTGAGCTTGTCGGAGAAGACCTTCTTCGGCTTCATGTCGACGGCGATCTTGGTGGCGATCTGTTGGAACAGTTGCGCCGCTTCCGACTCGGGATCGACCGCGGTGATCGGACGTCCGGTGTCGCCGCCCTCGCGCAGCTCTGGCACCAGTGGGAGCTTGCCCAGCAACGGCACCTCGAGTTCCTCTGCGAGCAACTCGCCACCACCGGATCCGAAGATCTCGTAGTGCTTTCCGTCGTCGCCGGTGAACCACGACATGTTCTCGATCACGCCGCGCACCGGCAGGTTGACCTTGGCCGCCATCGCCGCCGACAGCGACGCCACCTTCTGCGCGGCAGGCTGCGGTGTGGTCACCACGAACACCTCACCACGCGGCAGATACTGCGCGAGCGACAGTGCGATGTCGCCGGTGCCAGGGGGCATGTCGATGAGCAGGAAGTCGGGCTCGTCCCAGAACACGTCGGTGAGGAACTGCTCGAGCGCCTTGTGCAGCATCGGGCCCCGCCAGATGACCGCCTGGCCCTCTGGCACGAAATAGCCGATCGAGATACAACGAACGCCCCACATCTCCGGCGGCACGAGCATCTCGTCGATCACGACCGGGTCGCGGTCGGTGCCGAGCATGCGCGGGATCGAGTAGCCGTAGATGTCGGCATCGACAACGCCCACCTTGTAGCCCTGTGACGCCAGGGCGACGGCGAGGTTCGTGGTGACGCTCGACTTGCCCACGCCGCCCTTGCCCGACGAGATCAACAGCGGCCGCGTCTTCGAGGTGTTCTTCGAGAACGGGATCTCGCGGCCCTCGGCGTGGCCGTGCGCCTGGCCCGAACCGGCGGTCGAAGCGGCGTCGCCGTGCAGCGTGCGACGGATGTTCTCGCGGTCCTCGTCGCTCATCACGGTGAACTCGAGATCGATCGAGTCGACGCCGTCGAGCTCGGTCGCTGCCTCGGAGACCCGCCGTGTGATCTCGCCCTTGAGCGGACACCCTGGCACGGTCAGTGCGATGAGCACACCCACGACGCCGTTGTCGCGGATCGTCACGCCGCGCAGCATGCCGAGTTCGACGATCGAGCGGTGGAGTTCCGGATCCTCGACCGGGCGGAGGGCTTCGATGATCTGTTCTTCGGTCACGACGGCCATGTCCTCATTGTGGCGAGCGGCCCACGAATTTGCACTACGTGGATAGGTAGAATTGCTGCCGTGCGAACGAGCCCGTCGTTCACGGCCACGGTGTCGGCGATCACCGATGCTTTCGGCGATCCGACGCGCCGTGCGATCTATCTGTTCGTCAAGGACTGCTCCGGCGACGGTGGCGATCCCACGACGGGTGCCACGGCATCGACGGTTGCGACCGAAGTCGGCGTACACGCCAACGTCGCCCGACACCACCTCGACAAGTTGGCTGCCGGGGGCTACCTCGAGGTCGTCACGGGCAGGGTGGCTGGTGCTGGCGCCGGGCGGCCGTCGAAGCGCTATGTCGCCGTCGGCGATGCGACCGTCGACGAGTTCCCGGTGCGCAGCGACGACCTCGTGCTGGCACTCCTCGGTCGGGCGCTCGACCGTCTCGCTCCCGACGAGGCCGAGACGATCGCTGAAGACGTGGGCGCCGAGTACGGCCGAGCGATGGCAGAAGGGCTCACCGGTGATGCGCTCACGAAAGGCCGACGATCGTTGCGATCGGCGATGCAGTCTGTCGCCGACGCCCTCACTGCGCACGGGTTCGCTGCACACGCCGAAGGTCGCAACGGCCGGCTCCGGATCATCAACGATCACTGCCCGTTCGGGGATGTCGCGACCGACCATCCGGTGATCTGCGCCGTCGACCGCGGCATGGTCAAAGGCATGCTCGCCGCGCTGGTCGCCGACGATGGCGAGAGCAGCGTCGACGTGGTGAGCGAGTCGAGCGTCGCTCGCGGCGACACCGTCTGCGCGACCACGGTGTGACGATTGCAGCAGGGGTCAGACCCCTGGTGAAATCAGGGCGAGGTGATGGCCTTGATCTCGTCGGCGATGGTGTCGGTGAACTCGTTCGACGGGATGGCGGTCTGCATCGCCATCATCTTCATCATGTCGCCCTGGACCTTGACCTTGCCGGACATGAAGGCCTGCATGGCGATGGCCTGGTCTTGATCGACGAACATCGCCTTGGCGGTCGCGAAGTCGGTGGTCACGGTGGCATCGGCGCCGTCGAGCTCACCGAGCTCCATCACGAGATGCCCCGATGACGTGTCGAGATAGCTCTTCACCTCGCCGTCGCCGAACGGCACGTCGGTGATCACCTGGTTGATCTTGATCACCGTGGTGACCGCCGGAACCTTGTCGGCGTACTTCTCACGGATCTCGTGAGCTGCGGCCATCCACTCTTCTGACAGGAACGTGTGCGTCATAGGTCGCTGACTGTACCGCGCCGGTCGATGTGCAGTCGGCTCGTGGTGACCGACTCGAGTGCGTCGCGGTCGAGGTCGAATCCGAGGCCGGGGCTCGTCGGGACCGCGACGTGGCCGTCGGTGATCGTGATCGGGTCGGTGACGATGTCTCGTGCGTAGAACCGCGACGAGGCGCTGATGTCGCCCGGAAGCGTGAATCCCGGCAGCGCCGCGAGCGCTGCGTTGGCGGCACGTCCGATCCCGGTCTCCAACATGCCGCCGCACCACACCGGGATCCCCTTGGCGACACACAGGTCGTGGATGCGGACCGCTTCGAGATAGCCGCCGACCCGGCCCGGCTTGATGTTCGCGATCTCGCACGCTCCGAGTTCGATCGCGTCGGCCGTGCCGGCGGCTGACACCAGCGACTCGTCGAGGCAGATCGGCGTCTCCACCTCGGCCGCGAGGCGGGCGTGACCGACGATGTCGTCCTCGGGCAGTGGCTGCTCGATCAGCAACAGGTCGAACTCGTCGAGTCGCGCGAGATGAGCGCCGTCGGTGCGGCGGTACGCGGTGTTCGCATCGACCTGGAACGGTGTGTCCGGCCCGATCAGCTCGCGCACTGCCGCCACCTGGTCGATGTCGGATCCCGGTTCGATCTTCAGTTTGATGCGCACATATCCGTCGTCGACGTAGCCCTGCACCGCGGTGAGCAGTTCACCGGTGGTGCCGTGGATGCCGACGCTCACACCGCTCGGGATCCGTGTCCGCTCGGCGCCGAGGAACGAGGCAAACGACTGGCCCGTGGCTCGCAGCTGTGCGTCGAGGACCGCCATCTCCAACGCCGCCTTCGCCATGGGATGGCCGTGCAGCTTGGCGAGTTCCGGTGCGACGTCGGCGGCTTCGATCGGCCCTGCCCCGCGCAACCGCGGCAACAGGTGATGGACGATCACGTGCTGCGCGCCGTCGACGTACTCTGGCGAATAGCTGGGCTCGGAGAGCGCGACGCACTCGCCCCACCCCTCGATCGTTTCGGCCGAGCCTCCGGATGCGTCGGCGAGATCGACTCGCACCAACAGGATGTCGCGCTCGGTCTGGCTGCCGAAGCTGGTTCGAAACGGCGAGACGAGTGGCATGGAGATACGGCGCAGTTCGACGCGTTCGATGATCCAGGTCATGACGTCGATCCGATCACGTACGAGCCGTCGCGCGTGAATCCGAGCACGTGGTGGCCCGACTCGAGCGCCGTGATCAACGCTCGGCGTGTCTCGCTGCGCCACGAACGCACCGCCTGCGGATCGGTGCGGCGCAGTTCGACGATGTCGGCTGGTGTCGCCACCAACACAGGGTCGACGACATCGCTGCCGTCACGTGGTTCGACGGGGATCGGACCTCGCACGGCCCACGCCATGAGGAGCCGATCGGACTCGTCGCCGACGTTGATCGCGTCGGTCATCTCGCCGTAGAACGACGGGAGGTAGGCATCGACGTCGGCCCCGAGGATCGCGATGTTGAACCACGCGTTGCGGCGTACCAGCGGATCGAACGTCCACGTGATCCAGTCGAGTCCATGCTTGGCCGCCCAGGCGTGTTGGTGCAGCTTGATCGCCCGGCCGATCCCGGCGTGGCGCCGGGCGTCGACGACCCCGGTGATGTGACTGTGCAGTGCCAGCGCGCCGTGATGATCGGCCAGGAAACCGACCGACGCGCCCACCATCTGTTCGCCGTCGAACGCGGCAGCGACGTAGCCGCCCGAGTGCGACACGGCGGTGAGCAGCTCGACGTTGACCAGCGGCACCGACATCCCCCAGACGGACTGCATCAGCGCGTCGTGGGCGACGAAATCGTCGCGAGTCGAGATCGTGCGGACCTCGATCGCCGGATCGGTCACGACGTCACCGTGTCGACATGAGGATCAGAGCCGCCGTGGTGTCCCTTCACCACGTGGTACGCGGTGCGTACGGCGAGGATCTGTCGGATCTCGGGACCGATGTCGCTCGCGAATTCGGTGCGGTACGTCTCGTCGGTGGTGAGCACGACCGTGAAGTACATGCCGGAGAACGCGCCCAGGAACACCGACACCCGCATCAGCGGCTCGGTGAGCACCAACGTCCGATCACCGAATCCGGCATCGGCGATGACCCGGACCGAATCGAGACCGGTCCAGTGGGTGATCGTGTCGGCGGTGATCGCCATGAACCCGAAGAAGACGAAGAACCCGGTGAGCGCTGCGACGACGAGTGTGATCTGCAGCGCCTGGCCGAACAGCCCGATCAGACCGATGTTGAATCGTTGCCGCGGACGGAGCGGATCGAGCGTCGCACCCGACGTCGGTAGTTCGACCGTCTCGGCCGGGGTCCCCTCGAGGTAGCTCCCGACGTCGCTCCACGACTCGAACCGGTTCTCGTCGCGGATGAACCCCGGGACCCGACTGAGGGCGAACACCGCGCCGAGGGAGAAGAACGTCAGCACGACCACGACGTAGGCGGCGCCGTCGAGCGTGCCGGCCATCTCCCAGACCTCGGCGTTGATGAACAGGAACATGTTGAACACCAGCAGCAGCGGAAGGGCTTTGGCCACCAGCGGTCCGAGGCCGGTGAGCTGACCGCTCGACCGGCGAGCACCCCAACGCAGCAGCGCCCCGATGCCGTACGACGACCAGACGTAGATCAGGATCAACAGCGCGAGTGCGAGGAGCACGCTCTCGATCGCGTCGCGGACCTGTCCGAACACCAACACGGGGATCGCCGGTCCGAACACGAACAGCAACAGCTCGGGGAGGTCGATGTCGGTCGGCCGGGCGAATGCCGCCACGCCCCGGAGCCGATTCGAAAGGACCCACGCCGCCAGGAGCATTGCGACCACTGCCGCTGCCGTGGCGAGATTCTGTGCGATCGACCAGTCGCGAAGGTCGAGCGCGTTCAGTCCGAGCAACACGTAGGCAGCGACCAGGAGGGGGAGGGCACGTGTCCACGCGTCGAGGATCGAGGTGTTGTCGTCGCTCTCCACGAGGTGCGGAACGCCACGTTCGAGGAACCAACGCTCGATCTCGCTCGCGCGCTCCGTGGGCGTCATTGCCCAGAACGTACCGGCTGACCGCGAGTGGAGGTGAACGGTTCGTCAAACCCCGTGGAAGTGGTGGGCGGAACCCGATAAGTACAAGGTCTATGGCTCGCATCCTGGTCACCGAAGAGATCGCCGACGGGGGCCTCGACCGCCTCCGAGTAGCCGGCCACGACGTCGACGTGAGGCTCGGGCTCTCCGCCGACGAGCTGCTCGATGCCGTGCGGGGCGCGCACGCCCTCATCATCCGCTCGGCGACCGACGTCACCGATGCTGTGCTCGCCGCCGGGAGTGACCTGATGGTCGTCGGTCGCGCGGGCATCGGCCTCGACAACGTCGACGTCGACTCCGCGACCACACGCGGTGTGATGGTCGTCAACGCGCCGCAGAGCAACATCGTCTCGGCTGCCGAGCACACGATGGCGCTGTTGATGGCGACGGCGCGCAACGTGCCGCAGGCGCACGCCGCGCTGGTGCAGGGCCGGTGGGAGCGCAGCCGTTGGGAAGGTGTTGAACTCGCCGACAAGACCCTCGGCATCGTCGGGCTCGGCCGGATCGGCAAGCTCGTCGGCGATCGTGCCAAGGGATTCGGCATGCGTCTCATCGCCTATGACCCGTTCGTGTCGGAGGACCGTGCCAAGAAGATGGGCGTCGAACTGATGGCGCTCGACCAGGTCGTTGCCGAGTCCGACTTCCTCACCGTGCACCTTCCCAAGACCCCCGAGACGCTCGGGCTGATCAACCGCGACCTCCTCCTCAAGGCCAAGCCGAGCCTGCGGGTGGTCAACGTGGCGCGCGGGGGCATCGTGCACGAGGGCGACCTCGCCGAGTGCCTGCGCGAGGGCATCATCGCCGGTGCCGCTCTCGACGTGTTCTCGACCGAGCCGATGACCGAGTCGCCCCTGTTCGCGCTCGACTCGGTGATCGTCACGCCTCACCTCGGCGCGAGCACCCGCGAAGCTCAGGACAAGGCGGGCGACACGATCGCATCGATGGTGCAGCTCGCGCTCGCGGGCGACTTCGTCCCGTTCGCCGTCAACGTCAACGCTGCCGAGGCGAGCGAGACGATCCGGCCGTACCTCCCACTCGCCGAACGACTCGGCAGCCTGTTCGTGTCGCTCGTCGGAGGGCTGCCGTCGGAGCTGGAGATCTGCTGCGAGGGCGAGATCGCTGGCTACGACACCCGCATTCTGGAGTTGGCGGTCTTGAAGGGGTTCTTCGGGGCGATCTCCGACGAACCGGTCACCTACGTCAACGCGCCGCAACTCGCGAAGCAGCACGGTGTCGAGGTCCGCGACGTCTGCTCGGCCACGTCGGCCGACTTCGTGAACCTGCTGTCGCTGCGTGGTGGCGGCCACTCGATCTCGGGCACGCTCGCCGGGCCGAAGGCGGCGCAGCGCATCGTCAACATCGACGACACACCCTTCGATGTGCCCCCGGTCGACAACATGGTCGTCATCCAGAACGACGACCGGCCCGGAGTCATCGGCACCGTCGGCACGCTGCTCGGCAACGCCGGGGTGAACATCTCCGACATGGACGTCAGCCGGGTCACCGGCTCCGACACCGCCGTGATGCTGATCGCCCCGAGCGCCCCGGTCCCCGACGAGGTGCTCGACGAGCTCCGTGCCGCCCCCGGCATCGTCCAAGTCACCAACCTCTGACGCGTCCACCCTGTCGACCTCGACCTCAGCCCGAAAAATGCCTGGATCTGCGCGCTCAGCGCGACAATCCAGGCATTTTTCGGGCTGAGTCTGGGGTCAGGGGAGGCGGAGGGTCGCTGCGGTGCGTTCGGCTTCGGTGCGGGCCGCCTCGGCGAAGTCGGGGCCGCTGCTCGCGTAGAGGATCGCTCGCGAAGAGTTGACGATCAGGCCCCGCCCATCCGAGCGAGCGCCGTGTTCGACGACCGCGACGGTGTCGCCACCTTGGGCACCGACACCGGGTACGAGGATCGGCACGGCCGGTGCGATCGCTCGCACGTCCGCCAACTCGGCGGGATAGGTCGCCCCGACGACGAGGCCGCAGTCGCCGCGCTTCGCCCAGTCGTCGGCGACCAGGCGGGCGACGTGCGCATAGATCGGCGTGCCGTCGGCCACGAGAGACTGGATGTCGTCACCGCCCGGGTTGCTCGTGCGGCACAGGGCGATGATCCCGCCGCCGTACTCGAAGTACGGAGCGACCGAATCGGTCCCCAGGTAGGGATTGACGGTGACCGCGTGTGCGCCGTATCGCCCGAACGCCTCCTCGGCATAGTGCTTGGCGGTCGAGCCGATGTCGCCGCGCTTGGCGTCGAGGATCAATGTCACGTGGGGATAGGTCTCGCGTACGTACTGGCAGATCCGTTCGAGCGCCTGCTCCTCGCCCTGGCTCGCGAAGTGCGCGATCTGCGGCTTGAATGCACACACCAGGTCGGCCGTGGCGTCGATGATCTCCTTGCAGAAGGTCTCGGTGGCACCTCGAACGCCGTCGAGCGGCAACGGCAGCCGCGTCGTGTCCGGATCGAGGCCGACGCACAGCATCGATCCCGATGCGCTCCACGATGCGTCGAGTTGGCGGAGGAACGTCAAGTCGCTGTCAGTCCTCGACGGTGATCGCCCCGGTCGGACACAAGTCGGCCGCGTCACGGACCTTGGCGGCGACGTCGTCACCCGGCTGCTCCTGCAGGATGTAGAGGTAGCCGTCGCTGCGTACCTCGAACACCTCGGGACAGACCTGCATGCAGGCACCCGTGGATGCGCACACGTCGAAGTCGACGCTCACCCTCATGTCATCACCTGCATGTCGTTCTCCTGTGGGCTCGTTCGTGATCGATGTCGATCACGTCTTCGACTGACGGTAGCCGTCGGCTTCGGCCGCGGCGGCAGTCCGGTAGCACCGATCCGCGTTGGTGCGATCGTAGAAGCGGCCGCCCGGCACGTGGAAGATGCCCGAGGACTCCTTGGCCTTGACCGGATGGCCGCGCGGGACAGCGCCATCAGCGTTGGGTGGCACCCACGAAAGCTGGTCGACGGTCCGATCCGATGACGGCTGTGCCGCGACATCGGGGTCGCTGGACCAAGCCGGCCACTGCGGCGACTCGCCCGGCGTCGGCGTGGCCGCACGCCCGCGCTGCCAGGACAGCAACACCCCGACGCCGACGGCGAGCACCACGAAGAACAGGGTTCTGCGGAGTGCACTCGAGATCGACGTCATCGGGTCGACTGTAGTTCGCGTCAGCGTTGGTGGCGTTCGAAGGCGCAGAGCACGGCGCGTAGCGACGCCGTCGTGATGTTGGGATCGACACCGATGCCCCAACGAACCTTGCCGCCGTCGCTGACGGTCTCGACGTACGCGGCCGCTTGCGCATTCGCGCCCTTGCCGATGGCGTGCTCGGCATAGTCGAGCACGTCGAAGTGCCCGTCGATGCGGTCGCCGAACTCGACCACGAGCGCCGCGACGAATGCCTCCACCGGGCCGTCGCCCTCGCCGTAGATCGAATGCGCCTCGCCGTCGACGTCGACCTGCGCCTGGATCGAGGTGTTGCCTCCGGCGTCGCTGGTGTGCGTTCGGAGTTCGTGGCTGCGCAGTCGGAACCGGGGCTCGCCGGGGAGGTACTCGGCCTGGAACTCGTCCCACATCACGCCCGCGCTGATCTCGGTGCCGGTGTCTTCGGTGATGTGCTGGATTGTCTTGGAGAACTCGATCTGGAGACGGCGCGGCAGATCGAAGCCGTGTTCGGCCTTCATCAGGTACGCCACGCCGCCCTTGCCCGACTGGCTGTTGACGCGAATGACCGCCTCGTAGGAACGCCCGACGTGCGCTGGGTCGATCGGCAGATACGGCACGCCCCACTGCGGCTGCTCACCGGTCTCGCGCTTGGCGTCGAGGGCCTCGAAGCCCTTCTTGATCGCATCCTGGTGGCTGCCCGAGAACGCGGTGTAGACCAGGTCGCCGGCGTAGGGATGGCGTGGGTGGACCGGCAGGCGATTGCAGTACTCGGCCGTACGACGCAGCTTGTCGATGTCGGTGATGTCGAGTTCGGGATCGACACCGTTCATGAACAGATTCATCGCCAGGGTGATGATGTCGACGTTGCCGGTTCGTTCGCCGTTGCCGAACAGCGTGCCCTCCACGCGGTCGGCGCCGGCCATCACGCCGAACTCGGCGGTCGCCACCGCGCAGCCACGATCGTTGTGAGGGTGCAGCGAGATGACGACGCAGTCGCGATCCTTGATGGTGCGGCCGAACCATTCGATGACATCGGCGTACACATTGGGGGAGTAGCACTCCACAGTCGCCGGCAGGTTGAGGATGAGTGGGTTGTCGGGTGTCGGCTCGATCACGTCCATCACGGCTTCGCAGACCTCGACGGCGAAGTCGGGCTCGGTGAGGCTGAAGCTCTCCGGCGAGTACTCGTACTGGATTCGCGTGTCGCCCGCCGCGCCTTCCAGCTCCTTGCAGAGCTTGGCGCCGCTCACCGCGATGTCGACGATGCCAGGGCGGTCGAGCCCGAAGACCACCTCGCGCTGCAGGGGATTGGTGGAGTTGTAGAAGTGCACGATCGCACGCGGCGCACCTTGCAGGCATTCGTAGGTGCGCTCGATCAGCTCCTTGCGACACTGCACCAGCACCTGGATCGTCACGTCCTCGGGAATGCGATCGTCTTCGATCAACAGGCGCAGGAAGTCGTAGTCGGGTTGGCTGGCCGACGGGAAGCCCACCTCGATCTCCTTGAAGCCCATCGCTACGAGTTCGTCGAACATCCGCATCTTGCGCACCGGATCCATCGGGTCGATGAGCGCCTGGTTGCCGTCGCGCAGGTCGACCGAGCACCAGCGGGGAGCTTCGGTGATCGAGACGTTGGGCCACGTACGGTCGGTGAGCACCATCGGCAGAAACGGGCGGTACTGCTCGAACGGCATCGATTTCGTCGGGACGGTGTCGGTGGTCATGTGGAACTCCTGGGTGATCGAGTCGTCGTGGTGTGCGGGTCGGAAAAAGCAAGAACCCCCCGACCGGAAGGCGGGGGGTGCGGGCGAACGCGTGTATGTGGCGCTCGCCCTACATAAGCAGAAGGAGGCCGTGGCGCAACATCGAGGCCACGATAGCACGGCCCGCCGCATCTCGCGCTCGTCACCCCCCCGCCGGTACGCTGAGTGCAACATGACTGAATCAACAGCGCGACGAGGAGCGCCTCGTCGCCGGCGTTCTCGCCCGCAGACGTCGGACCAGCCGTACGACGGTGGCCACGTCAACACCTCGAATCTCACCTCCATCAACGCCCTGCCTCCGGTGGAGGCCCCGACGGGCTTCTTCGACCTCGGAGTGCCCGAGCGGATCGACAACGGACTCGCAGCGTGCGGCTTCGCCCAGCCGTTCGCCATCCAGACCGAGGCGATCCCGGTCGCTGTGACGGGCAAGGACGTCTGCGGCCGGGCCAAGACCGGCTCGGGCAAGACGTTGGCGTTCGGTGTCCCGATGCTCGCTCGGATCACCGACAAAGCCGAGCCGTCACGCCCGCTCGGCCTGGTGCTGGTGCCGACCCGCGAACTCGCCGTGCAGGTCGCCGAGGTGCTCGAACCCGTCGCCCACCACGCCGGGATGCGAGTGCTGCCGGTGTACGGCGGCGCCTCGCGCCACCATCAGGTCGACGAGATGGCCAAAGGCGTCGAAATCGTCATCGCCACGCCGCTGCGCCTCATCGACCTGATCAAGTCCAACGAGATCTCGCTCGACGACATTCAGATCGTCACCCTCGACGAGGCCGACCGCATGGCCGACGACGGGTTCACCCCGCAGGTCGAATGGATCCTGCGCCACTGCGGCAGCCGCAATCAGACGATGCTGTTCTCGGCGACACTCGACGGTGATGTCGGCCACTTGATCAAGCACTATCAGACCGACCCGGTGACCGTGGCGATCGACGAGGCGACCGACACCGTCGGCACGATGCATCACCTGTTCCTCGCCGTGCACCACATGGACAAGGACAAGGTGATCGGTTCGATCGGCAAGTCGATCCCGAAGGTGCTGGTGTTCTGCCAGACGAAGCGCAACTGCGATCGGGTCGCCCGCAACCTCGAAGACCTCGGTGTCGACGCCGGCGCGCTGCACGGCGACATGCAGCAGAGCGCCCGTGAGCGCGCTCTTCGCAAGTTCGCCGAAGGCAAGTTGGCAGTCCTCGTCGCCACCGACGTAGCCGCTCGCGGCATCGACATCGACGACATCGGCGCCGTCGTCCACTACGAGCCGGCCAAGGACGTCAAGGACTACCTGCACCGTTCGGGTCGGACCGCCCGTGCAGGGCGCGACGGCTGGGCCGTCACGATGGTCGAGTACAACCAGCACACCCAGATGCGGATCCTGCAACGCGGCATGCGGCTGCCGACCGAGAAGCCCATCGAGGTGTTCTCGAACGACACGCGTCTGCTGCATCTGCCCGAGTTCGAGACGGAGTAGCTGGCGTGGCGGTGCAGAACATGCCCGCCGCCGAGGTCGACATCGACGATCGGCTCGTTCGTCGTCTGCTCGCCGACCAGCACCCCGACCTCGCCGACCTGCCGCTCACCTTGGTCGCCAACGGCTGGGACAACGTCATCTTCCGGCTCGGATCTGATCTGACCGTCCGCCTGCCGCGCCGTCAGCTCGCCGCCGACCTCGTTGCGAACGAGCAGCGCTGGCTTCCCGAACTGGCGCCTCGTCTGCCGATCCCGATTCCGACACCGCTGAGGATCGGACTGCCGCACGACACCTACCCGTGGCGTTGGTCCATCGGGCCCTGGTTCGATGGCGAGGTTGCGGCCGACGTTGCGCTCGCGGACCCCGCGGCGCAAGCGCGCCGTCTCGGCGGGTTCGTCGCCGCGCTCCACACGCCGGCACCCGTTGACGCGCCGTTCAACGCGTTTCGCGGGCAGTCGATCGACGAGCTGCGCCCGCGCGTGGCGGTGAACATCGCTCGGCTCGGTGACTCGATCGACGGCGGCGTCGTGGGCGCGTGCTTCGACCAACTGGCCGACGTCGAGGACTGGCTCGGTGATCCTGTGTGGCTGCACGGCGACCTGCACTCGGCGAACATGCTCGTTCGCGACGGTGCGATCTGCGCAGTGATCGACTTCGGTGACATCACCTCGGGCGATCCCGCCGTCGACCTGGCAATCGGATGGATGCTCTTCGACGCGGCGGGGCTGGAGGAATTCCGATCGTCGACGGGAGCGATCGACGATGCCACCTGGAGCCGTGGACAGGCATGGGCGCTGCACTTCGCCTTGCTGTACCTGTTGCATTCGGCCGACAACCCTCGGTTCACGCGGATGGGGACGCACCTGCTCGAGCGCATCGCTCATCGGTGAGCACCGGTCCCCAGGCCGGTCGCGATTGGTGGCTACGGTGGCGACAGGGTGAGCGGCTCCACCGGAGTGCCGCCGCCCGATCGAGGAGGAGTCCTGATGATCACATCCGAATCCAAGGCGTTGACCGAACGCAAGGCGATCGTGATGGTTGTTCGAGCGATCAGCTATCTCGTCTACTTCTACCTGATCGCCGTCGAGATCATCCTCGTCATCGGTTTCTTCCTGCTGCTCTTCGGCGCCAACCCCACCGCCGGCTTCACGCAGTGGGCGTACAGGAACCTCGACCGTGTGATGGCGCCGTTCCGAGGCATCTTCTCGCCGATCGAACTCGGCACGGCCGGCAACGATGTGGCGGCCACGTTCGACACGTCGGTGCTGTTCGCCATGATCATCTACGGCATCGTGGCGCTGCTCTTCAGCGCGTTGATCGGCTGGCTCTCTGCTCGTCTCCATCAGATCCACGCCGCCGAAGACGAACTCGACCGTCAGGCCGAAATCGCTCAACAGCAGGCCGATGCCGACGCTCGCATGTTGGCTGCCCAGCAGGCTGCCGCTGCCGCTGCCCAGGCTGCGCAACAGCCCGCCGTGCCGGCGGCTCCGACAACGACATCACCCGCTCCGGTGGCCCCCACGCCCGCGGCACCGATTCCGCCGTCGCCGCCATCCACGCCGGGGGCGTGACCTAGCCTTCGAGGCGTGACCGACACCGCCTCGACCATCGCCGAACACACCGACAACGTCTGGGACCAGATCGTCCCGGTGCTCGAGGAGTACATCGCGATCCCCAACGTGTCGATGGTGTTCGACCCCGAGTGGCAAGCACACGGCCACATGGCAGCGGCGGTCGACCTGGTCGCTGGGTGGTGCCGAGCCAGAACGATCCCGGGTCTCACCGTCGAGGTCGTCGAGCTCGACGGTCGCACGCCGGTGATCCTGATCGAGGTGCCCGCGGTCGGTGCCGGGTCCAACACCGACACGGTGCTGCTGTACGGCCATCTCGACAAGCAACCGGAGATGGAGGGGTGGCGCGACGGCCTTGGGCCGTGGACCCCGGTGATCGAGGGCGACCGTCTGTACGGGCGAGGTGGTGCCGACGACGGATACTCGGCGTTCGCAGCGTTGACGGCGATCGAGTCGGTGCACGTCGCCGGTGGATCCCACGCCCGGTGCGTGGTGCTGATCGAGGCGAGCGAGGAATCCGGTTCCCCCGACCTGCCCGCCTACGTCGAGATGCTCGCGGATCGCATCGGGTCGCCCAGCCTCGTGATCTGCCTCGACTCGGGGTGTATCGACTACGACCGGCTGTGGGTGACCACGTCGTTGCGCGGTCTGGTGTCGGGCACGCTCACGGTCGACATCGTCACCGACGGCCTCCACTCCGGCGACGTCGGCGGCATGGTGGCGGACACGTTCCGCATCGCCCGTGCGTTGCTCGACCGCATCGAGGACGTGGCCACGGGAGAGGTCCTGCTGACCGAGTTGAACGTGACGATTCCACCCGACCGGGTGGCCGAGGCGGCGCAGACGGCGTCCGAGATCGGCCGTATCGCCGACCACTACCCGTTCATTGCAGGGGCAGGCCCGACCACCGCTGACCCCGCCGAACAACTGCTGGCGCGCACCTGGCGACCCAGCCTCAGCGTCATCGGGGCCGACGGACTTCCGCCGACCGCGCGGGCCGGCAACGTGCTGCGGCCGCGGACGTCGTTGAAGCTGTCGTTGCGGATTCCTCCGACCTGTGACCCTGCACGCGCCGCGGCAGCGGTGAAGGCCGCGCTCGAAGCCGATCCGCCGTACGGCGCGCGTGTGTCGTTCGCCGATGGCGAGTTCGGTCCGGGCTGGAATGCGCCAGCGACGTCACCGTGGCTGGCGGCGGCGCTCGACGAGGCATCTACGAGTGCATTCGGCCGTCCGGCACGCACGTTCGGCGAGGGGGGTTCGATCCCCTTCATGGGAATGCTCGGCGAGCGGTTCCCCGACGCGCAGTTCGTCATCACCGGGGTCCTCGGGCCGGACGCCAACGCCCACGGCCCCAACGAGTACCTCCATCTCCCGACCGCCCGACGCGTCACGACATCGGTCGCTCATCTCCTCGTCGCCCACGCCGTGCGCTGACGACTCGATTTCACCAGGGGTCAGACCCCTGGTGAAATCGGTCAGCCGAGCGCGGTGGCCATCGTGGCGATGAGGCGGTCGACGGCGTCGGGCTCGACGTCGCCGGTCGGAATGATCACCGTGAGGACCCGGTCGCCGACCTGCACGAC
Source organism: Ilumatobacteraceae bacterium (assembly GCA_963774765.1). Classification (GTDB taxonomy): domain Bacteria; phylum Actinomycetota; class Acidimicrobiia; order Acidimicrobiales; family Ilumatobacteraceae; genus Sva-07. The sequence goes on from CAVZGP010000031.1 coordinate 363,876, forward strand.
TCCGAGTTGCAACGACTCACCAGAGATCCGGATCGCCGCGTCGCCGGCGGACACCTCCTGGATGTCGGCTCCGTCGCCGGCCACTGATTCGTTGATCTGTACGACGAAGTCGAAGGCGTCGCCACCTCTCAGACCGCCGACGTCCTCGGGGCGCATCGATGCGACGGTCAGATTCGACACGGCGCCGGTGTCGTTGGCGTACTCGTAGGCGCACTGTGGTGTCGCGCCGTCGTCGGGGCTCGCTCGGACGACGTCGAGGCCCGTGTCGGCGGCAACCGACGCCACGGTGAGACGGTCGCAGATCTCCTTGGGCGTGAGGGCCGCGGTCGGGTCTTTGGTCGCGGTCGTGGCGGAGTTCGCTTCGTCAACGGCTCCGGAGGTGACGTCGTCGCTGCCGCACGCAGCGAGTGCGATGACGATCGCGGCGGCAAGAGCGAGACGTGAACGCACGACGCCACGGTAGCTCGCAGCCTGGTGGCCTCGGCTCGAATCGCTCAGACGGGAGTGGCGACGAACACCGGGATGACTCTGTTGGTCTTCGTCTGGTACTCGGCGTAGTTGGGGAACACTGCGACAGCGCGGTCCCACCAGAGCGTCCGTTCATCGCCGTCGGCGATGTGGGTGACGTAGTCGTGTGGTTGCGGTCCGTCCTGGATCATCACCAGCGGTTCGGCGACGAGGTTGTGGAACCAGCCTGGGTTGTTCGGAGCGCCGCCCATCGATGCGATGAGCACGTACTGGCCCTCGTGTTCGACTCGCATCAACGCGAACTTGCGGAGCTTGCCGCTGCTCGCGCCCAGCGACGTGACGATGATCACCGGGATTCCGGTCTCGCGAAGCGTATTGGCCTCGCGCCCATCGGTTGCTTCGTAGGTGGCGACCTGGTCGCGGACCCACTCCGATGTGCTCGGTTCGTACTCTCCGGTCAGTGCCATGGCGCCAGGCTAGGGGTGTTGCATCTGGGGTCAGACCCCAGATGCAACACGATTGCAGCAGGGGTCTGACCCCTGGTGAAATCGTCAGTGCAGCCAGGCGGGGCGGTTGGCTTCGTAGGTGTCGATCGCGTCGGCGTGGGTGAGCGTGATGCCGACGTCGTCGAGGCCGTTGAGGAAGCGGTGCTGGGTCTGCGGGTCCATCGGGAACGACTCGTCGATCCCGGCGGCCGGGACTTCGACCTTGAGGCGCTCCATGTCGACGACGATCTGCGTCTCGGCGTCGGCTTCGATTGCCGCCCAGATCGCCTCGACCGTCGCCTCCGGAACCACGACCGGCACGAGACCGTTCTTGGTGCAGTTGTTGCGGAAGATGTCGGAGAAGCTCGGCGCAATGACGGCGTCGAAGCCGTACTGCTGGATTGCCCACACCGCGTGCTCGCGTGACGAGCCGACGCCGAACGCAGGTCCGGCAACGAGGATGGAGGCCTGCGCGTAGCGCTCGTCGTTGAGTACGAAGTCGCGGTCGTCACGCCACGTGGAGAAAAGCCCCTTGTCGAAGCCGGTGCGCTCGACGCGCTTGAGCCAGTCGGCGGGGATGATCTGGTCGGTGTCGACGTCGGAGCGCTTGAGCGGCACGCCGGTGCCGGTGATCACCTGTACGGCCTTCATGACACAACTCCTTCCAGCTCGGCGGGTGTACAGAACGTGCCCTTCACTGCGGTCGCCGCAGCGACGCCGGGTGAGACGAGGTGGGTGCGGCCGCCGCGCCCTTGACGTCCCTCGAAGTTGCGGTTGCTGGTACTGGCGGCGCGTTCGCCGGGGGCGAGCTTGTCGGGGTTCATCGCGAGGCACATCGAGCAGCCCGGTTCGCGCCAATCGGCGCCGGCGGCGATGAACACCTGGTCGAGGCCCTCGGCGATCGCCTGCGCCTTGACCGCGTGACTGCCGGGGACGACCATCACGCGAGGCACGGTGACCGTGCGCCCCTCCATGACCGCAGCGGCCTCGCGGAGGTCCTCGATCCGGCTGTTGGTGCAGGATCCGATGAACACGGTGTCGACGGCGATGTCGCGAATCGGTGTGCCGGGCTCGAGGCCCATGTACTCGAGCGCCCGCGCCACGGTCTCCTTCGTGGTCGGGTTGTCGTAGTCGTCGGGAGACGGCACCGCGGTGTCGATCGGGGCGACCTGGCCCGGGTTCGTTCCCCAGGTGACGTGCGGCCGGATCGTGGAGGCGTCGAGGACGACCTCCTGGTCCCACACCGCGTCGTCGTCGCTGTACAACGTGGTCCAGTCCGCGACGGCAGCGTCCCACTCATCACCGCGCGGTGCGTTCGCACGTCCCTGCAGGTAGTCGAAGGTCGTGTCGTCCGGGGCGATCATCCCCGCCTTGGCGCCGGCCTCGATCGACATGTTGCACACCGTCATGCGGCCTTCCATCGAGAGTGCACGGATCGCTGAGCCGCGGTACTCGATCACGTGGCCGATGCCGCCGCCGGTGCCGATCTCGCCGAGGATCGCGAGAATCACGTCCTTGGCCGTCACGCCGGGCTGCAGATCACCTTCGACGGTGACCGACATCCACTTCGGACGCTGCTGGGGAAGCGTCTGGGTGGCGAGCACATGCTCGACCTCGCTCGTCCCGATGCCGAACGCCAGCGCACCGAAGGCCCCGTGGGTGGCGGTGTGGGAATCGCCGCACACGATGGTTGTGCCCGGCAGCGTCCGCCCCTGCTCGGGACCGATCACGTGCACGATGCCTTGGCTCGGGTCGCCCATCGGGAAGTTGGTGATGCCGAACTCGGCGGTGTTCGCCCGCAATGTGTCGATCTGCTTGGCCGAGATCGGGTCGGCGATCGGCTGATCGATGTTCTCCGTCGGGACGTTGTGGTCCTCGGTGGCGATCGTCAGTTCGGGCCGACGCACCGTGCGACCGCTGAGACGCAATCCGTCGAACGCCTGCGGACTGGTCACCTCGTGGACGAGGTGCAGGTCGATGTACAGCAGGTCGGGCTCATCTGGCGCGGAGTGCACCAGGTGGCGCTCCCAGACCTTCTCGGGCAGTGTCTTTCCCATCGTCTCCGCTCCTTGCCTCATCCCAACATATGGGATATCATTCTTGCAATATGGACAGCGTAACCGGTGTTGGCGTGCTCGACAAGGCCGTGTTGGTCCTGCAGGCGGTTGCGCAGTCGCCGGTGACGTTGGCGGAGCTGACGACACGCACCGCCCTGCCTCGTGCAACCGTTCATCGCCTCGCCGCAGCGCTGGAACTGCACGGTCTGCTTCGCCGTGACGACGCCGGTCGCTACGAGCTCGGTCTCGGTCTTGTCTCTCTCGGCCAGACTGCAGCTGAGCGATTCCCCCTCGTCGAGCTGGCGGGCCCTGTACTCGCCGAGCTGTGTCTGCTCACCGGAGAGAGCGTGCAGTTGTTCGTGCGCGAGGGCGCGCAGCGGCGTTGCGTCGTGTCGCTCGAGTCGCCGCACGGGCTGCGGTGGATCGTCCCGCACGGCTCGCTCTTGCCTCTCGACGTCGGGTCGGCCGGGCGAGTGCTCACCGGCGAGGTGTCGAAGCAGGGGTGGGTGCAGAGCGTCGGTGAACGCGAAGCCGGCGTGGCCTCGGTGAGTGCACCGGTGGTCGGTGCCGACGGCTCGACGGTTGCGGCCATGTCGGTCAGCGGACCGATCGAACGGCTGACACGTCAGCCCGGCAAGCGGTTCGGTACCGCCGTGGTCGACGCAGCCAAACGTGTTTCGTCGGCCCTCCAATGAGCTGAGCCCCCGACCTGGCATCCACCGTCGATGGGGGGTTGGTTCAGCTTCAACTGACCGCGCCGGCGAGATCAGCGCAGTGCGAATCGCGCCCGCGACTGTTCGGCGAGCGGCTCGCCCGGCTGGCCCCACGACCACACGTACTCAACGGTGCCGTTTTCGATCACGATCTCGATCTGCAGCTGGAAGCCGACGGTGTCCAGACCGTTGGAGAACGTCGATCCGCTCACCTGCACGAGTTGGCCGAGCCCACTCAGCTCGGCACACAACACGTAGAGCGTCGCCTCGCCCGACCACATGTCGAACGCAAGCACCGTGTGTTCGGCGTGCAGTTCGGTGCCATTGGGCGCCGTTGCGACATAGTCGATCGTGGCGCCCATCCCGTCGAGAAGCGGGGCGATGTCGATCGTCGCCGTGAACGGCCCGCTCTCGACACCGTCGCCCGAACCTTCGTAACGGCCAGCGGCGCCGATGACCCGATCGATGATCGTTTCCATCGACACAACGTAGATCGCATCATCCCTCGATCGACAGCGCCTCGCGCAGTCGACGCTGTCGTCGCAGCCGGACACGATCTGCGTACGCTGGAGGAGTGACCGATACGGCCGTGAACGTCGAGGTGTTGCCCAGCGACTGGCAGGAACAGGTGCTCGCACTCGCCGCGAAGCGCGACGCGGTGATCCTGGCGCACAACTACCAGGTGCCCGAAATTCAGGACATCGCCCACCATGTGGGCGATTCGCTCGGGTTGTCGCGGGTGGCCGCCGAGGTCGACGCGTCCACGATCGTCTTCTGCGGCGTGCACTTCATGGCCGAGTCGGCCAAGATCCTTGCCTACGACAAGACGGTCCTCATCCCCGACGCCGCCGCGGGATGTAGCCTCGCCGAGACGATCGATGCTCGCCAGCTCCGGGCATGGAAGGCGGAGCATCCTGGTGCGGTCGTCGTCAGCTACGTCAACACCACCGCCGAGGTGAAGGCCGAAACCGACATCTGTTGCACCTCGTCGAACGCTGTCGAGGTCGTCGAGTCGATTCCCCCTGACACCGAGATCCTGTTCTGTCCCGACCAGTTCCTCGGGGCTCACGTGCAACGGATCACCGGACGCGACAACATGCACATCTGGTTGGGTGAGTGTCATGTCCATGCCGGCATCAACGGCGCCGACCTCAAAGCGCAGGTCGCCGCCGCTCCTGATGCCGAGCTGTTCGTTCATCCCGAGTGCGGTTGCGCGACCAGCGCGCTGTACCTGGTCGGGGCGGGTGTCGTTCCCGACACGAGCACCAGGATCCTGTCGACGGGCGGCATGGTCGACGCTGCCCGGGCCACGACGGCGGCCAAGGTGCTCGTGGCCACCGAGACCGGCATGATCTACCAGCTCGAGAAGGTCAACCCGACCACCGAGTTCGTCCCCGTGAATCGGGCGGCGGTGTGCAAGTACATGAAGATGATCACCCCGGCCAAGCTCCTGCGCTCGTTGCGTGACGGCACCGACGAGGTGTTCGTCGACCGCGAGATTGCCGACCGCGCCCGTCGATCGGTCGAGCGCATGATCGCCATCGGCACCCCGTCGTCCACCGGCGAGTGACATGACACTGCCCGGAGCGCAACGCCTTGGTTCCCCGTGCCCGGGCCTCGGCGAACCAGGGACACCGACGCACGACCATCGTGGTTCCCGGAGGCCCGGGCCGGGGGAACCAGGATGACGTTGCCAGCTCGTTTGGCGGCGCCGGCGGCAACGTGGGAACGCGACGTCGATGTGGTGGTGCTCGGGTCGGGGGCGGCGGGGTTGTCGGCGGCGTTGGCCGTGCGCCCGGTGCGCAGCGTGTTGGTCGTCACCAAGGACATCCTGTCGGCCGGTTCGACGCAGTGGGCTCAGGGTGGGCTCGCCGGCGTACTCGATCCGAGCGACACCATCGACGACCACGTGCGCGACACACTCGAGGCGGGCGCGGGGCTGTGTGACGAGAAGGTGGTCCGCGAGTTGGTCACCGAGGCGCCGAAGTCGATCCGCTACCTCATGCGCCTTGGCGCCGCCTTCGATCCCGAGCACGGAGGCACCGACATCGCACTCACGCGCGAGGGCGGCCACAGCCACAACCGGATCGTCCACTCCGGCGGCGACCGGTCCGGTGCCGAGGTGCAACGCACGCTCGACGAATCGGCGATCGGTGCCGGCGTCGAGGTGATGGGGCATGCATTTGCGCTCGACCTCGTCATGGCAACAGCGGTGGACGGTGAGCGCCAGGCGGTCGGCGTCCGGATCGGCAAGACCGACGAGAACGGCATCCTCGTGTCGGTCGGCGTCGTGACCGCGCGCGCCGTCGTGATCGCATCTGGCGGATACGGCCAGGTGTTCGCTTCCACGTCCAATCCGCCGGCGGTCACGGGCGATGGCGTTGCGATGGCGTTGCGTGCCGGGCTCTCGGTCACCGACGTCGAGTTCGTCCAGTTCCACCCGACGGTGATGTGGCGCGGCCCCGACGCGCTCGGCCAGCAGGCGCTCGTGTCCGAGGCGGTACGCGGCGAGGGGGCGGTTCTGTACGACGCGGCCGGCAAGCGGGTCATGGTCGGCGTCCATCCACTCGAAGACCTGGCACCGCGCGACGTCGTCGCCGCGGCGATCAGCCGGCGGATGGCCGAAGCGCCTGGCGGGGTCGACGACCACGTGTACCTCGACGCCACACACATGGGCGAACGGTTCTACGAACGCTTCCCGTCGATCACCGAGGCGTGCCGCGAGATCGGCCTCGACCCTGCCGTCGATCGGATCCCCGTTGCTCCGGCGGCGCACTATGCCTGTGGTGGAATCCGCGCCGGGCTCGACGGACGCACCGCATTGCGCGGCCTCTACGCGGTCGGCGAGGTGTCCTCAACGGGAGTGCACGGCGCCAACCGTCTCGCGTCGAACAGCCTCACCGAGTCGATCGTGTCCGGAACATGGGTCGGCCGCGACCTCGCCTGGGAGGTTCCCGATCGGGTGGCGATCGACGTCGACGTCGACGATCCGCTCGACCACCGACTGCTCGATCCCGCCCGGTTGCGCGAGGTCCGAGCCGTGATGTCGCGCCACGTGGGCGTCGTTCGGGATGAGCTGTCGCTGACGTCGGCCGCCGGTGCACTCGGAGCGATCGCTCGCAACACGCGCTCGGCGAAGCGCGTCGTCGCGACCGAGATCGACGAGGATGCGGTCCCTCGCATCGAACCGTCGCGCCGGACGTGGGAGGCGACCAACATCCTCACGGTCGCATCGGCGATGGTTGCCGCAGCGTCGACGCGCACCGAGAGCCGTGGTTGCCATCGCCGATCCGATCATCCGACCGCACGACCCGAGTGGATTCGTCACCTCGACGTCACACTCGATGCCACTGGTGTCCTCATCGTGGAGGACCGACCATGACAGCGCTCACCTGCCACGTGTGCGGCTTCGACGGATCACGCTGGAGCGACGACGACCTCGAACGGACGCTTGCGCACACCGACGATCTGATCGGCTACGTGCTCGAAGGTGCCGACGACGGGTTCGTCGAGGGGGCAACGGCGGAGCCCATCGCAATCGATGATGATCCCATCGTGGCCACACACGCCCTGATGCATCGTCTCGACGAAATCGCCGCCACACGTCGAGCTTCCGGCGACGTGTTCGAGCCGATGGTCGGTCACGTCGCTTCGCTGCAAGCCTCCGGCGGTGGCGTCCCGAAGGCGTCGATCTCGGCGGCGAACATTGGGGTGACTGGGGTGATCGGCGACGTCCAAGGTCACCGTCGTCACCACGGCCGTCCCTGGCAAGCGATCTGTCTGTACAGCACCGACCGGATCGAGGCGCTTCGCGTCGAGGGTCATCCAATCGCGCCTGGCAGCACCGGGGAGAACGTCACGATCGTCGGCGTCGACTGGTCGCGTCTGCGCGGCGGGCTGGCCGTCACGATCGGAGAAGTCGTGCTGCGAACGAGCGGTCCGGCGGTCCCGTGTCACCAGATCGCACACTCCTTCACCGATCGGCACGTGAACCGCATCGCCCACCACGAATACCCCGGGTGGGCTCGCTGGTATGCGTCCGTGGTCAGTGGTGGCACCATCGCGCCGGGTGACACCGTCACCATCACTGCCTGACACGCTCAGCTCTACACTCGCTGCCATGTTCGTGTTCCATCCGCTTTCGGAGGCGACCCGTCGTTCGTTCATCGACGGCGGGCTCGATCCCGACGACGTGGCGGGCATCGTTCGCCATGCCGTGACCGAGGACCTGATGGGTGGCATCGACGTCACATCGGTGGCGACGATCCCGGCGGACCACCGAAGCACGGCCACCTTCGGTGCCCGCCAGAATGGGGTGATCGCGGGGCTCCCCGTGGTCGCCGCCGTGATCGAGACGGTCTGCGGCGACGCCGCGAGCGACTTCCACGCCTCCGTGTCCGACGGCACGTTCGTCACCGCCGGAACGAAGGTCGCCGAGGTGACCGCACCGACGCAACTCCTCCTCACCGCCGAACGTACGGCGCTCAACCTGCTGTGTCATCTGTCGGGCGTGGCGTCGTCGACTCGGCGATGGGCGGACGCGCTGGAGGGCACGGCGGCGATCGTGCGCGACACCCGCAAGACCACCCCCGGCCTACGCGCGCTCGAGAAGTACGCCGTGCGCTGCGGCGGCGGCTCGAACCACCGGATGGGGCTGTCCGACATGGCGCTCGTGAAGGACAATCACGTCGCTGCGGCCGGCGGGGTCACTGAGGCCTTTCGGCGAGTGCGCGAGCTCGCGGCGACCATCCCGGTCGAGGTCGAGGTCGACACGCTCGACGGACTGCGCGAAGCGATCGCGGCAGGAGCAGACGAGGTGCTGATCGACAACTTCACGCCCGACGAGATGCGCGAGGCCGTCACGATTCGCAACGAGATGAATCCCGCGGTGCGACTCGAGGCCAGCGGCGGACTCACACTCGAATCGGCGCGAGCGGTTGCTGCGTCAGGCGTCGACTACATCGCCGTCGGGGAACTCACCCACTCCGCGCGCGTCCTCGACATCGGCCTCGACCTGCGAACCGTCTGACGCCTCCCCACCATCCGAGGCGATGAGTTTCCGCGCGACCTGTGCGCGCGAAGACTCATCGCTCGCGTGGTGGGGAGGCGCTGAGATCAGCCTTCGGGTTCGCCGTAGACGCCGAGAAGGTCGACGACGATGATCATGTCGGTTCCGGCGGGCAAGCCGAGTTGCGGGTTGCCGTCAGGTCCGAAGGCATCTTCGGGCGGGACGATGATGGCACGGCGGCCACCGACCTTCATGCCGGGCAGGCCATTGACGAAGCCGGGGAAACCTCCCTCGGCGGTCGGCACCGGCACCGGATCGGCATCCCAGCTGCTCTCGAGAGGCACGAGGTTGTCGCCGCGGAACAACACGTAGTTGATCATGCCCGTCTGTCCCGCCTGCAGTTCGGTGCCCTCACCCTCGATGAGGTCGACGTACGTGGTTTCGGTGGCACCCTCTGACGCGGGTACCCCGGGCTCGGTTGGCGCGTCGGCCGGGTTCGACGGCTGAATCACTGCGCGTACGTCGATGAGGAAGGTGAGCGCTTCGTTCTCACCGATGATCTCGCCGCGGGCTTCGGCTCCGTAGGCGAGGTCACTGGGGATGTCGAGGCGGACGCGTGTGCCGGCCTGCACCCCGACAAGACCCTGGTCCCAGCCGGCGATCACGCCGCCCGCGCCGAGAACGACCGGGAACGGTTCGAAACGGTCGTAGCTGTTGTCGAACTCCTCGCCATCGCGGGAACGCACGCCGACGTAGTCGACGATCACCGTGTCGCCCGCCTCCGCGGCGGGGCCGGTTCCTTCCTCGATCACGGTGACCTGGAGCTCGGTCGGGATCTCGTCGGGGATCTCGACGTCGGGCTTGTCCGGGTTCGTCGGCGATGGCGCGATCGTGTCGGAGACACCGGTGTCCGAGGTGTCGGCGGTGGCGTCACTCGTGTCGGATGACTCCTCCGTCGGGCTCGACTCGTTCGACGAGCTGTCGCTGGCGTTGTCGTCGCTGCCGCAGGCGGCGAACAGCAGAGTGGCGGTGACGATCAGGGGGAGGGTCCGGCGCATTTCGACGACGCTACTTGCGAAGTCCGATCGGCCCACGTCAACGGTTCAAGCTCTCACCAAATCCTGACCAGGAGGAGGAACCGGGGATGGCGTCACGAGCGCGCGGCGAGCCAGGCGGCCTCGTCGCGGCCCAACTCGGTCGACGGTGGCCCGTCGACGAACGGCCAGAGTTCGGACGCGATGCGCCGGTAGTTGCCACTCGCGTGCAATTCGCCGAGCAGGGCATACAAGCCGAGGTTGATCCGTTGGATGAACACGAACGCACGTGGGACGGTCGCGTACTGGCTGATCGGGCTCGATCTGTCGAACACGTGACGCACGATCGAGTTGGCGTAGTCGCGTGTCCACGTCATGGTCGCGTCCGTGCGCACCGTGTCGTAGAAGTGGGAGAAGTATTCGCCGACTGCTTCGGTCGACACCGGAGCCTCGCGTTTGAGCATCCCGGCGTCCTCGATGATTCGTCGGAACTCGGCGTGATCGTGGTCGACGGCTGCCGCCTTCACCATCGAGCCGAACGTGCGCATCTCGTCGTCGCTGAAGTGCTTGACCAGACCGAAGTCGAGGAACGTGACGGTGCCGTCGTCGTGGAACAGGTAGTTGCCGGGATGAGGGTCGCCGTTGAACGCCCCCATCCGATAGAGGCTGCGAAACACGAAGCGGAAGATCACCTCACCGGCGCGGTCGTGGTCGGCCTGCGGTCGTCGCATCAGCTCGGCCCAGCCGAACCCGTCGGCGAGTTCGGTGGTCAGCACGCAGCCGGTCGACAATTCGGCCACCACGTCGGGGATCCGGATGAACGGGTGACCGCGGTAGTAGTCGGCGAAGGTCTGCTGGTTCCTCGCTTCGAGTTCGTAGTCGACCTCCTCGGCGATGCGCAGCTTGATCTCGTCGACCATTTCCGCTGGGTCGAGCCCTCCGAAGCCCTGGCGGAGCACCGCGCCGAGCAGGTCCGCGTTCTTCAGGTCGGCGACGATCGCGTCACCGACGCCGGGGTACTGGACCTTCACCGCGACCGCCCGTTCGACCCCCGTCGCAGGATCCCGCCACAGGGCGCGGTGCACCTGGCCGATCGAGGCCGCTGCGATCGGCGTCGGATCGAACTCGACGAAGACCTCACCGACCGGTCGACCGAGTTCGCGTTCGACGGTTTCGAGTGCGAGGCCGATCGACATCGGTGGGGCGTCGGATTGCAGCTGCGTCAACGCGAGCCGCAGCGGTTCGGGGAGTCCGTCGTCGAGGTAGCTCGCCATCTGGCCGAGCTTCATCAACGCGCCCTTCATGTGTCCGAGTTCCTCGGCGACCTGTTGGGCGGAACGCAACTCGCGGTGTCGGTCGAGTTCCTCTCGACGCTCTGCTGAGGCGAACGTCTTGCGAGCCGTCGTCGTGGCGTAGGTCGTACCGACGCGCGCTCCCATGCGAGCGAGCTGACCGTTGCGACGCAACCGTGAGCGGTGCAAGTGGCTGCCGTCACCCGATGGGTTGCTCCGCCGTAACGCGTCGACCGCGACGGCCGTGCCGACAATCGCGAGCACGCCGGCCACCGCCGTGCGGACCCTCACGCTCGTCGCAGCACCGAGTCGATCGCGCGAACCAGCGTCGGAGCGAACCTGTCGGCGTTGGCCACGACGGCGTCGTGCATCCCGTCGACGCGGAACGCTTCGCTGTCGGGGATCTGCTCGAACAGCTTCACCTGGCGACGCAACGGCACGACCTGATCGCGCATCGTCAGAACCGACGACGAGGGCACGTCGACCTCGCCGATCCAGTCGGTCGAGGAGAACTTGCCGATCGCCTTGCCCGCTTCGAGCACGGCTCGCCAGTCGTGATCGGCGGTTTCGCGCATTGCCCACGGCTCCCACTTCTCGGTGCGTCGCTGCAGGTAGAGCTGTTCGACGAGCCAGGTCTTGGTCTGCTCGGGCGTCACCCGCGCGACCGCTGCGAGCCCCGTGAGCCCCATCAAGCCGAGTCGTTTCTCGCGCCCTCCAGCGAAGTACGGGGCCGTGGCACACAGCACGAGGCCGCTCACACGTTCGGGATGTCGGCGCCACACGAGTTGCGCGATCGGACCGCCCATCGAGTAGCCGACCGGGATGAACCGATCGACGCCCAACGCCGCCGCGATGTCGACGGCATCGTCGGCGCAGTCCTCCAACCGGAACGGCTTCTTCGAGCGCAAGCCCGTTCCGTGCCCCCGGTGGTCGAAGGCGATCACGCGGTAGCGCTCGCCCAGCGTGCCGTAACAGCGGAACCAGTTCAGGTCGGCGGTGGCGGTCCAGCCGTGCAGCAGCACGATCGTCGGGGCGTCAGGGCCGGCGCCGAAGTCACGGACCATGACGGTGCCGCGATCTGCGAGCTCGACGAACCGCGCTGGCGGGAGTACCGGTGCGAAGATCTCGAGGTCGTGATGGCCGGTCGTCGGCGCCTGGATCTCAGAGCTGTTCGACACGCAGTACCGTCACGGTGAGCGCGCCATTCGGCGCCTCGTAGGTGATGGTGGCACCCGCCTCGGCGCCGTCGAGGGCGCTGCCGAGCGGCGAGGAAGGGCTGATGACGTCGGCACCCTCGACCTGTTCCTCCATGTTGCCGAGCAGGTAGCGCTCGGCGTCGTCCTCGTCGTCACCTTCGTAGACAACGGTGTACACGATCGAGGCGTCGGTGATCTCGGCGTTCTCGAGGAGGTGTTCGAGTTGTCGGATGCGACCCTCCATGTGGCCCTGTTCGTCCTTGGCGGCGTGGTAGCCGGCGTTTTCCTTGAGGTCACCTTCCTCGCGGGCGCGCTCGATCTTGTTCGCCACGTCGATGCGACCGCGGGTGGTGAGATCGTCGAACTCGGCCTTGAGACGGTCGTATGCGGATGCGGACAACTGCACTGCTGCCATGGTCATCGCAGGATACCGGCGCCCTGGGTCGCCGGCCGGGCACAGCCGTAGGCTCACGGGCCATATGACACACAAAATCGCAGTGATCGGCGGAGACGGTATCGGCCCGGAGGTGACGGCCGAGGCCGTCAAGGTGGTCCGGGCCGCCGGTGTCGACATCGCCACCACCGAGTTCGACCTGGGTGGCCAGCGCTACCTCCGCGACGGTGAAATCCTGTCCGACGCCACCCTCGACGAACTGCGGGCATTCGACTGCATCCTGCTCGGCGCGGTCGGTACCCCCGAGGTTCCGCCGGGGGTCATCGAGCGTGGGCTGCTGCTCAAGATGCGATTCGATCTCGACCTCTACATCAACCAGCGCCCGTTTCTCGGCACGGCGCCGGGTGGTGAGACCCCGCATGACTTCGTGGTGATCCGCGAGAACACCGAGGGTCCGTACGTCGGCGAGGGCGGGGCCCTGCGTGTCGGCACGCCGAACGAGGTGGCCACGCAGGGATCGGTGAACACCCGCCTCGGCGTCGAGCGTTGCATCCGGTACGCGTTCGAGCTGGCTGACAGCCGCCTCCGCAAGCACCTCACGCTCGTGCACAAGACGAACGTGCTGACGTTCGCCGGTGGTCTCTGGGAGCGCACGTTCAACGAGGTCGCTGCCGAATACCCCGGTGTCCTGACCGCGTACAACCACGTCGATGCCGCGTGCATCTTCTTCGTGCAGGATCCGCACCGCTACGACGTGATCGTCACCGACAACCTCTTCGGCGACATCCTCACCGACCTGGGCGGAGCGGTCTCGGGCGGCATCGGTCTGGCATCGTCCGCCAACCTCAACCCGGCCCGTACGGGTCCCTCGATGTTCGAGCCGGTGCACGGTTCCGCGCCCGACATCGTCGGCCAGAACAAGGCGAACCCGACCGCCGCCATCCTCAGCGCGGCGCTGATGCTCGATTTCCTCGACGAGGGCGAGGCCGCCGAACGGATCCGGGCCGCCTGCGCCGAGCCTGTCACCGGCAGCACCACCGACATCGGTGACGCCATCGCCGCGCGCGTGGGAAACTGACGCATGCCCATCACATCGACCCCGAAGATCTGGATGAACGGCGAACTCGTCGACTGGGACAAGGCCCAGGTCCACGTGCTCACCCACACGCTGCACTACGGCACCGGCGTGTTCGAGGGCATTCGCGCCTACGAGACCGCCGACGGCCCCGCGGTGTTCCGGCTCACCGACCACATCGAGCGCCTCTTCAGCTCGGCGCAGATCATGGGCATGGAGATCCCGTACACCGTCGACGAGTTGGCGACGGCCACGAAGCAGACCGTGGCGTCGACGGGACTCGACTCGTGCTACATCCGCCCGATCGCCTACTACGGCTATGGCGAGATGGGGCTCAACACGCTGCCGTGCACCGTCGACGTGTCGATCGCGTGCTGGCCGTGGGGCGCCTACCTGGGTGACGACGCCGTCGAGAAGGGCGTGCGGATGAAGATCTCGTCGTGGACGCGCCACGATCACAACACGATGCCGCCCGCTTCGAAGACCACCGGCAACTACGTCAACTCGTCGCTGGCAAAGGTGGAGGCATTGAAGGCGGGCTACGACGAGGCGATCATGCTCGCCCCGAACGGTCTGGTCGCCGAGTGCACCGGCGAGAACATCTTCGTGGCCCGTCACGGCAAGCTGCTCACGCCGCCGTTGTCGGCCGGGGCCCTCGAGGGCATCACGCAGAACTCGGTGTCGACCATCGCCGCCGACCTGGGCTTCGAGGTGGTCGTCGACAACATCGCTCGCAGCGACCTCTACATCGCCGAGGAGGCGTTCGTGTGTGGGACCGCCGCCGAGGTCAGCTCGATCAACTCGGTCGATGACCGTGACATCCCCTGCCCGGGCCCGATGACCTCAGCGATCGCCGAGGTCTACCACGAGGCCATCCGCGGCAAGGACCCCCGCTACGCCCACTGGTGCGAACCCGCCACCTGACGCGCCCACCCCGGAGTGCCGAACCCCAGCCCGAAAAATGCCTGGATCTCCGCGCTGAGCGCGACAAACGAGGCATTTTTCGGGCTCAGGTCGAGTGAGCGCAGGCGTTTGCCGGGTGGGGTACGGTCCGGCGGATGGGGATGAACGTCGGAATGTGTTTCGATCGGTCGCTGCCGGCGCCGTTCGTCGTCGAGGTGGCCGAGTCGCTCGAGGCGGCGGGCGTCGATCAGTTGTGGGTGATCGAGGACTGCTTCTACACCGCGGGGATCAGCCTGGCAGCGACCGCGCTCGCCCGGACCGAGTCGCTGACCGTGGGTGTCGGAATCCTGCCGGCCGTGGCCCGCAATCCGGCGATCACCGCGATGGAGATCGCCACGCTTGCACAACTCGCTCCAGGTCGTCTCCTCGCCGGGATCGGCCACGGCGTCCAGGAGTGGATGGAACAGATGGGGGCTCGGACCTCGTCGCCGCTGACGACGCTCGAGGAAGCGATCACGATCGTACGACGGCTCCTGCACGGCGAGAGGGTGACCTTCGACGGCTCCGAGTTCACGATGCGCGGCGTCGCGCTCGATGCCCCGCCGGACGATGCGCCCCCGGTGCTCGCTGGCGTACGGGGACCCAAGTCGCTGGCGCTGGCGGGACGGGTGGCCGACGGCGTCGTGCTCGCCGAGGGAGCGGGACCGACCTACGTCCGCGAGTCGATCGAGCACGCCGGGTCACCCGCGCCATTCCGGGTGTCGGTGTTCACGGCGCTGGCCATCGGTGATGACGCTCGAGAGATGCGCCGGGTGATGGCTCCGTTCGTTGCCGGAATCATCGACGGTTCGAACCCGGCGCCCAATGCCCATCCGCACATCGACGAGATCCGTGAACGCTACGCCGATCGCGGCGTCGGTGGCATCGCTGACATGCCGGGCGGCTGGTGGACCGAACTCGGCGCGATCGGCACCTTCGGTGACGCCGTACGCCACGCCGAAGCGCTCGCCGACGCCGGCGCCGACGACGTCACCTTCTTTCCCGGCCCGACGGTCGATCTCGCCCGGGAAGACCTCGACCACGTCATCCGCCTCGCCGCAGCCCTCCACTGACCCGGCGGCAGTCGCCCCAGCCCGAAAGATGCCTGGATTGTCGCGCTGAGCGCGCAGATCCAGGCATCTTTCGGGCAGCGACCGGCGGCTCCGGCGTTGGGCTGCGGGGAAAACGAAAGCGCCCCGGTCGGCGCTGCGGGCTTTCGCCTCCGCGCCTTCCGGGGCTGCTCGAGTGGACAGGTCCACCACTGGTCGATGGTCGGGCGTTAGCCTTCGTCTCGACCTGTTCACATCGCCCGTCTCGCCTTGCGGCGTGGCGGGCGATGCCGCGTGTCGGACTCGACACCGGTCTCCCGGTCTCGAACCCCTGGCACCGCTTCACGCTGACCCGGTTGCCCGAGCCCTCGGTCCTGGCGCCATTGGAACCGACCTCGCTGAGTCCAGTTGGGGTGGCCCCAGTTCCTTCGGCTCCTCAACCACAACCCCGTTGCCCACACACCGCCCGAAAGCGACGTGCCTCCCACCACCCGAAGGTGGCAGGTCGCCCGACGCCCGAAGGCGACGAGCGTGCCCGGTCGTCTCACCGCAGCGCTCGCCAGCCGCGGGTTGCCCCGTGACCTCCGAACGCTCCGGCAGGTCTCCGTTTCCCACGTCGCCCGAAGGCGGCCGCAGGCCCGGTCTGACCCGACGCCCGCCCCGATTGCCCGTGACGGTCGCCGACTCGTCGTTGCCCCCGGCCTCCCGAAGGAGACCGACAGCCCGGTCCGAGGTGGCCGTGAACACTGTCCGTGCCCCGAAACCGCTCTCACCTCGTGAGCGGTGTGGGCTGGGCCGAAGCCCCCTCCTCACCGCCCCGGTTGGCGTGCGCTCTCCGGAACGAGCATCAGTAAATACCCCGCATAACCCCTGGTCAAGAGGTATTTTCAAATTCACAGGGTTATCCCCGAAACTTTCTCGTTACCCCCAGGATTCTGACCATCGTCCACCCATTGCCCACCGTTCATACACAGCGATGTACACAGATCGACGACCTCGCCCGCTCGGTGATTGCATCCGCGGCCTGGAGCGGGTTCAATGGTGCCCGATGACGAACGACTCGCTTGCCGCCATCATCATCATCATTCCGTAGAACACGTGGCGCCCCCACGTGTTCGTCGAGCCGCCCTCCGGGCGGCTCTTTCAGTTCTCGGGAGCATTCATGCGAAACGTCGAGATCTTCGACACCACATTGCGAGACGGCCTCCAGGTGGAGGGAGTCTCGGCCACGGTCGACGACAAGCTGCGCATCGCCGAGCAACTCGATCTGCTCGGCGTCCATTTCATCGAGGGTGGTTGGCCTGGCGCGAACCCGAAGGACATCGAGTTCTTCGCCCGGGCGCAGCACGAGTTGGCTCTCACGACCTCGACACTCGTCGCGTTCGGCTCGACGCGACGTCCCCGCGGCAAGGTCGACGACGATGCCACGCTGCGCAACCTGATCGAGGCCAACACGTCGGCGGTCTGCATCGTGGCGAAGAGCTCCGAGTACCAGGTGGTCGAAGCGCTGCAGACCACGCTCGACGAGGGTGCGGCGATGATCGCCGACTCGGTCGAGTACCTCAAGGGGCAGGGCCGCATGGTGCTCGTCGATCTCGAGCACTTCTTCGATGGCTACAAGGCGAACCCCGAGTTCTCGTTGCGGGCGATCGAGGCCGCCGTGGTCAACGGCGCGAGTCACCTCGTTCTCTGTGACACCAACGGGGGCACCCTGCCGAGCGAGGTCCACCGCATCGTCGCCGATGTCAAGGCGCACGTCGGCGACGACGCGATCATCGGCATCCACTGTCACGACGACACCGGATGTGCGGTTGCCAACTCGATGGCCGCAGTCGAGGCGGGCGCCGGCCACGTGCAGGGCACCCTCAACGGCCTCGGCGAGCGCACGGGCAACACCAACCTCACCACGGTGATTCCGAACCTGCAGCTGAAGCTCGGATACACCTGCCTGCCCGAGGGGCGCATCGAGCGGCTCACCGCGGTGAGCCATCACGTTGCCGAGACACTCAACCGCGCGGTCAACCCGCAGGCGCCATACGTCGGTTCGTCGGCATTCGCCCACAAGGCCGGTCTCCACGTGTCGGCGATCGTGCGAGCCAAGGATGCCTACGAACACGTCAATCCCGAACTGGTCGGCAACGGCACACGGTTCGTCGTGTCGGAGATGGCGGGTCGCGCAACGATCCAGATGAAGGCAGACGAGATCGGCGTCGAACTCGACGGCGCGCAGATCAACGAGGTGATCGATGATCTGAAGCGGCTCGAACACGAGGGCTACCACTTCGAAGCAGCGGACGCGTCGCTCGAGCTGTTGATGCGTCGAGCCGCAGGTCAGGTGCGCGAGTTCTTCCGCGTCGAGTCGATGCGGGTGATCACCGACGAGCTGCCTGGCGGTGAGTTCTCGACCGAGGCGACGGTCAAGGTGTGGGTCGGCGACGGCGACGACGCCGAACGACGCGTGTGGGTTGCCGAGGGAAATGGTCCCGTGAATGCGATCGACACGGCACTGCGCAAGGCGGTCGGCACGATGCTGCCGGAGCTGGCCGACATCCACCTCACCGACTACAAGGTGCGCATCCTCGACGGCGCGAGCGCTACGGGTTCGACCACGCGGGTTCTGCTGTCGGCCACCGACGGTGAGCGTGACTGGACGACGATCGGCGTCAGCCCCAACATCATCGAGGCGTCGTGGCGGGCGCTGGAGGACAGCCTCGTGTACGGCCTGCTGCATCGGTCGCTGGGTGCTGGCGGCCAGTCGGCCGCCGACTGATAGAAAGAACAGCGATGGCCGCTCCCAGATTCAGCCCGGTGTCCCCAACCGATCGCCCTCGCTCGTACGCGTCTCCCGATCACGTCCCCGAGTCGTGGAGGCCGGACCGCCCGGGCGACATCGAGGGCTTCCAGCCCGCGGGACCACGTCTCGGCGAACCGGGGCCCGACCAGGGATTCGCGCTGCGCATCGCTGCCCAGCTGCGTCCGAAGTTGCAGCTGCAGCCGGGCGAGCACGTCGACGACGCGATCCGCGGCTGTCTCGGCGTCGCGTTGCGGCGAGCGTCGATGTTCTCGCGAGCGCCGGTCGTGCACGATCTCACCGTCGCGTTCACCATCTGGGGCTTCTACGACCCCAATCCACCCACCGAGCTGCTCGCGCTGCGCCGCGCGATGTTCGAAGGCCTTCGTCTGATCGGGCACCACTACATGGAGGCAAGGGCAGTCGCCGACCTCCCACCCGACGCCACGCTGCGACTCACTCCGTCGCAGGTCGCCGACGCGTACCCGGCCGACTGGCGCACCCTCGTCGGCGCCTGAGCGCCAGCGGCCGTCGTGACCGCACACCGAGTCCTGCAGACCGGTCACATCGATCTGCGGGCGACGATGAAGCCGCTCGGCGTGTTCGCTCGCGATCCGACCTCCCGATGGACGGCGACCAGTTTCACCAAGGCGGTGCTCACCCCCGAGGGGTCAGGCACGATGCGTTTGACCTGGCACGGCGGTGGCTCGACCACGGCCGAGGCGTGGGGGAGCGGCGCCGGCTGGCTCGTCGAACGTGCACCGCACTGGGTTGGCCTCCACGACGATGTCGCGGGATTCGACCCCGCACTGCACCCGACGATCGCCGCCTGGACCCGCCGACATCCGGGCATCAGATTGCCGGCCGCCGGCGTCATCTGGCAGGAGCTGCTGCTCGTCCTGCTCGGTCAGCGTGTGACCACCGAGGAAGCGCTCAAGAGTTGGACACGAATCGTGTACGCCTGGGGAGAACCGGCACCTGGACAGTGTGAGCTGCGCCTGCCTCCGACCCCGGAGGTCGTCGCGTCGAAGACCTACGTCGACTTCCATCGATTCAACGTCGAACGCCGCCGCGCCGAAGCGATCCTCCTCGCTGCTCGCAGGGCGAAGCGCTTGGAGGAAGCAGCAGTGATGGAACCAGCAGACGCGAGAGTCCGGCTGTCGGCGCTGCCCGGTCTCGGGCAGTGGACGGCGACATCGGTGATCACTGCCACCCACGGCGACCCCGACACGATCGTGCTGCGTGACTACGGCCTCCCGACGATGGTCAACTACGCGTTCACCGGTGACGCACGGCGAGTGCCGGCCGACGAAGGCGGCGATGAGATCATGTGTCGGCACCTGGCCCCGTGGGCCGGGCACCGCCAACGCATCGTCCGGCTGCTGTACACCGTGGGCGTGTCGCCTCCGCGACGTGGAGCGCGTTCGTTCAACCCGGACATCCGCCGTCTCTGAGCGGCACCGAAGTGGCACGACATTGCATCTGGTGGAGGGTGCGCGACACTGTGGTGTGGAACGAAGGCGCCGACGGACCGCGAGACGGGTGACGCTCGCTGCGGTCGTGCTCGGGCTCCTGCTCGGGGCCGGAGCGCTGGCCGGGGGCGCACGATCGGCCACCGCAACCGTCGGCACACGCCCGCAGATCTGCCTCCCGGGCTCGGCGCCCGCCGACCTCGATCGGCTGTTCGCGTCCGAGCCGGGCGGCGTCGTCGGCGCCGACTATCAACGTGCGGTTCCATTGCCCGACGGCAGAGTGCTGTGGACGTTCCAGGACGCCGACGTGCGACTCCCCGGCGGCGGCACGCGCCACGTCCACAACATCGGGATGGTGCAGGACGGAGCCTGCTTCAGTGCGCTGATCGGCGGAACGGTCGACGACCCCCAGCCATGGCTGTTCGCCGCCGACACGACGCCGTTCTTCCACTGGTACTGGCCGCTCGGGGCCGAGGTCGGGTCCGATGGACAGCTGTACGTGTTCGCCGCCGAGATGTACGAACGGGGGCCCGGCTATCTGACTCGTGCCGAACCGGTGTCCACCGTCGTGGCGGTCGTCGATTCCAGCACCTTCGAACATCGCGCGACGACCCGTCCGGGTGATGCGTCGGCCTCGTTGTACGGCTTCTCGATCGAGTCCGACAGCGCCTGGACCTACCTCTTCGCCCAGTGCCACCGCCAGTTCGGCTTCGACCCGTACATCTACGTCGTCGCCCACGACATGGCCTGCGCACCGCGGGTCACCGTTGCCCGTGTGCCCCGAGGCCAACTGCTCGCCACGCCGTCGTACTGGACCGGCCACGGATGGAGTGCGAACCCTGCGGCCGCGGTACCGATCCTCGACACGAGCCGCATGGTCAATGCCAGTCAGTTCACGGTCGTGAACGGCCAGTGGATGGCGATCACGAAGGTCGGCGATTGGTGGGGTGACCTGATCGTCGTCGAAAGCGCCGTGCGTGCGGTTGGCCCCTACACGGTCGTTGCTGCATGGTCGCCCGCACCGAAGTGCGCGGTCCACTGCAACACCTACTTCGCGAGTTGGATCCCGACGGCGGCGCCAGGCCAACTCGTCTATGGGTTGTCGCACAATCGTTGGGACGGCATCGCCACCGAGGTGTACCGACCGACGTTCGGAGTGGTCGGAGCTCCTGCTCCACAGCTTCGCGAGGCCGATCGCTGCTCACTCGGCTACTGCGGGTGAACCCGACGACGAGCGTCGATCTCGCCGTGCCCTTCGATGCGTCGACACACCCGCATCGGCGGCACAAACCCTTTCGCGAACCTCCAACGAGACGTCACCCCCGAAGTGGCTGCGGCGGCGCTGCAAGCCATGTGGTGAATTGCAGCAGGGGTCAGACCCCAGATGTAACACGTGCGTACAACCTTGTAGCCGACTAGAAGGTTGTTCGATAGCCTGACCGACATGCGCATCGGTGCACTCGCGGAGATGTCGGGGCTCAGCAGCCAGACGATCCGCTACTACGAGTCGATCGACCTGCTGCCCGAGCCCGATCGGACGCCGGCGGGCTACCGCGACTACACCGCTGACGTCGCCGAACGGCTTCGATTCATCCGTGATTCCCAGGCATGTGGCCTCACACTCGACGAGGTGCAGGCGCTGCTGTCGATGAAGGACGCGGGCCTCGCCACGTGCGAGCACACGCGGTCGTTCCTCGAGCGGCACATCGCCGACATCGATGGCCAGATCGAGCGACTACGCGTGGCGCGCGCCGAGATGGTCGACCTGGCAACACGCGCCGGCGGCCTCGACCCGGCGAACTGCACGAACCCCAACCGTTGCCAGGTGATCGCGTGATGACCGCGCTGAGTTCCGAGACAGGGTCGACCACTGTGCGGTCTGACATCGCCATCGAAGGCATGACGTGTGCCGCCTGCGCGAACCGGATCCAACGGGGCCTCACGAAGCTCGACGGTGTCGACGAGGTCAGGGTGAACTTCGCCAACGGTCGCGCGACCGTGTTGCATCGCGGCGCGGCCGAAGCCGACATGCGCGCCGTCGTCGAGCGCCTCGGATACACCGCGCCGGTCAAGGCCGATCACGATGCGGCCGAGCGCCGACGCGAAGCCGACCTCCGACGTCGATGGATCGTCGCCGTCATCCTCGGCGTCCCGGTGGTGCTGCTGTCGATGGTGCCGGCGCTGCAGTTCGACGGCTGGGAGTGGGTGGTGGCGGTCCTTGCCACACCGATCGTGTTCTGGTGCGGCTGGGGGTTCCACCGAGCCGCCTGGATGAACCTCCACCACGGGTCGACCACCATGGACACGCTCGTGTCGATGGGCACCTTGTCGGCGTGGACCTGGTCGACCGTGCTGCTCGTCGGCAGTATCGGCGACGAGTCGTCGGACATGGCAGACATGGGGTCGATGTCGATGACCGACAGCAGCGGCATGCACGTGTACTACGAGACCGGTGCCGTGATCGTGACGCTGATCCTGATCGGCAAGTGGTTGGAGATTCGAGCGAAGCGACGCTCCGGTGATGCCATCCGCGCTCTCGCCGACCTCGGTGTGCGCTCGGCCCGCCTCGAGGACGGCTCGGAGATCCCGCTCGAGCAACTCACCGTGGGCACCAGATTCCTGGTGCGTCCCGGTGAGAAGATCGCGACCGACGGCATCGTGGTCGAGGGGCTGTCCAGCGTTGACGCCTCGATGGTGACGGGCGAGCCGATGCCCGTGGAAGTCGGCCCGGGCGACGAGGTGATCGGTGCCACGGTCAACGCCAACGGCTCACTCGTGGTCGAGGCGGTCCGCGTCGGCGCCGACACCGCCCTCGCCCAGATCATCCGTCTCGTGGACGAGGCGCAGGGCAGTCGTGCCGATGTTCAACGGCTCGCCGATCGTGTGGCTGCCGTGTTCGTGCCCACGGCGATCGGCATCGCGGCCGTGACGCTGCTCGCCTGGCTGGCGATCACCGGCGACGCGAACGACGCGTTCACGGCTGCGGTGGCCGTGTTGATCATCGCTTGTCCGTGCGCGCTGGGGCTGGCGACCCCGCTCGGGATCATGGTCGGCACCGGCCGGGCCGCGCAGCTCGGCGTGATCATCAAGGGTGGGGAGGTTCTCGAGGACACCCGGCGGATCGACACCATCGTGCTCGACAAGACCGGGACGGTCACCGAGGGCCGCATGAGTCTGGTCGACGTGGTTTCCCCCGATTCGTCGGCCGAACTGATGCTCGGGCTGGCCGGCGCAGTCGAAGCGCGATCGGAGCATCCGATCGCGAGGTCGGTCGCCGACGCGGCGCTGCAACGCGGGGCGTTGCCGGGTCCTGTCGAGGCGTTCGCGAACCGTCCAGGGTTCGGCGTCATCGCCCAGGTCGATGGCGTCGAGGTCCGTGTCGGCCGTCGCCAGTTGTTCGACAACGTGCCAGCGGCCGTCGAGCGTGCTGCCGCCACCGCCGAGCGCGCCGGGAACACCGCGGTGTTCAGCGGTCGCGCTGGTGTGGCCGAGGCGGTGCTGGTCGTCGCCGACACCGTGAAGTCGACGTCGCGCGAGGCGGTGGCCGCGTTCCACGATCTCGGTCTCACGGTCACGCTGCTCACGGGCGACAACGATCGCAGCGCCCGCTCGGTCGGCAACGCGGTCGGCGTCGACACCGTGATCTCCGAGGTGCTGCCCGACGCGAAGGCGGCCGAAATCGTACGCCTCCAAGCCGAGGGACGCCGCGTGGCCATGGTCGGCGACGGCATCAACGACGCGCCGGCGCTGGCGCAAGCCGACCTCGGCATCGCCATCGGGACGGGCACAGATGTCGCGATCGAAGCGTCCGACCTCACGATCGTGTCGGGCGACCTGCGCGCCGCTGCCGACGCAGTCGCACTGTCGAGGCGGACCCTGGCGACCATCAAGGGCAACCTCTTCTGGGCGTTCGCGTACAACGCGGCGGCGATTCCCCTCGCTGCGTTCGGGTTCCTGAATCCGATGGTCGCCGCCGCGGCCATGGGTATGTCGTCGCTGTTCGTGGTCACCAACAGCCTGCGACTCCGCCGGTTCCGCGGCTACCGCCGAAGCACGGATCAGCCGGTCTCCGCCCCACCAACCAGACAACAGGAGCTCGTCGCATGAGCACGACCCACACCTATTCCGTCCCTGGCATCAGCTGCGGTCACTGCAAGAGCGCCATCGAAGGCGAGGTGTCAGCAGTCGCCGCTGTCGACTCCGTCGAGGTCGACATCGACGCCAAGTCCGTCACCGTGATCGGCGGCGACGATGCGGCCATCCGCGCGGCGATCGATGACGCCGGCTATGAGGTGGCCTGATTGCACCAGGGGTCTGACGCCTGGTGCAATCGATGGCCGCCAGATCGACGCTGGTGATCGAATGGTGTCGTCACCGTGCATGATGTGAGCATGCAGACGCAGTTGTTGATCGGTGGCGAGTGGTGTGACGGCTCGGGCGCGGAGCGCTTCGACGTCGAGGATCCTGCGAACGAGGAAGTGATCGCGTCGGTCGCGGCGGGGACCACCGCCGACGCGACCGCTGCGTGCGAGGCTGCGAGCGACGCTCAGGCTGCCTGGGCCGCGACACCGCCGCGCGAACGCGGTGAGATCCTGCGCCGCACGTGGGAGCTGATGATCGAGCACACCGATGAGCTGGCCCGGTTGATCACACGCGAACACGGCAAGCCGCTCGCCGACGCCCGCGGCGAGGTCGCGTACGCCGCCGAGTTCTTCCGGTGGAACTCCGAAGAAGCCGTGCGCATCCACGGTTCGCTCGGTGTCGCTCCAGGCGGCGCCAACCGGATCGTCGTGCGCCATCCGCCGGTCGGTGTCGTCGTGATCGTGACCCCCTGGAACTTCCCGGCGGCGATGATCACCCGCAAGCTGGCACCTGCGCTGGCAGCCGGGAACACCGCCGTGATCAAACCGCCTCGTGAGACGCCGTTGACGGCGCTGCGGATCGGAGAACTCCTCCATGAGGCAGGCCTACCGGCGGGTGTCGTCAACATCGTGCCGACGCTGTCGTCGGGTGCGTGGTTCGACGCTGCCGTCGACCATCAGGCGACACGGATGGTCTCGTTCACCGGTTCGACCGAGGTTGGCATCGTGTTGCTGAAACGCGCCGCCGACCGGGTGCTCAAGACCGTGATGGAGCTCGGCGGCAATGCGCCGTTCATCGTGTTCGACGACGCCGATCTCGACGCTGCGGTCCAAGGGGCGATGATTGCGAAGATGCGTCACTCGGCCGAGACCTGCACGGCGGCGAACCGGTTCCTCGTGCACGACAAGGTGGCCGACGAGTTCACGCGCATGTTCGCGGCGGCGATGGCCGATGTGCGTATCGGCAGCGGGTTCGACGACGGCGTCACCTGCGGCCCGATGATCAACGCCAAAGCGGTCGCCTCGATCAACGAACTCGTCACCGCGGCGGCCGACCATGGCGCCCGGATCGCCACCGGTGGTGCGCCCGTCGATGGGCCCGGTCATTTCTATTCACCGACCGTGCTCGGCAACGTCCGCCCGGGAGACGAGATCACCCGCCACGAGATCTTCGGGCCGGTCGCTCCGATCATCACCTTCGACGACACCGACGCGATGGTCGACATTGCCAACGACACCGAGATGGGCCTCGCCGCCTACGTGTACACCCAGGATCTGCGCCGTGGACTCGACGTCAGCGAGCGGATCCAGGCCGGCATGGTCGGACTCAACCGTGGCGCAGTGTCGGATCCGGCCGCTCCGTTCGGCGGGATGAAGCAGTCGGGCCTCGGTCGTGAAGGTGCCAGCGAGGGCATCTACGAGTTCTGCGAGACCCAGTACATCGCCACCAACTGGTGAGGATGCCAGATGTAACACCCGCTCGCCGTTGCACGCGGCTCTCGTCGGCACCGTCCGCAACATCGCCCGCTGACGCCGCCGCTCCGCCACGTGCGACCGGCCCGCCTCAGTAGTCGCCGGCGAGGTCGCGTTTACCCTGCTCGCTGGCCAGTGCAGCGTGGCCGAGCAGGTTGCGTGCCATCGACGAGGTGTGTTGTTGCGAATGCGCGGCGTACACCGTGGCGCGCAGCGACCACACCTCGGCATTGTCGGGCGCCGCCAGCGCCGCGAACTCCACGAGGTGGCAGGCGAGGCGGGCGTCACCGGTGTCGAGCACCTCTTGGGCCCGAGCCAACACGCGGTCGACGCCGCCGGCGAGTTCGACCCATTCGGCTGCCTGCTGGATGCGTGGCGACGGGAGCAGATTGTCGGGCTCGCCGTCCCACCAACCTCCGTACCGGCGCCACACGTTGCGGATCAGGAACTGCGGATGGTCGTACACCGCCTGGAGGTACGGCCTGTCGGCGAGGTGGGCGGGGACCGTCACCTCGTGCAGACAGGTGTCGAGGCTCTTGCCTTGGTTCATGATCGCCAGGGTCTGGCCTTCGATCGATTCGAGCAGTTCGGCGGTATCGGTGAGTGCCGCCACGATGCGGTCGGCGCCGAAGATCGGGAGTCCGTGGCCGGCGAGCAGAATCTCGGGCTGGAGCGCCGCCATCTGACGCAGCGCCGCGCCCCAGTCCGACAGGTATCGCTGCACCTTCTGGGGATTGCCGGCGTTCGGGAGCGCCCAGATGAACAGGTCGCCGGGATGCAGCACCTTGGTTTCGGGCACCCACGTCCACGTGGCGTCGTCGGTCTCGCCGCGGGCGTGATGCAACTCGAAGGTCAGCTCACCGCGGTTGAAGGTGAGGTGTTTTGCGTAGGTGACGTCGGGGTCGCGGTACTCGCTCGGCCACGAGAACTGAGGCACGTCGATGGCGAACTGGCGTCGGTTGATCGCCGTGTTCCAGCCGCCGGTCTGCTCGTATCGGCGGAAGTGTGCAGGGAGGTCTTCGTGGGCGTAGACGACGGGTCGTTGCCATCCCTTGTCGGCGGCCTCCGCGTCGAACAGGGCGGTGCCGAGCACGTGGTCGATGTGGTGGTGCGAGTACACCGCAGCGCGCACGGGTGCGTCGGGGCGCCACCCACGCACGACCTCGTAGACGGTGCGGCGATCAAAGGCGCCACCGGTGTCGAGCATCACGAGGCCGTCACCGGTGTCGAGGGCATTGACCGATGCGATCGACTTGAGCGTCAGCAGTCCGTCGGCGATCTCCTCGCTGGCGGTTGTCTGGGTGCCGTCGTCGTGATGGACATGGACCGGCTGCACCGGATGGTGGGTGTGGACGAGTTCTCCGCGCCCCTGCCAGTGCTCCTCGGCGAGTTCCCTGATCGTTGCCATGACGCGACCTTAGATCGGCGCCGGGGCACGATCTCCCGGTTCGGTCGTGGAGGGGAGCGACGGCCAGACTGCGGCAGTGAACGTGACCGACGCCGTCCATGCCCGCAAATCCGTCAGGGCCTTCCTCCCCGATCCCGTGTCGGACGACGTGATCGCCGAGTTGCTCATCACCGCGTCGCGGGCGCCGTCGGGGGGCAACGTGCAGCCGTGGCGGATCTATGTCGTCAACGGCGAGTCGATGGCTCGGTTCCGCGAGTTCCTCGCCGAACGGCCCGTCGAGGCACCGGCCTACGACATCTACCCCTCGCCGCTGCACGAGCCGTACCGGTCGTCGCGTTTCAAGGTCGGCGAGGACATGTATGCCGCGCTCGGGTATCGAACGTGACGACAGGGCCGGTCGGCTCGCCCAGTTCGCCAAGAACCTCGACTTCTTCGGCGCTCCAGCAGCACTCTTCTGCTTCATCGACCGGATCATGGGGCCGCCGCAGTGGTCGGATCTCGGCATGTTCCTGCAGACGTTCATGCTGCTCGCCCAGGAGGCCGGCCTCGACACGTGCCCGCAGGAGGCGTGGAGTGTCTACGAGCAGGCGGTCAGCGAGTTCGTCGGCGCGCCGGCCGAGCAGCGCATCTTCTGTGGCGTCGCCATCGGCCACGCCGACCTCGCAGCCCCGATCAACTCGCTGACCACCGAACGTGCACCCCTCGAGGTCTTCGCGACATTTGTCTGACCCCCAGCACCCCCACTCAGCCCGAAAAATGCCTGGATCTGCGCGCCCAGCGCGACAATCCAGGCACTTTTCGGGCGAGGGGGGAGTGGCAGACTGATTGGGTGAGCGAGACACCGTGGTGGCGCGACGCCGTCATCTACCAGATCTATCCACGATCGTTCGCCGACTCGAACGGCGACGGCGTCGGTGACCTCGCCGGCATCACCTCGAAGCTCGACTACCTGGCCGACCTCGGCGTCGACGCACTGTGGCTGTCGCCGATCTTCACCTCGCCGATGCGCGACTTCGGTTACGACGTCGCCGACTACTGCGGCATCGACCCGGTGTTCGGCACGGACGCGGACTTCGACGACCTGATCGCCGGGCTCCATGGTCGCAGCATGCGGCTGCTGCTCGACTGGGTGCCGAACCACAGCTCCGACCAGCACCCGTGGTTCGTCGAGTCCCGTTCGTCGCGCGACAACCCGAAGCGCGACTGGTACGTGTGGAAGGACACGCAGGCCGACGGTTCACCGCCGAACAACTGGCAGGCGATGTTCA
This sequence comes from Ilumatobacteraceae bacterium, assembly GCA_963774765.1. Taxonomy (GTDB): domain Bacteria; phylum Actinomycetota; class Acidimicrobiia; order Acidimicrobiales; family Ilumatobacteraceae; genus Sva-07. The sequence goes on from CAVZGP010000031.1 coordinate 392,362, forward strand.
AGCAGGTGCCGGCGTGGACACACGACGACGCCACCGACCAGTCGTACCTGCACCTGTTCCTCGCCGAGCAGCCGGACCTGAACTGGGCGAACCCGGATGTCGAGGCGGCGATGCACGCCACGCTGCGCTACTGGCTCGACCGGGGCGTCGACGGGTTCCGGGCCGATGTCGTCAACCTGATCGGCAAGGGCACCGACGTACCCGACCTTCCCGACCCCTTCTGGAAGTTCCCGCTCCTCGCCACCGACCGTCCCTTCGGCCACGAACTGTTGCGCCGGATCCGGTCGCTCCTCGACGGGTACGACCACGAGCCGATGATGGTGGGCGAGGTGTACCTGTTGCGCGATGGCGAGAGCGCCTCGTACGTCGGCACACCGGACGCACCGGAGTTGCACCTGTCGTTCGACTTCCGTCCGCTGCACTCGCCGTGGGACGCGGATCGCATGGGTGAGGCGCTGGCGAAGATGGAGGACGACTTCGCCGAACCACGTTGGCCCACGTTCGTCCTGTCGAACCACGACCAGGTCCGACACCGTTCCCGCTACGGCAGCGAGGCGCGGGCCCGCGCCGCAGCGGTGGTGGCACTGACCGCCCGCGGGACACCGTTCCTGTACGCCGGCGAGGAACTCGGTCTGGAGGATGCCGTCGTGCCGGACGATCGCGTCGTCGACCCCGACGGTCGTGACGGGTGCCGAGCGCCGATTCCGTGGACCGCCGACGGCGACGCGGAGACGGGCCACGGCTGGCCGGCACGACCGTGGTTGCCGTTTCCGGTCAACGCTGCGACCCACGCCGCCGATCTCCAGGTTGCCAACGCCGACTCGCTGTACTCGCTGTACCGCCGGTTGCTCGGCCTGCGTCGCGGGCTTGCCGTGTTGCGTCGAGGGCGCATGGACATCGCGCCGAACGACGGCGCCACGATCAGGTTCGATCGGCAACTGAACGACGACGTGGTCACGACCCTGGTGAACGTCACGTCGGCGCCGGTGGCATGGCCCGCCGACCTCGCCGGCAGCGACATCGAGGTGCTCCTCTCGACGTCGCCCAACCGCACCGTTCCGAGTTCGCAGTTGGCTGCGGACGAGGCGGTGGTGCTCGGCCGAGGAACGTCAGCGGGTCAGATCCGTTCGAAGTAGCGCTGACGCTCCCAGTCCGTCACCGCCGCCTGGAAGGCCTCGACCTCGACCTCGAAGAACTTGACGTAGTGGTCGGTGACGGCCGCGCCGAGGGTCTCGCGAACCAGGGTGCTGCCCGCGAAGCGCTCGGCCGCGTGCTCGAGGGTGCGGGGCACGCGTGGCAGGTTGGCGGCTGCGTACACGTCACCCTCGAACGCCGGCGGGGGCTCGATCTGCTGCTCGATTCCGCGGAGCCCGCTCGCGAGTGCTGCCGTGTAGGCGAGGTAGGGGTTGCAGTCGGCGCCGGGGATCCTGCACTCGATCCGCAGGCTCGGGCCCTCGCCGACCACCCGGAACCCGGCGGTGCGATTGTCCTGCGACCAGGCGATGCGCGTGGGCGCCCACGACCCGTCGACGTACCGCTTGTACGAGTTGACCGTCGGTGCGTAGAACGCCATGAAGTCGGCGGCGCCTGCCATCCAGCCGCCCAGGAACCAGCGGAAGACGTCGCTGCGTTCGCCCCCGACGTCGAATACGTTCGCCTCGGCGTCGGCATCCCACAGGCTGAGGTGGAGATGGCTGCTGCTGCCCGCCTCGCTGCTTGTCGGCTTGGCCATGAACGTGACGCTGAGTTGCTGAGCCTCCGCCAGTTCCTTCATCGCGTGCTTCATCACGCTGTGACGGTCGGCCATGGTCGAGACGTCGGCGTACCGGATGTTCAGCTCGTGCTGGCCGCGTCCCCACTCGCCCTTGGAGCTCTCGACCGGGATCCCGGTCGCAGTGAGCGCCCGTCGGGCGGCTCCGACGTACCCCTCGACGCGGGCTCCCTGCAGCAGGTGGTAGTCCTCGATGTACCAGCCGGCGGGTTCGAGATCGGCATACCCCTTGCGATGTGCGTCGCGATAGGAGTCGTCGAAGAGGAAGAACTCCAGCTCCGATGCCGCCTCCACGCTGAAGCCGAGCACGGCGGCGCGCTCGACCTGGGTCGTGAGCATCGACCGGGGAGCGACCGCCACGGGTGCGTTCGTCTGGACGTCGACGACGTCGCACAGCACGATCGCCGACGAGTCGGTCCAACCGGCGCGGGTGAGCGTGGCGAGGTCGGCGACGAGGTGGAAATCGCCGTAGCCGAGTTCCCAGCTGGCGTACTCGTATCCGGCGACGGGTTCCATCTCCATGTCGACCGTCAACAGGTAGTCGCATGCATGGGTTCCGTGCCCGATCGTGTGGTCGACGAAGAAGGCGGCGTCGATGCGCTTGCCCAGCAGGCGGCCGTAACCGTCGGTGAAGGCGGCCAGCACCGTGTCGATCTCGCCGGAGCCGGCCAGAGAGCGGAGATCGTCGGGAGTCACGGTGCCACTGGACAGTAGCGGTCGCTCGGGTCACTGTTCTCATGGCATGCTCGCGCGATGAGGCTCGCACGATGACGGTCCCTTTCGTCCGCACGCCCGACGACCGCTTCGCCAACCTGCCCGACTTCCCGTTCGAGCCGAAGTACGTCGACATCGACGGGCTCCGCATGGCGTACGTCGAGCAGGGCTCCGGCGAGGCGGGCACGTTCCTGCTCCTGCACGGAGAGCCGACGTGGGGGTATCTGTACCGACGCATGATCCCACCGCTCGTCGACGCCGGTTTCCGGGTCATCGCCCCTGACCTGATCGGGTTCGGCCGCTCCGACAAGCCGATCGATCGCGCGGCCTACACCTACGCCAACCATGTCGCCTGGCTGACCGAGTTCGTGAGCGGTCTCGACCGGCCGACAGGTGGCTTCCACCTGTTCGTCCAGGACTGGGGTGGCCTGCTCGGGCTGCGGCTGATCGCCGAGCACCCGGACTGGTTCGACCGGGTCGTGATCGGCAACACGGCGCTGCCCGCAGGCGAGGCGATGGGCGACGGCTTCATGATGTGGCAGCAGGTGTCGCAGGCGATGGACCCGATGGACTGCGGCGCTCTGCTCGGCCGTGCGTGCATCGCACGCGAGCTGACCGACGCGGAGATGGACGCGTATCGAGCGCCCTTCCCCGACGAGTCGTCTCTCGCCGGCGCCCGTGAGTTCCCGTTGCTCGTGCCGACCTCGCCCGGCGATCCGGCTGTGCCTGCGAACCAGGCTGCCTGGTCAGTGTTGGAACAGTGGGACAAGCCGGTGCTGACCCTGTGGACGCCGGGCGACATCGTGCTCGGTCATCTCCAGAGCACCTTCGTCGATCGGATCCCCGGTGCCGCCGGCCAGCCGCATCAGACCTTCGAACCCGGCGGCCACTTCCTCCAAGACGACCGCGGCGAAGACGTCGTCGCCGCCATCATCGCCTGGCTCGCCTGATTTCACCAGGGGTCTGACCCCTGGTGAAATCAGCCTTCGACGGCGATGGTGCGCACGGCGTCGGCGTGGGTGATCGCTTCGATCGGTGACAGCGTCGCGCCGAGTTCGACGATGAACGCCACGCCGTCATCGGGTCGGAACTCGTTGCGCGCCCAGGTGGCAGCGATGCCGGTGTAGGTGCCCCCGGTGATCTGGCCCATCGGCAGCCCGGTCAGCTGTGCGTAGCGCTCGCGGACGCGTCCCTCCCGACCGTCGGACGGGTTCACGACGAACAGGTCCTGGTGGTACCAGATCGTGATGTCCGGGCGCAGTTGCTCCATGAAATTGACCATCGCCTGTGTCTCGGGCTCGCTCGCGGGACCCGTTCCTGCGTACTGCGAGTCGCCAGGCACGCCGATCGGGCCCCACTTGTACGGGAAGTTCCGGTTGAGGTCGACGCCGTTGTCGTTCGAGCGCACCTCGTTGGCCTGACCGTCGGGGTTCATCGACTCGACGATCCACAACTCGACACCTTCGGGCACCGGCTCCGCGCGGAGTTCGTCGACGATCGCCACGCCGTCGTCCTCGTCGCCGTGGATCACGCCGATCACCAGGACCCGCCGTCCACCGACGGTGCCCGAGCGCTCGGCGACGATCGGTCGGCCACCAGCAGACGAGCCGAGGCCGACCTGGTCGGCGTCGAGGTCGAGTGTGCCGATCGTCGCCGGGACCGCGGGTGTCGTCGTGGAGCTGGTGGTGGTGGTCGAGCTGGAGCTGGTGGTCGAGCTGGAGCTGGTGGTCGAGCTGGTGCTCGTCGTCGAGGTACTGGTCGTGCTGGTGCTCGTCGAACTGGTGCCGGTCACGAGAGCCGAAGCGGTGGACGGCCCGTCCGAGACGCTCGCCATCGTCGACTCCGCATCGGTGGTGGCCGATTCCGACCCGCACGCCACCATGACGGTTGCCGCGACGAAGGCCAGCAGGGTGAATCGGTTCACGATGCGACCGTACCGGACCCTCGCGATGCCACACTGGCGTCATGGTCTGTGGCGGCGTGCGCGTGATCGTGGTTGGCGCCTCAACCGCTGTGGCGGCGGCGCTGCTCGCGGCATGTGGAGGCGATGGGCCCAAGACCCCGCTCGAGCGGGGTGAAGCGGTCTACGGCGCGAACTGCGCCCAGTGCCACGGAGCGGATCTCGCTGGCACCGAGCGGGGACCCTCGTTGCTCGAACCGATCTATGCACCAGATCAGTTGTCGGACGAGCAGTTCGCCGCAGCGATCCACGACGGTGTCGACGAGGAACGATGGGAGTTCGGCCCGATGCCCGCCAACGGGTCGATCAGTGACGAGCAGATCGAAGCGATCCTCACCTTCGTGCGAGCCGAGCAGCGAGCCGAGCAGGCAGGCGAGCAGGCCGGCTGATACTCACACGATCGCGTGGGCGCGGAGATCGGCGAGATCGATGAACTCGAGGGTCGACATGTGGGTCGCTTCGAGGACCACCCCGCAGGCGCGTCCGGCGTCGAATGCCTCCTTCCACCGCTCCGCACACACGCACCACTGATCGCCGGGAGCGAGACCGGCAAAGCCGTGCTGGGGCATCGGCGTCGTGAGGTCGTTGCCCCGCAGCGCCGAGTAGTCGAGGAAGTCCTCGGTGACCCGACAACACACCGTGTGCATGCCGGGGTCGTCACCGCGGTGCTCGCAGCACCCGGTTCGGTAGTAGCCGGTGATCGGGTCGTACGAGCACGGTTGCAGCTCGGTTCCCAGCACGTTGCGTTGTGGCGGTGGGCGATCGGGACCGTCAGACATTGACGCCGACCAGCTCGCCGATGCTGTAGGTGACGGCGCACGCGACGAGCACGATGATGACCTGTCTGGCGATCGACTTGGGAATCGAACGCTCCGCGAACCGTCCGATCAGCGCGCCGACGATGGCCGCGGCGACCACTCCGATCGCCACCGAGATGGCGGCCGGCGCGAATCCGCTGGCGCCGGTGAACCACGGAATCACCGGCAGCAACGCCCCGAAGAGGAAACACACGAGCGAGATCGCCGCCGCGTTGAACGCCGACGGTAGGTCGTGCGGATCGACGCCGAGCTCCTCGCGGGTGTGGACCCGCAGGGCGATCTCGGGAGACGCCATCACGTCCTCGGCGGCAGCTCGCGCCGTGTCCGGCGAGATGCCGTGGTCCTCGTACATCGCGGCGAGTTCGGCCGTTTCGGCGACGGTGTTGCGGGCCAATTCGCGTCGTTCGACCGCGACTTCGCGCTCGACCATCTCGTTCTGTGCAGACACGCTGATCCATTCGCCCGCGGCCATCGAGATCCCACCGGCTATCGCTCCTGCCAGCCCGGCCAGGCGCACGACCGATGAGTCGACTCCCGAGCCGGCGAAGCCGAGGATCAGCGACACGTTCGACACCAGGCCGTCGTTGATGCCGAACACGGCGGCGCGGGCGAGTCCACCGGACACCGGCCGGTGGCCGCCGTGCAGTTCTGGCCGTGGGAGGTCGCGAGGTGAGAGATCAGGCCGCGTCATCAGAGCGAACGCTAGCCGTGCTCGATGACCATGCGTCCAGGAGTGGCCGCCGGTCGACACACAGTGGCGCTACGTTGAGTCGTAGTCGTTCGACACCAGCGAGGACATCATGAGCGCACACAATGACGTGGCAGCCGTCATCGACAGCCTGCGCGAAATCGCCGGCGCACGTCGACCGTCCGACCGGTTGTTGCACACGTTTCTCGGCGTCTACTACCGGGACATCCCGAGCGACGACGCTGATGGTCGGCGGCTGAACGCGGCGTACGCAGCCGCAGTTGCCCATCTTCAACTCGGTCGTGTGCGCCGTGTCGGCGAGACGCTCGTCGAGGTGCTGTCGCCCGACCTCGAACGCGATGGCTGGGAGACCGAACGCAGCATCTTGATGTTCGTCACCGACGACGTGCTGTTCCTGGTCGACAGCGTGCGGATGGTGCTGGATCGTTACGAGCTCGGCATTCATCTGCTCATCCATCCGATGCTCTCCGTCGCTCGCAACGATCGCCACGAACTCACCGACGTCGATGCTCCGGGCGGCCGTGTCGAGGCGTGGACGCTGATCGAACTCGACCGGTGTCCGGCCGACGTCCGAGAGCAGCTCGAGGCCGACGTGCGCACAGCGATCGACGACGTGCAGTCGGTGGTACGCGACTTCACGCCCATGCAGGAACGCCTCCTCGACGTTGCGGGTGACGACGCACTGATGCAGTGGTTGGCCGACACGAACTTCGTGTTCCTCGGCTCGGCGGTCTACGAGCGGTCACCCGGCGGCCTTCGACTCGATCCGACGAGCCTGCTCGGCCAGTACCGATCACGTCGTCTCGATCCCGAGCGCATCGACCCTCCATCGAAGCACGAGGGTGACCGCATCGTGATCGCCAGAACCGATGCCGTCGCGTCGGTGCATCGACCGGCGCGCATGACGTCGATCGCCGTGCGGGACCCGGCGACCGATCGGGAGGTCCGATTCGTGGGCCTGCTCGGCAGCGCTGCGTATCGCCAGAGCGTGTTTGCCATCCCTGGTATCGGCAATCGCGCCGACGAGGTGGTCGCTCGGGTCGGCGCCGCGCTCGAGAGCCACACGGGACGCGCTCTCCGCAACGTCATCGAGACGCTGCCCCGCGACCTCGTCTTCGAATCCGACGTCGAGGAACTGACCGAGCTGGTGTCGGCGATCACGGGAATGCAGGAGCGGCGCATCGTGCGGGTGTTCGATCACACCGAGCCGGTCGGACCGTGGACCACCGTGCTGGCCTACGTCCCCCAGACGCGTTTCACCGCGGTGCTTCCCGAACTCGTGGGAGCCCTGGTGTCTGAGTACTACGGGGGCGAGATCCGTGACCTCGAGACGCTGGTGGGGACGAGTTCGCTCGCCCGCATCTCGATGACCGTTCGGGGCACGCCGCTCGAGGACATGGCTCGGCTGGTCACCTCGATCGACAATGCCTCGCTCACCTGGAGAGAACGCGCGAGAGAAGCGCTCGTCGACCTGCTCGGTGAGGTCGAGGGGCATCGGGTCTGGTCGGTCGTCGCCGCATCGGTACCTGCTGATTACGAGGCGCGTGTGCGACCGGAGGCTGCTGTCGGCGATCTCGTCAACGTCGAAGCGATGCTCTCGGGAACCGAGGACGTCACGACCTCGTTCGGCCGTTCGATCGACGCCGTCGACGGCGAGTGGCGGTTCCGCGTGTTCCTGCGTGACCGGCCGACCACCATCGCGGAACTGGTGCCGGTTCTCGAACACCTCGGATTGTCGCCCCTCGACGAGCATCCGTCGGTGTTCATCGGCGAGTCGGCCACCGTGCACCTCGACGACATCGGTGTGCACATGTCGACGCACGCCATCACCGACGCCCAACATGGCGAAGTCCAGCGGGCATTCGTCGATCTGATGACCGGTGCGATCGAACTCGACGGGCTCAACCGGTTGGTGTTGTCAGCCGGGCTCGACCGTCGCCAGATTGCCGTGCTGCGCCTGTACAACCGCTACCTGCGCCAGGCGTCGTTCCCGTTCAGCGCGAGGTACATCGAGCAGGCGATCGTGCGACATCCCGACATCGCCCGCAAGCTCGTCGAGTTGTTCGACGCCCGGTTCGACCCGCACCGGACCGAACCCGACACGGTTGCCGACCGTTCGACCGCGGTCGAGGCCTGCCGCACCGGACTGCGTGAACTCCTCGATGCGATTCCGTCGCTCGACGACGACCGGATCTGTCGGGCGTTTCTCACGCTCATCGATGCCACCGATCGGACCAATGCGTTCCGAGGTCGCGACGAGATCTCCGTCAAGTTCCGTCCGCACGCCGTTGGATTCCTGCCCGAGCCGCGACCCGAGTTCGAGATCTTCGTGTGCTCGCCGTTCGTCGAAGGGGTGCATCTTCGCGGGGGTCGCATCGCTCGCGGTGGGCTGCGTTGGAGCGATCGCCCGGAGGACTTCCGCACTGAAGTGCTCGGGCTCGTCAAAGCACAGATGGTCAAGAACGCGGTCATCGTGCCGACGGGCGCGAAGGGTGGTTTCGTGATCAAGTCCTCGTCCGCGGATCCCGCCGATCGTGATGCCGCGCGCGCCGAGGGCATCGACAGGTACCGTCGCTTCGTTCGAGGGATGCTCGACGTGACCGACAACGTCGTCGGCGACCGCATCGTGCATCCGCCCGACGTCGTGATCCACGATGACGACGATCCGTATCTCGTCGTGGCCGCCGACAAGGGAACGGCGACGTTCAGTGACATCGCCAACGAGATCGCCGCGGAGTACGACTTCTGGCTCGGTGACGCATTCGCTTCGGGAGGCAGCCACGGCTACGACCACAAGGCGATGGGGGTCACCGCCCGCGGGGCGTGGGAGAGCGTGCGCCGCCACGCCCGCGTGATCGGCAAGGACGTCGACACCGACGAACTCACCGTGGTCGGCATCGGCGACATGTCGGGCGATGTCTTCGGCAATGGCATGCTGCTGTCGCCGCACTTGCGCCTCGTCGCGGCGTTCGATCATCGACACGTGTTCCTCGACCCCGACCCCGACCCAGAGTCGACACACGTCGAACGGCGACGGCTGTTCGACCTGCCGCGTTCGAGTTGGGCCGACTACGACGACCGTCTGATCTCGACCGGGGGTGGGGTGCACTCGCGCATGCTCAAGTCGATCGTCGTCACCCCCGAGGTGCGCGACGTTCTCGGCATCGACGCGTCAGTGACCGAACTCCGGCCCGACGATCTGATCTCGGCCATCCTGCGCGCCCCGGTCGACCTGTTGTGGAACGGTGGCATCGGGACCTACGTGAAGGCGTCGAGCGAGAGCCACGCCGACGTCGGCGACCGGGCGAACGACTCGCTGCGCGTCGACGGCAAGGAGTTGCGAGCCCGCATCGTCGGCGAGGGCGGCAACCTCGGTCTGACGCAGCTCGCGCGGGTCGAATACGCAATCGACGGTGGTCTGATCTACACCGACGCGATCGACAACTCCGCCGGCGTCGACTGCAGCGACCACGAGGTCAACATCAAGATCCTGCTCGACCAGCTCGTTCGCGATGGCGAACTGACCGTGAAGCAACGCAACGAGCTGCTCGTCGAGATGACCGACGAGGTCGCCAGGCTGGTGCTCGACGACAATCGCGCCCAGACGCTGGCGTTGATGATCGCCCGCACCCAGTCGTTGCCGATGGTCAACGTCCATGCCCGATACCTCGAAACGCTCGAGGCCGAGGGCTAGCTCGACCGCGACCTCGAGTTCCTGCCCACCGACAAGCAGATCGCCGAGCGCCAGAGCGCCGGCAGCGGCCTGCGTGCACCCGAGTTCGCGGTGCTGATCGCCTACACGAAGAACGCGAACGTGGTCGAGGTGCTCGACTCCGATCTGCCCGACGAACCGGCACTCGAAGTCGACCTGATGGAGTACTTCCCCGTCGAGATCCGCGAGCGGTTCCCGGATGCAATCCGGTCGCATCGCCTCCGACGCGAGATCGTCGCAACCAGCATCGTCAACCACATGGTGAACCTCTCCGGAATCTCGTTCGATCATCGCATGACGGAGGATTCGGGTGCTCGGTGTCAGATGTTGCCACGCGCGTTCCTTGCGGCTCGCGAGATCTTCGGATTCGCCGATCTCTGGCGCGAGATCGACGCGCTCGGCAGCAGTATCGATCTCGACTCGCAGATCGGACTGTTCCTCACGGCCCGGCGCATGACCGAACGTGGTGCGGTCTGGCTCTTGCGTCATCGTCGTCCGCCACTCGACATCGCCGACGCGGTCGACACGTTCTCGGCCGGCATGGCCTTTCTCGCCGAGTCGCTCGACGGTGTCGTGACCGGACGGGTTGGCGCCGATGTGGCCCGCCTGCGCGACGATCGGGTCGCCGCCGGTGTTCCGACCGAACTCGCCGCAGCGGTCGGCGCGGTGGCCGTGGCTGCACACCGGATTCGACATCGTCGAGATCGCTCACATCGAGGCTCGCAACGTCGCTGACGCGGCCACCGCGTACTGGGCCATGTTCAACGCGTTCGACCTCGGCTGGCTGTGGGACGGAGTCGGCAACCTGCCGCGTTCGGACCGGTGGCAAGAGCAGGCCCGGTCGGCGCTGCGCGACGACCTGTTGACGGCGCTCGCGGATCTCACTCGACAGGTGATGCGGTCGGCCGCGGGTTCACCTGCGGTCTGGATCGAGGCCAACGAGCGAGCCGTGGGGCGGGCATTGGCGATGCATACCGAGATTCGTCGTGCCGAGAGCTTCGATCTGACCACCCTCTCGGTGGCGATCCGCCAGCTTCGCAACTTGACGATCACGTCGGTCGGTGACGTCGTGGTGCCCGTCGAGTGACGCCCCGGACGCTTGCGGAAACGTTGTCGCGATCTTGCGTCGATCTTGTTCAAGTCTTGGCGGCCACTTGTGGAAGAACATCGGTTGCGGACACCTGACGACGGGTAGCGTCGACCCTGTCATGACCTCCGGGCCCCGATTTCGTTTCGCACCGTCGCCGACGGGCTCGTTCCACGTGGGCGGCGCCCGAACGGCACTGCAGAACTGGGCGCTCGCACGACGGCTCGGTGGCACGTTCGTGCTGCGCATCGAGGACACCGACGAGGCACGGAACCGGCCCGAGTGGACCCAGGGCATCATCGATGCGCTCGCGTGGATCGGGATCTCGTCCGACGATCCGCATTTCGAAGGCCCGCACTTCCAGAGCGCCTACGCTGACCAGCACGTCGCCGCCGCCGATCGCCTGTTCGTTGACGGCCGGGCCTACTACTGCGACCTGACCGGCGAGCAGATCCAGCAGCGGGCGAAGGAAGTCGGAACGACCGGCTACGACGGCTACTCGCGTGAACGTGGACTCGGACCCGGTCCGGGCCACGTGCTGCGGTTCAGGGTTCCGGACGGCACGACCGTGGTGCACGACCTCGTGCGCGGCGACGTCTCGTTCGACAATGCCACGATCGAGGACTTCGTGCTGGTGCGCGGCAACGGCACCCCGGTGTTCTTGCTGGCCAACGTCGTCGACGACATCGAGATGGCGATCACCGATGTGGTCCGCGCCGAGGAGCACCTGCCGAACACCCCGAAGCAGCAGATGCTGTGGGAGGCGCTCGGCCACGAACCGCCGCGTTGGGCCCACGTGCCGGTGTTGGTCAACGAGCAGCGCAAGAAGCTCTCCAAGCGGCGCGACAAGGTGGCGCTCGAGCAGTACCGCGACGAGGGCTTCCTCGCCGACGCGATGGTCAACTACCTGATGACGCTCGGCTGGACCCCGCCGGGCGCCGAGGCCGCCGGCAGCGAGATCGTGCCGTGGGCACAGATCGAAGCGGCGTTCGAACTCGAGGACGTCACGCACTCACCTGCCTTCTTCGACGTCAAGAAGCTCGCTGCCTTCAACGGCGACTACATCCGGATGATGCCGCTTGCGGAGTTCATCGAACGCGCCGGCGACGAGCTGCCCGCCACCTGGGACCGTGCGCGATTTGCCGCGATCGCTCCGCACATCCAACAGCGCTTGACGACGCTGCGCGAGGTGCCCGACAAGATCGACTTCCTGTTCTGGCCCGACGATGCCGTCGTCGACTACGACGACGAGTCCTGGACGAAGGCGTTCGGGCCCGACTGGGCTGCGCCGTTGCTCGCCGACGTCATCGGTGCGTACGCGAACCTCGATGACTGGTCTGCCGACGAGCTCAAGGTCGCCCTCGAAGAAGTGATGACCCGCTACGAACTGAAGCTCGGTAAGGCCCAGGCGCCCGTGCGGGTGGCGGTCACCGGACGTTCGGTGGGCCCGCCGCTGTTCGAGGCGCTGGAGGTGCTCGGACACGCCGAGACGATGCGACGTCTTTCGATGGCTGCCGCGGCAGCGGCCGAAAGCGCCCCAGGTGGCGGTCGGTGACGGCCATGACCGACCGCGAGTTCCAACTCCCCAGCGACGAGGAGGTGGCACGCGACCGCGAGCTGCTCGAGGCGCTCGAACGCCACCAGTCCGTGGGCGAGAGGTACGCCCGCACCGGCGAAGTCCCGTTGAAGATGGAGCGCGAACCGTCGATGGGGCCGTCGGCGAACGCGCAGCTCACCCGCGACTCGACACCCGTGCAATCGAGGCCGTCACCGCCGAGCTTCGTCGGACGCCGGATCCTGCAGGTCTGCATCGTGCTGCTCCTGTTCCTCCTCGGCTACTACCTGGTGTCGCTCTGGCAGGTGTGGTCAACCGGCCGCGCCGACCAGGCGCGCAGTGTTGACGCGATCGTGGTGATGGGAGCTGCGCAGTACGACGGTCGACCGTCGCCGCAGCTGGCCGCGCGTCTCGACCACGCCGTCGAGCTCTGGAATGAAGGGCTGGCATCGCTTGTCATCGTCACGGGCGGCAACCAGTTGGGCGACCGTTTCACCGAGGCGTCGGCGTCGGCGTCATATCTCGTCGACCGCGGGGTCACTGCGTCGGCGATCGCGCTGGAAAACGCCGGCACCACCACCTACGAGTCGCTCGAACGGGCGCGAACCCTCGTCGGCGACTCCGTCGACACCGTGTTGATCGTCACCGATCCGTATCACGCGCTGCGCAGCATGCTCACCGCGGACGAGGTCGGATTCACCGCGTACGTGTCACCGGCACCCGACTCGGTGGTGGATGGGGCGTCCGAGGTGCGCCGCGACCTCGGCGAGGCCGCAGGTGTCGCGCTCGGTCGGATCATCGGGTTCGAACGGTTGAGTGGCCTCACCGACTGAGGCCGATACAATCCCGTCCCGCACCGGTCGCCGACCCGTCGACGACCGTCACACCATGGGGTGTGGTGTAATTGGTAACACAGCAGTTTCTGGTACTGTCATTCGGGGTTCGAGTCCCTGCACCCCAGCTCCGATCGATCGCCGGCCCGCACTCGTGCGAGGTCGGTGTCGTCGCTTTTCGACCCGTTCGTCACCGGCGTGGGTGGGATCGCAGCGCCCGCTGATATCGTTGCCGATCGCTACTTGGCCCGTTCGTCTAGTGGCCTAGGACACCACCCTCTCAAGGTGGCGGCACGGGTTCGAATCCCGTACGGGCTGCCAAGAAAGTACCAGGTCAGAGCCACTCTTCGGAGTGGCTCTCCTGGTTTCTGGACTCGTTGCCTCTCTGATGCCGATCTCTCTGGAAGGAGAAATCGGATGAAGGGGTTTCATGCGGCAGCGAGGGGCGTCGTGGGAGCTGAGGGTCTCCCTCGGCCCCGATCCGCTCACCGGCAAGAAGCGGCACGCCACGCGGACCGTGCGTGGCGGCAAGCGCGAGGCGCAGACTGCGCTCGCCGAGATGGTCACCGAAGCCGAGCGCGGCCTCACGGTTCGAACGACCGCGACGGTCGGGGAGTTGCTCGAGGCCTGGTTCGAGTTCGCCTCGCCTGACTTCTCGCCGAAGACGGTCAAGGAGACACGGGGCTACATCGACCGCTCGCTGATGCCCGCGCTCGGGCCGAGGCGATTGGCCAAACCCAAGCCTGCCGATCTCGATGCGTTCTACCGTCGACTGCTCACGTCGGGCGGGTCCGGCGGTCGACCGCTGGCGCCCGGGACGGTGAAGCGCATCCACGGCATTCTTCGTCGTGCGCTCAACCAGGGAGTCGAGTGGGGGTGGATCGGCATCAATCCAGCGACGGCGAGTACACCGCCACGCGTGCCGGCCTCGGACATCAAACCGCCTTCGCCGGAGGCGCTCGGACGAGTTGCTGCGACGAGCTGAGGCGGACTCGCCGGATCTGGCCTGCTACCTGATGCTCGCGGCTGCCACCGGCGCCCGTCGGTCAGAGTTGATTGCGCTTCGATGGACCGACGTGGATCTCGATCAGCGCGACCGTCTCGATCGAGCGGGGAATCGTGTCCGGCCCGCATGGTCTCGTCGAGAAGGGAACGAAGACCCACTCCGCTCGCCGCGTGTCGCTCGACTCGCGGACGATGTCAGCCGTCGCCGATCACCGGGAGCGCATGATCGATCGAGCTGAGATCTGCCGCGTCGAGGCGGCCGCCGACGCCTTCGTCTTCAGCAACACCGCCGATGGGAGTCAGCCGTGGTTCCCCGACTCGGTGTCGCGGTCGTTCAAGCGTCTTTGCGAGAAGGAGGGTGTGCCCGACGTTCGCCTGCACGACCTCCGTCACTTCGTCGCCACCCAGCTGCTGAGTGCCGGCGTCGACGTGCGCACCGTGGCCGGTCGTCTCGGACACCGCAACGCGGCGACGACGCTCAACGTGTATGCGCACTTCGTCGAGCAGACCGACCGCGCGGCGGCCGACATCATGGGTGGCGTTCTGCGAGACGGTGGGTAGGGGGCGTTCTAGCTTTCTCGCCTCGGCATCGCATCGTGCGGCCTGAGGTCATCGGTCTCGTGCAGCAGCCGGTCGACGACAATCGTCGGCACGACGACGCGTCGCCCGAACCGTCGTGCCTGAATGTCGCCGCGTCTCACAGATTCGTACGCGGTGGTTCGCGAGATGCCGAGGATGCGGGCGACTTCCTCGACGGTGTAGGTGGACCGGTGGGTGTGTTCGTTGGAGTTGCTCATCTCCGTACTGTCCGCAACATGACTCACTCGACCACTACCACCAAGAGCCGAGATGACTCACTCGACAGCTACCACCGAGTGGCCCGATCACTCCCACCTCGAATTCGTCACTCACGTGGCCAGATGTGTGTGGTCGAGTGTGTGGCTCGGACTCACGTCGAGCGCCGTCGGCGACGTTCCGCCTGCCGGCGTTGCTCGCGGTTCGGAGCATTGGTCCGTACGGCCGGCGTGGACAGACCCTTCGTGGTCTCGAGCGGAGTGGTGCGCTCTTCCTGCAGCGCGTTCCGCTCGGCCCGGAGTGCCTCGATTTCGGAGCGGAGCCGAGTGTTCTCCTCATTGATCCATCCGAATCGAACTCGCTCGTGATCCAGTGCCTTCTGCGCTTCGCGTACCGATGCCTTCGAGAGCTTTGTCTCCCGCCGTAGGTCCTCGAGGGCGCACTCCAGTTCACGCACACGGTTCCACGCAAGCGCTGCACCGTCGCCACCGTCGAGCGCCTCGTCGACGGTGGGCGGTTCCTCCCCTCCTCGCTGCCGCGCTCGGTACGCACGCACACGATCTGTGTCTGATCGCCACTTCCGTGGACGGCCGCCCTTCCCGACAACGGTCACGGGACCGATGGTAACGAAACGTAACGGAACCGTGCACCAACCGGGTACTACTCTGTGAGGGAGCTGCTGGCTGGAACCGCAGTGATTATGCAGTGGGTCGATCGAGCCAAGAGGTCCCACAGTTCGCCGGTTCTGTGGGTGTGGCCGGGTCTGTTGCGAACGCGATCACCGGGCGGTCCTGACCATTTGGGATAGCATATGGTCATGGCCCGCCGAGAAGTTCTTGTCCAACTCGACGACGACCTGGTCGCACGGCTCGATCAGCTTGCGGAGCAGCTCGGAACGAACCGGTCCGAGTTGCTTCGCAGGGGCGCCACCGCGGTGATCACCGCCGAAGAACTCGCAACAGCTGACCGAGAGCTCGTCGCGGGGTACCAGCGTCAGCCGCCCGACCCTGCACTCGTGCAGTCGGCGCGCCGTCTCGCGGCCCGGACCGCGCCGGCGTGGTAGCTCGAAACGACATCATCTGGGCCGATCTCGGGCCTCCCGCTGGACGCCGGCCCGTCTGCATTCTCACCCGTGATGCCGCGATCGCAGTGCTGAGCTCGGTCACGTGCGCACCGATCACCCGGACGATCCGTGGTATCCGCACCGAGGTCGAGGTCGGTCCCGAGCAAGGACTGCCCGAGCGCGGCGTCATCACTTGCGACAACGTCATCACGGTGCCGATCGAAGATCTTGACGATGAACCAGTCGGTCGCCTCGACGAGGTCACGCGGGCGGCACTCGACATCGCGCTGCGGTTCGCGTTGGACATCGTCTACTGAGACCCGCCGTCAGGCGAGACAGTATCGAGCACTTGCGGCACACAGTGCGCCGGTACGCGAGCGGGCAGCCGATGGAACCGGTTGAGCGAAGTGTGCGCCTGATCCGTCGAACCCGAGGGCGGGCTACGCCGAGATCTTGGCGGCGTACTTGCGCTGGGCGGCTTGTTTGGACACGCCGAGCATCGCCCCGATCTCAGACCAGGAACGGTCCGCGTTGCGCGCATCGCGGATGGCATCGAGCAACGCCGTGTCGACGTCGTCTCGCTGCTCCACGAGTTCTGCAATGGTCCGAAGCGCTGCCGTGTTCGCCTCGACTAGATCGTCGGCGTCGACGTCGTCGGCCCAGCGCTCGAGCGCGTCCGCGCGCTGTGCACGTGTCGTCATGGTGTCCACCAGCCTTTCAGGAACTTGGATCGGGCCGGCATTGCATGGATGATCGCAACGCCGTCGGCATCATCGACAACACCGACCTCCACCGGTCCACCGTTCGCCGACGGGCCGATGAACATCGTGACGTCGGGATCATCGGTTTCGAAGCCTCGCCAATGGTGTCGCAGTGCGTGAAGCATGTCGTCATCGGAGACACCGTGCTTGCGGGTGCTCGCCTCGATGTCCACCTGGTCAGGCTACGCATTGGCTAGACCATCGTCAACATCTGTTGACGATGGTTGCTGAAGTGTTGCGATCGGCCCGCACATCGCGCCGGCGATGCAGCGCGTGGGCGTCCTCCTTGCTCCGGGATTATCGCTCGGGCGCGATGGGTGCTCATCGACGGCGCTCTCGCGAAGCAGTGAGCCTCGGTGATGGTGTGGCGGGTGCCGAAGGGGTTCGCAAGAGCCGTATCTGGGTGATGGCGAACGTTCCGACGATGGCCGCGATGATTCCGATGATGACGGCACCGCTGCTCGAGTACCAGCCCGCGATGATGGTCGCGATCGACGCGGCGACCCAGCCGCCGTCGGCCATGCTGACTGCCGGCACCCATCGGCGGAGATTCTGCTCGTTCGAGTGCGAGAGCGCGATGACGGCGAGGGCGAACGCGACGAGGCCGGCACCGACGACACGAACCCAGCCCGAATTCGCGGTGTCGAGCCACTCGTCGACACGCGCACCAGCGACCAGTGCGGTCAGCCCGGCGAGCCCTGACGTGGTGGCGTTGGCGGTGAGGACGAAGCGGAGTTTCGTGATCGGATCGGTGTTGGCAGAGAATTCCATGAGTCGATCGTGACGACCGAGCAGTCAGGATTCCATGACGTGTTGGGTCATGGCTCTCAGGATGAGGCTTCCTACGCTTGGCATCATGTCCCGACCGACGGATCTCCATGCAGGAACCTTGTTGCGGCATTGGCGGTCGGTGCGCCGACTGAGCCAGCTCGACGTTTCGAGCCGGACGGGCGTGTCGACGCGGCATCTGTCGTGTGTAGAGACCGGTCGGGCCAAGCCGAGCCGCGAGCTGCTGCTGTACCTGGCGGACGAATTCGAGATGCCCAAACGCGCCGTCAACGACATGCTGCTCGCGGCCGGGTTCGCTCCGGTGTTCAGCGAGTACTCGCTCGACGACGACGCGCTGGCTGCAGCTCGTGACGTGATCAGACTGGTGCTCGACGGCAACGATCCGAACCCGACGACGGTGATCGACACACGCTGGAATGTTGTCGATGCCAACACTGCCGCGTTCTGGTTCACCGCCGGTGTCGACCCGGCGCTGCTCACGCAACAGTTGAACGTGGCCCGCTTGAGCCTGCACCCAGACGGGCTCGCGTCACGGGTGACGAACTTCGACGAGTACGCCGGCCAGCTGCTGCGTCACATGCGCCACGTGCTCGTGCTCACCCAGGACGACGAACTCCGAGCCTTGATCGACGAGTGCGAGACCTACGCCCCGACGGCTGCTCGCACCATACCCACAGCCCCGGACGTCGTGCTGCCCCTGAGGATCCTCATCGATGGTGTCGAGCTGTCGTTCCTGTCGACCGTGACCACCTTCGGCACCGCCCAGGACGTGACGTTGTCGGAGCTGTCGATCGAGACGCTCTACCCGGCCGATCAAACCACCCGGGACATCCTGGCGGCGCGGCCATGGATCGATCGTGCGCCCGATCTTTCCGCAGCTGTTTGACCCAACGGGTCATCGCTTTGCGTCACGAGTTGCTCGACCATGGCACACGTGAGCAACACGACTGACCCCATCACCACTACCGACCTGCAGACCGTGATCGACGGTTACTTCGAGTGCTGGAACGCGACCAGCGACACCGCTCGCGGCGACGCGATTCGTCGAACCTGGGCACCGGACGCGCAGTCCATCGACCCGATCGCCGAGGTCACTGGCCACGAGCAGCTGACGGCGATGTTCGCCCGTTTCCACGCCACCTACCCGGGAAGCTCGTTCCGTCAGAAGGGCGGCGTCGACGCCCATCACAACCTGGTGCGGTGGGGCTGGGAGATGATCGGCGCCGACGGCGTCGTCACCCTCGACGGCCTCGACGTTGCAGTCATCGACGACGGCCGGATCGTGCACCTCGCCGGGTTCTTCGGCTACGACCAGCCAGCCGCGCCGTGAACTCGACGAAGGACGGCGACGCTGGAATGAAGATCGGCGTGATGATCTTCGCGACCGACCAAACGATGCCGATGCATCGTCTCGCACCCGAAGTCGAAGCACGCGGGTTCGACTCGCTCTGGGTCACCGAGAAGACCCATGTCCCGGTGTCACGTGCGACGCCGTGGCCCGGTGGTGAACTTCCCGAGTGGTACCGACGCACCTGCGACCCGTTCGTCGCGCTCGCCGCAGCTGCCGCAACGACGACCCGACTGCGAATCGGGACCGGCGTGGCGTTACTTGCCCTGCGTGACCCGGTCATCGCAGCCAAGACGATCGCCACACTCGACTGGCAGTCCGCAGGACGGCTCGAGCTCGGTGTCGGCTACGGGTGGAACCGGGAGGAGTGCGCAACGCACGGCGTCGATCTCGACACCGTGCGCCCCCGACTGATCGACCACCTTGCCCTCATGCGTGAGCTCTGGACCGACGACGAGGGCGCCTATCGCGGCGACTATTGCGCGGTCGAGCCGTCGTGGTCGTGGCCCAAGCCCGTCCAGCAGCCCTCCCCGCCGATCCACGTCGGCGCACGCGCCACCAGCGACGTGTTCGATGACATCGCCACCTGGGCCGACGGTTGGCTCCCGATCGAAGGCCACGGCGACGTCATCGACCACCTTCCCCGACTCCGCAACGCCTTCGAACAACACGACCGAGACCCCGAGACCGCAATCGTGACCGTGTACTCGTCCCAGGGCGATTCACTCGGGTCGAGTGGTGCTGCTCGGGTGCGCGGCAGAGCGACGTCGACGAAACCGCGAGCCAGCACGTCGAGACCGCCGACGGACCGAGCACGTCGACGTGAACGCGCATGGGTGCTCGCGTTGGAAGGTGGCTGTCGTCGCTGCTCAACGGATCAGCGACGTGGAGTCGGAGATCCCGATGGTCGGGCCGTACCCGAGCGGACTCTCGTCGGCGGATCCCGGGATACGCGCTCGTGTTGTGTGCGCGTCGCCGGAACCTCGAGTTCGCAGGTTTGCCGGTAGAGCGCGTCTGTGGTCGGTGCGGTCGACCTCTGAGGCTGGAGCAAGGATGACTACTGGCTGATGGTTTCGAGGATTCCGAGAAGGTCGTTTGCGTGTTCCTCTTCCATGGCGAGGATGTCTTCCAGCATTCGCCTGGTGGTCGGGTCGTTGGATCCCAGCCAGGTGATGATCTCGCTGTAGCTCTCGATGGCGACCCGTTCGGCGACCAAGTCCTCCCGCACCATCTCGAGCAGCTCCAGGCTCGCGTCGTATTCGGCGTGAGAACGGGTCGCCAAACCTTCGGGATCGAAGTTCGGTTCGCCCTGCAACTGTGTGATCCGCAACGCGATCTGATCGGCATGCATCTGCTCTTCGTTGGCGTGCTCGAGGAACTCCGCAGCGACAGGTCCAGCGTTGAGACCCGTTGCGGTGAAGTAATGCCGCTTGTAGCGCAGGATGCACACGAGTTCGGTGGCGAGCGCTTCGTTGAGTACCGCGATCACCCGTTCTCGATCGGCGCCGTACGCCGAGGTGATCGGGCCCTGTTCGATGTTGGCCCGCGCTCGTTTGCGCAGCGTTTCCACGTCGGTCAGGAAGTCAGCCATAGGTTCTCCTTGTCGAGGTTGCAGGTGCCGGAGCACCTTCGGGTCCGTCGTGGATCGTGACACACCCACGTCACCGCCCGCGCCTGGCGCCGGGTCCCGGCTCCGAGGCGTCTGTGGATGAGTCGTGCTCTGGTCATCGAGGACTCGACGAGCGCCGGGGTTTGACGTCGAGGATCGGGGTGCCGTCGATCGCTTCCATGTCACGCACGAGGACTCGTGTGCCGTGTATGGAGACGATCTCGACAGGATGGAGACCGATCGGATTCGGCCGATCCGGGGACCGGGTGCTGAAGACGCCGCGCTCGGCCTGGCCCGCATCGCCGCGCGGGTGCACGGTGAGAACGTCTCTGCGACCCCGATCCAGCCACGTCAACACCAGGATCTCCATGCCCGCCCGGAGGTCCCGAAGGCCGGCCGCAACGTTGGGATCGAAGACGAGCCAGGCCTCGGGTGCCCCTTCGTCGCCCTGTTTCGGCGCCACAGCGAGGTCCTCGAGCGATGATTCGACGCGACCTATGGGGCGAACGATGACCGGTTCGCCCGCCGTGGTCACGACGGTTGGTCCGATCCGCCGCGGTACCGACGGCGTCTGGGGCGACCTCCCTCGCCGCCGAGGTCGGGTGGGTTGTCTCGGTTCGCGCAGCGTCGAAACGCTTCGAGGTGGTTCTCCTGTGAGGCTCGGCGGAGGTTTTCGAACACCTCGACGATGTCGGCGTGACTCGCGGCTTCGATCAAGCGGTCGTACATCGTCGCGTTGTCGATCTCACCTTCGACTCCGGCAAGACAGGCCTCGTGGAGCGACGAGAAACGCGGCACCGTGTCGGCACCCAAGTCGTCAGGCACTGCAACGCCATAGTGCTCGAAGAGCGAACGGAGCGCGTTCGCGTGTCGGCGCTCGGCCTCCACGATGTTGACGAAAGGCCGAATCGCACCGAAATCGGCGATCACCTGCTCGTAGGTGGCGATGGCCCTGAGCTCGTCGTCGAGGGCTTCGCACAGCGCGGCCACCTCCGCGGCGCTCAAGGCACGATCCGATGAGCCCATACCGATGACCGTAGCCATCGCCCCGAACCGTCCTCAGGGCCCAAAGTCATGTGTTCGCAGGCCGATGGCGGCGACGGCGAACCATCGCGGGCCGTTCGACTCTGCCGCAGAGTCGACCCCTCGGCAACAATCGAAGCGAACGTTCAACGCGTGAGGAGCACAGATGAACACCGAGGAACTCGACGCCCATCGCGGCCACGATCACATCGCCGCGGTCTTCGCCGACCGGATTGCCGCAGAGCACGCTGTCGCGGGTCTGCGTGCCGTGGGTCTCGGCAGCGAACGTCTCGGTGTGGTCGTTCACGACGACAACCCGGTCGACTTCGAACACGACGCGGACGCCGAAATGCTGCACGACGCCAAGGTCGGAGTTGAGGCGGGAGCCCCACTCGGCGCGCTCGCAGGCCTTGCGATTGGCGCCCTCGCCGCGACGGGTATCGGAGTCATCGGCGTCGGCGGCCTGCTCGCACTTGCCGGCGCATCGGCGATGTGGGGCGCCATGTTGGGCGGTTACATCGGCACTACAGTTGGTGCCGTCAGCTGGGATGAGCACGAGGACTTCCGCTACCTCGCTCTCGAGCCCGGCGAAGTCCTCCTCGTCGTCTGCAGCCACGATCAGCCTGACGTCGTACGTGGAGTGTTGACCGACACCGGCGGACGGCTGATCCCCGTGGAGAAGGGGCCGAGCGAACAATCCACCTGTTGACCTCATCGGATTCCGAGCACGACCCGCAGCCATGTGATGACGACACTCGCGTGGATCCTGATCGCCGGCATCGCAATGAGTTCGCTGGCCCTGGTGGGGGCCGTGACCACCAAACTGTCCGAGACGACCCTCGCGAGAGTGGTCATGCCGACCGTCGCACTCGCCGCGGGTTCGCTGTTGGGCGGAGCGTTCTTCCACATGCTGCCCGAAGCGGTCAAAGCGCTCGGCAACAACCTCGTGGTCTACGTGTGGCTGGTCGCAGGCTTTCTCGCCTTCTTCACGCTGGAACAGTTTCTTCACTGGCATCACTGCCACCGTTCACCGGCGTCGGAACATCGTCCGCTCGGCCACCTCATCCTGATCGCCGACGGCGGCCACAACTTCATGGGTGGCCTCGCTGTCGGCGGAGCCTTCGTGGTCGACATCCGCGTCGGGATCGTGACCTGGCTCGTTGCCGCGTTGCACGAGATCCCGCAGGAGTTCGGCGACTTCGGCATCCTCATCCACAGCGGATGGTCGCGTCGGTCCGCGTTGGCGTGGAACTTTGCGTCAGCCCTGACGTTTCTCGTCGGCGCCCTGCTCGCCTATGCGGTCTCGGACCGCGTCGAGGTGGGCTATCTCCTCCCGTTCGCAGCGGGAAACTTCATCTACATCGCGGCAGCAGACCTGATTCCCGAGATCGCCCATGAAACACGAACCCGAGACAAACTCGAAACGACGCTCGCCTTCGTTGCCGGCCTCGGACTCCTGCTCGCGGTCACTCGGATCAACTCCTGACGTTCACATCATGGCGGGGCTGGCGCCGCACTCGGGACCGCGCCGGATACGACCGTCTTCGGAGCCGATCTCGGCGCCGATGTAGGTCGCATCGTCGGAGCAGCCTGTTCGACAGCGACGGAATCGGACACGTTGAAGGCACACGTCGACGTCCCAACCGGCACCGTCGTCGCGAGTGACGGCCCGCTGATCAGCCGAGCAAACCAGCGTTGGTGTTCTCGAACAACCGACCAGTGCGCGGGAGTCCACTCGGTATCTGGCGTAGCGCTGGAATACGGGCGGTTTCGCAACGGTTGTCCAGTACATACCCAACGGGGTAGCACTTGAACGGAGGAAACATCATGGGACTTCATCTGGGCGACACCGCCCCCGACTTCACCGCAATGACCACCGACGGCGAGATCTCCTTCCACGACTGGAAGAAGGACTCGTGGGCGGTGTTCTTCAGCCATCCCGCCGACTTCACCCCGGTGTGCACCACCGAGCTGGGCCGCACCGCCGCACTCGAGGCCGAGTTCGCCAAGCGCAACACAAAGGCCATGGCGCTGTCGATCGACCCGATCGAGGACCACCACAAGTGGGCACCCGACATCGGCGAGGTCACCGGAACAGCGCTCAACTTCCCGATCGTGGCCGACCCCGACCACCGCATCGCCGAGCTCTACGACATGATCCACCCCGGCGAAGGCGACACCTCGACGGTGCGTTCGGTCTTCATCGTCGACCCGGCCAACAAGCTGCGCCTCATGCTCACCTATCCCAAGTCGGTGGGACGCAATTTCGACGAGATCGTTCGTGTCATCGACGCCCTGCAGGCAACCGACGCCCACCCGATTGCCACCCCGGCTGACTGGCAGCCCGGCCAGCGCGTCATCGTCGGCATGGCCGTCTCCACCGAGGATGCGAAGAAGCAGTTCGACAACGTCGAGGAGTTCAAGCCGTACCTCAGGTACGCAGACGCTCCCCGGTGAGCACACGAAATGCTCAGCCGTGAGGCGGTGAGGGAGCCATGTGAACGCGCATCGGTGCCGGCGTTGGAAGGTGGCCGTCGTCGCTTCTCAACGCATCGTCACCGTGAGGTCGGAGATCCCGACGGGCCGTACTGCCCCGAAGCACGGCTCGTGCGTTCTGCGCACCCGTGGCGCGACTGTCTTTGCGGAGTCCGGCCGGGTCGGACGTCGTCGCGGCGCTGCGATTGTCGAGCACGGCACAGGGGCAGCGGTTTGCTGTGTCGGCAGCGGTTCGTCGAGTCGCCGGGGCCGGTCTATGGTCGGACGGCGGTTTGCGTGGCCTCAGGCCGCGTTGCGGCTCGATGCCGCAATCGCTCGAAAGACGCAGGGGATCACCATGAAGGTTGGCCAGTCGATGACCGAGGTGGTCGGGCACACCCCCGTCGTGCAGTTGCGCAAGGTCGTACCCGACGACGCCGCCGACGTGTTCGTCAAGCTCGAGTGGTTCAATCCGACCGGGTCGTACAAGGACCGCATGGCGCTGGCCATGATCACCGAGGCAGAGCGTCGCGGCGACCTTCGTCCTGGGATGACGGTGCTCGAGTACACGGCGGGAAGCACGGGTTCGTCGCTGGCATATGTGTGCGCCGCCAAGGGCTACCACTTCAAGGTCGTGACATCGGATGCCTTCGCTCCCGAGAAGCTCGCCACGATGGCAGCGCTTGGCGCTGAGTTGACGATCGTTCCGAGCGTCGGCGGCAAGATCACACCGGACCTCACTCCTCGGATGATCGAGACGGCCCGCGAGCTCGCCGCCGACCCTGACGTGTACTGGACGGACCAGCTCAACAACACCGATTCGCTCGTCGGCTACCACCACGTTGGCGTGGAGTTGCTCGAGCAGCTGGACCAGCCGATCGACGTGTTCTGTTGCGCTGTCGGAACGAGCGGCATGGCAACGGGTGTGAGGAACGCTCTCGACGAGGCAGGCAGCTCGGCACGGGTGGTGATCTTCGAACCAGATTCGAGTCCGGTGATCTCAACGGGACAGCCGGGGGTCAATTCGATCGAGGGCATCGGGATCGGGATGGTGCCTGCGATGCTCGACCTCGATCGGTTCGACGAGATTCGTGCCATCTCCGAGGACGGGGCGTTCGCGATGGCCCGACGCCTCGCCGCCGAGGAGGGTCTGCTCGCCGGCGCATCAACCGGACTCAATGTTCTCGGGGCGATCGAGCTCGCGGGAGAGCTCGGTGAGGGCAAGACCGTCGTCACTCTCGCCTGCGACACCGGGCTCAAGTACTTGTCCGGTGACCTGTATCGGCGGTGATCGCTCGCCGCGAACCGGGGTTGTCTCGCGTCGTGGTCGGGCCGTAGCCGCCCCTCGCCAGCCACAGCCGGATCGCGGAGCGCTCGTTGCATGCGTGTCGCAACGAACCTTCACTTCGCGCGATCGGCGGCGGTACGTCCGCTGGATTGATGGCCGCCGGCGGCTCTCGCGACTTTCGGCGACGTTCGTGATCTCGGTGTTTTCCACGATGTATCCGCTTGGTCGAATCGTCATCGTGAGGGGGTGATCGTCATCGGGACGATCCAATCGGAACGGCAGGATGACATGGTCAAGTACCGCTCAGTACAGAGGCACAACACCCCCGCAGCAGTTGTCGCCGCAGCAGCGTCGATGCTCGTATTCGTGACGTTGGCGGGCTGCGGTTCCGACGCCGACGACACGCTCGGTGTACAGGAGTTTCGCGACCAGTCGAATGAAATCTGCGCGCGGACGACCCAGGAGATCGGTGCGGTCATCGGTCCGGTCCTGGGAGGTCCGGATCCGAGGCCGGAACAACTCCAGGAGGCACTCGACACGCTGCTCACGTTGAGTCGTCAGGCGGTGGTGGACCTCGACGAGCTCGCAGCCCCAGCGTCGATGCAGGCCGACGTCGACGCGATGCTCGCTGCGTACCGCTCCGCAAACGGCGAGGCGGAGGCGCAGGGACCGAGCTTCTGGGAGACGGAAGGCGATCCCTGGTCGGCGGCGAACGCTCTGGCCGGCGAGCTCGGGCTCGACGTATGTGCCGAGAGCTGACCGACCGGAAACACCGACTTCCCTCTGACAGCGGTCCAGCGATGGATCCGACCACGTCGATCGTCACCCGAAGTGCACGCCTCGTGGTGCGCCGGTTCACGCTGGGCGACTTCGACGACCTCGTGGAACTCCACAATGACCCGCTGGTGATGTTGTACCTGAACAACGGACAGCCCGTTCCAGCGGCCGACGTGCTCGAGGAGCTGACGGCATGGATCGCCGAATACGGCTCATCGGACGACTTCGGATGCTGGGCAATGGACGAGACGGCAACGGGTCGGTTCGTCGGTTGGATCCACTTCCGACCGGGACACGGCGTCGGAGAGCTCGATCCCGAACTTGGCTTTCGCCTTCATCGGCCCTTCTGGGGTCGAGGAATCGCAGCGGAGGCTTCAACAGCCCTCATCGATCGTGGTTTCGCGCGGCTACCGATCGAACGTGTCTATGCGCACACGATGTCCATACATCGGGCCTCCCGCCGCGTCATGGAGAAGGCAGGAATGACCATGGTCCGGATCTTCACGACGGACTGGCCGGTCCGAATTCCTGGTGACGAATACGGCGATGTCGAGTACGCGGTGACGCGAGCCGAGTGGGCCGCCAACTCCGCAGTACGCGGGACCGCCGCCGAGTGAAGCGCCAGATGGGAACACGGACCGATCGGGTGGGCGTAGCGTCGGCAGCGTGGCGACCATGATCGGGCGCGAGGACGATGTGCGACAGGTGCGGCACGTACTGGCCCGAACCGGGGCATGCACTCTGGTCGGTCCGGGCGGGATCGGCAAATCGACGCTGGTGTCCGCCCTCGTCGACCCGCTCGGAGATCGGGCGATCGCCATCGATGCACGTTCCATCAGCCGGGCCGACCAACTTCTGACCGAGCTCGCAGTTCGGCTCGACGTCGACCACATCATCGGCACCTATGGAGATGACCGCTCACAGCTCTGCGCCTGGTTGGCCGCTCGGGTGAGCGCAGCCGATCTCGAGCTGCTCGCCATCGATCACTTCGACGGGCCGAGCGACGGTGTCATCGAGGCCCTGACGCAGCTCACCGAACACCTTGCAGGCGTCGCGGTGCTTGTGTCGACGCGCAACCATCCGCTCCGCCCGTTCGGTCAGGTCGTGCGATTGCGGCCGCTGGAGCTGGCGCGCACCGACGGGGCGACGAAATCCGCTTCGGCAGCGCTCTTCTCCGACACCTTCGCTCTCGCCGGAGGGGATCCGAGCGAACTCGAAGCGCACCCGGACGTCATGCAACAGGCTCTCGAGGCAACCGGCGGGCTCCCCCTCGCAATCATCGTTGTCGCCTCTCGTGCCGCGTTGGTCGGTCTGGCACATCCCGGCGTGAGCGCCGACGCTGCAGGCCTCGACCTCGGTTCGACCACCGGCACCGACGCCATCGGTGCTGTCCTGGAACGATCGCTCTGCGACCTCGACGAAGACGCTCACCGGGTCTTTCGAGCCGCCGGTGCCATGCGTTCCCCTCCGCTCCTCGCTCAAGTTGCGGCCGTCTCGGGCTTGGGCGTTGGCACGGTCGAGACGGCGGTCGAGCGGCTGGCACGCCGATCCCTCGTCGAGGTGAGCGATGGTCGCGTCCAGATGCTTCCACCGGTGCGACAACTCGCCCACAGTCTGGCGACAGCGAGTGGCGAACGGGCACTGCTCGAACAACGCCTGGTGCACTGGGCCGACGACATGAGTCGAACCAACCCTCCACCGAGCACCTCCGACGTCCTCGCGGTCGAAGACGACCTGATGAGGGCGATCGCTTTCTCGTTCGGAGAGGATCAGCTGAGCACGACGATCTCGATCGCGAGACTCCTCGATGACGCACTGCGCGCCGATTTGCGGCATCAACGCCGCGTCGAAACGCTCGAACCGGTGCTTCGTGCGTGCAGAGAGGCTTCCGAACGCGAGCCCGACAGTCGTGAACGGCGCGACGACGTGATCGAGATGCTGAGAGTCACCGCGATGGCCCAGTCCGACGCAGGCAGGTCGGCAGCGGCGAACAGGCTGCTCGATGATGCGACGGCCCTCGTCGACCGGTCTTCACAGCCCCAGACTCATCTCGCTCGGATCGCCTCGCTTCGGGCCGGCCTGTGCTTCGAGTTCGGTGATCTCGCCGCCGCACGCAGCTACGCAGCATCTGCGATCGAATGCGCCACACGGTCCGGCGAGGCCATCGCCCGTCACACGGCGACGAGAGTCCTGTCCGACGTCGCGCTCGAAACCGGCGAACTCGACGCGGCCCTGGTCATGGTGAAGAGCATTGTTCGCGACGTGTCGCCATCGCTGACCTGGCTTCGCGGCTACGCCATCGCAGCGGTCGGCGCATGTGAGCTCGAACGAGGAGCCCGCACGATTGCCGCATCCGCGGCACACCAGGTCGCGATCGCCGCACTCGAGCGGGGCGATCGAGACCTGCTCGTCGAAGCCGACTGGTTGGCCGCGATGGCCGATCCACGACGGCCGCCTGCCCATCTCATCCATCTCGCCGGCGACCGAGTCGGCAACTCGGTCATCCACATCCAGGCCGACATCGCGACCGCGCTTCGCCAACTCGCGGCAGGTGCTCCCGACTCGGCGATCACGCTCGCGGCTGACTGCGAACTCCGCGCCAACGCCCTGCCGATGCGGTCGCTCGCAATCGACGCTCAACTCCTGGTCGGCGCCGCCGCCGTCGAGCTCGACTCGATTGCGGAAGCAACGCGTGCGTACCGGCAAGCGCTGGTCGACGCCACCACACTGGGCTACCGGCTGCGTGTGCCCGACGCACTCGATGGCCTCGCTGACACGATCGTCTTGGCGGGGCAGGTGGATCTTGACCCCGATGCTGTCCGCGGGACAGCCGCTGCGATCCGTTCCCACCTCGGCGCCGTCGCCCGACCGAGGCCCTGGCGGCCGACCCAGACGATCCCCGCAGACCGTCCGCCCGCGGATTGGGTCGAGGACAGCGATCTCACCAACACGGCACTGCAGGCCCTGTTGGCACCTCCGATCGGGACCCGATCGACAGCAGCACATCCGACGAGCCGGCTCGCGCTGCTCTCACCGGCCGAGCGGGTGGTCGCCGAACTCGTGGCCGAGGGGAAGACGAACCGGGAGATCGGCGAATCGCTCTATGTGTCGCGCCGCACCGTCGAGACCCACATCGCCCACGCCTTCCAGAAGCTCGACGTGAAATCACGCACCCAGCTCGCGGCGATCGTCCTGAACGAGCACCGTCGCTGAGAGGATGAAACCGCTGTCACATCCGAGCGGTGGTCCCGGACCAGATCGCTCGGGTCCGCGCCGCACCACCGGCGCAGTCGGTCAGGCTGGGCTGGTGGACGTGTGTGCCGTCAACGGTGCGCGCGCTGTGCCGGATTCGGGACACGTCGCTGAACGAACCAGCGGTTCGAACCACAGGGCCATGCGTGGATCGCCCGTTACGACGGGAGATCGGCGGGGTCGATGTCGCCGGCGATTTCGTAGATGTTGTCGATGCGGTGGCAGCCGAGCACGGCCGAGTGCTCACGCACCCGATCCTTGTCGGGAGCGCCGTAGACACAGAAGGTTCGGATCACGCCGTCGTCGTCGACCGCCACCTGGGAGCGTTCCCACGTGATGTCGGAGAAGCTCTCGTCGATGATGCGTTGTGACAGCACGGCCATCTTGGTGAGTTCGGCTTCGTCCATCGGGTCCCACACGCGTTCGACCAGGAACTTCGCCATGATCTCGAACCCTCCTCTCACTCGAAGTCGTCAGGTCCGACGACCTGGACCGCGCTGATGCTGTCACATGGCAGTCCAGCCGCCGTCGCGTGGGACCGGATGGTGTCTTCGCTGGCTGCTTCGTACAGGCAGTACGTGACGAGACCTTCGGTGGTCTCGAGGGCGTGCGTCTGCTTCCAGACGATGGTGTCGGTGAAGTCCTCGGCGGCGCACTTCTTGGATCTCGATCCGCCGGCGGCGAGTTGTTCCGGGGTGATGTGGCCGAAGTGGCGTTCGATCAAGTAGCTCTGCATGAGATTTCCTCTTCTCTTGTTGGTGTTCCGGTGGAGGTTCACGATGCGTGCACAGCCTGGAGTGCCGCTGGAGCCAGACTGGAGCGATGGAGGTTCGACTGCTCGGCTGTATCGAGGTCGACCTCGACGATGAGGCCGGCATTCGCATCGGTGCCGCCAAGGCGCGTTGGCTGCTTGCATTTCTTGCGTTGCATGTCGGCAGCAGTCGGTCGGTCGAGTCGATCATCGACGCGCTGTGGGGCGAGCATCCACCGTCGTCTGCGGCGAACCTGGTTCAGGGCTACATCTCGGATCTGCGCAAAGTCGTCGGGCACGCGCGCATCCAGACCACCGAGAACGGGTACGCACTCGCCCTCGACGACAGCGCCGTGGACACCGCCCGATTCCAGGAACTTGCTCGGCGCGCCCGCACCGTTGCAGCGGCTGAACCGCAGCTTGCGCTGACGCTGCTGACCGAAGCACTGGCAGCCGGCGCCGACAGGCCGTTCGGCGAGGCTGCACCGGACGGACCGCTCGCTGCAGCGTCGGAACGGTTGACCGAGCTGTGGGTCGACGCCGCCGAACTGCACGCCCAGACGCTCGTCGACGTCGGGGCTCACCGTGAAGCGATCGTCGCACTCAACGAACTGATCGAACAGCACCCCTATCGCGAGGGATTGCGGGCGACGCTCGCGATCGCTCTGTATCGAAGCGACCGGCAGGTTGACGCACTTCGCTGCCTGGCTCGAACGCGCCGAGTATTGGCCGACGACCTGGGCGTGTCGCCTGGCCGGCGTCTGGTCGAGGTCGAGCAGCAGATCCTCAACCACGATCCTGCACTCGCGGTTCCTCCAGTCGCTCAGGACATGTCGCCGCCGTTAAGGGCGATGGTCGGGCGAACGGCGGAACTCGCACGCATGCAGAACCGCTTGACCCAGACGACCCGTGGCGCCCAACACATGATCTTCGTTGGGGGAGAGCCAGGCATCGGCAAGACGACGTTGGCCAGAGAGGTGGCCCGGATTGCAACCGACGACGACACGGTGGTGCTCGTCGGTCGTTGCGACGAGCACGTCTTGGCGCCCTACCGACCGTTCATGGAGGCACTGACAGATCATGTCCGGTCGATCGGCGACGACGCCGCGGGAGCACTTCTCGGGCGGCGCTGGGACCTGGTCGCCGAGGTCGTTCCGTCACTGAGGAACTTCGGTGCTGTCGACGGGTTGGAATCGCACACGTCACCCGCTGCAGACATCACGTTGCTCGAACGATTCGACACGTTCTGCTGGATGTTGCAGCAGGTCCAGGACGGCCGACGTCTGATCCTGATTCTCGAAGACTTGCACTGGGCCGACTCGGCGACGCTGCGACTGCTGCACTATCTCGCAGCCGGGCAGAGGTTGCCAGGCTCGATGATCATCGGCACCCATCGCACGACGGAGACGGCCGAACTGTTCGACGACATCCTCGCCGACCTGCGGACCGAGCCCCAGGTGGAACGCATGCTGCTCGCCGGGCTTCGCCCGACCGACCTGATGCTGCTGATGCCGTCAGGCCCGTTGAGCAGCGACGACGAGACAGCGAGTTGGGTGTATCGGGAGACAGATGGAAATCCGTTCCTCGCGGTCGAGGTCATCGGCCACATCGTCGAGACGGGGTCGCGTGATGGCGTCCCGGTCGGGGTGACCGAGGTGGTCGAGCGTCGCCTCCGTCGGCTGTCACTGGAAACACAACGGTTGCTCGAGTACGCAGCCGTCCTCGGCGAAGCGGCGCCGGTCGGATTGCTGCGTCAGTTTGCGGGAGTCGTGCCCGATGTGCCGACGGCGCTGGCCGAGGCAACACAAGCCGGCATTCTCGACGAGGTTGACCACGGCGAGCGGCAGTATCGGTTCACCCATGCCATCCTTCGCAAGGCCGCCACGGCCTCGATGTCGGTGCTCCATCTCGAAGACCTGCACGTGGCCGCGGCGCGAGCGTGGGCGTCGCAACCGCGGTCGGAGGGAGTGACGGAAGTCGTGGCATCGCACTACCTTGCGGCAGCTGACGCGGCAGGGCTCGACGAAGCTGTCGAAGCGTTCACTGCCGCCGGCGCCGAGAGTGACCGAACAGGTGCCAAGGTGGAAGCGGTGAAGTGGTACGACCGCGTACTGAGCCGCCTTCCGGACGATGACCCGCGCCGACCCCCACTGCGTTTGAAGCGTTTCGTCGCTGCGCAGTCGGCATGGCATTGGTTGCACGGCGACTACGGGAGGAACCAAGGCGACGGCCCCGCCTGATGGTGGCCGGCTCGGGCTCTGCGCGAACCGTCCTGGGTGCCCGAAATCGACACGCACTCCCACCTCAATCCACCCTGCAGGAACGGCACGAAGGGCTGGAGCGAACCGAGGGCGACTCCTTCAATGTGTCCTCCGTCATGGCATCTGCTGTGCCGACGAGCGTGACTTCACGGCGAATGAGACCGAGCTCGGGAGGCAGCATCGTCGAACAGCCGACCAACCGCTGACGGACCATCGATCTCGGGATCACGAGTTCATGTCGTCGGTGTTCCAGCCCTGGCGATGAGCGATCCAGCGGCGGGCAACGCGACCCTGGGCCGCCTGGAACAGTCGGACCGTCGGCAGGCCGGGCGGTGGGGGCATCAGCGACATCCGCGTGAAGTAGCCAGCGATCGAGGCAACAAAGGCGGAGACCGAGCCTGGATGGGCAGATCTGCCAACCGGGTGGTGCTCGAACACCTCCTCTGGTGTCGGGCCGCCGTCGAGTTCGAGTGCCGGCAGCAGGCCGGCCAAGTCGACCCACGCCGCGCCGACAGATGCCCCAGGCCAATCGACGACCACATCGTGCTCCGGCCCGGCGGTCGCGAAGATGACGTTGTCGCTGCGGAAGTCGAGGTGAACGAGGCGATCACCGTCGGTGGCATCGGCGACGCCGGCTTCGAGGTCGGCAAGCCGTTCGAGATGGCGAGCGGACCAGGCATCGAGGTTGCCGATCGGGCGATCGATGAGCTGTTGCCAATGCCCGAACAGCCCGGGATGCGCCTCCATGCACGACTGCAGAGCTGGTTGCCCGGCGACGAGCGAGAGCCGCTCCACCAGACCGAGGAGTCGGTCGACGTCGTCCTGATCGAGCGGAGCAACCGGCATTGCTCCGTCGATCCACTCGATGACGAGCGCGACCCAATCACCGTCGTCGAACACACCGATGAGCTGCGGGGCAGGGACATCCTCGTGGAGCCCGGCAAGGACCTGCCCCTCTCTTCGATGCATCTCGGGCGACACAGGGTTCAGTTCCGTGCCGGCCGCCTTGACGAAGACCACCCGACCATCCGACAACGTGCATCGGGCAGCCGGGCCAGGCGAGAACCCGCCGTCGAGGTTGATGGCGTCGGCAACCGGCGATCCGGCGATCCTGTCGATGGCCACTCGAACAGCGCCCGGCATGTCGCTCCACGCCGAGCGAACTCCTTG
Organism: Ilumatobacteraceae bacterium; assembly: GCA_963774765.1. Taxonomy (GTDB): domain Bacteria; phylum Actinomycetota; class Acidimicrobiia; order Acidimicrobiales; family Ilumatobacteraceae; genus Sva-07. Next base: position 425,888 of record CAVZGP010000031.1, read on the forward strand.
CCGACCCATCCGGACATCGAATCACATGCACGCTTTCAGGCAGACCTCAGTTCGGGCAGATCGACCGCACACGTCACCGCACAGCAAGCGCGAGGCACAGTGGTTCCCGAACGAGATGACGTGACGGAGCTCCAGGTGGGTTGGCGTGAACGACCATCGTTACGCTGGGTTGACAAGGCACTGGACGAGCGCGATCGCCGGCGATGCCGGGCGAACTGGGGGAACGATGACGATGACCGACGTGCGCAGCGAGCCGGAGCTGATCTCGGCCGAGTGGCTGACTGCGGGGCTCGCCGCGGCGGGCGTCGCGAACGGGGCGACGGTGACCGAGGTCGACTTCGCCGGTTTCATCGGCACCGGGCAGACCGGTCGGAATGCGCGCTTCGGACTCACCTGGAGTGACCCCACCGGTCGCCCCGCGTCGGTGGTCGCCAAGATCCCCTCGGCGGACCCGAATGCGCGTGCAACGGCGTTCGCGACGGGCAACTACGTCAAGGAATGGTTGTTCTACGACCGGATCGCTCCGACGCTCGACATCACCATTCCCAGGTGCTTCGTCGCCCGTTACGACGGGACCACACCCGACTTCGTGCTCATCATGGAGGACATTGCCGGCTCAGAGCAGGGAGACCAGCTCGAGGGCATCTCCCCCGATCGGATCGCAACGGCGATCGGCGAACTCGTCGGTCTCCACGCCCCACACTTCGGCTCGCCGCAGCTCCCACAGCTCCTCGACACCGGCCAGCCGACGCCGTCGACACCCGAGGAGGTCGGCTTCCTGCTGCAGATGATGTACCAGGCGACGCTGCCTGGCTTCCTCGACCGCCTCGGCGATCGTCTCGACGAGGACATCGTCCAGCTCACCCGTGACTTTGCCTCGCGCGCCGCCGCCTGGGTCCAGGGCACCGACACTCCACCGACGCTGGTTCATCTCGACTATCGCGCCGACAACCTCCTGTTCGGAGTCGCGGAGGGCGCCCCGCCGCTCGTCGTCGTCGATTGGCAGACGCTCAGCGCCGGGCTCGGTGCGAGCGACCTCGCCTACCTGATCAGCGGCAGTTATCCCGACGCCGCGCAGCGCGCCGCGGATGAACGGGCGCTCGTCGAGGAGTACCGCAGCCGGATGGCGACCGCTGGCATCGAGTTGAGCGCCGACACCATGTGGCGCGACTACCGGGTGGGCAGCCTGTGGGGAATGGTCATCACCGTCATCGCCACCGTCGCGGCTGCCCAGACCGACCGAGGCGACGACATGTTGACGGCGATGGCCCAGCGCCACGGCCGCCAAGCACTCGACCTGAACGCCCTCGATCTCATCGGCTGATCCCGATGCACCGCGACGCCCGACTGCACTGGCCATTGGTCATCGCGTTGGGCCTCGTGCCGATCGTGCTCGTTCTCGCGGGTGGACATCGCGGGGCCCACGCGGCGCGCAACCTTCTCGTCCCCGGTGCCGGGCTGTTCGAAACGTTGCCTGTCGTGGCGGTTGTCTGCTTCGTCGCCGTCGTCGCCGCTGTCCTCGCCTGGTTGCGCTGGGGGACCGACTGGGTCGTCGTGGCGGTCATGGTCGCCACCATGGTCGCGTCGGCGATCTGGGGTACGGGCGGACACGAATCCACAGCGGCAGGGGCACCGGTCGCCATGGCGGCCGCCCACGAGTTCCCGATCGTGGTGTTGATCATCGGGTTCCTCGCCTGGATCCGGTCGGCGATCGGCGGCCTACCGGGCTTCGGGTGGGCACGCGGTCGGCGTGGGCGTGACGAGACAGCGCTGACCCTGTCCGATCTGAGCCCGGTCGATCGTTGTCGGGCCGTGACGCTGCTCGCACTCGCCGGCCGCGACGACGCCGTCCTGCGCGACGCCGTCGTCGCTCCCGATGTGGGGCGACGGGCGCACTGGATATCGCTGGTCGCGCGGTTCCGCACCGGCGATCCGTTCGATCGCGATCATGCCGCGGCGCGCACGGCCCTGGCCCTGGTCGGCGAACGTCCGCTGATGGACATGGTCCCGGCGAGCGAGCCCGGCTTCGTCCGACTTCTCGACGGGACCCTGGCGGCGGCCGCGCTCGACGACCGCAGTTGGTCTGCGATGTTGCGCGGACCGTTCGCTGTACGGCGCGGCCATCGCAACGCCTGGTGGTGGACTCCGCTCGGGGTGCCCGGCGGGCGCGCGCTCGACTGGGAACACGCCGCCGCCACCGCCATCGCCCACGAGCGGGGTTGGATCGATGACGCGGACTGGGCGGTGCTGCGCCGCCGCGTGCTCGGCGCCGCGGCGCGGGGTGTCGAGCGTCGCGACGACGAGCGTCTCATCGCCGCTGGTCGACTCTGGCTGGTGCTCGTCGACGATCCCGCGGCAGCCAGGATCGTCGCCCGTCCCACCGTCCGTCACGACCCGCTCGCCGGAGCGCTCGACGCACTCGCCCAGCACCTCCACCACGAACGACTCCTCCGGGGAGCAGCATGACCACCACATTCAGCCCACCCGCCACCGCCGGCTCGTTGCCGCTGCTCGACAAGCGACCACGTCGTGCAGGTCCGGTGACCCGACGACTCCTGCGACGCACGGCACTCGTCGTCGCGCTCGTCGAGGTGACCGGCATCGCCCTGCTGCTCGTGGGCGGGCGAACCGCGTCGATCCTGGGCGCCAGCGCACTGGTACCTGGCGGCGGCCTGCTCTACACAGCCCGACCCGTGCTGTTTGCACTGACCGCGGCGGCGATCGTGCTGGCGATCGTGCTGTGGTGGGCGATCAGCGCGAGCTGGGGGATCCCCGCCGTGTGGATCGCCGGCGCGATCGCCGCGCTCGTGCTGTCCGACGCGCCGAACCCCTTCGCTGATCCCGGCACGACGTGGACGGTGGCGATCGCCGTCGATGCGGTGATCGCCGCGGCCTGCGTGCTGGCGATCGCCGGATCGTTCGAGCGGCGCTACCGGCGCAAGCGGAGCATGGTCCCCGAGTTGAACGCGTACCTGGCGGCGGCCGAGGTGCCCGAACGGTCGGCTCCGCTGCGCGAACCCGACGACACCGACGCCGAGTTGCTGCGGTGGTGCCACGAACTCGCACTCCAACCCTTGGACGGCTTCGAGGGATTCGAGTGGGGCGAACAGCTTCACGGCGGGACATGCGTTCGGTACCAGCTGAACTACCTCGGATGGGCGCTCAGCCAGTTCGCCGTCAACTACGTCCCCAATGCCCCCAATACCATCGAACGGGTACTGCGCAACCTCGTGCTGAAGCAGACCGACCTGCGGGTCTGGGGTTATTGGCGCACGCTCAACACGATCGGCAACTGGAACCGCGACCCGGATCCGTTGGTACACGACAACATCATGTTCTCTGGGTTCACCGGCGATCAGATCAACATGTACGAGGCGGCGACCGGCTCGACGCGCTTCGACGAACCCGGGTCTCTGACCTTCGTCTGGAAGGACGGCACCGAATACGCCTATGACCACCACTCGTGGACCGAGGCGATACGGCGCAACTTCGAGGAGAGCCGGATGGGGTTCTTCCCGTGCGAACCCGGATGGGCGTTCGCTGCGTGCAATACGATCGGTGCCCAGGCGCTGCTCGGCTACGAGGTGCTCCATGGCCGACCGGTGTGGTCCGACTACGAACAGCGCTGGCGCGAGACGCTGCTGCAGGAGTACCTGATGCCCGACGGCAACTACGCCAACATCCGTTGCACCCGCACCGGACTGTCGTGGGACACCGGCGAGACCCCGGGCGGCGAGTACTTCACGACCGGGACGAACCGATTCCGCGACGTCGCCCCCGATCTCGCAGAGCGGGGCCTGGCACTGGCGACCCGCGGATTGCCGGACAAGCTCGCCGGGCTGTCGGCACTGGTCGATGCCGATGACGAGCTGCATCTCGAACTCCCACTCGAGTGGGAGCGCAACCGTGCCCGCAAGACGGCACTCGGTGGCTGGACGATGCTGATCGCCGGCGCCCGCATGATCGGCGATGAGCGTCTGGCGGGCGCCGCCCAACGCGCCGCCGACCGCCAATGCCACACCGACGATCGGTGGCCGGAGCGACCGGTGGTTGCCGGCGTGCAGACGCTTGCGACCCACCTGATCGTGCGCTGGTCGACGCCCCTCGACACCGGCGACCTCAACCTGCGCGGCTACGTCGCCCCCACCGGCCCGCTGCTCGACGACGCGCCCTGGCCCCAGGTGCTCATCACCAAGGCGCGTTCGCTCGACGGACGCTCACTCGACCTCACGGTGCACCGCCATGCACTCGCTGTCGGCGACGTCGTCCGCCTCGGATTTGCCCAACTCATCCCCAACACCCGGTATCGATTGGGCGACCAGGTCGTCGTCGCCGACACGTCGGGACGGACGACGGTCGAAGTGTCACTCGGCGCCGACGCCAGCCGATTCTCACTCGCCCCGGAGGACACCGCATGATCTCGATGTTCCTCAACTGCGCCAAGGTCTGGACCCGTCTCGTCCAGAGCTTCCACCGGGTGACGGGTCGACCCCAGGTCACCCTCGACCGGCCCGCGCCGCCGACCGGAGCCGTCCGGCCGTGAGCGCCGACAACGGCATCCCTCTCCTGGATCCCGATCCGCGACGAGTCGGCCCGGTGAGCCGCCGCCTTCTCGCTCGTTTCGCCGGCGCCATCGCAGTGGTGCAGATCGTCGGCGCGCTGCTCACCTTCGGAGTCGCCACCGACACGGCCCGCGCCGTCGGGCTCTCGCTCACGTTGCCCGGCGGCGGCTTCCTCTACCTCGCGCGTCCGGTGCTGTTCGTGGTCACGGCGATGCTTGCCATCGTCGCGCTCGTGTTGTGGTGGGGGCTGAGCGCCCACGCGGCGATCCCCGTCGTCTGGCTCGGAAGCGCACTGGCCGCGTGGGCGTTCGTCGACGCGCCGCGCCTCCTTGGCGATCGCGGCACCACGTGGGCGTGGGCGATACCGGTGGTGTATGCCCTCACCATCGCCGTCATTGCGACCATGGTGTGGAAGTTCGAACGAAGATTCCGTGCCAAACGAGCCCAGGTCGGCGATCTCAACGCGTACCTCTCCACGGTGGAGTTGCCCGAACCGCAGCGGCTGCCACGCGAGCCCAACGACATGGATGCCGAGCTGCTTCGCTTCTGCTACGACCTCGCCCAGCAACCCGACGACAGCCTCACGGGGTTCGACTGGGGCGAACAGTTCCATGGCGGCACGCAGCTGCGCTACCAGCTCAACGCCCACTGCTGGGCACTCAGCCTGTACGCCGCGAACTACGTCCCCAATGCTCCGGCCCAGATCACCGATGCCCTGGGGCGCCTCGTCGTTCGCCACACCGACCTGCGGGTCTGGAAGTACTGGCGCACGCTCAACCTGCTCGGCAACTTCGACAGGAACCCCGATCCGATCGTCCGTGACAACATCATGTTCTCGGCGTTTCTCGGCGACGTGCTGAACATCTTCGAAGCAGCGACGGGCTCGACGAGATTCGACGAGGAGGGGTCTCTCACCTTCGTCTGGAAGGATGGGCGCGACGTTCTCCTACGACCATCACTCGATCATCGACGCGGTCCACGACAACTACGCGCGCAGCACACTCGGCTTCTACCCGTGCGAACCGGGGTGGTCATTCACGGTCTGCAACGTGATGGGCGCCCAGTCGATGTACGGCCACGATCGTCTCCACGGCACCGACCTGTGGGAACGCAACCGTGACCGCTGGCAGACCACGCTCGAGCAGGAGTATCTGACGCCCGACGGCACCTACGCTCACATCCGCTCGAACCACGTCGGCCTGTCGTGGGACACCGGTGAGGTGCCCGGCGGGCACTACACGGCGAACGGAACCGGCCGCTTCGCCGACATCCTTCCAGCGCACGGCGATCGGGCCCGAGCTCTCGATCTGCACAAGGCGGCCCCAGCGATGGCCGGGCTGTCGATGATGGTCACCGACGGTACGTTGCCGTTTGAGATGCCGGCCGAGCTGGAACGCCATCGCACCAGCTCGACGTCGCTGCCCGGGTGGAACATGGTGATCGGCGGTGCCCGACTGGTCGGTGACGAGGCCCTCGCCGAGGCGGCGATGGACGCGGCTGCGAGGCAGTGCGGTACGGGCCGACGCTGGCCGGAGCGGCCCCTCGATGCCGGGTCATCGGCGTTCGGTGGTCACATGATCGTGCGGTGGGCGATGCCGCTCTCGCTCGCCGACCTCAACATGCGGGGCTACGTCGCCCCGTGCGGCCCGGTGCTCGATGCCACCGACTGGGGTCGGGTGATGGTCACCCTCGCTCGGTGCGATGACGGTGAGACGCTGGAGCTCGGCCTGCACCCGCGCAATGATGCCGGCGACACCGGGGTGGTGGAGTTGGCGTTCACCCAGCTCGTGCCAGCTGCGGTCTACCGCGCCGTCGACAGCGACGGTGCGGAACGCGGCACGTGCGTCGCCGACGACGACGGGCGCGCCACGATGAGCGTCGACCTCGACGGAGCACTCCGCCTGCGGGTGGTTCACTGATGATTCTCGACTGCGACCGCATCTGGACCCGCCTCGTCACGGCGGTGTTCAAGGTTCGACGACGGCCACGGGTCACGAACGACCCCCCGCCGAAATAGTCAGCCGTGACAGCGCCTCGCGAGCGCTGCGGAGCAGGTCGAACTCATCGGCGCCAGCGGCAGTCCGGGCTCGCTACGTCACGAAGTTGCCGGGATCGTCAACTCGGTGGGATCCCGACCCGTTGAACACTCTCACACCCGGCCGGCAGCCCTGCGATGAGCGAAACCGCTGTATTCGGTCGGTTCGCTCATCGCAAGCGTTGTGTCGGTGCCTGCGATGAGCGAAACCGCTGTATTCGGTCGGTTCGCTCATCGCAAGCGTCGCACGACGTGATGGCGAATCAGCCCTCGCTGGTGGTGCTGTTGTCGGCGGTGCAGATCGCGGTGTCGACAGCTGCGGCGCTGACCTGGACCTCTGCGACGGCCTTCTGGGCGGCGGTCACGATGTCGGCGACGACGGCGTCGTCGGAGGCGTCGGCGAGGGCACCCTCGAGGTCATCGGCCTGTGCTTCGAGATTGTCGATCTCGGCCTCGACGAGGTCGGCTCGGCTCCCGGCAAGATCGGAGCGCGCCGACTTGATGTCACCCGCGGCGGACTCGTACTCCTCCTTGGTGGCCGTTGCCGGGTCGAGTGCCGTGAAGGCGGTCAACGAGTCGACGTAGGTCCTGAGGTCCTGGCAGAAACCGGCGTTGGCGTCCACGACGTCCGCGACCGTGTTGTTGTCGTCGTCGGAGCCGCAGGCGGCCAACATGCTCACGCTGACGAGTGCGGCGGCGCTGATGCTGAGTATTCGCTTCATGATTTCCTCTTCCGGAATTCGTTGGGGGGTGGGTGAACGAGCCTGACGGCCCGGGCGATCGTATTCGACGAGTGCGACGGTCGACCGTCAGTGTTGGTCGCCGAGAGCAGGGTTCGGTGGTTTCGAACGGGCCTGTCATCGGTGGTCCCACAGAGTCGAGTGTTGGATCCCACCGGATGCGGCAATGGACGTCGACGCCCAGCGGGTCGCGCCGGGTCAGTCACCGAGGATCACCGCGAGGAGCCCGACGACGAGGCCGATCGCAGCCGTGACGGCGGCGAAGATCCAAGCGGCGTGGGGTCGGAGCGGGCGCCATCTGCGAGTGAAGGATCGGTCTGACCGAACACGAACACCAGGCCCGGCACCACCGTCACGAGCAGGGTCGGGAGGCCATCGACCATCGCCTCGCGGACCTCGGAGCGGTGCAACGGATCGCGTTCGACAACGTGACGTCCCACGAGCTCGGCATACAGGTGAGCGATCCACGTCGCCGCGCCCACGCCGAGCAGGAGCTCGGCCGCGTATCCGAGCCCGACATCGAAAAAGCTGGTCACGCCCAGCGCGGCGATGACCAGCACCGAGCCGTATGACGCCGCTCGAACCCGCTCGGCCACGCGATCATCGATCATCGATCATCGTCGCATTCCCAGCACTCGGTACGACCGGTTGTTCACGCAGAGGTGGGGGCGCTTCCGATCGGAGAGGAACGCGTCAGCGTCGTCCGGGTGATCCATCGTCGGGCGCTCGCGGCGTCGAGCTTCGCTCCCGACACCACGACACGCGCGAGATTCGGCCCTCGAGTCGGTGCGTCCGCACCAGTTCCGGTTGTCGGTGTGTTCCACTCGGGGCCGTCCAACTCGACCCGCAGAGTGCGTCCGCCGCGACGGCGCCACCGCTCCATCAACACGATCCCGGTGATCAGACCGGACAACCAGATCAGGACGTAGAGCTTCATCGCGTTCATGGACACCCATCGTTTCGATTCTCTGCCAAACCCCGAACGGTAGTCGGCGACCGTCAGCCCGGGATGTGATGAGCGAACCGACCGGATACGGCGGTTTGGCTCATCGCAATGGCCGAGGCGGAGATGGCTGTCAGCAGTCGAGGTGGGCGCCGATGACCTCGACGCCGGTGATGAACGCGTCGCGTTGGTCATCGGTGAGCGATGCGATCGATGGAACGAGGAGCTGGTCGGTCAGGTCGTCGGCCATGCCGAGGCGGGCCCGATCGTCGTCGGAGATGTCGGGCGCAGACTCCCAGCCGAACGACGTGACGTCGTCGGGCCGCCTGATCGTGTGGGCGACCAACGGGGAGACCCCGGTGGCGACGATGGCGAGCAGGTGCATGCTGCCGCGGAGTTCGCGCAAGACGCACACGTTGCGGTAGGCGCGAGCAGCGGGGTGATCGGGGAGCGGTTCGGCGGCGATACCCGCGAAGAGCGCGAGCGCGGAGCGGTCGACCGAGGCGACGAGTGCCTCGGCGGCCTCGTTGAACCCATCGAGGGCATCGATGCCGTCGAGCTTGGCGATCCCGAACCGATCGGCGCACGCGAGGTATTCGCGAGCCGCATCCCGCGGGCCCATGACCTGCTTGGCCGAGTCCCACATCAGTTCCACGACGCCGGGGCTGAAGTAGCCGAAGGCGGCGCCGATCACGGATGGATCGACGTCACCGAGCACCCCGCCGCGCCCCAGGAAGTAGAAGCGGAAGCCGTCGAGGCCGAGTTCCTTGCCGCGAGCCATCGTGTCGGCGTCGAAGTAGAACCGGTTGCCGGCCTGGTTGATGATCGGGGAGGTCTGTCGGACGATCTCGAGCGGGGTCATGCTCACGTTGTACTCCGGTGGAACGGTCTGCGGCGAACGAGGGGCGGCGTGCAGGCTCGGCGACTGACCGTCGATCCCGGTCAGGTTCGGGGCCAACCAGCCGATTGCGCTCCGACGACGTCGACGATGACTTCGGTGTCGGACATGGTGTAGACGCAGACCGTGCCGTCGGCGCCCGGGCGCACCATCGCTGCGTTGGCCACCGTGTCGCCGGCAACGAAGTTGAGGTTCGACGTTGGTGGCCTCGGAGCATCACACGGATACACGGTGACGAATCCTGCGCCCGCGGGCGACGTGACCGTGACGTTGAGCGCGACAATGCCCGCGGGCGAACCCACGCCGCCGCGGTCGGCAACCTGTAGTCGTGTCTCGGTGAACGGCGCTCGACGCCCGATCCGATCCGCAACTCCGTCGATCGTGCCCGAGCCGCCTTCGAGTCGTGTCTCCATCAGGCGCGTGGCGTGAGTGCTGCAAGCCGGTGTCCCGGGCCGGCCCATCCGGCCACGTCGACGATCAACTCGGTGTCGCTGAGATTGAGAGGTACGATGCGCGTCCTGGGCATCGAGCTCCACCCATGAAGAGTTCGCCTGGGTTCCACCGCGGCCGACGTTCAGCGTTGATGCGGTCGGGCGCTGGCGATCGCACGGGAACACGGTGACGAATCCCGGACCACCGGCCTCGGTGGCGGTGACGGTCAGCATCGCTCCCGTTGCACCGACCGGTATTCCGTGGCGTCCGGCGACGGTCACCGGGGTGATGGTCCCAGCGGGCCGTCGCCCGATCGACTGTTGCCGACCGTCGACCGTCGCCAGCCGCGGACGGGTTTCGAGCAGACGCCCGGGTGCAATCGGTTGGTATCTGGACAGCGGAGGGTGATAGCCGATCACGTCGACGACGACGTCGGTCGTCGTCTGGTTGAAGATGCAGATCGAGCCGCCCACGCCGACGGTGACGACGGGGCGAACGCCGATGCGAGCTCACCTCGATCGTGATTGAGGACCGAGGCGTTTGGCCGGGGGCCACCGCATGGGTACACCGTGACGAAACCTGCCGCTGTCGGGTTGGCGACCGTGGCATTGACCGTCTATCCGCCGTCGCGGTCGGTAGGGAACGCCCGCCCGGC